>CAWIXM010000039.1:0-212922 GCA_963840055.1 uncultured Alphaproteobacteria bacterium | reverse complement strand
AGCTCACGACATCCCGAAGCCCAAGGATTGGCAGGCTTTTCAGAGGGCATGCGTGATCCTCTTCAGAGAGGAACTGCGCGATCCTAATGCCCAGGAGTCCGGCCGGAGCGGTCAAGTTCAGGGTGGAATCGATGCTCTCCGCGAGCTATGGACCGACTCATCAGCATCAACATTTCGGCAGCCATGCACCGGCCACTTGCTACGACAACTGATCAGAGAGCGAAACACTGACTACGGCGCCCTGCTACGCGCGGTGTTGTTTTTCCTCAGCGACCAACGTCAACTCGTGGAGTACGTGCAGCACTGGGTCCGCGGTCATTTTCTTCCGCCGATGCGCTTCTATCAACGTGAGCTGGGTTTCTGCATGCTGGTCGCGAATATGTCGCGCGACGAATGCAATTCGAACAAGGTCCGGCGCGGCCCAATGCGGTCACGACGCGCCGGTTGCAGCCATCGCTCTTAACATCGTCAAAGGCTTGCCGGCAAAGTTCAACGAAACGAGCGACTAGCCACTATGCCCTGATTATGTTCTGAGGGCCTTCGAATTTGGGGGTCGGGAGTTCGAATCTCTCCGAGCGCGCCAACACTTAGCGGTCCAATGGTACTGGTGATGCTGCCAGTATCCAAATAATTGTGAAAGTAATCTCGGACGATGTCGTTCTTCGCGTGAAGAATATGTTTAATATGGCTTAAAAGTCGCTTTTCCGCGGCATCAGTCACGCGGTCACGGTGCCGGCAAGTCCTTGGGGCAGGATCGCGTGACGGCTGCGAAACTCCTTCAGCGGTTCCTTGACGTGACTCCAGAAATAGTAATTCGGCGCGAACGTATCGATGGTCGCCACCGCGCCCGCGGCCCAGGCGCGCCAGAACTCATCCGGATCAAGCGCATCCTTGGCGCTGCGTGCGATCTCATTGATCTGAACCATCAGATGCCAGGAAAAGATGACCGGTAGGACATGCCCGCCCATCGGGAAATAGGGATGCATGGCGGCGGTGAAGGTCGACACCAGAATTTCACCGCGGGGCGTCGTGTTGTAGCCGGTCAGCACGTGGACGGAATTGTGCGGCAGCGAGAACGCGCCGTTGAGTGCGGTCGGATCTCCGGGGAAACCATAATTATTGCGACGGAAGTGGTCGTAGAACGCACGACCGAACGTGTCTTGCGGAAGGTCGGCAAGCCTTTCGAAGCGGGCCGCCTCGCTCGGATTGGCGTGATCGCCGGTATAGGGCAGCAGCCACTGATTGACGTCACCGCCGTCCCACGATTTTCCGGTGATGCTTTCCATGTTGCAGCGGATCATATCGGCCAGCACGTCCTGGAGATGGCCGTTGGCGGCCTCATCAATCTGGTCGATATAGTGCTGATGCATGCCGAGCGCGCTGGCATAGCGCAGCACTTTCGCGATCTTGGCGCGGTCCAGCTCGCCGTCGATGAACGCCATCACGGTAATGAACTTGATCGCATTCTCGGCGAGGTTTGTTCCCGCCAATGCCGATGCCAGGTCGTCCGGGGTGGCGGGCTTCAGCGCAGCGACATCGAATGAGCCATTGGCGCCAAACATGTAACGGCGCGCACTGGTGATGGCGTGGCGATCCTTGTCACTCGCTGGCCTTCCAGTGTCGGCAACGGCGCGCATGGCACCGAGGATTGCGGCGATCTGCGCCGGTGTCGCATCGTCGATCAGCGGTGGGACCTTGTTATCCGTTGCAGTCATCGCGCGCGTTCCTCCCTATGTTTTTCGAATTGTCCATCCCGGAGACATGGGTGACGGTTTATTCCGGAGACATGGGTAACAGTTTTGCGCCGAAGGGGGGCGCGCTGGGGACGCAGACTGGTTCGCCGCCATTGGAGCTGCAAAACCCGCGGGCAGTTGACTTTTGTCAAAGAGCATCGGGATACACGCTTATTATGATTTATAACGTTGGGCCGAACCAGTCGAACCGCGACTGTGCCGCGGGTTGCAGGCGGGTTTCGGACGGCGGAACAGGAGCGGCCGAGAGTTGACCTCGGCCGCTTTATGTTTTGGAACCGATAATTTTGTGCCGGTATCGCGGGTTTGGAAAGAACGGGTGTTTGCGTCCCAAATAAATATGCCCGGCGCGGATCGCGCCGGGCAGTGTGGAAGGAAAAGCTGTTGTTCTTTAAACCGCTTTAGAATAGGCCGCGCGATTTCACAAAGATTGTTCTAGATCAAGAATAGCGAATGGTTTGCCCCGCATGCGGCCGCCTATTATCGGCAGCCGGTGAACGAGCTGAAGGTCAATCTCTATTTCGGCAACGCCCAGTTCGTCGCCGTGGCGCGGCGGATCGTCATTCCAGCGCTTCCCCTTCGCGTAGTGATCGACGTTCATAGCATTGTCAGGCATCGCCACCTCGCTTAAGCACGAGTTCGTGCGGGGCAACCTCGTGTCGAGCTGGGCATGACCTTCCTCATCGATCCGCGGCGCGGCGACGTCGAGGACGACGCTTCGAGCACCAAGCAGCGATCGATGCTGTCGCTCGCCGGGAGCCTGCTGGCTGAGATCAGCCTGCCGAAGCTGGTTGTCGCCTGGGTTCTGATGGTCGGCGCGCCGGCCGTTCTCCTTGGTCTTGCACCGCTCGCCTTCTCGATCTGGTTCGCCACGCTGTCGCAGAAGGCGGCCTATGCGCTTTCCGGCGTCGGGTCCCTGCTGCTGACGCTCGCCGTGATCGCCATCGGTTGGTACGGCGGCCATCGGCTTTTCCGGATTGTTGAGAATAGTTTCTGGTCCCTCAATTCGCTTGCGGTTCAGCCCGCTTACGCCGTGGTCCGCGAACTCCTGCGTCATCTTGCCGAAAAGCTCCTCCCGGCGAGCGCAAGCAGCGACATGCGCTCGGTCCTGCGCGCCGGAATGGCGGCGGTGGCCGGGTTAATGATCTTTGTTATCGCGCTGTGGCTGGTCGCAATAGTGTGGCCCGCGACCCTGTGGGTTGGAACGATCGCAGATCTCGCCTCGCCCTGGCGCGTTGTCGCGATCGCCGTAGCCAACAGCTTCGTGCTTATTGCCGGCTACTTCGGCGTAGCCGCGCTCGCGTGGGGCCTGGCCGACGCCACCATGGACCAGCCGCGCGATTTCATCGTATCGCCTGCGCACCCACCCAGTGAGCAGCGACGATGGCGCATCGCGCACCTATCGGACACCCATACGGTCGGCGAGCACTACGGATTTCGCATCGAGAGCGGGCGCTCCGGGCCTTGCGGAAACGGCAGGCTGCGCAGCGTCCTCGAACGTCTGGACGCTATCCACGCGCGTGAGCCACTCGACGCAGTGCTCATAACCGGCGACCTAACCGATGCCGGCCGCTCGGCGGAATGGGCCGAGTGCTTTACCGCGCTCGCCCCCTATCCGCAGCTTGCCGCCCGCCTGCTCATCTTGCCGGGCAATCACGACATCAACGTCGTCGATCGGGCGAACCCCGCCCGCCTCGATATGCCGCTCAGCCCCAACAAGCGCCTTCGGGAGGCGCGGATGATTTCCGCCATGGCCGCCGTGCAGGGCGCGAGCATGCACACCGTCGACCTCAAAAGGCGGCGCCTCGGCCCGACGCTCGACGAGGTGCTGCGACCGCACCGTGCTGCGATTGCGGAGTTCGCGGACAAGGGTTCATTTCGCCTGTCGCGCCCGCTTGCCGCTTTGTGGAGCAATCTCTTCCCGATGGTTCGCCCGCCGCAGACCGAGGACGGCCTTGGTATCATCCTCCTGAATTCGAACGCCGACACCCACTTCTCCTTCACCAATGCGCTCGGGCTGGTGTCCGCCGTGGAAATGCGCGGCGTCGAGATCGCCTGCGCGCAATTTCCTTCCGCGTGCTGGCTGGTCGGGCTGCACCACCACATGGTCGAATACCCGATGCCGGCAAAGCACCTCTCGGAGCGGATCGGAACAGCCCTCATCAACGGGAGCTGGTTCGTGCGCCGCTTGCAGCACATCGCGCCCGGCGCGGTGGTGATGCACGGCCACCGGCACATCGATTGGATCGGCGAATGCGGCAGTCTGCGGATCGTCTCTGCGCCATCGCCCGTCATGAACGCCACCGACGACCGCACCACGTATTTCTATATCCACACGCTGGCGCGCGGACTGAACCAGCGGCTCGACCTGCTAGCGCCGCAACGCATCGACATTCCGGGCGCGGCGCCGGATAGGGGCAGTCTTCTCGGCATCGCTAATCCTCAAGCGTGAGGAAACGCCGGCCCAACCAACACGCTGCAGACGGTCAAGTCGCCTCGATTGCCCGTCATCGTTCGCTAGTCGGCACCGTGAAATTTTGCGCGTCCCGGTTGTTCGTCGGTACTCAAGCGTTCTTATGCCCTTCACTTGTGCAGGATTGAATCGTGTTCTGGCAATCCGATTTCACGCCGGACTGACCTCGATGAAATCCTATTCCTCGTCGCCCCGGATCGGCCGCTGAAACGCGAGCGCCGTGTCCCAGGGAAAGTAAATCCAGGCGTCCTGCGCGACTTCGGTGACGAATGTATCGACTAACGGACGCCCCATGGGCTTGACGTAGACGGCAGCGAAATGCGCCCGCGGCAGAAACTCCCGCACCACACGTGCCGTCTGTCCGGTGTCAACGACATCGTCGACGATCAGCAGCGCGCTCCCCTCGTTATCGCCAAGCGCTATCACCTCGCGCGATGCACTCTTGAGGAGCTTCGCGGCGCCGCGAGTCATGTGTTCATAGCTTGTAATGCACACCGTCTCGACCAGCCGGATGCCGAGCTCGCGCGCGACGATCGCCGCCGGCACGAGACCGCCGCGCGCCACCGCAACGATAGCCGCGAAGGGACGCTCGTCGGCGAGTTGGCTTGCGAGCGTGCGGGCGTCGCGGTGGAACATGTCCCACGACACCGTAACGGTCTTGTCGTAGGTAGGCATCGTCGGTGTTTCGCTGCTCACGTGGCGCCGTCGGAGGTTTGCTTAGCCGGCGCGCTACCGCCTGCATGTCCTGCCAGAGCCGCTCGTAGGTGCGCGACCGTCTTCTCCACCGCCGCTTTCGCTGCTGCCAGTTTTTCCGGATCGCGCGCACGCAGCACCACATTGGTGTTCGGTCCGCGATCGTCCATGAACGGATAGCTGCCGATCATTACGTCGGGATGGGCCGCGGCTATCGCGGCAAGCTCGCTGCCGATATCGCCCTCCCGCAGGTCGGCGCGCACCGTCTCGGCAATCAGCTTCGCCCCGACACGCAGCTTGGGAATAACCTCGTCGAGCATCGCCTCCATGATCGCCGGCACGCCGGCCATAACGATCACATTGTCGATCCAGAAGCCGGGCGCAGCGGAGATTTTATTCGTGACCAGCGTGGCGCCGCGCGGAACGCGAGTCATGCGCATGCGCGCCGCGTTGAGATCCGCTCCGCCGAGCCGCTCGCGCAGCAGCGCGATCGCGCGCGGGTCGTAGTCGAGCGGCACGCCAAACGCCGTGGCGACGCTGTCCGCGGTGATGTCGTCATGGGTCGGGCCGATTCCCCCGGTGGTGAACACGTAGGTGTAACGGGTCCGCAACTCGTTCAGCGCGGCGACGATCGCCGGCTCCTCGTCGGCGACCACTCTCACCTCTTTCAGATCGATCCCGATTTCCGTCAGAACCCGGGCGATGTGCCCGATATTCTTGTCCTTGGTCCGTCCCGACAGGATTTCATTGCCGATCACCAGCAACCCGGCGGTGATGACGTGGGGGACGGATCGGACCTGCGGAAGCTCCGCGCCCGAGGGTTCCGCCGTGGACAAAGCCGAGAGCGCGGGCTGGGCCGCGGGGTGGCGCCCGTTCTTGTCGATCATGGGTCGGCTCCATACCTATGAGTTCTCTAGCCCGACCATCGGAGCGGCTCAAGTAGGGCTGATTGCACGCCGGTGCGAGCGCCCGCGCCGCACTCCTGGTCAGGATTAGCCTAAAGCTTGGGCAGTCTCCTGAGGCTGCGACGGCCCTTCCGTCTTGTTCCCCTTAAGGAAAAACTTGGCCTGAAGCTTGCAGCTTCAATCTCTCGGCAGAGCCCGCGTGAGGGGGGCATCTGGGTCTTGGAGGAAGTGATGCCGGTCGCTTTCGATGAGATGAACGGCCATGACGAGGAGGTGCGCGCCGCCTATGCGGTGCTTGACGATTGGCTGAAGGGCCAACCGCCTGAACTGCTCGGCCAACGTTGCCAGGAAGCCGAACTGCTGTTCCGGCGCATCGGCATCACCTTCGCGGTCTATGGCGAGGCGGAGTTGACCGAGCGGCTCATCCCCTTCGACGTCATTCCCCGCATTATCTCTTCCGCTGAGTGGGACGTTCTCCACCGCGGCCTCGAACAGCGCGTGCGCGCGATCAATCTGTATCTGAACGATATCTATGGTCCGCGCGCAATTCTCAAAGCGGGCATCGTTCCGGAAGACCTAGTGTTCCAGAACCCGCAGTTCCGCCCGGAGATGAATGGCCAGAGGGTGCCGCACAACATCTATGTGCATATCGCCGGCATCGACATCGTGCGCGTCGACGAGAAGACGTTCTACGTGCTCGAAGACAATGCCCGCGCGCCGTCGGGGGTCTCCTATATGCTGGAGAACCGCGAGATCATGCTGCGGCTGTTTCCGGACTTGTTCTCGCGCTATCGCGTCGCCCCTGTGGAAAACTATCCCGACGAGCTTCTGGCGACGCTGAAATCGGTGGCGCCTACGACGGCCTCGTCGGATCCCACGGTCGTCCTGCTCACCCCCGGCATCTACAACTCCGCCTATTTCGAGCACTCGTTCCTGGCCGACAAGCTCGGCATCGAGCTGGTCGAGGGCCGCGATCTCCTGGTCAAGAACGGGGTCGTGTACATGCGCACGACCGAAGGACCGAAGCGGGTCGACGTGATCTATCGCCGTGTCGACGACGACTTCCTCGATCCCCTCGCCTTCCGCCCGGACAGCGAGCTCGGCGTTCCCGGCCTGATGTCGGCTTACCTCGCCGGGCACGTCACGCTCGCCAATGCGGTCGGCACCGGGGTCGCCGACGACAAGGCGGTCTACAGCTACATGCCAGAGATCGTGAAGTTCTATCTCGCGGAGGAGCCGATCCTCAACAACGTCCCGACCTGGCGCTGCCGCGAGCCGGAGCACCTGTCTTACGTGCTCGACCATCTGCCCGAACTCGTGGTGAAGATCGTGCACGGCTCCGGCGGCTATGGCATGCTGGTGGGGCCTGCCGCAACCAAGGCGGAGATCGCGACCTTCCGCGCCCGCATCGAAGCCAATCCGAGCAACTACATCGCTCAGCCGACGCTGGCGCTCTCGACCTGCCCCACCCTCGTCGATAAGGGCATCGCGCCCAGGCACATCGATCTGCGTCCTTTCGTGTTAACCGGGCGCGATCAGATCCGGATCGTTCCGGGCGGGCTCACGCGGGTCGCCCTGCTGAACGGCTCGCTCGTCGTCAATTCCAGCCAGGGAGGCGGCACCAAGGACACTTGGGTGCTGGACCGCTGATGCTGTCGAGAACCGCTGACAACCTCTATTGGGTCTCGCGCTATGTCGAGCGCGCCGAGTACCTCGCCCGCATTCTCGAAGTGACGATGCGGCTGACGAGCCTTCCGATCGCCTATATCGGCTCCAGGAATGAGTGGGAATCGGCGGTCGCGACCGCAGGATGCAGCAGGGCCTTCGCCGCCAGCTATCCCGAGGCGAACGAAGCGAATGTGATGGAGTTTCTGGCGTTCTCACCGCAGAACCCATCCTCGATCTGCAATTGCATCGAGCTCGCGCGGACCAACGCCCGCGCCGTGCGCACCGCCATCACCAGCGAGATGTGGGACGTCATCAACGGCGCCTGGCTGGAGCTTAAGCGCTTCGCCAATGCTCCTGGCTCGCGCGAGGAGTTCCTGCGCTTTCTGCGCTGGGTGCAGGAGATTTCGCTGCGCTTCGACGGCTCGGCCTTCCGCACCATGCTACGCAACGACATGTTCTGGTTCGCCCGTCTCGGCCTCAATATCGAGCGCGCGGACAACACCGCCCGCATCCTCGACAAAAAGTATCACCTGCTGCTTCCGGTCGACGCCCCGATAGGGGGCCCGCTCGACTACTACCAGTGGGCCGCGATCCTGCGCTCGGTCTCCGCGCTTACCTCCTATCACTGGGTGTACCGGGAAGGACTGAAGCCCTGGCTGATCGCCGACCTCCTCATCCTCAACTCGCAAATGCCGCGGTCGCTCGCGAGCTGCTACGATAACCTCGTGCGCTACTGCGATTCGATCGCCACCGCCTACGGCCGGCAAGGCCCAGCGCAGCGCCAGGCCCGCGCGATCAGAGCGCGGCTCCAGAACAGCCGCATGGAGGAGATTTTCCAGACCGGCTTGCACGAGTTCATCGAAGAGTTCATAGCGGACAACAACCAGCTCGGCGCCGCCGTCACTCGGCAGTACCTCATGTGAGCGATGCCGGTCTGAGCTCTTCGGTCTCGACGCAAGCCCGCGATGCGCATCTTCGTCTCTCATGAAACGATTTATCGCTACGACACGCCGGTCACGCGGGTTATCCAAGCGCTGCGCGTGACCCCGCGCTCGCACGAAGGCCAACACGTCGTCGACTGGCGGATCGAGGTGTCCGAGGACTGCCGGCTCGACGCAAATGAGGATGCGTTCGGCAACGTCACCCACAGCTTCACCACCGACAATCCATTGAGCGAGCTGACCGTCTTGGTGACGGGCGAAGTCGAGACCCAGGATACGCAGGGAATCGTCCGGGGCGCGGTTGAACGCTTCCCCCCCAGCCTGTACCTGCGCAAGACGCCGCTCACCGAGCCGGACCCGGCCATCCAGGAATTCGCCCACAGCCTCGGCGGAAGCGCCGACAAGGACCGGCTTGACCTGCTCCACTCTCTGCTCCGCCGCTTGCATGAAGACGTGGCTTACGACGCCGATCCCACCCACGCCGCGACCACCGCCGCAGAAGCCTTCGCGCTCCGCCGCGGCGTTTGCCAGGACCTCGCCCATATCTTCATCGCCGCCGCACGCTGCCGAGGAATCCCCTCGCGCTATATCGGCGGTTATTTGCGCCGCAACGACGGCGTCGTCGCGCAGGAGGCGGGCCACGCGTGGGTGGAGTTGTTCGTCGCCGAACTCGGTTGGATCGCCTTCGATCCCGCGCACAAAATTTGCGTCACCGACGCCCATGTGCGCGTTGCGGTCGGTCTCGATTATCTCGGCGCCGCGCCCGTGCGCGGCACGCGCTTCGGCGGCGAAGGCGAACGGCTTGCGGTCACCGTGCGCGTCGATCAGTCGCTTCGCCAGACGCAAAGCTGAGCCTCTGCGGCGAAAAAAGCCAATCGCGCCGGTTGCCGTTTGACGGATTGCTGCGCAAAATGCCCCGCCAATCGCGTTCGGAGTTGCGCATATCGATGACCTATTGTTGTGGAATTCTCGTGCGCGACGGCCTCGTGATGATCGCCGATACTCGCACCAACGCGGGCCTGGACAACATCTCGGTGTTTCGCAAGCTGCACGTGTTCGCCGTCCCCGGCGAACGGATCATTGCGGTCGCTTCTGGGGGTAACCTCTCGCTCACCCAGTCCGTTCTCAGCATGCTCCATGAGGGGCTGGAAAACCCCGAGACCGGCGAGCGCGAAGCGCTGATCGATGCGCCCACGATGTTCCAAGCGGCGCAGCGGCTCGGGCGTGCGATCCGCGCCCTGCACCGCATGGAAGCCGCCGCGCTCGAGGCGGCCGATGTTAAATTCGAGCTGTCATTTCTGCTTGGCGGCCAGATCAAGGGCGGCCGACTGCGGCTGTTCATGATGTACGCGGCCGGCAATTTCATCGAGTGCACGCACGACACGCCCTATTTTCAGATCGGCGAGCACAAATACGGCAAGCCGGTGCTGGACCGCGCGGTGACGCATGACATCGATCTCTACGATGCGCTCAAGATCGCGCTGATCTCGGTCGACTCCACCATGCGCTCCAACCTCAGCGTCGGCATGCCGATCGATATTCTTGTGGCGCGGCGCAACGCCTGCGAGGCGGAGTTGGCCTATCGGATCGAGCCGGAGGAGCCGTATTTCACCGATCTGCGCCAGCGCTGGTCGGCAGCGCTGCGCGCCGCCCATGCCGCCATCCCCCGCCCCCCTTACGGCATGGCGAAGTAGTAAGCGGGTGTTCAATCTCCCCCAGCGGGAGAGGTCGGCGAGCACCAAGGCGCGAGGCGCGAGCCGAGCGGGAGTTGCCGACTACGGCGCGGACTTATAAATCGCCCGGCCATGTCCGCTTTCGGGCAAACCGGACATACGATACGACCGCCTCACCCCCGCTGAGCGCCTAGCAGCTCGCCGTCATGGCATCCCCCGGACCGCCGATGACGCTCGGCAACATGCGTTCGCTCGGTGTCCGCTCGCTCGATCACGTGCGGCAATGTGATCATGGGGCTGTGCGCATCGATGCGCCTACTCTTGCCGCACCAGGAGGGCCCACCCTTAAGATGTCATGGAAAATTGAGGCTGCCGGGCCTACAGGACGGCGTCGATGCCTGCGACGAACGATAACAATTCATTTTACGCGAACATTCCCATCTTCACCAGCTTCGGCAACGTCGTGGAGCAGGCATCCTACGTCCGACTGCCGGATGATTGGACGATCGGCGTGTCCGACATCGTGCAATCGACTCAGGCCATCCGCGAAAGCCGCTACAGGGCCGTGAACATGGCCGGCGCTGCCGTGATCGCTGCGGCCAAGAATGCGCTGGACGGTCGTGACTTTCCTTATGTCTTCGGCGGCGACGGCGCGACATTCGCAGTGCCGCCGCGCGACTTAGAAGCTGCGCGTGCGGCGCTTGCCGCGACCGCGACATGGGTCAAGAACGAGATCGGCCTTGCCATGCGCGTAGCGCTGGTGCCTGTCGCCAGTATACGCGCACACGGCTTCGACGTTCGCGTGGCGCGTTTTGCCCCCTCCCCCAATGTCTCTTACGCAATGTTCTCGGGTGGCGGTCTGCGCTGGGCCGACGCCGCCATGAAGCGGGGCGAGTTCGCGGTAGCTCCAGGTCCGCCCGATGCTCGTCCGAATCTCGCTGGGCTGTCGTGCCGGTTCGCCGAGATTCCCGCGACGCGCGGACTCGTGCTCTCACTGTTGGCAGTGCCGGCCATCGGAGCCAACCCCGAAGCTTTTCGCATCGTGGTCGAAGAGATCATTGCGCTAGTCGAGCACAGCCCGGGTGGGTCCACTCCCCTCCCGAGGGCCGGCCCTACCCTCAGCTGGCCGCCGGCTGGCGCCGGCCTCGAGGCGCACGCGGTTTGTCGTCGCGGCGTGCCGTTGTTCGTTCAGAAAGGCGTCGTCTTAGCCTGGAACTTCATCTATTTCGTAATCATGCGGTACGGAATTCGAGTGGGCAATTTCGTGCCCGCGGTCTATATGCGGCAAGTGATCGAGAACGCCGATTATCGAAAGTTCGACGACGGCCTACGAATGGTCATCGACTGTGGGCCTGACCTCGCCGACGCTATCGAAGCGCGCCTCGTCATGGCGGCGGAAGCTGGGGCGGTTTGTTACGGCCTGCACCGCCAGGACGCGGCGCTGATGACATGCTTTGCCCCTTCGCCGGTCGAGCCCAACCACGTCCATTTCATCGACGGCGCCCGCGGCGGCTATTCATCAGCGGCTATGGCGCTGAAAGCAATGCTCGGCTAACGAATTTAGTGCAATATCACTCCCGACATGTCCTTGTTAGCACGGACCGGTATCTAGGCTCCGGATATCGGATCAAGTCTTCCTCAACCTGCCATGAATGCGAAGGAACGAAATCAAGATCATGCCTGCACAGCTCAATCGCATCGCCAAATACACCACGCGGCAGGAATTCGCTCTGGTCCGCGATGTCCTGTCGAAGAACCTGAAGTCGCTTGATAAGCCGACTCTGAAGAAACGGATCGGGGTATTGCGCCGTCACGCAGACAAGGCGCGCAGATGCGCTCTCACCGAGGCGCGAAAGGGGATGTCGGGAGAGCTATCGAGGCGTAAGATGGGAATATTTCTCGAAGCACTCCATAAATGCGAGCATTACCTGCTGGACATCGAGGTGCAGGAAGCGCGCGAGCAACATATGGCGGCTGCGCGTAAGGCGCTCGAAAAGAAGCGCAGTAGCGCCAACAGGACGATGCCCCGCCCCTCTAGTCGAACGGTAGGGACTGGCATGGTGTCCAAACCAAGAACCAAGCCCGTGCCTCGATTGACTGCCGGTCGCGCGAAAGGACATGTCCTTGGGGTTCAGCGCCGGGCGCAAGCAAAGCGCGATAACAGGTAGAACGGCGCTACGGCCGCCAACAGCCGATCGTGGATATAGCTTCTCAGATGATGTAGCTGGGGCGCATCGCCGAGACGGACCTATTTTGCGATAGGCACAACGGTCGGTTCGATAAACAGGCGGTGAGGTCGAGATGACGGCGGCGGCGGACCAACGAGCTGCGGTTTACAGTCCGATTGCGCGTGCGCTGCACTGGATCATGGTCGGGTTGATCGCGGTGCAGGTCACGATGGGCATCATCATGGTCTACGAGGCTCCCCAGCCCAATTTCTGGGTGAGATTGAGCGATGCGCTCGCGTTCTACAGCGCGCACAAGCTACTCGGAATTGTTTTGCTTCTACTGGTCATTTTGCGGCTGGCTAATCGACTTGGCCGCGGCGCGCCTCCGGCTGAGCCGACGCTCACGAGATGGCAACGCGAAATGTCGACATTGGTTCATGCGTGGCTCTACTTTCTGCTGCTGCTCGTTCCGTTGTTGGGCTGGATCGGCACTTCTCTTTATCCCGCACTCACCGTTTTCGACTGGTTTGCACTCCCCGCTTTGACTGCGCCAAATCGACCGTTATCCGTTCCGGTCTTTGCCGCCCACAAGATTGCTGCCTTCGCGCTGATCGCTCTCGTCGGCATGCACGTCACCGCGGCGCTCTATCATCATTTCATTCGGCGAGACGGCGTTCTTGGCCGCATGCTGCCGCGATTGTCGCGGCGCGGACCAGACTCCTGACCCGCCTCGGGCGGAATCGGCTGATTGCGCATCGGACCTTGGAACGTGATCCGGATCAGATTGAATTACCGCCATCACGGCGGGATTAT
Source organism: uncultured Alphaproteobacteria bacterium (assembly GCA_963840055.1). Classification (GTDB taxonomy): domain Bacteria; phylum Pseudomonadota; class Alphaproteobacteria; order Rhizobiales; family Xanthobacteraceae; genus Rhodoplanes. Next base: position 199,837 of record CAWIXM010000039.1, on the reverse strand, counting down.
GCACTAACGGTGCAGACACGCGTGCACGCGTATAAGCCGGCGGCTCTCGACCGGTATGGCGCGCACGGCCCTTTCGTTGGCAGTCGCAAATTGGCAGGAAAGCCAGAAATAGCCCGCCTCCGGGTCCACGACTAGTCGCGACGGAGCGAACCGCGGCGCCACCAGCACTGACAGGAAAGGTGTCGTTGAGGACCAGGAGACACGGTTCAAAGCAGCGTCGATTCGGTGCGAGGACACGAAGCGCGGGTCTCCCAACTCAGGATCAGATGTCGCACTCGTCGCTAGCTCCCTTATCGCAGCCTTGTATTTCACCCACGCGGCGACGAATTTCGCCGTCTCGACTGCGTTCACCAACGTCACGACCAGAAGAGCGCCGAGGACAGCCCGAGCCATCACGGGAGTAGAGAAAGACTTCGTCATGCGAGACAGGACGGGAGTTGCCAGTTTCAAAGACCAGTCCGCACCGAGCGCATACACCGCGGCAAGCACACCGAACACCGGTGTTGCGATAAAGACCACCGTTCGAAGGTAATAACGGTTTTCCGCGTGGATCGATTGTTCGAACAGCAGCCAGTAGGCCGCCAGCGCGACAGCCACGATCACGGCGGAATAGGCATGGGCTTTTTCTAAACCCATTCGCCAAAGAATAAGGAAGAATATGCCATAGCCGATGAGAGCGATCACCAGTAATGCAAATAGGCCACTGGTAAAAATATGTATGTTAAAGAAGTTGTGCTCGGCCGCGGCGAGCACGTCGGCGATGTAATCGTCCGGGCGAAACACCATCTTAACGGCGAACCAGATTGAGATCACGACAGCAAGAGCACTGCCCGCCCGCAGAAAAGCGGCGTCGCGATATCCCCGCAACAGGAGGGTCGCCAGAACAGCGAAAGCAAGCACCAGCGCGCCTTCGTGAGTCAGAGCAAGTGCGAGCAACACCAAAAACACAATGACGATCCCAACGAGGCCGCCATTGGTATAATGGCATAGCGCCAAGGCGGGCCAGAACAATGCGTGCGTTAGCCACATCTCGGTCGGAAATCCGAATATTAGCGGGCCGAGGCATGCCGTCGAGAAACATGCATAGCTGAAAATGATACGGTTTCTGGATCGGTCCACCGCATATGTTACGCCGAGCCCCAGCAATTGCGCCGCGAAAAACAAAAATCCGTAGACCGCTATGCCTCCTTCCGGGTCCTTGGTCAGCGCGATATAAGCCTCGGCCGGCACGAAGCAGAATAGATAGACGAAGATGCGGCCCGAGATGTTGTGCAAGTGGATTGCCCAGGCATCCTGGACGGCGACGGCGTAGGAGAAAATCGAACCGTCGCCATACATCTGTAATCCGTAGAGCAGGCCGACTCCGACGAATGCGATCGACCAGGAAACGCCAGCCGTTATGGCGGCGGCACGCAGAACGCCAACGCCGGTTCGATCGGCGGCGCGGTTTGCGGAGAAATAGTTGGCGGCGTCCGACGCCAGCACCTTGTTTGTCATCAACAGCGTCTCTATCGAGAAACATCGTCACGGCTAATCCGCACGCCGTATTAGACCTTCCCTATCGCATATGTCATCCGGTTGGCGGGAGAGTGCGAACAGCAGCCTGATTGGCACACCTCTTCGAATCTGACCCCCAGCAGACGCACTGTCGGATTTCCAAATCATTGATGCCGTCAACCACGGTGCTGCTGAAACTTGATTGCTGGCACCTCATTTCGGGCATATGATGTTTGCGAGGGCGTTGCGCGCTGACTTTCCACCGGCAGCTGGCGGACAGGACTGCGTTCTAAGCGGAGTTTTATCGTCCCCATTTGGCGGCCCGTAGGAAACCATTCCCGGTTTGGCGAACGGTGATCAGCAATGGCACGGCCCGGCGCCACCTACCTTGAACTCGGGCAGAAGGACGGCCTTTATTTCGAGTACGATGCGCCTTCACAGAAGAAACCAACACTGGTTTTTGTAAACGCCCTGACGGGTAGCGCTGCCGCATGGCAAGCAGTGGTAGCACCGCGCTGCCGTGAAGCAGGGCTTGGCACGCTCTGCTGGAACTTTCGCGGTCAGGCTGACAGTCCATTTTCGGAAGAGCTGGAGCTGAGCGCTGATCTAATCATCGGCGACCTCCTAACACTCTTGAGAGAAGTCGATCCGCCTCGCTCTGTTCTGGTGGGCCTGTCGATCGGTGGACTGTATGCATCCCGCGCAATACTTGTGGGGGCGCGCGCAACCGGCCTTGTGCTTCTCAACACATTGAGACACATCGGGCCGCGCATCGCCTGGATAAATGATGCATTGCTTGCAGCCGTTCGTGTCGGTGGCTTTCCACTCTTGCTCGACTTGTACTTGCCGCTTCTCACAAATGAAGACTTCCAGGCTGAAAACCGCAGCAATTATCTGGTTGCCACAACCTATATGCCGCAGGACCCGGCGCACGGCCATTTCAAATTGATGCAGGCCGCGGGTTCGACCGACTGGGACGTGCCCTATGACGAACTGAATTTGCCCGTCCTGACCATCACAGGTCTTCAGGATCGGCTCTTTCTCGATCAGGATCACGTAAAGCAACTCCGCAAGAAGCTGCGGCAGGCCGAACATCTCGAATGGACGGACGCAGGCCATTTGCTGCCGCTCGAACATCCTGTTCGTCTTGCCGACGCATTGATCGAATTTGCGGAGAGGCTCGAATAAGATGTGGAACAGGCCGGCGATCGCCTATCTCGCCGTTTTCATAGGCGTCCTTGGACATGCCACAAGTGAGTTTGTCGCGGTCTTCTCAGGCGTATCAGGGCCTGAGGTATCGAGTTGGCGCTTTCTTCTGGGTGGATCGGGATTGCTGCTGGTTTCGATGGTGATCGCCGGTCCCGGCGCTGTTCTCAAAATATTTCGAGCTGAATGGAAACTGTTGCTTCCATTGTCCTTCGCCGGGGTCACTCTCGCTTACCTGCTGTTTCACTGGGCGCTTGATTATGCGACCGTTATTCAAGTGGCGACACTAGTCACGACAATTCCAATATTCGTCGGCATTTCGAATCAGATCATCAACCGGCAGCCTATATCGGCGGTGAAATGGTTGACCGGCTGTACAGCCGTGTTCGCCGTCGCGCTGCTAATCAGTGACGGCTATCTCAGCAAGTTCCTTGACACGAAAAGTTCCCTGATCGGCATCTTTATGGCGCTCGGATGCGCTGCGCTGGTAGCGTCATTTTCGGTCCTGGTGAGGCCGATCATTACACGCCACGGAGCCCTCCCGGTAACTGCGCTGGCGATGTTTATAGGCGGGCTCGGGCTGTGGGTTGTTGTCGGCATCGCGTTCGGTATTTGGGTCAATCCCTTGAACTTGCCAAACCTGCCTGCGCGTCAGGCATGGTCGTTGCTCGTCATCGCGCTGTGGAACACGACTCTTACGCAATATCTCTGGATCGGCGGACTAGCGCATGCGCCCGACATTACGCGCGCCAGTTACCTGTTCTTCCTCAAGCCTGCCATTGCCGCCGTGCTGGCGGTTGCCATCCTTTCGCAACCTCTGACTCTGATACAGGTCATCGCGATCATTGCGATATGCGGCTCAGTCCTGATCGAGTTCATGTACCAAGCCAAGCAAAAGGCAAAGAATAACAAACCGGTCGCTCCGAGAAGAATTAAGGCTTGAATGATATCGACCGTGGTTGAGCCGGCCTAGCGTCTTCGCCTAATCCATCAATTGAATGGCGGCTTGTGGCACTTCTCGTACTTGCCCGCCATGCTCGCGAATGTGGGGTTGTTCGGGTGAAGGCGGACCGGTCGCTTACGGCCCCGCATGCCCAAATCTGACCCAACCCGGACGCCGCAGTCATTGCGAGCACAGGGTCGTCGCGCTCGGCAAACGACCGCCTAGAGCATTTTCCGGCGAAGCATGCCCTCGGACTTGATCCGGGGGTGGGAACCGGTTCGCCGAAGAAAATGCGACTACTCACGAAAAACCAGAGCGAATTCCGATTCCATTGGAATGGAATTCGCTCTAGCGTCCAACATTGCCAGAAACGGTATCGCTTCCCTGATCTTCTGGGGCTTCTGCCACGCTGTCCGACCTGTCTGGCGAACTGTTCAAGCAACCGTTGGCCTGAAGGCGGGAGTGCGTCGGGCTCGCGTTGCCTGCTCAAAGGCAAAGGCATAGCCGAGCAACTTCCCCTCCTGCCACGCCTTACCAAAGAAAGAAAGCGCGACCGGAAGCCCGTGACACATCCCAGCCGGGACAGTGACGTGCGGATAACCAGCCAACGCCGGAGGAGCTGAGCAGCCGCCAATGATGTGGTCTCCGACCAGGGGATCGATGATCCAGGGCGGTGTGCCGTCGGTCGGCGCAATCAGAGCGTCAAGGACGTGCGCGTTCAGCACCTTGTCGATGCCGTCGGTGCGTGACATACGCCGGCACTCCTCTTTCGCTTTCAAGTAGGCTTCCTCGTGGAGATCGCCCTTAGCCTGTGCGCGCTCGAAGAGGTCTTGCGGGAAGTACGGCATGATCCGATCGGCGTTGGCTTCATTGAACGCAATGACGTCTCCCAGGGTCTTCATCGGCGAGCTTTGATGGAATGCCAGATAGCGATTGATGCCGTCCTTGAACCCATAAAGGCAAAGTTCGACTTCGGCCTCCCCGAAGAACGGGGTCCATGCGCCGATCGCCGGATCGACGATCTCGGCGCCCAAATCGCGCAATGTGTCGATTGCAGCGTCGATGACTTTGTCGACCCCTTCGTGCGTGCCCATCATGTCCCGGGCCACGCCGAGGCGCGCGCCATGGAGCGCATCGTTAGCGAGCAAAGCGGTGAAATTGGTCGAGACCGGCGCTTCCATCGTCGCTGGATCCTCCGGGTCCGGCCCGGCGAGAACCGACAAGAGGAGCGCAACATCGGCGACGGTGCGGGCAATAGGACCGGCCGTGTCCTGCGGAGCAGCGACCGGCATCACACCGCTCCGGCTGACAAGACCGACCGTGGGCTTGATGCCCACAACTCCATTGGCGGATGACGGACGAACGATCGAACCGTCGACTTCGGCACCAAGCGCCCCCATGCAAAGGCCGGCCGCGACCGCAACAGCAGAGCCGCCACTGGAGCCGGAAGGAGATCGATCGAGGATGTGTGGATTGCGTATTTGGCCACCACGACTGCTCCAGCCACTGCAAGTCCGGGCGGAACGCATGTAGCTCCATTCGGTCATGTTGGCTTTTCCGAGGATGACGGCTCCGGCCTTCCTGAGACGGTCGACCACGATGTGTTTCGGCGTGCAATAGGGACCCCGTTTTCGGGGTGATCGGCTTCCAATCGGGACCCCGGGACGGTGGGTCCACACTGGCTTCCATGATTCGTGGAAGCCGAGGTTGGGATGCTGATTGTGGAAACGATTGCGAAGGTTCGACGCGGCTATTTTTCGGACGGCAAGTCGATCAAGGCGATCTGCCGGGAGCTGCGACTGTCGCGGAAGGTTGTCCGGAAAGTCATCCGGTCGGGCGAGACTTCGTTCACGTACGAGCGCACAGTTCAACCGCGGCCGAAGCTCGGGCAATGGACGGCGGTTCTTGAGGAACTGTTGGAGACGAACGCGGCCAAGCCGGCCCGCGAGCAGCTGACGCTGATCCGCATTTTCGAGGAGCTGTGCGGACGCGGTTACGGGGGCGGCTACGACGCCGTTCGGCGCTACGCCAGGCGGTGGGCCAAGGAGCGCGGGCAATCGACGGCTGCGGCCTACGTGCCGCTGTTCTTCGCGCCGGGGGAGGCCTTCCAGTTTGACTGGAGCCACGAGGTCGTCGTGCTGAACGGCGTGACGATCACGGTGAAGGTCGCCCATGTCCGGCTCTGCCACAGCCGCATGCCGTTCGTGCGCGCCTATCCGCGCGAGACGCAGGAGATGGTGTTCGACGCCCACGACCGCGCCTTCGCCTTCTTCCGAGGCGCGTGTCAGCGCGGCATCTACGATAACATGAAGACGGCGGTGGAAACGGTCTTCGTCGGCAAGGACCGGCTCTACAATCGCCGCTTCCTGCAGATGTGCAGCCATTATCTCGTCGATCCGGTCGCCTGCACGCCGGCGTCCGGCTGGGAGAAGGGGCAGGTCGAGAACCAGGTCGGCCTGGTGCGCGAGAGGTTCTTCACGCCCCGGCTGCGGTTCAAGAGCTACGACGAGCTGAACGCCTGGCTTCTGGATCAATGCATCGCCCACGCCAAAGCGCATCGTCATCCGGACCTGAGCGAGCAGACGATCTGGGAGGCGTTCGAGGCGGAGCGGCCGAAGCTCGTTCCCTATACCGGTCGCTTCGATGGGTTCCACGCCGTGCCCGCCTCGGTCTCCAAGACCTGCCTGGTCCGCTTCGACAACAACAAATACTCGGTCACAGCGAGCGCCGTCGGCCGACCGGTTGAGATTCACGCCTACGCCGACCGCGTCGTGATCCGCCAGGACGGCAGGATCGTCGGCGAGCATCCGCGCGCCTTCGGCCGCGGCGCGACGGTCTACGATCCCTGGCATTACGTCCCGGTGCTCGCCCGTAAGCCGGGCGCTCTCCGCAATGGCGCTCCCTTCAAGGCCTGGGTGCTGCCGGCCGCCATGGAGCGGGTGCGGCGCAAGCTGGCCGGGACCGACGACGGCGATCGGCAGATGGTCGACATCCTGGTCGCGGTGCTCGCCGACGGGCTGCCGGCGGTCGAGGCGGCCTGCGCCGAAGCGCTCGCCCACGGCGTCCACTCCGCCGACGTCATCCTCAACATTCTCGCCCGCCAGCGCGATCCCGGGCCGCCCATCACCATCGTCACGCCGGCCGGGCTCACCCTGCGCCATACCCCGGTTCCCAATTGCGCCCGTTACGACACCCTCAGGAGGACCCTCTGATGGAACGCACCCAAATCTTCGACCTCATGGGCGAGCTGCGGCTCTACGGCATGAAGGCTGCCTTCGATGACATCATGGCGACCGCCGTCAAACGCCAGCACGAACCCCAACGGGTCGTCGGCGACCTGCTCACCGCCGAGATCAGCGAGAAGCAGGCGCGCTCGATCAAATACCAGCTCACCATCGCCAGGCTCCCGCTCGCCAAAGATCTCGCCGACTTCAAGTTCGCCGGCACGCCGATCAACGAGACCCTGGTGAAAGACCTCGCCGGCGGCGGCTTCATCGCCCAGCAGCGCAACGTCGTGCTGGTCGGCGGAACGGGAACCGGCAAGACCCATCTCGCCATCGCCATTGCGCGAAGCTGCATTCGCGCCGGCGCGCGCGGTCGGTTCTACAATGTCGTCGATCTCGTCAATCGGCTTGAAACCGAAACCCGCAACGGCCGGCAGGGCAGGCTCGCCGATCACCTCACCCGCATGGACTTCATCGTCCTCGATGAACTCGGCTATCTGCCCTTCGCCCAGTCCGGCGGCCAGCTCCTCTTCCATCTCGTCAGTCGGCTCTACGAACGCACCTCGATCATCGTCACCACCAATCTCGCCTTCGGCGAATGGCCGAGCGTCTTCGGCGACGCCAAGATGACCACCGCACTGCTCGATCGCCTCACTCACCACTGCGACATCGTCGAGACCGGCAACGACAGCTGGCGCTTCAAAAGCCGCGCCTGACCACCGCAAGCCGCTCGCTCGCTACGGCGCTCCATGAAGGCGCGCTCGCTCGCGGCTTGCTCCCCTTCTCCTGTCCAAAGGGGGTCCCTTTTGGACGCCGATCAGGGGTCCCGATTCAATGCCGATTGACAACCACGAAGGCGTCACGTGGGGCAAAGTTGCCAAGCATCGCGATAGAACCGGCAGTCGTCTGGGTCCGGTCGGCGGTGTCGATACTGTCCTTGACGAGGATCGGTATGCCGTTCAGCGGTGGCACCTGAATGTCGGTCCGGCGGGCACGATCACAGGCCTCCGCAGACGCGAGTGCGTCCGGATTTAACTCCAACACCGACCTCAGGGTCGGGCCGGAGCGGTCGATCTTGTTTATCCGGTCAAGAAAGGCTTGGCACAGCGCAGTCGCGCTTAAGTCGCCGCGCTCGAACAGGTCCAGTGTTCGGGCAATCGTGAGGTCGTCGATTTCCATCGTCTCATATACGTCATTTCGCTGTCGCGCAGCAATTCGCTCGCTTTCGGAGCGAAGCGGACATCGAGCGACGCTCATAGAGCCGGATTTGTGAGTTAGTGCACCCTTAGGGGCCGTGGCGCAGGCGAGCTACGGATAGCCCCTCGGCGGCGCTACGGAGGCCAGGGAGCGTGTTTTCGGGGCTGGCCTCCGATAGGTGTGTGCACGGCTCCCTAGTCGCCGAAGCGGCTACATCAAGGCTCTCCACGATGCCGGCGAGAATCCGCAATCGCCCCGTGCGGGGGCAGCTGCTCCCCTCGCACAGCCGCTCGAACACCGGCGCCCCGGTCGCAGTCGCGCGCCCTCAGCGGCCTCGCAATCGCGTTTAAGGCGTCAGCTCATCAGAAGGATCATCGCTATGATCGCGAGGCTTCCGCCAAACATAATCTCGATTATCGGCCACGACCTCCTCATAGCCACACCCCCCTTGAGCACATCGGCCGGATACCGCCTCACTCCAACAGAAAACTCCCGCCGGAGGAGGCCAATAGTTGCGCTTAATTCGTTTTCGGGGGTGTGGTCTAGTCGCAGATATTAAACATATAGCGGCGCGGAGTGGCCGCAGGAGGGCTCGAATGCGGCATTAGCGTGACCCGCGACGGGCGAAATTGTGCCACTGTTCGGAGGGGCGTGAAAGGAGTGCTCACGGTCCGCATGCCCGAATCTGACCCTGGCGGTGTCCGTGGCGGTGGCCCGGCCGGGACAGATGAAGGCTGCTTTGCGAACGTCCCGCCGGCCCGAAATTCCTAATTCCCACCCTTTTGCCGAGCCTTGATCTCGTTGAATTTAGACAGCGCTCGTTCAAATTTGTCATTGAAGAGCCACATCGCATCGAGAATCTCGCCGAACGTCGCCGATGTTTTTGCGCGATTACTTTTTCCAAATGTGAAGATGCTGTTGTTGCGCAAATATCCCATTATCCTCGGGTCGGAAATTTTGTATTCCAATACGTCGCCCGATTTGAGAGCGGCCTTGGTCGGACTTGGAATGATCTGTATGAGCTCAAAAAGCTTCATTTGATCAACGGGATTTGGCAATGCTTTCACGATCGTCGGTATGCGCGGGAAAAGGCCTGCGTGTGAATTCATTAGGGCGTCTCTTACGGCAGTCCAGTGATTGAATCGATGGTCTAATTTGCCGACGCGGATCTCTTCCTCATCGTCGCGAGCGCTCAATGCAAGATTGAGAGATGCGATCGTTTTTTTAATTGCTGCCCATTTGTTTCGACCATATTTATCTTCAGATACCCCTGTCTGAAAGCTGCCCTTGTACTTATTCGAGCGCGCATTCCCAATATTTTGGTTGCCATTTGTCTCGGCAAAGAAAAGGCCCAAGCTGATCCGGCCCGCCACTTCAGCATGTTCTGCATCGAGGCCCTTAACTCGTCCAATCACGGTTCCTAGGTCAACAACATCACCAAATGGAGTATTTGAGTTTTGCGCATTGGCGGGTGGCGCCTGCATGATATTGAAAAGGCTTGTATACTCCTCGAGAAGCGGTTCATTGTCGGCATCGAAATAGGCCGGAGGAATTCCAAATTTATTAGGTCTTCCGATTCTCGACGGCAGCACGTCGGTGAGATCTTTATACGCGCTTATCATGTTGTTTCGAGCGAGATAAAGCGCTTGTCCTGGCAAGTTCGGCAGCTGTCGATTCGAATTGATCTGCGCGCGCCGCTGGCTCAAGATAGACTTAAAATCGTTTGTTGCCTTATTGTAGGTATTGAGCGCATCCAACTGTGATTTTGTAAGCGCGGCCGGCTGACCGTATGCAGGAGAAATGTAGTCGAGATTATCCATGATTGCCGGGACGAACGACGTGATCGGGTTGGTTATCGTATCGATGACGTTAGAACTCGGCGGCGCGAAGAAAAGCCCGAAGGCAAAGGCCGCCGCACGCGTGGTCGCAGGCGCTCTGGCGGTGACCGCATCTATGATGCGAGCCACGACGCCGGCGCCCGAGTCAATGGGACGGCGGCGCTCGCAATTCCCCAACGCGACGATCGAGATCGTGTCGTTCATGCTGCTACCGGAACGGTCGCAAGTCGTCAGGCATAGACTAAGCTTACCCGCCTGGGTCCGTCATCACAAAACGTGGATGGACAACCCAATCCCTGCGATTGCTGAGGCGCGTGACCAATCGTGAGTTTATGAATACGCGCCCTGAGCCATCGCGCCCCTCACCCGGATTCTTCGGATGGTAATCTCACTATTTGCGATCGCGTTCTGGCGGCCGTTGATGACCTGTGCTTTGCTGACGGCGGAGGAAGCGAACACATGACTTCGCCTCGCATCGCTGTCGTCACCGGCGCCGGCAGCGGCATTGGCCGCGCCGCGAGCCTGGCCCTGGCGAAATCAGGCTTTCAGATGGTGCTCGCCGGGCGGCGCAAGGACAAGCTGGAAGAGACGGCAGATGCGATCGGCGCGGCGGGCGGCGCGAGCCTCGCCGTGGCGACCGATGTCGCCGATCCTGCATCCGTCCATGCGCTGTTCGCCCAGGTACGCGAAGCCTTTGGGCGGCTCGATCTTCTGTTCAACAATGCCGGCATCAACGCGCCCGCAGGGCCGATCGAAGATTTGCCTTTCGAGACCTGGCGTCAGGTCGTTGACATCAATCTGACCGGCGTCTTCCTGTGCACGCAGGAAGCGATCCGCATCATGAAAGCGCAGACGCCGCGCGGCGGGCGCATTATCAACAATGGTTCGATCGCCGCCTATTCGCCGCGCCCTTTCTTGGTCGCCTACACCACGACCAAGCATGCGATCACCGGGCTGACGCGACAAACCGCCCTCGATGGTCGCGCCTACGACATCGCCTGTGGCCAGATCGATATCGGCAATGCCGCCACCCCGCTGACCGATCGCATGAGGGAGGGCGCGGGCGTTCCCCAGCCGAGCGGCCAAACCATGGTGGAGCCGCGGATGGATGTGGACCACGCCGGCAGTGCGGTCGCCTACATGGCGAGCCTCCCGCCCGACGCTAATGTCCTATTCATGACTGTGATGGCGACGAAGATGCCCTATGTCGGAAGGGGCTGAGGCAAGGTCCGGGCGCGGTCTTGGGATACCGGCGTGGTACGGGCAGTCAGTTTTTTCCAACTATCGACCTGTTTCGCGCCGAGCCCCGCCGCCGAAATTTCCGGTCGTTTGGCTGATCTAAATCAAGGCGAAATTTCGCCCTGTGCGTCATAGGTTTTTCATACTGAGGCTCGGTGCGCAGCGTCGTGCCACGGGGGTGCGTGATGTTGCGAGCCCAGCGGGCGGTTCGTGAAGGGCCGCCCGCCTTTTTTGTCTGTTTTTCCCCTTGTCCGGAGCGCATGCGCGCGGAGAGGGCTCACATCAGCGCAAACAGACGCACCGGCGCGCCAGTCGCATCCTTCACCTTGGGCAGCCCGACCACGAGCGTTGCGCCTGCCGCGGCGCCTGATCGAGATTGGCAACGTTTTCGAGACCCCAGCGGCCGGACGGAAGCCACAGGTAATGGGTCTTGAAGTCGGCTGACGGCCCGTTATCGAGGGACAAAGCGTCGACGGCGAGCCCGGCCACCTGACGTTCCTTCAACAGCCATGCAACCGGGAACGCACATCATCGCCTCCTATCGATCTGTCCAGCCCTACCCTGCCAGAGGTGACTTTCGAGCCGCTTCCTACGGAGGACGTCAAGCGCGATCCACGGCTGACTATTTCTATTATTCCGAACTATTGAATTAGTCCGCGCCCGCCCCACATCACCCTCGCATGAGACAGTTCGCGCATCCACCGATCGACGAAATCGCTTTGCCGGCGCTGCTTTCGGCGCTCGCGGATCCCGTTCGTCTTGCGATCGTGCACAATCTTTACGGCAATTGCGATGGCCTGTGCTGCAGCGACGCCGCTCCCTTTGACCATCTCCCCAAATCGACGCTGTCGAACCATTTCCGCGTTCTGCGCGAAACCGGACTCATTCGCACGGAAAAGCACGGCCTGCAGCATATCAGCCGGCTGCGTCGCGCTGAAATCGACAAGAAATTTCCCGGCCTCCTCAAACTCCTCCTCAAGCTGTCAGAAAAGGAATAGTGCTGATGCCGAGCCTGTTTGATCCGCTCACGATGGGCGAATTGAGCTTGCCCAACCGCATTGTAATGTCGCCGCTCACGCGTTGCCGCGCGAGTCCGGGGCGCGTGCCGAATGCGATGATGGCAGAATATTATGCCCAACGCGCTTCGGCGGGCATCATTTTCTCGGAAGCAACTTCGGTGACGCCGATGGGCGTCGGCTATCCCGATACGCCCGGCATCTGGTCGAGGGAGCAGGTCGAGGGCTGGAAACAGGTCACGCGCGCGGTGCATGACGTGGGCGGACGCATGCTGTTGCAGCTGTGGCATGTCGGGCGCATCTCGCACCCGTTTTACCTCGACGGCGCGCAGCCGGTTGCGCCCAGCGCCATCGCCGCCGAGGGTCCTGTGCGCCTGTTGCGGCCGCAAGAGCCTTTTCCCGTGCCGCGCGCGCTGGCGCTTGAGGAAATTTCCGGCATCATCGAATCCTACCGCAAGGGCGCCGAGAATGCGCTGGAGGCGGGCTTCGATGCGGTCGAGCTGCACAGCGCAAACGGCTACCTGCTCGACCAATTCTTGCAGGACGGCAGCAATAAGCGCACCGACGCTTACGGCGGCCCGATCGAGAATCGCGCGCGGCTGATGCTGGAGGTCGCCGATGCGGTGATTTCGGTGTGGGGCGCGGGCCGCGTCGGCATGCATCTCGCTCCGCGCGGCGACACGCACTCTATGGGAGATTCCAATCGTCTGGCGACGTTCGGCTATGTCGCCCGCGAGCTCGGCAAGCGCAAGATCGCCTTCCTATGCGTGCGCGAGCATACAGGCGAAGGCCGCATCGGCCCGGAGCTGAAAAAAGCCTTCGGCGGGGTCTATATCGCTAACGAAGGCTTCACCCAGGAAACCGCCGAACGCGCGCTTGCGGCCGGCGAAGCCGACGCCGTGGCGTTCGGCAAGCTGTTCCTTGCCAATCCGGATCTGCCGGAGCGCTTCCGCCAGCACGCGCCCCTCAAGCGCCGAATCCGGAGACGTTCTACGCCCCAGGCCCGCAAGGCTACACCGACTATCCGTTCCTTGAGGCAAAAGCAGCCTGAAACGAGGCGCGGAGCGGCTCGGGTGTTGCGATCATGCGCGCTCTTTGTTCAATAGCTGCGAAAAGCTTTCAGGCGATCAAGTTATGCCTGTGGCGCAATCATTTACAGCCGGGGCTGCTTCCCAATAATCGCCCCGGGAAGCATCTCGGAAGCGCCCCTACTCCGCGGCCTCGCAGGCGAAGCCGTTGGGCTTGCGCGGCCAGCCAAATCGGTCCTTGCGTCTCAGGTTACCAGCATCAACGAAAACAAGCAGCGCAGCGCCAAGCAAGCGAGCGCAGCGACAAGCGAAGCGAGCAATCGTCGGCAAATTTCCGGAGTGCCCGGCAAAGCTGACGCGATCGACCGTCGTTATCACGGCAGCTTTGTGCCGCTCGCAGAAATCCAGAGCCTCGTCGCCTTGCTCGACGCTGCGGCTGCTGGCACCGGATATGGACCGCCTCAACGAACGCGCAAATTGAAACGATCACGAGTTGGGGGCTGCTCGATTTGCTCGTAGCAGCTGCTGTTCGTCGCGATCAGATGAGGTGTATCGGCAACGCTACGCATCGACAACTCCCGTTTGGATGAGATTAGTTAGCGACACCTCGATCTTCGAGACAGGGGAGAGCCCACCCGGCTACCGACATCTCTGTGGTGATGACCACGCCCAGAGACAGCAAGTTCTTTAACCATGCGATGCAGGCGCTATATTTAAATCAGCTCCCTTCGTATGGTGAACAATGGCGGCCGTCACCGCAGCATACCAAACGTGCCTTGTTTAGAGGAGACGACCCATCTGAGCCGTATCCGTCTATGTTGGGTTATCAAGGAATCTTGAAAGACGTGCGTACCGCATTCAATGAAGGAAGTTGAAGCTCCAATCCAAGTACCGGCGAGGTACGCGTTCGTCCCCAACTGCGTTGTGGCAGGCCGCGGCCGGATGCAGGAGTCAGGCGATGACAGGCCTAACGTTTCGGAAGAGAAGTGATCACAAAAGGCTGTCCGTTGCGATCGCGGTCGCATTATTTCTTTGGATGGCGCCTCTGCAAACTCGAGCAATGACTGAAGATGATGTGTTCCAGCAAGCAATCAATTACATTTTCACTGGGCAGATAATTCCCAATCCAAAGCATCAGCCCGAAATTGTGGACCGAAAAACCTGTGTCGTTGTGGTACCGAAGCCTAACGTCAACGGATATGCGAGATATTATTTAGACCGCTTTAAAATGGACGTTTCCCGAATCAGCAAAAGATACGCTGGGAGGCGAGTTTTTTACCAACTAGAGGTCGAAGGTGATGATATTATTTTTGAATCCTTGAAGGCCGACAAAACGACAGTGGAGTTCGGTTTGAGGTCTGTTCACATTTCTCTGCCCGGGAATATCGATCAAACAGAAAAGGCGCTTAAGCTGGTTTTTGCTGAGTATTGTAAGCCTGATAAACTGAAGTCTCTTTTCTAACTCTTAATTCATGAATTGCCGGCCGCTAAACACGTGGTTCCCGTTGTAATTGCCAACACCCGGAAAACCTGGACGGATTGCGGACACCGATTTCTCACCGGCCGCCGGCGAATCGGAGTGCAGCATCGCGGGCTGCGTTTTTGTTCACGTCGTCGAGCGAGCGGGCTCGGCTCGCAGGCTTTTTGCGTCGAACGATTTCCTCCCAGAGCCATCGCGCGACGGACTCAGACGACGCGCCTTCGGCGCCGACAATCGAGCGTAGATTGGCCTCGCGCATCAATTGCACGTTGATCGCGCCGATAAGGGGACGCAAAGCGTCAAGAAAAGCTTTGTTTTGCGCACGTTGCGGGGCAACCAGCACAATGGCGTCGTAAGGCGGCAGTGCGTGCTTGGGGTCTTTGAGCGTGACCATGTCATACTGAGCAAGCCTTCCGTCGCTGGTGAATGCGGCGATGACGTCCACATCTCCCGCGGCGGCGGCTTGGTACATGAATTCCGCCTGCATCTGGCGCTCGCTGGCGAAGTCGAGCGCATAGGCGGCTTGAAGCGCCTTCCATTCGGGCCGGCTGAAGAATTCATAGTCGCCGGCAATCGACATTGTCCCGGCGCGTTGGGCAAGATCGGCGATCGTACGGATGCCCAGCGCCTCGGCGCGTTCGCGCGGCATTGCAAGGGCATAGGCATTCTCGAAGCCAAGCCCACCGAGCATGGTCACGCCGTGCTGCTCGCGCAACCAAGTTGCGACCTCGCGTAACACCTCGGCCCGTGGCTTTACGTCGGTCCGGTTCATTTGGTTAGCCCAGATCGTGCCGGAATAGTCGACATAAACGTCGATCTCGTTGGCAGCCAGCGCGTTGAAGATGACGCTGGAGCCGAGCCCGTCCCGCCGGTCTGCCGGGAGCCCGTTTGCGTCGAGACGCTGCTGCAGCAGCGCGGCGAGTATATACTGTTCTGAAAACGTCTTGGCGCCGACCGTATAGGTCGCCACCCCGGCCCGCAGCGTGGGCACCAGCGCACCGGCGCCGATCAGCACCAGCCCGGCCGCGCCCAGCACAATACGCGAGCGCCTGCGTGTGCTGACACCGATTTCCATCTGGGAGAGCAGCTGGTCGACGACGAGCGCAAGCATCGCCGCGACAACGCAGCCAAACAGGACGAACACCCAGTTCTGCGTCTGCAATCCCGCGAATATATAGTTGCCGAGGCTGGTCTGGCCGATCGGCGTCGACAGCGTGGCAGTGCCGATCACCCAGACGGCCGATGTGCGGATGCCCCCCATGATCACCGGCAGCGCCAGCGGCAATTCGACTTCGACAAGCGATTGGCGTCGTGTCATGCCGACGCCGGTCGCCGCCTCCCTAACAGCGGGGGCGATGCCGGCGAGCCCGGTGATGGTGTTACGCAAAACCGGCAGCATGCTGTAAAGCGCAAGCGCCAGCACCGATGGCAGAAAGCCGAGCGCCGAGAAGGCAAATCCGAAGACTTTTTCGGTCAGCGCCGAGATCGCGAGCAACAGCGGGTAGAAGAGTGCCAGCAGCGCCAAGCCAGGAATGGTTTGTACGATGCTAGCAATCCCGAGCAAGACCTGGCGCAGCGCCTGCCGACGGAAGGCGAGGAGTGCAAGTGGAACGCTAATCGCCATGCCGAGAGCAAGCGCCGTCATGCTGACCAGGACATGACCACCGAGATAATCGGGCAGCCTCGCAAAGGCCTCTGCTATGCGTTCGTCGAATTGCGAAAACATCAGCCCGTCATTGGCTTGCCATCAGCGCGCTGAGCCGCTCGGCGTAACGATGCGGTGTCTGCATCAGATTCTTGACAAATGGATCGTGCTCCTCGCGCATCAAGGATGGCGGCGTTCCCTCCGCCACCAGCCGTCCTTCGCGCAGCACGGCTATGCGGTCGGCGAGCAACACCGCTTCCAGCATATCATGGGTTATCATCACGGTCGTCAGGCCGAGCGTGTCATGCAGGCGGCGATAGTCGTCGCTCAGCGCTTCGCGGGTCAGCGGGTCGAGCGCACCGAACGGCTCGTCCATCAGCACGATGTGCGGATTGGCAGCGATTGCACGCGCGACGCCGATCCGCTGGCGCTCGCCGCCGGAGAGCTGGTGCGGAAACCGATCGCGATAGGAAGCGCGTTCGAGCCGAACCAGTTCGAGCAGTTCGTCCACCCGCGCGGCGAGACGTCGTCGATCGTAGCCGAGAAGTCTGGGGGTAATCGCGATGTTCTCCGCAACCGTCATATGCGGGAACAATCCCACGCCCTGAAAGACGTAACCGATATGCCGGCGCAGCATAATCGGATCGACGCCGCGGACATTCTTCCCGTCAACGTGCACGGTCCCGCTACTCGGGTCTGTCAGGCGATTGATCAGCCGCAGCAGGGTCGTTTTGCCTGAGCCCGATGGTCCGACGATGGCGAGAAACTGGCGTTCCGGCACGCTTAGCGTCACATTTTCGAGTACGGGACTTCGTCCCTCATCATAGGTCTTGGACGCCGACTCGAGCGCAATGATCGCCGGGGCCTTATCATCGGATAGATCACCGGTCATGAGCGGTCGGCCTGTCGGACCTAATACCAGCGCGCCGCTTGGTTCGCTGAAAATGACTTCTCGCCACTTGCAGAGTGAAAAGCAAATGCACGCTTCCATTCGTCATCTATCGTTGCTCCTTGGTCTGAACCATAATTCTCGCGCCGCGTTATCCCTTGCGCAATCCCTGGTGCCGAAGGAGAATTCTACAAGCTTGTCGGAACTGCGGGAACAAATGTGCGGGTGACCTCTTGAGCGATCAAGCGGGATCGAAAAGGTCATGCGGCGGGTTTACACTGCGCACAAGGCGGAACGATCTCGAGGGCGGCCTCGAGATTTTCGCCGACAAGCTGGTTATCGCGTGATCGACGCCCGTAACCAGAGCCCGACTGCAAAGGTGAGTGTCACGCTCGCCGCGCTGCACGAAACACAAGCGAGGCAATAATGTGCGGCTTTGTCTGCCTTTGGAACATTGACCAGCAAGAACTCGCATACCGGATGATCAACAAAATTGCCCATCGTGGGCCGGACGAGGTGCGCGTGTGCCAAGCGCCCAACGCGCCTGTCGTGATGGCGCATTGCCGCCTATCGATCATTGGCATCGAGAACGGAAGCCAGCCTTTGCACAACGCCGGAAACATCCTCGTGGCAAATGGCGAGATTTACAATCACGCGGAGTTGCGCGCGGTCCTCGGCAAGGACGCCTTTGAGACCGAAAGTGACAGCGAGACGATCCTGCACCTGTTCCGCAGGGGTGATGTCAGATGGATCAGCAAACTGGACGGTATGTTTGCCTTCGTGCTGGCCACACCGGAGCGGATTGTTGCTGCCCGCGATCCCCTCGGCATCAAGCCGTTGTTCGTTGCCCGCAGTGGCGACGGTCTGCTCTTTGCTTCCGAATTGAAAGCCTTTGATGGCCTCGGCTTGCGGCAGGTTGAAGCCATAGCCCCCGGAGCGATGTTCGACAGCATCGACGGCGTTTGCGAATGGTACCATATCCCTCAGGGCGCGGCTGAACTGAAACCAGGCGAGCGTCCCGAATCGATATGGCGCGAACTGCGTGCCGTCCTCGAAACGGCGGTCCGAAAGTGGATGGTGGCCGATGTCGAGGTCGGGGCATTCCTGTCGGGCGGGCTCGATTCGTCGCTCATTGCGGCCCTGGCCGCACGCAGTCTTGACCGCCCGCTTAAGACGTTCTCGGTCGGCACGACGGCAAGTCCGGACCTCGCCGCGGCCCGCGCAGTCGCGCGCCATATCGGCTCCGATCACCACGAGCTCATCTTCACGGCGGACGACCTGGCGGAGATCCTGCCGCACGTGATCTACCACCTGGAGAGCGCTGACGTCGATCTCGTGCGCAGCGCGCTGCCGACCCATTTCGCCACCACGCTCGCCCGCCGCCATGTCAAGGCGATCTTAACAGGGGAAGGCGCAGACGAGCTGTTCGCCGGCTATGCCTACCATCATGCCTATGCCGAGAAGCCCCACACGCTGGCTAAGGAGATCACCCGGTCGCTCGGGACTATGCACAACATCAACCTGCAACGTGTGGACCGGATAACCATGGCGCAGGGATTGGAGGCGCGCACGCCGTTCCTCGACCGCGATCTGATTGCGTTCGCGCAATCGATCCCGGCTTCGTTGAAGATGAAGATCACCCAGACGGCGAGCCGGGAGACGAAAGAGAAGTGGATTTTGCGCAAGGCGTGCGAGGAGCTGCTTCCCGCCGACATCATCTGGCGCAGGAAGGCTCAGTTCGACGATGGCAGTGGAACCGTCGCCGCTATCGGTCAAGCACTGTCGCGATGGCTCGGCACGACGCCGCCGGTGAACCGGGAAAGCGAGGGCAGGCTCTACGAGAAGCTGCTGCGCAACCAATACAGCGACCCCAACCTCATCTTGAAGGCAGCAGGAACGTGGAGCGCCAATCGTGTCGCCGCCTGATCCCGGGCCGTGACCGGGGTCCCGCGCATCCTCGCTAGTTAAGTTATTTTCGCGAGACGGAATGAACCGCCAAACCACCGGCGATGCCGCGCACCGCACTCATGCGAGAACCAACTGCTCTATCGTTGCGCCGTTCGATTCACTCGCGGGGCGCGAAAGATAGAACTCAGCCACCAAATGGCCTTCGGCCTCGGCAGAGGTCGGGTCGATGCCCTGTTTACAGAGTTGTTCGAGCATCAGCTCTCGTTCCCTGTCAGACTCAAACCGGCGCTGAACGAAGGTGTGGCCTTGGAGCTTCTCAGTCACATAGCCGCCTTGGTTCAGGGCTTCCTCGATTTGCGTGAAAGGAAACAATCGCAACACGAAATTGGCCAACCAAGGCGGCTGGCCTTGCGTAACGGCCGGTAGCAGACGCTCGAAGGTTTTTTCGGTCACATATCCAACACATCCGGTCGACACGACCAGATCAACCGGTTTCAGATCTTCTTTCACCTGCTCGGTCAGCGGTTCCTTCTCGAGATTCACAGCGTAACCGACATCGAGGAGGCCGACATTTTGTCCATATTCGACAGCACTTTCAGCCTGATCCAGACCGACTACCATGACTTTATCGACTTTGCCGAGACCGGTAAAATATTGCCGATCTCGCTTGGCGATCTCTTGAGGCGTTACGCCCGCTAGTCTCTTCTCTTCCCAGTGCTCATACAGGTCGGTCATCGTTAAATCGTATTTGAGAAGTGCCGCATTGATTCCGTAGGAACACCCTAGATCGAGAAGGTGAACAGGGTCGCCCCGGCGTTGCCGAACCTCGGAGATCAGCTTCCGAAATATAGGCTTTGCGACTTCAGGAATGACGTAGTCGAGCTTTCCCAATCTGCCGCAATACGCCCTCGGGTCCGGTTGATTATAGATATCATCGAGGTTGGTCTTTGCTTTATTGATCTCTTCGAAAGCGATCTGGCCCGTCATCAGCATTTTCCTATTCTTATTGTAAATTCTGCATTAAAGCCGCTTATGCCGCGTTGCACGCCAACCTCGCTGAGGACGGCGGCGTAGTACGATTTTGAAGCGGCGGGGGCAGTGGAGTTATCATTGCCCCCGATGTGAGGCTTTGCAAGCTCTTTTCGGTTGTTTGATTGTCGCCATCTTTCGCGCGAGCGCTTGAAACGTTTCGTAATCGACGCCGAGCCGGCCGAAGGCCAGACAGTCGGCCATGCCACAGGCGAGCTTGGCGAGGTCGGGCCAATCTCGCCGCAGTCCGGCGAGCCGGATCAGTTCGCCTCGACGGCGCAACATGCGGCCATGCGTGGAGGAAAGGCGGCAACTGTGCGAGGAGGCTTGCAGATTGTGGCGGTCTATCGCCCGGTGTGGTCGCGGTGCGCAGCCGTACGCGCCTCGTGTTCGTTATCGGCGATCGCCACTAAGCGGTCCGTCGCGGCGCGCCGAGCGATGTAAGTCCGATCGCTGGGCCTATAATCGACTGTCGCGATCGTGACGCGGTTTCTGACGATGAGCGCGGTCATCTTGCCCGCCCGTGGTCATGCACGCCGCGGGCGGGAGCCTTTGCGAGCGCCATTGCAAGAAGGACGGCACTGGAAGCACCTGGCAAGCAGAAATGCGCTTCCCATTGACATCTTGTGCCACCAATCAATAGGTGAAAACTGTGAAAAGTCCAGCAAATACAAGGCTTATGATTATTTATGAACAGTCCTGAAACGTCGTGCAGCCTCTTTGTTCAATAGCGCATGCTCGTCATCAATGATCTGTCCGTCCGCGTGGCCGGGCGCCTGCTGATCGAACACGCCTCGGCGCAGATTCCCGCCGGGGCGCGGGTGGGCCTTGTCGGCCGCAACGGTGCGGGCAAATCCACTCTGTTCCGCGTGATTGCGGGCGAGCTAGGCGCCGAGACCGGAAGCGTCGTCACGCCGGTGCGCGCCAGCATCGGAACGCTGCCGCAGGAAGCGCCGAACGGGCCCGAGCCGCTCATCGATCTCGTGCTCGACGCCGATCGCGAGCGCAGCGCGCTGCTCGCGGAGGCGGAGACTGCGACCGATCCGCACCGCATCGCCGAAGTCCATGCGCGCCTAACCGACATCGCCGCGCACGCCGCGCCCGCGCGCGCCGCCGCGATCCTCGCCGGACTCGGCTTTGCTCATGGCGATCTCGAGCGCCCCTGCGCCGAATTTTCCGGCGGCTGGCGTATGCGCGTCGCGCTCGCCGCGGTGCTGTTCCGCCAACCCGACCTGCTCCTGCTCGACGAGCCGACCAACTATCTTGACCTCGAAGGCGCGCTGTGGCTCGAGGACCACCTCGCCCGCTATCCGTATACCGCGATCGTCGTCAGTCACGACCGCGATCTCCTCGACGCCGCCGTCGATTCGATCCTGCATCTCGAAGCGGGCAGGCTCACACTTTATCGCGGCGGCTACAGCGCGTTCGAGCGCGCCCGGCGCGAACGTCAAACCCTCGACCTCAAGCTTGCGAAGAAGCAGGACGCGGAACGTGCGCGCCTGTCCGCCTTCATCGAGCGCTTTCGCGCCAAGGCGACCAAAGCGCGGCAGGCGCAGTCGCGCATCAAGCGTCTCGCCAAGCTTGCCCCGATCGCGGCGCGGATCAGCGACGAGGTGCGGCCGATTATGATTCCTGCGCCCGCAAAACCGCTGTCACCGCCGATCGTCGCGCTCGACGACGTTGCCGTCGGCTACGAGCCGGGCTGGCCGGTGCTGCGCCGGCTGACGTTGCGGATCGATGCGGACGATCGCATCGCGCTGCTCGGCGCGAACGGCAACGGCAAGTCGACTTTCGCCAAGCTGATTGCCGGCAGGCTTGCGCCCGCGGCCGGCAAAGTCACGCGCGCCGACAGGCTGAGCGTCGCCTATTTCGCCCAGCATCAACTCGATGAATTGAACGAGGCGCAGAGCGTGTACGATCATGTCCGTGCGCGCATGCCTGTCGCGAGCGAAGCCGCGGTGCGGGCGAAAGCCGGTGCAATCGGATTTTCCGAGGCCGCCGCCGACACGCTGGTCGGAAAGCTTTCGGGCGGGGAGAAATCGCGCCTGCTGCTGGGGCTCGCAACCTTCGCCGGCCCGCATCTCGTGCTCCTCGACGAGCCGACCAACCACCTCGACATCGACAGCCGCGCCGCTTTGATCGACGCCATCAACGACTATCCCGGCGCGGTGATCCTGATCTCGCACGACCGCCATCTGCTCGACGCCTGCGCCGAGCAATTGTGGTTGGTCGCAAATGGCACGGTAGCGCCCTTTGCCGGCGATCTCGACGACTACCGCCGGCGGGTGCTGGCGGGCGAAGACGCCGAACGCAAGAACGGCGCGCCGAGCCTATCGCGCGGCCCGTCACGTTCGGATCAGCGTCGCAGTGCGGCCGAAAAACGCGCCGAACTCGCGCCGCTCAAGCGTCGCATCGGCGCGATCGAAACCGAGCTCGGCCGGCTGTCGGCGCGCATCAATGAGATCGACGCGGCGCTGTCGGCGCCGGACCTCTACGCCCGCGATCCCGCGCAGGCGGCGGCATTCGCCAAGGAACGCGCCGAGCGAGCGGCGCTACTTGCGGCGGCGGAGGATGAGTGGCTGTCGCTCAGCGCCGCCTATGAAGCGGCGATCGCGGCCGAATAGATATCGCTCGGGTTCATTGTCGATCCGGCCGAGCGCCCGGATCGGCAACTCCTTGCCGATCAGTCCGATGAGGATCGCTTTCTCCCCGGGTCGCTACATTCCATCGCGGCCTTGGTAATCGTCTCACCGAGGCTCGTGACCTGCTCGCGCAAGACTTGCATCTGCACTTGAACGAACAGGCTTTGCATCCGGAGCACTTCCTGAATGTCGTTGGCCTGAACAATTTTGTTGGCGAATTCGAAAGCCGACCGGACATTGTTCTCGGCGAAGCCCATCGCCTTCTTGCTGATGTCCAGCCCCCCCCGCTGATTGGCCTCGACCTGCGTCTCGAGCAGGGAAACCGCTTTTTCGGTCGCCCGCATGTAATTATCGAAAGCCTGCTTCGCCTGTTCGAGGCTTCGCTCAGTCACAACACGCATCTCTTCAGCAATGTCGAACTGTGGTGTCGTGCTCGCGATCATGACGCCCTCCTCATTTTCGCCGAGAGTCGTATTCTCCAGCCGCATCACAACACGCCGATCCCGGCTGCTCGCTGCACGTCGTTAGCAGGCGGCGTTCCGAACTCGGCCCTCGACCCGCGCCGGCTCACCCCTCAATTCAAGGTGATGGCGCCGGTCATTATCCCTGCTCAGGGATTCGATCCGCAAACGCTATCGTCGGGGTAGCGCGCGCAGAACATCCGGCCCTGCTCGATCAACGATTGCTTCCACTGCTCGCGCGTCAGGCTCGCTGGCGGCAGCGGCGCTGACGGCGCCGCCCCGACTGTTTCTGCATGGGCGCGCGGCTTCATGAAGATCGGCGCAACACGGAGCACCGCATTCGCCAGCGCGTTGATCGTGCGCTCGGGTCCACAGGGCCCGTAGGTTTGTGCTTGGGCGCTGGTGCAGGCGCAGGCAAGCGCCGCTGCAAGCGCTATGGATTTGGTCGTCATCGTCCGTCTTCCCCTGTTCAACGTAGGGATTGGTCTTCGCCATAAAAGCTAGGCGAAAAAATCCGGTCAGCCGCTACCGGTTCTCAGCCTTGCCGGTTGATGTTTCTCGTTTGTTTTTACTGTCTTCTTGCATCTTCCGCGCGGCGTCGACGAGTGCGGTCACCGCTTTGCGGTAGGCTGCATGCGCCGCCGCCAATTGATCGAGATCACCGGTCTTGCGCGCGGTCTGATCGGTGACGGCGTTGACGAGCTTGTCGCCTTCCACGTTCAACAGCTCCGCCAAAGCGTCGATATCCTGTTTCGTATCCGTTCCCCCGGTCGCGCCATTGAAGCGCGCCGCGGCGCGCCGGAGCGTCTCGCCATGGCTGCGCAGAACAGCGCGCGCCTGCTCGACCCGCGCGAGGGCCGCGGCTTTTTCGTCCGCAGAGAGGTCGGCGCGCGCTTTGAGATGCGCTGCGAAGGTCTCCAGCGCCTGGTCGAGGCGCGGCGCTTGCTTCTGCACCTCCGCCACGCTCGTCTTGACCTCTTGAAACTCGGCATTGATGCGCGCCGAGAGGCTGGCCTCTCCCGCCGCCTGCGCCTGCGCCTGCGCCTGCGCTTGCACCCGACCGACGACGCCGGACAGGCTCAGGGCGAGGCACGCCACGCAACATATCGACCCGAGATGCCGGCTTAGATTTCGCACCGGACGCCACGCCCGCATGATGAAGTGGACCTTATTGCGCAAGGGCGTATAACCCCACGCGAGCCCCGTAGACCGCGTCGAGCTAATCTAGGGACACTGCTTCCTTTTGCCAACCATTTGCCTACTCGCTGAAGCGATGGTTCAATCCCCGAATCCATCGCAGCAATGCGCAGGCTCGTCGCCCGGACCACCCCGCCGCGATGCTAACCGGTCTGGCCGGCGATCCTTGCGCTAGGTCAAGGTGATCGGAACGGCTCAGTTTACCAATGCGTTAACCCTCGCCTCCACATCGCCATGATCCAAACCCCGACCGCGCGCGGACGAAAGCTATTGAAGGCAGCCGATATCATGACTCGCGAGGTGATCGCCGTGCGACCCGACACGCCGGCGCACTCGATCGCCATGCTGTTGTTCAAGCGCGGGATCAGCGCCGTACCGGTGGTCGACGAAAGCGGCACGCTCGTCGGCATGGTGAGCGAGGGCGACCTCATGCCCCGCGACGAATCCGAGCGCGAGGCGAGACGCGACTGGTGGTTGCGGATGCTGGCCGAAGGCGAGGAACTGAGCCCCGAGTTCGTGTCCCATGTCGAGAGCCAGGACCGAACCGCCCGCCAGATCATGTCGGCGCCGGTGATCACCGTCCCCGACACCGCCGACCTGGTCGAGGTCGCCGAGGTTCTGTCGATGCAGCGGATCAAGCGGGCTCCGGTGCTGCGTGAGGGACGCATGGTCGGCATCGTCAGCCGCGCCGATCTTGTACGGGCCGTGGCGCAATCAAACGAGCCCGCCCCGGAGCCGGAGCCGTCGCCCGGCCGTTTCGCCTTTATATTTCCGTCCGAGCGCCTTGAGACGCGCCACCCGCGGTCGCAGCCGGCGGCCCCGGCCCCGCCTGCTCCGGCCGATGTGCTTTCCGCCGAGGGTTTCCGCAATGTCGTGCACCGGCATGAGGAGGAAGAGACGAGCTATCGCGAAGAGGCGCATCGCCTCGCGCGCGAGAAGCGCCATCATCAAGTCAGCGAGAATTTGGCTGCCGATCTTACCGACGCCGCCTGGCAACATATGCTGCACGATGCGCGCAGCGCCGCCGCCAAGGGCGAAAAAGAGCATATGCTGCTCAAGTTTCCCTGCGAACTCTGCACCGATCACGGGCGCGCGGTGAACGTGCCCGACCCAAGCTGGCCCGCGACGCTACGCGGCCTCCCCGCCCAGGTCTACCTCCGCTGGAAGCAGGAACTGCGTCCGCAAGGCTTCCGGCTCACGGCCCGGGTGATCGATTTCCCGGGTGGCGTGCCCGGCGATATCGGACTGTTCCTCGTTTGGGGTGAGTGATGCGCCGCATCGCTGCTCATTTTTCTGAGCGCGCTCACAGGATGACCCTGCCCGCCGGCTGCGCCCTGATGAGCGCGACGACGCCAGCAAAAATTCTAGACTTGCCGATGACGCGAGCTTATAGCCTATCGGCATTGGGACGTTGCGCATCTCCGCGCGACATCGTTTCGGCATGGGGTCCGAATAGACGCGCCCGCCTTCCAGTGAATTCGCCGGTTCAATGTCGAAATGTCGGTAATGTCAGAGTTTTGGTGCATGGCCCCGGTCGTTTTGCGTCGGGTTCGTTGCACTGAGCACGGGCCAATTTCTGGCGACGGGATACAGGAAAATCTGGCGAGGGTCGTCGGCCCACTCTGCAGATTGGACGACATGAACGACGGAGGCCGAGACCACGTGAATATTGCGTCCTGACCTCCAATTCGGGACGATGTCTGCCAACTTCATAAAGGAGGAATGATACATGCGTGTTGCACTAGTCACAGGTGGTTTGGGCGGTCTGGGCGATTTCATCAGCACGAAATTGGTCGAGGCCGGTTGCAAGGTCGCGGTAACCCACTCGCCCGGGAATACCAAAGTCGCCGAGATGCTCGCCGAGCACAAATCCAAGGGCACCGAGCTGAAGGCGTTCAAGTGCGACGTCGCCGACTTCGATTCCGCGAAGGAGTGCGTCGCTCAGGTCGTCAAGGATGTCGGTCCGGTCGACATTCTCGTCAACAATGCCGGCATCACCCGTGACGCCATGTTCCGGAAGATGACCAAGGAGCAGTGGGACGCGGTGATCAGCACCAATCTCGACTCGGTCTTCAACATGACCAAGCAGGTGATCGACGGCATGCTTGATCGCGGTTGGGGCCGTGTCGTCAGCATCTCTTCGATGAACGGCGCCAAGGGCCAATTCGGCCAATCCAACTATGCCGCCGCCAAGGCCGGGATGTACGGCTTCACCAAGTCGCTGGCGCTCGAAGTCGGCCGCAAGGGAGTCACCGTGAACACCATCTCGCCTGGCTATCTCGGAACCAAGATGGTTATGTCGGTGCCGAAGGAAGTCATGGACACGAAGATCCTGCCGCTCATTCCGGTCGGCCATCTTGGCCCGCCCGAAGAGATCGCCGACCTCGTGGTCTATCTCGCTTCCGACAAGGCCGGCTACATCACCGGGGCCGACCTCGCCATTAATGGCGGCCAATACATGTATTGATGGCGGCGCCCTGCGCCGCCTGAGCGAATTCCGGCCCAACGCCTGAATTCGCTCACGATCGCGCACGGCGAGCGTCTTGCTCGCCGTAGGCGACGCCAGCAAGCGATTATCCCGAGCGCCGGTCGAGACCGGCGCTCTTCCAAAAACCCGAACGCTCGCTGTCGCATTCGGCGTCTTCGGTCCAGCCCAGTCGCCGAATAGCCTCGATATGCCTCTGTGAGGAGCTGGACTTTTCACCTCGCCCCGTCGAATCTTGGCTCATGCGTCGTCTGATCCTGCTCCGCCACGCCAAATCTGACCGAGGAATCCTCGGCATTCCCGATCACGCGCGCCCGCTCAACCCCCGCGGCAAGGAGGCCGCCGAGCGGATTGGCGCCTATATGGCGAAGCACCATCTCGTGCCCGACAAGGTGCTTTGCTCGACCGCGGAGAGAACGCGGGAAACCTGGGAAATCGTGCAAAAGGCCTTCACCAATCCGACCAAGGCGACCCTTGAGAAACGGCTCTATGACGCGGACGCAGAAGGAATTCTCGCTGTTTTGCACGAAACGGCGCCGGATGCGCACACGGTCATGATCATCGGCCACAATCCTGCATTGCAAGACATAGCAACGCAACTCATTGCCGCAGGTGACATCGACCAGCGCGCGAACCTGCATCAGAAAATGCCCACCGGCGCATTGGTTGTGATCGATTTTGCCGTCGATAGCTGGGCCGAGGTGAGTTTCCGTACCGGCCGGCTGGACCGTTTCGTCAGCCCACGCAGCCTCGGCGCCTGGACAGCCTAACGCGGCGAAACGACGCGGGGCTGCCGAGGCGAGAACCGGTCGCCCGCTGGCTGGTCCGTTAATCGGCTGTTTAGGACGAACAAGATTTTAGCTGAATTAATCCGAATTAGGCGGAACAGATTACTTTTACCTTCGTTTATTACCCGGAAGCGGCGAAGGGCGAACGGGGCGTCCCAGCCCATCCAACGTGATGGAACTACTGGCACTTCACCCGAGATACTCTCGCCGACCGAAGCGGCTTTACAAAATGAACCGAAAGCTGATCGCCCGACCCCTGTTCGATGAAACGCTCGAACTCGAGTACGAAGAGGCGACGCCGCCTCTCGCTCTCCCCTTTGATCTGAGCGAGTTGGACAGGATTCCTCAGCCCACCGACGACGATCCTCCCTACCGTCCATGGTGGGTCGTCGATAAGTCCTGACCGGCCCCTCGCCGCCGGGCGCCGGCGGCGAGCATAAAGCGCATTTTTCCACAGCACTTCACCCTCGCAGCTTGAATCTGCTAAGGCGGTTCCGCTCCCTGCGTTGCAGCCGCCCTTTAAGGCTTGATTCAAGAGCACTGCATGCATGCTCCCGCTTAGACCAGCCACGAGGTTTCCATGACTCGTTTTGCATTGTTCGGCGTGGCGACCGTCGCTCTCGCAGCGATAGCCGTGCCCGAAGCGATCGCCGCCACTCCTTATGACGGATATTGGAGCGTCGTGATCGTTACCCACCGGGGCGCATGCGAACCCGCCTACCGATCCGCCGTGAGCATCGTCAACGGGTACGTCAGGGGTGGCGACGGAATAGCCAATGTTTATGGCCGGGTCAGCCGAAATGGTCGTGTGAGCGTCATCGTGACGAGCGGCACTCAAAACGCCCGTGGCAGCGGGCGGCTCGGCCGCGGGCGCGGAGCTGGCGTATGGTCAGGCCGAGGCTCGATCGGGTATTGCTCCGGGCGCTGGAGCGCGCAGCGGCGGTAGGCCCACCGCGCCACCTTTTCTACACGCTTCAAGGTTCAGCCGAGCGGATAGACGGGCCTAGACCGTTGCCGCGGCTGTGTTTACTCCAGACTCCGCCAAGACCGTGAGCCGGCGATCGGCGGCTTTTTCTTCCGCGAGGTTCTTTTCGAGCACGCTGGCGCAGTCGCTGCGACCGAGTTCCTTCGCCCAGGCGATCAGCGAGCCGTAACGTGCGATTTCATAATGCTCGACCGCTTGCGCCGCCGCGATCAAAGCGGCGTCAAGCACCTTCCGATCTTCGACCTCGTCCGCCAGATCGTCGGCCTCCTCGATGAGGCCGTCGAACGCCGGGCAATCGACGCCTTTTACTTCCGCGCCGTGCATCCGGAAGACTTCCTGCAGACGCAGGACTTGGGTTTCCGTCTCGCCAAGATGCGACCTTAATGCCTGCTTCAACTGCGGATTGGAGGCCTTCTCGATCATGTCGGGAAGCGCTTTCACGAATCGGTTTTCGGCGTAGTAAATATCGCGCAATGCATGGACGAAGAGGTCATCCATTGTGTTAAGATCTTTCGCGAAGAGACCCATAGATCATCCTATTCTGGTTGATGATACCGACCGATAGCCCGCGGCGCGCGCTCCGAGGGTCGTCCGCGACTTGCGCTCGTGGGTCAACAAAGCAACGGAGCCCTTGTTCCGATCACTGGCGCACGCTGCGCTCGCCCGCGCGCACACTCGGGGTCGGTTCGAACGGCACCACGTGGCCTGCCGCTTCAGCGGGCACGACCCTTGATGTATTGACCCGCCGGGCGAAAAGGACATGAAGATGCTTTAAGCCCGGAGGCGCTGCGTGGCGAGCGCCGCATAAACGAAACCGTTCCGCCGCCGCCGATCGAACAGCCTGAGCCCGTTCAATTCCGATGCCCCACGACCAGCAATCGTATCCGCGCTTATTCGTCCTTGGTGTCGCTCTCATTAGCGGCGTGTGCCTCTCGGTTGCGGCGCAGGTAGTACTAGCCCATTTCGGTCTCGATCTCGGGGCGGTCTGGCGCGGTCTACGCGGGCCGCAGACGGCGCAATTGCGCGCCGCCTTCGCCTGGTGGCTCATCGCCGGCATTTCCTTCGTCGCCGGCTCCCTCATCGCCGTATTGTCAAAGTACCTCGCCGCCCATCCCGTGCACTCCCAGACCATCCGCTGGCTTGCCGGCGCCGCCGCGGTCGTGGCGCTGACGCTCATCGGCCATCAGGCCGCCGCGCCGCCCGGCCTTCCCCCCGCAGCAAGCGTCGGCATCGGGCTCGCGGTGATGTGCCTGGCCGGCATCCTGTCCCTGCTCGGCGCCTATTTCGTCGTGCGGCGCGGATAGCTGTCAAAAGTTGGCGGTCGTGCTAGAAGGCCCGACGTTTCAGGAGCGGCTGGCATCAAACGGGGCCGCCATGGAAAGCAACAGGGAAATGAATGCAGTCGACCCGCCGCTCTAAGATGCTCGCCGCTGGTCTCATCTGCACGGCGATCATGATCTTTTCCGCCGATCTCGGGCTTGCCGCGCCAAGCGTGAGCGGGACCGCCTGTTTGCAGCCCGACCGCGCCGATGGTTCTGCCGCTTGTGCGCCCCGCGCCGCTGCGTCGAACAAACTGCGTTACGAGCAGATCGCCGCACGCCGGTCCAAGCGCGCTCCCAAAGCAGCGCAACAGCCGCAAGCGATCCCACAAACCAAAGCCAAAGGCCCGCCTCCGCGGGCAGAATTCACCCAAGAGCAGCAAGCCGCCGCCGTCATTCCGGGCATTCCAGATGCACGATTTTGGGCCGATTCCGAAGAGCAGTACCGGCGCGCGCTCGGGCAGCTCAACGGTCCGTGGCTCGCATTGTCGGCCGGCGGCGAAGATTCCGCATTTGGCGCCGGCTTGCTGACGGGGCTATCGGAAACCGGCCGGCGCCCCAACTATTCGGTGGTGACCGGGGTGAGCTCTGGTGCCCTGCTCGCGCCGTTCGCTTTTCTCGGCTCTGCTCGCGATCCCGACCTCAAGCGCGACTTCACAGCCATTACCGCCGCCGACGTATTCGAGGATCGTCGCACGGTCGACAGTCTGTTGGACACTTGGCCGTTGCACGAATTCATCGCCAAGCGTATCACGCCGCAGCTCCTCGCCGCCATCGCGGCCGAACACCGCCGTGGACGACGCCTGATCGTCGTCACCACAGATCTCGATTCCGGCCGGCCGGTCGCCTGGAATATGGGCGCGATCGCCGCCGCCGGCGGCGACGCCGCGTTGAAGCTCTTCCGCGAGATTCTGGTCGCGACCAGCGCCATACCGGGGCTGTTCCCGCCGGTGCCGGTCGAGGTCGAGGCGAACGGGCGGCGCTTCTCGGAATTGCATGCCGACGGCGGCCTCGCGGCCACTATCTATATAGCGCCGGATTCGATCTTGCTTGCCACTTCCTCGCCCCGCCTGCCCGCCTCGCAGGTCACGCTGATCCTCAACAGCAAGCTGATGACGGAATTCGCGATGACCGACCGTAGCCTTGTCGGCGTGCTGGGCCGTTCGCTGTCGATCGGCGTCAAGCGCGCGAGCCGCAGCGCCGCGATCCTCATCGCGGGCGCGGCGCGTCGGAGCGGGACCGACTTCAACGTCGCCTATGTAGACCAGGGCTTCGACGTTCCGAGCCGCGGCCTGTTCGATCCGGAGTACATGAAGGCGCTGTTCGAGGCAGGTCGCCAGCAGGGCCGGAGCGACGACCCGTTCCGCCACGCCATGCCCGAAGCGACGCCGCCGCAGGCGGCAGCCCCGCAGCGCCAGCCGGCCGATTAGAGCATTTTCCGGCGAAGTGGGAACCGGTTCGCCGCAGAAAATGCGACCATTGAAACTAGCGGCACTCCTGAGCGACGCGGTCGAGCGCTTGAGAGAGCCCCTTGAGCGAGTACACGTCGGTTGTCTCCGTGCCGCGCGTGGAAATGCCTTTCACCGTCATATCGTTAGCCTTGCGCATCGCTTCGACGAGCCGCGGCTCTTCCGCGGCGTTCTTGACCCAGCCGCCATCGCTTTGCGTGTACATCGAGAAGTTCGAGCCGCCGACTTCCAGCGACGCCTCAACGTTAGGCTTTAAGGGGTAGCCGAACATCACGGAAACTTCGTTCTGCACATTGTCGGCCGGCCGCGAGGAGATGAATAGATATATGGGGTCGCGCGCCCTGTTGGGCGGGTCGGTCTTGGCGCTGGCAGGCTTTGCGAGGGCAAAGCATACTTTCCGTCCGCCCGGACTCGCGGCGTAAGCGCCCCAATCGCCGAATTGACCGAGAAGCTGCGGCTGTGAACTGCCGGACACTGCGGCCGACCGCGTCTGCGCGTGCGCAAGGTCGATGGCGCTCAACTGTCCGCCTAAGCCGAAGGCGGCTGCAAGCAGAATGCCGCAGACCGAGCCGGACCTCCAGTGAATCAATGTCGTCATCGTCAAGCCTCCTACGATGCGCATATGCATTGTAACTCTTTATGCTACGGATATGATTCCAACCATCGACTGCTGCTCGTCGTCGAAGCCGGACGCGTCAAGCGTACTGAAGTTGTTGGCGTCGGGAAGGCGAACAGGCGACGATAGTATGCCGATTCAGGACGCCACCTCCCGCATCGGAGCGGTCATTGTGCCAGTCGATCGAGCGCATCGCGGGCGGCGGCACGATGGCTCGGCAAAATATGCGATGCGACGAGCTGGACCACGGTCGCCAACACCGCCGCATCGTCGGCGAATCCAAGCGCCGGCATCAGGTCCGGCATCGCGTCAAACGGCAGCACGAAATAGGCGAGCGCGCCCAACAGCGCAATCCGGACCTGACGCGGCGTATTGCGGTCGAACGCACAATAATAGCCGGCGATAAGGTCTTCGGCGAACGGCAACTTCGCCGCGACTCGCCGCGTTTTTGCCCAAAAGCCGCGACGCACCAGGTCCTCGTCGCGCCACGCTTGCGCCTCGTCGCTTACGCCGAAGCCGCTTGCACCCGCGTAACGGTAATGCATCGCCGATCCTCCAACATTCCCTGGCGCACGAACGCATGCGCCACGTCGGTCATTCTGGTGTTTGCGCGGAGGGCGAGGGTCACCGCCCTACTTGCCGGCGATGCGATCCATCGTCTCGGCCAGTGTCACGTCGCGCATGGTGAGGCCCCCCGCATCATGGGTCGCGAGAGTCACCTCGACCGTCTTGTACACATTGAACCATTCAGGATGATGGTCAAGCTTCTCGGCGGCGAGCGCGACGCGGGTCATGAACCCGAATGCCGCACTGAAATCGGCAAATGTGAATGTTTTCGTAATCGCGTCCCGCCCATCGGCCTCGCACCAGCCCGATAATCTGGCAAGCGCCTCACGGCGTCGATCTCCGCTCAGCTTTTCCGCCATCTGATTCTCTCCCGCTTCGTTGTGTCGCCTGTATTGGGGCCGACGCAGCTTGGGAGTGAATCCAGAACCTAAATCGCCCGCGGCGCAAGCGCCCCCGACTGCGCAATGGTCTTGCGCTCTAAGCGAACGCGCTCCCTCGCGGCATCACCGCTGGCGCGCGCGGCTCCGAACTCATATCTATTCTTCATCCCTTGCTGCATTTTAGCGGCGCGGCGGAGGCGGAGCCATGGGCTGGTCGGTCAATATCGGTTCGATAGCGGGCACGGCGGTCCGTATCCACATTACGTTTATTCTATTTCTCGTTTGGATCTTCGTGGCGAGCTGGGTTCAAGGCGGTCCCGAGGCAGCGTGGAACGGGCTTGCTTTCCTGATTCTGCTGTTTGCCTGCGTGGTGGCGCACGAGTTCGGACATATCTTCACTGCCCGCGCCTTCGGCGTTTCCACTCGCGACGTCATCCTGTTGCCGATCGGCGGAGTCTCCCGGCTCGAACGCATCCCGGAAGCGCCCGGCGAGGAGCTGTTGGTCGCCGTCGCCGGACCGTTGGTGAATGTCGCGATCGCGCTCGTTCTGGTCATCTTTTTCGGGGCGAACTTGTCGTTGCAGCATCTCGGCGCGGTCGAAAATGAGCACGTGTCGATGCTCGACCGGCTCGCCATCGTGAATATCTTTCTCGTGCTGTTCAACTTGATCCCGGCCTTCCCGATGGACGGCGGGCGGGTGCTGCGCGCGCTGCTCGCGATGCGGCTCGGCCATGTGCGCGCCACCGAAGTCGCCGCGACGATCGGCCAATGGACCGCTTTCGCGCTCGGCTTTCTCGGCTTATTCACCAATCCGTTGCTCATTTTCATCGCGATCTTCGTTTATCTCGCCGCCTCCTCGGAGGCGCAGCTTGTCGCCATCCGCGCGATGTCGCGCGATGTGCCGGTGACCGCCGCGATGATCACGCAATATGCGACGCTGGTCCCGGGCGAACACATCGACGCCGCCATCGAGACGTTGTTGCAGACGAGTCAGAACGTGTTCCCTGTCGTCGATGAACAGAGCCGGTTGGTCGGGGTGCTTGGGCGCGACGAGATGATTCGGGCGCTCAAACAGCTCGGCCCTGATGCCAAAGTGGCCGAGGTGATGACCACCGAAATCCCGGTTATGAGCCATCGCGGACGCCTGGAGGAAGCCTTCCGCATGCTGCAGGAAAAGGCAAAGCCCGCGGTCGGCATCATCGATCCGACGGGCCGTTTGACCGGCCTCGTGACGTCGGAAACCGTCGGCGAAATGCTGATGGTGCGCGACGCCTTGCCGAAGGGCGCCCGAGTCGGGCCTTGGAGTCGGGCGGCCGGCGCATAGACTGCGCCCGGCCGGGGCGGCTGGAGACCCGCTCTTCCGCAATTGCTTGATGCGGGTTCGCGCGTTGCACGGTGATGCGGTTGGGGTCACGGGCAGAGTCGCGCTCGGCGCGGACGGCGGCCCCCGCTCAGCATCGCTCGCCGGTCGGAAATGGCAAGCTGCGCCCGATCGAGTGCGAGCGAGAACGCCATCAAGCTGATTCCTCCAGCTTGTTTGCCTCGATAGCGCCAAGATCGTTCCCGAGCCGTCATAATGACGTCATTGCCTCGGGTTTGATCGGGACTATATTCAGTGCAGTTCGCGGGCCGAAACGGCCCGCGTTCCGTTTTCGGAAAAGCGCATGAAGCTTCGCAATGTCGCCATCATCGCCCATGTCGACCACGGCAAGACCACGCTGGTCGATCGGCTCCTGCAGCAATCGGGCGCGTTCCGCGAGAACCAGCGCGTCGCCGAGCGGGCGATGGATTCCAACGACCTCGAACGCGAGCGCGGCATCACCATCCTCGCCAAGGTGACCTCGGTCGTCTGGAAGGATGTGCGCATCAACATCGTCGATACGCCCGGCCATGCCGACTTCGGCGGCGAGGTCGAGCGCATCCTCAACATGGTGGACGGCGCCATCGTTTTGGTGGATGCGGCCGAAGGTCCGCTGCCGCAGACCAAATTCGTGGTGTCGAAGGCGTTGAAGGTCGGGCTCAAGCCGATCGTTGCGATCAACAAGGTCGACCGCAGCGACGCGCGCCCGCTGGTCGTAGCTGGCGAGGTATTCGACCTGTTCGCCGCGCTCGATGCGCACGAGGATCAGCTCGATTTCCCGGTGCTGTATGGCTCGGCCAAGGAAGGCTGGATGGCGGCGAGCGCCGAGGGCCCGAAAATCTCGATGGCCCCGCTGTTCGATCTTGTCCTCGCCCACGTCGCCCCGCCGCAGGTCGAAGACGGGCCGTTCCGCATGCTCGGCACCATTCTCGAAGCCAATCCTTATCTCGGCCGGCTGGTGACCGGGCGCATCACTGCGGGTTCGATCAAGCCCAATCAGCCGGCCAAGGTGCTCGACCGCCACGGCGCGCTGATCGAGCAGGGCCGCGTCTCCAAAGTGCTCGCCTTCCGCGGGCTCGAGCGCCAGCCGATCGAGGAAGCGGTCGCGGGCGACATCGTGTCGGTCGCCGGGCTGCCGGAGGCGACCGTCTCGCACACGATTTGCGCGCCGGAGGTGACGACCCCCCTGCCCGCCCAGCCGATCGATCCGCCGACGCTGTCGATGACGTTTCGCATCAATGATTCCCCGCTTGCCGGCACCGAGGGCGACAAGGTGCAGAGCCGCGTCATCCGCGAACGCTTGCTGCGCGAGGCCGAAGGCAATGTCGCGCTACGCATATCCGAGTCGCTCGAGAAGGACGCGATGGAAGTCGCCGGCCGCGGCGAATTGCAGCTCGGCATTCTGATCGAGACCATGCGCCGCGAGGGCTACGAGCTCTCGGTGTCGCGCCCGCGCGTGTTATTCGAGCGCGATCCCGAGACCGGCGCGCTGTGCGAGCCGATCGAGGAAGTCGTGATCGATGTCGATGAGGAATTCGCCGGCATCGTCGTGCAGAAGCTCTCCGAGCGCAAAGGCGAGATGGTCGAGATGCGGCCTTCCGGCGGCGGGCGCGTGCGGCTCGTGTTCCACGCGCCGACGCGCGGGCTGATCGGCTATCAGGGCGAACTTTTGACCGACAGCCGCGGTACGGCGGTGATGAACCGGCTGTTCCACGGCTATGCGCCGCACAAGGGCGATATTCAGGGCCGGCGCACCGGCGTCTTGATCTCCACCGACCACGGCGAAGCCGTCGCCTATGCGCTGTGGAATCTCGAGGACCGCGGGCCGATGATGATCGAGCCTGGCTGGAAAGTGTATCGCGGCATGATCGTCGGCGAGCACACGCGCGAGAACGATCTCGAAGTCAACGTGCTCAAGGGCAAGAAGCTCACCAATATCCGCACCCACGCGAAGGATGAGGCGGTGCGGCTTACTCCGCCGATCCGCATGATGCTAGAAAAGGCGCTCGCCTATATCGCCGACGACGAACTGGTCGAGGTGACGCCGAAATCGATCCGCCTGCGCAAGCGCATCCTCGACCCCAACGACCGCAAGAAGGAAGAGCGGCGGCGCGAGGTCGAGGAGGTTTGATCGCGCGCGCTCGCGATGGTCGAACCTCCGCGGCTGCGTGGGCGGCTGGTTATCTGAAAAGCGACCAGGCCGACCGCCGTTTCTGGGACGTTTCCCCGGCTCCGGGTTCGTCCTCGGGCTCCGGACCCGGATCGTCCGGCGCATGCACGAGCGGGATAACCGGCTCGACCGCGCCGTCCCCTGATCGGGCAGGCGCGCCCTCCTGCGGGGTCGCGGTCGCGGGCGCTGCCGCCGTCGACGCGTCCGCCATGGCCGCGGGCGCCGCGGTCGCGGGCGCCGCGGTTGCGGGAGCTGCAGTCCCGGGCGTCGCCGATGCCGGTTCGCTTGCGGCCGGCGCCTCGGTCGCGGCCTGCGGCGGTGCGACCGGGGTGCTTTCAGGCACAGCGGGCTTGGACTCGGAGGCGGCTGCGGCAGCCGGTGCAGCCGGGGCGGCCGTCACGGCAAGCGGCGGTTGCCGCCGCATGCCGGCACGATCGTGCTCGATGATCGGGCCGCGCGGGCCAAGGTCGGCGATCGGAATTCGCCATTCGAATGCATCGAGCCGGCCAGTCACAGGCGACACCGGCATCCAGGAACTCGACACGATACCATCGGCGGTCCAGGCCGGATCGCGCTGGGCGGTGAGCGCGCGCGTCATCCATTCGCGCGAGCGTCCAATATCGCCGCCGTCCCTTTCCTCCAACTCGGCCATGAGCGCAGCGACGCGCTGCGTGGGATTGCTGAGCAGCGGGGCAAGACTCTCCCGCACCAAGCCGAACTCCTGGGCATCGAGCGCGGCCCGCGCGACCGCAAGCGCAGTCTCCGGATGAATGGGGGCGACCCGGGCGAGGCCGCGAATCCGGTTGAGCCGGTCGCGGCTCGATTGGCCCGGACGGATATCGGCGTAGACCGCGGCGAGGTCGGGATGCGGATTGATCGCCCAGGCCTGCTCGATCACGCGGCTCGCCTTGCGGGTTTGTCCCGCTTCGGCCAGCAGCCGCCCGGCGAGCGCCGCCGCCGGCACCAGACCGGGGGACAGCTTCAACGCATGCAATGCGAGTCCCTTCGCCGTCTCGCGATCGGTTTCGCCAGAGAGGGCGCGGCCTGTCAGCAGCACGGCGCGCTGGCGCTTGTAGACATCCTTCGCGACCAGCCCGTAGTGCCGATTGTTGTCGAGCGCGGCGAGCGCGCCATTCCAGTCCCCCTCGGCGCACCGATATTGCAGCACTGCCTCGGCCGCCCAAGGCAACGTCGGCTCGGCCTTTGCGGCTTCCTCGGCGCGGGCGCGCGCGGCGGCCGTGTCGCCCTTGCGTTGCGCTTCGACAAACAGCCCATGCAGCCCGAGCAGTTTGGTGTCGTTCCGCTTGGCCATCGTCTTGAAGGTTCGCTCCGCTTCCGCGCCATCGCCGGCAAGCTGCGCCGTCTGCGCGCCGAGCAGGAGCGCGAGCGGTTCGTTCGGCATCAGCCGGCGCGCTTCGTAAGCATAACGCCGCGCCGCCAGCGCATCGCCGGCGCCGATCGCGATGATACCGCGCGAAATGGCGCGAAATCCCTTGCTGATGCGGCGATGCGACCAGAAGGCGGAAACGGCGGCAGGGGCTTTAACGATCCCGTTCAGGATGGACCACACCAGGATGGTGGCGACGATGAGGAGCGCTAGCGCCGCCGCGCCCACCATCACCGAGGTTTCGATGCGGTAGCCGAGCCAGGTGATGGCGATGTCGCCGGGACGATCGGCGAGCCAAACCGCACCGAGCGCCACAGCGGCGACGACGACGAAGAACAAAAGGACGCGTATCATCGTCTCCCAGTCCTATGGATTGGCAAGCGCCGCGAGCGCCGCGTTTTCGATATTCTGGGCGGCGGCGACCGCCGCCTGACGCCCTTCGGCTTTCTTGATCCACGCAGCGGCCGGAGCGCGCACCGGTTCAGGGAGCTTGCCCAATTCCGCCAGCGCGCCGGGGATGTCGGACCGCTTTGCCTTGGCCTCGGCGCGGGCGACGATGGCTGCGGTATCGGTGCCCGCCGCCTCGTTGACGGGGCGGATGTGCACCAGCCGCTCGGCATGTGACAGCAGACGCGCGAAATAGTCGCCGCCGCCGGAAGACTTGCCGATCTGCGCCAATTTTGGCGCAATCGCCGCAAATTCGCGGCCGAGCGCCTGTGCGGTCGGAACGCCGGATGCGGCAAATGGTTCGAGCGGCGCCAGCGCCTTCGGGTCGGGCATCAGCGCCTTCGCCGCATTGAGCTCGCCCTCAAAGGGCGCGCCGCGTTGGACGGCGCTGCGCAGGCCCGATGCGACCACGGCGAGCCGGACCGTCCGATCGGCCGCTGCCGCAACCGCCCCGCGTGCGGCTGTTTGCTGCAGGGACGCCGCGGTGTGCTCGACCGATTGCTGCAGCGATGCCGCGGTGTGCTCGACCGATCGCTGCAGCGATGCCGCGCTCTGTTGGAGCGCCGTGACCCGCTGGGCCAGGGCCTCGAATTCCGCCTTTTCGACGGTTGTATCGGATGGCTGTTTAGCGGGCGCGACGCCGGACTCCGCATCGGCTTGCATCGCCTTAATTGCGGCGGCGGTTTCATCCGCGCGACGATCGAGGCGAGCCACCACTTCGGCGAGCGATTTCACGACGGCCTCCAGCCCCGTCAACCGTTCGCCAAGCGCCGAATCGGTTGGCCCGAGCTGGGCTTCGGACGATTGCGCTCCGGACTTAGGTGCCGCTGCAACCGCCGCCTCCAGTTTTGCAATCCGCGCAGCGAGCTCGTCTCCGCCCGACGGCGCCGCCGTCGGCTGTGGCCCGCGCGAATTCAAATCCTGGACCGCAAGCTCGACCGCGCCAAGCCGCGCCCACAGCACATTCATGATGCTGCCTTCGTCGGCCGTATAAACGAGCCAGCCATAGGCTGCGGCCGCCGCAACGACCGCCCCGCCGATCAGGCCGGACAAGAATAGCGCGCCCCACGGCGTGCGCCGCCGCACGGGCGCCGCCTGCGCTTCTTGCGATTCGCGCGAAGCGGGCGGTTCTTGTTCGGGCGCGTTCTCTGCAGAGGGAGCCGCCGCGTCCTTTTCCGCGTCGTCCCCGCCATTCGCCGATTGGGCTGGGGCGCCGGCTTCCGAATCTGGCGCCGCATGCGCCGTCGCATCCCCGGTGGCGACGTCCGCCGAAGCGCCTGCGCCCAACTCCGCGGTGCTATCTGTCGGCTGTTCGGGCCGCGCTTGTTCCTCCCTAGGAATTTCGCCCGGCGGGCCCGTGTCCGGGCGGTGCTTATCGTCGGCCATTACCGGCTCCCGCATTCATTGCATGCTTGCAAGGGCATACTGCGCTTGCGTCGACGCGGCAACCTTACGCTTGGTCGAGCAAATCCAACAGAGACTGCTGATCCGGCCGGCGCGCGACTTCGACTCGCTCTGCGCCGGCGGCGATGAGCGGGGCTGCGACCGCCGCCGACAGGCAGAGATGTCTGAGCGCGAGCCCCTGTTCGCGCAGGCGATCCGCCTCAATTGCCGCGAGGAACGCTTCGGCAGAGCGTTTGGAGAAATGCAGGACGCCGTCGATGCGGTCGTTCGCAAGCGCGTGCCGCGCCGCTTCCGGAAGCCGCGTCGCCGGGATCGCCCGGTAGATCGCGACGGTGCGGACGGCGATACCGTATTCGCCGAGCAGCGCTTCCAAGTCGCCCGCGCGGTCCTCGCCGGCGAGATAGAGGATGGGCTTCGTGCGGTCGGCCAGCCGCGTCACGATGAGGCTTGCGAGCGCTGCGACATCGCCATAGGCCGATTGCACTTCGGCAAAGGCGGCGGCGTGGGCCACTTGCTCGGTGCGCGCGCCAACCGTGAATGCCGGCACGCGCAAGAGGCTCGCTTTGGCCGGGTGCGCCACAAGCGCGGTCACCGCATTCGCGCTGGTGAAGGCGATCGCCGCCCACGGGCCTTCGCCGATCGGCGCGTCGAGGATCGGTTCGATGTGGAGAAGCGGCGCGACCAGCGCATGCCGCCCGCGCGCACGCAATGCCCGCGCAGTTCGGTCCGCATCAGGTTCCGGGCGGGTTATGAGCAGGCGCATGAGTCACCGGAAAAAGTCTGGACCGGCGCGCTGCTTCAGCTCTGCGCCTGCATCGGCTCCGATAGCCGCCGCTTCGCCTACAGCGCCGGAGCGGCTGGTTTCATGCGCCGCCCTGCCATCCGGCGTCACGATCAGTCCGCGCAAGGTGAGCACGCCGTCTTTTGCGATCCGCGCATGCCCCGCAATCGGGGTTTTGCATGACCCGTCCAGCGCGGCCAGAAAAGCGCGCTCCGCCGCGAGCGCCGCCATCGTGTCGCCATCGTTGATCGGAGCGATGAGATCGCGGGTACGGTCGTCGGCGGCGCGCGTTTCGATCGCGATTGCGCCCTGTCCGACCGCTGGAAGAAACTCGTCCACGGAAAAAACCGATCTCGCCGCAGCGGCGAGGCCGAGCCGCTTCAGGCCGGCGAGCGCCAGCACGGTCGCATCGCCCTCGCCCGCGGCGAGCTTCCGCAACCGCGTTTCCACATTGCCGCGCAACGAGACCACCCGGAGATCAGGCCGCAGCCGGCGGACGATCGCCTGCCGCCGTAACGATGCGGTGCCGACGACTGCGCCCTCCGGCAATTCCGCGAGCGTCCTGGCTTTGCGGCTGATGAAGGCGTCGCGCACGTCCTCGCGCGGAAGAAACGCCGCCGCGACCAAGCCCGCGGGAAGCAGCGTCTCCATGTCCTTCGCCGAGTGAACTGCGAGATCGATCATATTCTCGAACAAGGCCTGCTCGATCTCCTTGGTGAAAAGGCCCTTGCCGCCCACCTCGGCGAGCGGGCGATCCTGGATCACGTCGCCCGAAGTTCGGATCACGCAAATCTCGATCGCGGTGGGATCGAGCCGATGCGCAGCGGCAAGCCTCGTGCGCACGTCCTCCGCCTGCGCAAGCGCGAGCGGACTGCCGCGCGTGCCGATCCGCAGCAAGGAGCCGATCGAGGATTGCGCCATGCGACTTCGCAATGCTAGGCCGTCACTGTGATCGTTATATGGGCGCTTCGCGCCTTGGCAA
Source organism: uncultured Alphaproteobacteria bacterium (assembly GCA_963840055.1). GTDB lineage: Bacteria > Pseudomonadota > Alphaproteobacteria > Rhizobiales > Xanthobacteraceae > Rhodoplanes. Next base: position 158,258 of record CAWIXM010000039.1, on the reverse strand, counting down.
CGCAAAACGGGGCGGAACCGTACCGCTGGAGACAATGATCGTTCTCGGCATCGAAACGACCTGTGACGAGACGGCCGCCGCAGTCGTGGAACGCAGCGTGGACGGGCAAGGACACATTCTTTCCAACGTCGTCCTCTCCCAGATCGAACAGCATGCCGCCTTCGGCGGCGTGGTCCCGGAGATCGCGGCGCGCGCGCATGTGGAGGTCCTCGATATCCTGATTGCCCGGGCGATGCGCGAGGCGAACCGGAATTTTTCGAATCTTGATGGCGTCGCGGCGGCCGCCGGGCCCGGGCTGATCGGCGGTCTCATTGTCGGTCTCACCACGGCGAAGGCAATCGCGCTCGTGCATGAAAAGCCGCTGATCGCCGTCAACCACCTGGAAGCACATGCGTTGACCGCGCGGCTCACCAACGACACGCCGTTTCCGTATTGCCTATTTCTTGCCTCCGGCGGACATACGCAGATCGTCGCGGTGCTCGGCGTGGGCGACTATGTGCGGCTCGGCTCCACGCTCGACGACGCGATCGGCGAGGCGTTCGACAAGACCGCAAAGGTGCTCGGCCTCGGCTATCCGGGCGGCCCCGAGGTTGAGCGCTGCGCCGCGCGCGGCGATCCGACGCGTTTTGCGCTGCCGCGGCCGATGGTCGGGCGCAAAGACGCCGACTTCTCCCTCTCCGGGCTCAAGACCGCGCTGCGGCTCGAGGCCGAGAAGAACGCGCCGTTGGCGGAAAGGGATGTAAATGACCTCTGCGCCTCCTTTCAGCAGGCGGTCGCCGCGATGGTGATCGACCGCCTGCAAGCCGGGCTGCGGCTGTTCGAGGAGCGGTTCGGTCCGCCGATGGCTCTCGTCGCCGCCGGGGGCGTCGCCGCCAACCAGACGATCCGCGGGCTTCTCCAGAACATCGCGACGGAAGTCGACACAACGCTCGTACTGCCCCCAACCGAACTCTGCACCGACAACGGGGCGATGATCGCGTGGGCCGGCGCCGAACGGCTCGCGCATGGGCTGATCGACACGCTGGAAAGCGGCCCGCATGCGCGCTGGCCGCTCGATCAGGTCAGGAAGGCTGACACGTTTCCCGCCGACGCATCGCGTGCCTGAGGCCCGGCCCCGATATGAAGTTCGATCATATCGCTGTGGTCGGCGCCGGGGCCTGGGGCTCCGCCCTCGCATGCGTCGCCGCCCGCGCGGGGCGTCACGTCACGCTGATCGCGCGTTCCGAACAGGCCGCAGCCAGCATTCGCGCAACCGGCGAAAGCCGGCATTTGCCGGGGGTGAAGCTCGATCCCCGTATCGTGATCGCAGCCGGAGCCGACGCCGCCGCTTCCGCTGAGGCCGTGCTGCTCGTGGTTCCGGCGCAAGCCCTGCACTTCGCGGCAAGCTCGCTTGCCCCCGCGATCCGGCCGGGCACACCGGTCGTCGCCTGCGCCAAGGGTATCGAGCGCGACACCCGCGCGTTCATGACCGAAGTCATCGCCGCCTGCATTCCGCAAGCGAAGCCCGCAATTCTATCCGGCCCGAGCTTCGCGACCGATGTGGCGCGCAGGCTGCCGACCGCGGTGACGCTCGCCGCGCGCGAGGCTGCCCTCGCAGCGGCGCTGGTGAAGGCGCTGGGGACGCACACGTTCCGCCCCTACCATTCCACCGATGTGCGCGGCGTGGAAATCGGCGGCGCGGCAAAAAACGTGCTTGCGATCGCCGCCGGCATCGCGGCGGGCCGCCATCTCGGCGCCAGCGCCTCCGCTGCGCTCACAACGCGCGGGTTCGCGGAATTGATCCGGTTCGGCAAGGCTTTCGGCGCACGGGCGGAAACCGTTACGGGACTGTCCGGCTTGGGCGACCTGATCCTCACGTGCTCGACCCGGCAGTCGCGCAATTTCTCCTTCGGCGTGGCGGTCGGCGAAGGCTCTTCGCTTGCCGACGCCGCCCGCAGCGGTTTGGCGGAAGGCGCGTTCACCGCTTCCGTGCTGGTCGAAATGGCCGAGGGAGCGGGCGTCGACATGCCGATCGCAACCGCCGTCGATGCCGTGCTCGAAGGCCGGCTCAGCGTCGACGAGGCGATGGAGGCGCTGCTCGCGCGCCCGTTCAAGGCGGAGAACTAGCGATGCAGTACTGGCTGGTGAAGACCGAGCCCTCCGCCTGGTCGTGGGACGACCAGGTGAAGGCAGGCGCAAAGGGCGATGCATGGACCGGCGTACGCAACCACACCGCCAAGCAGAACCTGATGAAGATGAAGAAGGGCGACCGCGCCTTCTTCTATCACTCGGTCGATGAGAAAAGCATTGTCGGCGTCGTCGAAGTGGTCCGCGAAGCCTACCCCGACCCGACCGCAAAGCCGGGCGAGCCCTGGGTCGTTGTCGACGTGAAGGCCGTCGCGCCCCTGCCCCGCCCCGTTACGCTCGCCGACATCAAGGCCGAGCCGCGCCTGAAAGATATGGCGCTGGTGAAGCTTTCGCGCCTCTCGGTGCAGCCGGTCACCGCAACGGAGTGGAAGCTCGTGTGCAAAATGGGCGGGATGGCGTGATTGTCATTCCGCAGGCTGAGCAAAGCTCGGGATCCATAACCCTGCCTGTGAGAATGGATTCCGGGCTCTCGGGCTTTCGGCCGCGCCCCGGTACGGCGCTTGCCAAGCTTCAATGCCCGAGCGCGTCCTTCAGCGTTTTCAAGTGATCGAGCTTCGCCATGGCCTTGTTGCGCTTAACGTCATCCTTGGCGTCGGCGATGTCTTCTTCGGCGTCCTTGATCGCCTGATTTATCGTCGCAGGATCGAGCTCATCGACCGGCACGACCTCCTGGGCGAGCACGGTGACGCCGGTCGGCCCCACCTCGGCAAAGCCGCCGCGCACAACGATCATCATTGGCGCCGTCTGCTCGGGATGAATCGTCAGCACGCCCGGGCGAATGGTTGCAATTGTCGGCTCATGCCCCGCGAGCACGCCGAAGTCACCTTCCTCGCCCGGCACGTCCACCTGGGTCACGTCGCCGGAGAAGACGAGTCGCTCCGGGGACACTAGCTCAAAACGAAAAGTGGTCATCGGCTTAGCCCAGGCCTTTCGCGCGACGCTCGCGCGGCGCTGTTAATCCCTGGTCATGCGCGGGTTTGACCCGCGCACCCCAATTCTTTCCTCATGGTGAGGAGCGCAGCGAAGCTGCGCGTCTCGAACCATGCATCCTTCGAGACGCCGACCTTCGGTCGGCTCCTCAGGATGAGGTCGTCGGGTGAAACCCGGCAATGAGGAATGTGCATCACGTAAGCTCATTCTCTACCGACCCTCGCAGCAAGCCTACGCCGCTTCGGCCGCTAGCCGCTTGCCCTTCTCCACCGCCCCCTCGATCGTGCCGACCATGTAGAAGGCGGCTTCCGGCAGGTGGTCGTAATTGCCTTCGCACAGGCCCTTGAAGCCCTTGATCGTATCGGCGAGTTCGACGAACACGCCGGGCGTGCCGGTGAACACTTCGGCGACATGGAAAGGCTGCGACAGGAACCGCTCGATCTTGCGGGCGCGCGCGACCGTGAGCTTGTCCTCTTCCGACAGTTCGTCCATGCCGAGAATGGCGATGATGTCCTGCAGCGCCTTGTAGCGCTGGAGGATTTGCTGCACCTGGCGGGCGATCGCGTAATGCTCCTCGCCGACCACACGCGGATCGAGCATGCGCGAGGTCGAATTCGAGCGGATCGACCGCGGGATAAATGCCTTTCTCGGCGATCGAGCGCGACAACACCGTGGTCGCGTCCAGGTGGGCGAAGGAGGTCGCGGGCGCAGGATCGGTCAGGTCGTCGGCCGGCACATAGATCGCCTGCACCGAGGTGATCGAGCCCTTGTTGGTCGTTGTGATGCGCTCCTGCAGCGCGCCCATGTCGGTCGCAAGCGTCGGCTGATAGCCCACCGCCGAGGGGATGCGGCCGAGGAGCGCGGAGACTTCCGAGCCGGCCTGGGTGAAGCGGAAAATGTTGTCGACAAAGAACAGCACGTCCTGGCCCTGGTCGCGGAAATACTCGGCGACGGTGAGACCGGAAAGACCAACGCGCGCGCGGGCGCCGGGCGGCTCGTTCATCTGGCCGAACACCAGCGCGCATTTCGAGCCGCTGGTGTCGCCATTGTTCTTCTTCGGGTCCTTGTTCACGCCCGACTCGATGAACTCGTGGTAGAGGTCGTTGCCCTCGCGCGTGCGCTCGCCGACGCCGGCGAACACCGAGAAGCCGCCATGCGCCTTGGCGATGTTGTTGATCAGTTCCTGGATGATCACGGTCTTGCCGACGCCGGCGCCGCCGAACAGGCCGACCTTGCCGCCTTTGGCATAGGGCGCGAGCAGATCGACCACCTTGATGCCGGTGATGAGAATCTCGGCTTCCGTCGACTGTTCGGTATAGAGCGGCGCGTCCGCGTGGATCGGACGCGTCTCCGTGTGTGGAACCGGCCCCGCCTCGTCGACGGGGTCGCCGACCACATTGATGATCCGCCCGAGCGTGCCGTCGCCAACGGGCACGGCGATCGGAAGTCCGGTGTCCACGACCTCCTGTCCGCGCACGAGCCCTTCGGTCGTGTCCATGGCGACGGTGCGGACGGTCGATTCGCCGAGATGCTGCGCGACTTCGAGCACCAGCCGCTGACCCTGGTTTTGCGTCTGAAGCGCATTCAAAATCGCCGGCAGCTGATCTTCGAATTGCACGTCGACGACCGCGCCGATCACCTGCGCGACATGCCCGACAAGTTTGCCGTTGGCCATTGAGGTCTCCTTGAAATTCCTTCAGTTATATGACGGACAGGGTGACCGGCACGTTGCCCCGCGTCGCCCGCGAATAAGGACAGATCGTGTGAGCGTCCTCGACAAGGGCTTGCACCTTCGCCTTGTCGGCGCCGGGAATCGAAACCTTGAGGTCGGCTTTCAATGCGAAGCTCACCGCATCTTTTTCGATGGTAACCGCGCAAGTCACCTTAGCCCCGCTCGCGTCGACGCCGTGCTTCTTGCCGAGGGCGAGAAGCGCCTGGCCGAAGCAAGCCGACCAGCCGAGCGCGAACAGCTGCTCCGGATTGTGGCCTTCGCCTGAGCCGCCTAATTCCTTCGGCAACGCCATTGCGAGCGCGAGACCCGCGTTTTCCAGAATGGCGCGTCCGTCGCGCCCGCCCTTCGTCGTCGCCGTCGTCGTGTAAGCCATGGGGGTCTCCTGTCAGCCCCGCCGTGCAATCGCTCTCGGATCGAGAGCCGTTATTATAGCGCCTCAGCGCCGGAGATGATCTCGATCAGCTCCTTGGTGATCATCGCCTGGCGGGTGCGGTTATAGGTAAGCGTCTGCTTGCGGATCATCTCGCCCGCATTGCGGGTCGCGCTGTCCATCGCCGACATCTGCGCGCCATAGAACGACGCGGCGTTCTCCAACAACGCCCGCAGCAACTGGACCGCGATGTTGAGCGGCAGGAGCTCGGCGAGGATGTGGTCCTCTTCCGGCTCGTATTCATAGACCGGACCACCCGGTTCGGCGGCCGTTCCGGGAAAGACCGCGGGGATGAGCTGCTGGGCGGTCGGGATCTGGGCGATCACCGATTTAAAACGCGAGAAGAAGATCGTGCATACGTCGAACTCACCCTTCTCGTAGAGCGCGATGACCTTCTGGGCGATCTCATTGGCGTGTTCGAAGTGAATCTGGCGCACCGCCCGCAGATCGATCGCCTCGATGATCTGCGATTCGAACTGCCGCCGAAGCTGATCGTGTCCCTTGCGGCCCACGCAAATGATCTTGACCTGCTTGCCTTCCGCCATCAGGGCGTGGGCCTTGTCGCGCGCAAGCCGCACGATGGCCGAGTTGAACGCCCCGCACAGGCCGCGTTCGCCGGTGCAGACGACGAGAAGTTGGACGTCGGTCGAGCCGGTGCCGCGCAACAGCGCCGGCGCTTCCGGATTGCTCTGTGTCGAGGCCGCGATATTGCCGAGCACCCTCTGCATGCGCTCGGCGTATGGCCGTGCCGCTTCGGCGGCCGCCTGGGCGCGCCGAAGCTTCGACGCCGCGACCATCTGCATGGCCTTGGTGATCTTCTGCGTCGCCTTGGTGGAGGCGATGCGATTGCGCAGATCCTTCAGGCTGGCCATTGCCCTTAATTCCTATGGTCTCGAATTGCGCTCACGCCAATTCCGCACCCCTTGGACGGCCCGGCGCCATGCCCGCTCACGCAAAGGTTTTGGCGTAGTCGTCGAGCGCGTCCTTGAGGTTGGCGGCGGTTGCGTCGTCGAGATCACGCGAGGTGCGAATGGCGTCGAGAATGTCCGTCCGCCTGGTGCGCATCAGCGCGAGCAGCCCCTCCTCGAACTGGCGCACGTCCGAGACCGGCAGCGGGTCGAGATAGCCGTTGACCCCGGCATAGATGATGACGACCTGCTCCTCCATTTTCAGCGGCGAGAATTGCGGCTGCTTGAGAAGCTCGGTCAGGCGCGCGCCGCGATTGAGCAGGCGCTGGGTGGTGGCGTCGAGGTCGGAGCCGAACTGAGCGAAGGCAGCCATTTCGCGATATTGCGCAAGCTCGCCCTTGATGCGGCCGGCGACCTTTTTCATCGCCTTGGTCTGCGCCGCCGAGCCGACGCGCGACACCGAGATGCCGACGTTCAAGGCCGGGCGAATGCCCTGATAGAACAGGTCGGTCTCGAGGAAGATCTGCCCGTCGGTAATCGAAATCACATTGGTCGGGATGTAGGCCGAGACGTCGTTGGCCTGCGTCTCGATCACCGGCAGCGCGGTCAGCGAGCCGGCCCCGTACTCCTCGTTCATCTTCGCCGCCCGCTCGAGCAAGCGGGAGTGGAGATAGAACACGTCGCCCGGATAGGCCTCGCGGCCGGGCGGACGGCGCAGCAACAGCGACATCTGGCGATAAGCCACGGCCTGCTTGGATAGATCGTCGTAGAAGATCACCGCGTGCATGCCGTTGTCGCGGAAATACTCGCCCATGGTGCAGCCGGCGAACGGGGCGAGGAACTGCATCGGGGCGGGGTCGGACGCGGTCGCGGCGACTACGATCGAATATTCGAGCGCGCCGTTTTCCTCCAGCGCCTTGACGAACTGGGCGACGGTCGAGCGTTTCTGCCCGACCGCGACATAGACGCAATACAGCTTGATCTTCTCGTCGCCGGTGGCGTTGAGCGGCTTCTGGTTGAGAATGGTGTCGAGGATGATCGCGGTCTTGCCAGTCTGGCGGTCGCCGATGATCAGCTCGCGCTGGCCGCGGCCGATGGGGATCAGCGCGTCGATCGCCTTGAGGCCGGTCGCCATCGGCTCATGCACGGAGCGGCGCGGAATGATGCCGGGCGCCTTGACGTCGACGCGGCGGCGTTCGGCGGCCTCGATCGGGCCCTTGCCGTCGATCGGATTGCCGAGCGCGTCGACCACGCGGCCGAGCAGGCCCTTGCCCACCGGGGTGTCGACGATGGCGCGCGTGCGCTTGACCGTCTGGCCTTCCTTGATCTCGCGGTCATTGCCGAAGATCACGATGCCCACATTGTCGATTTCGAGATTGAGCGCCATGCCGCGCACGCCGTTCTCGAATTCGACCATCTCGCCGGCCTGGACATTGTCGAGCCCGTAAACGCGGGCGATGCCGTCGCCGACCGAGAGCACCTGGCCGACCTCAGAGACCTCGGCCTCCTGACCGAAATTCTGGATCTGCTCCTTGAGGATCGAGGAGATTTCTGCGGCGCGGATATCCATCAACCGACCTCTTTCATCGCGTGCTTGAGTGCATTGAGCCTGGTGCGCAGCGAGCTGTCGACCATGCGGCTGCCGAGTTTAACCACGAGCCCGCCGATAATCGCCGGGTCTATCCGCACATCGACCTGCACGTCTTTTCCGGTGACCGCGTTGAGCGCCGCCTTGATCTCATCGAGACGCCGGGGGCTAATCTCGTCGGCGACGGTGACCTCGGCCGTGATCTCGCCCTTGTGGCGCGCGACCAGCGTGCGGAACACCTTGATCATGTCGCGCACGGCGAACAGCCGCCGGTTCGACGCAACCAATTTGATAAAATTCGCGGCCAGCCCCTCGATCGCGGCTTGATTGAGCACGGCGGCAATCGCGCGCGTTTGCTCATCGGCGGTGAAGACTGGACTGCGGACGAGGCGCAGCAAATCGGGGCTCTCCCCGATCAAACCATCGAAGCGGTCGAGATCGCTCTTCACCGCCTCAATGACATTGCCTTCCTGCGCCAACTCAAACAAGGCGGTCGCATAACGGCCCGCCATTCCCGATGCGGTCGGATCTGGTCCTGCCACGGCGCTCTCTTTCGGCTTGCGATGGCCAAGTCTGACGCGTTTGAGGAAAAGCGCGTAAGCCCCTGGACACAAGCGGGACTTGGAAATTGGGAGCGTTGCGGAGCGGCGCCCGCTCCGAGAAATTCCGCGTGTGCTAACACAGCGCTGGGAGCGGTGCAATATGGCACGACGCCGAGACGCGCATTTACCGCGCCGCCTCCTGACTTATCAGCCGCGGACGCAAAATCATCGGCCCGTAGACGCCGCAGAAGCCCCAGAACGCGACGACCCAAGCGACCACCGCCGCCCACAACAGCGGCTGGCTCAGGGAAGGCAGCAGGGCGGCAAGGATACGCAACACCGCAGAGAGGATGACGGCGGCATAGAGAAGCTGGGTCGAGGGCGGGGCTTCAAGCGCCCGCCCGGTATGGCCGCGCGTTGCCCGCGTCATGACCGCGAGCGTTATCGTGCCGATTGCGCCGACGGACCACGCATGCACGCCGACGCTCGGCGGCATATCCGCGCCCACCGCGGTGACCCCGGCGAGCACAAAGCCAAGGGGGACGAAGGCATAGGCTACGTGAAGGATGAGCACCAGCGGATCGCGAACCGTTCGGTCGCCCGCCCAGCGCACCATCCTCGCCGCATTGAGGAGACCCGCGCCGATCAGCAACAGACCAGCGACCAGGCTGTCGGGAGCGGCAGTCCACGCCGCGAGCGCGAGCGCCCCCACGGCGATCGATATGGCGTCGAACCGTTCGAACGGCGTCGGCAGGCGTCCCGGATTTTCGCGCACGAGCCAATTGTGGGTGAAGCTCGGAACGATGCGCCCGCCGATCAACATCACCAGCAGGATGACCGCCGACAGGCTGAGCCTTTGTGAATAGGGCGTTTCGCCCTGAACGTGGGCTTCGATATGAAACGTGACGTTGGCGATCGTGAAGACCGCTACGATCGCGAGAACCCGGAGATTGCGCCAGTTTTCGCCCGCCACGATCTCGCGCCCGGCGGCGGCGAGGACGAGCATCAGGAAAACGACATCGATAAGGGCGGCGGGTGCCCAGCCGATCACCGCGGAATAGGCGACGGCAAGCCGGCCGGCCCCCCACACCGCGACCAGGACGAGCAGAGGTGCGCCGTTTAGCGGAAGCCGCCCGGTCCAATTCGGAATCGCGGTCAGCAGGAATCCGGTCACGACCGCGGCGACGTAGCCGTAGAGCATTTCGTGGATGTGCCAATCCACCGCCGAAAAGCTGGTCGCCAGTTCGAACCGGCCTTCGAACATCGGCAGCCACATCAGCAGCGCGAGGCCGGCATAGAAGGCGCCAAACAGGAAGAAGGGGCGGAACCCGTAGCTGAGGATTGCCGGCCCGGTGAAGCTGCGCAGTCTTGCGATCGGCACATTCGGCTCCGTCGTCTTCGTCGGTCTGCACGGGACGCCCTGTTACGGCAGGGACTTCATCGATGTCCGCCGGAAACGCAAGCCGATTTGGCCGGAGATTGAGGCCGACCCGAACGCACAGGACCTGATCCCCAATCAGCTGAAAAAGGATGGACGCCTGCGACGCCCCTCCCAGTCGCAGCAGGCGCGGCGCTTCGCCGTGACGAAATAATATTTAACATTAGTTGACATTGCATCGCAATATGACCAGATTTTTGACGAAAAAAGGCACGACTTGCTCGGCATCTCGCGAATATCGCAAATAACAGCGAGGTAAGGAGCAGTATGTACAACCTAAAATACGCAAATAAGTACATCGCATTGTCACTTGTAGTTGGAATAACTCTGTTTTCTGTGACATATGCTAACGCTCAATCCGGAATGGCATCAGTATACCATGGTCAACGAACCGCTAGTGGCGAGTATGCGCATGCGCACAAGATGACGGCCGCGCATCGTTCGCTGCCATTCGGAACCAAGGTGCGCGTGACCAACCGTCGCAATGGGCGGTCGGTGGTAGTTCGGATCAACGATCGCGGGCCTTATGTTCGTGGCCGCGTGATCGATGTAACTCCGGCTGCCGCCGATGCGCTCGGCTTTTCCGGGCTCACCTCCGTCACCCTTCTGGTGCTGAACTAACGCCGCCACATGCGGCCTTCAGCCTTGAGAGCGCCCTAGTGTGGCGGTTCAGAAGTCCGCATCATTCTTGCGGCGAATCCGACATGCGGACTTCTGAACAAAAGCCACACTAGGTCAATGAGTTGCTAGTGTCCTTCGATTCCGAAGTTCGCTAACGACGGTGCCGCAGAACGAAGCGAACTTCGGAATCGGGACACTAGTGGCGCTCTTTTTTTATTTGCCGCTGCTAAATTTTCTAAATGACCGATCATCGCCGGTTGTCGGTGACCCGCGCCTTTGATATCGCTGGGCCGCGGTCCTGAATTTCGTGCACATGGGCCGATAGGTTGCCCTCCAACGCGAGGGCGGCGGGGGATTTCGTCTGAAGAGGTTTGCCGGAGCTTCCGCCCTGCCGCCTCTCCTGGCTCGCCTCTCGCCAGGAGCGCGCGCCGGGCGCGCTAGCGCCATGTTGTGGTTTGCGACCCTTTGCGCCGCCTGCGCAAAGTGTGCGACAAGATTGCAAGACGGACGCGTGCCGAGCTAAGGCAGGCGGCAACTAAGGGCCCACACGATGATCCGTCCTGAATTGAGCGCGCGAACAAGCGTCGGCGGCGACCACCCCCATCCCCATCGGCCGTCCGTTCGCAAAAACCAAGAGGTGAACCTGCCCTAAATTTGGATCGGCAATCCGAAAAACGCTGATAAATCTTCGCTCTACAGCATCAAGTCAAAAACGTTCCGCATCAGAAGGACGTCAGGACTTCGTTCTCAAATCCTTCGGGGAGTCTCAATGAATCAGGTCGAGCCCTACCTGTCGACGGACCGGATCGCTTATTTCACCATGGAAATCGGCATTCGGCCGGAAATGCACACCTATTCTGGGGGTCTTGGGCTTCTAGCCGGCGATGCAGCGCGGTCGGCGGCAGACCTTACGCTTCCGATCGTTTTCGTAACGCTCGCATCCCGCGAAGGGTCGAACCGGCAGGAGATCGACAACGACGGCAACCAGATCGACGCTCCCGACCCGTGGAACCCCGAGGAGTACGCTACCCCGATCGGCGCCATGGTGGCGGTGGACATCGAAGGCCGGACGGTCTGGATCAGGCCCTGGCTCTACGAGCTGAAGTCGCCGCGCGGACACCAGATTCCGATCATCCTGCTCGACACCAATGTGTCCGAGAATGAAGCGCGCGACCGCACCATCACCAACCGGCTCTATTTCGGCGACGAACGGGACCGCATCAAGCAAGAAGCCGTGCTCGGCATCGGCGGGGTGCGGGTGTTGCGCGCGCTCGGATTCAGGATCGAGACTTACCATCTCAACGAAGGCCACGCCGCATTCCTGTGCCTGGCGCTGCTCGACCAACACCGTATCACACCCATTCCCGGCGTTCCCGAACCGTTCAAATATGATGTCCATGCCGTGCGGGAGAAGTGCGTCTTTACCACCCACACGCCGGTGGAGGCGGGGCACGATAGCTTCGACTATGGCGACGTCCGCCGCATTGTCGGGGACTTGATCGAAATCGAACAGCTCAAACTGCTGGCCGGCCGGGACCGCCTCAACATGTCGCGGCTCGCGCTCAGCCTCTCGCGTTACGCCAATGGCGTCGCCCGCCGCCACGCCGAGACGGCGCAGCGGATGTTTCCCGAATTTAAGATCAACACGATCACCAATGGCGCGCACGTGCGCACCTGGATGCATCCCGCCCTCTTCAATCTCCTCAAGAACCTCGTCCCGCATTGGGGGCATGAGCCCGAGGACCTGCTGAAGGCTGATCAGGTGGCGCCCGATGCGCTGTGGGCCGCGCATCAGCAAGCCAAGCGCGAATTGATCGCCGTCATCGAGAACACGGTCGGCGCGAAGATGACGCCGGACGCGCCCTTGATTTGCTTTTCACGGCGCATGACCGGGTACAAGCGGCCGGACCTCCTGTTCACCAATCTCGATCGGCTGCGCGCCATCCATAAGCGTTACCCGTTCCAGCTCGTCATGGCCGGCAAGTCGCACCCGCGCGACTTCGAGGGCAAAGGAATAATCCGCAAGATTCACCACGACATGCGGAAGCTCAAAGATATCCCCATGGCGTTCGTGCCAAACTACGACATGGCGCTGGCGCTCAAACTCGTCTCCGGCGTCGATGTGTGGCTGAACAATCCGATCCCGCCGCTCGAAGCGTCGGGGACCAGCGGCATGAAGGCCGCTTTCAACGGCGTTCTCAACTTCAGCGTCCTCGACGGCTGGTGGCTCGAGGGCTGCGAAGAGGGCATCACCGGATGGGCGATCGGCAAGGACGGGAGCGACCCCTCCGCCGCCGCGCATGCAGAGGAGCTTTACACGAAACTCGAAAACGTCGTGCTTCCGTTGTATTACGATAACCGCGCGCGCTGGATCTGGATGATGCAACAGGCGATCACCAAGATCGGCGCGGTATTCAATAGTGCCCGCATGATGCGGCGCTATGCTACAGAAGCTTACATTCGATCCTAATTCACTCGGACTTCATGGTCAGTCACGCAAGTCGACGAGCAAGGCAAGCGGTGCAGCGACCAGGAGGCAGCAAAAAGAAGACGAGGCATATCCGTGCCGATCAACTCTACCAGATTTGGACCTATTGCCCGCTCGACGATGGCCTATGTGCTCGCGGGCGGACGCGGGAGCCGGCTCCACGAACTTTGTGACAATCGCGCCAAACCTGCCGTCTATTTCGGCGGCAAGTCCCGTGTCATCGATTTTGCGCTCTCGAACGCCTTCAATTCCGGCATTCACCGCATTGGGGTCGCCACCCAGTACAAGGCGCATAGCCTGATCAGGCACATGCAGCGGGGCTGGAACTTCTTCCGCCCCGAACGCAACGAGAGCTTCGACATCCTGCCGGCGAGCCAGCGCATCGCCGGTTCGAGCTGGTACGCCGGCACTGCTGACGCCGTCTACCAGAACATCGACATTATCGAGACTTACAGCCCGGAATACATGGTCATTCTGGCGGGCGACCACGTCTACAAAATGGATCTGGAGCTGATGCTTCAGCAGCACGTGGAGCAAAATGCCGACGTCACCGTGGCCGCGCATGAAGTTCCGGTTAGGGAGGCGACGGCGTTCGGCGTCATTCATGTCGACGACAATGACGTTATCGTCGATTTCGTGGAAAAGCCGCCGCATCCGCCGCACATGCCCGGCGATCCAACACGGGCCTATGCGAGCATGGGGATCTATGTCTTCAACACCCGCTTCCTCATCGAGCAGGCGCGCCGCGATGCCGCCGACCCACATTCCGGGCACGATTTCGGTCGTGATGTCCTTCCCTATCTGGTGAAATACGGAAAGGCCATCGCGCATTCCTTCTCACGCTCCTGCGTCCGCTCGCGCGAGGAATCTCAGCCTTATTGGCGCGACGTCGGCACGATCGAATCCTATTGGGAGGCGAATATCGACCTCACGGCGGTGGTGCCGCAGCTCGACCTGTTCGACCACAACTGGCCAATTTGGACCTTCGCGGAAATTTCGCCGCCGGCCAAATTCGTGCACGACGAGCAGGGACGACGCGGCACCGCGATTTCATCGCTGGTGGCGAGCGATTGCATTATTTCCGGCGCCTCCATCCGTCGCTCGCTGCTGTTCAGCGGCTCACGCATCCACTCCTATGTGTTCGTCGATAATTCAGTGATCCTTCCGAATGTCGACATCGCCCGCGGCGCGCGCCTGCGCAACGCGGTGGTCGACAAGGGGGTCCGTATTCCTGCCAAGCTCGTGGTCGGCGAAGATCCGGAGCTGGACGCCAAGCGGTTTCGCCGCACCGAGCGCGGCATCTGTCTGATCACTCAGAATATGATCGACCGCTTGTGACAGCGTCGCAGATCAACGCTCTCTTCGTCGTTTCCGAGGTCTACCCGTTCATCAAAACCGGAGGCCTCGCCGATGTAGCGGGCGCTCTGCCGCAAGCGTTATTGCCGGAAGGGGTACGGGTCGTCACGTTGACGCCCGGCTACCCCTCCGTCATCGACGCTCTGCCCGCCGGCGAGACGATCCATGAATTCCACGATCTGTTCGGCGGACCGGCGCGTCTGATCCTGGGGCAGGCGAAGGGCATCGAGCTCATCGTCATTGATGCGCCGCATCTCTACCGGCGGCCCGGCGGGCCGTATCACGGACCGGACGGCAAGGATTGGGCCGACAACGCGCTGCGCTTTGGCGCGCTCAGCCTGGTGGCGGCGAGAATTGGCGCAGGCGAGATTGCCGCCTTCACGCCCGACATTCTCCACGCGCATGATTGGCAGGGCGGGCTTGCGGTCGCCTATCTCCGCTACGGCTACGAGCGTGGGCCGCGCACCTTGATCACCGTGCATAACCTCGCGTTTCAGGGCCTGTTTCCCTCGTCTTTCATGCATCTGTTGAAGCTGCCGCCGCAGGCTTACAGCATTGAGGGCGTCGAGTTCCACGGTGAGATCGGTTTTCTCAAGGCGGCCCTCGCCTTGTCCGACCGCATCACCACCGTCTCGCCGACTTATGCGGCGGAGATTCGCACGCCGGAATTCGGCATGGGCCTCGATGGGCTGTTGCGCGTCCGCACCGAGCGGCTCACCGGCATTCTCAACGGCATCGACTACAACGTCTGGAATCCGGCGACCGACCCGTTGATCGCGGCCAATTTCGACGCCCGCCGGATCGCGCCGCGCATCGCCAATAAAGCGGTGCTCAAGGAGAAAATGAGGCTCGAGACCGCCGACAAGCTCCTGTTTGGCGTGATCAGCCGCCTCACCTGGCAAAAGGGCCTCGACATGCTCGTCGCCGTTCTGCCGACGCTGCTCGCGACCGGCGCGCAACTCGTGGTGCTCGGCACCGGCGAACGGGCGCTCGAACGGGGATTCATGGACGCCGCACGCATCCATGAAGGGCGAATTGGGTGCGTGATCGGCTACGACGAGGAACTCGCCCATCTGATCCAGGCGGGCGCCGACGCGCTTCTGATGCCGTCGCGCTTCGAGCCGTGCGGCCTGCCGCAGCTATGCGCGCTGCGCTATGGCACGCTGCCGATCGTCAGCCGGGTCGGCGGGCTGGCCGACACCGTGATCGACTGCAACGAAATGGCGGTCGCCGAAGGCTTCGGCACCGGCGTCCAGTTCACGCCGGCGGTCGGAATGCTGGAGGCGGCGATCCTGCGGATGACCGCGCTGTGGCGAAACCCTCGCGTATGGCGGCGGGCGCAACGCAACGCCATGGCCGCCGACGTGTCCTGGCGCCGTCCAGCGCGCCACTACGCCGACCTTTATCGCGAGCTGCTGGCGGAACGACGGCGGTAGGCCGAACACTCCGGGGCCATTCTCATAAAGGCGGTTCGTAAGCGTCCCGATTGCAGAAGATGCTCTCCTCTTCGAGATCGAGCTCGCGCTCGATGCGCCGGCGGGATTCGTCGGTGATTTCGCCCTTGCGCAACAGCTCGTGGAGAAATTCGCGCTCGGCCTTGATCAGCTCGAGGTGAAGCTGGGCGTTCGTCGCGGCAGTCGCCGAACCCTTCTCAAGCAATTGCGGCATGTGCAACGACCGCTGGTGGTTGCGCGCCCTCAGATGCTTGGCCGCCTCCTCTTTCAGCCCGTTTGCGTCGCTGAGCGCTTGCAGTCGCCGCTCGGCGATGGCGAGCGCGGCGCGGCGCACGCGCAGTTCGGCCTCCCTCTCCTCCCGCTTCTCCTGCGCAGCCAATCTTGGAAGATGCAGCAACCGCGCCACCGCGGGCATCAGCAGGCCCTGACCGACCAGTGTGAGAATGATGACCCCGAAGACGACGACAATGATTGTTTCGCGATAGGGAAACGGCGCGCCATTTTGCAGGGTGAACGGAACCGCGAGCGCGGCGGCAAGCGAAACCACCCCGCGGATGCCGATGAAGGCGAGCATGAAGGGCACCCGCCAGGGCGGATAGGGATCGCGGCTTCGTATCGCAGGGAACAGCAGGCGCGGCAGATAGGCCGCCGGAAACACCCAAAGGAACCGGGCAGAAATGCACACGAGGGTCGTCACCACGACGCCGAGAAGAAGCTCGCCCGCGGAAATTGCGGCGGTGCGTTCGAGCAATGTGCGCGCCTGCAGCCCGGTCACCAGGAAAACGAAACCCTCGATGAGGTAAACGAGCAGGTCCCAGAAAAAGATGCCCTGCAGGCGTGTCGCCGAGGAGATCAGGCCCGGTCCGTTCCAGCTCACATAGAGGCCGGCGGCGACCGTTGCGAGCACGCCGGAGCCGCCGAGATGCTCCGGAACCCAATAGGCGAGATAGGGCGTCATCAGCGACAACGTGATCTCGACGCGGGGATCACGCGCCCAGTGGCGCAAGCGCAGGCTGACCCAACCGACCCCGACGCCATAGGCGATCTCGCCGATGACGATCGCGCCGAAGGTCGCCGCCGCTTCCGGGAACGAGAATGCCCCGGTGCTGATGGCCGCGACTGCGAAGCGATAGAGGACGAGCGCGGTTGCGTCGTTCGCAAGTCCCTCTCCTTCGAGCACGACGACAAGTCGGCGCGGCAAGCCAAGCCGGCGCGCCAGCGCAAGCGGCGCGACCACGTCGGGCGGAGACACGATGGCCCCGAGCAGAAATCCGATGTTCCACGGCAGCGCCAGCACGTAATGAGCCGCCGCCGCCACCGCGCAGGTCGTGAATACGACGCAGCCGAAGGCCAGCAGCGCGATCGGCCGGAGGTTGAAGCGGAACTCGCGCCAACTCATTGCGACGCCGGCCGAATAGATCAGCGGCGGCAATATGATCAGGAGCACGAATTGGGGCGACAGCTCGATCGCGGGAATGCCGGGAATAAGCGCGAGCACAACGCCCGCCGCCACGAGCAGAATCGAGGGCGCGGTGTTGAGACGCCGCGCGAGCAACGCGACTGCGGCCAGCACGGCCAGCAGGGATAGCAGGGTCTCGTAATAGCCCGTCGCCGTCATCGACCCACCAGATTGTTATGATCCCGCTCAGCATTCAAGGACGGGCGCGCCGGCGCCGGGGTAAGATAGCGCACATGGCTGCTTCGACCTCCCTTCGGCCTTTCTGGCGCCGCACGCTCAAGCTTGTCGCCGTCATCTTGGCCGGGCTCCTGCTTCTACCCTATTTACTGACGCCGCTTTATCTGTTCGGCGAGCCCGTTTCGACCCTGATGCTGACGCGGTGGGCGGCCGGCGCACGAGTGGAGCGTCCGTGGGTCCCTCTTGAGGCGATGGCCAAGAGCCTGCCGGTCTTGGTCATCGCCGCCGAGGACGCCCGGTTCTGCCGTCACCGGGGCATCGACCTTGTCGAAATCCGCGAAGCGATCGGGGACGCCGACTCGCTGAGCGATCTGCGCGGCGCTTCCACGCTGTCGCAGCAGACGGCAAAGAACTTGTTTTTGTGGCCCGGACGCAATCTTTTGCGGAAGTTTCTTGAAACCCCGCTTGCGCTCTGGCTCGACCTCGTTCTCGGCAAGCGCCGGCTGCTCGAAATCTATCTCAATATTGCGGAATGGGGGCCAAACGGCGAATTCGGGGCGGAAGCCGCCGCGCGCCGGGCCTTCGGCAAATCAGCACGCGATCTCAGGCCCCACGAGGCTGCGCTGCTGGCTGCCGCCCTCCCCAACCCGACCAAGCGCAATCCGGGCCGGCCCGGTCCGGGGTTGCGCCGGCTCGCCAGGATCTATGAGCGGCGCGCCGCGACCCCGCGGATCGCCGCCTGCCTCGCGCCGCGGGCGCGCCGTTAGGAGATCGGCTCCCGATCGAATAGGATCGCTTTGCGGGCACGTGTGGCCGGCGCACGTCCCCGAGCGAACGGGTGCCAGCGCGCAAGAAAATGCGCTGGCCTCGGCTGCGCCCTTGCTCTATAAGCGCGGCCTTCACAAATGGCTCGGCGCGCGCCAGCGCGACCTGTTCTTGAGGAGACTGACGCTATGGCTGTGCCGAAGAGAAAGACGTCGCCTTCCCGGCGAGGCATGCGCCGCTCGGCCGACGCGCTGAAAGCGCCAGCCTATGTCGAGGACAAAGATTTCAGGCGAACTTCGCCGCCCGCACCACATCGATCTGAAGACGGGCATGTATCGCGGGCGCCAGGTCCTCAAGAAAAAGACTGAGGAGTAAGTCGTCGGCCGGCGATCTGGCGGAGCATTTTCCGGCGAAGTGGGAACCGGTTCGCCGCAGAAAATGCGACCGCTAAAAGGATAACGAGAGCGAATTCCTATTCCACTGGAACGGAATTCGGTCCAAGCGGCGCAGCTGCGGGGAGCGAAGCGGAAGGAGACGGCGATGTTCCTGGTCGGGGTGCCGCTGCTCGTCATGCCCTTCGCGTTTTACAATATCGTGGCTTTTCTGCTGCCCGGGCTCGAGTGGACGGCGCCGCTCGCCCATGTACCATTGCCGTCGCACGCGACCTGGACTTTGACCCTCGGCGACATCCTGATCGCGATTTCGGTGTTCATTCTGTTTCTGGAGGTGACCAAGCTAATTCAGGCGGCGCGGCGCGGCGTCATCGACCACCTGCTGTCGCTGCTGCTGTTCGTCGGCATGCTTGTCGAATTCCTGTTTGTGGAGAAGGCGGCGACGCCGACGTTCTTCTTGTTATTGGTGACCGGCTTCGTCGACCTGATCGGAGGCTTTGCGTTTTCGCTCAAAGCGGCGCGCCCTAAGGTCGATTTCGAAGGCGTCGATCAAACGCTTAAGCCTTGACGTAGACGTATGGACTTGCTCGCGCCCACGTCGCCGCGACAGCGCAGCCTTTAGGCCTTAGGCTTTCGTCTTGTCGGCCTCCGCCGCGCTCAGCCGGTCGAGCCGCTTCTGTATGTCTTCGAGCTGCCGCTTGAGATCGTCGATCTCGTCGATCGGGTGGTCGGCCTTCGCCGCCTCAATGGCCTCCTCGCCCTGGCCTTCATGCAGGGCAAACGGAGTGAACATCGTGAAGGCGCGCTGGAACATGTCCATATTGCGCCGGACCTGTTCCTCGATCGTCCCGAGGCGGCCGACCCCCCAAGCCTGAGCCATCTGTTCGCGGAACTTCTCCTGCTCGCGCGAGAACAAGTCGAGCGAGCTCTCAAGATAACGCGGCACCAGCATCTGCATGCTGTCGCCGTAGAACCGGATGAGCTGACGGAGGAAGGTAATCGGCAAGAGGTTCTGCCCCTGTTTGCTCTCCTGCTCGAAGATAATCTGGGTCAAGACCGAGCGGGTGATGTCCTCGCTAGTCTTGGCGTCGTAGACGACAAAGTCCTCACCCGTCTTCAACATGCTCGCGAGGTCTTCGAGCGTGACATAGGTGCTCGTTCCAGTGTTGTAGAGTCGCCTGTTGGCATATTTCTTAATGATGACCGGAGATTCAGACTTGGCCATGAGAATGTTCGCTATTGGCCGGCATGCCGGCGTGAACTCTGATGCGAGCATGGCGCTCATGTCTTTTTGCGCGGCCCGCGAAAAAAAAATAAGCTGTTTTCTTGAAACGGGCTACCGTTTTGTGCAACTGCTTCCTCGCGTGCCGAGCGCCGCCCGCCTGCCCGGACGGGGGTGGTCGACGCGGCGGCTCTGACCGCCCCCTCGTCGGGTCGAGGGAACAGCATTGACCAGTTGCCGGGTATGCCCGACAAAGGCGCCGTAATAGCCATGCAGTCACGGGCCCGAATCCCGCGCGGGCCGAATAAGCAGAAAGGGCCGGCTTGCGTAGCGGATCGCAACTCCGCTTCCACCGCCGATCGAACCACAAGAAGGAGCTTTCGGAATGACAGACGAAATCGTCATCGTAGGCGCAGCGCGCACGCCGGTCACCAATTTCAACGGCGCTTTCAGCAGCGTACCCGCCCATGACCTCGGCTCGATTGCCATCAAGGCGCTCCTGGAGCGCGCCAAGCTCGATCCCAAGCAGGTCTCCGAAGTCATTATCGGCCAGATTCTCGTGGCCGGTCAGGGGCAAAACCCGGCCCGGCAGGCCTCCATCAACGCCGGCATTCCGGTCGAGGCGCCGGCCTGGGGCATCAACCAGCTCTGCGGCTCGGGGCTGCGGACGGTCGCGCTCGGCGCCCAGCAGCTCGTCGAGGGCAATGCCGATGTGGTGCTCGCGGGCGGCCAGGAGTTGATGACGCTGGCGCCGCACTTCGCCTTTCTGCGCAGCGGCGTGAAGATGGGGCATCTCGAGCTCACCGACAGCATGCTCTATGACGGCCTGCAGGACATCTTCAATAAGTACCACATGGGCATGACCGCCGAGAACGTCGCCGAGAAGTATCAGATCACCAAGCAGATGCAGGACGAGTTTGCCACCGCTTCGCAGAACAAAGCGGAAGCCGCGCAGAAATCGGGCCGGTTCAAGGACGAGATCGTTCCGGTCACCATCAAGGACCGAAAGGGCGACAAGGTTATCGACACCGACGAGTTCCCCCGCCATGGCGTCACCGTCGATCAGCTCGCCAAGATCCGCCCGGCCTTCAAAAAGGATGGCACGGTGACGGCCGGCAATGCCTCAGGCATCAATGACGGCGCCGCGATGGTCGCGCTGATGCGGCGGAGCGACGCCGAGAAGGGCGGCCACCCGATTCTCGCCCGCATCGTCGCCTGGGCGCATGCCGGCGTCGACCCGGCGGTCATGGGCACCGGCCCGATCCCGGCGACCCGCGCCGTGCTCAAAAAAGCCGGCTGGAAGATCAATGACCTCGAACTCATCGAGGCCAACGAAGCCTTCGCGGCTCAGGCCTGCGCTGTGAACAAGGAGCTCGGCTGGGACCTCAGCAAGGTCAACGTGAATGGCGGCGCGATCGCCCTCGGTCACCCGATCGGCGCCTCCGGCACCCGCATTCTCACCACGCTCCTATACGAGATGAAGAAGCGCGACCTCCACAAGGGCCTCGCCACGCTGTGCATTGGCGGCGGCATGGGCATCGCCATGTGTGTGGAGCGCTAAGGCGCGCGTGAGGACCGGCGGGCGGCCGGGACTGCCCGTCATGTTTCCTGCCTGCTAGATTGGGGGGCTCGGCTCAGCCGGGCCCCTTTTTTCGATACGGCCGAACAAGAGAGCCACTCGATAGACCGTCATGTCGCTCGACGTCGTCGATCTGCGCAATTTTTATACCCAGCAACTCGGCACGCTCGCGCGGCGATTCATCGGTCTTGGGATCAGGGCGCGGTGGTCGGATACGCGCGGGGACCGCGTGGTCGGTCTCGGCTACACCACGCCTTATCTCGGCCTGTTTCGCGACGAAGCCGAGCGCTGCCTCGCTTTCATGCCTGCGGCGCAAGGAGTGATCAAATGGCCGTCCGCCCGACCGGCGCTGGCGGCGCTGGTCGAGGAGTACGACCTGCCCCTCCCCGACCTAGCCGTTGATCGCATCATCTTGGTCCACGCGCTCGAAGTGTCGGACGACGCAGGTTCTTTGCTGCGCGAAGTCTGGCGCGTGCTGGCCCCGGGCGGGCGGCTACTCCTAGTGATCCCCAACCGTCGCGGGCTGTGGGCGCGGATGGATACGACCCCGTTCGGCCACGGCCGGCCCTATTCGCGCTCGCAGATCATCCAACTGCTGAAAGAGACGTCATTCACGCCGACATCCTGGGGGGAAGCGCTCTATATGCCGCCGATCGCTCGCGGTTGGCTCATTCGCTCAGCAGTCGCCTGGGAGCGCGCCGGCCGCACCATCTCGGCGCCGTTCGCGGGCGTGCATATCGTCGAGGCGATGAAACAGGTCTATCGCGCGATTCCGGCGCGACGCGAGAAACGCCGCCTGGTCCCGGTGCTGGAGCCGGTGTTGGAGCCGGCGCTCGAACCCGCGCCGGTAGCGCGGCGTGAGTTCGCACGAACGATGCCGCGCTCGCGGACGCTTTAATCGTCAAGCTCGGGGTAGCGCCGGAAGATTCCATCTTCGTTGAACGCAAGCCGGCGGTCGGAGGACAGATACGCGACGATGCGCGGACGCGCGGCCACGCGGTCGTGCAGCGTAACGACCCGCCGGAGCTTGCGCTCCAGGCGCTTCATCATCCGCGGAAAGGCGTAGCGGAGCCCTGCCGCCACCTGAAACAGCGACAGGTCGGCATAGCTGAGCGAACCGCCGACGAGATGTTGTCCGCTTCCGTTGCGGGAGAGCACGGTCTCGAAATAGCGCAGAAACTTGGGGGCGCGCTGGGCGCGGAACTCGGCGGCGCGGTGTGAGGCCTCCTCCTTCTGTTCCTCGTAATAGAGACTCGCGCCGATCGGATGGTGGGTATCGTGAATCTCCCCGACGAAATCGGCGATGGTGAGCTGGAGCTGGTTGGTCCACAGCCTTCCCGCCTCGTTGGCGGGAGCGAGCCGGTGCCGAGCCCCGAGAAACATCAGGATGTTTGCGGTCTGCCCGATCAGCAGCCGGCCGGATTTCAGGAATGGCGGGGCGAAGGGCGGGCGGTCCACCTTCGTGCCGTCGAGCAGCGCGAACATGGCCGGCATTCCGCCGCTCTCCTTTTTCGATCGGCGCGCGACGTCGACATAGCGTGCGCCGGCCTCCTCGAGCGCAAGCCGCACGAACTCGCCGCGACCCTGGATCGTCGGCCAATAATAAAGTTCGTAAGGCATGCCTATTCCTCACCGAGCCGGTCGGTTCACCATTTTCTTGTCGGACTCCGTGCCGGGGTCAACAGTGCCGCGGCCGGATGACTTCATCGCGGCGATTTCGCTCAGCAATACGTCGCGGGACGCCGAGAAAAATGCAAGCAGGCGGTCGATGTCCTGATCGGACAGCTCATTCATGAGCTCGCGCATTCGGGACTGCAGCGAGACATAAAGCGGCATGATGTCGGTTTCGACGCGCGGAAGCGCGCGAACGAAAACCTTGCGGCGATCCCGATCGTCGCGCTCGCGACACGCGAAGCGCGCCTTCTCCAGCCGATCAATCAGGCCGGTGATCGCTCCGGTCGTAAGACCAGTGGCGGCCGCGAGCTCTCCGGCCGTCACGCGGCCTTTCAGGACGATCATGTCGAGGCATTCGAGGTCCCGGCTGGAAATCCCGAGATGGTCCGCCACGACGCTGCTGAAAACGACGCCAAGACCGCTCGCTTCCCGCATGGCGGTTTCGAGTTCCTGAAGGCGCTGTTCGCGTGTGACCACGGCCAGAGTTGACCTTTTCCGTTATGCAGTATATATCTTATATAAAAAGATGCTTAATAGCAAAGACGTTACGCTCTTGAATCAGCGGTGAGAGAACGGCCATGCAATCGCCCGATCGAATCGACTCAACCGCCGCAGCGGCCGAAGGAAACATCAGCAGAAGCGCTTGGCACAGTTGGGAGTCGCCTGTCGGACTCGGCATTGCGCTTGTCTCGCTCGGAATCGCCCTTGTTTCAACGGGCGCCGCGCTCGTTTTAGTTCGGCGGGCTCTCCTAGGTGGATAGCCGAATTGTCTCGGCGAGTAACAATACGCAAACTTCACTGGGTAATCGTTTAGACGCAATTAACGTATAAGCGCCGCACTTGGCGGATAGGTCTCGCTGGCACGGAGCGGGACCTTTGGAGTTACGCTGGAGCGTCAAGAAAGTGCGGCGTCTTCGCCCGAGCGGCGATCGTCGGAGCAGGACATGGACGACCGAACCAAGCTGCTTAATTCCCTGGCGATCGACCGGGACAAACCGCGGGCGCGGCGCGCGCCGCAATTCCCACGTCTGCGTCCGGTTTGGACATTGACCACGCTGGGGGCGGTCGTGATCGCGGGCGCTGCGCTCTGGTTTGTTTTGCCAAGTGACGAAGCGGGACGCGCGGCGGCGGTTTCCACTGCAAGCGCTGAGCCGACGTCACGTGCTGCGACTCCCGAACGTTCCACCGTTTCGCGCGCGCGTTCGGGCGGCCTTGCCGCATCCGGCTATGTCGTCGCCCGCCGCAAGGCGACGGTCGCGGCCGAGATCACCGGCAAAGTGACCGAGGTGCTGGTCGAGGAAGGCATGCATGTCAAAGCGGGACAGGTCCTCGCCCGCATCAAGAGCCGGCTGACCGAGACGGACGTTGCGCTGGCGCAATCGCGCGCCAAAGGAGCGGAAGCCGCCGTCGCCGCCATTGCCGCGGATCTGCGCGAAGCGGAGCGCATCTATGCCCGCACCCAGAAGCTCGCACGAAAGAGCTTCGCCAGCGAAGCCGAAATGACCCGCTCCGAAGCGCGGGTTAACGTCCTGCGCGCTCAGTTGAACCAGGCTCGCGCTCAATTCGAGACCGCAAAGCTTGAAGCCGAGCGGTATGGCGAGGTGCTCGACCAGCATAGCATCCGCGCCCCCTTCAGCGGCGTGGTGGTCGACCGCAGCGCACAGCCCGGGGAGATGATTTCCCCCCTCTCGGCGGGCGGCAGCTTCACCCGCACGGGCATTTGCACGATCGTCGACATGGATTCGATCGAGATCGAAGTGGACGTCAACGAGGCGTTCATCGGTCGCGTCCGGAAGGACGGCGCGGTCGCCGCCGTGCTCGACGCCTATCCCGAATGGACGATCCCGGCCTATGTCATCGCTATCGTGCCGACGGCCAACCGCGAAAAGGCGACCGTGCGGGTGCGGATCGGGTTCCGGGAAAAGGACCAGCGCATTCTACCTGACATGGCCGTGAAAGTGACGTTTCTCGAAGGCGACGGCCTCGCGGGCGCTAAGAAGACCTCATCCGCCCAGTAGTCGTCCTCAGCCCACTCGCACTGGAGAATTTATGTCGATGTCCGACATACTCGTTGCTTTGCTCCATGTCTCCAAGCGCTTCGTGAAAGGCAAGGAGACGATCGACATATTCGAGCGGCTCGACTTGACGATCCCGACAAAGGACTTCGTCGCGGTGATGGGCCCGTCGGGGTCCGGCAAGACGACGCTGCTCAATCTGCTCGGCGGGATCGATCGCCCTGACGGCGGCGAGATCCACATTGCCGGCATGCGTATCGACACGCTCTCGGAGGGGAATCTGGCGCGTTGGCGAGCCGCCAATATCGGCTTCGTCTTCCAGTTCTACAATCTCATGCCGATGTTGACGGCGGCGCAGAATGTTGAACTGCCGCTCTTGCTCACCAATCTTCATTCCGCGGAGCGGCGAGAGCATGTCGAGACGGCGCTGAAGATCGTCAATCTTGCCGACCGCGCCAAGCATTATCCGCGCGAGATGTCGGGCGGCCAGCAGCAGCGGGTCGCAATCGCCCGCGCGATCGTGTCCGATCCGAAGCTCCTGCTCTGCGATGAGCCGACCGGCGACCTCGACCGCAATTCCGCCGACGAAATCCTCGGAATGCTGAGCATCCTCAACCGCGAACTGGGCAAGACCATCGTGGTGGTGACGCACGACCCGGCCGCCGCGCGATATGCTCGCCGCACCCTCCACCTCGACAAGGGCCACTTTGTCGAGAAGGAGCTCGCCGCGTGAACGACTTCGTCCTCATCCGCAAGAATCTGTTCCGCAAGAAGTTGCGGGCAGTGCTGATGATCATCTCAATCCTGATCGCCTTCGCGATTTTCGGCGTCCTTGCCGCTTTCGAACGCGCCTTTAACGCCGGGGAGGCCGTGGCGGAAGACGATCGGCTGGTGGTGGTCAACAAGATCAATTTCACCCAGCCGCTGCCGATCGCCTATTTCAACCGCGTGCAGGGGATCGAGGGCGTGCGACTTGTGACCCATGCCAACTGGTTCGGCGGCTACTATCAGGACCCGAAGAATTTCCTGATCGTCTTAGCCGTCGAGCCCGAATCCTACCTGCAGATCATCGACAACGACTACGTCTTCACCCCGGAAATGCGCGAGGCTTTCATCCGTGAGCGCACGAGCGCGTTGGTCGGCGAAAGCATGGCGAAGAAATGGGGATGGAAGGTCGGCGACCGGGTGCCGATCGCCAGCAATATTTTCTCGCAGAAGAACGGGTCGCGCAGCTGGGATATGCATATTGTCGGCATTTTCAGTAAAAGAAAGCCGCAGGCCGACACCAATGTAATGCTTTTCCATTACGACTATTTCGATGAGACGCGATCGTTCGGCAAGGACACGATCGGCTGGCTGATACTTCAGACCACATCTCCCGAAGTCAACGACCGGGTCGCCAAGACGATCGACCGAGGCTTCGCCAATTCTTCCTATGAGACGGCGACCGATACCGAGAAGGCCTTCAACAAGGCGTTTGTGGCCCAGCTTGGCAACATAGCGCTCATCGTCCAACTGGTGGTCGGCGCTGCCTTCGTGACCATCCTGATGATCGTCGGCAACACCATGGTGATGGCCGTGCGCGAACGCACGCGCGAAATCGGCGTTCTGAAGACGCTCGGCTTTTCCGGCGCGCGCGTGTTGCGGCTCATTCTCGGCGAGACCGTGCTTCTCGCCATCATCGGCGGCGTTCCCGGCATCGCCCTCGCCGCGTTGGCGATCGTCAACATGCGCGAGAGCGTGGGCAATTTCCTTCCGGGCCTCACGCTTGAGCCGTCGATCCTTGCGATCGCATTCGTGCTGATGATCGGCCTCGGGCTGGCGACCGGCCTTGCGCCGGCGATTCACGCGTTCCGCCTCAAGATCGCCGACGCCATGGGGCGGGGTTGAGCCATGCGCTCGCTGTTCCTGCAAATCGCCGCGGTCACCGCCATCAATATCAGGAGCATTCCGCAGCGTTTTTGGCTGTCCCTGTCGACCGTTGTCGCGGTCGCCCTGGTCGTCATGGTGCTGCTCTCCTTCCTCGCCATGGCGAACGGCTTTCAGCGCACGCTGAAGGGCGCGGGCGCCGCGGACATCGCGATTGTGCTCCGCGGGGGCTCGCAGTCGGAGATCAACAGCGTCATTTCGCGCGAGCAGGTCCGCCTGATCGAAGACGGCCCGGGCATCGCCCGCGGCGCCGACGGCAAGCCGCTCGTCTCGGCCGAACTGTATATCGTCGTCGACGGAATCAAGCGGTCGACTCAGACCAAGGCCAATATCCCGTTACGGGGGATCGGCACCGAAGGCGCCGCCATTCGCAAGGACATCAAGCTCGTCGCCGGGCGCATGTTCAATCCCGGCGCCAACGAGATCGTGGTCGGCAAGAGCTTGCTGAGCCAGTTTCAGGGCTTCGACCTCGGGTCTAAGGTAAAATTCCTGACCACCCAGTGGACGGTGGTCGGGGTGTTCGCCGCCGATGGCAGCGTGTTCGAGTCGGAAATCTGGGGCGACCTGCCGGTGGTGCAGAGCCTGTTCAAACGCAACAATGTGTTTCAGACGGTGCGCGCCCGCATCGACAGTCCTGCCGCGCTTGCCGAACTGAAGCATTTTGCCGACGCCGACCCGCGCCTCAAGCTGGATGTCAAGTCGGAGCAGGAGTACTTCGCCGAGCAGTCGTCGCAAACCTCCGACCTGATCCAGAAACTCGGTTGGCCGCTTGCGATTGCGATGGCGCTCGGCGCGCTCGCAGGCGCTCTCAATACGATGTACAGTTCGGTCGCCGCCCGCTCAGTCGAAATTGCGACGCTGCGCGCGATCGGCTTCGGCGGCTTCCCCGCTTTCATCGGCACGCTCGCGGAGTCTTTGCTCCTGGCCGGCATCGGAGGCGCGTTGGGCGCCGTTGCGACCTATCTCGTCTTCGACGGATTCACCACTTCAACGCTCGGCACCGGTTTCACGCAGGTGGTGTTCAGCTTTAGGCTGACGCCTGCGCTGATAGCGGAAGGCCTAGCGCTCGCCCTGACCGTCGGACTGATCGGCGGACTGCTTCCAGCCGTTCGCGCCGCGCGCACGCCCATCGTCAAAGGTTTGCAGGGCTAAGCTCAGCATCGGCGCGCTACTCGCGGACGCTCTTCTACGATCGATGAGTTTTCGCGATGTCAGGCTCAGCGTTTTTTTAACGCCGTTCGCAAATCGTATCGAGCGCTTCGCGCGCGCGCTGCAACATGATCGACCAATCGTGGGCAAATGACGAAACGAAGCGGCGCTGGCGCTGTGAAGTGTGCAGTGCGCCGATTTTTTGCTCTGGACCCCCCTCGCGAAGCAGCCGCCACGGGCCGAAACGGTCGCGCTGGCAAGCGTTTTGTGAGGCTAGGTTCAAACTCCTGATATGATTGCACAATTTTGCCTGATTCTGGACGCCGCGGCGCGCTATAGCAGCGAATCACAATTCATCCCTTTAGCCCCAACATGTGGCGGCCGTGCCCGCGTCTCTTAACCAGATGTCGCCCCAAAGCCCCCGTGTCTGGGCGGGGGCTTCATGGGATTGCGAATATGGCACTATCCGGCTTGCAAATCAGGCCGGAACAGGAAGTCCATGCCTTCGCGCGCCATGCTTTATCGCCGTCCCAGCGAGCCCCAAGCCATCGAAGTGATCTTCGACCGGGAAATCTTTCTCGTCCGCCTGCGCCGGCATCGCCAAGCGCGCCGTTATACGCTGCGGATACAGGCTGCGACGCGCGACGTCGTCCTCACCATGCCGCCGCGGGGCACATTGCGGGAGGCATGCAACTTCGCCCGGAAACACGGCGGCTGGATCGCGACCCGCATGTGCCGCCTGCCGGAAGCGGCGCCGTTTGCGCCCGGCACCGTGCTGCCGCTGCGCGGCGCACCTCATCGCGTGGTGCATCGGCGTCTTGCGCGCGGGACGGCTTGGACCGAAGTCGGCAGCGACGGCGAGCGGCTGATGTGCGTTGCGGGCGATCCCCCGCACATCGAGCGCCGGATCCGGGATTTTCTGCATCGCGAGGCCAAGCGCGATCTCGAAACAGCGGCGCAGGCCTATGCCGATCGGCTCGGCGTGAGGCTCAAGCGCATCAGCATCCGCGATCAGAGCAGCCGCTGGGGGTCGTGTTCGACCACGGGCGCGCTCTCCTTCTCGTGGCGGCTCATTCTCGCGCCGCGCTATGTGCTCGATTATCTCGCCGCGCACGAAGTGGCCCACCTCATCGAGATGAATCATTCGCCCCGCTTCTGGCGGCTGCTGCATCGCATCTGCCCGGATGTGCGGCGCGCGAAGGTGTGGCTCGACCTCAACGGCGCGGACTTGCACCGCTATGGCATGCGCCCTGACGAGGCGGTTCCCCTCGCGCCGGCCGGCGGCGGTTAATGGCGGGTTACTGACCTCTCGACCGCTCTGCCGCCGCGCGAGCGAGCTGCCGCACGCTTGAGGCGCGAGGCTTTCGCCCGCTTGGCGAGAGCGCTTTCATTCCGCGCGAAAGTGTGGAACGGGTGCGCGGACCCGGACATTTCCTTTACCGATGCTTTCCCCGGATACCTTCGCCCTCACCGCGCTGCTCGCGCTGCTCACCGCGTTAGGGCCGCTGGCGATGGACCTATACCTGCCGTCGCTGCCGGCGATCGAAGCCGCGCTCGCTGCGTCGACGGCTCAGGTGCAGCTCACGATTTCCGTGTACCTCATCGGCTTCGCGATCGGGCAGGTCGTCTATGGCCCGGTGTCGGACCGGTTCGGCCGTAAGCCGGTGCTCAGCGCCGCCCTCACCATCTTTTGCGTCGGAACGCTGGTATGCTCGATCGCGCCGACGATCGGCGCGCTGATCGCGGCGCGGGCGTTCCAGGGCGCGGGCGCCGCTGGCGTGATCGTGCTAGCGCGCGCCATCGTGCGCGACCTCTACGAGGGGCCGCGTGCCGGGCGCGAATTGTCGCTGATGGGCGCAATCATGGGAATAGCTCCCATCGTGGCGCCGACGATCGGTGGCTTCACCCAGACGAATTTCGGCTGGCGCTTTGGATTCATCCTCATTTTCGGCGCGGGACTTGCCGCGATCGCCGTCGTCGCGCGCCTCCTGCCGGAAACGGCGCGACGCAGCAACGCCGTCGGCCATCCCGTGGTCGCGCTAGCGCGATCCTACGCGGTCGTGGGGAGAAGCAGCAGCTTCCTCGCCCATCTCGGGATTGCGACGGCGTGCTATGCCGGCCTATTCGCCTATATCTCCGGCTCGTCCTTCGTGCTCCAGGGCCTGTACGGACTGTCGCCGCTGGCGTTCGGCCTGTTTTACGGCGTGACCAGTCTGGGCTTCATCGCCGGAACGCTGATCGGGGCCAAACTCGTCGTCCGTCACGGCTTTAACTGGACGATCGGCCTCGGCGCCGGCGCCCTTGCGGGTGGTGGACTGCTGCTGGTCGGTAGCGTTGGCCTCGCCCCATCATCTATCGTCGCGCTCGCTGCGCCAATGATGGTCTTTTCCGCCGGTATTGGCCTCGTCTTGCCGCTCTCGATGGCGAGCGCTCTGCAGCCTTTCCCCGAACGCGCCGGGGCGGCGTCCTCATTCATTGGCAGCGTGCAGCAAGTCGTTGGCGCGACCGTCGGCGCAATCGTCGGCCACGCCCTCGGAGCGAGCGCCTGGCCGATGATCATTGGCATCGCCGCCGCTGGATGCCTCACCCTGCTGCTCTGGCTTACGACCCGCAAAGTCAGGACGCGCCCGTTCAAGTCCCGCCAATGAACCCTCAGCGGCGAGACCACAGCCGGTCGAGCAGCCAGCCATCGACGCCCGCCTCCTGGCGCGGCGGGCGCGCGGCCGCGGAAGGAGCTACGGACGGAATGGCCGCGGGCGGAATTGGCGCGGGCGGAACTGGCGCGGGCCGCGCATAGCCTGATGGTGACGATGCAGGCGGCACGGCGCGCGGCGCATGCGCCGATGACGACATTGCGGGCTGCGCAAAGGGGAGTGGCGCCGATGCGCCCGGCAGATCGACCACCGGCATCCCTTGATGGGCCGCTTTCATGAACCGGCTCCACGCCTCTACCGGGAGGCTTCCGCCGGTCAGCCTCTTGGTCGGCGAGGAATCATCGTTGCCGAACCAGACGCCGGTGACGAGCCGGCCGGTGAAGCCGACGAACCACGCATCGCGGAAATCCTGGCTGGTGCCGGTCTTGCCCGCGACGGGCCAGCCGGGAAGCTCGGCTCGCCGCGCCGTTCCGATCCGGACCGTCTCGCGCATCATCTGGTTCATCATCGCGACATAACCGGGCTCGATGATGCGGTTGCGCACGGGCGGCGTGCGGGAATAGAGAACCTTGCCATCGGCGCTGCGCACCCGCTCCACCACATGGGGAGCGACGCCATAGCCGCCATTGGCGAACGGCGCATAGGCGCCGACCAGTTCGAGCAACGAGACCTCCGACGTGCCAAGCGCGAGCGAGGCGTTGGGCTCGAGCTTCGAGGCGATCCCGAGCCGGTGCGCGGTGCGCGCGACCGCGGTCGGTCCGAATTCGAGCGTCAGCCGCACCGAGACTGTGTTGAGCGACAAGGCGAGTGCCTGCGCCAGCGTCACCGACCCGTGATACTTGCGCTTGTAGTTTTCCGGCTTCCAGTTCTTGAGTGCGATCGGCCTGTCCTCGCGGACGCTGTCCGGCGTTAGCCCGCGCTCGATTGCGGTGAGATAGACAAACGGCTTGAACGCCGAGCCGGGCTGCCGCTTCGCGGTTATCGCCCGGTTGAATGGGCTTTCCTGGTAGTCGCGCCCGCCCACCAAAGCGCGCACCTCCCCGTCCGGGGTCATCGCGACGAGCGCGGCTTGTTCGACGCCGAATTTCTGGCCACGCTCCGCCAGTCTATTGACGATCGCTTTCTCGGCCGCCGCCTGCATCGCCGGATCGAGCGTAGTGTCGACGATGAGATCGTCCTCGACCTGGCCGACAACGTCGTTGACCACGTCCATCACCCAGTCCGCAGCGTAATTGGCAGAACCGCTCCCCGCCTTGACCACCTTGGGCGGATGCAGCTTCGCGGCCTTGGCGGCATTCTCCGTGATCATTCCGGCCTCGGACATGGCGGCGAGGACGAGTTGGGCGCGCCGTTCCGCGCCGTCATAGTTGCGGGTCGGCATCAGGCGCGACGGCGACTTGACCAGACCCGCGAGCAGCGCCGCCTCCGCCAGCGTCACGTGCCGCGCCGATTTGTGGAAATAGCGCTGCGCCGCCGCTTCCACCCCATAGGCCCCGGCGCCGAAATAGATGCGGTTGAGATAGAGTTCGAGAATCTGCTTCTTGGAGAACTTGCGCTCGAGCCAGAGAGCGAGAACGGCCTCCTCAAGCTTGCGCATAAGGGTGCGCTCGGGCTTGAGGAAGAGGTTCTTGGCGAGCTGCTGGGTGATGGTCGATCCGCCCTGGGAAATCCCACGCCGCACAAGATTGGCGAAAGCCGCGCGGGACATGCCCACGACGTCGACCCCGGCATGCGAATAGAAGCGCCGGTCCTCGATGGCGATGAAGGCCTGCGGCAGGTAGGTCGGCATTGCGGAGAGCGCCAATGCGCTTCCTCCCATTTCCCCGCGCGTCGCGAGCAAGCGGCCGTCGAGCCCAAGGACTTGGACG
Organism: uncultured Alphaproteobacteria bacterium; assembly: GCA_963840055.1. Taxonomy (GTDB): domain Bacteria; phylum Pseudomonadota; class Alphaproteobacteria; order Rhizobiales; family Xanthobacteraceae; genus Rhodoplanes. Next base: position 125,761 of record CAWIXM010000039.1, on the reverse strand, counting down.
GTGGGCGGCCGCTTGGGGATTTCGAGCGAATGGATCGGCGGCAGATGCATCCCGACCCAGGCGATGACGCCGACGCCGGCGACCACGCACCAAACCGCGGCGACCGCGAGCCAATAGGCGAAACGTCTGATCCGGGAGCCGCCGCGTGCGCCGCGCCGCGGCGTCTGCCGATGCCCCGCTTGCGCTTGGCCGATTTTGCTCTGCCGTCGGCCTTGTCACGCGAAGGCGCGGGCTTCACGGCGCGGAGAACGCCCGGCCCATCGGCCGGATCGCCCATCACGGGCTCACGGCGCTCTCGTTGGCCTTTTTTTGCTCGAGCCATGTCCCGTCCCGCACGACCAGCCTGGACGACGCCGGCAGGCCGTGCGGAAACTCTAACGACCGCGCTTTAAGGGTGCGTTAAGGAACAGGACGCGAACCAGTCGTCGCCGTCTTCAACCACGGGCGCGATCGGTCGCCACAAATACGTAAACCTACCCAGGGAAAGTCCCCCCGGACCGCAACCGTATTTCGGCCAGGCTTTTCTTAAGATAACATTATGTTTCTAATTGTTGCAGCTAATCGGGGCTGTCGCAACCGATAGGATGAAACAATTCATGACCGGGGGGCAGTGTCATGATCAGTGACCAAGTCGAACGGCTGGTGCTCGACGTCGTGCTGAGTCACGCCGATGACGAAGGGATTCATGATCTGAATTCCGATGTGACTGTTCTTGAAGTCGATCATCTGACGATGACTCATATCGTTCTCGCGCTGGAGACTCAGCTGGGAATCGAGCTGCCGACCGACCTAGAAGACGCGCGAACCGTTGCAGAGTTGGTAGCCGGTGCGCGTGAAGCACTGCGTGCCAATGCTCAGACGAAGGTTCGGCCTATTCGGATGCAATAGACCGGCAGTCGATCGGTCGGCGCATGGATTTTGGCCCTATGCCCGCCGCGCGCCAGTGAGTGGTTGTTTGTGCTTCTTTCCCCCCGTTCCTGCCCGCCGCCAAGCGATGCGCTTGGCGCCCTTGGGCTAACAGGAAGGCGGCGTGTACGTCAATTTCGGTGCGGTTCTTGACGCGGCGGCGTCAGATTTTACCAGCCGAACGCAACAGTCTGAACAGCAACAGTGAGTGGCCAGTCACGCTGTAGACGTGTCCGAAATTCAGCCGGACCGCATCGAGCTCGTCTTCAAGGTCGGGCAGATTGGTGTCGATCAGCCTGAGCCAAGCGCTTCCGGCCGCCACGCGCGGCAGCGTAAACAACACGACGTCATGGTGCGCATTGACGATGAGCAGCATCGTCGCGTCGCTGCCGCGTTTGCGGGCGGCATGCTGCATCGGCACACGCGGCGGCCCGCCTACTGGCGGGGCGTATAGCCCAACCCCGCGACGACGCCCAACGACCGAGGCTCCCTCCCCTACCCCGCCGTGGCGGCGGTCGGGGCGGCTGGTTGCGGCTCCGGACGCGGCGCGAAGATTTGCAGCAGCGCGCGCTTGATGGTGGCGATCCGCGGCGCCGAGGTGATGCGCGCGCCGAGCAGATCGGTGACGTAGAACACGTCGACCGCGCGCTCGCCGAAGGTCGCCACATGGGCCGAGGCGATGTTGAGGTTGAGCTTCGACAGGGTCGTGGTCAGTTCGTACAAGAGGCCAGGGCGATCGAGGCCGCTCACCTCCACGACGGTGTAGCGGTTCGACCACTGATTATTGATCGAGACCTCGGGCGCGACGGCGAACGCCTTGATGCGGCCTTTCAGCGGCTCGCGTTTTGTCAGCAGTTCGGGCAGCTTCAGCTCGCCGCGCAGCACCGCCTCGATCGCTTCGGTGACGCGGCCGGCGCGGCGCGTCTCATCGTCGTCGCGCTCGAACTCGCGCGAGATCGAGATGGTGTCGAGCGCAAGCCCGTCGGTCGTCGTATAGATCTGTGCATCGACGATGTTCGCTCCGGCCTTGGCGCAGGCGCCGGCGATCAGGCACAGCAGCCAGGGATGATCGGGGGTGAGCACGGTCAGCACCGTGACGCCGCGATGGGCGTCGAAGTCGAACTTGGTCGCAAGCGTCTTGTTTTCCGCCTCCGCCGCGCGGACGAAGCGGGCGTGGTCGATCTGCGATTTGAGGTCGACCTTCAGCCAGTAGGCGGGGTAATGGCGGGCGATGTAGCGCTCGAGCTCCTCGGGCGGCCAGTCGGTAAGCTCGGCGCGGAACTGCGCCTGCGCCACGGCGACGCGCTGCGCCCGATTGACCTCGGAGAAACCGCCGGTGAGCGCCGGCTCGGCTTCGTAATAGAGGGCGCGCAGCAGCTGCGCCTTCCAACTGTTCCACACGCCCGGCCCGACCGCGCGAATGTCGGCCGTGGTGAGGATGGTGAGCAGCTTCATGCGCTCGAGCGATTGCACAACGTTGCAGAAGTTCTCGATGGTCTTACGGTCGGAGAGGTCGCGCGACTGGGCGATCGACGACATCACCAGATGAACGTCGACGAGCCAGGCGACGGTTTCGGTGTCGACCGGCGACATGCCCATGAGCGGACATAGATGGCGCGCTATCCGCGCGCCCGCGATCGAGTGATCCTCGGTGCGGCCCTTGGCCATGTCGTGCAGGAAAAGCGCGACGTAGAGCAGATCGCGGTGTTCGGGGAGAATAGTGCGCATCAGCTCGTTGGCGAGCCTGTACTCCTCATTCTTTCCCCCCTCGATCTCCGCCAGCACGCCGACGCAGCGCAACAGATGCTCGTCCACCGTGTAGTGGTGGTACATGTTGAACTGCATCATCGACACGACGCGCCCGAAATCGGGAATGAACCGGCCGAGGACGCCGACCTCGTTCATGCGGCGCAGCACGATCTCGACGTCGTTCTTCGCCGTCAGGATTTCGTAGAACAAGCGATAGGCTTGCAGGTCGGCCCGCAAATGTTTGTCGATCAGCCGCAGCGAGCGGGTTGCGGCGTGCATCGCGTCGGGGTGGAAGGCGAGATTGTGCTGCTGCGCCAGGCGGAATATGCGGATGAGATTCTTGGGATCGCGTTGGAACGCATCCGGATCGGCGATATTGATGCGGTTGTTGTCGACGACGAAGTCGTCGCTTTCCTTCAGCACCCGCGGCGAACGCTTCCGCAGGCGCGCCACAAAGCGATTGAGCATCGGCACCTCTTTCTGGTGCCGGCTTTCGAGCCCGGCGCACAGAATAGCGGTGAGGTCGCCGACATCCTTCGCAATGAGGAAGTAGTGCTTCATGAAGCGCTCGACGTCGCGCATCCCGGGATGGCTCGTATAGCCGAGCCGCTTCGCCATTTCGCGCTGGATATCGAAAGAAAGCCGTTCCTCCGCCCGGCCGGTGGCGAAATGTATGTGGCAGCGGACCGACCAGAGGAAATTCTCGCACCGCTGAAACAGGCTGTATTCCTGCCGGTCGAACACCCCTCGATCGATCAGTTCCTCCGGTTCGCGCACGCGGTAGACATATTTGGCGATCCAGAACAGCGTATGCAGGTCGCGTAGGCCGCCTTTGCCATCCTTGACGTTCGGCTCGACCAGATAGCGCGACTGCCCGACGCGGCGCAGCCGCTCTTCGCGTTCGGCGAGCTTGGAGGCGACGAATTCCGGGCCCGTGCCCTGGGCGATGTCTTTGTCGAACCGCGCCACGAGCTCATCGAACAGCTTCTGCTCCCCGAACAGAAAGCGCGCTTCAAGAATGGCGGTGCGGATGGTCATGTCGGCCCGCGCCTGGCGGATGCATTCGTCCACCGAGCGGGTCGCGTGCCCGACCTTCAGCCCCATGTCCCACAGGCAATAAAGAATCGCCTCCGCGATCGATTCGCCCCAGGCGGTCTGTTTGTAAGGAAGCAGGAACAGAAGATCGATGTCCGAACCCGGCGCCAGCATGCCGCGGCCATAGCCGCCGGTCGCGACAATCGCCATGTGCTCGCCTTCGGAGGGATTCTCGGCGGCATAGAGATGGGTGGCGGCGAATTCGTAGAGGACACGGATAATCGCGTCCTGCATTTGCGACAGACGCACGGCGCAGGCCCTGCCCTGCCGATCCTCGAATAACAATTGCTCGGCCCGGGCCCGCCCCTCGGCGAGCGCCGTTTTGAGCCGCTGGGCCACCACGAGCCGCAGCTCGTGCTCATGGCCGCCATAGTCGCTGGCAATGTGATCGAGGTCAGCCTTGGCCGCCTCGGCATCGAACAACTCCGAGGCGACGCTGGGTAGTTGGTCCGTGACCGTATCCATACCGAATAAAATAGCGGTCGGCGCGCGTGGTGTCACGGGCGGCGGAAGCGTCCGCGGGGCATCTAAGCAATGGGCGGCTTCGGAGGGCCGGGATTACAGAAAGCCCTTCCCTCAAGCTTGGCCGATTCGCGGCCATATTCTATTGACGCGCAATTGTTCATGCTCCAAGGCGACCGGCCAGCGCAGACGCATCTGATTGCCGATGACGTTCGGGAGCTGCGCTGCGGCGGAGGATCGCCTCAGCGCAAATCAGCCGAGCGACATCAACTCGTCGAGCGTGCCGACATGCTTGTGGGCGAGCGCCGCGCGGATCTTGCGATCGAGATCGTGCTCGAGGAACGGCTTGCGCAGTATGTGCTCGTGCCGGATGCCGGATAACACCGGCAACTCGGCAAGCCCGGTAATGAAGACGATCGGCAAGGCCGGCAGGCGCATGCGCGCCTCGCGCGCAAGTTCGAGGCCGCTCATTCCAGGCATGGCGAAGTCGATCAGCGCAACGTCGATTTTCCGCTTGCCGGAGAGCACTTCGAGCGCCGCCCCGCCGCTCCCCACTTCGATCGGGACATGGCCCAGCCCTTCGAGCATGGACGCCGTGGCATGGCGCACATGGTCGTCATCATCCACCACGAGGACAACGGCGGAGGCGGGCAGCGCGGCGGCCAAAGCTTCGGCCGATAGCGGCGCCTGGTCTGCGGCCGCCGTCGTCGATCGCGGCAAATAGACCCGCACCGTCGTCCCCTTGTCGAGTTGCGTCTCGATCTGCACCCCGCCGCCCGATTGCTTGGCAAAGCCCAACACTTGGCTGAGGCCGAGCCCGGACCCTTTGCCAACTCCCTTAGTGGTGAAGAACGGCTCGAACGCCTTGGCGAGCACCTTGTCGGACATGCCCGTGCCGGTGTCGCTCACCGAGACTACGACATAGTCGCCTGCCTTCTCTGGTTCTTCCGCCCGGGTCGCCGCATCCAGCGTGGCGTTTCCGGTCGAAACGGTAAGCCGGCCACCGAGTTGCATCGCGTCGCGCGCATTGATAGCGAGATTGAGTACGACCAGTTCGAACTGGGTCGGGTCGACCAGCGCCGGCCAGGTGTCGGGGCTGAGCATCGTTTCGATCTCGACGCTACCGCCCATCGTGCTCTGTAACAGATCGCGCATGCGCCCGACCGTCTCCTTGAGGTCGATCGTGCGCGGCTCCAGGCGCTGGCGGCGCGAGAAGGCGAGCAGTTGGGCGACCAGCTTGGCTCCCCGCTCGGCCGCCAGGCGTGTATGCGACATCCGGCGCAAGAGTTTGGGATCGTCCGACTGCGCCCAGGATTTTTCCAGGTAGCTTATGTTTCCGAGGATGACGGTCAGCAGATTGTTGAAGTCGTGGGCGACGCCGGAGGTGAGCTGCCCGATCGCGTCGAGCCGCTGCATCTGCCGCAGCGTGCTCTCGACCCTCTCGCGTTCCTCGATCTGGGCGAGGAGCTGGCGGTTCGCCGCGGCGAGGTCTTTGGTGCGTTCGGCGACGCGAAGTTCCAGCGTTTCGTTGAGCCGGAGCAGCTCCTCGCGGCTGCGGCGCAGCGCCGCCTCCCACCGCCGCGCGTCGGTCACATCGACGCAGGAGCCGATGAAGCCGATGAAGGCGCCGTCGGCGGCGTAATGCGGCACGCCGGTATTGTCGACATGCCGCCACTCGCCGTCATGCCGGCGGAGGCGAAAGCCAAGGCGGAACGCCTCGCGGCGCTCAAAGGCCGAGCGGTAGGTGTTGCGGCAGCGGGCGCAATCCTCCGGATGCACGTTCTCGATCCATCCATCGCCCAACTCATCCTCCAACCCCCGCCCGGTGAAAGCGAGCCAAGGACGGTTGAACCAAGTGCATTTCGTGCTGGCATCCGCGACCCAGATCATCACCGGCACGGAGTCGGCGAAATCACGAAAGCGCGCCTCGCTCATGCGCAGCGTATTCAGGCTCTCGGTATAGACGCGCGCATTCGAGATGGCAGTGGCGAGATGGCCGGCGACCAGATCGAAAAAGCCGCGATAGTCGTCGTCGAGCGCGCGTCGCGGATTGACGCCAAGCACCAGCGCGCCGGCCGAAGCCGCAGTTCCGAGCTTGGCTACCGGAAGCACCAGCGCGCGATTGGTGGGCTCGGGCCAAGTGCCGCCGGGAAGCTGGCCGAATCGGCTCGCAAGGTCATATAGAAGAACCGGCTCGCCCGAGCGCACGACGCGGCTGACGTTCCATGGATCGTCGCCATGCAGCGTGATCTCGGCAAAGTATTTGTCGTAAGGAAGGCCACTCGATCCGACGGCGCGAATGCGCCCGCTGTCCTCGTCAAGGAGGTAAAGGAGGGCGAAGGGAATGTCGGGATTGTACGCGCCGAGCACATGGATCGCGGCTTGGCAGGCGCTTTCGACACCGCCCGTCTCCACGTTCTGCGACGCCAATTCGCGCAATATGCGCAGCCGGCGTTCGCTCAATACGCGGTCGGTCGTCTCGGTGACCGCGGTGAACACCCCGCCGATACGCCCGTCCGCATGTTTGATCGGGCTGTAGGAATAGGTGAAATACGCTTCTTCGAGGTAATTGTTGCGATCGACGGGAAGCAGCAAGTCGTACGACCAGGTCGCCTCCCCGCGCCAAATGCTCGCAAGTTGCGGACCGATGATGGCCCAGATTTCCGGCCAGATATCGCGCCCGCGGGAGCCGAGGCTCGCCGGATGCTTGGTCATCCCGAGAATCGGCCGATAGGCGTCGTTGTAGAGCATCACGAATTCTGGTCCCCACCATAAGAGCATGGGGAACCGGGAATTGAGGCAGATGCTGACCGCCATTTTTAGCGCGTCAGGCCACTGCTCCGGCGGGCCAAGCGGCGAACGGCTCCAATCATGCGCGCGCATCAACGCGCCCATTTCGCCGCCGCCGGCGAGAAACTCACAACTCGGTGCAGCGGTTCGGGATTTCGCAGCTTTGATGCCGGCGAACTGCTCTTTCATGATGTTCGAGCCCTCGAACAGAGCATCAAGCAGCTTGCGGACAAGGTCGCATCAGCAACGGCACCTCATTTTGTCGTTTAACCCCCGCCCGAGAGCCAGCCTCGCGGTGGACGCGTCGCCCATGCCTATATGGGTCCGGCCTCCGACCCGTTCGTATTAGTCAAAGTGCGATCGGCCCCGCAGCTTTTACTGATCACCGCGAAAAGTGGCCGAATGTGAGGCCGCAGCGCAAATTTGTGGCTATCATAACGATTTAGCCGGCAAGCGTCAATTCGGCCGCCGGTTTAGGGAAAAGGCAGGGACTTAGAGCGAATTCCGTTCCGTTGGAATCGGAATTCGCTCTAATTGTCCTTGAGTGGTCGCATTTTCTGCGGTGAACCGGTTTCCACTTCGCCGGAAAATGCTCTAGGTCCCGACTTGTGCCCGACCGTGATTCCTTTGTACTGATCGTTCGAGCGCACGACCGTGCCGGACAAAGGAGCCTCAATGACTGATGCCGCCGCATTGCGCGCCCTGCAAGCGCCAATCAAGGAGCGCTACAAGGCCGATCCGGGAACCGCCTTGATCACGCTGCGCGCAAAGGGACGGCTCGAAGAGGCCAATATTGCGTGCAAAGTCGAGACCGGACGCGCCCTCGCCGTCGCCGGTTTGCATCCGGCGACCGGCGGAACAGGATTGGAACTCTGCTCGGGGGACATGTTGCTCGAAGCGCTGGTCGCCTGCGCCGGCGTGACGCTCAAAGCGGTGGCGACCGCACTTGACATTCCGCTGCGGTCGGGCGCCGTGAGCGCCGAAGGCGATCTCGACTTTCGCGGCACCCTGGGAGTCGCCAAGGATGCGCCGGTCGGATTTTCGCAAATAAGGTTAACGTTCGAGGTCGATACCGACGCCCCGCAGGAGCAACTCGACCAACTCCTAAAGCTGACTGAGCGCTATTGCGTCGTCTATCAGACGATACGGAACGGGCCGCCGGTCACGCTCCAACTGCTCCGCGCCTGACGTCCTTCCCGTCACGAGGTATTAAGGCTTGGCTTGGCTTGGCTTGGCTTGGCTTGGCTTGGCTTGGCTTGGCTTGGCTTGGCTTGGCTTGGCTTGGCTTGGCTTGGCCAGGCCGGCTATTCCAATTCGCCGGCCGCCCGCGCCGCGGTCCTGCTCACATCCCGACCGCCAGGCGCCGCAACGCAAATCGCTGCAGCTTGCCGGTCAAAGTCTTCGGCAGTTCGTTCACATAGATGATGCGCCGCGGATATTTATAGGGCGCGATTGTCGCCTTGACGTGCTCTTGCAGTTCCTTGGTCAGCGCCGCCGCCTCGTTTGGCTCGGCGAAGCCTTTTGCGGCTGCTCCGGGTTGCAGCACCACATAGGCGGAGACGATCTGTCCGCGTTCCTCATCCGGGGCGCCGACGACGCCGCATTCGGCGACCGCCGGATGCGTGAGCAATGCCGCCTCCACTTCCGGTCCGGCAATATTGTATCCGGCGGACACGATCATGTCGTCGGAGCGGGCCTGGAACCAGAAATAGCTGTAGGCGTCCATGAGATAGGCGTCGCCGGTCAGGTTCCAGCCGTTCTGGACATAGCTCTGCTGGCGCGGATCGGCGAGGTAACGGCAGCCGGTCGGTCCGCGCACCGCGAGCCGGCCGATGGTCCCGGGTGGGAGCTCCCGACCCTCGTCGTCGACGATACACGCCTCGTAGCCCGGAACCGGGCGGCCGGTCGAGCCCGCGCGACTGACGTCCTCGGTCGAGCCGATGAAAATGTGCAGCATTTCGGTCGCGCCGATGCCGTCCATGATCTTGATGCCGGTCGCATCGCGCCAGGCTTCATAGGTCGCTTTTGACAGGGTCTCGCCGGCGGAGACGCATTTGCGTAACGAAGATAGGTCGTGCTGGGCGAGCAGCGGGAGTATGGCCCGATATGCGGTCGGCGCAGTAAAACAGACCGTCGCCCTGTATTGTTGGATTGCCGAAATCAGGTCCGCCGGCGTCGTCCTTTCGATGAGAATCGAGGACGCGCCGATGCGCATCGGGAAAAGCGCGATCCCGCCGAGCCCGAAGGTGAAGGCGATCGGCGCGGTGCTGATGAAGCGATCGTCGGCGGTCGCGCGCAGCACGTAGCGCCCATAGGTATCGCCGACCACGAGCATGTCGCGATGGAAATGCATCGTTCCCTTCGGCTCACCGGTCGTGCCGGAGGTAAATGCGATCAGACAGACGTCATCGCTTGCGGTGTTGCAGGCCGTGAAGTCGGCATATCCCGGCTGGTCCATGAGGCGGTCGAGCGAGCCTTCGGCGCCGTCGCCCCAGTAAACGACGCGTTCAAGCTCGGGCGACGCCGCTTTCGCCTTCTCCATCTCTCCGGCGAATCGGGCGTCGCACAGCGCGAACTTAATCTGCGCCTTAATGACCGGGAAGACGATTTCCTTTGAGCGCAACAGCGGCATCGTGGCCACGACCACACCGCCCGCCTTAAGCACCGCGAAATAGGCGGCGACCATTGTCGGAGCGTTCGGCCCGCGCAGCAGCACCCGGTTGCCGGGCACAAAGCCAAGGTCGCGCGTGAGCACATTGGCGATGCGGTTCACGCGCTCGGCGAAGGCGGCATAAGTAAGCGATTCGGTCGCGGAGATAAGGCAAGGCCAATTCCCCTGCCCTTTCGCGATCCAGCGGTCGACCAGCTCGACGGCGCAATTGAGGCGCGCGGGATATTGCAGCTCTGGGAACCGAAAGATGAAATCCGGCCATTGGGCGCGGGGCGGCAAGTTGTCGCGCGCGAACGTATCGACATGCGCGGAAGGCTGGAGCGGCGGGTACGCGTCGTCGTCTATCGCGATCACGGACGAAACACTCCGATGGGCGAATCTTCTTGCCGAGCCCGATCGTTGGTTTTCACATACTATATCCCAACTGCGGCCGGACGGAACTATAACCGCGATGACCGCAGTTCCGTTCAGGGTCGGGCCAGGAGGCGCGCATGAAGGTCGATGTCATCGGCGGCGGTCCCGCCGGGCTCTATTTCGCGATTTTGATGAAGAAGGACCGCCCGGACGCCGACATCACCGTCTTCGAGCGCAACCGCCCGGACGACACGTTCGGCTTTGGCGTGGTGTTTTCCGACGAGACGCTTGCCGCCTTCGAGGCCTATGACGGCGAAAGCTATCGGGCGATCGTCGACAATTTCGCCTACTGGGACGACATCGAGATTCACTTCAAGGGGACAGTGCGCCGGATCGGAGGCAACGGCTTTTGCGGCTGTTCGCGCGTGACCTTGCTGCGCCTGCTGCAGGAGCGCGCCCGCGCGCTTGGGGTCAGGCTCAGGTTCGAGACCATCGTCGATGCGAGCCTTGCGGCGCATGCTAGAGCCGATCTGATCGTCGCCGCCGACGGCATCAACAGCGCGATCCGCGAGGCGAGGCGCGATCATTTCGGCACCAAGATCGATCTGCGGCCCAACAAGTTCGCTTGGATGGGCTCGACGCGGGCCTTCGACGCCTTCACCTTCTTCTTCCGCGAGACCGAACACGGCATTTTCATCGCCCACTGTTACCAATACGAGCCGGGACGCTCGACCTGGGTGATGGAGGCGCAGCCCGAGACGTTCGCGCGCGCCGGCCTCGACAGGCTCGACGAGGCGCAATCGGCGGACTTTCTCGAAGGCGTATTCCGCGACGAATTGCGCGGGCACCGCCTCCTTATCAACCGGTCGATGTGGCGCAATTTTCCCCGCGTCTCCAACGTGCACTGGGTCAAGGACAACATTGTCCTGATCGGCGACGCCAAAGCGACCGCGCATTTCTCGATCGGGTCAGGAACCAAGCTCGCCATGGAGGACGCGATCGCGCTTTACGACGCGTTCCGCGCGACCGGCGGGCGTGATGTCGGCGCTGCATTGCAGCATTTCGAGACGGCCCGCCGCGATGAAGTCGAGAAGACCCAGCACGCGGCTGACGTGTCTCTCGTCTGGTTCGAGCATGTCGACCGCTTCTGGTCGATGGACCCGCAACGCTTCACCTTCGGCCTGATGACGCGCGCGAAGGCCATCACCTATGACAATCTGCGGCTGCGTGCGCCCGCCTTCGTCGACGAAATCGACCGGGCCGTGGCCGAGGACGTGCGCAAACAAGGCTTTGCGGTCAACACCCTTCGCCCCGCCGCGCCGATGTTCCAGCCGTTCCGTTTGCGCGGACTCACGCTTGCCAATCGCGTCGTCGTCTCGCCCATGTGCCAGTATTCGGCGGTGGATGGCGTGCCCGGCGACTGGCATCTCGTGCATTACGGCGCCCGCGCGGTCGGCGGCGCGGGCCTGATGTTCACCGAGATGACTGACGTCTCCGCCGAGGCGCGCATCACCTATGGCTGCACCGGCATGTATAGCGACGCCCAGGAGGCGGCGTGGAAACGCATCGTCGATTTCGTGCATGCGAACTCGGCAGCGAAGTTCTGCCTCCAACTCGGCCATGCCGGCCGCAAGGGAGCGACCAAGCTGATGTGGGAGGGGATCGACGAGCCGCTCGAACAGGGCGCGTGGCCGATCGTCTCCGCCTCACCCCTCCCCTACTTCCCGCATAGCCAAGTTCCGCGGGAGATGACGCGGGCCGACATGGACAAGGTGATCGCCGACTATGTCGCCGCGGCGAAGCGCGCGATCCGCGCCGGCTTCGACATGCTGGAGGTGCATGCCGCGCACGGCTATCTGCTCGCGAGCTTCATCTCGCCGCTCACCAATATCCGCCGCGACCAGTATGGCGGCGCGCTGGAAAACCGCATGCGGTTCCCGCTCGAAGTGTTCCGCGCCGTTCGCGCGGTATGGCCGGACGAAAAGCCGATGTCGGTGCGCATCTCGGCGACCGACTGGGAGGACGGCGGGCTCATCGGCGAGGACGCCGTTGCGGTTGCGCAATCGTTTGCGGAATCTGGCTGCGATTTGATCGACGTGTCCACCGGCCAAACCACGCCGGAGGCGCAGCCGATCTATGGGCGCATGTTCCAGACCCCGTACTCCGACCAGATTCGCAACGAGGCGGGGCTTGCCACCATGTGCGTCGGCGCGATCACCACCGCCGACCAGGTCAACACCATCGTCGCCGCCGGGCGCGCCGATCTCGTCGCGCTTGCGCGCCCGCATCTGACGGACCCGTCCTTTGCCATGAAGGCGGCGGCTTGGTATGGCGCGGCCGACATCCACTGCCCGCCGCAATACTATGCCGGGCGCGACCAGATCTTCCGCAACAGCGAGCGCGACCGCGCCGAACTGACCGAACTGCGGCTCAAGGCCAAGCCCAAGTCGCATGTCACCACCTTCAAACAGGCGGCGGAGTGAAATCGTCCAGTCATTCCGGGGCGCGGGCGTTAGCCCGCGAACCCGAAATCCATGTTCCAGAGACAGGGATCATGGATTCCGGACAGCCGAGCTCTGCTCGGCTTCCGGAATGACGTGTCGCGCGCGCTGAGGGAACCAAGCCGCAATAACCGCCGCACCCGATGTGAGCGCGGCGGGCACGGCCCAATAGGCGTAGCGGAAATCCGCGGCGACGCCGACGAGCGCATAGGTCAGCACGTAGACGACCGCGGAGCCAGCGACCGCGAGCGCGAAAGTTCCCGCCGGCGTCTCCCGGCGTCGCCACGCAAAGACGCAGATCGCCCCGCAGAGTAAAAGCCACAGGACGACACGGAACAGCGGCGTCGGTTTGAGCACGTCGCTCACGGCCACAAGCGCGACAAAGCCGCGATTATTCGGCAGCGCGAGCATTTTCATATCGCCAATGTCCTGCGTCCAGATCGTGAAATTGCTGCGAAACAGGAACGTGCCCATGAAAGCGGCGCGGTGGCGCAGATATGCGCCGGGATGTGACAAAAGCGCCTTCCGCCACGCCGCGCTCAGGACGGGCGTGCCGAAGATGTGCCGCTCGTTCTCGAGCCGGTTCATGACAAAGCTGCATGGCCGGCCGGTCCAATATGCGTCCCACAGGTAGGGGTCATAACAGTCGGTCACGAGGCGCTGCTGCTCGGCCGGCGACCACGTCGTCGGAAACTGATTTTCTTTGCTGAAATGGGTGACGCCGCCGAGATCGAACACGAACAGCGAATGCAGCGGATGCTGACGCACGGCGCCGAGGACGTCGTAATAGGCGACATGCATCGCGCCGAAGAGGATCAGACCCGCGGGAACATAGGCAAGCGCAGCGCGCTTCCATGCGAACCGGCTCGGCCACAGGGCATAGGTTGCGAGCAGCGGCGCGGCGATGAGCGCATTCGGCCGCAGCATCACGCCGAGCGCGACGAGCGCGAGGGCGACCACTTGCGCGGTAATGCGCAGCACCGATCGCGCCGTAGCGGCGGCGAACGCCAGCGCCGCGGCGCACAGCCATACGCTCGCGAACAGCATGTCGCGCCAGATGACGCCGAGGAACATGAAGGCGGGTGGGGTAAAGGCTAGCAGGACCGCGACCACGCCGAGCCACGGCGCGCGCCGCGCCAGCGTGATGCCGACGAGGCCGAAGCCTAGCCAGTAAAGGGTTGCGGTGAGGAGAAACATGCTGCCCGCACCGGGCGCGATGGGATCGACCACCGCCCACAGCGCGGTCATCACCGGCGACTGCCAGTCGCCGACTTGGCCCTCCGCGATCGCCTTGTACACGTAGAGGGCGTCGTAGGTCATGACGCCGGGGTGGAAGACGTACAGCGTCAGCGCAAAGCCAAGGCCCGCGAGCGCAGCGACCAGGTCGCCCGGCCACCCCCTCCCGCGTCGCTGCGCTCTGCTCCCTCCCCCGCAAGCGGGGGAGGGTTGGGGAGGGGGCGTGCGCGGACGTAGTAGATTCAAGCCCGATGCGCCTTCTCAAAGCACCGCATAAACGTCCCCCGAATTCGCCGCGTGCGGCAAGTCAGTGAGCCAATGGCGCATCTCCTCCGCGGAGAGCCAACGCTCGTGGGCGAAGACGTGCGTCTCGCCGAGCGACGCGGCGAACCGCGCAAATCCGAGCGCAACGCAGCGGTCGAGCGCGGCAAGCGCTACGTCGCGCTGGATGGTGGTGAATTCGAAGGACAGTGCCGGGATGGCGCGCGTGAGGCCGGCAAGCGCTTCGGCCTCAAGCCCCTCTACGTCGACCTTGGCGAAGGCGGGAGCGCCGTGCCGCGCGATCAGCGCATCGAGCGTGGTCATCGGCACGCGGATGCGCTCGCTCCAGCACTGCCCCTCCCATCCCTTCGCGCCGGCGGCAGCGGCGATGAAGGCACGCGAAGCGGTCGAAACGGTCGGGTTGTCGCGATTGATCATCAACTCAGTGAAGCCCTCAACGCGGCCGACGGCGACCGGCTCGACCGTCACCGCCCGGTCGCGCGCATAGATGAACCGCAGTACCGCGACCAACGCCGGCTGCGGCTCGACCGCTATCACCCGCGCCCCGATCCGGCGGAAGACGCCGACGCGGTCCCCCGCATGCGCGCCGATGTCGAAGACGAGATCGCCCTCGCGCACAAAACGGCGGTACAAACGCTCGAGACCGGCGCGGTGGCGGCGATCGCCATAATAGGTGCGCAGCGATTTGAGGATGCCTCTTATGGACCGCAGGCCTTTGAGCATTCCGTCAAGCGCGCCTCCGGCGGCGAGGAAATAGCCGCAACATCGAGCGCCGGCAGAGCAATCGCGCGCAGGATCGGCGGCGGCGCGATCTCCTCCGGCAGCCGCCCGAGCCCGAGGCGCGTCAGCAGGCGTCCAAACTCGCTGCGGGAGGTCACGACCGCAAATGGCGCGGCAAGCGCCAACCCACCCGCGATGATCAATACGTAGGGAAGCGCCGCCGGTTGCGCGAACGCCAAAATAATGATCGCGCCCCAGCCGAGCACGGTTTGCGGCCATAGCCATCGCAACGCAAGCGCGGCCGGCACCCGGTGATCGTCCCGTTTTTGGCCGCTCCATCCAATGGTACGTCCGAACAGAAGGCCGCCGAGAAAGATCGTATGCGCAAGCCACATGATCGGCGCCAGCAGAAGATTAAAGCATAGGGCCGCGGCGACGCTCGCAAGAAACCGCGCCGTGCCGCCGAACGACCGGCGGAGCTGCGGGTGCAGCAACACATCGATCGCGGTCGCGATCGGCGGCGCAAACCACATTGCAAGCATGGTCCACAGGAGCGCGTGGCCCGGGCCCGGATTCACCAGCGCGCCGGGATGCTCGGCGAACGCAAGCGCTGCCACGCCGATCGCGAAAAAGGCGATCCATGCGGCCGAATTGACGAACATGAGGATCGCAAAGACGAGCTGAGAGCGGCTGACAAAGTGCAGGCCGGGCAGGCCAAGGAAGCTCAAATACTGCATGTTGCCCTGGCACCAGCGCAGATCGCGCCGGATGAATTCGACCAGAGTCGGCGGGTTTTCCTCGAAGCCGAGATCCTCCTCGGGCCATACCCGCACTTCGTATTTGGCCCGCCGCATCAGCACCGCCTCGATCTGGTCATGGCTCAGCACATGGCCGGCGAGCGGGCCGTCGCCCGGTAAGGCGGATAACTCGCAGTGCGCCATGAACGGCTTGAGCCGCAGCACCGCATTGTGTCCCCAATAGGGGCCGCAATCGCCCTGCCACCAGGCGCTGCCGATCGTATGGGCGCGCATCCCCAGCCGCATGCCGAACTGGAACAGGCGGGTGAAGGCGCTGGTCGATGGAAGCCCGATCACCAGACCCTGCAGAATGCCGATTTTGGGATCGGAGGCGATCAAACGAACCAGTCGCAGCGCCGCGCTGGCGGACATGACGCTGTCGGCGTCCAACGTGACGGCGAAATCGTGCCGATCGCCCCAGCGAGCGCAGAAATCGGCGATGTTGCCCGCCTTGTACCCTTCGTTGTTGGCGCGACGGCGATAGGTGACGGCTATACGGTCGCGCCAGTCGGCCTCGAGCTTGCCGAACTGCCGCTCCTCGTCGGCTGCGATCGTGGGATTGCTGGTGTCGCTCAACACATAGAGATGGAACCTGTCGCCCACGCCCGCCTCGGCGAGCCCGGCGAGCAACGGCTGGAGATTGCGGAGGACGCGGTCGGGCGGTTCGTTGCGGGTGCAGAGGAGGATCGCGGTCGAAGCCGTGATCGGCTCGTCGCCGCGCAGCCGCTCGATCGCCGGCAGCACGGCCGCAACTGGATTCTCGGCAAGGCGCATGACCAGCAGGCCGATCACCGCGTTCCAGAAGCCGATCACGGTCCACGGAGAGGTCACGGCGAGCAGCGCGATCAGCACAATATCGAGGACGCCGAGCCCGCCGGGCGCGAGCGTGCGCGCCGTCAGCCAGATCATCGCCGCCATGGTCGAGAGGACGAGCGCCGCGAACGCAATGCGCCGGCGTCCAATCGACGCAGCCGGAACCGCCGCCGCGATCGGTGCCGCGGTCACGCCCGCTGTCATGTGAGGAATTCCTGCCCTCTTTGGTATACACGCGATATTCTGCGGACCCGCGGTATAGCCAGGAACCGCTTGACACGCCAATAAAGGATTTGCGAGTGGCGCGCGATCGCGGCGACAGCAAGGCTGAAGCCCTGTGGTATATCTCGCCAGGCAAGGCGGAGCTCCGTGTCGAGCCCGAGCCGAAGCCGGGTCCCTCGGATATTTTCGTCCGCGCGCTGCACAGCGCGCTTAGCCGCGGCACCGAGCGGCTTGTCTTCACGGGCAGCGTGCCAGAGACGGAGTTCGAGCGCATGCGCTGCCCCTTCATGGCGGGCGCATTTCCGTTTCCCGTTAAGTACGGCTATTCAATCGTCGGCCGGGTCGAAACAGGCTCAGAAGGGCTGCGCGGCCGCACGGTGTTTGCGCTCCACCCGCATCAGACGGTGTTTGCGCTTCCCGCCAACGCCGCTGTCGTCGTGCCGGATGAGGTTCCGCCACGCCGCGCCGTGCTCGCCGCGAATATGGAAACCGCGCTCAACGCCGTGTGGGATGCCGCACCCGGTCCGGCGGACCGCGTCGCGGTGGTCGGCGGCGGCGTGGTCGGCCTGTTGGTCGCATGGCTATGCGGCGCACTTCCCGGCGCCACCGTGACCGTCGTGGATATCGATGCCGCCCGCGCCGGGCCGGCTAGCCGCCTCGGATTAGGCTTTGCGCCGCCGGAAGACGCGCCGCGCAACTGCGATCTCGTCGTTCATGCGAGCGGAAGCGGGGCGGGCCTTGCAACTGCATTGCAGCTCGCAGGCGACGAAGCGACCGTATTGGAAATGAGTTGGTTTGGGCGCACCGAGGTAACGGCTCCGCTGGGCGCGGCGTTCCACAGCCGGCGGCTGCGGCTCATATCAAGCCAGGTGGGCCGCGTCGCTCCGTCGCACCGCCCGCGTTGGACGCCACGCCGCAGGCTTGCCGCTGCCATAAAGCTTCTCGCCGATCCGCGTCTTGACGTGTTGCTCGCGCCCGCTCTGCCATTTGCGGACCTACCGGGGAAACTCGCCCAAATTTTCTCGCCCGAGAGCCGCGCATTGTGCCAAGTGATCGACTATCCCACGTCGGGCCGGCCGTAATCTGACCGAGGACCCCGTGTTCGCCGTCGAAGTCCGCCATCACATCATGGTCGCCCATTCGTTCCGCGGCGAAGTGTTCGGCCCAGCGCAGCGCTTGCATGGGGCGACCTTCGTGGTCGACGCCGCCTTCATGGCGGAGCAGGTCGATGCGAACGGAATCGTCGTCGATATCGGCCGCGCGCACGACGCGCTCAAAGCCGCCCTCGCCCCGCTCGACTACCGTAATCTCGACGAGCTTCCGGAATTAGCCGGGGTCAATACGACGACCGAATTTCTTGCCCGCCATGTGTTCGATCGTCTGGCCATGGCGGCACGCGCCGGCGAACTCGGCCGCGAGGGACGCGAGCTTGCGGCGATCCGTATCACCGTTTCCGAGTCGCATCTCGCCCGCGCCTGGTATGAGGCGGCGCTGTGGTGAAGCGGGTTACGTTCGCCGTGCCGGGTGACCTCGATACCCCGACTGGAGGCTATGTCTACGATCGCCGGATAATCGCAGAGCTCCGTCGCCTCGGCTTTGCGATCGACGTCATTAATCTAGGCGAGGGCTTTCCCCGGCCGAGCCGCGAAACGAAGGCCGCGGCGCTCGCTGCGCTCGAACGTGTGCCGCCAGGATTGCCGGTCATCATCGATGGGCTCGCTTATGGCGTCCTGCCGGAGCTAGTGGGAGATTTTTGCAAGACCCGGCCGGTGATCGCGCTCGTCCACCACCCGCTGGCGTTGGAGGCGGGCCTTGCGCGGGACGAAGCTGAGCAATTGTGGAAAAGCGAACGAACGGCGCTGGCCGGCGCCCGCCATATCATAGTGACCAGCGCCGCGACAGCGCGCGTCCTCGTCGCCGACTATGACGCACCGCGCGATCGCATCACGGTCGCTCCGCCTGGCAGTGATCGCGTCGCCAGGGCGCGAGGAAGTTCCGGTGGACCTATTGCGCTGCTGTCGGTCGGCGCGTTAGTGCCGCGCAAGGGCCACGACGTGCTGGTTTCGGCGCTCGCCAAGGTCGCCGATCTCGATTGGCGGCTCACCATCGTCGGCCCGTGCGACCGCGATCCGGCGACGACGGCGCGACTGGAGGCCCAGATCGATGCGCTCGGCCTTGCCGGGCGCATCACCCTTGCCGGTGCGGTCACGCCCGACCGTCTCGCCGAGTTTTACACAGCGACGGACGTGTTCGTGCTCGCCTCTCGCTTCGAAGGATACGGCATGGCCTTCGCCGAAGCGGCGAGCTGCGGTCTGCCGATGATCGGCACCGCCACCGGCGCGATCCCCGACACGATCCGTCCTGGCGCGGGCCTGCTGGTGCCTCCCGACGATATCGAAGCGCTCGCAACAGCGCTGCGCCGGCTGATCACCGACCAGGCGCTGCGCGAGCGTCTGGCCGAAGCCGCGCTCGCCGCCGCCGACCGGCTCCCTACCTGGGAGAATTCGGCGCAGCGCGTCGCTGAAACGATCGAGGCCATCGCGTGAGCAGCTTCTCTCTCGAATGGCTCGCCCGCCGCGAGCCCAATGATCGGCGGGCGCGCAACACCGCGGTGCTCGCAACGGTCGCCCGATCCATCGCCACACATCCGTCTGTTACGATCGTCGATCTCGCTTGCGGCACTGGAGCGACACTGCGAGCCGTGTCCGGCGCACTCGCCCAACGCCAGAGCTGGCGCCTCATCGACAACGACCTCAGCCTGCTTGCGCGCGTGCCACCGGCGGCCCCCAGCGCTAACGTTACGGTTCGGGCCATCCCGCTCGATCTTGCCCATGACCTGGAGACCGCACTCGATGGGCCAGTTGATCTGGTCACGACCTCGGCCTTTCTCGATCTCGTTTCGGCCGAGTGGATCGAGCGGCTCGTGACCGAAATCGCCGTGCGCAAGCTGCGCTTCTATGCGGCGCTGACCTATGACGGGCGCGTCGCGCTCGAGCCGGCCGACCCTTCGGATGCGGCGATCATCGCGGCTTTCCACCGCCATCAATGTACGGACAAGGGCTTTGGGCCCGCGCTCGGCCCGGCCGCGGCGGCGACCGCGATCGGGCTGTTCGAGCGGATCGGCTACACGGTCGAGCGGGGCGCGTCGGATTGGGCGTTGGGACCGGCGGACACGCTCCAGGCGGAGGTCTTGGCAGGCTTTGCCGGCGCCGCAGCGGAGATCGGTGGGGTCGCGACAAGCGCGATCGAAAGCTGGGTTGCGCGCCGCAAGAGCCTGCGGGCCGCGCAAATCTTGCATCTGCGGATCGGTCATATCGATTTTTTTGCGTATCCCAGCGGGCGGCGTTGACGAGAAAGGTCACAGTCGAACAACACCTCGTCGCCGAGCGGGTAGGACCGAACCTGCGGCCGGATTGCTTGATCCGCATGTGCGATGGCAGCGAGCGTGCAGCTCGCACGCCCCGAGCCGAGAATGACCGGCGCGACGACGACATGCAGCCGGTCGAGGCATTGCGCCGCAAGAAAGCGCGACAACGTGTCCGCTCCGCCCTCGATCAGGAAGCGGCGGAATCCCTGCTCCGCGAGCGCCGTAAGGATAATCCCGGGATCGATGCGTCCGCCTTCCGCCGGCAGCGCAAGGCGCTCGACGCCGGGCGGCCAGTCGGGCTGCGCGCTCGCTTTTGTTACGACCAAACGGCGGACGCCGTCGTCTATGAGCAAGCGCGCTGTTGCGGGAAGGCGCCCACGCGGATCGATCACGACGCGCGCCGGGTTGGGCCCGGCCACGCGCCGCACCGTGAGCAGCGGATCGTCTGCAAGCGCGGTGCCGATGCCGATCACCACGGCGTCCACCAACGCACGCAAGCGATGCAGATGAGCGAGGCCCGCCGAGCCATTGATGAACTCGTGTCGGCCGCCGTCGGTCGCGACGCGCCCGTCGATCGACTGGCCGATCTGGCCGACCACCATCAATTCGTCCGCCGTCCCGGCTTGCAGCGGCCCAAAAAGCGCGGCCCATGGTGGCGGCAGCGCCGTCCCGGCGCGAAACGCCGACGGCACATCGGCCCAGCCGTCGGACGACATCACGCCGGACTGACGCCAGGAAAACGGGTCCGCGGGGGCTTGATCCGACACCGGATGCAACAAATCCACATTGCGCCGAGAACCTGTGTAACGGCGCGACCTTATCCTGGCATGCCGCGGCGGCTCAAGCTGGCGGCCGGCCGGCGTAGTCGAAAGTGCGTGCAATCGCTGGCGGCCGCCTGATCGGATTTACGATCGCCATTCTCGCGCTCATGCACATTGGGGCGGCGCTTTATCACCATTTCGTTCGCATGGACGCGGTGCTGATGCGCATGCTGCGGGGGTGAGGCCGCTGGCTTTATTGACTACTCCGCCGCGCGAATGTCGTCCGCTTCCGCGGGCCTCGATGCGTTGGTTTGCGCTCAAGAGGCCTTGCGCGCGCGGCTCACCTTTGTCTTTTGGGCGGCAAGGGTAGGAAGCTTATTGACCCGTGCTCCCGATAGCTTGCGCGCGCGACGAAGCTCATACAGCGTCTGCAAATTGAGCCAGAACTCCGGGCTCGTGCCGAACCAGTGGCCGAGGCGCAACGCGGTGTCGGCAGTGACGCCACGCTGGCCGTTGAGAATTGCCGTCACACGGTTCACCGGCACGTCGATCTGCCGCGCGAGTTCGGCCGCGGAGATGCTGAGCTCGTTTAATTCTTCGGCGAGGTGTTCGCCCGGGTGAATGGCTGTGCGGGGCATCGCGCACTCCTCAGTGATAATCGACGATCTCCACATTGACCGGGCCAGGCGAATCTTCTGGCCACTCGAAGCAAATCCGCCATTGGTCGTTGATACGGATGCTGTACACGGTTCGATTGCAGCTCAACGCCTGACAACAGCGCTAAAAAGAGCAGCCATATTCTTTAAACTCCTTTGTCGATTCTCGCCTTAATGCGCTGGAATCCGCTCCGGGTCATCCGTAACTGGGAATCGCAACGCAGTCCGGCCCACGCTCACTCCGCCGCGCGGATTTCATCTGGCCCGGCGGACGGCGGCGCGGGCGGTTCGGCGGAGAGATATTGCGCCTTGGCGAGTTCGGCGAACGGGCCGCCCTTGCGCATCAATTCGTCGAAGGAGCCGGCCTCGACAATGCGGCCGTGCTCGAACATCAGGATGCGGTCGGCGCGCCTGATGGTCGCCAACCGATGGGCGATGACGAAGGTGGTGCGACCCCGCATCACCTCTTCCAGCGCGACCAGAAGCTTCGCTTCGGTCTTGGCGTCGAGCGCGCTCGTCGCCTCGTCGAGAATGAGGATCGGCGGCTCCTTGAGCAGCGCGCGGGCGATCGACAGGCGCTGACGCTCGCCGCCGGAGATGAGACGGCCGCGTTCACCGACGCGCGCGTCGAAACCGTTCGGATCGCGATCGATGAAATCGAGCGCCTGGGCGCGCGCTGCGGCGTCGCGCAGCTCCGCCTCGGTCGCATCCGGCTTGCCGATGCGCAGGTTTTCGACGATCGGGCGGTCGAACAGCAGGCCCTCCTGAAACACCACGCCGATATTGCGGCGGAGCGACGCGAGCATCATGTCGCGCACGTCGCGGCCGTCGATTCGGATCGCGCCCGATTGCGGATCGAAGGCGCGGTAGAGCAGCGACAGCGCCGTCGACTTGCCCGCCCCGGTCGCGCCCACAAGCGCGATCCGCTCCCCTGGCTCGGCGGTGAAGCTGAGGTCGGCGACCGCCGGCCGCTTGCCGTCATAGGAAAACGAAACGTCGTCGAAGGTGACTTCTCCCCTCACCCGGCCCGGATCGATCGCGTCCAGCTTGTCGTGGATCGCGGGCGTCGTGTCGAACACGGCGAAGAATTCAGCCAGCCGCGGGGCCTCCGAAAATATCCGGTTGACGAACCACACCGCGTCCTGGAGGCGGGCGATCAGCATGGTTGCAAAGCCGGTGAAGGTGACGATCTCCCCGATCGAAGCGAGACCCTGGGCGTTGAGGAGCGCGCCGAGCACGACGATGGTAAGCAGTGTCAGCGTGGTGGAGGCGCGCGTGAGCACGGCGACCACCGCCCACCAGGACAGCACCGGAATCTGCGCGGCGAGCAGCCGGTCGATCACCGTCTTGAGGCCGGACACCTCCGCCTCGACCCTGGTAAAGCTATGCACGAGCGCGACATTGCCGAGCGTGTCGGAGGCCCGCTCAGCCAGTTCGGAGTAGTTTTCCTCGACGTGTTTCTGCAGCGCCTCGGTCTTGCGCATCACGTAGGCCGTGAGCGCCGCGAAAACCGCGCACAGCACCAGCAGCACCAGAGCAAGCCGCCAGTTGAGCACGAGCGCGAGCGGCAGCAGCACGAAAAAGGAGACAAAGGCCGCAAGGTTGTCGCGGAAGAACGCGAGCCACAGGCCGAACAGCGCGTCCGTTCCCTGCAGCATGATCTTCATCAGCCGGCCGGAATGAGTTCCCGAGTGAAAAGCGAGCGGCAGTTGCAACACGTGCTCGAAATAGTCGGTGAGCACCCGTTGCCGTTCTCGATGCGCGAGCCTGTCGGCGTACAGCGCGACCAGCGTGCCGCAGACGATGTTGAACAAGCCGAAGACGCACCACACGGCAAGCAAGGCGCCGAGCGCCGACCAGCGGAACGCCGCGGGATTCGTCTGCGTCAGCGACAGCGTGTCGATGACGCGACCGAATAGCACCGGTTCGGCGAATTGCGCGGCGGCGAGCAGGAGATTGGCGATCGCCAGCGCCCAGGCAAGCCGTGCGGCCGGCGCAAGCAACCCGAGCGTCCGCAGATAGATGCGGATGAGATTCATGCCGTCCCCGCGCTGACCCGCTCAAGTAGAATGATAGCAGTTCATGGATGGCTTGGCTTGGCTTGGCTTGGCTTGGCTTGGCTTGGCTTGGCTTGGCTTGGCTTGGCTTGGCTTGGCTTGGCTTGGCTTGGCTTGGCTTGGCTTGGCTTGGCTTGGCTTGGCTTGGCTTGGCTTGGCTTGGCTTGGCTTGGCTTGGCTTGGCTTGGCTTGGCTTGGCTCGACCTGCCTTAGCCCGCCGGCGACGAGCGCCTTGGGGAGCGGTTCGCCCGCTTGCCGGCCGGCACAAGCCCATCGAAGTTGCGCAGGAGCCGCCGCAGGCCCGCCTCCTGAACGGCTTGCACCGCCTTCGAAAGTTCGAACCAGCGGGCCTTGCGCTCTCCCTTCTCGCGCCACCGCTTGCGCTGGCTCTTCACTTCGAGGGGGAACACCTCGACTTTGCAACGCGTTTCGGTCCCGTTCTTCAGGCGCTTGGCGTAGTGGTAAGCGCCGATCGCGTCGGCCTCCGCCCGCCCCACCACTCCCGCCTCCTCCAGGGCTTCGCGGGCCGCCGAGGCGTACGGCTTCGCCCCCCCGATTGGCCAGCCTTTCGGGATGACCCAGCGCTTGGTCTCGCGCGATGTCACGAGCATCACCTCAATGACGCCGTCGTCCCGCCGTCGGTACGGCACTGCTGCATATTGCAGTCGGCGCTTCGGCGATGGGCGATGACGGCTCATTCAATCGCTCATGTAAACAAGGCCGGACAGCGTACAAACGGCGGCGACTGACGCTCCGGCCGCCGGCATAGTGGTGATTCGGACCTCGCCGATCAACTCAAAGGACGCCATGTTGGCTACGCTCGCAAAACATCGCGTTGATGCCCGTCAAAACCCCGCCGGCGGGGGGTATTGCGCATTGCTGAGGCAATCGAGAGAAATGGGGATACTGTCAGCCCGCCCCAAGCGCGACGGCGAAGTTATAGGTCAACAGCGAGGCGAGGTAGGCCAGCGCAAGCATGTAAAGCGCCGTGATCCACATCCATCGCCAGCTCCCGGTCTCGCGCTTGATCACGGCAAGCGTCGAGGCGCATTGCGGGGCGAAAATGTACCAAGCGAGCAACGCCAGCGCGGTCGCGAGGCTCCAGCTCTCCGCCAGTCGCTGCCCGATCTGCCCGGCTGCTTCCTGGCCTCCCTCGATCGCATAGACCGTGCCGAGCGCCGCCACTGCGACCTCACGCGCCGCCATGCCGGGGATCAGTGCGACATTGATCTGCCAGTTGAAGCCGATCGGCGCGGTGACCGGCTCAAGCGCGCGCCCGATCATAGCGGCGAGGCTGTAGTCGATAGCCGGCTCCGTGGCGCCCACAGGCGGTCGTGGGAACGAGGCGAGGAACCAGATCAACACCATCATCGATAGGATCGTCGTGCCGGCCCTTTCAAGAAAAATCTTGGCTCGCATGACTAGCCCGAGAGCAATGTTGCGCACACGCGGGAGCTTATAGTCCGGCAGTTCCAGCATGAACGGCTCGGGCGGGGCGTCGCGCCAGAGCAGGCGCCTGGCGACGAACGACACCGCAAGCGCGCTCGCGATCCCGATCGCATAAAGGCCGAACATCACAAGGCCCTGCAGCCCGATCCAGCCGAACACCTGGTTATCCGGAATAAAGGCCGAAATGATCAGCACATACACCGGGATGCGGGCAGAACAGGTCATCAACGGGGCGACCAGGATCGTCGTCAGCCGGTCGCGCCGGCTATCGATCACGCGCGTCGCCATGATGCCGGGAATGGCGCAGGCGAAACTCGACAAGAGCGGAATGAAGGCGCGGCCATGGAGGCCGGCGCTGCCCATGATGCGATCCATTAAGAAAGCCGCACGAGCTAGATAGCCGAAATCCTCCAAGAAAAGGATGAACAGGAAAAGGATCAGGATTTGCGGCAGGAAGACGATGACGCTGCCGACCCCGGAGATCAGCCCGTTCTGGATAAAACTCTGCAGGAGGCCCGCCGGGAGCGTCGCGTGCACAAAACCGCCGAGCGCATCGAAGCCCGCAGAGATCAGATCCATTAGCGGTCGCGCCCAGGAGAACACCGCCTGGAACATCACGAACAGAATGGCGAGCAGAATGATGAGCCCCGCGACCGGATGCAGGAGGACGGCGTCAAGTCGGCCGGTCAACGTGTCCGGGCGGCCCGGGACGCGCACCGCAGCCCGCAGAATCCGGTCGGCCTCGCGCTGCATTGCCCGCAATTCGGCCGGGCTCGGCGGGCCCCAGGTGTTGGCCTCGGAAGCAGTCGACGCCGGACCGTCGAATAGCTCGTCCATCCGCCGCAGCAATTCCTCGACGCCGCCGCGGCGCACCGCAACCGATGTTACCACTGGCACGCCCAGTTCGCCGGACAAATTGTCGAGGTCGAATTCGAAACCGCGGCGGTTCGCGATATCGATCATGTTCAGCGCGAGCACGAGCGGCCGGCCGATCCGCTTCAGTTCAAGTACAAGGCGTAACGCGATGCGCAGATTGGTGGAATCGGCGACGCAGAGCAGCATGTCGGGGACGGTTTCGCCTTTCAGGCGCCCGAGCACTGCGTCGCGGGTCACCTCCTCGTCGGGGCTCCGCGCGCGCAGGGAATACGTTCCGGGAAGATCGATCAGGTTGACGGTGCGGCCGGCAGGCGTACGGAACAGGCCGGATTTGCGCTCGACCGTAACCCCTGGATAATTAGCAACTTTCTGGCGGCTTCCGGTAAGTGCGTTGAAGACGGCAGTCTTCCCGCTATTCGGGTTGCCGACAATCGCAAGATTTCGGGGACCCGCCTCCTCGATGGCGCTCATTGCCAAGTGACGTCCAGTCAGTCCAGTAGCCGAGTTCAGCTCACCAGGATCGCCATAGCCTCGCGGCGGCGCAGGGCAATTGTCGCGTCATTCACCCGGATGGCAATCGGATCGCGGCCGAACGCACCCTCATGCAATATCTCAATCCGCGCGCCCTCGACAAAGCCGAGTTCGATAAGCCGGGTTTCCAACTCTGCGGCGGACAGGCCGGAGGCGGAGGCGTAGCCATTGACGTGGATCGCGTGGATACGCCCACAAAAGCCGCGAGGGGCCTCGCCGAGCAGCTGTTGTGCCCCGACGGTGCTTGCACTCGGCTGACTCGCCATGGCACTCCCCCAAGCAAATCGTAATCATTATCATTTTTTCAACTTCGAATGTGTTCGCCAGGGCTTCGAGAGTCAAGTTAGAACTCCAAAATCTCAGTAGGTTAGAATGCTTATAGAGTAACGCCGGCTGGCAAGGACAGCACCGACAATGGCGTCGGCATTGAGGTCAGGTCTTGTCGGGAGCGCCGCCTTTGCCCCGCAGGCGGTCTACCGTGTTGCGGGCATCGCGGGCGCCAACGCCTAGACGTTGCAGGGCAAAGTCGGACATGCCGACGGCAATCTCCCGTTCCCCAATTACCGCGAGCCCCACTCCCGACTCCGCGAGATAGAGTGCCTCCGCCTCCGAATGGGTGCGCACCACCGTTTCGATGTCCGGATTGAACTTGCGGGCCAGCGCAATGACCTGCCGCGCCTGGAACGCGTCCGGTAGGGCGACCACGATCAGCCGCGCCGAGCGCGGGTGCGCGGCGGCGAGGACCTCTTCACGTGTGGCATCGCCATAGACCACGCGGGTCCCCTCGGCTCGGAGCTTTTCCGTCAACTTGCGGTCGAACTCGACCACGACGTAGCTCAGCCCATGGGCGCGCAGCGCGCTCGCGACCGTCCGTCCGACCCGGCCGTGTCCGATCAGGATCGCATGGTCGGATATGAAGGGACTGCCGCGCACGGTGATCCCGCCTCGCCGCTTGCGCAGACGAGCGAAGACAGCCCAGCCGGCCACCGCCCGCGCGAGCCAGCGCGCGATCGGAAACATCACGGGATTGAGCACGATCGCAATCAGCGCGACGGCGAGCACCAAGTCGCGCCCGCCCGCATCGATCAGACCGCGCCGCACCGCCTGGTCAGTCAGGATGAACGAGAACTCGCCGATCTGCGCAAAGGACGCCCCGACCAGTGCGGCCGTGTCGGGAGAGGCGCGCAGCGCCAGCAGAATCAGGATCGTGGTGAGCCCCGTGCCGATCACGATGGTGAGCAGGAGCGCAGCGATCTCGACCGGCATCCGCACCAGCGTCAACGGATCGAACAGCATGCCAACCGATACGAAGAACAGCACCGCGAATACCTGCTGCATCGGCAGCGCCTCGGCAGCGGCGTGGTGGCTGAGGTCGCTTTCGCCCAGCGCCACGCCCGCGAAAAAGGCGGCGAGTGCGAGCGAGGTGCCGAATAGAATGGCCGACCCGTAAGCGATCCCCAGCGCCACCACGATGACGGCGAGCGTGAACAGTTCGCGCGATCCGGCTCGGGCGACATGGCCGAGCAGCCACGGGATGGCGCGACGCCCCACCAGAACAATGATTGCAACGAACCCGGCGATCTGAACCAAAGCCCGCGCGAGTTCGAGGACGAGATCGAAAAACTGGAAGTCCCGACCGGCGGCGAGCACTGGCAGCAGGGTCAGCGCCAGAATCACGACGATATCCTGGGCCACCAGCCAACCGAGCGCGATGCGGCCCGCGACGGCAGCAAGCTGACCGCGTTCTTCCAAGGCGCGCGTTGCAACCGCCGTGCTCGCGATCGCCAGCGACAGGCCGACGACCCAGCCCGCGCTCGACGGCAATCCGATCAGCACGGTGGTGACGACGTAGCCAAACACGGTCGCAATGGTGATTTGGATCACTGCGCCCGGCACGGCGCTCCGCCGCACCGCCAGGAGGTCGTCGAACGAAAAATGCAGCCCGATGCCGAAGAGGAGCAGCGCGACGCCGATTTCGGCGAGCTCATTGGTGATCGTCTGATCGACGGTGTAGCCCGGCGTGAACGGCCCCAGAACAACGCCCGCGAGAAGATAGCCAAAAACCGGAGACAACCGCGCCGCGCGGGCGGCTAAACCTCCGATAAAAGCGACCAGCAGGCTCGCGACAAGTGTGGGAAGCAGTCCGACGCCGTGCGGGTCCATTCTTTATTGCACTTTCGTCTCGGCGCGCCTTTGCCCAAGAGGGCATCGATCGCATCCCAATATCTCGGCGCCGCCCCTCCACCTTCGCGGCCTGCCCACGCCACGCTGACGATCCATGCGGCGCGTATGTGCGCCGCACAATGCAGTTCAGCCGTCAAAGGATGCACAGCAGATGCGGGAGGTCTTTGACCTATTTCGGAAAAATCGTGAGCTTCATGATCTTTTGCGAAGTGCATCATCCACGAGCGACGCGGTGGGCCGTAGCGCAGGCGGAAACAATTCTAGTCTCGATGAAATCGAAGGCGTCCCGAGACAAGCCCGTCTCGAGACGCCTGTGCGCAGAAGCGCAACATCGTTGGCTTCAAGGGATACCGTCGGCTTCAAGCCCGACTGCAATGACCGGCTTGAGGCTCGGCGACAAGGCCGCTCAGTAACGCCGGTACCGGCGCGGGGCCGCCCCGTAGAAGGGATTCGGCGAGCAATAGCCGCCGGTCCCGCTCACCGCTTGCCGACATTGCCAAAGATTGGCGAAGTAACAGTTGGTCCCGCCGCGCCCGCCGTAATTGGCGCACCAGGGATAAACCTGCGCAGTCGCCGGACCGGCGTCGATTGCGAGCGCGGCGGCGAGGGCCGCAAATCCGAGAAGAGCTGTCCGCATCATATTTTTCTCTCCGCCAGAAGATTGATTTGCGTGTCGGGAAAGGACTTCCGACTGGACGTGCTTCTTAGTGCCGATGCGCGCGATCCGGTTCGAATAGAAGCGCCGTGAAGCAGGTTGGACAAATCCGGCGGCGCACCGTTGTTCCGCGTAATACGCTGCTAATGGATTGATCCCGCATTCGCCGGATGACGCGCTGATTTTGGCAATGGGCGCCGCGATTCAGATATAGCGATCAGCAGCTTATCTGAGATTGCGGGAGGCTGCGATGGCGAACCCAGCGGGTGAATCGGAAACGGGTGCTGTCGTGCCGAACGTTCGCCGCCAACGCGGTGCGCCTGCAGCTTCATGCGCTCGCTTACAATCTCGGCAACTTTCTGCGCACGCTGGCGACGCCAGAGCCGATCAAAGACTGGTCGCTGTCGAGCCTGAAGGAGAAGCTGATCAAGATCGGCGCCAAGGTCATTAGCCATCGCCGCAGCATCGCCTTCCAGATGGCCGAGGTCGCCATCCCCCGGCAAATGTTCCAGCAGATTTTGCGGCTGATCGCAGAGCTGCGGCCGAAACCGCCGCCCGCGCCAGCATGAGACTGGCCCATGGTCATGCGTTCAAGAGCACCTGACGGGAGGACCGCGCCCCGATGCCGAGAAAAATCAAACAATTCGAACCCAAGAACACCCCTCCGGACTGGATGGCGCGTGACCCGCCACCAACCGCAGCGGGACTTCCGGAAAGCCCAGAACATCGCTACCGTCCACCCCAAGTTTAGCGTTCATCCGGGGAATCCCGGTTCAATCTTCAATGCGATTGGAAGCAATCGATGGCGATGACAGGAATCCTTAAGGTGGGGCCGGTGATCCCGGTAATCACCATCGATGATGCGGACAAAGCAGTGCCCTTGGCGCACGCCCTCATTGCGGGCGGCATCAGCGTGCTTGAAATCACCTTGCGCACACCGGCGGCGTTCGATGCGGTGCGCCGGATCACGGCGCAGGTGCCGGATGCCGTGGTCGGGGTCGGTACCATCACCCTGCCCCGGCAATTCGAAGAGGCCAGAGCCGCGGGCGCTCGGTTTTGCGTTTGCCCCGGTCTGACCCAGAAGCTCGCCAAAGCTGGCCAGGATTGTGGCTTGCCGGTCTTGCCGGGCGTGATGACGCCGACCGAAGTGATTGCAGCCTATAGCGAGGGCTATCGGCAGCTCAGGCTGTTTCCGGCTGAGCAGGCGGGCGGCGTCGCGATGCTAAAGGCCCTGGCCGGTCCGTTTGCCGACGTACTCTTCTGTCCGACCGGCGGGATTACCGCCGCGATTGCGCCGTCCTATCTCGCGCTCCCCAACGTCATCTGCGTCGGCGGCTCGTGGCTAACACCGAAAGATGCGATGAAGCGGGGCGACTGGCCGGGCATCACCGCCCTTGCGTGCGAAGCATCTGCATTTCGTCCCCGCGGCTGAAGGATCGCTCAGTGCGGCTGCTGGCCCAATGTCCTCCCGCAGAAAAATTCCATTCCCACTTTCTGTACAACTTATCCCGATTGACAGTAAGCGGCGTTTTCCGGTTGATCTGAAAAGGGTTGCATTTTCTGCGGCGAACCGGTTCCCACTTCGCCGGAAAATGCTCTAGGCGGTGCGGCACCTCACGCTCGCGACAACAGGTCGCCGAGATATGAGCGCTCCCGCCGATCCGAGCGAGTCGTATGATTGGCCGCGCCTCCACGCCTTACTTAGTCGTCGGCCTCATAGATGAACTGGCGCACGGTTTCGACAGCGCCGTACGCATCGAGATCTTCATGGCCGCCCCGTGGAAACCGTACGAAGCGCTTCGCCGCCGGCGCGAGCGCAAACAATCGCTCGCCCAACCGCAGCGGAACCACGCGGTCACGCGCCCCATGCATGACGAGCAAAGGCGCGGCGAGCCGGCCGATCAATTCATCCGACCGCAACTGATCCTTCATCAGCATTCGCACCGGCACGAACGGATAGACCGACGCGGCGATGTCGACTGCCGATGTGAACGGGGCCTCGAGAACGACCTTGCCGACCGAATGCTCGACGGCGAGCGCGACCGCAGGCCAAGTGCCGAGCGACACACCCCAAGGGATGATGCGGTCAGCCGCATAGCGCGCGGCCGCGAAGGCGTAGGCCGCCTCGGCGTCGCGCACCAGACCCTGTTCGCTCGGCCGGCCGGTCGAGCCGAAGTAACCGCGATAGGAGAGCGCGACGAGCCCGGTGCCATCGGCAACGACCTTCTCGAACCGCGCAACGCGCCAAGCGATCACTTCAGCATTGCCGTGGAAGAAAATCACCACCGCGCGCCCCGGCCGCGGCGGAACGTGCCAGGCGATCACTTTCTCGCCGTCGTTCGTCGCGAGGACGACTTCTTCCGCAGCCGGGAATCCAGCATCGACGGGCGGGATGCGGTTGGTACTCGGCGGGTAATACATGAACTCGCGCTGCAGAAAATAGAGCGCCGCCACCAGAACGACGTAGCCGCATAACGCGAACGAGAGCCATTTCAGCAGCGTCATGCCCGATGGTAGCACGCCGCTGCGGATAATCACTGCTCGGCCGGCGGCGCTGCAAGCGCCTTTTCCGTGATCAACAGCCCCTTGAGCCGCTCGGCGACGGTGACGTGGCCCCGCGGACTCCAATGCCCGTCATTGGGAAGGGTGTCGGCGCCGTCCATACGGACATAGGGGATGTTCTGGGCTTTTAGGTACGGCTCAAGGGCAGGATCAGGGCGCTGCAGCCCGACGAGGAACTTTGCGCCGTGCGATTCCACGTAGTGGCGCATCATGTCGACAAGCTTCGTCGTCGGGTCGGGCACGACGACCGCGGGATAGCGCAGCAGCATGTAGACCTCGATGCCGAGCCGAACCAGCGCCGAATGTTCCGCGAGCACGTTGTTATAGTAGTAGTACTTGTGGCCGCGCGGCACCGGGATGCCGCGGAAGTCCCACACGCCATCGCGTTCGGAAAAGTAGGGCTTGGGCGTGTGGCCGTGAACCGAATTGGTGGAGTTGTCGTGATGGTCGTTTTCGACGCACACGATGAGAACCACCACGCTCGGCTGAATCTTCGGCCATAGCCGGCGCAACAGCAAATATTCCTGGTCCGTACCGTACGCGGCGACGCCGGCATTGACGATCCGAACATCCGGCAGATCTTCGCGTAGACGATCGGTGAAGCGCTGCCCGTCTTTGACGCCGGCGCCGTACACGAACGAGTCGCCGATGAAGAGAATCGTCGGCTTCGTGGTTGGCGCGACCTCGATATCGCGAAGTCCGAGGCTGTTGATCCTGACGCCGTCGCTGGTGACCTTGTTCGGGATAGGAACCCAGCCGATCTCCGCATCGTACTGATAGGGCAAGCGGTACGCTTCGGGCGTCAGGCGCAGGTCGCGGAAGTCGACGACGCGCAGGAATATCTCTATTCCCACGAGGCACAGGAGCACGATGCCGGCCTGAAGCGCGATCGACCGCGCCAGCAACCAGCGGCGTCGGCCGCTGGCCGCGCGGTCGGTGGACAGAGTTTTGGCGCTTTCGCTCGACATGCGAGAGGACCTGTCAGCAGTCGGCTGCGGCGCCGCGGGTTCGCCTTACACCGCCTTGCCGATCTCCTCGGTCATCTTCTTGGCGTCGCCGAGGATCATCATGGTGTTGTCGCGGTAGAACAGCGGATTGTCGATGCCGGCATAGCCGGAGGCAAGCGAGCGTTTGTTGAACATCACGGTGCCGGCCTTCCACACCTGCAGCACCGGCATGCCGTAGATCGGGGATTTCGGATCTTCCTCCGCCGCGGGATTGGTCACGTCATTCGCGCCAATCACGTAAGCGACGTCGGCCTGCGCGAATTCGTTGTTGATGTCCTCGAGTTCGAACACCTCGTCATAGGGGACATTCGCTTCGGCAAGCAGCACATTCATGTGCCCCGGCATGCGGCCCGCGACCGGATGGATCGCGTATTTGACTTCTACGCCCTCCTCCTTGAGCCGTTCCGCCATCTCGCGCAGCGCATGCTGGGCCTGCGCGACCGCCATGCCGTAGCCGGGCACGATGATGACCTTGCCGGCGTTCTTCAAGATGAAGGCCGCGTCTTCCGCCGAGCCCACTTTGACCGGACGCGCCTCGCCGCCGCCGGTCGGTCCGGCGACTTCGCCGCCGAAGCCGCCGAGGATCACCGCTATGAACGAGCGGTTCATCCCCTTGCACATGATGTAGGAGAGGATCGCGCCCGAGGAGCCGACCAGGGCGCCGGTGATGATCAGCGCCGAGTTGCCCAGCGTGAACCCGATGCCGGCCGCCGCCCAGCCCGAATACGAGTTCAGCATCGAGATCACGACCGGCATGTCGGCGCCGCCGATCGGTATGATGATCAGCACGCCGAAGGCAAACGAGGCGAGCGCCAGCAGCCAGAACGCCGCATGGGCTTCACTCCGCGCAAACCAAATGATGAGCAGGATGATGAAAGCGGCGAGCCCGAGATTGATGGCGTGCCGGGCGGGCAGAGTGATCGGCGCGCCGCTCATCCGGGCCGAGAGCTTGAGAAACGCGATGACCGAGCCGGTGAAAGTGACGGCGCCGATCGCAGTGCCGAGCGACATTTCGACGAGGCTCGAGCCGTGAATGTCATGGACGGTGCCGATGCCGAACGCCTCCGGCGCGTAGAGCGCGCCAGCCGCGACCAGGACCGCGGCCATGCCGACCAGCGAGTGGAAGGCTGCGACCAGCTCCGGCATGCTCGTCATCGGCACGCGCCGCGCGATGACGACGCCGATGCCGCCGCCGATCGCGAGCCCGACCACGACCATCGCCCATGCCCCGATTCCCGACGGCGGACTGAGCAACAGGGTCGTGAGCACGGCGATCAGCATGCCGATCATGCCGAACAGATTGCCGCGGCGGCTCGACTCGGGGCTCGACAGGCCACGCAGCGCCAAGATGAACAGCACTCCCGCAACGAGATACAGCACCCCGGCAATATTGGCGTTCATGTCGCTCCGTCCCCCGCGTTCAAATCAGAATGATGTCGCTGGTCCTCGCGGACAGGTTCGCTCTGCCCGCCGCGTTCGGCCGCCGCATCGCCGTGTAGTCCGCTAAAAAGCAAGGCCTACTTCTTTTTCTTCTGGTACATCGACAGCATGCGCTGAGTGACCAGAAAACCGCCGAAAATGTTCACCGAAGCAAACACCAGCGCGATGAAGCCAAGGATGCGCGCCCATACGGCGCCGCTGCCGGCGAGCGAGACGCCCACCGCAAGCAGCGCGCCGACGACAATGACCGAGGAGATGGCGTTGGTCACCGACATCAGCGGCGTATGCAGCGCCGGCGTCACCGACCACACCACGTAATAGCCGACGAAGACCGCCAGCACGAAGATCGAAAGCCGGAAAACGAACGGATCGACCGCCGTCACGACGTGTTCCATGTCTACTCTCCTTCAAACCGTGCCTGCTACCACTCTCCGCTGGCGGGAGACAGACCGGCTAAGGGGCATGCCGGGCCCCGGAAAGGCGCCTCACCCGGACCGCCGCGCGGTCCGACCTCTGCCTGCTGCTCACGAGATGAGGCGAATGGAGTTCATAGCTACGCCGCGGTCTTCGGCGCAAAGCTTGGATGGACAATGGCGCCGTCGCGGGTGAGCGCGGTCGCCTTGAGGATGTCGTCGTCCCAATTCAGGTTGATCTGCTTGGTCTTCTTGTCGATCAGCACCTCGAGGAACGTATAGAGGTTCTTGGCGTAGAGCGCTGACGCCGAGGCGGCGAGCCGGCCCGGAAAATTCGTGTAACCGACGATCTTCACGCCGCCCGCATCGACCACCTCGTCCGGCTTTGCAAGCTCGCAATTGCCGCCGCGCTCGACCGCGAGGTCGACGATCACCGAACCCGGTTTCATCGAGTGCACCATTTCCGCCGAAATGAGCTTGGGCGCGGGACGGCCCGGGATCAGCGCCGTGGTGATCACCATGTCCTGCTTCTTGATATGCTCGGCGACCAAGGCTGCCTGTTTTGCCTGGTACTCCTTCGACATTTCTTTGGCATAGCCGCCGGCGGTTTCCGCTTGCTTGAATTCCTCGTCCATCACCGCGATGAACTTCGCGCCCAGACTCTCCACCTGCTCCTTGGCCGCCGGACGCACGTCGGTTGCGGTCACGATCGCGCCGAGCCGGCGCGCCGTCGCGATCGCCTGCAGCCCGGCGACCCCCGCGCCCATGACAAACACCTTGGTCGCCGGCACCGTGCCCGCGGCGGTCATCATCATCGGCAGCGCCCGCCCGTATTCCGCCGCGCCGTCGATCACCGCGCGGTAGCCGGCAAGGTTGGCCTGGCTCGACAACACGTCCATCGACTGCGCCCGTGTGATGCGCGGCATCAGCTCCATCGCAAACGCGATCACCTCCGCTCGCGCCATCGCCTGAAGCGCCGTTTCATGGCCATACGGATCCATGATCGCAATGACCAGCGCGCCCTTCTTGTAGGCGGTGAGCTCCTTCTCGTTCGGCCGGCGGACCTTCAAGACGATATCGGCGTCGCGCACGGCGTCGCGTGAGATCACTGCTCCCGCCGCCTCATAGTCGGCGTCCCGTATCCCGGCCTTGACCCCCGCGCCGGGCTCTACCAGCACCTCCGCCCCGAGCGCTTTCATTTTCTTCACCGTCTCCGGCGTCGCCGAAACTCGCGGCTCGCTAGCCTCCGCTTCCGCACAAATCGCGATTTTCATGAGCCTCTCCTGCGCAGGCACGACGGGGAGAGCTGCAAAACGAACGGGCGCAGCTCCGTCTAACGGTCTCAGCCGAGGAAATAGGCCAACAGAATGAGGACGATGGCGTTCGCCGCGACGACCCATTTGAGGAGGCGGATGAAGCCCAGATACGTCGCTTCATGCTGCGCGTAGTCGTTCCCGGGTGCGGTCTCGTGTTCCACCGCGCTGTCGTCGGCCATCCTATTCCCCACAGTTACGCAATTCAGCCGCGCGCGGGCTTAGCGCAATTGCGTCGTGCCGGCAACGGAAAGCGCGGCCAAGCAGACATGCGCTCCGCCATACGACCGAACTCCCCGCGCGCGAGCGCACGATAGCCGCCATGGCCGTCTACCCGCAAGATACCGTGAAAACGGGCGCTCCCCGCCCCGGACGCGGGTCGTAGCCCAACAGGAATGCATCCGGAGCATGCAGCGAGCACCAACCTGTGTGCTGCAGCGCGACAAGCCGCAACCACGATCCGTCACTCATCAGCTCTGGAAATTCGCCCCTTGATCTACCCTTGCCACCACATCGTTTCGCGCAAGATGTCGACGACGGTGATCGCACCCATCAATTCCCCTTTGATCACCGGGGCGCGGTGCAGATGGTGGCGGGCAAAGATCTGACATACCTCCTCCACCGTCATCTCGGGATCAACCTCGATGCAGGGTTTGGTCATCACCTCGCCGATCTTCACGGTTTCCGGATCCTTGCCGGCCGCCGCCACTTTATGAACGATGTCGGAGTTGGTGACGATCCCATAGGAGTCTTCCCAGTTGGCCGGCTCCACCATGAGGCCGCGCAGGCGTTTCTCGACCATCACCCGCATAGCCTCGGCGACTGTGGCGGAGGCCGAGATCGTCACGACCGGCGTGGTCATTATTTCTCTTGCCGTTTGCATTATTCGCTGTCCTTTTGCTGAGCTCAGCGCGGCGCCTTCACCACCACTTCCCTTTGCGCAGAATGTCGGTCACCGAAATAATGCCCAGCAGGTCGTCTTTGATGACCGGAGCGCGATGGATATGGTTGTTGGCAAATAGGCGGGCGACGTTCTCAACGGTCATATCGGGATTAACGACGATGCATGGCTTGGTCATGATGTCGGCGACCGTCAAAGCCTTTGGATCGTCGCCATACGCAATCACTTTGTAGGCAATGTCGGCCTCGGTAAGAATGCCATAACCCTTTTCCGAAGGGCGCGGCTTGACGATCAGAGAATGGATCTTTTTGGTGCGCATCAGCCCAATGGCTTCGGAGACCAGAGCCGACGCCGCGATCGTGGCCACCTCGATGGTCATAACATCTTTCGCTTTGGACACGGTTTCACCTCCAGAGGTTAGCTTCAAACCCGATCAACGACATTGTTTGGTGGAACAATTGGCGCTTGCCTCAAGAATTCATGCTGATCGGCTGCCGTTAGAGCGTTGCACCGCCATCGACGCCGATGACCTGGCCTGACACGTAGCGGGCCTCGTCGGAGGCCAACCACACGAAGCAATTGGCGATGTCTTCCGGTTTGCCAAAATGCCCCATTGCGATGCGCTCCAGCATTTTCTGGACCACAGCGTCGGGGATGCCGGCGGTCAATCGGGTTTCGATGAAACCGGGCGCCACTGCATTGGCCCGAATGCCTTTGCGGCCAAGCTCACGCGCCCACACTTTCGTCATGCCCACGACGCCGGCCTTACTCGCTACATAGTTGGTCTGACCATAGTTCCCGTAAGGAGCGACCAACGACGACGTGCTCAGGATGACCCCGCTTCCCTGCGCGATCATCGTCGGCACCACCGCTTGCGAGCAGTTAAATACGCCTTTCAGGTTGATGGCGATCACCAGATCGAAATTCTGCTCGCTCATTTTCACCAATTGAGCGTCGCGGATGGTGCCTGCATTGTTGATAAGCACATCAATCCGTCCGCCGAAATGGTCTAACGTGGCTTGAATCATCGCGTTGACCGATGACCGGTTGGACACATCAACCTTGGCCGCCAAAGCTTGGCCGCCCCTGGCTGCGATTTCGTCCACGACACCTTGCGCTTCATCGAGATCAAGGTCTGCGACGACGACCTTGGCGCCCTCCTCCGCAAAACGGAGGGCTGTGGCGCGACCAATCCCGCGCCCCGCGCCGGTTACGATCGCTACTCTATCTTTTAGACGCATAATCCACTCCTCTGGGAGCCAAAGAGCAAAAAAGGAAAGAATAGTTAGCGTCTTCCCCTGGCCCATGGTTGCGTGTTTGTGCGTCCCGCCGAGAGCCCCCAGCATGTCGGCGTCAGCGAGGACAGCGTGTTATTGGGTGTGATGCGATCGCGCGGCCATTCCAGTGTATTGTGCTTGGCCATCTTTTTCTCCACGCGATGCAGCCGCGCGGCTGAGCGCACTTGCGTCTTCAATAAGACACGTTCAATAAGCGGATAAACTCCCGCCAGCGTCCTTGCGGAAGATCAAGAATGGGGATGCGCGCCGGACAAACCTGCGGCAGCGAGGGCGTTTGCCTGGCGCTTCGCGACCTGGTCGACCGAGAACTGTTCAATCGCCTCACTGAACAAGCGGTGATAATTGAGCCGCGCCTCGAGATGCAAAAAAACCCCGCCAAGACCGATGGCGGCGCGGTCCATGAACACGAACTCCTGCGGCACTCGCACCGGCCCTTTCTCCTTCAGCGCCCGGTGCACGGCGAAAGCCTCGCGGCGACCATATTCGGCCGGCTTGACCCCATCGGCGATCGTACGCTCGCGGTCCTCGATCACCGGCCCGAAGATGAAGCGCGCCCAAATATTGAGGATATCGATCAATTCGTTGGTGAGCCCGGTGAACCCCCAGGCTTCATAGGCCTGCACGATCAGACTGCGATCTTTCTTCTGCAGCCCGTGGTAGAGGTCGACGACGCCGCCGACGAACTTGGCCGGAAAGATGCGAATACAGCCGTAATCGAGCAGATTGATGCCGGCGGGCTCGCCCGCCTCCATGAACACCGTGTAATTCCCCAGATGCGGGTCGCCGTGGATCACCCCGAAGCGACTGAACGGATACCACCAGGCGCGATAGAGTGCGCTCGCGAGCCGGTTGCGGATATCGAGCGGTTCCTTTTTGAAGGCGAGCAGCTTTTTGCCGTCGAGCCAATCGAGGGTCAGCAGGCGCCGCGTCGACAGTTCGGGCCATGTCGTAGGGACGCGGATGACGGAGAGCGGGGCGACCATCGCCCGGTACAGCGCGACATGCTTGGCCTCGCGCTCGTAGTCGAGTTCCTCGCGCACCCGCGCCGCGATCTCCTTGGCGATCTCGGTGGTGTCGATCGCCGGGTCCATGCGGCGATGAATGGCGAATAGCCAGCCGAGTTGTTGCAGGTCGGCCTCAACTGCAGATTGCATATCCGGGTATTGGAGCTTGCAAGCGAGCATTGCGCCATTATGGGCGCGCGCGCGATGGACCTGACCGAGCGAGGCGGCAGCGGCCGGAACGTGTTCGAACTCGGCGAATTTGGTGGGCCAATCCGGACCGAGCTCGGCGGCCATGCGGCGCTTGACGAAGCTCCACCCCATGGGTGGGGCTTCGCTCTGCAATTTGGTGAGTTCGACGGCGTATTCCGGTGGGAGCAGGTCCGGGATATTGCCGAGGAGCTGGGCGACCTTCATGATCGGCCCCTTGAGGCCTCCGAGCGCCGCCGCGAGTTCCACTGCATTCTTGTCGCGGTCGAGATCAACCCCGAAGAATCGTGTGGCGGCGAGTCGCGCAGCGACCCCACCCATATTCGCGCCGACCCGCGCGTAACGGCGCGCGCGAGCGGAAAACCGGTTTTTCTCAGGATCGTTCATTGTGTCCGAAACCGTTCCGGCCTGTGACGGGCCGGAAGCGCCGCGCGCTCGCGCCAAACCGCATCGCCGCTCGGCAGAGGCCGCGCTTGGCCGAGCCAAGCCGATATAGGCGCACACAAGGCCGCGCGCTACTCACGTGAGCCGGTCGCAAACAGACGCCAAGGGCAGGATCGGAATTCGGACTAACGCATCTCGGGCCGATCGAGCCACGCAACGATATCCGGCCAGAAATGAGCGAGCGTGTCGCGCCCCATGAACAGGCCAAGGTGGGTCGAAGGGGCGACGAGCGTTTTGATGTCGTCGGGCGGCGTCCCGATCATGCTTGCCGCAGCGAGGACTTGCGGAGCCGCAATGATCTGGTCGTCCCGACCGGCAAGCAGCAACAACGGCAGCTTGACCTGCGCGAGGTCGATCCGCTTGCCGAGGGCGAAAAAGGTGCCCTGCGCCAGCCGGTTCTCCTTATAGAGCCACTGCACAACTTCGAGATAGTAAATGCCCGGCAGATCGACCGTCCAATCGTACCATTTACGAAAGCGTTCGTGCAGTTCGCTCTCCTCCGGCGAAAGCGCCGCGCTGGAGTTTGCCGCCTCGATCTGCAATTCCCGACGGATCGCAGCCGTTTCGGTCGGCGCCGGGCCCCATAGATCGAGCATCATCTGGCCGAGCAGTCGGCCTTCGCCCACCTTCAAAAGCTCGGCGAAGACGCTGATCGGCGTGCGGCCGGCAAGCCGCGACAGCCCTGATTCTGCGGCGGAGAGGTCAATCGGGGCGCCGGCGATCACCAAGCGTCGCACCTTGGCGGGAAAACGAGCCGCATAGAGCAGCGCCATCCACCCGCCCTGGCACAAGCCGATGAGATCAACCGGCCCACCGAACTCGTCCACTGCGACATTGAAATCGGCGAGCAGCGTGTCGATGCAATAGAGGCGCATCTGCGGCGTCGCGGAGCGCCATTCGATGACATGGAGGTTCACCCGACCCTGCGCCTGTAAAGTCTCGATCAGACTATGGCCGAGAGCAAAGTCCGCCACCGTCGCGCCATGCAGCGCGTAAGGGGCGCAGATCAACGTCGGCACGCCCGACCTGCCGGCGGAGAAGTCGCGCAGTAGCAGGGTGGGAAGCTCGAGCGTCAGATGATTGGGCGTCGCCCATTCCGGGCGCGGGACCTCCGGCCGCACAGCGACGTCGGCCGCCGTCATTCGCGCCATCTGGTTCACGAAAGCCGAGGTCGCTTCGCTTGCGGACATCGCCGCCATCAACGGCCAGAAGAGCGCGGAGCCGAATGGCAAATGCCCCATGCGCCACCCTTTATCTTGATCGGTGCGGCTGTTCATGCTGCGTCGATGCTTCAGTTGTATGATGGTCACTTCCGTAAACGGCACGCGTACGCTGAGACGCACAAACCTTGGCCGCGGCCCAGCTTTTCGATCTCGCTCTCGCCGGGGCGTCCGACATCCATTTATGCGTTTGGAAAGGCCACCTCAAGCGCATGGCGCGCTAGATGCAAGCAGCTCACGCCTCCATCCCCTCCAGTTCTTCAATCATTCGCTCGATCAGGCCCAAACCGCCCTGCCAGAAGCCGGGATCGCGCGCGTCAAGCCCGAAGGGCGCGAGCAGCTCGGCATGCGTCTTGGTCCCGCCAGCGGCGAGCATGGCGAGATAGCGTTCGGCAAAACCCTCATGCGCATTCTCGTAGACGGCGTAAAGCGCATTCACAAGGCAATCGCCGAAGGCATAGGCGTACACATAGAACGGCGCGTGGATAAAGTGGCCGATATAGCACCAGAAGGTTTCGTAGCCCGGCTTTAACTCGATCGCAGGCCCAAGGCTCTCTCCCTGCACCTGCATCCAGATGTCGCTGATCCGGTCGGCGGTTAGTTCGCCGTCCCGCCGCTCGGTGTGAATCATGCGCTCGAAGGTATAGAACGCGATCTGGCGCACCACGGTGTTGAGCATGTCCTCGACCTTGGAGGCAAGCATCGCCCGGCGCCGTTTGACGTCCTTGGTCTCCGCGAGTAAGCGCCTGAAGGTGAGCATCTCGCCGAACACGCTCGCCGTTTCCGCGAGCGTCAGCGGGGTCGGCGCCATCAGCGCTCCGTTCACCGCGGCAAGCACCTGATGCACGCCGTGGCCCAGCTCGTGCGCCAGCGTCATCACGTCGCGCGGTTTGCCCTGATAGTTGACGAGGACATAGGGATGCGCCGACGGCACGGTCGGATGCGAGAATGCGCCCGGCGCCTTGCCAGGGCGCACCGGCGCATCGATCCACCGATTGGCAAAAAAACGTTCGGCGATCTCGGCCATGCGCGGCGAGAATGCGCTGTAGGCGGTGAGCACGGACTCGCGCGCCTGATGCCACGGAATGGGGCGGCTCGGCGACAGCGGAAGCGGCGCGTTGCGGTCCCAATGCGCGAGGCGCCGCTTACCAAGCCAGCGCGCCTTCAGAGCGTAATAGCGATGCGATAGACGTGGATAGGCGGCGCGCACCGCGGTTACGAGCGCGTCCACGATTTCGCGTTCGACCCGATTCGACAGATGGCGGGAATCGGCGATGTCGGCGAACCCGCGCCAGCGGTCGGATATCTCCTTATCCTTGGCGAGCGTATTGGTGATGAGCGTGAAGGTGCGGAGATTTTTCCTGAAGGTCTCAGCCAATGCGCCTGCCGCCGCTTTGCGAATTCGCTCGTCCTTGTCCTGCATCAGATTGAGCGTCGGCTCGAGCGGCAACGTCTTTCCCGCGACCTGGAAACGGAGTCCGGCAATGGTTTCATCGAACAATCTATTCCACGCCGAGAAGCCGGTGATCGATTTCTCGTGGAACAGCTGCTCGACCCGATCTTCCAGTTGATACGGCTTCTCCAGGCGGACCACGTCGATGAACGGGCGATAATGGTGCAGTCCCGGATCGGCCATCGCCGTTTCGAGCAGGTCGTCGTCGACGTGGTTAAGCTCGAGCGTGAAGAACAGCAGGTGCAGGAAGATGGCGGTGATTTCACCCTGCACGTCGCCGAAAAACTTCGTGCGCGCGGGATCGGTCGTGTCGCCGGCATGGGTGAGGCTCGCGAACGACATCAGTCGCCCGATCAGGTCGTCGAGCGCTTCGAGGCGCCTGATCGCCTCGGCTAGCAGACCGCCGCCGTCCGGCCGCCGCGCAAGCTCGGCCAGCTTGCCCTTGTAGGCCGCCTCGAACGCGACCGCCTCGGTGCGCGCATGATCGAGGTCGCGCCTTATCTCGGGCGCATCGATCGCAGGATAAAGATCCGTGAGATTCCATTCGGGCAGCCCCTCGCGAGAAGAAGCTCGCCGCTTTGTGGGAACGGCGCGCCGCGACGGCGCAGGCTTCTTCGACTTGGGGCGTGATCGGGG
This sequence comes from uncultured Alphaproteobacteria bacterium, assembly GCA_963840055.1. Taxonomy (GTDB): domain Bacteria; phylum Pseudomonadota; class Alphaproteobacteria; order Rhizobiales; family Xanthobacteraceae; genus Rhodoplanes. Next base: position 82,729 of record CAWIXM010000039.1, on the reverse strand, counting down.
TGAACGGGTGAGCATGCGGGAATCAACTCCGTTGGATTCTCAAATAGGCCTATGCGGGTGTGCCATGGCAAGGCGATGACGGTCTTATCTCGCCTTTTTACGATTGCGCAACCGGAGCGGCGCGCTGTGGCCTCATGAGTGGGAGGTAAGAGGCCGTTAAGCATGCCCGGCTAATGACTCTGTCCATCCTTTTCTATTCGCAACCGTTGGAATTGCCGTGGCGGAACGCGTTCTCATCGTCGACGACGATCCGGCCCAGCGCCGCCGGCTCGAGACGATCGTTGCAAACTTGGGTTACGCGCCGGTCGTGGTCGCGAGCGGCGACGCGGCGCTCGCGCTTCTAATCGACCCCGAGCAGGCCGACATCGATTGCGTGGTTCTCGACCTCGTCATGCCCGATCTCGACGGCCTCGGCGTGCTTGCCCGCATGCGACAGGCGGGTCTCGCGATTCCCGTGATCGTGCAAGCCGCCGCGAACGGCATCGACAATGTGCTCTGCGCCATACGGGCCGGCGCCGCGGATTTCGTGGTTAAGCCGGTCGGCATCGAACGCCTCCACGTGGCGCTGCGCAATGCGCTCGCTAACCGCGCGCTGATCGGCGAACTGTCGCGAGCCAGATGCGGCGGCGACCCCCTCGCCCTCAAAGATATCGTGACCCGCAGCCCGCGCATGCGCACCGTCCTGCGCACCGCCGAGAAAGCCGCCGCCTCGCGGTTTCCGGTTCTCATCAAAGGCGAGCCTGGCGTCGGCAAGGCACTCATCGCGCGCGCGATCCACGGTTCCGGCGAGCGCCGAGCCAAACCCTTTGTGGTCGTCGACTGCGCCGCCGTGCCGCACGCGCTCGCCGATTCGATCCTGTTCGGTCACGAGAGGGGGGCTGTGCCCGGCGCTGCGCAACGCCATCGAGGCAAATTGGTCGAAGCCGCGGGCGGCACGCTGTTTCTCGACGAAGTCGGCGAATTGCCGCCGGGAACCCAGAGCAAGCTATTCCGCGCCATCGAGGGCGGCGAGGTCGAGCCGCTCGGCGCCCGCAATCCCGTCAAGATCGATATCCGGCTGATATCGGCAACCAGCAGAGACCTCGTCGCCGAGACAGCTTCCGGCCGTTTTCGCGAAGACCTGCTTTATCGCTTGCAGGCCTCCCCGATCGCGCTGCCGCCGCTGCGCGACCGCCCCGAGGACATCCCCGATCTCGTCCGGCGTTTTCTTCTCCGGTTCGCAGCCGAGGAAGGCCGCCGCGTACGCACGGTGTCCGCGGAAGCCTTGGACATGCTCATCGCCTTTCCCTGGCCGGGCAATGTCCGGCAACTCGAGAACGCCATCTTCCGCGCGATGGCGCTCGCGGACGGCGACGAGCTGGGCGTCGGTGACTTCCCTCAGTTTGTCAAAAAAATGGCGATTCCGAACGGCGCGGCCGAAGCGGCGGGCGGGGCCGCGTGCGACCTGGCTGGCCCGCAAGCCGAGACGATCGCGTCGATTGTCCCGGAAACCTGGACCGGCGCGCCCGCAACATTGTTGCCGCTGCTCGCCGAGGATGGACAGATTCGCAGCCTCGCCGAGATCGAGGCGGACGTGATTCGCTTCGCAATTAATCATTACCGCCGGCAAATCTCCGAGGTGGCGCGGAAGCTTGGGATTGGCCGCGCAACCCTTTACCGCAAGCTGGATACGCTCGGAATGACGTTTAACGACGCAAATGACCATCGGGCGTGTCTATTGGGTGACAGGTCTCAAAAAAAGCGATGTCGCATCCGTGACCACGAAACGAAAGGCCAAGCTTGGAACAAATCGCTGGGTTAAGCTTTTATTTGGCGTGGGGGCTGCCTTGGCGAGAAAAACCAATCGCGGCTGTGTTGTGTCTCGCGGCTAACCGCCGCTAGGGATGCTTTGCCTTGGAGGACTGGGGGGCATGCGCTTCAATCATCTCCTGGCCGGATCGGCCATCGCGCTAGTTCTGACCGCGGGCGTTTCCGCACATGCCGGCTTGAACGGGAACATCAGCCTGGATGGCGTCCCGCAGATTGAGCCCGCTAAAGTCACCATCACGCCGAACGACATCAATCGTTCCGCCTCGGCGGACCCGGACGCAATTCTCCCGGCCGCGCGCAAGGATGCGGTTATTCCGCTGCCGGTGCCAGCCGAAGTCGTTATTACCCCGGCCGATATCGCGATAGAGCCGGCCAGCAAAGCGAACGCTCCTCGGACCGCAGTTCCGGGGCCGGAGTGGGTCCCGGTGCCCATCACGCCTGACGACGCGGCAAAGGGCCAGAACACGCCCCCCGCCGCCTCGACGCCCGCCCAGCCGGCGCCCGAGCTCGCGCTCGACCCGCTCGGGGAGCGGCTGCGCGACGCGCTGAGCGCAACGGCGACGGACAAGCAGTTCGATAGCAAGACCCGCGCCTCGCTCGATACTTTCTATTTGGCGCGCAAATACGTTCCGCTGTGGACCGATAATGGCGCCATGAACGAGCGGGCAAAGGCCGTCGCCGCGCAGCTGCGGCACGCCGACGCCGACGGGCTCGATCCCGCCGATTATCCGGTGCCGACGCTGGAAGCGAATGCCGGGCCGGACGCGCTCGCCGATTTCGAATTGAAACTGACCGACGCCGTGATCACCTATGCACGCCATGCTGCGGTGGGCCGCGTGCACTGGTCGCGCGTCTCCCGCGACATTTTCTATGATCGGCCGGCGCCGGAAGCAGCCGATATTCTCGGCAAGCTCGCGGCTGCGGCGGACGCCCGCGCTGCGCTCGACAGCTACAATCCGCAGCACGCCGCCTACAAGGCGCTGAAGGCGAAGCTCGCCGAGATCCGTGGCGGCGAGGACGACGCAAAGGTTCGCATTGGCGATGGGCCGATGCTCTTGGTCGGCATGCAGGACTCCCGCGTGCCCGATCTGCGCACGCGGCTTGGAGTTGCCGCCAAGGCCGGCGACACGATTTACGACGAAGCGCTGGCCGACGCCGTAAAGGCGTTCCAGAAGAAGCATAACCTACAACAGGACGGTATTGTCGGCCCGGGCACCCTTCGGGCGCTCAACGGCGGCCCGAGCAACGCGCGCGCCGAGGACCTGATCATCGCCAATCTCGAGCGGTGGCGCTGGATCTCGCATGATCTCGGCCCGTCGCATGTCATCGTCAACATCCCCGAATTCATGCTGCGGCTTTACAACAACGGGTCGCTGCTGTGGCAGACCCGGATCGTCGTCGGCAAGCGGTCGACCCCGACGCCGCTGCTCAGCGAGACGATGAAATTCATCACCGTCAATCCGACCTGGAACGTGCCGCCGTCGATCGTCTACAGGGAATACCTGCCGGCGCTGCAACAGGATCCGACCGTGCTCGCCCGCATGGGGTTGCGCGTATCCTATAACCGTGACGGCGGCGTGCACATCTCGCAGCCGCCAGGGCCCGGCAACGCGCTTGGGCGCATCCGCTTCAACTTCCCCAACAAATTCTCCGTCTATCAGCACGATACGCCGGACAAGTACATGTTCGCGCATACGCGCCGCGCTTACAGCCATGGCTGCATGCGCGTTCAGAATCCTGACGAATATGCCGAGAAGCTGTTGTCGGTTGCGTTGCCACAGGAGAATTACACCGCCGAGCGCATTCGCCGGATGTATGGGCATGGCGAAGTCAACATCAACTTCCCGACGCCGATCCCGGTGCACCTCACGTACCAGACCGCGTACGTCGACTCCTCGGGCGATCTTGTGCTGCGCGATGACCTTTACGGGCGCGATTCGCGGGTGCTCGCTGCGCTCAAGACCGACGACCGTCGGTACGCAGATACGCCAGTCGAGCCGCGCCGGGCGGCGTCGCGTCAGGTGCGCCGCCAAGTGTATCGCGCGCCGCAGCCGTCGCGCGGGTTCAATTTCTTCGGCCTCTTCCGCTGACGGGTTTCCGGGTTGACCCACCTGCGGCTGCGTGAATGGCGCGCGCAAGCGCGCGCCCCACGCAGTCGTAGCCCTCGCGCGAATTATGCAAGCCGTCCCACGCGACCAACGCGCCTCTTGGCAGCCCAGCCTCGACTGAACGTCGCATCAGGGCGAAGCGGGAGAACAAGCCGACGTGTTCCTGGCGCGCCGCCTCCGCAATGATGGATTCCATGACGGCGTAATCCGATGAGGCGAGCACCATCGGCGCATATTGCAGGTCCATCAGGATCACGTCGGCGCCGCTTGCCTTGAGCGCCTTGAGGCCGCTTATCACCTTTTCCTCGAGCCCCTCGGCGCTGCCGCCCCACGCCACATCGTTGGTGCCGAGTTGCCAAATCACAAGGTCGGGCCGATAGGCGAAGACATCGCTTCCGAAACGCGTCAGATTGCCGGTGATCGTATCCCCGACGCGGCCGCTGTTGACGACCTCGACGCGGCTGTTCGGACGCAATCTTTCGAGTTCGCGCCGCATGACCTGGGGATATGTCGCAGCGGCGTCGAACATCCACAGGCCGGTGGTCGACGACGAGCCGATGGCGACCACTTTCAGAGGAGCGCCAGCGCGAAAACGCGCCGCGGTGCGCGGCAAGGACGCGCCAAGCGCAAGATTTTTATTGGTTAAAAGACAAAATTCGGCGGGCGAATCAGCCGACGGCATTTCTGCGCGGGTCGGCGCGGCGGGCGCGAGGACGAGCGTCAAAGCCGCGAAAGCGCCAAGCTTTCCTGCGAGATCGCGCAGCCTGGAACGTCGCCGGCCCGCCCTGCGGGCGGCCCTCATCCCGTTGCTGCCGCTGGACACTGGGCCAGTCCTTGATGCAAGAGAATGCCCTCTCGCCATGTCCGGCGGGGCCCCCCATCGGCGGCCGCCGGCGCCACTGGAGCGCGAATGACGGAACCCATCATCGCGAGACGGTTGGTGTATCATATCGGCGGCTATGATTTCACTATGCCGGTGGATGCGGTGCATCGGCGCTTCGTGCGCGAGATGCATCGTTTCGAGCGGACCTGGTCGACCAAAGCCGTTGCCTCGCCGCCGGTGATCGGACCCGACACCGCAGCCTGGGACGTCATCACGACCGGCCCGAATTGGCGCGTCGAGACCTGCTATCGGTTCGTGCGTTGGGACGACCTTATCGAAGCCGCTGGCGAGCGGCCGCTCTGGCGGCGGGTTCCCCTCGGTCTTCTCGCTTTTCTCGATTTCGTCGCGGGCGGCGCGCTGTGGGGGTATGTCCGCACCAATTGGCGCTATGCCTTATTTTTTCTCTATCCTTATGTGCTGTTTGCGTGCTTTGCCGCAATCGGTTGGTTCGCCGGAGCTTTTTTTGCGAAGGCAACTGGCTTTACGTTGTTCGGAATCGTCGCGGGTTTCACCGTTTTCTTGGGCCTGCTGCATTGGCTGGGGCGGTGGCTGCTGCTTCCCCAGCTCTTCGATGATTGGATTTTCGCGCGCACCTATATCCGCCAGGGCGATCCGGCGCTCGACCATAGGCTCGACCGACTCGCGCACGACCTCACCGCGGCGGCCCGCGCCGGCGAGGCGGATGAGATTCTTTTGGTCGGCCACAGCCTAGGCGCCGTGCTCGCGATTGATCTGATCGACCGCGCGTTGCGGCTCGACCCAGCGTTCGGTCGCGACGGTCCCGCAGTCGCCCTCATCTCGGTGGGTTCGTCGATTCTCAAGATTGGGCTGCACCGCGGCGCCAAACGCTTCCACGCGGCGGTCGAGCGCGTCGCCTCGGCGCCCGGCATTTTCTGGGCGGAATACCAGGCGCTCACCGATGTGATGAATTTCTACAAGACCGATCCTGTCGCCGAAATGCGATTGACAGCGACCACCCATCCCGTGGTGCGGATCGTGCGCATCAAACGAATGCTCGATCCGGCCGCCTATCGACGCATCCGCCGCAGTCTGTTCCGGGTCCATTGTCAGTTCGTCAGCGGCAACGACCTGCGCGCACCCTACGACTACTTCATGCTGCTGTGCGGGCCGCTGTCGGCGCGGCAGCAGGTCGCCTTGCCCGAGGGCGCTGCCTCCGCGATCGGCGCCGCCGGCGAGCTGCTCGCGCCCGCATCGCAGGGGGCGGCGGCGTTCGATCAGCTGGCGCGGACTGGCGGGCAATGACGCCGACGCTCGCCAAGGCCGTGGTCGTGTTGATCATGGTCGCCTGGTACATCATTCGTTTCCGCTATGCGCGGCGCTCGCGGCGCACCCCGACCGCGCGGAGCGCGCGCGGTCCACGCGAGACCGTATTGCTTCTGATTTCTCTTTCCGGCCTTGGCTTCGTGCCTTTGATCTACGTTGCGACCGGCTTTCCAGCCTTCGCCGATTACCCGTTCCAGCTGGTGCTTGCTTGGCTCGGCCTGGTTTTCGCGATCGCCGCCCTCGTCATGTTTCGACTGACCCACAAGGCGCTCGGCCGCAACTGGTCCGTTAGTCTTGAGGTGCGCGAGAATCATCAGCTCATCACCGCAGGCGTCTATCGCCAAGTGCGGCACCCGATGTACACGGCGTTCTGGCTGTGGGCGGTGGCGCAGGCGCTGCTGCTGCCCAACTGGATCGCGGGCCTCGCCGGCATTGTCGGCTTCGGCACCCTGTTCTTCGGCCGAGTCGCCCGCGAAGAGCGGATGATGTTGGAAAGCTTCGGCGACGAATATCGCACCTATATGGAGCGGACCAGCCGCATCATTCCGCGGGTTTACTGATTCCGGGCGGGCTCCCGGGGTGGTGCACTCCCTGTGATTGGTCCTCAAATAGTTGTCCTGCAAGCCGAATAAGGCAACGACTCGGCCGGTTCGGAACGGGACTCAGATCCGGCAAGGGGGGAAATCGGGTCTTTCGCCTAATTCGTAATCAAAATCGAAATGTATTTGTTCGAAACTCTCCAAATACGCGCGGCCTAGGGGAAACGACCGTGATGTTTGTGCAACGGGTCCTCGAAAAGCAGCCCCGGAAGCCGCGATTCTCCGTAGTTTTCATTGCAAAATAAGCCTCCTTAGCCAAAGCTACAGCTACCTGGAAGTTGCCGCGTCAGGGTGCTGGACAGAGGTGTCCACAGACTTAGGGGGGTCCCATGTTGAAATTTCTTCTTGCAGCTGCTGCTTCTCTCGCCATGGTTGGTGGCGCTATTGCGGCCGATCTGCCGCGTAAGGAACCGCCGCCTCCGCCTCCGCCCGTCGGCAAGGCCCCGATCGGCAAATTGCCCTTCGGCAAGGGCCCGGTCGTCGCGAGGTACTGAGAAGCGATCTTGCGGAGGGGCGCTCACGCGCCCACCCGTTCCTTCTCGCGAGGCGATCGATGCTTGCATCGACGCCTCCGAGAGGGGGTTTCCAGCCAGCCTCTCGTCACACTACTCCGCCCCGGCTGTGCTGAACCGAGTTTGGGACTTGGGAGGTGGCGGTGCTGAAATCTGCGCAAAAGTTAGGACTCGCTGTCGGTTTGGCTCTCGCAGTCGCAGCGGGGCTGAATGCGTCGGACGCATTTGCACGGAATAAGCACGTGTCCGTCGCCAGTGTAAGTGCCCATGTCCCGGCAACATTGTCGGAGAACGGCGCAGGCCGCACGACCGCCAATGCGGTTCAGAAAAGTCGCCGGCCTTACTACGTCGATTTCCGTGCACGAACGGCGGCCAGTTATGGCCACGCCTTCATTTGGTACGGACGGACGGGTGAGCGCAAAGTCGAGGTCGCGGGCCTCCATCCGGCTACCGACAGCGTCATTCCCTACATCATCGGCCATATCCTGCCGGTTCCGTCCGAAACAGGCGCAAGCTACGGCGACCTCGATGAGGACTATCTGCTCGCGAGCTATCGCGTCTATCTCACCGAGGCGCAGGCGCGGGCAGTGTTTGCCTACATCAAAGAAAAGCAGGCCAATTCCCCGCTGTGGAATGCGGCCACTTACAACTGCGTCATGTTCATCTCGAACGTGGCCAGCTTCATGGGCTTGAAGACTCCCGGCTCGCACCTCCTCTATCCTGACGATTGGGTGAAGCAGCTGGCGGCAATGAACGGCTTCCGGAAAACAGTGCCGCTTGTTGTCGCTCAGTGAGAGCTGGTCTGGCGAAAGTTTGTCACCCCTCTATTGGATCTCCAACCGGTTCGGCGCGCTGGCGGTTTCGCGGCGCGCCGTTGCATTTTCGGGTGTGCCAACCGCTGCTTTTCGTAGGTAAATCTAGCGGCTTGCAAACGGAGATCGCCGCCGCCCGTTCACGAACTCTTCGATTCATCCCGCGGCTCGCACGCGGAAACACGCAGTCCCACTATCAGTATCACCACGGAATTGCTCGGATTCAGGCACTTTTCGCCCCCTGCCCTCGATATGTGGCGTGTTTTCGCCATGATCACGAATTAGTGAGGTCTGCGTGATCGGGGGGTGGGGGGTCCAAAACACTGCACTAACAAAATCCCACAAAGACTGCGTTCAACCTTGCTGCGCGACGGGCTCCGTCGCGCAGCCGTTTACGCGAGCTTGCTGGCGTGACGGGTCGAATGTCGTCTGAATGAGAGATGTCCGGTGCCGATAAGTCCAGTATGTAACGCACGCGTCGGGTCAACCGCGAACCGAGTGCTCCGCAGCGGACAATATGTCGGCTTGGCCGCGTTGGTTCTGATCCTTGGCTGCAATTCGTTGCAGAACGCCGCCGCCAACGGCGATACGCGCACCCTTTCATTCCATCACACTCACACCAATGAAGATCTGACGATCACCTATAAGCGCGACGGCCGTTACGACGAAGAGGCGCTGAAGAAGATCAATTGGGAGCTGCGCGACTGGCGCCGCAACGAAGCGATCCGCATGGATCCGCAGGTGCTCGACGCAGTGTGGGAACTCTATCGGGAAGTCGGCGCCACGAAGCCGATCGAGATTATTTGCGGCTATCGCGCGCCGGCGACCAACGCGATGCTACGGCGACGCAGCAGCGGGGTCGCTCGCTTTAGCCAACACACATTGGGCAAGGCAATCGATCTGCACATTCCGGGCGTGTCGCTCGAAGCGCAGCGCGAGGCGGCCATGCGGCTGCAACGCGGCGGGGTCGGCTATTACCCGTCATCGACCTTTATTCATGTCGACGTCGGGAACATCCGTCATTGGCCGCGCATGAGCTACGACCAACTGGCGCGCGTTTTCCCCAACGGACGGACCGTTCATATCCCGTCGAATGGCAAGCCGCTGCCAGGCTACCAGCTGGCGCTCGCCGATGTCTCCAAGCGCAGCCGAGCGCCCTCGCAGATGTCGCTCGACGCCGCGCGCGCCGCTGGCGTCGACGTCTCGGGAGCGAGCGAGCGCCCGAGCCTCCTTGCCTCACTATTCGGCGGCGCCAAGGACAACGACGAAGCGGAAAACGCAACGCGCGGCGCGAAGAATGCGCCGAAAGCGACCGCAAGCCGCTCCGGGACGAAGGTCGCATCAGCGGACGGCTTTGTGCCCACCCCGCGCCGCTCACCGATTCGCACTAGCGCGCCCGCCGCCGAGACGGCCGCCAGCGAAACGCCGTGGCCGCTGCGCCAGGAAGCACAGCCGGATCGCGTTCCGCTAGATCTTGCTCTCGCCTATGCCGGCGATCCGTCTAAGCGCCCTGGGTCTTCGGTCGCCCGTGCAGCCGTCGGTTCGTTAATCGATCGCACGCGCTTGGGAACCGATTCGGCTGAGCGTATCGCCGACCGCCCGGTCACGGTGGTGAAGAAGACCTATGCGCGCGTGACCGATGGCGACGAATCCGGCTTGCCAACGGCGGCGCTGCGCCCGGCCGAGCCGGTCGCCGCCGGCATGCAGTTCGACGATCCCTGGCTGCGCGCGGCGATGTTGGCGCCGAGCCTGCGCACATCGCTGACGACGACCTTCTATGGGGAGCCCGACTACAACGGACTCCAAGCGTTGATGGCAAAGCCAGGATCGATGATCATCATGACGTTCTCGGATGATCCGTCGAACGGACTGAGGTATGAACACTTCGAAGGCGGCGCGGTCGTCTTCCTTGCGACCGTGACCTTCAAGCGCACGGCCGCCCTGCGAATGCAATAAGAGGACCCAGCAAAAACTGCGCGTGCCCGGCCTCAAGCCGGGCATTTTTCTTTCATGGCTGTTCGCAAAAGATAGCGCTCGCGATCCCTTCCGATGGAAGGGACCGCTCGGCTGTGAGAGGGCGCCCCGCTAGAGCGAATTCCGTTCCGGTGGAATCGGAATTCGCTCCGGTTCTCCTTTGGTGGTCGCATTTTCTGCGGCGAACCGGTTTCCACTTCGCCGGAAAATGCTCTAAATCATCCCGAGGGCGTGCATGTAGGTCTCGAGAATCGCCTCGTGCTCCTGCCGCTCGGCCTTGTCCTGTTTGCGCAGACGGATGATCGTCCGCAGCGCCTTTATGTCGTAGCCGTTGCCCTTGGCCTCCGCATAGACATCGCGGATATCGTCGGCAATCGCCTTCTTTTCCTCCTCAAGGCGCTCGATCCGCTCGACCACCGCCTTCAATTGATTGGCAATCGCGTTCGGGGAAGGTTTTTCGGTCTCGCGGACCGCGGCGGTCGCAGGCATGGGCGCTCCTCGTCCTGGCTGGATGACGTTGTCGTGCGCCCATACCGAAGGATTCAGCCGGCGACTTCAAGGCGAACGCGCGCCAAAACGGCGCGCGATCCACACAAAGCTTCTGCTGTGAATAACAAGAGCCTAATCGCGGGAGGCGCGGGCTCAGTGCTTATGCGCGGCGGCATGCGCCTGCGTGAAAGCGGTCTGTTGCTCGGTCGACGCTTCCCGCTGATACTTCGCTTTCCATTCCTCGTAGGGCATGCCGTAGACCTCTGCCCGGCTTTCATCCTTCGTGAGCGGGACGCCTTGGGCGTCGGCGGCTTCCTTGAGCCAATTGGACAGACAGTTGCGGCAGAAGCCGGCCAGATTCATCAGATCGATGTTCTGCACATCGGTGCGCGTGCGTAGGTGATCGACAAGCCGGCGGAAAACGGCGGCTTCCAGCTCGGTGCGGGTCTTCTCATCCATGGCCATGGGTCGTCTCCGTCGCCAAGAGAAACATGCATCCACTCCCCTGCCCTTCCATATATGGGCTGGCGCAGCCCGGTTCGCCCGCCTCCGGCTGTGCTAAGCCTGTATCGGGATCGGACTCAAGGATGAATCGAGAAGACACGCTTGGCGCGGTGCGCACCCGTCTGCTCCGCCTGTTCGAGGCCGCCATCGCCGCAGCCCATCCCCGCTCGTGTCTGCCGCCGCATCTTCCCGCACCGCCCGCGCAGGGCCGCCTAGTGATTCTCGCAGCCGGCAAGGCTGCCGGCGCGATGACCGAGGTCGCCGAACTCCATTATCTCGACCGACTGGGCTGGCCGGCGGACCGGCTGACCGGGATCGCCGTAACCAGACGCGGCTATGGCCGGCCGACCCGCGTCGTTCCCGTCGTCGAAGCGGGACATCCGTTGCCGGACGCGGCAGGGCTCGCGGCCGCGGAGCGGACGCTTGCGCTTGCCGACGCCGCCAACACAAACGATCTCGTGCTTGTGCTCATTTCCGGCGGCGCATCCGCAAACTGGATCGCGCCGGCGCACGGCCTGTCGCTTGCCGAAAAACAGGCGGTAACGCGGGCGTTGCTCGCCTGCGGCGCCGCAATCGGCGAGATCAACACCGTACGTAAGCACCTGTCTCGCATCAAAGGGGGAAGGCTTGCACGCCATGTCCATCCCGCACGTCTCGTCACCCTCGCTATCTCCGATGTGCCCGGTGACGATCCGGCAGTCATCGGCTCCGGCCCGACCGTGCCGGATCCCTCGACGCTCGCCGACGCTCGGGCCGTCATCGCGCGATACCGCCTCGAACTGCCCGCGGCGGTCGAGCGCATCCTCAGCGATCCAGCCCATGAAACGCCGAAGCCAGGCGACCCGGTGTTTGCGGACAGCGAATTCCGCATCGTGGCGCGGCCCCGAGATGCGTTCCATGCGGTGGAAGCGGCGGTCGCCGCCAGCGGCGACGCGTGCATGTTTCTGGGCGACCGCATCGAGGGCGAGGCGCGCGAGGTGGCGGCGCAGCATGCCGCCCTTGCCTGCGCAATCCAGCGTGAGGGCCGTTCCGCCGTGATTCTCTCGGGGGGCGAGCTCACCGTAAACCTGCGCGGAAAGGGGCGCGGCGGCCCCAACCAGGAATATGCGCTCGCGCTTGCGATCGCGCTTGCCGGAACGCCGAGCATTGCCGCGCTCGCCGCCGACACCGACGGCGCCGATGGCGGCGCGGGCGATCCCCGCGATCCTGCCGGCGCTTTCGTCGATTCAACCACCCTCTCGCGCGCGCAGAGCATCGGCCTCGATCCCGCCGTCTTTCTCTCCGACAACGACGCGACGGGGTTTTTCACGCGCGTCGGCGATCTCCTGATCACCGGACCAACCTATACGAATATCAACGATTTTCGGGCGATACTCGTTGACAGGCGATAGCACGTGGGAAATATCCACACAAACAGGAATGTGGCAGCGATCGATCACCACGAGGTTGTGTGTCCTCGCTCTATTTCGGTCAGCCGGGCTGGGCGCCGCGGCGACCGCATTGACTTGCGCATTGGCGTTGGCTTGGGCCGCTCCTGCGCGCGCGGACTTTCGTCTCTGCAATAACACCAGCGGACGGGTCGGCGTCGCTATCGGATACAAGGACAGCGAGGGCTGGGCGACCGAGGGCTGGTGGAACCTGCCGTCGCGATCCTGCGAGACATTGCTGCGGGGGACGCTGGTCGCCCGATATTACTACATTTACGCGGTCGACTACGACCGCGGCGGAGAATGGTCCGGGCGGGCTTTCATGTGCACCCGCGACAAGGAATTTACGATTCGTGGCACCGAGGATTGCCTCGCGCGCGGCTACGACCGCACCGGTTTCTTCGAGGTCGATACCGGCGAGCAGCAGACCTGGACCGTGCAGTTGACCGATTTATCCGAACAGTCCGCACAGCGCCCCGCGCCGGGTTCTCCCTTCACAACCATTCCGCCAGCGCAAGGGCGATCGTCGCCCGCCTCGCCGCAATTTCCTGGCGGAAGTCCTGGTCGATGAGACGTCAGCGGCGCGTCAAAATCATTGCGACCCTCGGTCCCGCTTCCCCCGACGAGGCGGCGATCGAACGGCTGTTCGAAGCCGGCGCCGACGTTTTTCGCATCAATATGAGCCATTCCACGCCCGAAAAGATGCGTGAGATAGTTCGGATGATCCGCGCGGTCGAACGGACGCAGGGACGGCCAATCGCGGCTTTGGTCGATCTGCAGGGGCCGAAGCTTCGCATCGCAACCTTCGCGGAGGACATGGTGCGCCTGGAGAAAGGCGCGACCTTCATGCTCGAACTCAGATCCCGCGCCGGGCAATTGCGAGAGGGTGCACGTCCCGCATCCGGAGGTGCTGGCGGCGCTCGAATGCGGGCACCGTCTGTTGCTCGACGATGGCCGGATTCGTCTCGTGATCACCGAAACGTCCCCCTCGTGCGTGGTGACCGAAGTCGAAGTCGGCGGCAAGCTTACTGCCCGCAAGGGGCTCAATCTGCCCGACACGGTGATCGCGATGCCGGCGCTCACCCCCAAGGACTACAAGGACCTCGAAGCGGCGCTCGATGCCGACATCGACTGGGTTGCGCTTTCCTTCATTCAACGCCCCGAGGACATCGCCGCCGCCAAGAAGATCACGCGCGGACGCGCGGGGGTGATGGCGAAGATCGAAAAACCGCAGGCGGTCGGCTGGCTTACCGACATTATCGAAGCAGCGGATGCGCTGATGGTCGCGCGCGGCGATCTCGGAGTTGAGATGCCGCTCGAGCGTGTTCCCGGGGTGCAGAAGCAGATCACCCGCGCCGCGCGGCGCGCCGGAAAACCGGTGGTCGTTGCGACCCAGATGCTGGAGACTATGATCACCAGCCCCATGCCGACGCGCGCCGAAGTGTCGGACGTCGCGACCGCCATTTTCGAAGGGGTAGATGCAGTGATGCTGTCGGCGGAATTGGCTTCCGGCCAGTTTCCAGTCGAGGCGGTCGGCACCATGAATCGCATCGCCGAGGCGGTCGAGCGCGATCCCACCTATCGTTCCGTGATTCACGCCCAACGCACCGAACCGGAGCACACGGGCGCCGACGCGATCGCCGCCGCCGCGCGCCAGATCGCGGAAACGCTCGACTTGTCCGCCGTCGTCTCATGGACCTCGTCCGGCTCCACCGCCTACCGCGTCGCGCGCGAGCGTCCGGACATGTCGATCGTCGTGATCTCGCCCAAGGCGGAGATAGCGCGCAGGCTGGCTCTCGTATGGGGCGTGCATTGCGTCGTCGGCGACGAGGCCCAGGATCAGGACGACATGGTCGACCGCGCGTGCCGGACCGCCTTTGCCGAAGGCTTTGCGCGCGCCGGCGATCGCATCATCATCGTGGCGGGCCTCCCGCTCGGGATGCCCGGCGCGACCAACATGGTGCAGATCGCTTATGTCGGCGGCGAGAGCGCGTTGTGAGGTCGATCGCCGTTCGGCGCGAGGCGACGAGGGTTGCGATCAGATCCGCCGGCCTTCGACCTTTACCGTCAAGGTGCGAACTCTTTCGGCCATTCCCTTGAGCCGCGGGTGAAGCGCGAGCGCTGCGCGAAAGGCTTCCAGCGCTCTCTTGTCGTCGCCGATGTCTTGCATGATCGTGCCGAGCCCGGCGAGCGCCGCGAAATGGCGCGGCTCGCGCCGCAGCGTCTGCCGCAGGTCGGTAAGCGCGCCGGCATAGTCCTTCTTCAGGTAGAACACCGTCGCCCGCCGGTTCCACGCTTCGGCGTATTGCGGCCTGATCTCGATGATCGCATCGAGCATTTGGATGGCGAGATCGAGCTCCTCCTTGTCGACTGCCGTCTTCACGCGCGTCATCAGGAGATTGACCGTGTCGCTGCCGGATGCGAGCCAGTGGGCCCAGATGCGGTCCTCGATCGCCTTGGCGCTCGTTTCGTCAGGCGCCGCCTTCAATGCACCGAACAGGAAGTCGATGTCGTGGCCTGCGCGCGCGCGCGGCGTGGCTGAGGGCGGGTCCACCCAACCGCTCGACTGCGCACCGGCCTGATCGGACGCAATCGTCACGACCGTCACGACCGCCGCCGCACCTGCGAGAACGGCGAAAGCAGCACCAAATCGAGGTCGTCGCGCACTCATGCGCGCCAATGTAGCGGCGCTCGCAGCCGGCGCAAAGAGGCAACGCCGCGCGCGATCGTCACACCGGCGTGAGGACAAACGAAACGCAGGTCGACAAGAGGCGTGGGTCAGCCCTGGCGCGCCTTGAACCGGCGCTGCGCCTTATTGATGACGTAAACGCGCCCCTTGCGACGCACGATGCGATTGCCGCGATGGCGACCGCGCAGGGACTTCAGCGAGTTGCGGACCTTCATGGCTCAACCTCGGTAACTGGTCGGGGCGGCCATGGGCATGACCGGCACTGCGAAATCGCACGGAAAATAGGGTTGCGCGCCCCCCTGGTCAAGTTTGCGCTGGAGCGAATTCAGGTCCCAAAGAACCGGAATTCGCGCCAGCCGGTCTTGCGTGGAATTCTTCCGCGGGCGCGACGGCCAGCCCGGATCAGGTCCGGGTTACGCGCTCGCGGGATTTCTCTTTGAGCGAATTCCGTTCTGGTCAAATTGGAATTCGCTCAAGTTATCCCTTCAGTGGTCGCATTTTTTGCGGCGAACCGGTTCCCACTTCGCCGGAAAATGCTCTTAGCGACGTGCGCGCCGCCGCGCGGGCCTACCATAGTCGCGCCGCCAAATCTTTCCGCTATCGAATTGGACGGTGCTGCCATCCGGCGAAAAGACAGCGCCTTGGTTGAATGCAGGAACCCAGATGCGAACCCAGTTCATCCATCCGCGACCGGGCACGCCCGTCTCGGTGAGCAGGTTCACCGCCCACCCATTCTGCGTGATGTAGGCTGGAGCACCGGTAAAGCCGCGCGGGCACGCGACGACACAGCGGTAGCGTCCGGTCAGATTGACCGGCTGCGCCGACGCCTCGACCGCCCCAAACGCCGCCAAGAATCCCAAAGCTACGATTGCGGTTCGCATCGCTATTCTCCTCACAAGGGTTGTGAATCACTTCGGGCGGACGTGGACTGCGGCGCAGGCCGCATTTCTGGTCGTAGCCCGGCCGGCCGCAACATGGCGCGTTCGTCTCCTGCACCATCCCGCCCACAAGCCGCTTTGCTCAAATAGCGGACAACGTGTTTTGTGACTCTGCGAAACTGGGCTGGCTACCCCGAAATGGCGGCCGTGGTTAACGTGGGAGACGCCTCATCCGGCGAGCGGCAATGGCAGACGGAGGGGACAGGACGAGAACAAGCTTCGCCGATTTCGTGAATCGCCGTGTGACAAATCAACAGCTTAGTCGGTAGCGGCGAGTGGGATCGAACCCCTTCCCTCGCGCCTGCCAAGCTGACTGGCGATCGTACAGCTCGACATCAAGAATGCGTGTTTGATCTCGATCGTGCTCGTTTGTCTCGATCGACGCCGCCTGGAAGCTTTGTTTGTTCGCTCGTCGAATCGAACGTCGCAAGATCAAGGCATCGACCCGGAGAACCCGTTTGCGACCTGAGCCATTGCCGGTTTCGACTTGCGCCGCTGGCGAACGTCGGTCTTCGAGCGCAGGAACGAATAGAGGTTGCTCAGCGCATCTCTGAACGCTTCCGAATCGCGCGCCAGGTTGACCCGAAAGCAAAACCCGCTTCGCTCGGGGAAGCCGCTGTGAAAACCCGGGACTATTATGCAACCGGTCTCCTGCAAAATCTCCGCAAGAAAATCGATCCGGCTCCCGAGCTTGGCGGCGAGACCAGGCACATACGCCATGACGAAATGCCCTTCGGAGCCTTCGTCGAGCTCGACCGTCCCGTCGAAGCCATCGACGAGATCTATATGCCAATCTCTCGTTTTCCGCATGAGTTGCGAAAAACTCTCGCGGTATCCATCGAACGAAGACGTGACGAAATGCTGAATGGCGATGATGACCGACAGGCTCAATCCGCCCGAGAGCACCTCCGCCCAGTCCTCGAGCGTCGCTTGGTGGCGCGGATGCGTCACGACGATGGAGAACTTGACTCCATTCATGCAGATCGATTTGTGCGGCGTATAGATTCCGACGAAATTGTCATGTCCGCCGAGAGATCGCGCAGTGGCGGTCGGCCTGAGCGCAAGTGACTCGTCGGCAATCACGATCGCACCGGAATCCGCTATTCGCCGAAGAAGATCGCAACTCGCTTCGAGCGAGTACAGGCCGGTGCTGTAGACCGGATTGGTGACCCACAAAGCCTGATGGGATAGCAGGGCGAGATCGCCGGGAAGCCGGTACGCACCGCCTGCCGCACGTTCGAGCGCAATTTCTCTGATGGATATGCCTAACCGAAGCAGACTGTAGGATGTTGCATAATAGTATGGCGTCAGCAGCGTGACTTCGGTAATCCCGTTGAGCTTGAGCCAATTCGCGACCGTCGAGATCGACGTCGTCCCGTTCTCGGTGATCAGCGCGCCAACGCGATCGGCGGAGAAACCCAGCTTGCTCAGCACGGCCTCCGTCGAGGGAAGCCCTTGAGAATATCGATAGGGGATCGGATCGCACGTTTGCAGCGACGTCAGCGGGTTGAGAAAGGATGATGGCGGAACCTGCGTCTGCAAATTCTGCAAGACCTCATTCGAGGGGTTCCAGTGCGAGACATGGACCGGCACAGTGCCATGATCCGCTCGCCATTGAGACATGAGCGACTCGATCTGATGGATCAAAATCTTCTCGGGAAGACAGGGCATGGCGGGTCCTAAAAAATAGGCAAAAAAGGAACTGCTTTAGGCGCCAACAGTTCATGCTTACAGAGTCAGCCGATACGTTTTCGTATGGCCGGCTGTCATCGTTACAAAGATTTTATGCGAGCTGCGGTGATGCGGGTCTCAGGCGCCGTCTGATGACGGAATTTCAACTGGTCACAGTCCCGCCAGTTCGGCCATGCCTTGATCGAAATCGACCTGAGGAAGCCAATTCAGCTCGCGCCGCAGGCGCGACGAGTCGGCGGTGATGTGGCGGACATCGCCTAGGCGGTAATGACCGGTGACCACCGGCTTCGGTCCGTGCAGCACGCGAGCGAGAGCGTGCGCCATCTCGCCGACCGTGCGCGGCGTGCCCGAACCCACGTTGAACGCCCTGACGCCGCTCACGTGCTGCTCGCAGGCAAGCACGGTCGCCGCGGCCACGTCACGCACATGGACGAAATCGCGCCGCTGCCGTCCGTCCTCGAACACTTGCGGCGCTTCGCCCCGGCGCAACGCCGACGTGAAGATCGCGGCGACGCCGGCATAGGGCGTGTCCCGCGGCATGCCCGGACCGTAGACATTGTGGTAGCGAAGAGCTGCGACCGACCCGCCCGTCGCGTGCGCCCACGTGTTCGCATAGAACTCCTGAGCAACCTTGCTGATGGCGTAGGCGTTGCGGGGATCGAACGGCGTACTCTCATCGACGAGCATCGGCGCCAATGGGCGGCCGCAGACGGAACAAGGTGGTTCGAACGAGCCGGCCGCCAGCGCCGCCGCGGAACGCGGCGGAGGCCTCACGGCGCCATGCTCCTCACAGCGTCCCAACCCTTCGCCGTAGACGACCATCGAGCTTGCGAGCGTCAGCCGCCTCACGCCGGCGCGCGCCATGGCGGCGAGCAGCACGGCGGTGCCCGCGTCGTTCGACGACGCGTAGTCCGGCAAATCGCCCACATCGACGCCGAGCCCGACCTTCGCTGCAAGGTGAAGGACTGTCTCCACACCCTCGAGCGCACGATCGGCGGCGTTCGTATCCCGCACATCTGCGACGACCAGTTCTGCGCCTTCGACCGTGGCAACGCCGCCGGCGGCATGTACATCGGAACGCAGCGAATCGAGAACCCGCACTTCGTGCCCGCGCGCGAGAAGTTCGCGCAGCACGTGGCGGCCGATGAATCCTGCGCCTCCGGTGAGCAAGACACGCATGCCGTGCCGTCGCCTCCTTTGTAGCGCTCGCCTATCGCGCGGCGGCCCTTCGTTGCGAAATGAGCAAGCGCACGAACGTGCTGGCGATTTTCCAGCCCGCCTCAAGCCCTGCAATCAGGTTGCCCGACACTTTTGAAACGCCGCCGCGCCGGCAACGATGGTCAACGGGAACTTCCAGCACGCGGAGACCGGCCGCGGCCACCCGCATCTGCATTTCAAGATTCCATCCATAGGTCTGTTCGGTCATGCCCAAGGAGCGCAGTTGGTCGAGGCGCATCGCACGGAATGGCGACATGTCGGTGAAGCGAACCTGATAAGCCGAGCGAAGAAGCACTCCGGCCAGCCAGCCGGCGACGATCTGTTGCAGCGTCATGCTGCCCGGCTCGCGGCGGCCGCGCAACCGCGACCCCATGACGAAATCGGCCTCGCCTGCCGCGATCGGCCCAACGACGGCCGGCAGATAATCGGGAATGTCGCTGCCGTCCCCGTCCATGAAACACACGATGTCCGCATCCGGCCGTACGGCGGAAAGCCCGGCGGCGCATGCACGGCCATAGCCGCGCTCCGGCTGATAAGCGACACTCGCGCCCGCTGCGCACGCCCGCTCCGTCGTCTTGTCGGCTGATCCGTTGTCGACGACGACGACCTCGTCGACCTGCTGCGCCAATATTTCACGGACGACGCCTCCGATCGCCGCCTCTTCATCGAGGCACGGGACGACGACCGCAACGATCTTTTCGCCTTGGGGAAATCGCATCGTCAGGGCAACGCCGCAACTGCGGCTTGCCGTTGGCGCATGAATTGACGCGTCGCCTGCGCCTCGCTCCCGCAGATATTCTCGGCCGCAAAGACGGGACGGCATCCCGCCAATTCCGCCTCGAGCATCTGAAACGAAGCCGCATCATCCACATCATACCAGGCCGGAACGGCGACCACCGGCAAGCCGATCTCGCGGGCGCGATCGAGCGTCAGCCGATAGACGTCGGGCGTGCTCCAGGGAATGTCCTCAAAGAGACGCGCGTGCGGCCTGGACAATCCGATCAGCGTATACCCGCCATCGACAGCGGGGCCCAACACGACATTATCGCCGCTGCGCACCGCATCGACGGCCTGGCGCAGGATCGCGGCGGGCAAGGTCGGAGAGTCGGAATTGACGAGGATCGCGCCGGCATAGCCCGGCATCCAGAAGATCCGCAGCACCCTTGAGCAGGCGATCGCCGAGGTTTCCCTCGCCCTGCAAAACCAGACGAAAACAGTCGGGCAATAGCGGCCGCAACGTCGCTTCAGATCCAAGCGGCGTATAAACTGCGTAGCCGGTGACATCGCCTTCGTCGACCAATTCGGCGATGGTCTTCGACAAATCGCGGATGAAGCACGCGGAAATGGCGGCGCATTCCTCCGGTCGCAGTGGCGGCGACAGGCGGGTTTTGGACGAGCCGTTGATGGGGGTCTTGCACATGATGGCAACCGCGACCACGCTCATGCGAATTTGTCCCTAAGAAGGATCATACCGAACAAGAAAAAATGAAGATCGAGTCTGGCGTGCCAAGGTTGGCAGCAACCGATTTGTGATACTGGCGCCGATCGACGCTCGGTCGCCCAGGCTCTCGCGTCACACGCCGTTCATTGCTCAATTCTCCTCTCGTGCCGGCTGCGTCGCGCTCGCCAGGCTGCATACAAGCAGGCGGCCAAGAACCCGATGTAAAGAACTGTCTTGCGCACCATCATCGGCACGCTCGGATCCCAGTCGACCTCATCCTGTAAGACCACTGCCCCCACCGTAAGCGCCCACACGGGGGCGCCGCCGACGAGCGCGACAAACGGCGTCAAGCCGAGAAAATACCATGGGTAGTTCGGCGACAGCAGGAACAAAAAAGCCATCAGCAATCGGCTGACGTCTGCGAGCATCGTCAGGGCCGAGCGCTCGGCGCGGAACGCCACGCGGACGGCCAAGGCCGCGAGCACGATCCCTGAAATCACGAGATAGACCTGAAAATGATCCCAGTTGTGAACGCCAAATACCCATTGGATGGCGGCGAGCGGCCAGAACGCCTCACCGGTATTAAAGCGTTCTTCGGTCAGATAGCCCTGTGCGAGGAAACCGAGCACACCTGATCCGACTGACAGATAAGGCACGTAGCACAGCGCGGCAATGGCGAGCACGACCAGCGGCAGCCTCCAATCCCATGGTCGCCAGACGGCCGGGAGCGCAAGCGCCGCGAATGGCTTTGCAAGCGCGCCCAGCGTGATCGCGGCAGCCGCGCGCAATGGCCGGTGCGTAGCAGCGAGCCAGAGGCCGAGCATCAAGAAACTCACCATCAACGCGTCGATATGTCCGTTATTTGCGATCTCCCAGAGCGGCAAGGGAAGCCAAGCATAAGCCACGACGCGGGTGGCCGGACGGCCGATCCTGCGCAGCAGCAATACGATCATCAGGACCGTAACCGCTTCGCAGACGATTAGCGCAAGCTTCATCATGGTGACGCTCGCGCCCAGTCGCGTCGCCAGGAAAAAGAACATCTGCGCGACCGGCGGATAAATGGTGACGGCGTAATCGGCGCGATTGATGTTCGGATAGACCGGGTTGCCGCGCAGGAAGGAAAGAGCCTCATCGGCGGGGAAATATCGATAAGGATTGATGCCGGCGCCCTGCACAATACCGTCCCAGACATAGCGATAAATGTCAGTCGACAGTAACGGCTCGGTGAACAGCAGGTATGCCCGCAGCAGGATCGCGACGACGGCGATCGTCCAAAGGGCGGTTCGTTCCGGCGCGCGCTCCGCGACTGTTGTCGCAGCGAGGGCGACGAGACCGGTCAAGAGCGCAAGCGCAATATAGGCGTTGTCGCCGAAGGCGCGAAACGCAAAGGGCGCTGCTGCCGTCAGCACGACCGCAACGGCGCCGAGCGCCCATAAACGATAAAGCAACGCGCTATCGCCCGGCTCGGTCCGCGCGATCGCGGCGGCGTCGACGGCGCCGGGCTCGGCGCTCACAACACAGCCCCGTCCGAGGCGGCAAAGCAGGCGTGTGTCGCCGCGGCAGCGCCGGTCCTCTTCATCGCCGCAGCAAGGAGGCAATCGCCGCGCCCCGTACCGGGCGCATTATGAATGATCCCGATCACCGCCCCCTTCATCACGCGCAAATCCAAGGTTCCAGCGCCTGCCGACCGTGGCGAGCATGACGACCGCGCGATCAATTACGTTCGACCGCGCTCGATGTTACCGGCCAAACAGGCCAAATCGATCACGTTTGCGTCAGCAAACTTGCTTGGACGGCCTTGCTGAGCGGCTCAATCCGAGCCCGTGCGGATCAAGCGACAATCCGAACCGTCGGCGGTCCCGCTTGGGCACGACCGATCTTGCGCGCGGCCGGGCAGCCGGCCTCAGTAATCGTTTGCAGGATCGCGTCGGCGCGCTCGGCCGCGCAGGAGACGAGCAGCCCGCCCGAAGTCTGCGGGTCGGTGAGGAGGTCGCGCCGCCAATTGGAAAAACCGGCGGGTAATTCTACGCCGTCGCCATAGCTCGCCCAGTTGCGTCCGGATGCGCCGGTGACGATGCCCTGCTGCGCAAGCGAGACCGCCTCGCTCAGCAATGGCAGGTTATCCGCGTGAATATCGATTGAGAGATTCGAGCCGCGCGCGAGTTCGAGCGCGTGGCCGGCGAGACCGAATCCGGTCACGTCGGTGACTGCATGAACGTTCTCGTCTTCGGCAAGCTTGGTTCCGATGCGATTGAGGAGCGTGGTCGTCGCGACCATCTCGGCATAACCATCCCCTGAGAGCATGCCCTTCTTCAGCGCCGCTGAATAGATTCCAACGCCGAGCGGTTTTGTCAGGATTATTGCGTCGCCCGGCTTAGCATCGGCGTTGCGGCGCAGGTTTTCCTTGCGGCAAGTGCCGATGACGGCGAGCCCGTAGATCGGTTCGGGGGTATCGATCGAGTGCCCGCCAGCAACTGGAATGCCCGCCGCCGCACAAACGGAGGCCCCTCCCGCAAGAATTGCGCGCACGGTTTCGATCGGCAATTTGTCGAGCGGTATGCCGAGGATCGCGAGCGCCATGATCGGTTGGCCGCCCATCGCGTAAATGTCCGAGATGGCATTGGTCGCCGCAATCCGCCCGAAATCGTGCGGGTCGTCCACGATCGGCATGAAGAAATCCGTCGTGGCAATGATGCAGTTGTGATCGTCAAGCTGCCACACCGCGGCGTCGTCGCCGGTCTCGACGCCAACGAGGAGCTTCGCATAGGGTCCCGCCGTGGCTTGCCCAGCGAGAAGCTGCTGCAGCACTGAGGGAGCGAGCTTGCAGCCGCAGCCGCCGCCATGGGCAAGGCTCGTCAGTTTGATGTTCTGAATGGTCATGGTCCTGTCCCGGTTGCGGTCTGCCTGGCTTGGTCATTCCCATGCTCGCGCAACATTAGCGCATTTTCTCCGGCAAAGAGAGCCGGCCCCACCGTGCGGCGGCGCAAGATGATCCGAAGTGAATTTCGTTTTTGAGAAAACGAAAGTTACTCCTGGAAAATACATTGTTTTCAGCGCCCCCTTCGCATCGGCGACATCCTTCGGGCGGAGGTTCCCATCAGACCAATCGCACGCGGCTGATTGGTCACGCGGAACGCGCTGTAACGATCGTCGTACAGGCGCTTTCCAGCTTCGGCAGGTCACGGCTTGTCGCCATCTGAACGGCAAGCCTGCGATCCTCCCCGCGAATGACCGGGCAGTAGGGATCGGGGTCATCGAGCGCTTCGAGCAGCCGCCGCCGGCCGGCGCAGCCGCCGCCGCAGGTGACGACATGCCGGCAGCGCCCACAGGCTGAGGGCGTCGACCGCGCAGCCACGAACGGATCGGTGTCGACGATACTTGGCCCGAGGTCGACAAGAAGATCGAGCGGTGCGCCGCCGCCCGGCCAGTACACGCACGGTTGCACGGTCGCGCGCGGGGTGACCCGTACGGTCGCTATTCCGCAGCCGCCCCGACGCGGCGGCAGACCGGCCATTGCGCGCACTAACGGCTCGCCGACTGCGATCGCATCGGTGCGTGCGAACAGCGTTTCGAAGCCTTGCCAATATTCGTCATAGGTCAACGCGAAGGTGTCGGACCGCACCGACTGATAGACGTTGATGCGCAGCGGCGCGTCATAGACCTTGACGAGCTCGGCGATGTCGGCGAGGCGATCGAAGTTCGAACGCATCATTACGGCGATGAAGGTGACCGGCACGCCGAGCCGGCGGCAGCGGGCGGCCTGCTCATGCAGCAGTCGCCAATTGCCGGGGCCGCGTTGGGCGTCCTGCTCCGCCTCGGTCGGGTAATCGAGCGAAAACTCGATATCTTTGAAGGCTCTAACTTGGGTGTCGTCGAGCACCGCGATCGAATAGCCGTTCGACGTGATGGTGAGATTGATCGGTTCGCGCTGCAGTTCCTTGAGCAGCGCCGCGAAGTCGGGATGCATGCCATTCTCGCCGGTGCCGAGATTGACTGAGCGCACCGGCAGCCGCCGCATTACCGCGCGGACTTGATCGACGCTGAGGCGATCGAGCCGGTTCGGGTCGCGATAGCAGAACGCGCAGGCGAGATTGCATTCGTTGGTGAGCCCAAGACCGAGCGCGAAAGTGCGCTCCGCCTCGGCTGCCCGACCTCTTGTTTGTGAAACCGTTGTCGTCATCCGCTGCCCGGCTTCTCATGCTACGTTGAACAAATCGGAAATCTTGTCTTGTTCAAGGTGCCATGACGGTAAGCCCCGAACTGCAACCGGACCAGCAGCCGGCGCGCTGGGATGATCACGTTGGCGTGTATGAGGCGGTATTCGAGCCTCTAACCAACGCTTTCGCACGCACCGCCCTCGACCAGCTGAATTTGCGTCCCGGCGAAAGACTGATCGACATCGGCGCCGGCAGCGGCGGCGCGGCTCTGATCGCCGCGGCTGAGCACGGCGCTGACGTTCTCGCCATTGACGCCTCGCGAGAAATGGTTTCTCGTATCAACACCCGTGCGCAACAACAGCGAGATTGCGTCAGTCGCGTTCGCGCCGAAATCATGGACGGAATGGCGCTGTCGCTCCCGGACGCGCGATTTGATGCGGCAATATCGGTTTTCGGCGTCATCCTGTTCCCTGATGCCGTCGGTGGAATGCGAGAGATCGCGCGCATTCTGAAGCCGGGCGGCCGCGTCGCCGTTGTCACCTGGACTGACATGGAGCGCTACGAGCTTGCAACGCGGCTGATCGACGCCATCGCATCGGTGCGCGGCCCGCAGCCGCCGCCTTCGTCGCTGCCGGCACAATTGCGCTTCCGCGAAGAGGCGGCGTTTCATAAGCTGCTGAGCGCTGGCGGGTTGACGGTTGAGTCCATCACCCGGGCGGAGGAGCAATGGCGGCTGCCCTCGGCGCGCTGGATCGCCGAGCGTATTGCGTTCGCGCCCGGCCTGTCCGCTCTGGTCGCAGCGCTCGGGTCGGATCGCAGCGCCATCATGGCGGCGTTCGTAGCCGGGCTCGAGCGCGACCAGGGACGCGCTGAGGTGAGCCTGTCCGCGGTAGCACAAATCGGGACGGCGACAAAGCCGCTGATCACAAACGAATGATCGCCGTAACGTGCAACCCTCCACGATCGAAGCCGTACGGGGCTCGGACCGTCTCAGTGGGTCGGATCCGGGCCGATCTTGTCATGAACAACGGGGAGATTCCATGAACCGGATTATGGCTGCACTTACGATCGCTTTGTCACTTGTGACAAGCGCGGCGCTCGCCGAGGAGAAGCCGACCTTCGTATTCACGGCCATCCCGAGCTCGGACGAAACGCGGCTGGTCGAACGCTTCACGCGCGTCGCGGACTATTTGCAGAACAAGCTCGGCGTTCCGGTCAAGTATTTGCCGGTGAAGAGCTACCCGGCCTCCGTCACGGCCTTCATTAACAACCAAGTACAGATGGCTTGGTTCGGCGGCTTCACCGGCGTGCAAGCTCGCCGCCGGGTTCCGGGCTCGGAGGCAATCGCTCAGGGCGCCGAGGATGTCGCCTTCAAGAGCTATTTCATTGCCAACGCCAAGACCGGCCTGAAGCCCTCGAAGGAATTCCCCAAGGAGATCGCCGGCAAGTCCTTCACCTTCGGTTCGCGCGCCTCGACCTCCGGTCGGCTGATGCCAGAGTATTTCCTGCGCCAGCAATTTGGCGGGAAATCGCCGGACGAGATTTTCTCGCGTGTCGGATTCTCTGGCGACCATAGCCGCACCATCCAGGTCGTCCAGTCGGGCGCCTTCGACGTGGGCGTGCTCGACTATACTGTCTGGAACCTCGATAAGAAGGCGGGCAAGGTGGACGAGGGGAAGGTCCAGGTCATTTGGGAGACCCCGACCTTTCCAGACTATAATTGGACGGTGCGCGGCGACGTGGATGCGGTTTACGGCGCGGGATTCAAGGACAAGCTGAAGGCGGCGCTGCTGGCGATCGACGATCCGGCGATCCTCAACCAGTTCGCCCGCTCAAAATTCATCTCGGCGAAGAACTCCGACTATGCCCCGATCGAGGAGGTAGCCAAGGTCACCAATCTGCTCAACTGATCCTGTCGGTATGGCTGCCTTGCTCGAGCTGATCGGAGCGTCCGCCGGCTATGGCGGGCAAGCGGTCTTGCACGATCTCGATCTCAAGATCGAGGCCGGCGAGCGGATCGCCGTCATGGGGCGGTCCGGCGCCGGTAAATCGACATTGCTCAACCTGCTTTACGACAAGCTGGCCGATCAGGTCGCCCTAATCCCGCAGGCGGCAGCTTTGGTGAAGACCTTGTCGGTTTACCATAACGTCTATATGGGGCGGCTCGAGCGCCGCTCGACTTGGCACAACCTGCGCAATCTGGTGTGGCCGGCGCGCCAAGACGTCAACGAGGTCAAGCACACGCTCGACCTCGTCGGTATGACCGACAAGTTATTCGCCAAGGCGGGCGCGCTGTCCGGTGGCCAGCAGCAGCGCACCTCGGTCGCGCGCGCTTTCTACAACGGCCGGCCGATCATCATCGGCGACGAGCCCGTATCCGCCCTCGACCGTGTGCAGGCCACCGAAATCCTCGGCGCATTATGCCGGCGCTCTGAGACCAGCATTTTGGCGATGCACGACATCCCGCTCGCGCTCGCCCACAGCGACCGGGTGATCGTGCTGGACGAGGGTCGCATGGTGCTCGATGCGCGCGCGCGTGAGCTGACCCCGGCCGACCTCGTTCCCTACTACGGCGGGTGACGCTGTCATGCCGAGCCGCATTTTAGCCCTGCCGAAGCTCGGTTACGCGTCAGCAAGCTATCTTTTCCTGCTGATCGCCCTCGTCGCACTCGCGATAGCCGATCTGGCCGTCAGCACGCTTGACCCGTGGGCGGAAATGCGCCGCCTGCTGGCCGGGCTGCTGCAACCCGACCTGTTGTCCATCGAGACGATGAGCGTCGTGTGGACGGTCGCCTTCGCCGTATTGGGTGTTGCGCTCGGCGCTACGACTGGATTCTTGCTGGCGCTCGTTTTTGCGCAACTGCGCGCCGTGCGATTGCTGTGCGCGTTCTTGCGGTCGGTGCACGAATTGTTCTGGGCGCTCTTGCTGATTCAGGTGAGTGGGCTGTCGGCGACGACCGGAATTCTCGCGGTGGCGATCCCCTACTCCGGCATCTTCGCCAAGGTATTCGCCGAAATGATCGAGGAGGCCGATCTGTCGGCCGAGCGCGTGTTGCCGGCTAGAACCTCGATCATCGCACGCTTCGCTTATGCCCGCATTCCGGAGCTCGCACCCCAGTTCTGGACCTATACGCTGTACCGGCTTGAGTGCGGCATGCGCTCGACCTTGGTGCTCGGCTTCATCGGGCTGCCGACGATCGGTTTTCACCTCGACTCCTACTTCAAACAGGGAGATTACGCGGAAGCGGCGGCGCTGCTGTTCGCGTTTTATGTGTTGATCGGAACGCGGCGCCTGTGGGCGCGGCCTGCGACGATTCCGCTGTTGATCGTTGCGAGCCTGCTGGTTCTGCCGGAGGCGGTCGGTGCGAATGCGACACTGACCAATCTCATTCGGTTCCTAACCCACGACATCGTGCCCGTCCCATTGCGCGGCGCCGATCTCTTGTCGCCCGCGACCTGGGCGAATTTCTTTGCCTGGCTGGGCCCGATCGTCACCCGGCAAGCCGTTCCCGGCGTCGTTCAGACCTTGGTGCTGTCGCAGATCGCGTTGGTGGCGATGAGCATCATCGCGCTCGTACTGTTTCCATTCATTTGTGAAAGGTTCGTCGGCCCGATCGGCAAGCCGCTCGGGCGGGTCGCTCTCGTCATCGTGCGGTCAACCCCAGAGTTCATGCTTGTCTATGTGCTCTTGCAGATTCTCGGTCCCTCAATGCTGCCAGCGATCATCGCGTTGTCGCTGCACAATGGCGGCATTGTCGGCTACCTGATGGGCCGGCACGCCGACGCACTCGATTATCGACGCGACGCGCCGAAAGGCCTGAATCTTTATTTCTATGAAACAGTACCGCGACTGTACGGCCAGTTCCTCGCCTATGCGCTCTATCGCTGGGAAATCATCCTGCGCGAAAGCGCAATCTTCGGCATTTTGGGGATTGCAACCCTCGGATATTATGTCGACGCGGCGATCTCTGAATTCAAGCTTGACGTCGCCGTGGTGCTGATCGTCGTGACCGCGCTGTTGTCGATGATCGTCGACGCGTTCTCGCGCGGCCTGCGTCGCCGTCTGCGAATTCACACCGTACCGACGCGTCTGTCAGAAGCGCCGAGCGAAACACGAATTGCCAGCGAGAACCTGGCATGCAGGGCTTGATGGAGAGCAACCATGCCAGACAATCCGCTCACTGATGCCTTTCTGTTCTTTACCGGCGCAACCAACGATTATCTCACCCTCGGCCCTTGGCGCTTCCTCCTGGTCGCCCTGTACTGGGCGCTGCTCTTGGGCAGCATTTACCTTGCTATCCGCAATTGGCGGGAGGATCCGGCCCAGCGCACTGGAACGCACCTCGGGACCGCGATCGTGCGCATCATGATCGGCACGATGTGGTTCGAGGGCATGCTATGGAAATTGCCGCTGCCGCTCTCGGGCGGTCTGGAATATTGGACCCAACAGGAGGCGACGCGCGCCGCCTTCGAGTTTCACCGCGAATTCGTGACGGGCTTCTTGTTGCCCAATCTCCGCCTGTTCGGACCCTTGGTCTTTTTGACCGAACTCATGTTCTCGGTTTCGCTGATTCTGGGATTCGCGGTTCGCTTCGTCGGGGTGATCGGCATATTCTTCGTGCTGCAGCTATGGCTCGGAATTTATCGGGCGGGCGACCCCGCGGAATGGCCGTGGTCATACCTCTTCCTCGCTATATTGATGTTCCTCTTCTCCCTCTATGCGGCGGGTCGCAGTCTTGGCTTGGATGCCTGGCTGCGGCGAAGCGTGCCGGCGGTCCGCGAGGGACAGGGTTTCATCGGCGGGATTCTCAATCGAGCCACTTGAGTCTTGTTCGCCGTCTGCGGCGTCGCGCCAACGCATCGGCGCCGATCTTTCCGCCAAGTAGCTTTCCACTGCGCCGACGACTACGTCGAGAGCATCGACATGCCGACCACACTGCATCCGCAGACCATCCTCCAACGAAATACGCCAAAGAACCGATCGCCGGCCCGTTCGGCTTCCCCTTGCGGCTGCGCATCTCGACCAAGCTCGGGTTCAAGAATCCAAATTGGATTGTCGCGATGGAAGTGACCAACACATTCCCGGAGACCCTTTACAGCACGCAAGGATTCAACTGGTTCAGCGGGATATGAGGTGATTGCGGATCGGCGCTCGGAACGCATTTCCGAACCATTAGAGCATTTTCCGGCGAAGTGGGAACCGGTTCGCCGCAGAAAATGCGACCACTCAAGGACAATTAGAGCGAATTCCGATTCCAAAGGAACGGAATTCGCTCTAGCGCAGTTTCCGATCCACTGGTCGGAATCCCGTTCTTTCCCGCGCAAGCGGGAATCCAGTCTGATCGAAGCGGGCTGGGTCCCCGCCTCCGCGGCGCTTTCGCGGGGATGAACGGAACCAGGCAGCTCCTGAGGCGCGCCGGACTGGATCGTTGTCGAGGTGTGCACCGTCGACTGACTGAAATATCACCTTGACATCAGTATTTGCCTATGCGTTCCTAAACGTCGAGCAATCTCGCGGCAAATTCCTGTGCCGGCGCTGAGATCCTGAGATCAGTTTGATTGTTCGAAACAAGCACGGGTTGATGAAAGCGGCCCTCGTCGATGCGACGGTCGGGCCCGGAGCGGAGGAGACCCGATGACCCATCTCAAAATCCTCGCTGCCGCTGTGGCGCTGCTTATCCAGTTTGCGACGCCAACCGTGGCGCAGACAAGCAAGCCGAGCGACGTCGGCTTCGGCGTATTCACATTCACCTCGGGCCCGGCGGCGGCCTATGGTATGCCCGGACGCAACGCTGCCGAACTTGTCATCGAACAGATCAACGCGAGCGGCGGCATTGGCGGTGTCCCGATCAAGCCGACCTATGTCGACGAAGGACAAGGCACGGAAGGCGTCGTCGCCGAATTCCGCCGGCTTGCCGCCGACCCGGTCAATCAGGTGATGATTGCTGCGCTCTCGAGCGGGAACTGTCTCGCCCTTGCGCCCGTGGCGGATCAGCTGCAGATGCCAACATTCATGTGGAACTGCGACACCCATCAGCTGTTCCTGAAGGACCGTTATAAATACGTATTCCGCACGAACAGCAGCACGGTGCCGGAATTCATCGCATCGGCGCTCTACCTTCTTTCGGTGAAGCCGGACGTCAAGCGCATCGCCATTATCGATCCGGACTATGCTTTCGGCCGCGACGCCGCCACCATCTTCAAGGCCACATTAAAGGCGTTGAAGCCGGATGTCGAAGTCGTCGCCGAGCTCTATCCGAAGCTTGGGTCGCCCAGTTTCAATACGGAGATTTCGCGGCTGGTCACGGCGCAGCCCGACGTCATCTTCTCCAATCTCTGGGGCGCCGATCTCGAGAATTTCGTGCGTCAAGCGGCGCCGCGCGAATTGTTCACGCGCAGCACGGTGATCCTCGCGCTCGGCGAGTCGGTGTTGCAGCGAGTCGGCACACTGCTTCCCGATGGCGTCATCATCGGCGTCATCGGCGATGGCTGGTGGATGTCGCCGGACGCCCAAAGCAAGCCGCAAACCAGGCAGTTCGTCGAAAATTATCGCAAGCGCTTCAATGAATACCCGGTGTTCCCGTCGTTTAAAATGGCCAATACGATCTACGCGGTAAAGGTCGTGTACGAGAAAGCGCTCGCGAACACGAAGGGGCGCTGGCCGACGCGCGACGATCTTGTGGCTGCAGCCAAGAACCTCAAGACGGAAACGCTCACGGGAACGCTTGCGCTTCGCGACGATCATGACGGACTTGTCGACCAGATCGTCGGGGAAACGACGAAGGATTCGCGTTTTCCGTTTCCGATCATGGGCAACATGGTTCGCTATCCCGCGAGTCTCGTAACGCCGCCGGTGGGAGTTGATCCCATCGCCTGGATCGCGAAGATGAAGCCGTCGATACTGGCAACCCTGCCAAAGCCGGGTTCGTATAAATAGACCGCGGCTCGTGAAGCACGCGTGTACGCACTGAGATGCTTGCAAACTATGCGCCGCTGATCGTCGATGGCCTCGCCGACGCGGCGCTGATCTTTTTCGTAGCGGTCGGCCTGACGCTCGTGTTCAGCGTGCTGCACATTCTTAATGTTGCGCATGGCAGCTTTTATTCGCTCGGGGCTTATCTCAGCGTCGTGATCGGCTCCTTCGTAGCCGGACGAGGCTGGCCCGTCTTGAGTTTTCTCGCCCTGGTGATCAGCCCCTTTCTCGTCACCGTGGCGCTAGGACCGCTGATCGAGCGAACGCTTCTGCGATGGACCTATGGCCGCCCGGAGGCGCTGCAAATCCTTGTCACCTTTGGCCTCTTCCTCATACTCGAAGACGCGCAAAAGCTGATTTTCGGCGTTCAGCCATATTCCCAGGACACGCCGATGCTGCTTCTTGGCACAAGTCAGATCGCCGGTATCGTCTATTTGAATTATCAACTGCTGCTGATCGGGCTGGCGATCGTGGTGGCGATCGGCCTGCGCCTTCTCTTGAAACGGACCGGCATCGGCAAGCTGATCGTCGCCGTCGTTGCCGACCAGGAAATCGCCCGCGCCCTCGGCATCGATGCGTCGCGCGTGTTCATGCTCGCTTTCTCGCTCGGCGTCTTCCTAGCGGCTCTTGGCGGCGCGCTCGCTTCGCCGACAGTGGGGGTATCTCCGGGGCTCGGAGCAGAGACGATCGTTCTCGCCTTTGCGGTCGCCGCCATCGGCGGTCTGGGTCAGATCGAAGGCGCGGCGCTAGCCGCGATCCTTGTGGGGCTGGCGCGGTCGGCGGCGATCTATTTCATGCCGGAATTCCAGCCCGTGGTGCCCTATCTCGTGATGCTGGCGGTCCTGCTGGTTCGTCCCTACGGCCTCTTCGGCTCAATCGGTCTCAGGCGGGTCTGACGTGGTTCTCGCACACATGCTCGGAATAGCCGTGCTTGCTGCGCTCTTGCCGCTTGCCGTGTCGTGGCTGGGATTCGTCTTTACCGTCGCCATTGGAAAGGGCCTAGCGGCGCTCGGGGTCGCCATATTGCTCCGCGCCGGCATGATTTCGATCGGTCACGCGCTTTTTTTTGCGATCGGCGCCTATGCGATCGCTTTTCTAATGCGCGACGCCGCCATCGGTGAGCTTGTCACCTTGTTTGCCTGTGCGACCCTCATCACCGCGGCTGCCGGGCTCGTCGTCGGCGCTTTCATGGTGCGTTACCGCGGTATTTTCTTCGCAATGCTCAACCTCGCCGTCTCGATGGTGTTCTTCACCCTGCTGTCGAAGCTCTACCGTCTGACCGGGGGCACCGACGGGATGCGCGTGCCGACGCCCAGCCTTCTCGGTATGGAACTTAGTCGTCCGGCTTTCGAACAAGCGTTGCATTTGATCGCAATCGCCATAATGGTGGGCGTAGCGCTGATAACCGACCGATACCTGAAGAGCCCACTAGGCCAAGCGCTCAGTGCAATTGCCACCAACGAGGTCCGCCTCGAATTTATCGGTGTTTCGGCGCGTGGCGTGCTGTTGGTCGCGTATATAGCTTCGGCGGCGCTGGCCGGACTTGGAGGCGCGCTTTCGGCGGTTGCAATCGGTCACGTGGTTCCGGAGTTTTCGTATTGGACCTTATCCGGACAGCTCGTGCTGATCGCCGTGCTTGGAGGAATAGGCGGGGTGCCGGGAGCGTTCATCGGCGCGTTCTTTCTCGAGCTGGTGCGCACATTTGCGGTCGGCTTTGCGGCCGAAGCGTGGAACGCAATTATCGGCATTTCGCTTCTGGTGGTGATCTTTTTCCTGCCGGAAGGGCTTTTTGGTCTGCTCCAAAGGTTGGAAAGGCGGATGCGGGGTCGTAAGTCATGATGCCCATTCTCTCGGTTCGCGACCTTCATGTGAATTTTGGCGGGGTCAAACCGGCGGATGGCGTCGAGCTCGATATCCATGCAGGTGAGATCGTGGCGATCATCGGACCCAACGGGTCGGGAAAAACCACGTTCATCAATCTCTGCACCGGATATGTGAACCCGGCGCGCGGCAGCGTCCTATTCGACGGTCAGCCCATCACCAACCTGCCGCCGCGAAAAATCGCCCGGCGCGGCATTGCACGTGCCTTTCAAATTCCCCAACTGTTCACCGGTCACTCGCTGTTGGAGAACGTGATGCTCGCCGTCGCCGCGCGGAGCGACATCTGGCAGCCGATGGGTCCGCTCGACCGTGAAATCTATCGCGAGGCGGCGTTGCGCATCCTCGACCTTTTGGCGCTCAACGACGCCGCTGACCAGCAGACAGCGGCGCTGCCCGAGGGCCTCAGAAAACTCGCAGACATCGCGATCGCCATCGCGCTGAAGCCGCGGCTCCTGTTGCTGGATGAACCGACCAGCGGGGTTAGCACGGCCGAAAAGACTCCATTGATGGATACGATCGTCGCAATGCTCCGCGCCGAGCGGATGACCGCCCTGTTCGTCGAGCACGACATGGACGTGGTCGAACGTTACGCCGATCGCGTGTTCGTGTGGGACACGGGTCGGGTGGTCGCCAGCGGCCATCCGCGCGAGGTCTTGCACAATCCAAACGTCGTCGAGCGGGTTGTCGGGGTCGGATGATGTTGCGATTAGAAGAGGTGCGTGTCCGGATCCAGGATCAACTCGTGCTCCGCGGTGTCGGCATGGCGATCGAGCCGTCGCGCACGACGGTGCTGATCGGCCGCAATGGCGCGGGAAAGACGACCACACTGCGCAGCATCATGGGACTGCTGCCTCTCGAGGGCGGTCGCATTCTGTTCGATGATCGCGATCTAGCGACGGTTGCGCCGCATCGGCGCGCGATGCTCGGGATCGGCTACGCGCCGGAGGACCGACGGCTCATCGCGGAATTCTCCGTCGAAGACAATATTTTGCTTCCCGCGGTCGCATTGCGTCTCCCCGCCGGGGAGCGCCGCCGTCGACTTGAAGAAACTTACGCGCTCTTGCCGGAAGTCGCTGAGTTACGCCGGCGGCCCGCGGGCTTTCTGTCCGGCGGACAAGGAAAAATGGTCGCGCTGGGACGCGCGCTGATGGTGGGAACGCGGGCGATCCTGCTCGACGAGCCGTTTCAAGGGCTCGCCCCCGCGCTCGCGCGGTCGTATGCGGCGGCGCTCCTGCGTCTACGCGAAAGCAGGCCGGACCTCGGCATGTTGATTTCGGAATCGACGCCAAAGCTTCTGGATAAGATTACGGATACAGCGCTCACGATCGAGCGCGGCGAAATTATGCCCGCCACCGGTGGCAATGGTGCGTCGACGAACGAACCCGCCTCGGCTTGAAAAACTCCGCGCAACCGTTCAACCGCGTTTCGACTTCGCCCCCATCACGCTTCCCATCTCCTTCGGTTTCGGCAGCTCCTTGTGCGTCTCCCACATTTCGCGCAGGAGTTGCTGCGATTCCTCGGGCATCGGTTCGACCTTGCGCTGCGTGAGATCGACATGGACCGCGAGTTGCTCCAGCGTGGCCATCTGGACGTTGCTGTTCACATGCCACATGCGGTGAAAGTAGTGGATGCGCTTGTCGTCGAAATCGAGCAGCTGCGTGGTAACCGCTACTTCCTCGTTGACGCTCAACTCGCGTTGATAAGTGATGTGGGTCTCCACTGCGAAGGTCGATTTTCCAGTGCGCTGTCGATACGGTTTGCCGAGGCCGATCAGCGGGTAGAACACATCCGTGCCGTGATCGAAAATCAGAACGAAATAGGCGACATTCATATGGCCGTTGTAGTCGAGCCACTCGGGGAGCACGCGTTCTTGCCATCGTGAAATCGGAGCCTCGAAAGCCATTTTTCGTCCTTTCCTGCCGCCCAGATGAGGCTAGGGCGTCGAGTCAACACCAGCGTAACGGTAGGGTTTTGAAGTGGAGGGCATTCCGCCTGAGGGCCTACATCGACACTTGTCGCAGTTTGAAGCGCTGGATCTTGCCGGTGACCGTCTTCGGCAATTCGGGAACGAAGTGAATCCAGCGCGGGCACTTGAAGCTGGGCAAATGCTCCCGGCATAAGCGCTGCAATTCATCGACCATTGCCGCGGTTTCATCCTCGCGGTGCGCCAGTACGAGATAGGCTGCGGGTCTGATCAACGAATTCTCGTCGGCTTGACCGACGACACCGGCTTCCCGCACTTTCGGATGTTCGAGCAATTTTGCTTCGATCTCGATCGGCGAGCACCATTGACCGCCCACCTTCAGCATGTCGTCGGCGCGACCGGCGTTGACGAAATATCCGTCAGGGTCGACGTAATACATGTCCCCGGTATTGAGCCAGTCGCCGACCATCGTCTCGCCGGTCTTTTCCGGGTTGTTCCAGTAGCATCGAGCGTTGGATTTGCCTTTGACCCATAAGGTCCCGATGCCGCCATCCGGGACGTTGGCGCCGTCCTCGCCGACAATTTTGGCCTCGTATCCCGGCACGGGTTTGCCCGAGCTTCCCGGCCGGATGTCGTCGATCCTATTCGAGATAAAGATGTGGAGCACCTCGGTCGAACCGATGCCGTCCTGAATTGGAACGCCGGTCAATTGCTTCCATTGTTCGAAAATCGGGGCCGGCAAGGCTTCGCCCGCCGACAGGCATCGTCGAAGCGAAGCGAGACGACGCGGGTGTCGCCTCAGCGCGTGAACCATCTGTCCATAAAGAGTGGGGACGCCGAAGAAGACCGTGGCCTGGGAACGCTCGAGAATGTCGAGGGCGAGATCCGCCGTCGTTCGTTCCGGCTGTAGAACGGTGGAGGCGCCCATCCACAGTGGAAAAGTCATTCCGCCGCCGAAACCAAACGAAAAGAAGAGTTTGCTGGCGCAGAACACGATGTCGTTTGGCTCGATGCCGGCGATCCTGCGCCCATAGCGTTCGCTCGTCACTACCATGTCGCGATGACGATGCACGACGCCTTTCGGAATTCCGGTTGAGCCTGACGAGTAGAGCCAGAAGCAATCGTCGGTAGCCGATGTCGCCGCCGGTTCAAGATCGGGCGAAGCGGCAGCAATGCGTTCAGCCAACGAATCGCGTCCGTCGATGGGAAGAATGAACCGAAGCCCCGCGGCTTTCGCCTCGACATTGGCTGCTTGGCCCGCCAGGGCCGCCGAATAGACGAATCCATCGCATTCGGCGGCGTCGATGAGAACGCGGTAATCGGCGGTTTTTATAAATGTGCTGGCGGCGATCGGGACGATTCCGGCTTTGATGGCGCCCCAGAAAACGTAGAAGAAATACGGATCGTCCAACGCGGCCATGATCAACCGGCTGCCCGGCGCAAGCCCAAGATCAAGCAAAGCGTTGCCGGCGCGTCCGACGTTCTCGGCCAGCTCCGCGTAAGTGATCTCTTGGCCGGCGTAGCGCACGGCAACCGCGCCGCCGCGCCCCTCAGCGACTGGCCGATCGATGAACGGAACGGCGACGTTGAAGATATCGGAGAACTGAAGCGCGTTCGGCGTGACGCTTTCGTCGACAATGACGACGTGTTTCTGCTCAGTGGCGGTCACACCCATGAACTCCCAATCGCGACAGGCGCTGCGGAACTTGTTCCATGTGGGCGCATCGAACCCGCTTCGTCGCCAGCAAACGAGTTCGTCGTTGACAATCCCCGAAATGTCACGGATATAAGAAATATCACAACAGTATTACGCGTTCAATCCTCATGGCCCAAGCCCCCTCTCAGCCTTCGTCCGACGGACTGGAACGCCGCTGGCTCGGGCGCCCTGTCGAGCGGATCGAAGATGCGACACTGCTTGCCGGGCGCGGCTATTTCGCCGACGACATGCCGATCCGAGCGGGGACGCTGCATGCGGCGATCCTCCGTTCGCCGCATGCCCATGCCGAGATCGTAGCGATCGACACGTCGAAAGCGATGGCGCGGCCAGGCGTGGTCGCGGTGTTGACCGGGGCCGAAATCAAGCGGGATTCCGATCCCTTCATCATCGTGCTTCGACAGCCGATGGACCAATGGTCTCTCGCCACCGACCGCGTCCGGTTCGTCGGCGAGGCGGTGGCGATCGTCCTTGCCGAGGACCGCTATATCGCCGAAGACGCCGTCGACGACATCCAGGTCGAGTACCGCAAGCTGCCGGCGGTCATCGATCCCTTGGCGGCGACGGCCGAAAGCGCGCCCTTGGTCCATCCGGCTGTCGGCTCCAACGTGCCCTCCGAACGCCATTTCACGTACGGCGATCCGGAAGCGCGCTTCGCGGAAGCCGATCGGGTTGTCGAGATCACGATCGATTATCCGCGCAACTCGCAAACGCCGCTCGAAGGCTATGTGGTCGTCGCCGACTACCAGCCGGGCGAAGGCGTCTACGATGTCATGTGCAATTTCCAGGGGCCGTTCACCGTCCACCCGGTGATGTCCAAGGCGCTCCGCTGCGGCGGCGCGCAGTTGCGCATTCGCACTCCGGCCTATTCGGGCGGCGGCTTCGGGGTGAAGCAGGCGATTTTTCCCTATGTCGTCCTCATGTGCATCGCCTCGCGGCGCACCGGGCGTCCAGTCAAATGGGTCGAGGACCGGTTCGAACATCTGACCGCGGCGATCGCCGCGCCCAACCGCATCATTCGCGCCGCCGCGGCGGTGAAAAGCGATGGCTTGGTCACCGCGTTCCGCTTCGAGCAGATCGACGATTACGGCGCCTATCTGCGTCCGCCGATGCCGGGGCCGCTCTATCGCCAGCACGGCATCATGAGCGGCGCCTATGCCGCCAAGGACATGCAGATCATCAATAAGCTGGTCATGACCAACAAGACGCCATCGGGAATGGTGCGCGGCTTCGGCGGACCGCAGATCTATTTTGGACTTGAAAGACTGATGCAGCGGATCGCCGTCGAGTTGGGGCTCGATCCGCTCGATGTGATCCGCAAGAATCTGGTACCGGCGGGCTCGTTCCCCTATCGCGCGCCGGCGGGCGCTCTCATCGATTCCGGCGACTACCAAACCGCCATCGCCACCGCGGAACGCGAAGGCGGGCTCGCGGAGCTTCGCCGCAGGCGCGATGAGGCGCGCGCCGCCGGTCGCCTCTACGGCATCGGTTTTGCCGCCATCGTCGAGCCCGCGCAATCGAACATGGGCTATCTCAGCACCATCGTTCCGGTCGAAGAGCGCCGCAAGGCCGGGCCGAAAGGCGGCAATGTCGCTTACGCCACGGTGAACGTGGATTGCCTCGGCGCCGTCAGCGTCACCGCCGACAGCTTGCCACAAGGTCAGGGCCACGCGACCGTTCTCAGCCAAATCGTGGCGGAGCAACTCGGCCTCGATCCGCACGATGTCCGCTGCAATATGGAGCGCGACACGCAGCGCGATCCCTGGTCGATCGCCACCGGCAACTATTCGAGCCGGTTTTCCTCATCCACGGCAGTCGTAGCGCAAATGGCCGCGAAAAAAGTTCGCGCCAAGATCGCCCAGATTGCCAGCCAAACGCTCAATGTTCCCGCCGACGAGGTCGCTTTCGGAGACGGCAAGGTTTTCGCCAGGAACAACCCCGACAACAACATCCGTTTCTCGCGGATCGCCGGCACGGCGCACTGGTCCCCCAGCGAGTTGCCGACGGGAATGGCGCCCGGGATTTCCGAGACGGCGTCTTATTCCGCGCCCGAAATCGAACCGCCGAATGACGCCGACCAGATCAACACGTCGCTGACCTATGGCTTTGTGTTTGACTTTTGCGGGGTCGAAATCGATCGCGACACCGGCGCTGTGCGCATCGACAAGTATGTGACGATGCACGACGCGGGACGTATCCTCAATCCGCTGATTGCCGACGGCCAGATTTACGGTTCGTTCGGCTGGGGCGTCGGTTGCGCGCTGCTGGAAGAGTTTGCCTATGGTGCGGACGGCAGTTTCTTGTCCGGCACCTTCGCCGACTATCTCTGTCCGACCGCGTGTGAGGTCCCGCGGCCCGTCATTCTGCACATGGAGAGCCCTTCGCCGCTTACGCCGCTCGGCGCCAAGGGAATTGGCGAAGGCAACTGCATGAGCACGCCGGTCTGCATCGCCAACGCCGTTGCCGATGCCCTGGGGGTGAAGGACGTGAAACTTCCGCTCACGCCGGCGCGGGTCAAGGCGTTGATGGGCGAGAGCGAAAAGCCGCCGCGGGTCGCAAGGCCTCCGGT
This sequence comes from uncultured Alphaproteobacteria bacterium, assembly GCA_963840055.1. Lineage (GTDB taxonomy): Bacteria > Pseudomonadota > Alphaproteobacteria > Rhizobiales > Xanthobacteraceae > Rhodoplanes. Next base: position 43,132 of record CAWIXM010000039.1, on the reverse strand, counting down.
GGCGCCGGTGACCGCCGGCCCCGGCGCCAAGGCTTTGTCGGGGAGTGGAACGCAGACGGTGCCCGCCAGCCCGGAGGTCATCTGGCGCGCACTGCTCGATCCAACCGTGCTGGCGCGCGTCATCCCGGGTTGCCACGCGCTCGATCAAACCGGGCCGAACGAATACCGCGCCGACGTCTCCCTCGGCGTCGGAATTGTCAAAGGCCGCTTCACCGCTCGCGTCGCGCTCACCGATCTCGATCCGCCTCGCGCCGCGACGCTTTCCGGCGGCCTCGACGGTTCGCTCGGTTCGACCATCGGACACGGACGCATGCGGTTGACTCCGCAAGGCGCCGCAACGCAGATCGATTACGACTATGTCGTCGAGATCAGCGGCAAGGCCGCCGCAGTGGGTGGCAGGATGCTCGACGGCGCGACGAAAGTCCTGATCAGTCAATTCTTCCAGCGGCTTTTCGCCGAGATCGCGCCGGAGGCGGCGCCACGTCCGGGCAAATTGCGCGCGTGGTGGCAACGGCTTCTCAAACTCCTCGGGTTGCAGCCATGAAGCCGAAGCCCTTCACCTATCTGCGGCCGGCGAATCTGAACGAGGCGCTCCAGGCCCTCTCGCGCTTCGGCGAGGACGCGCGCATCTTGGCCGGCGGCCAGTCACTTCTGCCGATGATGAATTTCCGCCTCGTGCAGGCCAATGCGCTGATCGATATCTCTCGCCTGGAACCGCTCGCCTATATCCGCGAAGCAGACGGCGAGATCGAGATCGGTGCGGCGACGACGCAAGCGCAGCTTCTGGAATGGCCGATGCTCCGCGAAGTAGCGCCGCTGCTGAGCGCCGCGCTGCCCCATGTCGGACATTTCCAGACCAGGAGCCGCGGCACGGTTTGCGGCAGCATCGCCCATTCTGATCCGGCTTCCGAGCTGCCTCTTTGTCTCGCGACGCTTGGCGGAACCGTCGTCTTGCGCTCGCCAAAAGGCGAGCGCGTGCTCACGGCCGACAAATTCCAGACGGGCATGCTGGCGACCGCCCGACGTTCGGACGAGGTCGTCACCGCGGTCCGCTTTCCGAAGCGCAAGCCTGGCGCCGGCTACGCATTCATGGAGATGGCGCAGCGCCACGGGGACTTTGCGATCTGCGCCGTTGCGGCCGTGGTGACCGGCAAGACTGCCCGGCTCGGAGTTGGCGGCGTTGCGGACAAGCCGATGACGCGGGAGTGGTCGGGATTGCTCGATGGCGAGATCGAGGACGCGCTCAATGATTTTGCCTGGGATCTCGGCGGGACGGACGACCATCATGCGACCGCGGCCTATCGGCGAGAGCTGGTTCGTCGGCTCGGGCGTCGCGCCATCGAGGAGGCCGCGAAATGCTCGAGCTGAAGGAAGGGGAACGCCACCCCGTCGACTTCGTTCTCAACGGCAAGCCGACGCGAGCGCTCGCGGAACCCCGCATGTTGCTGAGCGACTTCCTGCGCCAGGAGCTTGGCTGCGCGGAGATTCACGTCGGCTGCGAGCACGGCGTATGCGGTGCATGCACCATCCTGATTGATGGAGTTCCGGCCCGCAGCTGCCTGACGCTTGCCGTGCAGGCGGCAGGTCGCAACATCCAGACCGTTCACAGCCTGGAAGCCGAGGACGGCAAGTTGAGCGACTTGCAGGAGGCGTTCCGGCGCCATCACGCCTTGCAATGCGGATATTGCACGCCAGGCATCCTCATCTCCGCCGAGCGGTTCCTGAGCAGCAAGGCCAACCCCTCGGAGCAAGAAGTTCGCGAAATGCTGAGCGGTCACATCTGCCGGTGCACCGGCTATGTGGGAATTGTCGAGGCTATTCTCGAGACGGCGCGGACGCGAGCCGGCGCACGGTCTTGACTGGCTCGACCCCGCTGTTCGCCCGTTCGTCGGGAACAACGAAAATGCGAGCGTGCGGCCCTGTATGTGACAAAAGCCAGTGAAATATCACCTTGACATCAAATAGGCTCCATGTTTCGGTTGATGGGCGGCGTGGACAAGATCAGAGCCAGCGACGCGAAAAAGTTGGCGGAAGGCCAAGAGCCGGGTTCCGATCGAGTCGCCGCGAAGACTGTTTCGATGTCTGCTAACATCCTGCGCTTTCGCACACATCGCGGCGCTTCGATCGATGAGCGCGCAGTCCCTTTGCGCCGCGCGGTGATCGCCGGCTGGACTCAGCGCGATTCGGTTGCGCGGGAGAAGCACATTGCCGAGCTCGAAGCGCTCGGCGTGGGGCGTCCGACCTCGACGCCGATCTATTATCGTGTCTCGGCGTCGCGGCTGACGACATCGGAGGAAATCGAGGCGGTGGGCGAGAACTCCAGCGGCGAGGTGGAATTCGTCCTCGTCCGCAACGAGGGCGGCCTCTGGATCGGCGTCGGTTCGGATCACACCGACCGGACGGTCGAGACCTACAACGTGACCGTTTCCAAGCAGATGTGCGACAAGCCGATTGCGCCCGAGCTGTGGTGCTTCGAAGACGTGCGCGACCATTGGGATTCGCTCGCGCTCCGCTCGTGGATCGAGGAAAACGGTGAGGCGCGCCTCTATCAAGAGGGGTCGGTCGCGAGTATCCTCTCGCCGGACCAGATCATTGCAGGCATCGCGGCGACCGGCCGCCTCGCCGAGGGGACAGCCTTGTTTTGCGGAACGTTGCCTGCCAAAGGAGGCATCCGTCCCTCCAAGAAATTCTCTTTCGAGTTGTTCGATCCGGTACGCAACGTGGGAATTTCCCACGCCTACACGGTGGACATTCTTCAATCTGCTGGCTGAGAGACCGGTGATGAAACGCGCGGCGATGGTCAGTTCAGCGGGGCGACCGCGCCAAACGGCCGCGGGGCCGTGGCCGGCGAAATCATTGCTCGATCGCGCCTACAACGAGATCAAATACCGCATCATCACCTGCCACTACCGGCCAGCGGAAGTGCTTAGTGAGGCCGCAATATCGCTTGAACTGGGGATTGGCCGCACCCCGATTCACCAGGCGATCCATCGCCTCATGACGGATGGGTTGGTGTCCATCATGCCCCGCAAGGGCATCATGGTGCGGCCGATCAGCATCGACGAAGCGGTGGAAATCATCTCTGTCCGGCTGGTAACCGAATGCTATTGCGCGCGTCTTGCCGCCGAACGCGCTGAAGAGTTGGAGCTGGCCGAGTTGAACGCAATACTCGATCGGTCGGCAAAGGCCATGGCCAAGCGGGATGTGGAGAAAATGATGTTGCTCGACAGAGATTTCCACCACACCTTGGCGAGAGCGGCGAAAAACATCGTGTTGGCCGACGTGTTGCGAAATCTGCACGAGCGTTCGCTGCGCTTCTGGTTCCTTTCGCTGCGCGACGCCGATCATCATCGCAACGTTCTCGCGCAACATCGCGCCATCGTCGAAGCGCTTGAGGGCCGCCAACCCGACGCGGCCGAGGGAGCGATGCGCGAACACATCCTCGCATTCCAACGCAATGTGACCCGGCAGGTCTGAGCCCTGCCCGCCGACAAAAGCGGTGTTTTCCATGATAAACCCGAAGCTGCATGATGAATTCAAAGCCATCGAGATGACGACCGGCTGGGAAACGCCCACGGGATATCCGGAAGGGATTCAGCAGAAAATCCTGGCCGGCTCGCTCGATGAGACGGCGAAGACCGGCAATCGATCGCGACTGCTGCGCTTTGCGCCCGGCGTGTACACGACGAAGCCGTTCGTCCACGACTATTGGGAAGAAGTGCTCCTGATCTCCGGAGATCTGACCGTCGGCAACAACGAGCGCGGCGAAGGCGGCGAGGCGTTCACGCCGTTGACATTCGCCTGCCGCCCCCCCGGCGTCTTTCACGGCCCGTTCAAATCCAAGGCCGGCTGTCTTCTCTTCGAAATCCATTATTTCGCGTAACAGCCTTACGCCGATCTCGGCATCGCGGGCACGCTCGGTGGGCATATGAAGGCGACGATCGAGGCCGTTCGCGCGGCTTTGGACGCTGGCGCAACGACGAGTAAGCGGCTCGTCGAAGCGTGTCTCGAACGCGCAACCGCGGCTGATGGCGAAGGGTCGCGCACCTTCGTCCGCCTGTTCGCCGAGCAAGCGCTGGCTGACGCAGAGGCGATCGACCTGCGACGCCGCGCCGGGCTATGGACCGGACCGCTCGGCGGCATTCCGATTTCGATCAAAGATCTGTTCGACGTTCGCGGGATGCCGACGACAGCCGGATCGGTGGCGCTTGCCGATTCGGCGCCGGCAGCGTTCGATGCGGTCGCCGTCACCCGCCTCCGCGCCGCCGGCGCGGTAATCATCGGGCGAACGAATATGACGGAGTTCGCCTTTTCCGGGCTCGGCCTCAATCCTCATTACGGAACGCCCGCCTGCCCGTTTGACCGCGCGGCGGGGCGCATTCCGGGCGGTTCATCATCGGGCGCTGCAATTTCTGTTAGCGATGGAATGAGCATCGCCGCCATCGGCACGGATACCGGCGGATCGGTGCGAATTCCGGCTGCCCTCTGCGGGCTCGTCGGTTTCAAGCCCACCGCAGCGCGGGTTCCACTGGCAGGTGCGCTCCCGTTATCGAGTTCGCTCGACTCGATCGGTCAGATCGGCTTGAGCGTGAGATGCTGCCGGATTCTTGACGCCATCCTCACCGATCAAACGAGCCAACCGACGCCCCCGATTGGACTGCAAGGGCTACGGCTGGCGGTTCCAGCCGATCGCGTGTTCGACGATATCGATCCTTACGTGAAACGCACTTTCGACAATGCCATTTCGGACTTGCGGGAAGCGGGCGTCCAAGTGACCATCATCCCTTTTCCGGAATTCGTGGCGGTCGGCAAGACGGCGGAAATCGCAACATTCCCAGCCGCCGAAGGGTTTGCATGGCACCGCGATCTTCTGACCCGCGCCAGGGATCGCTACGATCCGCGCGTCGCCGCCCGCTTGGAAAAAGGACGCAACATAAGCGCCGCCGACTATCTGTGGCTTATGAAGCGTCGCAAAGAACTTATCAGGGAGGCGCGGCTGCGCGCCACGCGGTTCGATGCGCTGGCCTTGCCAACGGTCCCGATCGTTGCGCCAACCATCGCCGAGCTTGAACAGGACGACGGCGCCTACCATCAAACTAACCTGCTCGTGCTCCGAAATCCCACCGTGATCAATTTCCTTGACGGTTGCGCGCTCAGCCTGCCTTGTCACCGTCCCGGTGAGGCGCCGGTCGGGCTCATGCTCGCCCGCCTCAACGGCGGCGACGACCTTGTGTTGGCGATCGGCGAGGCGATCGAGGCTTGTTTTAACGAAAGCCGTTGGCGAAATCAGTAGCGGATGCCAATCCGCGACGCGCACTAGAGCGAATTCCGTTCCGGTGGAATCGGAATTCGCTCCGGTTCTCCTTTGGTAGTCGCATTTTCTGCGGCGAACCGGTTTCCACTTCGCCGGAAAATGCTCTAGCGCACCGGTATTCCGCAAGCAACGAGGCGCTCATGGCCGCGATGGCCGTGAATGCATTTTCGCTTCGGCAGGCGGTGGCATGCGCACCGCGTTCGCGAGCCGGTCGGTCGCCCATTCGTAGAAGAGTTGGACTTTCGCCAGCTTCGCTCGCTCAATGCCCGTGACCACATAGTAGCCGAGTGACGACGGCAGCCGGACCGCGAAGGGCTCAACCAAGCGGCCGGAAGCGATATCGCCGCGCACAACGGCGCTACGTCCCATTGCGACGCCAAGCCCCTCAATCGCCGCCTGATAGGAAGGATATAGTAGGTCGCAGGTGATCTCGGCGGAAAATTTAAGGCCAGGCGCCCCGGCCTTCTCCAGCCAGCGCGGCCAGTCGTCACGTAGGATCAGCGGCGAAGCGGTGCGGATGATCGTCTGGCGGGTAAGATCCTTTGGCGTGACCAGCCCCTTTCCAGCCGTCATGATTTTTGGCGAGCATACTGGAAACAGTTCTTCGCCGCCGATCTTGTGGGCCACCATGCCCGGCCAGTCGCCTTCGCTGCCATATTGGATCGACACATCATAATCCTGCGGGTCCATCTCGATCCGTGGCACCAGCGTCCGCGTGCGCAGCCCGATGCACGGATTGCGCCGCATGAAATCGTAGAGGTTCGGAATCAAGGCCTTGATCGCAAAGGAACCGAGGCAGGCGATCGTCAGTACGTCCCCGCGCTGGCGGTCGATCGCACGGTCGGTTGCAACCAATACCTCAGTCAGTGCTGCCCGCGCCGATGCAAGATATTCCTGCCCCGCTTCGGTCAGTCGGATCGCATTGCCATCGCGCACGAATAGCTTAAGCCGGAGAATGTTCTCGAGGTTCTTGATTTGGTGGCTCACCGCGCCCTGGGTGAGGTTGAGTTCGGTTGCCGCTTGCGTAAAACTGAGGTGACGCGCGGTTGCCTCGAACGCACGAAGCCCAGACATTGATGGTAGACGACGAAACATTGCAATATCTTCCATTGCAGGTCGATTCTACGCGGTGCTAGCGGTGTTACGGACTCCACATTAGGAAAATTGATGACTTGTTGAAAAGCTTTCGTTTGTACATAATCAATCCTGCGCGCCTAATGTATTTTAAGATCGCGGGTCAGATTCTGCTGCAAACGGCGGCGGCCGGCTGGCGGTAACGCGATCGCGCCTGAAGAGCGCGGCGCCAAGGGGAGAAATGTGGGATCCTGTATCTCAGGCCGCGCTCCTACACGGGACGGGTTCGAACTTGCTTATTGGGTCAAAGGTCATGGGCCGACCCGCATCGTCCTAATCCATTCGCTCGCGATCGATCATCATTTCTGGAACCCTGTTGCCGAACGGATTGCCAGTTTCGCAAAGGTGCTGATTTATGATTGCCGCGGCCATGGTCAGTCGGACAAGCCACCGGGTCCTTATACCGTTGAGCAATTCGCCGACGATCTCGCCGATGTTTTGAATGCGGCGGGGTGGCCGGACGCCGTGGTAGCCGGCGCCTCTATGGGCGGCTGCGTCGCACTCGCATTTGCCGGTCGGCATTCGAGTTGGCTGACCGCGCTCGGCCTATTCGATACCACTGCCTGGTATGGCGCAGACGCCCCGCAGCAATGGCGCGAGAGGGCCGAGAAGGCCCTATCGTCCGGTTTCCGCGCGCTGGTTGACTTTCAGCAGACCCGGTGGTTCGGCGACTGACTTCCGAGAACGCCATCGGGACGTCGTCGATGCGACCGTCGCCACTTTCCTCGCGAACGACGTGCGCGCTTATGCCGAGACCTGCCGCATGCTTGGCGCGGCCGACCTGCGCGAGGTGCTCCCCAATATAAGCGTTCCGACCCGGATCGCAGTCGGCGAGGAGGATTATGCGACGCCGCCGGCGATGTCCAAGGCGTTGCACGCGGGGATCCGGGGTTCGACGCTAACGGTGCTCAAGGGCGGGCGTCATCTCACCCCGCTCGAAATGCCGGAGCGGATTGCCGATGAGCTTCGTACCTTGATCGGAGCGCCGTCATGAAGTTTGCGGGAGAGTTCACTGTTCCGGCCCACCGGGAGGTCGTTTATGACCGGCTCAACGACGCGGAGCTTTTTGCGTCCTGCGTCGAGGGCGTGCGCGATATGGTCGCGCTCGATGACGGTCGCTACACCGCGATTCTCGAGACCAAGATTGCCTACATCAAGTTCAAGTTCCAGATCGCCGTAAGCTTCGTCGAGAACATCGCGCCAGAGCGCATCGTCGCCCAGGCCGAGGGCACGCCGATCGGTGTCGTCGGGCGCATGACGTCGACCGTCGCCGCAACGCTCATTGAGACCGGCGATGCCACAACAATCAGCTACGAGATGGACGTCGCGCTCACCGGCAAGCTCGGCAGCCTCGGTCAACCCGTGCTGAGGGCCAAGGCGAAGGAGATGGAGCGATCCTTCGTCAAGAACCTGAACGTTCACTTTGCCGCGGACGCTGCAGCCGAACCAGCGGAGGCTGCCCGGTGAGGGGATTCGAACTGGTCTATCCCGCCTCGCTCGCCGAGGCGATCGCGCTGCTCGACACCGACGATTCTACGGTGCGCCCGTTTTCCGGCGGCACCGCGCTGATGCTGATGATGAAGACCGGCGTATTCCAGCCGACTAGGCTGGTGCATCTCGGCGGGATCGAAGCTGACCACGCTCGGATTGCAGCAATGCCGGACGGCGGCCTTCGCATCGGGGCAATGGCGACCCTCACCACGGTTGAGCACTCCGCCGACGTGATCAGGGTCGCCCCGGTGATCGTGCGGGCATTAAAACGGCTCGCCAATGTACGCGTGCGCAATGTCGCCTGCATCGGCGGCAATCTCGCCCATGGCGATCCGCATATGGACCTGCCGCCGGTGCTGTCTGCGCTCGGTGGCACCGTGTCGATGGCTGGTCCCCAGGGCAAACGTGACATCGCGGTCGATGCACTGTTCTGCGGCTATTACGAAACCGTGCTCGGCCGCGGCGAATTGATCACCGCGGTGACGGTGCCGCCGCAATCCGGCTGGCGCTCTGCCTTCGTTAAATGCACGACCCGCTCGGCAGATGACTGGCCGGCGCTGTGTCTTGCGGTGTCGCTGCGAGTGCAGGACAACGCGATCGCCGAAGCGCGGCTCGCGGTCTCCGCGGCGACCGAGCAGCTCACCCGCCTTGCCAAGGCAGAGCAAGAACTCACGGGCGCTGCCGCGGGCGACGCGGCCTTTATGAATGCCGCCGAAGCCGCCGCCGCAGAGGCTGAGATGGCCGAGGATGCGCGCGGCGCCGCCGACTACAAGGCTGCGCTCCTGCGCGTGCATTTGCGCCGCGCGCTCGCTCAGGCCGTCGCCGAGGGATCGGTAGCATGACGACGATTACGCGATCGACGCCGCGCGCGATGCCGGCCGGCGAGGTCGGACGCTCGGTGCCCCGCCTCGAAGGTCGCCTGAAGGTCACCGGCCGGGCCGAATATGTCCACACTCTCGTCGTGCCCGGCATGCTGCACACCAAGGTAGTGCGCAGCACCGTGCCGCATGGCCGGATTCTGTCGATCGACGCTACCGCCGCTGCCGCTATTGAGGGCGTGTTCGCCGTCGTTACCGCCGAGGATATCCGCACCGTCGTCGCCGAGCCCTATTACGGCCCGGCCTTCCACGACCAGCCGGTGCTCGCGATCGACAAGGTGCGCCATGTCGGCGAGCCGGTTGTCGCGGTGCTCGCCGAGGACCCTTATATCGCCGCCGAGGCGGCCGAGCTCATCACAGTGGACTACGAGCCGCTGGAGCCGGTGTTCGACGAGATTGAGGCGATGACCTCAGCTGCGATCGTGCACGACGCCCTCAAACCCGCGGGCACGTTTCCCGACCTCAAGCACCTAGTCGGCCGTCGCGGCACCAATATCGCATTGGATTACCAGCTTCGGCGCGGCGACGTCGATGCCGCCTTCGCCGCCGCCGATCATGTGTTCGAACACGAGTTTCGCACCCCGCAGGTGATGCACACGCCGCTCGAGCCATTGGTATCGCTTGCCGAGCCGGGCGACGGCTCGATCACCATCCACACGGCCTCGCAGAGCCCCTCGTTTGTGCGCACCGAGATCGCGCGCCTGCTCGGCTGGCCGGAGAACCGCGTGCGGGTGAAGGTGCCCTATCTCGGCGGCGGATTCGGCGCCAAGCTTTATATTAAGCTTGAGGCGCTGGTCGCTTGCCTCGCGCTCTTGGTGCGGCGGCCGGTGAAGCTTTCCCTCTCCATGGAGGAGCAGTTCTACACCACCACCAAGCATGCGAGCACATTCCGCATCAAGAGCGCGGTGATGAAGGATGGCCGCATCACCGGGCGGCGCTGCGAAATCTTCTGGAATGGCGGCGCCTATGCCGATATCGGGCCGCGGGTAACCCAGAAATCCGGCTTCACCGCACCCGGCCCCTACGACATCGAGAATGTCTCCATTTATTCTTACGCGCTCTATACCAACCGGCCGCCCGCTGGCGCGCTGCGCGGTTTCGGCATCCCGCAGCTCGTGTGGGCCTATGAGAGCCATACCGATCTGATCGCGCGTGCTCTCGACATCGACCCGGTCGAATTCCGTCGCCGCAATGTTTTGCGCGAAGGACGCCCGCAGGCGACCGGCACGCTCGTCAAGGACGCCGCGATTGAAGGCGTGCTCGACGTGATCGCCGAGCGGCTCGACTGGAAGAAGCCATTCGATCGCGGCAGCGGCACGCTCAAGCGCGGGCGCGGCATCGCGGTCGGCTTCAAGGCCTCGATCGCGCCGACCACCTCGATCGCCATCGTCAATGTCGCGGGTGACGGCAGCGTGACGCTCTACATCTCCACCGTCGACATGGGCCAGGGCTCCGATACCGCTATGGCGCAGATCGTCGCCGAAACGCTCGCGCTGCGCACCGAGGACATCAAGATCGTCCATCCCGATACCGACGTGACGCCCTATGACATGGCGACGCTCGGCTCGCGCTCGACCTTCCATGCCGGCAATGCCGTCAAGCTAGCGGCCGAGCATGCCCGCGACCAGCTCGCAGCGCTGGCGAAGAGCTTAGGGCTGCCCGAGGGCGTCAATTACGGTCCCGAAGAATTGTTTAAGAAGAAATACGGCATGCAGGCCGGGAATATCATCGGCTTCGGCAGTTTTATCCCGGATTACAAATCGCCCGAGCCCGGCACCGGCCTGTCCGACAATGTCACGCCGTTTTGGATGGTGGGCGGCACCGGCGTCGAGATTGAGGTCGATACTGAGACCGGTCACGTGCGCATCCTGCGCATGGTCAACGCGGCCGACGTCGGCTGTCCGCTCAATCCGAAAATCGTCGAGACCCAGATTTCCGGCGCAGCGCTAATGCAGCTCGGCTTTACCATGTTCGAGAACATGGACCTTGACAATGGCCAGGTCACCAATGCCTCGCTTGCCGACTACAAGATTCCCGGCATGCACGACGTCCCGGTGCTGATCGAGAGCCACATCGTCGACTCCGTGCAGCATACCGGCCCCTACGGCGCCAAGGGCGTCGGCGAGAGCGCGACCTTCGGCGTGTCGCCGGCGATCGCCAATGCGATCCATGATGCAGTGGGTGTGCGCCTGACCGCGCTGCCGCTTACGCCAGAGGCCGTGTTCCGCGCGATCCACGACGCCGCTCCACCGGCCGAGGGGTGGTGACCACGATGGGCGCGACCGAACGCACGATCCGCTTTGCCCTGAATGGCCGGCCGGTCACCGCGACGGTCGAGAGCCATCTCGACCTCGTCGACCTGTTGCAACGCTTCGACTTGACCGGCGCGCGCGAGAGCTGCGGTCAAGGCCTGTGTGGCTGCTGCACGGTGCTCGTCGACGGGCTTGCGGTTTCGGGCTGTCTCACGCTCGCACAGCTCGTCGACGGTAAATCGGTGACCACCATCGAGGGCCTTGACCAAGCGGGCGTGCTCACACCGACGCAGCAGGCATTCATCGATGAGGGTGCTATCCAGTGTGGTTTCTGCACGCCGGGCTTTGTGCTGATGGCCGAGCAGCTTCTGGCGCATACCCCGGATCCGAGCGAGGAGGAAATCCGCGACTGGCTCGCCGGCAATCTGTGCCGCTGCGCGGCCTATCCTGAAATCATACGCGCCGTGAAGAGCGCGGCCGCCCGTACGCGCGCCCACGCGCGCGCATGATCAATCATGTGTCTCGTGCAAAGGGAGGATGCAACCTTGAGTTCACAACTTGCCGCACTCGATCCCTCCGGCGAAGTGCCATGGTACAAGATTCTGAACCGCCGCCGGTGGAATACGCTGCTCGCCGCCTATGCTCGTCTTGAAGAGGCGGATTCTGCTGGGCTACGATTATGAGCTACTATTATTAGTAGCGGATTGCGTTGCGCCGTCGGATCAGCGATCGACAGATGCATGCAGGCGTGAGGCTTGCGTTCGGCGTGTTCCGAAATGCGGCGTTGCTCGCCGCCGAGCAAGGCTATCGACCTGCTAAATGATCGCGGCGGCTTTCGGCGCAAAAGCAGAGCGCGGGCAAAAAGTGCATGTCCGGGCCTTGATATCGAAGCGTCCATCAAGTCGCGCTGTTATCGCTCGCGCACGAGAATTAAGGGGTGCTCCATGACCGTGAATATAAAATCATTGGCGATTGCGCTCGGCACAATCGTTGGATTATGCGTGCCCGCCACGGCACAGACTTACACCATCGGCGCCAATCCGCAGGGTTCGGTTTTCTACTCGGCCGCCGCGGCGATCGCCAAAGTCGTAGTTGAAAAGACCGGCTTGCAGTATCGGGTCGCGCCCTATTCCGGCTCATCCACCTACATTCCGCTGGTAGACAATGGCCAGTTGGCGTTCGGCATGTCGAACAGTGCGGAGTACGTTTTCGCCTATTCCGGCACGGAACTGTTCAAGGGGCATCCGAACAAAGAACTGCGCAGCGTGATGTTCACCTTTCCGATCACCAACGGCTTTGGTGTGCGTGCCGATTCGCCGATGAAGACCGTCGCAGATCTCAAAGGTAAGAAAGTCCCGTCCGTGTACAGCTCGGGCCGCATCTTTGCCTATCTGCAAAATGCCTCGCTGGCCGCCGGGGGCCTGAGCGAAAATGACGTCGTCGGCGTTCCGGTACCCAACTTCGTCGTCGGCGTCCAGGCGTTCATCGAAGGACGCACCGATGCGGGATATATCCCGATCAACGCCGCCATCGGCAAACAGGCCATGGCCAAGATACCAGGTGGCTGGCGCTACTTGTCGATCGGCGACGCGCCGGATGCCAACGCGAAGGCGAGCGCTTATCTGCCGACATCGCGAACGGTGAAACTGACGCCGAACAAGAACCTGACCGGCGTGGTCGCAAACCCGACGGTCCTGTTGGGGATCGACATCGTATTGTTTACCAGTGCGAAGGTGCCGGACGATGTCATCTACAAGGTCGTCATGACGATATTCAAATCTAAGCCGGAGCTAACCAAAGCTTTGGCGGCGTTCGCCCGCTTCGATCCCGATAGGATGGCGCGATCTAGCCCTGTGCCTTACCATCCTGGCGCGATCAAGGCTTATAAGGAATTGGGCATTTGGCCGAAAAAGTGAAGCCGTTGGGTCAAGCCTGCTTGCCTCTCCCCCGCCCAAAGTGAAAGGCCCGCTGCGTCACGGTGTAGTTAGGAGTGCAGCATTTGACGAGCGAAGCTTCGGCTCCTGGACCCGAATCTGCCACGATCGCGCTTTGGGTGGCGCGCTTGAGCGGTTCGCTATTCGTTGCGCTCTCCATCATATGGACCTTCCAGGTGCCGAGCCGGCTCGGCATCAGCGTTTATAAGGAACAGTTCCTACTCGTGTGTCTGGGGCTTGCCGGTGCGGTCGTTTATCTCACGCTGCGCTTTGACCGGCGTCGATCGGAAGCTCCGCCCCTGATCGACTGGGTCTTAGCACTGCTCATGCTGGCGACGGCGTTCTACGTCGCCTGGAATTACGAGTGGTTTTTGCTCAACGCGGCCTATCACCCGCCGCTGATGCTGGTGTTGGGCGCCCTTATCATCCTGCTGGTGATGGAAGGCCTGCGCCGTGTCTCCGGCTGGGTGCTGTTTTCCATCGTCATCGTCTTCATGATCTATGCGCTCGTGGCCCATCTCGTGCCGGCGCCGCTGACCGGCACGCGTGCCGACATTGGCCAACTCACGATTTATCTCGCCTTCGACACCAATGCGCTGATCGGCGTCCCGCTTGGCGTTGCCACCACCGTGGTTGTGATCTTCATCTTCATGGGCCAAGTGCTGTTCAATACCGGCGGCGGCGAATTCATCACCGATATCGCCATGGCAACCATGGGCCACCGGCGCGGCGGTGCGGCCAAAATATCGGTGCTCGCCTCCGGCCTGTTCGGCACGATCTCCGGTAGCGCAATCTCCAATGCAACCACGGTCGGCATGGTAACTATTCCGCTGATGCAGCGGGCTGGTTATAAGGGGGTCGACGCCGGCGCCATCGAGGCCAATGCGTCTACGGGCGGCCAGTTTATGCCGCCGGTGATGGGCGCGGCGGCCTTTCTGATGGCCGAGTTCCTCGAGATTCCCTATGCCGAGGTCGGCATCGCCGCCCTCATCCCGGCCCTGCTCTACTATTTTGCGATCTTCGTGCAGGTAGACCTTGTGGCCGCCCGCGACCGTATCAAATTCCTGGTTGATGATTTGCCGAAAGCCGGCGAGGTGTTGCGCATCGGCTGGCATTTTATCGTGCCGTTCGTCATCCTGGTCTATGCACTCTATGCCACTGCGGCAGCGGCCGAAGTGGCAGCCCTCTATGCGACGATCGCGGTCATCGTGCTCGGTGCGCTGCGTGCATATAAAGGCCGCCGCATGACGTGGCGCAATCTGGCACATTCGTTCTGGGGCGCCGGCATGGCCACCACCGAATTGGTGATGATCGTCGCCGCCGCCGGTTTAGTCATCGGCATCCTGAACAATAGCGGTGGCGGTTTCGCGCTAACGCTGTTCCTGGTCAAGCTCGGCGGCGGCAATCTCTACTTGCTGCTGCTGATGGCCGCCGTAATCTGCATTGTGCTCGGCATGGGCATGCCAACCACGGGTGTTTACGTGTTGCTGGCCGCACTGGTAGCGCCGTCGCTGATCGAGGCGGGCGTCGCCAAACTGCCCGCGCACATGTTCATTCTCTATTTCGGCATGATGTCGATGATCACGCCGCCGATTGCACTCGCCGCCTTCGCCGCCGCATCGATTAGTCGTGCCGATCCGATGAAGACAGGCTACGTGGCCATGCGCATGGGCTGGGTCGCCTACGTCATTCCGTTTCTGTTTGTGCTGTCGCCGACGCTACTGATGATGGGCCCGGCGTGGAAGATCGCGCAGAACGTCGCCACCGCAACGATCGGCGTCTACGTCGTTTCGGTCGCCATGGTCGGCTTTTTTACCCGGCCGCTCGGCGCCGTCACGCGCGTTTTACTCGCGATCGGCGGCCTCGCCGCGGTTTTTCCGGACACTGCAATTGGCGCGGGTGGCAGCGTCGACATCGCTGGTCTGGTGCTTTCCGCGATTATTCTCGGCCGCGAATATCTTGTCACGCGCCAGCTACTGGCGGGCTCCGCCGGTGCGGCGTCGGTCGCGGCTCGACCAGATCATCGATCTGAACCATACGCTCGCAAAGCTGGCGCGGGCGATTGACTGGTCATTTATAGAGCGCGAATTCGGCGCGCCAACACCGACAAGCCGGGCCATCCGCGGCGGCCGACGTGGCTTGGCTTATGGCTTGTGGCGGGGGGCCATCGACATGAGCCCTCCGGGCGCGAGCGGCGCGATCACGCACCAATCCGCCCTTCATCCGTCCCCTTTGAGCGCTTGCACGATGCCCGCGGAGGCTCTCGAGCCTTGCATCCGCCCGTCCCAGCGCTTGGCGAACTTCGCCTCTATCCGGAACTGGTCGAGCACGCGCGCAATGATGTGATCGACGATGTCATTTATATCTTGCGGATGATTATAGAACGCCGGAACCGGCGGCAGGATGGTGACGCCCATGCGCGCAAGCGTCAGCATGTTCTCGAGATGGATGGCGGACACCGGCGTTTCGCGCGCGACCAACACCAGCCGGCGATGCTCCTTGAGGATCACATCGGCCGCCCGGTGGACCAGATGCTCGCCGTTGCCATGGGCGATCGCCGCCAATGTTCGCATCGAACAAGGAATGACAACCATCCCATCGGTCAGGAATGATCCCGACGACACCGCTGCGCCCATCTCGTTGATGGCATAATTCACGCTCGCCAGCGATCGAACATCGTCGACGGTGAACGACGTCTCGTGCTCGATCGTACGCTGCGCCCACTTGCTCAGGATCAGATGGGATTCGACCCCGCACTCTTTAAGGACCGACAGCAAGCGCACGCCGAAGACGGCTCCCGTCGCACCTGTCATCGCAACGATCAGGCGGGCCACTTATCTGCTCCCATTATTCATGGCGCTGCATTTGATCACTATCGTCGGGCTAGTTCCGGCGCATGCTGGTAATAAAGCTATCACCATGGTGACCCTAGAAAATGTCGTTGGCAAATTTTGTGATCGCTTCAAGAGCCTGCTTCGGATTGATGAAATGCGGTGAGTGCCCTGTACCGGAAATGACGACCGTTTGCAGGGAGCTCCGACATTCCGCCTCAGCAATATGGAGCTGAGCTATTGTGCTGTAAGGATCGTCGTCGCACTTTATCATCAAAATAGGGACGCGAATTGATGCAAGTTCTTGCCTGACGTCGAAGGATTGGAAGCCTGGGTCGAGCCACCTCTGACTCCAGGCCGCAAACATCGCATCCACGTTGGAATGATGGCGGGCCAACCGTGCGCGTAAGTCAGTCTCTTTATAGGCTTTCACCATGTCCCGTATGCCGTTGAGATTTTTCTCCTCCACATTGAAGTGCGGCTCTATAAGCACTACGCCATGCAGGCGATCGTCTGCTGCTTTGCCCGCATAAATCGTGACGATTGACGCGCCGTCGCTGTGGCCGAGAAGGATCCCGTTCCGGAATCCGATGTTGTCCAACAACTGCGGTAACACGTCCTGCGCCTCGCGATGCAGGGCATCCAGTCGCGGCGGCATTGGCGGAGTGGAGCGGCCGTGCCCTGCTCTCGAATATACGAACACGCCGGCACCCGTTGCCTCCGCTACCTGCTTGGGGAAATCACGCCACGTGCTGATCGACCCTAGTCCTTCGTGCAGCATGACGATCGTAGGTGCTGTCGGCGGCTTTGGTCCAAACCATTGGCCTTCCAACGCCATTGCATCAAATCTAATCCGCATGGTTTGCATAGCCGCTCGCCGGGTGCACTTCGATGCGACAACGTCAGCACGTCAGGCCGACAGCTTGCTCCGATTTGCCCAATCCTCGCGAAGCTTCTCGCGCAAGACCTTGCCGCGATCGTTTTTCGGCAAATCCGGAACGATGAATATCTGCTTTGGCGTCTTCGCCAACGGCAGGTATTGCTGACAGTGCTGGGAGACGCTCGCCTCGGTCAGCCCCGGCTCCTTACCGACCACGTAGCACACGACTTCCTCCCCGTAGATCTTATCGGGCACGCCCACCGCGGCGGCGTCGAGGATGCCGGGATGCTTGAGCAGAACCTCGTCGATCTCCAGCGGGGCGATGTTCATGCCGCCGCGGATGATCAGGTCTTTAGTGCGACCCGAAATACGGATGAAGCCCTCTGCATCCTGGATGCCGAGATCGCCTGTTTTGATCCGCTTCGGCCGCAACGGCTCAATCGTGCCGTCGTCTTGCAAATATCCCATCGCGGTCTGCGGCCCGCCCGCGGTAATCTCGCCCTCGACGCCGACGGCGACCGGCTTGCCCTGCGCGTCAACGATCTCCACCTCCTGGTGCAACGCCGGCACGCCGACAGTGCCGAACCTGGATTTGTAATAGCGGTTGCCGCATACCCATCCGGCCTCCGACATCCCATAAAGCTGGAGCAGCTTGATACCGTACATCTCCTCGAACTGCATCCATTGCTGAGCCGTAAGCGGCGCCGTGCTGCAGGTCATGAGACGGAGCGTCGGAATATCCTTCGAGGTGTAGCCGAGCGGCTTGTTGAGCATCAGATTGAGCACGGTCGGCACGCCGGCGGAGAAGGTGATGCCGTAGCTCTTGACCCACTCGAAGAACCGGCTATGCGAGTATCGCTTGGCGATGTGCATAGTCAGGCCCTTCTCCACGAATGGCATCAGGCTGAGCACTTGCGCCGAGTTCCAGCCGAACGAGCGATATTCGAGCGTGCGGTCGTCCTCGCCGAGCCCCAAGAACTCCAGCGTCGAAAGTCCATTGAGCCAATAAGCGGCGTGGTCGTAAACGACGATCTTCGGTTGCGCCGTCGTTCCCGACGTACAAAAAATGCACGACACGTCTTCCGGATTGTTGCGCTCGGGCAATTCCGCCGTGCTCCGTCCCCTCGGAATGACGCAAAAGAATTCGTCCTGCGGATCGGCCGCGCCGACCGCCGACCATTGACCGAAGCGGATGCGCGGCGCCGGATGATCCCCGACCAGGGCCGCCATATCGAGGTCCTTGTGGCAGAGGATCAGCGCGGGATTCACCGCCCGCGCCAGATCCACCATCACTTTCTCATTGATCTCGATATTGAGCGGGCAAATCACCGCACCGATCCGCCAGGCGCCGAACCAGATAAGCAGCTTCTCCAGGCATTCGTCGGCGAGCAGCAGAACGCGATGGCCCTTGCCGATGCCCTTGCTCTTGAGAAAAGCCGCGATGTCGGTCGTCATCTGATCGAGGTCACTGAATGTGATCGATGATTTCTGATCGAGATCGACAATCGCGGTCTTGCCCGGATCGCGCGCCTTGTATTTAGCAAACAGGTCGGCGATCGGCTGATAAGGAATGCCAAGCTGGTGGTTTCCGAATACATTCACCATGCCGACCTCCTCACGCCACCAGCCTCAACGTCCGGTTTTTGCGAGTAATGCCACCCAGCCTTCCAGGCGCCCCTTGACGTTGGCAATTTGCTCCTTGCTGAAGAAGTCTTCGAGTCTCACGCGATCGACGGGATAGACCGGCCGCATGAAATCCTCCTCGAAGCCATAGGGAACCGTGGCGTCGATTCCTAACCCGCCCTCGTAGCGCGTATTGCTCGCCGTCCATTCGCGATCGCCGGCGGTCATGCGCTCGGCGGGCATGAAGGTCTGGCCGCGCCCGCCCGGCGTCGGGTTCAGGATGTCCCTCTGGGGGTTCACGCGCGTCGTGATCGCCCACATTACGTCGTCCAAGCTGTAGATGTCGGTGTCCTCGCTCACCGCGATCGCGACGCGCATGCCCTGCGAGGTCGCCAACAACGTGGTGAGGAAGTTGCGCTGCCAACCCTCCTCCAAGCGGTTGCGCTTGTTGACCTGAATGATGACGCCGCCCCAGTCCGTCATGCAGTAGGGAATGTTGACGTCCTGGATGATGCCTGGCTGCATCCGGTGGCACAATTCGAACATCGCGGCCTCGCGGATCGAGGTGTCGATGTTGTGCTCGTCGAGGGTGTGCGCGCCGAGGCAGTAGATGATACGCTTGGCGTCCTTGCGCATGGTGACGGCGGTGACGTGGAAAGTCGGCGCCTTGTAGGCCTTGCCCATGTAGCCCGCCCATTCGGGGTGGAAATGGTGCTTGCCTTGCGTCTCGTCGGCTTCGGCCTCGGCGGTCTCGAAGCGGCGGTCGCGCGGATCGATATAGCCTTCGATGACGACCTCGGAATCCGCGATGGCCCAGGCGTCGACGGTGCACGCCTTGACAACGCGCACGGGAAAGCCTTGCGCGGCGCCGGCAACGCCAAGCTCATCGCAACCGTAAGGCAGGATCACATAATCGAACGCCGCGCCCGCGAGCAGCGTGCAGGCGGGCGGCACGCCGAAGCAGAAGGTCAGCGGCACCCGTTCGTTCCTGCGATAGGCGTCGCTGACCACCTGCCACATGTGCGAGCCGGGTGAGATCTGGAACGTGCCGACATTGCCCCAGCGGAAATTCATGCGGTTGTAGCCAACGTCGGTGCCGTCTCCGAACTGCTTGCCGGAGATGCAGCGGATGCCGGAGCCTATGGTTAGCTCCTTCTCGAGCGCAGTGTGGCGGATCGGCACGACGTACTCGTTGACGTCTTTGGGGTTCTCGATCACCACCTCCTGACATGGCGCTTCCGACTGCGCGATCTCGACGGGCGGCAGTGGCTTGGACAGCGCGCGCGCGAGCTTTATTGTGCGCTCCTTGTCGCTGGTCCAACCGAACATGGCATTAACGACTCTGATGTCGCCGAACAGGTTGGTGAGTACCTTGTGGTTCGGCTTGCCCTTGACGTTGTTGAAGATCACCGGACAGCCGCCATCCATCAGCTTCTGCAGCCCAGTGACTTCCAGATCCGGATTCACCTCCTTTTCGGTTTCAACCAGATCACCCCGCGTCTTGAGCCAGGCGAGCGTCCCCTGCAGATCCTGAAGGTGCTGCTGTGCGGCGGCCGTCGTCGGCACAATCCTGGCGTTACCGCCCATCGTTGATATCCCTTTCTGTTCGCTGGCGTTGTCCGCCATGGATCAGTGAACGGCCTCGTCGACGACCGTGATCGGCGCAATGCTGCTGGCGGCATGTCGATCGCGCTGTCACCTACCGCCCGGGCGGCCTCAGCTGACCGGCCAGCGCAGCTGAATCATCTGGTCCAGCTTCAAGTGTTTGCCGAACCGCGCTACCGCCGTCGGGATCTCGGAATAGAGCGTCGTTTCGTCAATCTTCACCAGCCGCCCCCCGGAAACCACCTGCTCGCCGGCGACGAAGACGTCACGCACCGAATCGCCGGTCGCGCTGTAGACGAGGTTGGAGACCGGATTGAACAGCGGCTGCCATTCCGGCCGCTGGGTATCGAACAGGACGATGTCGGCGTCTTTTCCAACCTCGATGCTGCCGATCCGGTCTGCCATCAGCGCCGCCTTGGCGCCGTTGATCGTCGCCATTTCCAGTCCAATTTCGGGCGGCATCACCCGCGGATTGATACGTGTCTCCTTGTAGCCGCAGCAGGCGAGGCGTATCTCCTGCGGCATGTCGACGATGCCGGAGGAGGCGTGATCGGAGCCGACCGTGACGTTGACACCGAGCGCCAGCAGCTCGGGCAGCTTGCCGACCAGAATGTTGCCGTAGCCGTTGTGCAGACTCGAACTTGGCGCGCAAACCAGCGAGGGCTTGCGCTTCGCCAGAATGGCGACCTCTTCCG
Organism: uncultured Alphaproteobacteria bacterium; assembly: GCA_963840055.1. Classification (GTDB taxonomy): domain Bacteria; phylum Pseudomonadota; class Alphaproteobacteria; order Rhizobiales; family Xanthobacteraceae; genus Rhodoplanes. Next base: position 22,495 of record CAWIXM010000039.1, on the reverse strand, counting down.
GCTCGAGCCAGCCCGAGTGGACGATCAGCATCCGTTCGTCGATCACGCCGAGCGATTCCAGGCGCTCGATCTCCGCCAGCTTGGTGCGTGCGACGCTGGAATCGTGGGTAGAGTAGCTGAAGCAGGCATGGGTCTGCAGCAACGTGTTGTAGCGTTTGGCGAGCTTGCCCAGGCCGAGGATCAGCTCATCGGAGGCGTTGTTCAGACCGCGGAAGGAGGCGCTAGCGCCGAGCCGCGGATTGCCCGTATTGGCGTATTTTTCCAGAACCTCTTCCGCCCGCTCCAGTGCAACTTGCGTTGTTTCGATCATCCGCTCCGGCAAGATACCGAGCACCGACTTGGTCAGATCGAACGATGAACGCGAAACGATTGCGCGGATGCCCGTCGCCATGATCCCTTCGACCGAAGCCTCGGGATGATAGTTGCCGGGATCGATGAAACAGGTAACGCCGTGCTTGAGCAGTTCCGCCGCCGCCAGCGTCGCTGACAGGCGCACGTCCGCACCCTCAAGCGCCGCCTCGTAGGGGTACATGCGTTCGAAAAGGAACGCCTGCGCATTCGCCTCGTCCGCCAGCCCGCGTGAAAGCTGGAACGAGGAATGCAGGTGACAATCGATAAAGCCCGGCGTGGCCACCGTTCCGCCCGCGTCTACCGCGCGGGCGGCGGAGTATTCCCTCGCGATCTCGGCCGATTTGCCGACGGCAACGATCTTGCCGCCAAGCACCGCGATTGCCGCATCACGCATGACACGGCGTTCGGGATCAACCGTGATCAGCCACTCTATGTTCTGGATGACAAGATCAACGTTTTGCACGCGACACTCTCTTGTTACTTATTCTCGCCGACATAGGTCAATTCGTCCGCGATCTTCAGTTCGATGAGGACGTTGTCGTCGGTCGAATCCTCGCACAGCATAGAGCGGTGGGCGATCCCCTTGGGGATGAGTAGCATGTCGCCCGGGTGCATGACGCGGACGCCCATCTCGGTCTCCCACTTCAGCGCGCCTTTTACGCAGAAGATAATTTCATGGGCGTCGATATTGCGATGCCAGAAACCCATGTCGTGCTTGCGCCGCTTCGAGACATCGATCTTGACGGAATCAGACGTGTACAAGCGCAACGGTGTACCATCCGCCTTGTCGATATTGGTCGGCGAGAACTTCTCCGCAAAAATGTTGATCATGCGGAAAATTTCGGCGTTCTCGAGAACCCCGGCATTGGCCACCGGCGACTCGTTGTGCGAGAGGACGACGTTCTTGCCGTTGATGGTGATGCGCTCCTGATAGAGCTGCTTGGCGGCCTGCGGCGTTTCCAAGCTTTTGCTCATGGCTTGTCTCCCTCATTCCGATCGTTTGCAGCAGCCGCTTCGAGAACGGCCGAGACGATGCCAGTGTACCCCGTGCACCGACAGATGTGACCGCTGAGAACCTCGATCACCTGCGCTTCCGACGGCTTTGGGTTGCGCCGCAAAAAGTCGGTGAACGACATCAGGATGCCCGGGGTACAAAAGCCGCACTGCAGAGCGTGATTATTGCGGAACGCCCGCTGCAATGCGTTGAGCGCGCCATCGGCGCCGGCAAGCGACTCGACGGTGGTAATGTCACGGCCGTCAACCTGCATGGCGAGCGTCAGGCACGATCGCACGGCGACGCCATCGAGCAGCACCGTGCAGCACCCGCAGATGCCGTGCTCGCACCCGACATGCGTGCCGGTCGCGCCCAACTCCTGGCGGATGAAATCGCTCAGCAGCATGCGCGGCTCAGCCTCGGCCGAAACCTGACGGCCGTTGAGCTTGACGCTGATTCTGCCTCGCTGGTTGCGATTCACCCGGCGCATTGCAGTGCCTCTTCAATGACCACGGGGCCAATGCGGCGCAATAAATCGCGACGCATGCGGCTCGATGCATGCATGTCTTCGTAACCTTCAAACTCCCAGGCCAGGGCGTTGATGACGTCGGGTACGTCGCTGTCAGCCGGAAACTCTCTGATCGCCGGACGGTCTGCCATGCCCCCTACCCCGAGCCTGATCTTGCTGCCGTCGGCGATAGCGGCGAGTGCAACAATGGCGAAATCGCCGTGCCGGCGCGCCACTTCGCGAAAAGCAACGCGACGGCTCGCCTGCACAGGGAAGCGCACCGCGGTGACCAGTTCGTCCGGCTTGCGCGCGGTCGTCAACATCCCGACTTGAAATTCGCTGGCCGGAACGGTGCGGGTGCCACGAAGCGACCTCAAGATCACTTCGCCTTGGAGCATGGCGAGCGACAGCGGAATTTCGGAGCTGGGATCGGCATGCGCGACCGAGCCGCACACCGTGCCTTTGTTGCGGGTCTGGAAATGGCCGACGAAAGGCAGTGCGGCCGCCAACAACGGAAGCTTTTCCTTAAGGCCCGGCCAGGCCAACAAGCGGTTCTGCGTCACCGCAGCGCCGACCTCGACCTTGCCGTCGACTTCCCGGATATTGACGAGATCCGGGATGCCGGTGATATCGAGCAGCATCGCCGGCTCAAGTAGGCGCAGATTGAGTAGGGCAAGCAGCGATTGGCCGCCCGCAAGCACACGCGCAGTATCGCCGTGCTCGGCAAGTATCTTGATCGCCTCATCGACCGAATCCGCGCGCAGGTAGTCGAACGGATGCGGTTTCATGGGCCGCCTCCAACCAAGGAACGCAGAAAATTGATGAAGCGCTGCCACAGCGAGGCGTGGCTGGGAGCAGGAGCGGCATCCGGATTCAACTGCCGCGTCAGCCGCTCAAAGAATTGTTGGATGATGAGGGCCGCCGCACGATCGAGCAGACGGCCGCCGACGGCGACCACCTTGCCGGAGGCCGTGACCGCATAGTCATAGTCGATGCGGGTGCCGGAAGCGACCTCTTCCAGTCGCAGATTGCCATTGCCCGTGGCGTCGCCGAGCGGCCCGGTCAGCGCGCCGGCGATACGACCGGATTTCTCGATCACCAGATCGCTTAGTTTGACCGTCGCCTCGAATTTGCCCCGCACCGGTCCCACGCCAAGCGAGACCAGCGCCAGATAATCATTCTCGCCCAGCCGCTGTAACTCATGGCAACCGGGGATTGCCGCTTTCAGGCTTTCCGGATCGAGCAGTGAGCGCCATACCGCGGCCGCCGGCGACGGCACCTCGAACGAACCCTGTCCGCGCAGGTTGGGCCCACCCTCGGCTGCCGACGGTGCGGCAACCCGCTCACCTCCCGCCGTTGCAGGACGCGGCGGCTCGGCTGACGCCAACCAGGTGTGGATGCGGCGCGGCGTCACCGGCACAGACACGTCCTTGACGCCGAGCGCGTCGGCCACCGCATTGGCGACGCAGGCCGGCACGCTCATGCAGTTGCCTTCCGCCAAACCCTTGGCGCCGAGCGGCGTAAATGGCGATGGCGATTCCATATGAAGTAACTCAACGCGCGGAATTTCGCTCGCCGTCGGCACCAGATAATCGGCGAAGGTGCCGGAAAGAAACGCGCCGGTCTCGTCGTAGCGGAATTCCTCGTACAACGCGGCCGCAATCCCTTGCGCGAACGAGCCGAGCATCTGGCCCTCGGCAATAAGCGGATTAAGGATCTTGCCGGCATCGTGCATCGACACGTAGCGGTCGACGCGCACCTGGTTGGTCAGCGGGTCGACCTCGACCCCGCACATGTCGAACACGAAGCCGTAGGTGAGCGAGGTGTTGATCCGATCGTCGGCCGAAGGCGGCTCAAGCTCCGGCGGCGACCACACCGCCGTCTCGCGCAGGCTCGGCGCCATGCCTTCCGGCAGCATCACCGGCGACCAGTGCGCCGTGCCGGCAACGCGACCGAACGGCATGGCATTCTCAGGATTGCGTTTGCTGCCGATCATGCCGTTGGTAAACTCGATATCGTCGGGCAGCGTGTTGAGCTGCTTGGCCGCAATCCGGCGGAGTTTGTCGCGGATTTGCCCAGCAGCCATGTGGGCGGCAACCGCGGTGCCCGGCGTGAACCGGCAGGAATAAGTACCGGCGGCGATCGACCACTGGTCTTTGCTCGTGTCCAGCTCAAGGATGACGTCGATATCCTCCGGTTTGAGGCCGAGCTGCTCGGCCACGATCTGCGAGATGACCGTCTCGTGCCCCTGCCCCTGAACTGTGACGTCGGCGGTCACCGACACCCCGCCGAGCGGATCGACGTTGATCGTAACCATTGACACGGCGCCGCTCTTCGGGCCGGCCTTCTCGCGTGCATCGGGTGTGAGGAGTGTCGAGAGATATCCCATGTTCGACATGCCCGGCTCGACAATCGCTGCAAAGCCGATGCCGTATCGCCGCCCGGCCGCGCGTGCGGCGTCGCGCCGCTTCTTGAGGTCGTCAAGCCGCCCGTCGCCGACCGCGATCTCCACCGCCTTTAGGTAATCGCCGGAATCGTAAAGCGAGCCGGCAGCGGTCTTGTAGGGAAACTTCGCCGCAGGAACGAGATTGCGCTTGATCACCTCGAGATGATCGAGATTGAGCTCGATGGCAATGCGCTGCACGAGCCGCTCGATGGCGTGGTAAAGCTGCGGCCCGCCGAAGCCGCGGATCAAACTCGCGGGCATCTTGTTCGTGAGCACGACGCGATTGGTCACATCGACGTTGGCGATGTCGTAAGCGCCAGTGACCGAGCCGTGCATGCGATAGAGCGGTCCCGGCATGGGCGCGCGCAGAAAAGCGCCATAGTCTTCGAGCTGGTTAAGCTTGAGGCCCAGAATCCGGCCTTTCTTGGTAACGGCTGCTTCAATTTCGGTGATGCGATTGGGCCCGGAGCTTGCGGCAACGAGATGCTCGACCCGGTCCTCGACCCATTTCACCGGGCGGCCGGTAATGCGGGCGGCTATCGCCATCAGCACGATATAGGGAAATACGGAAAGCTTGATGCCGAAACTGCCGCCGCTGTCGGGGGGAATGCGCAGGCGAAGCTTGGGGCCGGAAACGCGCAGCGCGCGCGCCATGACAGGATGGGTGCTGAACGGACCCTGGAAATTCGCCAGTACGTCATAGCTGCGGCTGATCGGATCGTATTGGGCAACGACGACGTAGCATTCCATCGGCGTGTAGGAGAGCCGCGGGTAATCCGTGGCGATTTTCACCCGCGCATCGGCACTGGCGAAAGCGCTTTTGGTATCGCCATAGGTGAAATGGCGGACCGAGACCTCATTGGTCTTCGCTTCCTCGTGCAGCAGGGGCGCAGATTTCTCGCAGGCTTTGGCGGGATCGAGCACGACGGGCCGTTCGCGGTACTCGATGCGGACAAGATCGGCTGCGTCCTCGGCAAGATAGCGATTCTCGGCCACGATCAAAACGACCGGCTCGCCCACATAGCGGACCCGGCCGACGGCCAGCGACCATTGGTGCACCGGCGCCTTGAGTGCGACCAGGAACGGATCGGACAGTTTTTTGACGTCCTCTCCGGTAATCACCGCAAAAACGCCGGAATGTGCCAGCGCTTCGGCCGCATCGATGCTCACAATATCGGCGTGGGCATGGGTAGAACGTATGACGTGGGCATGCAGCGTTCCGACTGAAACCGGCAAATCGTCGGCATAACGTCCGCGCCCGGACAGGAGTTTTGCATCCTCTTTGCGAAGCGTCGGAGTTCCGATAACTTGTGGCACGGCGTAACCTTAATCGAGCGTACAGGCTCTAATACGGCCATTATCGCTTGGGGGGACGGCCCTTAACCAACGGCCAGAAAAATAGACTGCGGAGGCGTCGAAGCTTCTAGCACAAATAGGGTCCCGTAGTAAAGGTATTCTTGTATCAGAATTAAGTTATTGCGATGCGTCACTGCCATATGATATGGAGAGAAAACGGGCGCAACATCATGAAGGCTAGAAAAGCTAATAGAATCATTGGCTTGTCTGATGACAGGGTGCGGCCTAATGAGGGAGGCGAGCGTCACGACGTCACGATAGCCGACGCCACTCCCGACGACCTCGCCGAGATCATCGACCTCGACGCCCGCATCACCGGGTTCACGCGCGCCGATTTCTGGGATGAACTTTTTCGCCGACGGGACACGAGCGACACCTTGTGCGTGCTCGTCGCCACCGGCGCCGGCAAGATCGTTGGCTACGCGCTGGGCGAGGTGCGTTCATGGCCGGTGCGCGCTCCACCGTGCGGCTGGCTCTACGCCATCGGCGTTGATGAGCGCTATCGTCTGCAAAAGTGCGGCTCGACTCTCATGACGGAGCTGATCTCACGATTCAAGCAGAGCGGTGTTGGCGTGATCCGCACGGTGATCAACATGGACGACCATTTGCTAATGTCGTTCCTTCGCAGCTTCGGCATGGCGGCGGGGCCCTTCGTCGAGCTTGAAATGAACTTTCCGACCAACGAATGAGGATCGAATCCGGTGCACGGGCATCGTTGAGATGAAGCTGCAGCAATCAACGCGCTACGCCATCGCGGCCGTCATTGAGCTCGCCTCGCGTCCGAATGAACAGGTCCGAGCGCAGGAGCTGGCCGAAACCTATCGAATCTCCCAGAACCATTTGGTGAGAATTCTGTACGCGCTGACCAAAGCCAATATCGTCTCGTCCGCGCGCGGACCGGGTGGCGGTTTCATGTTCTGCGGCAGCGCGAAACGCTTGACCCTCTACGACATCATTTCCCTATTCGAGGCCAATTGGCCCAACGAAGAACATCGCAACCTGAGGGCTGACAACGAATTGACGCAAGAGTTGAGCCGGGTCCTGCATGAAGTCGACCGCATCACCTGGGCGACATTGCGCTCCGTAACCGTACAGACGATCATCAACAACGCCCGACGCGCATCGGCCACCCACCCCAAATCCAAAATTCTATCGCAGCTCTCGTGACGTTCCCTGCACCTAGTCCCGCACAAGTCAGGATATCAGCAAACGATCGGTCAGCGGCGGGAGGCAACAGCCCGCGAACATGCATAGGCTTCGGGCGGCTGGCTGCACGTCGCCAGTGGAGGAAAAGCGTGATCTTTGAGCTCCCCATTCCAAGCGATGTCTTTGACGTCAACCTCGATGATAGCGCCAAGATTCGCGTGCGGCGTCACGGCAATCCGGATGGCGTCAGGATATTGCACTCGCACGGTAACGGTTTTGCAGTCGACGCCTACTTTCCCTATTGGCGGCACTTCCTCGACCGCTATGACGTCACCGTTTTTGATTTTCGCAATCACGGGCAAAATATCCCCGTTGAGCCGCCGCACCACAACTATGCTCAGCTTACCCGCGACCTGGAACGGGTAATTCAGGCGGTCAATGCGCGGCTCGGGGCCAAGAAAACGATCGGCATCTTTCACTCTATGTCTGCTCGCACCGCGATGAAGCACGCCATTGAGGTTGGCTGGCAATGGAACGCGCTGCTGTTGTTCGATCCGCCGGATGTTCCGCCGCCGGGCCACGCGCAATATCGCGTGATGGAAAAATTTGAAATGCGCCTCAACGATTTTGCCCTCAAACGCCAACGTAAATTCGCCTCGGTCGATGAGCTGACCAAAGTTTACCTACAATCGCGCGCGACCAGAAACTGGGTTCCTGGCAGTCACGAATTGATGGCGCGCTCTGTTTTGCGCAAGAATCCGGACGACGATGGTTTTGTGCTGGTTTGCGCACCCGAGAACGAGGCCGGCATTTATCGCGAGGCCATGGTGCTGAATCTCTGGCCGATAGCGAGCGAGTTCGGCGGCCCGGTCAAATTGATCGGGGCAGACCCAACCGCCGAGGGAGCACCAGCCACTGCGGCAGCAAACCAAGCTCTCGGAACGGAAGGCGGCTACGACTATTCGTACGTGAAGGGGGGCGGACATCTCCTGCAGATCGAGGAGCCAGAGGAGTGCTTTCGACTCACAATGGAATTCCTCACGAAACACGGGCTTGGGTAAGTTGGTGCTTGGCCGCGCGCCGAGCACAGAGTTGAGCGCGCTTAATTGAAGCCGCGCAGTGGCCGTCATTATTGGCCCAGATGCGTTTAGAGCCGCGACCTGGGTCAAGGCTCGCTAAAGCCGGGAGAACAGGATGAGTGTGGAACGCAAGCCGGTTGCATTTGGCGATCTGCGCGGCTGGATCAATGCGCTAAAAGCAGCCGGGGAATTGCAAGAGATCGAGGCCGAGGTCGACTGGAATATCGAGCTCGGCACGATCATGCGGCTGGCACAGGGCACGGGGCGAGGTCCAGCGCTGCTGTTCAACAATATCAAGGATTACCACAAGACCGACAGCCGCTGCCGGCATCTGTTCGGCAATGGCCTATCGAGCTACCGGCGTGTCGCCATGATGCTCGGGCTGCCGCCCGATACCCATCCGCGCGAACTGGTGAAAATCAGCCGCGCCAACCTCGGCGAGAGTGTTCCGCCCAGGATCGTCAAGACCGGTCCGGCGAAGGACAACGTGATTACCGGCGAGGAAATCGATCTCTATGAGTTTCCGGTTCCCTATTGGAATCGTCTCGACGGCGGCCGCTATATCCTCACTTATGGCGGCGTCGTCACCAAGGACCCCGTCACCAACGTTATGAATGTCGGCATTTATCGCGGCATGGTGGCGAGCCGCGACCGTATCCCGGTTCTAATGTGGCGGGCCCAGCACATGGGTCAACACGCAACCGCTTGGCAGAACGCCGGCAGCAGCGAAATGCCGATTGCAGTGGCGATTGGCTGGGAGCCGTCGCTCGGCTTCACCGGCGGCGCGCCAATAGCAAAAGGGCTTTGCGAATACGACGTGATGGGCGCGATCCGCGGCGAGCCGGTCGATCTCGTTAAGTGCGAGACCGTCGACCTCTACGTGCCGGCCAGCGCCGAAATTGTAATCGAGGGTTATCTCGGACTCGATCCCAGCACCTTTACGATGGAAGGACCATTCGCCGAATTCACCGGCTACCTCGCTGGCGACCGTTCGCCGAAGCCGACGATCCGCGTCACCGCCATTACCCATCGCGACGATCCGATCCTTCACGGCAGCATCGAAGGCTCACTGCCCGGCAGTTACTCGGAAAACGCGATCTGCTCGTCGATCATGCGCGCGGCCACCGCCTGGAACGTGCTCGACCGCGCCGGCGTCCCCGGCATCGTCGATGTCTGGTGCCCGCCCGTGCAGGTCGGCATCAACCTGCTCATCAGCATGAAGCAGAGCTATCGCGGGCAGGCCAAACAGGCTGCGAACGCGATCTGGGGCTCGTCGGCGGCGCATGTGCGCTATAAACACATCACCATCGTCGACGACGATATCGACATTCATGATTACGCCGCGGTCGACTGGGCGATCGCCTACCGTGTCAATGCCGGCGAGGATGACATCGTGATCATGCCGGCGACATTCGGCGCCGGGCTCGATCCCTCAACGCGGAGGCGCGATCGCAATGCGGCGCTGTTCGGGACCGGCAAGTGGAACCGGGTGCTGATCGACGCCACCATGAACCTCGATTACGATCCCGACCCCGATCTCGGGGGCGCCCGCTTTCCGCCGATGGTGTGGCCGGAGCCGCGTGACGTCGAGGCGGCCTATGCGCGTTTCCCAGAACTCGGTTTGCGCAGGCCGCCGGGCAAAGATGGTTGACGTCAGGTATAACGAAGCAAAGCCCATAGGCGCGATATGTGGAACGTCGGGGCAAGATCGTTGCTATGCCGGGTTCTCTCAGGACTATATTAGCTACTCGCCGATATGGTTTTGAGGAGGGACATACGGTGCTGGCACGACCATTCAGCCGGTAGATCGGCGGGCCAGTTCATCATCACGACGCCCTCCCTCGCGTGGAGCCATCGCGCAAAGCGACTCACCCGCCGAACCACGCCAGCGGGACGAGCGTCACGGCTGGCACATAAGTGATGAGGATCAGCGCGGCGAGATAAATGAGCAGAAACGGGATAACTCCTCGGTAGAGCTGAAACAACGATGTCCCGAATAATGCGTGCGCAGCGAAGAGGTTCAGTCCGAACGGCGGCAGGAATAGGCCGATGGCCAGATTGACCGTGACAATCAGGCCGAAATAAATCGGGTCAAGTCCGGCTTTGGCAGCGATCGGCGCCAACAGTGGACTGAGCACTAAAATCGCGGCAGGCGGCTCTAGAAGGCTTCCCGACAGAAGCAGTACAGCGTTGATCGTAAGCAGCAGCAGCCAAGTCTGCATCCCGAACCCGTCGATAAAGGAGATCAGCTTGGCAGGAAATCCGCTTGTCGTTATCAGCCAGGAGTATGCGCCCGCCGCGGCGACGATGATCATGATCTGCGCAATGAGCAACGAGGAATCCATAATGATGCGCCAGAGCCCCCGAAGCGACAGCTCGCGATATACGAACACAGAGACAACCGCCGCGTAAATGCAGGCGACGCCGGCTGCTTCGGTGGCAGTGAAGATTCCCCCGTAAATCCCGCCCAAAATCAGGACCGGCGCGAAGCAGGCCCAGACGGCTTGCCGCGCATGCATAAAGACGTTTCGCCAACGTATCGGCTCCGACGTTGAAATGCGTCCAGCGCGGCTGCGCGCCAGGATGTAGATCGACAATCCGACCGTAATGATCAATCCAGGGACGATGCCCGCCAGAAAAAGGCTGATCACCGACTGCTGCGTGGTGATGGCATAGAGAATCATGGGGATCGACGGCGGAATGATGACATCGATCACGCCCGTCGCCGTGATCATGCTTACGGAAAAGGCTCGGCCATATCCATACTCTTCGAGCGACGGCAATGTGAGCTTGCCGATCGCGGCGACGGAGGCAATGCTTGACCCAGACATTGCTCCGAAGGCGGCGGCTGACGCCACGGTCGCAACCCCGAGCGAACCCTTGGTGCCGCCGATGATCGACATGATGAACACGATCAATCTGTGCGCGATGCCTCCCCGCGCCATAATGTCCCCGGCGAGAATGAACAGCGGCACCGCGAGGAGAGAGAAGCTGTCAAGACTGCCGAAGATCGCTGTGGTAATTGCATGCAGCGGAACGCCTAAGTAGAAGGCCGCGAACAGGACCGCGGCGGTCAGGAAAACCAGGAAAATCGGCATTCCGAACGCGAGCAGCAGAATTGGCCCGCCGATCAAAAAGATCAATTCAGGCATCGTGCTTGCTCACTCGGCGCCGCGCCCCTCACGGCTTGTCCGTTCGGCTGTGCCGATGGCCTTCAAGACCAAAATACTGACCTGGAGGAACAGCCCGCCGGTTACGAACCCCTGGGGAATCCACAAGGGGATGTCGAGACCAAGGCTGCGCTGGTCGAATGCATATAACATCGACAAGATCTTGAAACTGACGCCGACCAGTACCGCCAGCACGACGGCGCCGCATATGGTCACAACCAAAGTTGCCGCGCCCTTTGCTTTCTGCGGGAGCAGTTCGAGCAGCAAGTCGATTCTGACATGCGTATTAGACCACGTCACCGCTGCCGCGCCGGCGAAGACGATGAGGATCATCAGAAAAATCATCAGCTCTTCGGCCCAGGGAAAAGCAAAACCGAAGACGTAACGACAAAGCACGTTGGCGCCATTGATGACCACAATGGCGCCCAACGCCAACGCCGCCACAAAATTGCAGACTAGGGCGGTCAAATCACCTAAGCGATGGAGTACACCTAGCTTCGGCCATTCCGCCTCGGGAGCCATGGTCATTCTCCAGTCGTTTGCTCAATTTGCCGAGCAGCACTGAAACGCTCCCTAGGCCACAATCACTTGACCTCCGCGGCCGCCGCCTGCAGCTCCTTCCAGGCCTGTGCGGTTTTCGGATTCTGTCCGAGCACGCGTTGTCCGATCGGCTGCAATTTTGCAAATAGCGCAGCCTTTTGATCGGGCGGCACATCGGTGATCGTCACTCCAGCGTCAGTCCAGGTCTTATTCACCGACGCCTCGTAGTTCTTGGCGTTCTCAGTTGCGAAACGATCCATGTCACGGCCAACGTCCAACACAATCTTGCGCAAGTCGGCAGGCAGCGACTCGAGCCAACTGCGACTCGCCCAGATCCCCGAAAAGATCATCCCGGTGTGTCCCCTGACCACGAACTTGGCTGTGTTTTGGAACTTCATTCCACCCATCACAACCATGCTGGTGCGCACTGCATCGATCGTGCCGGTCTGAAATGCCTGCAGCGTCTCGGTGAAATCCATCGGAACGCCAGACATGCCCATGGCTTCGACGGTCGCTTGCTCTAGTTCGGAGGCGAGAATGCGAACCTTAAGGCCTTTGAGATCGGCAATGGACCGAGCGGGCTTGATCGTCGCCACTACGGTCGGCCCGTAGACCCACAGCGTAATACCTTGAATGCCTTTCGACTTTGCAAGGTCAACGAACATGTCGCGGAATTTCGGCTCCGTCACCACGGCATACGCATAATCCATGTCGCGAAAGAAGCCCGGCGCGTCGGTCACCTGGAAGGCCGGATTGATACCCGCGAGAAAGCCTGGCGGGCACACCAGAATCTCTTGGGTCCCGAACTGTAGCCCTTCGAGTTGGCGCGGCAGCTTGCCAAGTTGACCTGCCGGAAACACCTGCCCCTTAATTCGCCCACCAGTCCTCTTCTCGACCTCCTCAGCAAACCGGATAGCGAGGCTATGGTTCGGGTCGTTGATCGTGACCATCCCGATCTTCATCGTGAAGTTTTGCGCCCGCCCCTCGGCTGAGAAGAAAATGGCTCCCATCAGGGCGCATACAAACAAAACACAACGTTTTGTCATCATCACAGTTGTCCTTCCCTAGGATTTTTTCGTCTTGCCTTCAGACTATGATCGGCGGGGCGGATCTCTTAGAGCCACAACGCAGCGTTTGATTCCCGGGGCTTCGGCGGCTGGCCTGCACCGAGGGCAGTCGTCGGGACTACGGCGTTGTCCCGAAGGGGTTCATCTCCTTTGTCCCCGAACGCTTTTGTCGACGCGCGCGCAAGAACACTGCGCGCCAAATTAGCCGCTTCGGGCGACGTCAATGCGCGCACTGCTGCCCAAACGATTTGCGCACCACCACCCGCTTAGGTCGGCGGCTTTCCGATCAGTATTCACGTTTGTTCGGTCATTTTATTCTGAGCCGAAAACCAGTCACAAAATATACCTGTAGCAAAATTAGACAAGGCTGCAATTTTTTCCCGACTTTACCTACCTCAAGGTGATTAGCTGGGGAGTTCTACTTCTCGAACGTACTCGACAACTTCTCCCGCTACATCGTCGCCCGGAAAGCTATGCGCCACCATGAAAGCCGCTGACGGCACCGCCACGCTAGAATGGGCGCTTCAGATTCCTTCGTTGGCATGGATTTCTGTCTCATCGTCGCTTTTCGAAAGGCTGCGATGAGCTAGAAGTCCTCCTGTCTCAACCGACCCAATCTGTCTCACAAGTGCTGAGGGCGAACACTGCTAAAGGTTATTGAAATGGCGTTTGTCTGGGCCAATCGCAGCAACAAGAAAAGAAATGGAGATAAAATTGACTGATTTTTTGAGTGGTCAGCAGCGCATGATCCGCGATCATGTGCGTCAATTCGCAATGCGCGAACTGACACCCAACGCAGCCCAATGGGATCAAGATGCGGCTATGCCCGACGAGGTCGTAGCCAAACTGGCGGACATGGGGCTGCTAGGCATGATGATCGAGCCCGAATTCGGCGGCAGCTTCTCGGATTACGTCTCTTTCTCGCTGGCCGTGGAGGAAGTGGCGGCCGCCTGCGGTGGCGTGTCGGTGCTGGTGCAAGTCCATAATGCGGTGGGCTGCTGGCCTATTGCCGCCTTCGGCACTGATAAGCAGAAGCGGCAATGGTTGCCCGAACTTGCGTCCGGAAAGCGCATCGGCGCCTTCTGCTTGACGGAGGCGCAAGCTGGTTCGGACGCGGCGAACCTCCGCACTCGCGCCGAACTCACAAATGGCAAATGGACGCTGAACGGAGAGAAGCTGTTCGTCTGCAATGGGCGTCGCGCGGGCGTGGCGATCGTCTTTGCGGTCACCGATCACGACCTCGGCAAGAAAGGAATTTCGGCCTTTATCGTGCCGTCGGAAGCGCCCGGTTTCATCAAGCAGCGGGCAGAGCACAAACTGGGCATGCGGGCCTCGGACACCTGCGCCTACACCTTCGAGAATTGCGAAATTCCCGAGGCCAACCTGCTAGGCGACCGCGGCCAGGGGCTGAACATCGCACTCGCCAATTTGGCCGCCAGCCGCACCGCCATCGCTGCCCAGGCGACCGGCATCGCCCGTGCGGCGCTCGAGCATTCAGTGAGATACGCGCGCGAGCGCGTGCAATTCGGCAAGCCCATCATTGAACTGCAAAGCGTGTCCAACCTGTTGGCAGACATGCAGACGAGGATCAATGCCGCGCGCCTGCTGTGGCTGCACGCCGCCCGTGTCCGCGACGCTGGCGGTCCGGCAGTGACAGAGGCCTGCCAAGCCAAGCTGTTCGCCTCGGAAACAGCGGAATGGGTGTGCTCCAAGGCCATCCAGGTTCACGGCGGCTATGGCTACATGGCCGACTTCCCGGTTGAACGGTTCTACCGTGACGTGCGTCTGACCCAGATATATGAGGGCACCAGCGAAATTCAGCGCCTGATCATCGCGCGGTATCTGTGATCAGTCCCCTCGAGTCGGTCCAAGCGCCCAGCAACTCAACAATATATGTTATATAACCTATTTGACAATATTAGTTTGCAACTCTATCATTTCTATAGAGGACGATCGAGATCGCCCTTTATCAGGTAATGGCAGTAAGCAGGACTTGGCATGACGATCGTCGTCGACGCAAGCCGGCTCGAGAAGAAACGAAAAGACGCGATCCGCGCACGGACTGTTCGGGATCGGCAACAATACTTTCAATCCGTAGCGCAAACGCGTTACGTGCTTCGTAGAGTGTTCCGACTGATCGAGGAACGCGCGAAGGCCGCCGGTCTCGACCCGCTCGAACATCAAGCGCTCATCCAAATCTACGGCAGTAAGCAGATGAAACTGCGGGTGAAGGAGGTTGCAGAGCGCCTCGATATCGCTCCGGCCTTCGCCTCGAGCATATTGAAATCGCTCGAGCAGCGGAAACTTCTGGTGCGCTTTGCGAGCGATCGGGATCAACGCGTCACCTACGTAGTCGTGACGCCGCGGGGAAAAGAACTTCTTCACCGCATCGATGACCAGGTTCATCTGCACGTCGATTTCTTCACCCAACAGTTGCCGCAGGACGCCCGCGAGGCGGCGATTTCGATCATGATGTTTTACATCGGCATTTCCCTCACCACCCGACAGGTGACCAAGTCGAACATTGGCGGATAAGCATCAAAGACGCGACGAGGAAAAAAGCATGCCGTTCCGGGACATGCGTGACTATCTGGCGGCGCTCGAGCAGCAGAATCTGCTCAAGCGCGTCAGCCGGGAGGTGGATTATAACTGGGAAATCGCCTGCTTAGCGAAATGGATGTACCAGGCGCTGCCGATCGATCGGCGGTTCGGCCTATATTTTCAAAACGTCAAGGGCACGCAAATTCCCGTGGTCACCGGCGCCCTCGGCGCCAGCCCCGCGAGCGTCGCTGTCGCGCTGCAATGCGACGTCGGAGAGATAAACCAGACCGTCGTCAACGCGATACGCCGCCCGATCAAGCCACGCATCGTCGATCGCGGCGTCTGCCAGGAGGTCGTCCTCGGCGGCGAAGACTCCACGCTTGACACGTTGCCGATCGTGACGTGGACGCCAGGTAAAGACAAAGCTCCCTATCTGACCACGATCATTGTTACGCGCGATCACGACACTGGCATCGCCAATATGGGGGTCTATCGCACCATGGTGCGCGACAATCGCACCGTTGTCGTCAATCTATCGCCTAACCGTCAGGGCACGCGCAACGTGCAGACCTGGATTGAGAAAGGAAAGAAGGCGCCGATCGCGTGGGTGATTGCGACCGAGCCGGCGATTCACCTGGCTACCGTCGCCAATCTCCCTTATGGCCGCGACGAGATCGAACTTGCGGGCGGCTTGAAGGGTGAGCCGATCGAGCTGGTGCGTTGTCAGACGATCGACCTCGCGGTTCCGGCCAACGCCGAGATCATCGTCGAGGCGGAGATCGCACCCGGCGAGCGGGACGATGAAGGTCCGTTCGGCGAATTCGCCGGATATATGGGCCAAGTGGAAAAGCGCCCCGTCGCGCGCGTGACCGCGATCACCCACCGGCGTGAGCCAATCTTCTACGGCTACACCAGTCAAATGCCGCCGTCGGAGAGCACGACGATTCAGAGCCTGATGAATGCGGGAGTCATCCTCCAGACGCTGCGCGATCATATTGGCGAGCAGTCCGTCCAGGATGTGTGGATCGATCTCACCTTCGGCGGCCTCTTGGCTCACGGGATTGTGGCGATGACACCGCAATTTCCTGGCCACGGCAAACGGGTTGGTCGGGCGATTGCGGATACGACGCTGCTCAAGCGGATTACCGTCGTCGATACCGATGTCGATATTCGCGATTCCACCCATGTCGACTGGGCGTTGAATTCGCGGTTCAGTCCGCAACGTGACACCGTCATCATCGACGACGTCTATGTGCCGCTCCATATCGACCCCTCGGTGCGGGATGCGCGCGGGAACGTGTGGCAAGGCTCCAAGCTCGTTCTCGATGCGACGCAGAAGATCGATTCCGGCCCGTTCTCGCTGCCGCCGAAGGAAATGATGGCAAAGGCGCTAATGGTGTGGAAGGAGTGCGGCCTCCCCGAATTCGACATTCCACGGCGCGCCAAGCTGCGGTTGGACAAGTCCTAAGAGCATAACGATTTTGGCTTGCCCCCGATCTGCGGCTTTGAGTCAGAAGGAGGGGATTTAACCCCTCAATTCCTACTTTATTGAGTTATGTCAGGTTCGCGACACAAATACGATACATACACGACGAAAGTAGTAATGCTTGGCATTAATAATTTTTTGGGGAAGGAGGCGCTTGATGCCTGCAGACGTGACCGTTGTGATCCCTACCCATAATCGACTTCATCTTCTTCCTGGAGCGATTTGCTCGATCCTCGGTCAGCAGGACGTCGCCGTGCAGGTCGTCGTGGTCAACGATGGCTCTACGGACGGAACCAAGCCGTGGCTCGACGGCCTCGCAGCACGGGATTGCCGGATCAAGGTAGTCCATCACGACCGTCCGCTACGCATGTCGTCTGCAAGAAATGCTGGTATCGCACAGGCGACTACGCGGTGGGTCGCGTTTTGTGACGACGATGATCTATGGGCACCGGACAAGCTCGCCGCGCAACTTTCGGCCTTGACGGCCCAGTCCGCTCGGTGGGGCTGCACAGGTGGTGTTCTGGTCGATGAAGACCTTCGAATACTCGGGCATCACCATGTCAGGGGCGGGAACGTTCTTCCCGATTTGACAAGCCGAAACGTAATACCAAGCGGTGGCTCGTCGGTGATTGCCGAAGCGACGCTCCTCCGAGAAGTCGGAGGATTCGACCCTGCCCTTCCCGGATCAGAAGACTGGGACCTTTGGATTCGATTGGCTCGGCATTCATCGGTTGCGGCGGTCGATCGACCGATGATTGCTTATCGACAGGGACGAGCCACAATCTCGACGAATGTCGAAATTATGCGGAAAGGTCGCAAAATCATCTTCGCTCGGTACGGCGCCTCACCCGATAAACGCGAAGCCAAGGCCGCCGAAGCGATGCACGAGCGCTATCTCGCGAAAAAATTGTTGCGGGCAGGACGCGGCCGGAAGGCCGCCTCAATATTCGCATCTCTCGCCGTAAAGCATCAGCAGTGGCGCGATTTGCCGCGCGCGGCGGCGGCCCTAGTCGCCCCTGGGATGACCGATCGCATCGGAAGCGCCCGCGCCGCGGCAGCGGTTCCGCACGATTGGCGAATGAATGCCGACGCTTGGCTGGAACCTGTTCGCCAAACGAAAAAACCTTCAGCTTTATTGGGTAGCGTCGTTTATGGACTTACCGTGGCACTGTGCAATGCGATTCTCAAAGTGAAAGGCTCCACATTCGCGGCCTCCTCGATCCTCTTGTGCGTGAGATGATTGCGCCTATCGAGACGTTGCGCCGCGGATTCGACGAAGCGCTACGAGGTGCAGGGTCTCGATTTCGCAGCCTTCGACTTCGCCGCACATGGGCAAGAAAGAGCCCCCATACGGCGTCGGTTGGCATGTCTCGGAATTGACGAGATGAACCGCGCGGCCATTGTGCACCGGTCAGGATTACATCGCCTGTTCCGGCCGATTTATGGAGGGCTAGGCACCATCTTTATGATGCACCGGGTGGTCACGGCCAAATGCGATAGCGCGGCCGTAGACCTCACTATCACGGCTGATTTCCTGGAGCGAGCGATCATCGCCATGCGGGCAGCCGATATCGATTTCGTATCGATGGACGAAGTGAAGAACCGTATCGTGCAGGGTTACCGCGGAAGGCGATTCGCCGCGCTGACGTTCGACGACGGCTATCGAGACAGCGTTGCCTTGGCTCTACCGGTGCTGCAACGTCTCGGCGTCCCTACGACAATCTACGTCACCACTGCTGCCCCGGACAGGACATTGGATGTCTGGTGGCTGCGGCTGGAGGAGGCTTTACGCCGGCGACACGCTGTATCCGTCGATATCGATGGTGTGACGCAACATTTTTCGCTCGCGAACGTCGACGAGAAGGCCACCGCGTATCGCCGGCTCGTCACCTGGATTCATGACGAAATAGAGAGGAACAAGGCGCTTGTGGACGAGATCCTGCGCCCCTCGTTGATTTCGGATGAGGCCTTGTGCGAGGCCTATTTTCTCGGCTGGGACGAACTGCGGAAACTGACCGCGAATCCGCTCGCCACGATCGGCGCCCACACGGTGAACCACCACCCGCTCGCAGAATTGAACGAAGATCGAGCGCTCGCCGAGATGGTCGATGTGCGTCGACGGCTGACCCGCGAACTCGGTATTGCGGCCGATCACTTCGCCTATCCATTCGGTTCGAGCAAGGCGTGCGGCCCCAGGGAATTCGAGTTCGCGGCCCGCGCCGGCTATTCCACCGCAGTGACGACGAGAAAAGGCAACATTTTCCCACGCCATGCAGATCATCTGACGGCTCTGCCTCGATATATTCTAGGCGGCTCGCGAGAAAGCGTTTCGGATCCGATTGTCAGCGTTTCGGGCGCCTCGATCGGCGTGGGGCGCCGCTGGCGCGATCCTCTAGTAACGGCTTGACGGTTTTGGGCCGCCTACGGGCGGCCTTTTGCTTTGAGGAGCAGGCCGCGATTGTTCCTGGGTTGATTGCGCTGGTTCGGCTAACATGGCTGTAGCCTCTCGCCTAAGCCAGCAATCAGCAATGGAGAGGAAAACAGCTATGGCGACGAAAGCCATCGAGACGTATATCGAAGGCGCAATCGACCGCTTCATCTCGGACCCGCCTGATACTGACTTCAAGCGGGGCTATTTTGAAGCTCTTATTGTCATCTATCGAGACGCCATGGGCCGGAACGATGAGCGGCTGAATGCTGCGTTAAGATCGCGAGTCCCACTTCCACCCATGCCGGGAGCTTAATTTCCACGGCGGTCAGGTCACCGCGAGCGAACGGACGCCGAGCGCCCTCATGTTTTTCCCAATGTCATCGGAGGGCCCGGGGGAGAGGGCATGACGTTCGGTCACAGTTGGCGCTTCGCCTCTGTCAGGTCGTCGACTACGTTCTGAGGGTTCTCCGCAAGATAATTATCTGTGTCGAGCGCCTCGGAGGCGATCTGGCCGGCCGCGGGTTGTTCAGTACCTTGTACAATAGCCTCCAGCGCAGCACGCAAACGCCGAATCCGGTCAACCTTGTTGGGCATCTCTCACTCCGGTGCATGAGGGTCAAACCCTGTCTTGCAAGCCGCGGGCCGGCAATGCTCGGCGCATGTCGTCATCGGGTGCCGAAGCGCTACGCACGGTGGCTTATACCCGTTCTCGTATGGCGAACAGATTTAGCCTGGGCCGGTTCCCGGAGTTTCCCAGCCGGCATATGTGGTGCAAGCGCATAACGTAAGGGCAAGCCTTTGCCGGCTTTTTACACCTTGGTGACGCTCGCGCGCTCGCGAATGTCACCGAACTCGCGAGGTCGCTTCCGAGCCGTGTTGGTAGCTATGCGGTAGCTTGGCCTCGCTACTGTCTTGAGAGCTTGGCCCTAAGTCTTTGAAATGATGGTGGGCGCGACAGGGATCGAACCTGTGACCCCTACCATGTCAAGGTAGTTCCCAGTTCATTACCGGAAATGATCGGATATCGCTTAGCCCAACTAAGCTACTGTCAAAAATTGCTTTCTTGCTTCTCGTGCCATTGACATCAATTACTGTCAATACCAATTTGGTGCTTACCCGCTGCTTACCTGATGAGTCCGCCTTATGAAGCTGATCAAAAGAGCGATCGATGCCCTTAAGCCGGGTGGGACAGACCAGGTGGTCTGGGATGATGACCTGCGTGGCTTCGGGTTGCGTTTAAAGCCCAGCGGTGTCAGGTCCTTTCTCATTCAGTATCGCAATCGTCAGGGGCGCTCTCGCCGCCTCACAGTGGGGAATTACGGAAGGTTGACCCCAGAAGAGGCCCGCGGGGAAGCACGGCGGCTCCTTAGCGAGGTCGATCGCGGGTACGACCCGGCAGATCAGCGCAAGGATGACCGTAACGCAATTACGGTTGCAGATTTGTGCAAAGAATACCTGGCAAAAGCAGACGCTGGGCTCATTCTCGGGCGGAAGGGCGCGCCGAAGAAAGCCAGCACTCTTGAGATCGATCGTGGGCGAATAGCGCGGCACATCATACGCGCTGATGGGGAAGAAGCTGATTAAGGATGTGACAAGCGCTGACGTTCGGCTGCTGCTCGAGGCCGTGACTCTCGGCAAGACAGCTGCGACCGTGAAAACGAAACCGCGCGGGGTTGCTCGCGTAACCGGGGGGCGACCGCTGCGACCCGGGTAATCGGCTTACTCGGCGGCATTTTTACCTATGCCAAGGAAGCGGGCTATGTCGATCACAATCCGGCTCACGGAGTCCGGAAGCCGGCCGATCAGCGACGTTCGTTGCGGCTGGCGGCAGGAGATTATCGTGCCCTGGGATTTCAGCTGGAGCGGGCAGAGGAGCGTGGTGAGCATTGGCAAGTCATAGCGGGTATTCGCCTTCTCGCGCTCACGGGCTGCCGCCGTTCGGAGATCATGGACCTTAAATGGTCCGAGATCGATCTTGATAATTCCTGTTTGCGGCTCACGGACACAAAGACCGGTACGTCCGTCAGGCCCCTCGCGGCGCCGGCAAGAGATATCTTGGCTGGTATAGAACGTCGTAGCGAGTTCGTTTTTCCCGGCGTAACCCGGAACGACAAGTCGTACGGCTCCGTCTTCCCTAAAGCTTGGCGGCGGGTCGTGGGTACAGCGTTCTCCCCTCATGGCCTTCGCCACGCATACGCGAGTGCAGCTCACGAACTAGGGCTGAGCGAACTCACCATAAAGGCGCTCCTCGGTCACGCACGTCTTGGAGTAACTGGCGGGTATATCACGACAGTCGATAGCCTCCTGCTAGGAGCTGCAGAGAAGGTGGCTCGCTACGTCGACACTGCAATGAATGATCCAGTAAGACGCGCGACTCCGACTGACAACGCTGATCCGGCTATTAGAGAGCCTACGGTATGAGCGAAGAGATAGAACGCGAAATCTTTAAGCTAACCGACGCATTCCGAGGGGGTGCCGATGAAGCTCTTGCGGCCCTAGGGAAGTGTCTCAATGATGCAGGGCGTCTGCATGACGAGAGCCCTGCAAACCGCAAAGGGCTGCACGTCGCAACTCAAGCTGTGATGTTGTTCGCGAAAGAACGCTTCGGCCTGGAAGCAGCGCTTCCTTTCGCCGCTCTCGCCGGAGCACTACTAGACCTCGACCGAGGCACTGTCGTTCCATTGCTGGAGAAGCACAGCGTTCCAGGGGTGGAAACCGCCCTGAAGCCAGCATGGAGCGACGCGCCGTTGGGATATACGCGAGCGTGTGCGTCGATTTACTTATCAGAAAATTCGATAAAGAACTTGATGATGCAGCGGCCACAGTGCCACAGTCGCCAAGTGGCTTAGGGACAATGAAATCACGATATCAGGTGGAGAACTCACCGCAACAACCGTTCGGAACTGGCGTGATCGCTACAAGCGCGATGAGCAAGCGACTAGTCAGCGAGCAGAATTCGAGCACGCACTAGGAACTGCGAACAGCATCGATCAGCTTAGAAAGGGCCTATCTGAACTAATCAGGGTCCTAGGAAAGCCCCCCGCTTAAGTAGGTCATTTTGTCCTTACTTGTACTTCGCCGGAAGAACCGGTGAAAGCAAGTAAGGAGCTTGAATTGTTAAGCGATAGACGTTTTCGCCGCGCATCGGCGAGTGAGTACATCTTAACGAAATGGGGACTAAATTACGCCGCTAGTACACTAGCAAAGCTGGCTTGTGTAGGCGGCGGCCCCGTCTTTGAGCATTTCGGACGCTGGCCTGTATATCGGCAACAAGACCTGGATGCTTGGGTGACTTCGCGCCTGTCTGGCCGCAAGTCCTCGACGAGCCATGACGGCACCCCCTCCAAATCAGACACGGAGGTCACGTCATGACTGTTCAG
>CAWIXM010000038.1:0-12227 GCA_963840055.1 uncultured Alphaproteobacteria bacterium | reverse complement strand
TGGTGGCGAACATCAATGCGGTTTCCAGGTTCGAATTCGTCACCAGCAGCAGATAGCCGAGCCCACTGTCGGCGCCGACAAATTCACCGACCACGGTGCCGGCGATCGCCAGGGTCGCCGCCACTTTCAAGCCGCTGAACAGATAAGGCAGGCTCGTCGGCAGCCGGAACTGCGTGAAGATCTGCAAGCGCGTGGCGCCCATAGAGCGCGCGAGATCGCCCATCTCGGTCGACATCGAGCGCAAGCCGACGGCGGTGTCGATCACGATTGGAAAGAACGAGATCAGAAAGGCCGCCCGGATCTTCGGCGTCGAACCAACTCCGAACCAGACCAGGAACAGCGGCGCGATCGCCACCTTCGGCACGATCTGGAAAAACAGGATGGTCGGCATGACGAATTCGTTAAATCGCCGCGACGAAGTGATGGCGACGGCAAGCGGAATGGCGATGCCAACTGCCATGGCATAGCCCACCAGCATTTCGTAAACAGTCACCCACCCATTACTCAGCAGAGTGGGAAACTCATTGATGAAGGAGGCTGCGATGGCCGTCGGCGGCGGCAGCAGATAGGGCGGCATGCGATAAATGATCACAACAAGCTGCCACACCACCAGAAATGTCACGATGCCTGCGAGTGGCAGCACATTCTTGATCAAGCCGACCTTGATTGCGCGCGCGGCCGCTTCACTTTTCAAACTATCGCTTATCAGCACCATCGTCCCTACCCGGGTCCACATCTCCAAAAAGCGTGGATTTCGTTCAGTCTAGCAGAGGCCTTATACTGGTAAAGCCTCATGCAACTGGACCACATTCGTCATCGACGCTTGCATTTCTTCGGATGGCGTAATGCCAAGGTTCTAGCCCGGTGGGAACATGCATGATGTCGCCACGCGCGCGGAACTGGGCATCCATCGTGCCACGGTTGGCAAGATATTGCGGCCCGTTGGCCCGCGGCCGGCAATTTAAGTCCAGCCCACCCGAAGAAATGCGCCGTCGCCGCCATCGAGAAATCCGGATCGGTGAGCCCGGAGGCGAACAAGCCCAAGTCGTTTTCCTGCAGAAGTCGCGCGATACGCGACGCATGCTACCCCATAGGCCGCCGAGGCGGCGGCAGCTTCATGGCAATGCCGTCGAACATATCGAGCATAATAAACTCTTCGACCTCGACGGGCGAAATGATGCCCTCATCCATCAGCACCGGCAACGCGCCAAGGCTCTTCAGCTTTCGATAGCCGCGGATGCGGTTGGGCGGCAGCGGCAATTCGAGACCCTTGAGCCCGAGATCGGCAAACTTCGGCGCTATGTCGAGTGCGGTGTCGAGATCGTAGCTCGTGTTGGCGTCGGCCCAATGAAAACCGTCGGGCGCAAAGTGCATGACCGTGCGCACCAGCGTCAAGTCGTAGGACGGCGTCTGCGGATGGCCGACCTTGATATTGAAATTCTTGTAGCCGAGCGCCCGTCCCTGCTGCAGCAGCTGTTCCGCCCCGGCGATGGTCGGTGACTGCACGGTCCAGCTCAACGTGATTTGGCTTTGCTGGACGCCGCCGAGGAGATCACTCACCGATCGACGCGTCTGCTTGCCCCAGAGATCGTAGCAGGCGAGATCGATCCCGGCCTTGCAGAGCGGCTGGCCAACTGAGAACGAAGGGCGGATCGCGAACTCCATCCTGGCATGAATGTCGGCGAGGTCGCTCGCATCGGCGCCAATGATGGCGGGTGCCAAATAATAGCTTAGCGTGCTCTCGACGGTCTCGACCGTCTCATGGTCCAGCTTTCGACCGGCACCGACTGGCCCCATCCCGCGACACCATTTTCGTCAGTCAGGCGAACCAAAATCGATGGCCGAGCGCCGCCCTTGAAGAACTTGAATTCTCCAAGCAGCGGGTAATCAAATCGCTTGATGTCGACGCGGATGATCCGAGCCATCCCCGGCGCAATCCTCTTGGTGTTTCCTGCCCCTTTTTGTTCGGCCCAAGCCGGAGGCTGGTCATCAGTGTAACTATCTGGTTAGATCATGGCGAGCAAAATTTTCAAGCAGATGACCCTCGGGACAAATGACGGCATGGCTGGAGGCGGATAGGTAAGATTTTGGCGGATGTTAACGGCTTGTCTGTGCCCTGGCGGACGCTTCGCGACCTTACCTGTGCGGTAGCGCGCCCCGCTTTTGGGAAA
This sequence comes from uncultured Alphaproteobacteria bacterium, assembly GCA_963840055.1. Classification (GTDB taxonomy): domain Bacteria; phylum Pseudomonadota; class Alphaproteobacteria; order Rhizobiales; family Xanthobacteraceae; genus Rhodoplanes. The sequence continues at coordinate 10,056 of CAWIXM010000038.1, read as the reverse complement.
CTGAAGTGAGCGCACCGCCATTCATCATGCGCGAGGTCCGCCTCTATGAGCGAGACGTGCATCTGCGCATGCCGTTCCGCTTCGGCGTGGTCACGCTGACGGAAGCGCCTCAGTGCTACGTGCGCGTACGCATCGAGCTACCCAATGGCCGCTCGCAGTGGGGCGCCACCGCCGAGCTGCTTGCGCCGAAATGGTTCAACAAGAGAATTCCGGCACTCTCAAACGAAGCCAATTTTGCCCAGCTAAGGCTTTCTCTGCGGCTCGCCGCTAAGACTTATCTCGATACGGGTCGCGCACGCACGGCATTCGGCCATTTCGCAGCCCATTACGAGGAGCAATTGGCGGCAGGGGCCAGGCACGACCTCATTCCGCTGGTCGCCAATTTTGGCCCGGCGCAGATCGACTGCGCAATTCTCGACGCGCTGTGTCGCGCCACCGGCTGCTCGTTTTACGAGGTGATGCGCAACAACCTAGCCGGCGTTGAAGTGGCGCTGCTCGGCCAGCGCCTGCCCGACCTCGCCGGTTTCGACATGACGCGCTTTTTCGCACAATTGACGCCGGCGGACACGATCGCGGCGCGTCATACAGTGGGCATGGTCGACGTCGTCGGCGGCCATCCCAACCAGGTCGGCGACGGTTTGCCCGAGTCGCTAGAGGAAGTCGTTGCGGCGTACGGCCATCGCTATTTCAAACTCAAGGTGGGTGGCGACCGCGACGCCGATGAGCAGCGGCTGATCGAAATTGCCGCCGTGCTCGATCGCATTGCTGAGCCTTACTACGTCTCGCTCGACGGCAACGAGCAGTACAACGAAATCAGCGCCCTGCGCGATCTGTGGCGACGCATGCAAGCAGCGCCCCAGCTCAAGCGCCTCGTCGCGAGCATCATGTTCATCGAGCAACCGATCACCCGGGCAAATACGCTCGACAGCGACATATCGGCGCTGTCCGCGGTCAAGCCGGTGATTATCGATGAATTGGACGATGATTTCGGCGCCTTTCCGCGCGCGCGGGGCTTGGGCTACGTTGGAGTGTCGAGCAAGGCCTGCAAAGGCCTGTACAAGTCTATCTTCAATGCCGCCCGCTGCCGCAATTGGAACGCGCAAGCTGGTGACAACTGCTATTTTATGACCGGCGAAGACTTGACCACGCAGGCCGGGCTCGCGGTGCAGCAGGACTTGGCGTTGGTCAATCTCATCGGACTCCGACACGTCGAGCGCAACGGCCATCATTACGTCAATGGCATGGCCGACCTGCCACAGGCTGAGCAGGCGGCCTTCCTCGCCGCCCATCCCGACCTCTACGAACAGAGCCATGGCGCTGTGCGGCTAAAGATCCGCAACGGACAGCTTGCCATCGGCTCATTGGCCGCACCCGGTTTTGCCAGCAGTGCCTATCCCGATTGGGACACACTCACGCCGCTGGCGACCGATTGAGCGCAGCGCGCGTTCAGTGCCGGCCCTCGTAGAGATCGCGGCCGCGCACCAGCGCGCGGATTTTGCCGTCGGCAATGCCGCGCTTGAGCATCCAGAAGCCGCAATCGGGATGAATGTATTTCACGCGGCCGACGCCAAGCATCTTGTCGGCATGCTCGATGGCGCGGGCGATTGCATCGGCGGATTCGATCACGGTCTGCTTGATGTCGACGACCCCCAGCCCGAAGCCGATCTCCGGACGCAGCTCCTTGAACACCGCGAGTTCCTCGGGCGGACGATGCGCGTTCTCCATGACGATATGGTCGACATGCAGCGCGTTCAGGTAATTGATGAGCTGTCCCCAGCCGCCCTTCTGAATGGTCTGGCCGCCGTAATTGCCGAAGCACAGATGCACCGCCGGCGTGGTCGGCACCGCATCGAGCACGCGGTTCATCGCTACCGCCGCCCATTCCCATTCCTGCGGGCTGCCCGGCAGATTGGCTTCGTCGATCTGGATCACCGTGGCGTCGATGTGCTTGACCTGTTCGGCCAGCACGTCGGCGATCGCCTTGGCGAGCGCAGCCTTGTCCTTGTAATGGGTGTCGAGCAGCATTTTGGCCAGCATGTGCGGGCCAGTGAGTGTGAACTTAAGCGGGCGCGTGGCGAGGGTCTTGGCGCGCGCGTAAGCCGCCGGCAGATCGAGCGTGCCGGGACCGATCGGACTTTCCACCACGCCGGGCGGGCGCGTGCGGAATTGCAGCGCCGGCGTCTTCTGGAATTCCAGCCATTCGGCGAGGCCGATCTCACGCCGCACGCCGGCCATTGGCCGCACGAAATATTCGATCATCCCGTTGGTCTCGGGATGATTGACGTCGAAACGATATAGCTCGCCATCGCAGACGAGATCGATACCGGCCTGCTCCTGCGTGCTGATGACGACCCGCGTCGCATCGATCAGCGCCTGCTCGGAGGGCAGCGCCACCAGCCAGTCCGGCACCGGGTAGGAACCGACGGTCGTGGTGAGGATCCGCGCATTCGACGTCTGTGCACTCATAGCTGCCCTTCTTGCTGCTCTTGCCGCACGACCGTCGGCCACACCCGACCACCGCCGCCGACACTTTCCTGGCGCCGCGTAGGCATTTTCCTTCCCTTGCGCTAATTATATAACTCGCCCATTCAACAGTGAAGTGCAACGGGCAGATTTCTGGCGCTGAAGAAAATCTCGCGAGGGGTTTGGTAGCCGAGTATCTTTCTGGGGCGAGAGTTGAGTTTGTCCTCGACCCTTTGGACATCGGCATCGGACAAAATAGAGAAGTCGGAACCTTTTGGGAAGTACTGCCTGAAGAGGCCGTTAGTGTGTTCGTTGAGGCCGCGTTCCCACGAGTGATAGGGCTTGGCAAAATAGGATAGTGCCCCCAGCGAGGTTGCGATTTGGGCGTGAGAGGCGAACTCTTTTCCATTGTCGTAAGTGATTGTTTCGATTTGGTCAGCGAGCGGCAAAAGCACGCGTGCGCAGGCCTGCACGACAGAGTCCGCGTTCTTGTCCGGCAGTTTGGCGAGCTTGGTGTATTTGGAGGTTCGCTCGACGTGCGACATGACAACGCCTTTGTGATTGGCGCCGATAATCGTGTCGGCCTCCCAGTCTCCGATGCGGATTTTTGCGGCGACAATAGGAGGCCGCTGATCGATATCGACGCGGTTCGGAATCAGCCCGCGCCCCGAATTCTTGCCCTTGCGCCTGTTGTATTTTTTGCCGCTGTGACGCAAGTGAAGATACAGCGTGCCCCCGTCTTTCTTGTCTTTCCAGACATGCTGATAGATGCGCTCGTGACTGATAAAGGCGACGCCATCCTTCGCCAGACGCCCGCTGATCTGATCGGGACTCCACTGCTGTTGCGTCAGTTTTTCTTCGATCAGCTCCACCAAATCTGGCGTTATTTTGCGCGGCTTGTCCGAGGCCTCTTGGCGTCTCTGCGAGGCCTTCTCGTGCGCTTGCTTGAAGCGATAGCCGCGCGCGCCGGTGTTGCGAACAAGCTCGCGGCTGATCGTCGACGGATCGACGCCAATTTGCCGCGCGATGTGGGCTTGCGAGTGGCCGCTTTGCAAGAGCGCGTAAATCTGGCAGCGTTGTTCGCAGGTCAGATGGAGATAGCCTTCGGGCATTTTTCCTCCGTGAGATGTGCTGTCCCACGCAAGGATAGTCTTCCATCTGACCGCCAGAAAAACCGGCATACACAACATGGCAAAGTCTGGCGGGAGAAAACGTCGGCCTCAAGGGTGCTCGCTGCGCTCGCATCGTCTCCGGCGACTAAAGCCCTTGACCCCGACCCTTTCCCCCGCCACTCACTCCGCCATGCCGTCTATGCTGCCCTGTTGCACTTCGGATTTGAAACGGCGACTGTATAGTTACATCACTCAGGCTGTTAAACGCGCCGGGCCGTACCCTTGGACGCCATGCGCGCGCCCGCCACCAGCGCCGCGAATTTCGCCCAGACGATGCTTTCGTGGATCTCATCGTTGCCGGCGAAGCTGGCAAAGCCGCAATCGGTGCCGGCGATGACGCGCTCGCGGCCGAAGGCGTCGATCCAGCGACCGAGCCGCTGTGCCACTAGTCGGTTGATTTAGCTAGATTGAAGGGTATAGGTGTTTAAGTTTGACACGGGCAGTTTTGGTTGTGAATTGCCAGTCTGCCTTGGTGTGATGGGCGTTGCGGTGGTTTTCCCAGGCGGCGATTTCCTCAATGAGGGTCTGTTTGTCGGGAATGCGCCGATCGAGGCATTGGGTGGATAGAACCCCGAGTTCGGATTCGGCGAGGTCAAGCCAACTGCCGTGCTTGGGCGTGTAGTGCCATTCGAAGCGCTCGACCAGCCGCCTGGCCTCGGACGCCGGAAAGGCCTGGTAGAGCGATGCCTTGCTGTGGATATTGAGATTGTCCTGGACCAGCACGATGGTCTTGACGTGCGGGAAGTGACGATCAGCCAAATCCTTCAAGACGTGAGCATAGTCTAAGGCAGTGTGGCGGTCCGTCACCTCGACGTGGCGCCAGCCTTCGAGCGGCGCGAACAACATGAACAGGTTGGCGGTGCCGTTGCGCTCGTACTCGTAATCGACGCGGGCTGGGCGTCCTCGTTTCATTGGGATCGGCATGCGCGTCTCGGCAATGAGTTGCTTTGAGGTCTCGTCCAGGCACACCAGCAGCCGATCGGGATCACGTGGCCGCGTGTAGACTGCGAGCACATCTTCCATTGCGGCTACGAAGGCGCTGTTGGCCTTCGGCGGAATGACCCAGCATTGCCGGCGATGCGGCTTGAGGCGGTTTTTTTGAGCGTGCGCCCGATCGTGGAGTTGCTTGCGCGCTCGACGATGCCGAGTTCCACGACCTTGTTCTCCAACAACCGCAACGTCCAGCGGGCACGTCCCTTGGGCGGCTTGGAGCACGCCAGGGCGATCAGCTTGGCTTCCTTCTCGCCGTCGAAAATCGCAGCGACTGGTGGAGTCATGCGGGGCTTGCGGCTCAACACCGCTTCGAAGCCCTCTTCCACCAATTGCTTGCGCACCCGGTAGATCATGGCCGCGCTGGTGTCCAAGGCCTTGATGATCCGGCTGTCGCTCCACCCCTCACCGGCCGCCGAGATATCGGCCTTCAACAGAATGCGCGCCTTCAACAAGCGCTTCGCTGGGCTCTTTCCTTTGCGGATCAGCGCTTGCAATTGCTCGCGTTCCTCCGCGCCCAGCCGCACCACATACTTCTTTACCGCAATATCCTTTGCAGCCATGCTCGCCTCCGTCGCTCGAATCGCGACGGAAGCGAATCATCCAATCCTTTCAAATTAGTTGACGCAGCCGACTAGTTCCGGATGCTCAACCATGACATTCGACTGGGTGATCATGCCCGGAATCATGATCACGTCGTCGGGCAGCTTGGCATCGCGCCAGACGGTCCATTCGTGCTCATGCCGCGGATTGGCCGCCTCGAATGAGAAGGCGCCCACATTCAGCCGGCTGAGAATGTCGACGATGTGCTTGACTTCGATGTCGTGCACGCGCGGGCCGAAATTGATGCCGTAACATGTGTGGAAGCGCACGCGATCTTTAGGGATGCCGCGCAAGGCATGATTGATGGCCTCGACCCGCTGCGCGATCCAATTGCGGCATTCGTCGATCGTCTTGTCGGGATGGCAAACGTAATAGGTGACCAGATGCGGGTCATCGACCTGCAGCAGGAAGCCGGCATCGACGATGGCGCGGTACTCTTCGCCGATCGCCTCGGCGAGCGCGAACAGGTAATCCTCGTCGGACTTGTAATAACCGTTGCGGTTCCAATCCTCGATGCTCGATACCGAGGTCGCCGGCACGAAGGCTTCGGTCGCCTTGACCGTCGCCAGGGCCGCTTTGAGGTTGTCGAGATCGGATTTGAGCGCCGCGCCGCCGCGATAGCTCACCGGTGCGGTGCACAGATAGTGCGTGTGCCGGCTGTGCACATTGGCAAGTTGCGGCCTGTAGTAGTCGGGGAATTCCATGACCTCGCGCGAGCCAACCCAGGGGCTTTGATTGCGATCGGCGGAGTCAGCCTCAAAGCCGCTGAGGCGCTCGTTGATATAGGTAATGAAACTCGGCTTGCTCATTTCGCCGTCGTCGACGATATCGATGCCGAGGTCGACTTGCTTGCGCACGACCTCCGCCACCTCCTGGCGCAAGCGCGCCGCATAGACCGCCTCGTCGACCTTCTCGCCGGCGCGTCGCGCGACGCTCATTGCGTAGAAATCGGCCGATCGCGGCAAGCTGCCGACGTGAGTTGTCAGAATCCGATCGGCGCTACGTTGCATAGCTTGTCCTCCGATTTGAACGGGTGCGCGGTTGGATTCTTAATCCGTCAGACAGACGATATACAAGAGCGCATGAAATATCTGCGACTTGAACAATGGGGGGCATGTTTGCTTTGTGCCGGAGGTGACGGTCGGTGGGGCTGAATCATTAAAGCTGTCGTTGCTCGGAAGCGCTGGGATGGTTAAGTTTGTATCGATGCGTTGGTGGGCCTTGTGAGAACGAGTGAACTGGGCGTTCGATGCGATGTGAAAGCTTCAAGCCAGTTGTAGTGGACCGCACGCATGATGATAGCGGCTCGGTGCAGCGGCGCATCGCGACTCCGCCGATTGTACGCGGGAGCAGCGCGGCATTCGCCTTCCGGCGCTTCCCCCACGCTTCCCCGGCTTTAACTGGCGAGGTGGGGAAGCAGCAAGCGCTCCGAAGGGTCGCTCTCAACTCTATGTCGATAGCGAGTGAGCGGTCTGAGAGATAGGTGACACTTCGTACCGGACACATGGGTAACACTTTTCGCCATTTGGCGGGAGGTGTTGAGGCCGTGGACAGCGAGTTCGGTGATGGAGGAACGCCTGCGCTTTGTCGCCCGCCTGCTGGACGGCGAGAGCATGACGGACGTGTGCCGGGAGTTCGGCATATCGCGCAAGACTGGCTACAAGATTTTCGACCGCTACAAGGAGCACGGGCTTGCCGCCCTGACCGATCGCGCGCGGTCCTGCCGGCGGCAACATCTCGCACGAACCGCTCGATCTCCCCCGGACCGACCTCCGTGACCCGCTTATGACCGAGCAGCGGCACTACGTGGTGCCGAAGGCGTGCAACCGTATAAGCCTTCGTCCTGGCTTTCATCGGTTCGCCTTGCCGAACGCCGCGTTGCACGAAACAGCCCTCGGCCTCGTAAAGGTTTACTAAGGCGGCTATGGTCATTTCCCGCCGCCGCGCCTGTCGCTGGCCGGCGGGTCTTCGCCTGTCGCAACCGCTCCAAGAAGCACCCGAGCTCGCCGGCGAGCTTCATCGACTGTGAGCGGGCCGAAGCGGCCGATTGTAGCGAACCGCCGCGGAGCGGTTCGACCTCCGCCGTCGGCGCGATAGCGGACTATGAATGTTTTCGTGCCGCTCTTCTCCACGCGCAGTCCACACCTCGACGATGATTAGGAACTCGCCACTGCCGACGTGGGGGGCGCGCTTTGATCTGACGGATTTCGAATGGTCTGTGATCCAGCCTTTGTTGCCGAACAAGCCGCGCGGGGTGCCGCGGGTGGACGACCGGCGGGTGCTGGGATTTTCTGGCGGCTGCGCACCGGCGCGCCGTGGGCGGACATTCCGGAGCGCTATGGGCTGCACACGACCTGCGTGAACCGGTTCAACCGGTGGCGTCGCGCCGGCGTCTGGGATCGGCTGCTGAAGGCGCTCGCAGGCTTACGACGGCGACATTCAGATAATCGATTCATCGAGCATCCGCGTGCATCAGCACGCCGCCAACGCCCAAAAAAAGCCGACCGATCCCGCTGCATGGGTCGCTCGCGGGGCGGGCCGACCACGAAAATCCACGCCCTTGTCGACGCCTGCGGCCTGCCGATCGCGCTCAAGCTGACCGAGGGCCAAGCGCATGACGGTCGCGCCGCCTGCGACATGCTGGGCTCGCTTGGCGCCGGCAACATCCTGCTCGCCGACGCGGCCTATGACTTCGACGCGCTGCGCCAGACCCAGGCCGAGCGCGGTGCCTGGGCCAACGTCAAGCCCATGCCGCGCCGGCGTCATGTTCTGGCGTTCAGCTCATTCATCTATCGCTATCGTAACCGGGTCGAGCGCTTCTTCAACAAGCTCAAGCACTTCAGAGCCGTCGCGACGCGCTACGACAAAAACCCCGAAAACTACCTCGCAGCCATCAAACTCGCCTCAGCACGTATTGGTACAGGGCGGGTTTCGCGGCCTCCTGACGGGCGCACTCTCCTCAGGCGTTCGCGGCAAGCCGCGACACCTGCGCTCCGTTCGGGATTTCAACCTCAATTTCGAGAGTGGAAATGACCGGACCGCGATCCATCTTGACCTGCACCTTGTCTGGTTCGACTGCCACATGACGCGAGATGGCGGCCAGAATCTCCTCTCTGAGGGTAGAAATCAGGTTAGAGTTCCCGATCTCCGAGCGTTCGTGCGCAAGTAAGATCTGCAACCGCTCGCACGCAACCGGTGCGGAGGGGTTGCTTCGTTTGAAAAACATCGACCAATTCATGCCGCTCTCCGTCCAAACAGCTTGGTGAGCAGGCCGCGCTTTTCGCTTGGGATGACCATGTCGATCTGGTTGCCCATGAGGCGGTGGGCAGCGTCCATATAGGCATGGGCAGGTGCGCTCGCAGGACTGTTAAGAACGACCGGCGCGCCCATGTTGGAGGCGCGCAATACCTCTTTGTCCTCCGGAATGATGCCAAGCAATGGCAACGAAAGAATTTCCAGGACGTCGCCAATGCTCAGCATCTCCCCGCGCGCAGCGCGGCTAGCATCAAAACGCGTGATTAGGACGTGCTTGGCGATGCATTCCCCCTTCTCCGCTTTCTCAGTCTTTGAGTTGAGCATCCCGACAATACGATCGGAATCGCGAACAGAGGATACCTCGGGATTCTGTAACAACAACGGCGGCATCGGCGTGCCGCATTGCCAGCGTGGCGCCGCGCTCGATGCCGGCTGGACTGTCGCATAGAATCCAGTCAAACCGCGTGCGCAGCTCACCAATCACAGTCGCTACACCTTGTTCTGTAAGGGCATCCTTGTCTCGGGTTTGCGATGCCGGGAGAAGCCATAGATTGTCGACGCGCTTATCGCGAATGAGCGCCTGTGAGAGTTTCGCGCCACCCTGCACCACGTTGATCAGGTCGAAGACGACGCGACGCTCCGCTCCCATCACCAGGTCGAGGTTGCGCAGGCCCACGTCAAAATCAACGACAACCGTATTCTGCCCCGCCTGCGCCAGTGCAGCACCGAGAGCAGCGGTAGACGTCGTTTTGCCGACGCCGCCTTTACCAGATGTGACAACTACGACATTGGCCATCCTGCCACCCTCCTCTGCCTCTTCAGGTCCAACTCTGCAAACCGGTCTGTGACCGGCGACTACAGTGCGAGTATAAACGCAACCAGTGATCGAACGTGGAAACGAAATAATTGTGGGGACCGGGGAGCGCTTGTCACGACAGCTTTCAAATCTTAGCAGGAAGTTAATGTGATTAACGCGTGGAAGTTAATAATGGATTAACGATAAGGGTAAGGCATGACGCCTTGGAGGCGAGCCCGGAAAAATTTTGGGAGGCGGAGCTCGACAGATTTTTCCGGCATCCCCTCTTGAGCCTTGTGGCTCCCGCCCGGGCGCTCAGCGCGAGAAAGTTCCGGCTTGTGGCGCCGCCGGCCATGGAAGTTGCAGCGGCTCAGTTTGAGCAGGCGCTGATGTCGGCTCGGGCGTTTGCGTTTGCGGCTGCACCGCGGCAGCGGCACGCGCGGGCGCTACCGGCTTCTTCGGAGCTTTGACCGTCTGCGGCCGTGCCGTGCGGGCCGACTTGTCCTTCTTCTCGGGTGGAAGGGCCGCCGTCTTCGTTCCCAATTGCCCGTCCTGGGCGGAGGGCTCGCTTGTCTCTTCGCTAGGCGTTATTTTTGCCGGGGAAGGGTCCGGCAGAACCAGCCACTCGGTCGTGGGGTCGCCCTGCTTGTCGAGCGAACCGCAGCCGGCGAGGCCGCCCGCCGACATGGCCAGCGAAGCGAGCGCTACACGAATACGGGCGCGCATTGATCCCTCATCAGCTCTTTACCAGGTCGTTCATGTTTGCCCGGCCTATTA
>CAWIXM010000037.1:0-15451 GCA_963840055.1 uncultured Alphaproteobacteria bacterium | reverse complement strand
GCGAGTGAAGACTGGTCGCCGGAGAATGTCGAAGAGTCGTTGAAGAGGGATGACCAACGACCAATCCTTTAAGGCCGCTGTTGGAGCGACCCTTGTCCTCGTCAAGCCGACCAACCAGGTCAGCGCGGCGCAACCCGGATGGGCCCGACGACGCCGGATATTCGCAAAAAATCACGCAACGCGAGCTCCAGGGGACCGGCTGTGTTTCTGCGAGGTCTGGACTGGATGATTAGGGAACTTAGCGGTCGTCGCCCAGCGGGTTGTGCGCTTGCTGCATGCACCGCAAGGGCTGGATTTCCCCTGGGACGGAGTGTTGCCGCGATAGTGCGCATGCGGCCATATAGACGTCGCTCTTCCGCTGGCCTCCAGGGGCAACTCTTCCCCATCGATCAAAATTTGTAGCGAGCGTTCATAAATATTGTACGGAGATATTGCCCGCTGACCGGGCAAAACCAGCCGGGGCGGGAACAGCTCAATTGGCGAAGGGTTTCCTCTCGGTAGTCGAGAGACGGCCGGACTGGGTGCGAGCATCGGGCAGCCAGCGCGAGGCCACCACCTCCAACGTGCAGTTGGCGGACTATCGATGAACCCGGCAATCTTAGTTATTGACGCGATTCTACATGATGATGGACATTGCGGAGAGCAAGAAGGCCGAGCAGATCAGCGATAGCGAAGCGCGTTATCGAAACCCCTTCGACTGTGCTCGCGTCTCGATGTGGGAACAGGACTTTTCGGACGTCGCTCGCCATCCTGCTCGATCAAATTCGTGCAGAAGGCGTCGCCGATCTGCGCTCATACTTTGAAACTCATCCGCTAAGCTTGCGGAAACGATTTGCCGTGTGCGCATCAAGGATGTGAATGCGTTCACGCTCGAACTATTCGAGGCGGAGAACAAGGACACGCTATTCGGTTCGCTGGCCGATACCGTCCTTCCTGAGATGGCGCCGATTTTTGTTGAGGAAATCATGGCGCTTTGGGAAGGGCGACGCCGCTTCGAGAACGAGGCCATTGTTAGGACCCTGAAGGGGAGGCCCCTCGACATCACCTTTACGGTGGCATTCCATGGCGAGCGCTTTGAGCGCACGATTATCAGCATCCTCGACGTATCTGCGCAGAAAGCTGCCGAGCGCGCCCTTCTGCAGCAGACCCAACGCTTGGAGACGCTCAATAGCGTCGCAAAGGCGATCGCAAGCGATTTGAACCTTGAACGCGTGGTGAAGACCGTAACGGATGCGGCGACGGATCTCAGTGGCGCCAAGTTTGGGGCGTTTTTCTACAATGTCATTGACGAGCAAGGGCAACGGTACACGCTTTATGCGATCTCTGGTGCACCGCGATCAGCTTTGGACCTCCAATTCCCCCGCAACACCGCTTTGTTCGAACCGACCTTCCGAGGTCTCGGCGTGATCCGCTCGGACGATGTCCGCGCCGATCCGCGATACGGAAAGAGCGCGCCGCATTTCGGCATGCCCGAGGGTCACCTGCCGGTGGTCAGCTACTTGGCCGTTCCCGTCGTGTCGCGGTACGGTGAGGTTCATGGCGGACTGTTCCTTGGTCATGACCAGCCTGGCGTATTCACCGCGGAGTCCGAGGACCTCGTCGCTGCGATCGCGGCGCACGCCGCCATCGCCATCGACAATGCGCGCATATTGCAGGCCGGCGAATTGGAGATCGAGCAGCGCCGCCGGGCGGAACTGGACGCACGTCGGCTGGCCGCCATTGTCGAATCTTCGGACGATGCGATCGTCGCCAAGGATCTCGATGGCGTCATCACGAGCTGGAATCAAGGTGCCGAACGGCTCTTTGGCTACACTTCGGACGAAGTCGTTGGCAAGCCCGTCACCATCCTCATTCCAGCAGACCGACATAACGAGGAGCCAGCCCTCCTTGCTCGCATAAGACGTGGAGAGCGTATCGACCACTATGAGACCGTCCGTCGCCGGAAGGATGGGAGGCTCGTAGAAATCTCGCTGACCGTCTCCCCCATCAAGAGTTCGGACGGACGCATTGTGGGAGCGTCGAAGATCGCGCGGGACATTACGGAGCGACGGCGCGCGCAGGAACGGCAACAGCTGCTTCTCAGGGAAATGGATCACCGCGTTAAGAATTTGTTTGCGCTGGTAGGTGGGGTAGTCAGTTTCGCTGCGCGCTCGGCCACAACGCCAGAAGAACTCGCATCGACTGACGGAGCGCGGCTCGCCGCACTGGCGCGCGCGCATGATCTCACTCTATCGAGCGCGCGAGGCAGTTCCGAACCGGCTGCACGCTCGACGACGCTCCACGCTTTGATCGCAACGATCCTCTCCCCTTATGAAGATCACTCGCCCTCCGGACGTGGACGCGTGTCAATTGTGGGACCGGACGTTACGCTCACGGGCGGCGTCGTGACGAGTCTTGCCTTGCTGTTGCATGAATTCGCGACCAACGCCGCTAAGTATGGAGCCCTTTCCACGTCCAGCGGCCGTGTCGCCGTCGAATGTTCCGAAGATGAGCAGCAATTCATTCTGACATGGAGGGAACGTGGGGGGCCGACCGTCACGCAAGGAGAGGGGTTTGGCACCCTGCTCGCGCGCGCGACAGTAAAGGACCAGCTCGGCGGCGAGATGGTACGTGTTTGGAAGCCAGAAGGTGTCACCATCGGGCTGTCCGTCCCGCGCGAAAGGCTCACCGGCTGATTGATGGAAGGCCAGCCGGTTCCCCTGCGCGGCATTTGGTCCGCTCTCCTCGATCTGCCTCTGCTCTGCTCCTCGGGAGGGTTGCTTCTACCTGCTCGAATTGAATGGTGCCGGCTAGTGTGGGCGAATCGCTTCACGCCCCTCTCGTGGATCAAAGCACCACCGCTGGTGCCGTCTCTCGGCAATTCTTTCACGGTGCGCATGCGGCTTTCCGCCTCCGTGTGGAACGCCGAAACCGGCACCGCCGCCGCGATGGTTCCACATGTTACAGTAATGTCAACGCCATGTCGCGATTGGCGGTGTCTTCAGTTCGTCTGCGAAAATAGTCCCCACACCGGTTATTTTTCCGGCCATGATCAGGAGCTTTCGCTCTCGAGCGAGTCAGGTTACCGCAGCAGTTGTGAGTTGATCCACAAAATCAGCGATAATTGTTTCGATATGTCGCTCGCAAAATTGATCCAACGGTATCACACCTTTCACTGAAATATTGCAATTGCTGGCGGCGATACTGACAGCGCCGTCATGATTTACGGCAATGGCCACGCTCGACGCCTGTGCCGCGTCCTGAAGTGAGGGTGCACCGGGGTCTCTCCCCCCTGTTGGGTGGGGCAGCCGAGGGTCAAGCTGGCGCTCTACCGTGATTTTAATACCGGGGAGACTTATACCCCCCGGCGAGAAGCTCGAAAAGTCTGAAGTACTAAGGCGAATACCAATGTCCGCGAGTTCTTGGTTAGCAACCCGTACTGCCTGTTCAATAAGCGGAGCCTTGACACGATTCCATATGGATGCCCCGGAGTGCAATTCGCTTTGCCGCCGAGTGTCATCTGCTGACCCTGGGGCGGCCGCCTGTTCGGGTTTCTGTTTCGCCTCTTGCACACGGGTTTTTGCGTCGGAAAGTCGTTTCCTGAATTCATCGCTCATTGGCTTCAATCCTCATCGGAATTTCACGAGTTGCGCGGCTACGTTCGACGTCGTGGCCGCAACCGCGTTTGGAATAACGTGCATTGCCATGCGTTTTCTGCCCTGACAAAAACTGACCCAGAATTGGCGCCCGTCGCATCCGCCATATTAGCAGACATCAGGAATGTCGATCCGTTACCGGTAGTAACATGATAGCGGTACACATGTTCCCCTCCACGCTGAGGGAGTGACCCGCCGAGTGACCCGCCGCCTTGCGGTATCTAACGCGCGCGTGGATACGTGCATCGCGTCCACTCGTCTGAGGACCCGGAGACATCGCGCAGATCATCAAGCAGGCTTGTGACGCGAGGATGTGGGGCTGTTGCCGGTTGCCGTGCTTAACACCATCGCGTGATTATGAGAACAATTTGCTTTTATAGCGCGTTCCCACCCGAGAGTGCGTTGCCGGATGTTTCAGCGAGCTCTCGCAACCGCGAGGTGGTGCGACAGTGCTGGAAATGGCGGGCAAGCCCGGCAAATCCCGAGCGGGATGATGTGTGTCGAAGTCGCATAATTCGACAGCAATGTGCTTGATGACCTGTGCCGCTGCGCATTGCCGCACTATCTATCGATTAAAGAAATCGATGGTTTGTTGGGAACATCCGGACAACGGCGGCGTCGGATCACATAATTGCCGGAGTGTTGGTGGTGCGAAGTCATGGGTCATAGAAGGCAACGAGAGGTCGTCGTCCTCGTGGTCGACGACGAGCCGCTGGTACGGCTCGACGCTTCCGAAACGCTTTATGGCGCGGGTTTCGAGGTCTGCGAGGCGGCATCAGCGCGCGAAGCTCTCACCGTGCTGGACGAGCGTCCGGATGTGTCCGTCCTTCTCACCGACGTTCAGATGCCCGGTCGGATGAGCGGAGTTGATCTCGCGAAGCACGTCCGTGAAAAGCATCCGGCCATTGCGGTCCTCCTCGTGTCCGGCTGTAAGCGACCGGACGAATTGCCGGCGGAGGTGGAGTTTCTTTCCAAACCGTGTCCGACTGACGTTCTCGTCGCGCGGGTTCGCTCGGCAGTGAAGATGTGAGAGACGCAGGTATCTCCGGCGACGCAGTCACGGCGATATCAGCGTAAGACGCACGACAGAATGAAAGTTCTTCAGGGAGGAAGTGATGACATCGAAAACCGTGACACGCGAACAATTTAAAGTAAGGAGCGAATTGGAAGTCGTCCATATTCCGACCGGAACCGTCTTTCGGGCGCATCCCTATGTCGACCCGCACGACAGACTGCAGAGCGTCAAGGGTTGGGGTCGAGCCGGCGTGCCCATAGGCGACTATTTCAATCAAGTCCAAAGAATGGCGTCTCAGTTGCTTCTTGAGCGAGCAGCCGGAGATCAGCGACTGGGGAAAAGGATTGAGAACGTGTGATTTGGATGATCAGGAGCACCACCGCCGAAAATCGGCAGCAAGATGCGCGCGGTAGCTGAGCGGAGTGTTGGAGGGCGAAGCTGGCCCAGCTGTCAACCGACGTCAGTAGGAACGAGATTGGTGTCGCCGAACGCGATATCCTAATGCCAGCACCCCTCGACGCTGACGACATAGAAATATTGGGAGGCATAGAAATATTGGGAGACGAGTTTATGGCATGGGTAGGGCGCACAAATTTTTCCAAGATCGGCGTTGGAACATCCCTTCGCCTGGAAGAGCATCCTACGATCCCCGGCCGCTTGCCCAGCCCAGTCCGAGCGGGATCCAAAATAGAAATCGAGATGGCGGCCGGTGTCCGAACCAAGGCTACAATCGTTAGTATAGCTGACAACGAGATTCAGCTGAGGGCTGCCAGATGGCACTGTCTGGCAAATGACCCATCGCACCCCGTATGATCCTCCAATCGAGATCAAATCGCCTGGCCACAACCAGCAGGATTGGGTAGTCCGCTCCGCGCGCCCGTTCGTGCCCTCTTCTCCTCGCCGATCATAATCGTTTGTTGTCAACATATGGTTCGAGTCCCCTGAAAGATGACCGCCGCCCGCCGGCCGTCGAGCGCTTCGGCGCCGCGGACCTCGCCGATCGGGATGCGGTCCGGCCGCAGGCGCAGGGATGAGCGGACCAGATCGGAGAGAGAGGCAACGCCGTCCTTTGTGCGCAGCGCGACGAGATTGCGGGCGCGGCACTGCAGTTCGCGGGTATCCTCGATCAGCACGACCCGATCGGAGGTCTTGGCCACCTCGGCGAGGAGGGCATTGACGAGGGTGGTCTTGCCGGTCGAGGTGCCACCGGCGACGAGGACATTGCGGCGTTTTACGATGCTGTCGCGGAGACAGTCGGCCTCACGAGTCGTGATGATGTTTGCCGCGACATAGTCATCGAGGGTGAACACCGCGACCGCCGGTTTGCGGATGGCGAAGGCCGGCGCGGCGACGACCGGCGGGATCAACCCTTCGAAGCGCTCGCCGGTCTCCGGCAGCTCAGCCGACACGCGCGGGTATCCTGGGTGTGCGTGAGCGCTCGTCCAAGGAGGTGCAAGAGGTCGTGCTGAACGATCCAGCTCCGAGCGTGTCGCTCGTCATCCCGCGCCGCGGACGGCGCGACACCGAACTGGAGGCCAAGGAGGTTCGCCTCGGCGGTCGCCGCTATATTGTCTGCCGCAACCTCGCCGAGGCCAAGCGCGACGCCGAGGTGCGCGAGGCGGTGCTGCGCCATCTGCGTAGCGCTTTGCGTGGCGGCGACAAAACCCTCGTCGGCAACAGCGCCTACCGTCGTTACCTGAAGACGCCCGACGAGAAGCATTTCGAGATCGACGACAATCGCGTCATCGAGGATGCGCGGTACGACGGCCTCTATGTCCTGCGCACCAATACGACCCTCAATGCGCTCGCCGTTATGTTGCGCTACCGCGAGCTCCTGCGCGTCGAAGATATTTTCAAGACGACCAAAGCAATCCTCGACACACGGCCGATCTATCACAAGACCGACGCGACCATCCGCGGCCACGTGTTTTGTTCGTTCCTGGCCCTCGTTGTTCGCAAAGCCCTGGACGATCGCCTCGCCGCGGCCGGCGTCAAGCCGGAATGGGGCCGACTATTGATGGATCTCGATCGGCTTCAGGACATTGAGATGGAGCAGGACGGCAAACACTTCATCGTGCGCACGCCGGTAACCGTAAGCCGTCGGATATGTCCGGCGCCTTCGACATGCCGTGGGATTGGCGCGCGCAGCACCATAATCGATGACGGACGATCGGCATGAAGCCGCAGCCGGAAGCATCAAAGCAGGAAGTTCTGGCGGGCCTCGTTGAGCGCGTGACCTATCACAACGCCGAAAATGGCTTCTGCGTCTTGCGCGCCAAGGCGCGGGGCCATCGGGACGTCGTGACGGTCGTTGGGCACGCCGCAATGATTGGCGCCGGCGAATGGATTACCGCGTCGGGCGACTGGGTCAACGACCGCACGCACGGCCAGCAGTTCAAGGCGCGGTTCCTGCGCAGCTCGCCGCCGACATCCGCCGACGGCATCGAAAAATATCTCGCCTCCGGCATGATCCGCGGCGTCGGCCCGGTCTACGCCAAGAAACTGGTCGGCGCGTTCGGCGACAAGGTGTTCGACGTCATCGAAGCGTCGCCGCACCGGCTGCGGGAGGTCGAGGGCATCGGCCGGGTGCGCGCCGCCAGCATCCTGGCCGCATGGGCCGAGCAGAAGGCTGTCCGGGAAATCATGGTGTTCCTGCACAGCCATGGGGTCGGCACGGCGCGCGCGGTGCGCATCTTCAAGACCTACGGCTCCGACGCCATCCAGGTCATGACCGAGAACCCGTACCGGCTCGCGCGCGACATCCGCGGCATCGGGTTCAAGACCGCTGACGCTATTGCGATGAAGCTCGGCATCGAGAAGACCGCCATGACGCGGGTTCGCGCCGGGATTTCCTATGCGCTGGCGGAGGCGATGGACGAGGGCCATTGCGGCTTCCCGGTCGCCGAGCTGATTCCCCTGGCGGAGCGCCTGCTGGAGGTCGCCCCGGATCTGATCCGCACGGCGCTCGATCTCGAACTGCAGGATGGCGCGGTGGTCGCCGACCAAATCGACGAAACCGACTGCGTCTTCTTGGCCGGCCTGCATGGGGCCGAACGCGCGGTGGCCGAGCGCCTGCTCGCCTTGACCAACGGGACTTTGCCATGGCCGTGGATCGACCCGGACAAGGCGCTGCCCTGGGTCGAGCAGCGCACCGGATTGACGCTCGCCGACAGCCAGCAGGCGGCGGTGCGGCTCGCTTTGCTGGCCAAAGTCATGGTCATCACCGGTGGACCAGGCGTCGGCAAGACCACCATTGTCAATTCGATCCTGCACATTCTCGCCGCCAAAGGCGTGCGGCTGCTGCTATGCGCGCCCACCGGGCGAGCCGCCAAGCGGATGAGCGAAGCAACCGGCCGGGAGGCCTGCACGATCCACCGGCTGCTCGAAGTTGATCCCAAGACCGGCGGATTCCGCCGCGGTCCTGATCATCCGCTCGACTGCGACCTCCTCGTCATCGACGAGACCTCGATGGTGGACATCCTGCTGATGCACGCGCTGCTGCGGGCCGTTCCCGACCGGGCGGCCCTCCTGGTCGTGGGCGATGTCGATCAGCTGCCCTCAGTCGGGCCCGGCCAAGCGCTCGCCGATATGATCGCGTCCGGCGCCGTGCCGGTCGTCCGCCTGACCGAGGTGTTTCGTCAGGCCGCGAAAAGCCGGATCATCGTCACCGCCCACCGCATCAACCAGGGCCAGATGCCCGACCTCAACCGGCCCGAGGAAGAAAGCGACTTCTATTACGTCCCGGCCGACGATCCGGAGACCGCGGTCGCCCGCATTGTCGATCTGGTGAAGACCCGGATCCCGCAACGCTTCGGCTTCGATCCCGTGCGCGACATCCAGGTGCTGTGCCCGATGAACCGAGGGGGCGTTGGCGCGAGATCGCTGAACATCGAGCTGCAGGCGGCGCTCAATCCGGCCGGTGATCGCAAGGTCGAACGCTTCGGCTGGACGTTCGCGCCCGGCGACAAGGTCATGCAGATCGAGAACGACTACGACAAGGAGGTCTATAACGGCGACATCGGCTACGTTGACCAAGTCGATCCCGATGCGGGCGAGGTCACGACGAGCTTCGACGGCCGGACGGTTTCCTATGGCTTCGGCGAACTCGACATGCTGGTTCCCGCCTACGCCGCGACCATTCACAAGAGCCAGGGCTCGGAATACCCCGCCGTCGTGATTCCCGTGATGACGCAACATTACCCGATGCTGCAGCGGAACCTGCTCTACACGGGGGTCACGCGCGGTAAAAAGTTGGTCGTGCTGGTCGGGCAGACGAAAGCCGTCACGATCGCCGTCCGGAATGTTTCAGGACGACGGCGATGGTCAAAGCTGCGCGACTGGCTGCTACAGAAACCAACGGCTAACGGGAAGCGACGAATCATGGAGTCCTCGAATGACTGAGCCCCGCAAACCTCACGAGCTCTGGATGGAGCAGTGCGAGGCCGCTGGCGCCATCAAGGAGCGTTACGGACTCAAGGCGGCATTCGATTATCTCGTTGGCGAGAAGCTGCTGAACTTTACCGAAGCGGCGTCCGAGCATCGCGCCTTCGCGCAAGAGCTGCCGCGTTTCGTGTCGGCGGTCCGGCAGATGTTCTCTGCCGAGGAGATCGCGGCGCATCTTGCCCGTATCGAACACGAACAGCGAGAGGCTGAACGCGACCAGAGGGAGATTGAGCGCGAGCAAAGAGAAAACGACGGCGCGGAAGAGGAAGCTGATATTCCCGAGAGCGCAAAACAGAAGAGGGCTCGCGCGCAGCATTTCGCGATGATCAAGGAACTACTGACAGCGCCAGTCCTCGGCACGTCCTGACCAATCCAGCGAGGCGAACCATCCAGGCCGTGCGCACCGCGCTCCCGCGCGACGGGTTCAAGTTCTTTGGCACGACGATTCCGTGGCGTCCGCCGCTCGTGTTGGTCCGAAGGCGCTGCACCGCCGAGCGACGAACGCGGGGCGTCTACCTTCGGCTATCGAAGGTAGACCGTCCGTCATCGACACGCCGTCCTGACGGCAGCCCGTGACCCGACTCGGACATTAGGGGAGTGACGCCAGGCGGCAGAGCGCGGTAGTCGCTCCCCATGACGTGTTGAGCGCCTCAGAACGTGACGGTGGTGCGCACGCCGAACAGGTAGGCTTTGGGCACGACGCCGAGTGCGAGGTCTTCCTCGTCGAGCGGCACATTGCCGCCGGGCTTCCAGATGACTTGGAAGTCGGGCTGCACGGTCCACCACGGCGTGACCTGCGCGATGTAGCTGACCTCAAGAACGGGCTCTCCGCTCCGCAGCGGCCAACTCAATCGATTGTAGGTGAACTGGTCGCGATCGGCCGCGACCGCGTCCGGACTGATCTTCGAGTAGGCAAACCCGACGGTCAACCTGTCGTCGGCGCGGCCTGGGAGTAAGCCCTTCAGCTCGATGCCGCCGTCGATATACCAGGATACAAGGTTACGATCGGATGGCACCCAGCCGCCCCGCAGGAACACCCTCGCACTTGAAGCTGCGCCACGCCAGATCTGCTGTTTAATGACCCCGTAAAAGCCCCAATTGCCCCGGTGATAGAGCGGAAGTGCGGGATCGAGTGCGAGCGGAACGACGACGCCGAATTCGTTAACTCCGAATTGCTGATCGGCGAAATTTGCGGTGTGGTACCAACTGCCGAACCGATAGGAGCCGGAAAGCTGCAGCTCGGTGAGGACGTGATCGGTGGAGGACGAGGCATGAACGGGCTCAAGATCGGTATCGTCGTGATTGGTCGCCATGATGATGCTCCTGGTAGGACTGGCCGCGCCCATTGCGGCCTTCCGGCGATCACCTGACGGCGGGCGGACCAGGGCTGCACCGCCGAGCGTCAGCGACAGCGGCCGCAGCACAGCGGAGGACGGCGGGCGGCGACTATTTTGTTTCGCGATGCAAAGCCGGACATCTGGTATCTCGAAGCCGCTGGGGAGGTGTGGCTGTCCGGCGGCGGAAAATAGCCGCCGGCCGCCGTTGCGGGCCCGGGCCGCTTGCCGTCCGATCGCCCTTTGGAAGGCCGCGGGCGAGGCCGTTTTTTCCGGAAAGAGCGATCTCCAGGGACCGACGCGGTCACAGACCTGGGAGACAGGTGTCGGACTCATCATCCGGGGCCGGACTCATTAATAAGGAATCGGCGCGCATCTTCCGGGGCGAGCTGGACGCGCAAGGCCGCACGAAGTTCATCAGCGCCGAATCGACAGAGGTCGTCGTTGAAGTCGCCCAGCGCCGACGACAATGTGAGCGCCTCGATCCCGGCTGACTGTGCCCGTTCGGTCAGGATGGCTGCCGCCAGGTCGCCGGCCGGATCGTTGTCGCGCGCGACGTAGAGACGGCGATGCGTTGCCGGAAAGGCGACGGCGGCAAGATGATTGGCCGAGAGCGCCGCGATCATCGGCAGGCGCGACAGGGCGCAGCGGAGCGACAGCACCGTTTCGATGCCTTCACCAGCGGCGAGAACATCGCGCGCCGCGCCGAACCGAACGCCGTTTCCGAGGAGCTGTCCCATGGCCCGACGCGAGGTGGCGACCGGCGCCTTATCCGTTCCGTCCCGAGCGAGCCAGGTTCGGTGCACGCCGGTGATCGTGCCGTCCAGGTCCGTCACCGCGGCGACCAGCGCCGGCCAGGCCTCCCGGGCGGCGCCGTCATTGGCACGGTAGAAGCACCGGGGATGGAAGCGCAGCGCCAGTTTCCGGAGATAGGTGATGCCGCGGCGCCGGAGATAGGTCTCGGCGAGGGTGCCGCGGATTGGCCGGGCCATGGCGAAGAGTCGCCGTGCCGCTTCAGGAGAGCCCGTCGGGGCCGGCACGGCTTGCTCGTGCGGGTCGTGCCTCGGAAGGCTCAAAAAGCGGCGCGCCTCGGCAATGACCTCCCGAATAGTGGCGAGGCGGCGCGTGCCGGCGATCAGGTCAAGGAGATCGCCGTGTTTGCCCGCGGCCGCGTCGGTCCATTTGCCGGCGGCGCCTTTGCCGGCTTCGGGACCATGCAGCCGGACATAGAGGCTGCGGCCGGCATTGTTTTCGAGGTCGCCCGCGATCCAGTAGCGCCCCTGCCGGCGTCCGTTGGAAAGATAATGCCGACACACGGCCTCGGCGTCGCGAGCGAGCCGACGCGCGAGATCGGCGATGCTCTCGGACATCGCTGTCTCCAATAAAAAGGCCCGCCATTGCGGCGGGCCCGAGTTGGGGAGGTCGTGTTATTCGGCCGCGACTGCCGAGGTCGCAGCCGGCAGTTCACAAGCTTGGTGGTCGGTTGCGGACTCGTCCATGGCCGGTTCGCCGCCGTTTTCCGCCGATTGCGCTTCGACTTCTACGTCCGCAGACGAGGCGGACTCGATGCCGGGCGCAAAGGTCTGGCCCGGCGTGCGCAGCGGCTCGGGGAGCCAGCTCGTGCCGATCAGAAGGTGTTCGGCGGCTTTGGCCATCTCCGCTTTCTTGAGCGCGCGGATACGTTCGGCTGCCGTGTCGCCTTTGGCTTCACTAACGGCCTGGAGGATACGGCCTTTGGTGACGCGGCCGAGATAGTTGTCGAGCGTCGGCCGCCAGCCGACCGCAGCCATGTCGAGGGCGACGGCTTGCGCGAGGCGATCGGCATGGGCGATCGCCTTCGGACGGCGGTTATAGGTCTCCGACACGGCGTTCACCGTGAGCGAGACGCAATGCGCGAACAGAGCTCTGGCGGCTGTCGTGGTCGAAGGCCATGAGTACATCCCACAGTGTCGCCGGCTCCCTCGGCAGCTGCGCGGCCCACGCGGCGTGTCGGGCGTCGATCGCCTTGGCTGACGCGGTGTCAGCCAGACCCGGCGCCTGACCGCCAAACATCGCGCTCTTCGGCTCGATCTCGAGACAGGAGTCGAGCGCGTAGCGATAGAAGAGTTTGAGACACAGCACGTGCAGTGCCGCGACGAAGGCGACATCCGGATCCTTCGCGAGCACGTCGCGTAGCGCCAGCGTGCGATGCGCGGTGAGCTCGGTGACGAGCCGGTCCGGGATCGGCCGCACGTCGTCGTCTTCTTCGACTGGGTCCGCCGTATCGGACGCAACACCCACTACAGGGGCGGAGTTGTCGTCCGAAGTGGATGCGGTGTCGGCGCCCGGCTCGTCGGCCTCGCCATCGATGGCGCCGTCCTCGGACCGTGGAATAGGCGGCTCGTCCTCCGGCCGGACATAGCCCCGCTCGATTCGCAAGGCGCCGGACCCATCGATGCTGACGAACGTGCCGGCCCGAGTGATCTCGTCCGGGGCGTAGACGACCGGCCGTTCCTCAAAGACAGCCAGCGCGGTCTCGATTTCGGCAAGTCGCCGGTCGACCTCCTCCGGGAGGTCTTCCGTCTGGCAGTAGCCTTCCTCCAGTTTGTCGAATTCGGCTCGGAGGGCGTCGTGCGCAGCGATCTCGTCGTCGGTGAGCGGGCGCTGCTCGCCGATGAGCCGGCGGAGATCGTAGGTGTGGCCGTAAGGGAAATCGGGCGAGACCTCGATCCATTTCCAGCCTTCGGCGCGGATCGAGTCGGCTTCGCGGTCGAGCTTCTCTGTGACAAGCCGGTCGAGCAAGGCCGGGTCCTGCAGCCAGCCGCCGTCGTCGGCGTTGAACAGGTCGCGCAGGATCGCCCCGCCGGCGGCCTCATACGCCTCGACGCCAACGAACTGCGCGCGCTTGTCGGTGGCGCGCACCGCGCCCTCGGTGAGCATGCGGCGGATCTGGTGCGGCCCCTTGGTGCAGGACCTCTGCAAGGCCTCCCACACCTGCTCCTGACGCGCATGGTCGGGATTGACCGTGAACGCCATCAACAGATCCAGAGTCATTCCGTCCTCGGCATAGACGTCGAGCAACCGCGGCGATACCGTAGCGAGCCGCAGTCGCTGGCGCACCACCGCGACCGAGACGAAGAACGCCGCTGCGATCTCCTCCTCGGACTGTCCCTTCTCGCGCAGGGTAAGGAAAGCGCGGAACTGGTCGAGCGGATGGAGCGGAGCGCGCTGGATGTTCTCGGCGAGGCTGTCTTCCTCGGCGAGCCCTTCCGTCCGCACCACGCAGGGGATTGGCGCGTTGCGGGCGAGCCGTTTCTGCTTGACCAGGAGTTCGAGCGCCCGGAAGCGGCGGCCGCCGGCGGGCACCTCGAACATGCCGGTCTCGGCGCCCTTGTCGTCGAGGATGGGCCGGACGGTGAGGCTCTGGAGCAGCGTGCGGCGAGCGATGTCTTCCGCAAGCTCCTCGATTGAGACGCCCGCCTTGATGCGACGGACATTGGCCTGGCTCAGGACCAGCCGGTTGAACGGGATGTCGCGCGAGCTCGATAGCGCGATCTTGGCAACGGACTTCGGCATGGATCATCTCCGCGACGGGCCGGCCGAGAACCTCTTTCTCGACCTGCTTGAACCCGTCACGGAAGCCGCGGCCCGCCTCTTGCTCTGAAGGGACGAGCCGCAGAAATGAACTCTGAGAAGAGACGCGGAGTTCGGGCCGCGCGAAATGGGAAGGCCTTCAGGCGGCGTGGTCGAGGAGCTTCTTGGCCTGCGCCTCCAGTTCGAGCCGAGCGTCCTGGTGCGTCTTACCGCGTGCGATCGCCGTAATGCCCTGCACGAAGTCGAAAACGCTCTCCGGTTTGCGCCCTTCCTCGGTAAGCACCGTCTCAATAATTTTAGCGGTCTCCGACTTCGAAAAGCCGCGCTTCCTCAGGAAGTCGGCGCGGTCGTCGTCAGTGCGGGCCACGATCTGCGCTCGCGCCGCCCTGATGCTGTTGACGAATGGCGCGGGGCTGGAGTTTGCGAACCGCGTCAGCGCTGGCATCGCCTCCGTGGCAAAGCGCGAGGCGGCGCATTTAGAGTGCCGGATCGTGATCTCCTGGAAGTCCTCGACCCCCCACAAGTTTCGATTCTGGCAGACGGCCCGGAGATAGAAGCTCGCCATGCCGAGCGTTTTTGCCCCGACCTCCGAGTTCCAGCAATAGAAGCCGCGGAAGTAGAGGTCGGGTGAGCCGTCTGGCAGCCGCCCGACCTCGATCGGGTTGAGGTCGTCCACGAGAAACAGAAACACGTCGCGATCGGAGGCGTAGAGGGTCGTCGTGTCGCGGGTGACGTCGACGCGCGGGTTGTAGACGCCGGTCGACCAGTCGAGAACGCCGGGCACCTTCCAGCGCGTGTCGCCCACGCCGTCGCCGGCGATGCGTTGCACCGCCTCGACGAGCTCATGGTCGTAGATGCGACCATAATCCGGGCCGGTGACGGCGCGAAGCTCCACCCGGCCGTCATCAACTTCGAGCGTCTTGATCTGCTCGGCGCGATGCGCGGTCAGGCCGTATTGCAGATTGATGCCGGCGAGCGGCGCCGGAAGCTGGCGCAGATAAGCGGCGGGCGCGCCGACGAGCGCAGCAAGTTGGCCGAAGCTCCAGTGGGTAGGCGCGACTGGCGTTTCGGAGCCCGGCAGCATGAGGGCCAGACGGTCGGTATTGTCGCGGTTTGCCTCGACGCGGATGGCGGCGCTTTCGACCGTCCGGGTCCGGCTACGCTCGGCGCGGCCGCGGACGGACGCGAATAGTTCGGATAAGGACAAGAATCGTTCGTCCGCCGGCCGCGAGAACCACTCAGAAGAAACGCGCCCAACGCGCTCGCCGCGGCTTACGTCAACCTTATAGCCGCCGTTGAAATCGCGCCGGCCGCTCAAAGTCTCTATACTGGTCATCGTTCATCTCCGCGACGGGCCGGCCGGGAGCCTTTCTCTCAGCCCAAACCCGTCACGGCGAACGCCGCTGAGCTCTTCCTCTCTAGAGCCAATCTAAAGCCAATATCAGCGGCCG
>CAWIXM010000036.1:0-16715 GCA_963840055.1 uncultured Alphaproteobacteria bacterium | reverse complement strand
TTCGCCAATTCGCTGCGCTGCGACGATGCGTCCGCAGCTGAGGGCAGACCGTCCGTGCACCGGCCGGCATCGACGCGGCAGCCCGTAGCCTAACCAACGGCAGGCTTGCTCACAAGTTCAAGACTAACGGGTTTCCGTCAGGGCGAGCCGAAGAACGATTTGCAGTTCGGGGCGTTGTCAATCTGAGAGGGGAGGAGGCGGGAGGAGGCGACCCTCTCCGGCGAACCTTGGGACGGCAAGCCCACACAAAGGCGCGGTTCGTTTTCCGCCGCCCGTCGCTGATTTTAGTACCGCCCGTTCTTGCACCACTTACATGAGTTCGGCTTGCGGCCGCTGATACTGGCTCCAGAGAGGAAAAGCTAGGCGGCGTTCGCCGTGACGGGTTTGGGGCTGAAAGAGGTTTTCGGCCGGCCCGTCGCGGAGAAGTCCCATGACCATGGAGATTTTGGACGGCCGGCGCGATTTCAGCGGCGGCTATAAGGTTGACGTAAGCCGCGGCGAGCGCGTTGGGCGCGTTTCTTCTGAGTGGTTCTCGCGGCCGGCGGACGAGCGATTCTTGTCCTTATCCGAACTATTCGCGTCCGTCCGCGGCCGCGCCGAGCGTAGCCGGACCCGGACGGTCGAAAGCGCCGCCATCCGCGTCGAGGCGACCCGCGACAATACCGACCGTCTGGCCCTCATGCTGCCGGGCTCCGAAACGCCAGTCGCGCCCACCCACTGGAGCTTCGGCCAACTTGCTGCGCTCGTCGGCGCGCCCGCCGCTTATCTGCGCCAGCTCCCGGCGCCGCTCGCCGGGATCAATCTGCAATACGGCCTGACCGCGCATCGCGCCGAGCAGATCAAGACGCTCGAAGTTGATGACGGCCGGGTGGAGCTTCGCGCCGTCACCGGCCCGGATTATGGTCGCATCTACGACCATGAGCTCGTCGAGGCGGTGCAACGCATCGCCGGCGACGGCGTGGGCGACACGCGCTGGAAGGTGCCCGGCGTACTTGACTGGTCGACCGGCGTCTACAACCCGCGCGTCGACGTCACCCGCGACACGACGACCCTCTACGCCTCCGATCGCGACGTGTTTCTGTTTCTCGTCGACGACCTCAACCCGATCGAGGCCGGGCGGCTGCCGGACGGCTCGCCCGACCTCTACTTCCGCGGCTTCTATTGCTGGAACTCGGAGGTCGGGCGCGAAGACGCTCGGCATGGCGAGCTTCTATCTCCGCGCCGTCTGCCAAAACCGAAACTTGTGGGGCGTCGAGGACTTCCAGGAGATCACGATCCGGCACTCGAAATACGCCGCCTCGCGCTTTGCCACGGAGGCGATGCCGGCGCTGACGCGGTTCGCAAACTCCAGCCCCGCGCCATTCGTCAACAGCATCAGGGCGGCGCGAGCGCAGATCGTGGCCCGCACTGACGAGGACCGCGCCGACTTCCTGAGGAAGCGCGGCTTTTCGAAGTCGGAGACCGCCAAAATCATCGAGACGGTGCTTGCCGAGGAAGGGCGCAAGCCGGAGAGCGTTTTCGACTTCGTGCAGGGCATTACGGCGATCGCACGCGGTAAGACGTACCAGGACGCTCGGCTCGAACTGGAGGCGCAGGCCAAGAAGCTCCTCGACCACGCCGCCTGAAGGCCTTCCCGTTTCGCGCGGCCCGAACTCCGCGTCTCTTCTCAGAGTTCATTTCTGCGGCTCGTCCCTTCAGAGCAAGAGGCGGGCCGCAGCTTTCGTGACGGGTTCAAGCAGGTCGAGAAAGAGGTTCTCGGCCGGCCCGTCGCGGAGATGATCCATGCCGAAGTCCGTTGCCAAGATCGCGCTCTCGAGCTCGCGCGACATCCCGTTCAACCGGCTGGTCCTGAGCCAGGCCAATGTCCGCCGCATCAAGGCGGGCGTCTCGATCGAGGAGCTTGCGGAAGACATCGCCCGCCGCACGCTGCTGCAGAGCCTCACCGTCCGGCCCATCCTCGACGACGAGGGCGCCGAGACCGGCATGTTCGAGGTCCCCGCCGGCGGCCGCCGCTTCCGCGCGCTCGAACTCCTGGTCAAGCAGAAGCGGCTCGCCCGCAACGCGCCGATCCCCTGCGTGGTGCGGACGGAAGGGCTCGCCGAGGAAGACAGCCTCGCCGAGAACATCCAGCGCGCCCCGCTGCATCCGCTCGACCAGTTCCGCGCGTTCCTTACGCTGCGCGAGAAGGGCAAGTCCGAGGAGGAGATCGCGGCGGCGTTCTTCGTCTCGGTCGCGGTGGTGCGCCAGCGGCTGCGCCTCGCTGCGGTATCGCCGCAAGCTGCTCGACGTCTATGCCGAGGACGGCATGACCTTGGATCAGTTGATGGCGTTCACGGTCAATCCCGACCATGCGCGCCAGGAGCAGGTGTGGGAGGCCCTGCAGCGGTCCTATACCAAGGAGCCGCACCAGAATCCGCCGCATGCTGACCGAGGGCGCGGTGCGCGCCTCCGACAAGCGGGCGCAGTTCGTTGGCGTCGAGGCCTATGAGGCCGCGGGCGGCGTCATCCTGCGCGACCTGTTCAACTCCGACGACGGCGGCTGGCTGCAGGACCCGGCCTTGCTCGACCGCCTCGTCACGGAGAAGCTCGACCGCGAAGCCGACGCGATCCGCGCCGAAGGCTGGAAATGGGTCGAGGTCTCGCCCGATTTCCCTTACGGCCACACCTACGATCTCCGCCGGCTCATCGGCGAGCAGCGCCCGCTCACCGAGGACGAGATCGCTGCGCACGACGCCCTCCGAGCCGAATTCGACAAACTGGAGGAAGGCTACTGCCAGACGGAAGACATCCCGGAGGAGGTCGACCGGCGACTTGCCGAGATCGAGACCGCGCTGGCTGTCTTTGAGGAACGGCCGGTCGTCTACGCCCCGGACGAGATCACTCGCGCCGGCACGTTCGTCAGCATCGATGGGTCCGGCGCCTTGCGAATCGAGCGGGGCTATGTCCGGCCGGAGGACGAGCCGCCTATTCCACGGTCCGAGGACGGCGCCATCGATGGCGAGGCCGACGAGCCGGGCGCCGACACCGCATCCACTTCGGACGACAACTCCGCCCCTGTAGTGGGTGTTGCGTCCGAGACGGCCGACCCAGTCGAAGAAGACGACGACGTGCGGCCGATCCCGGACCGGCTCGTCACCGAGCTCACCGCGCATCGCACGCTGGCGCTACGCGACGCGCTCGCGAAGGATCCGGATGTCGCCTTCGTCGCGGCACTGCACGTGCTGTGTCTCAAACTCTTCTATCGCTACGCGCTCGACTCCTGTCTCGAGATCGAGCCGAAGAGCGCGATGTTTGGCGGTCAGGCGCCGGGTCTGGCTGACACCGCGTCAGCCAAGGCGATCGACGCCCGACACGCCGCGTGGGCCGCGCAGCTGCCGAGGGAGCCGGCGACACTGTGGGATGCACTCATGGCCTTCGACCACGACAGCCGCCAGAACTCTGTTCGCGCATTGCGTCTCGCTCACGGTGAACGCCGTGTCCGAGACCTACAACCGCCGCCCGAAGGCGATCGCCCATGCCGATCGCGTCGCCCAAGCCGTCGCCCTCGACATGGCGGCGGTCGGCTGGCGGCCGACGCTCGACAACTATCTCGGCCGCGTCACCAAAGGCCGTATCCTCCAGGCCGTCAGTGAAGCCAAAGGCGACACGGCAGCCGAACGTATCCGCGCGCTCAAGAAAGCGGAGATGGCCAAAGCCGCCGAACACCTTCTGATCGGCACGGGCTGGCTCCCCGAGCCGCTGCGCACGCCGGGCCAGACCTTTGCGCCCGGCATCGAGTCCGCCTCGTCTGCGGACGCAGAAGTCGAAGCGCAATCGGCGGAAAACGGCGGCGAACCGGCCATGGACGAGTCCGCAACCGACCACCAAGCTTGTGAACTGCCGGCTGCGACCGCGGCAGTCGCGGCCGAATAACACGACCTCCCTCAACTCGGGCCCGCCGCAATTGGCGGGCCTTTTTTTGTTGGAGACAGCGATGTCCGAGAGCATCGCCGATCTCGCGCGTCGGCTCGCCCGCGACGCCGAGGCCGTGTGCCGGCATTATCTTTCCAACGGACGCCGGCAGGGGCGCTACTGGATCGCGGGCGACCTCGACAACAATGCCGGCCGCAGCCTCTATGTCCGGCTGCATGGTCCCGAAGCCGGCAAAGGCGCCGCCGGCAAATGGACCGACGCGGCCGCGGGCAAACACGGCGATCTCCTTGACCTGATCGCCGGCACGCGCCGCCTCGCCACTATTCGGGAGGTCATCGCCGAGGCGCGCCGCTTTTTGAGCCTTCCGAGGCACGACCCGCACGAGCAAGCCGTGCCGGCCCCGACGGGCTCTCCTGAAGCGGCACGGCGACTCTTCGCCATGGCCCGGCCAATCCGCGGCACCCTCGCCGAAACCTATCTCCGGCGCCGCGGCATCACAGCTCATCTCCGGAAACTGGCGCTGCGCTTCCATCCCCGGTGCTTCTACCGTGCCAATGACGGCGCCGCCCGGGAGGCCTGGCCGGCGCTGGTCGCCGCGGTGACGGACCTGGACGGCACGATCACCGGCGTGCACCGAACCTGGCTCGCTCGGGACGGCACGGATAAGGCGCCGGTCGCCACCTCGCGTCGGGCCATGGGACAGCTCCTCGGAAACGGCGTTCGGTTCGGCGCGGCGCGCGATGTTCTCGCCGCTGGTGAAGGCATCGAAACGGTGCTGTCGCTCCGCTGCGCCCTGTCGCGCCTGCCGATGATCGCGGCGCTCTCGGCCAATCATCTCGCCGCCGTCGCCTTTCCGGCAACGCTTCGCCGTCTCTACGTCGCGCGCGACAACGATCCGGCCGGCGACCTGGCGGCAGCCATCCTGACCGAACGGGCACAGTCAGCCGGGATCGAGGCGCTCACATTGTCGCCGGCGCTGGGCGACTTCAACGACGACCTCTGTCGATTCGGCGCTGATGAACTTCGTGCGGCCTTGCGCGTCCAGCTCGCCCCGGAAGATGTGCGCCGATTCCTTATTAATGAGTCCGGCCCCGGATGATGAGTCCGACACCTGTCTCCCAGGTCTGTGACCGCGTCGGTCCCTGGTGATCGCTCCTTTCCGGAAAAAACGGCCTCGCCCGCGGCCTTCCAAAGGGCGATCGGACGGCAAGCGGCCCGGGCCCGCAACGGCGGCCGGCGGCTATTTTCCGCCGCCGGACAGCCACACCTCCCAGCGGCTTCGCCGGAGATACCAGATGTCCGGCTTTGCATCGCGAAACAAAATAGTCGCCGCCCGCCGTCCTCCGCTGTGCTGCGGCCGCTGTCGCTGACGCTCGGCGGTGCAGCCCCGGTCCGCCCGCCGTCAGGTGATCGCCGGAAGGCCGCGATGGGCGCGGCCAGTCCGACCAGGAGCATCATCATGGCGACCAATCACGACGATACCGATCTTGAGCCCGTTCATGCCTCGTCCTCCACCGATCACGTCCTCACCGAGCTGCAGCTTTATGGACATCGTCCGTTCCAGGATGAGCCCGACCCAAGGCCGCTGCCGCCAGCCGACGCCGTCGGCGGCGCCGTAGCCGACATCTTCGACGCGCTGGTCGCGACGCTGGGCGACACGCGCCTCGAGCCCGATCTTGAGAATCTCCTCTGGTCAACGGTCAATCTGTTCCACCGCGCCGCGGAGCGCGTCCAGCGCGAGCTCGACGACAATGAGGACGCCCAGAAGCGCAGCCAGAAGGAACAGGACGGCTCGGAGGTTCGCTCGGTCGAGTTGGAACGGCTGGTGGCCGAAGGCCTCACGCTCATCGAGCGCCGCAACGCCATGGAACTCTTCCGCGACCTCGCCGCCGACCAGTTCGAGCGCCACACCGGCTCATCCTGGCGTCCGCGCGCCGGCTCGCTGGTCAACCATCGCACGCTAACCGCCGCGATGATCGACAGCCGCGACTTCCTCGCCGCGAAGCGCCGCGTTGAAACCGAGGCGCTGCTCCCAGCCGGAGCGAAGATCGCTTTCACCGGCGGCATCAATTACAACGATCATCGCACGATCTGGGACAGGCTCGACAGAGTTCACGCCAAGCACCCCGACATGGTGCTGCTGCATGGCGGCAGTCCGAAGGGCGCTGAGCGCATCGCGGCCTGCTGGGCCGACAACCGCAAAGTGACGCAAGTCGCTTTCAAGCCCGACTGGGCTCGTCACGGCAAAGCTGCGCCGTTCAAGCGCAACGACCAGATGCTCGACGTGCTGCCGATCGGCGTCATCGTTTTCCCCGGCTCCGGCATCTCGGCGAATCTCGCCGACAAAGCCAGGAAGATGGGCGTCCCAGTCTGGCAATTCGGCGATGGCGGCGCGTGAGCGCCGCCAGCCGCATCTCAACCGCAAGCACGGTCGACTGCGCATTCCCAGCTCAATCTGCGTCGGCGACGCAAAGGAGCCACGCCACCCGCGTGTCGGACGCGACCCGCCCAATTCTTCCATTCTCGATGGATATGTCCGCCAGCGTCCCACAGGAGCGCCATCTTCAACGGATTCCAAAATCGATAGCGATCGACTATCCTGACCCTCGCGTCGTGGTGGTGGTGGAGGGCGCAGCCGTTCGACTTTGTCGCACGAGGCCACCACCATGATCATCATCGGCATCATTTTGAGCTTCATCGCTTTCGGATTTTTTTGCGGCCTGCTGTTCCTGCTTGCTGTCCAAGCTCTGCCGGTCCTGGCTGGCGCAACCGCAGCCCTGTTCGCGTATCACACCGGCGCGGGCCCAATGGGTGCAGTCCTTGTCGGCATGATCGTGGGCGTGGTCACCCTGGTCGGCGGGCAGATTGCCGTTGCCGCCGTGCGCTCCTCTCTTATCCGCGCCGCAATCGCGCTGTTCTTCGTCGTGCCGGCGGCCATCGCCGGCTATAACGCGACCCGCGGCCTTCTCCATATCACGTTGCCCGCGGAAGGCTGGCGGGACGCTCTTGCACTGACCGGCGCGATCATCGTGGGAACTGCTGCTTGGATACGCATGACGCCCGTCGCGCCAACTCGCGGCGGACAGGTCGTACCGCCCAGTCCTCAGCCTCCTCCGGCGTCGGCGAACAGAGACGGGTGAGAATCTCGCCGCCTTTGTCACGTTCGATTCGAGCGTCGAGCTGAGGGGCGTCGCCGAGTGTGATCGCGGGAGATTACGATTTTCTCGATGATGCTTGATCAAGCGGGCACGATCGCGTCGACGCACATACTCGCCACCGGCGTGCGCCGTCCTGCGCTGGTTTCGTGATGCGACGGCTGGCCTTTTGTACGCTGGGCTTTCTTTTCCCCCGCCCGACGAGCGGGACCTCTTGTGCTCTCTGCTTGATGTCCGCCACGTCTTCTGCCCAGGGTGCTGTTCAGCGCGTGCGACCCACGTGGCCTCTCATGGCGTGATCTCGCCGAAGGACGGCTGCGCCTCGATCGCCTGAGCCGCAACGGCGGACGGATCGACTTTCTTCCCCTGGGCTTGCCACCCCGCGCGACTAGCCGCGCGGGGACCCGGTTCGCCCATTCCTCGCGAGCCAAGAAAGTCTCACCGCCGCCGTCCTCCGCTGCGCTCCGGCCCGGCGGGTGCGTCGTCGATCGCCTCCGGCCTGCCGACCGCCATCGAGGCCGCGGTGGTCGCGGGCTCGCAAACAGCAAGGAGAAGTGACGTGGCTAACATCGGCTCTTTCAAGAAGTCCGGCCAGGAGTTCGTGGGCGAGATCGTCACCCTGAGCCTCCAGACCAAGGGCGTCCGCATCGTCCCCGAGACCAACCGCACGAACGATAACGCCCCGAGCCACCGGGTATATGTGGGCCGAGCTGAAATTGGCGCCGCTTGGTCGAAGCGCTCCACCGAGGGTCGCGACTATCTCTCGGTCAAGCTCGACGATCCAAGCTTCACCGCTCCGATCTACGCCAACCTCTTCGACGACGAAGGCGGCGAAACCTTCACCCTCATCTGGTCGCGTGGTCGCAAGCAGAACGGCGACTGAGCCCGAACGGCAGAAAGCCCTGTCCGGAACAACCGGGCGGGGCTTTCGAGTGGTCTGGGCCCTTGGCGAATTCACTCGCCTGCTTGGGGTGCTCGTCACCACGCAAGACCTGAAATCCGCCTCGCAAATCAGTCCCGAATTCCGCGCCCCCGCTGCGGCACAAAACGACCCGCTGGGCCAGCTAAATTTTCGCGCTGCCGCGACGCTGAAATGACTAGGGTATTCGGGTTCGAGACGATTCTCGCGGGATTTGCCCTTCACGCTTTGCTGTCATCGTCTGGCTTAACTAACTCGATGTGGCTGACTCCGAGTGCCTGCGCAAGCTCGTAAAGCGTGATGACGGTCGGGTTGCGCCGACCGCGTTCCAGGCTGCTGAGGTATTGCTGGCTGAAGCCTGAACGTGCTTCGATCTCCTCTTGCGTCAGGCCCTTCGCCCGACGCAAGCGGGCGAAATTCCGGCCGACCAGCTTGCGCATATCCATGCGCAACGAGTCGCGCGTTTACACACTTTGAGTTTATCAACGATAGTATGTAAATTGCGATAGAAGGATCACAGGGCGCAGGTCGCGCCAGCGGATCGGTCCGAATAGAGAAGTCGTTTTCGCGGTGAATTCCGCGCGGGCATTGGAGGTGATCATGGATGATCACCTCTCGCCAGGTGCGGGCCGCGCCTTCGCTCCTCGGCTGGACCCAGGGGATGCTCGCCGAAAGGCCCTGGTCGCCCTGACCGCGCTGAAGCGCTTGGAGTCCGGAAGATACGCGCGATCAGGTGCGTCGCGCGCTGGAAACTGCCGGCATTGTCTTTCTGTCCTCCGGGCGTGGCGAAGGGGTTATGCTGGTTCGAACATCACGGGAGAACCGACGGTGAGCACGGGACCAAAAACGTCGCGACCGAGATCGTCTCTGCACCAGGGCAAATCGACTCAGCAGCGAAACACCATCGTGTTTTCCGATGAGCCCCCGCAGAGCGCCAGCATGACGGACTATGACCGACAGCACCTCGCGCTCTATGTCCGTCTCCTCGACGCCGCCGAAGAGGGCGCCGAGTGGACGGAGGTCGTGCGTGTCCTGTTCGGACTCGACCCGAAACGAGAGGGTGAACGCGCCCGTCGCGTTTACGACAGTCACCTCGTCCGCGCGCTTTGGATGACGCACCACGGATACGCCGACCTATTAAGGTCCGCATTGCACTGACCCGAGTCCGCGAGTTCACGCCTGGCTCGCCTCTCATCAATTCGACTAAGCCGCGATTCGAGCACGCCTTAAGCGGTGGAAACTGCGGGTGGCACCTGTATGTCGTGTGAGTTTGCGACTCGGTCTGGCTGCATTCGGCCGCAATCGCAAGCTATGGATAGGTAGCCGGGACCTATTATACCTGTAAGGCTTATCCCGCTGACTCCGGGCCTACGAAATATGGTGACATGCGGCGCGTCGTGGCATAAGAACAAATAGCGAACATTCTTTCTGCCACGAGGTCGCGCCATGGTTGGTTTCCCCACGTCGCTTGTTGATTTTCAACGTCGCTTTCCTGATGAGGCCGCCTGCGGGGCGTGGCTGTTCGAGGCGCGTTGGCCCACGGGCTTTCGCTGCCCGGCCTGCGATCACGACAAGGCCTGGCCGCACGGGGGAAAGGCTTTCACCTACGAATGCGCCGCCTGCGGCAGGCAAACCTCCGTCACGGCGGGGACGATCATGCACGGCTCGAAGCTTCCTCTGACCGTCTGGTTCTGGGCCGCCTATCTGATGGCCACCCACTCCAACGGAATTTCGGCGCTGCAGTTGCAGAGGCTGCTTGCGCTGGGCTCCTATAAGTCGGCTTGGCTGTTGTGCGCCAAGCTGCGGCGGGCCATGGTCGCGCCTGCCCGCGCGCTCCTGGCTGGGATCGCCGAGATCGACGAGACAGAAATCCCCTTGCGCGCCAAGGACGATCCAATCAGGGGTGGCGGCGGTCGCTCGTCCCAGAGCAAAATGCTCGTCGCCGGCGCGGTCGAAGTCGCTGACGGCGCGCCCGGCCGCATTCGCCTCGCAACAATCCAGGACTTTTCCGCCGCCTCGCTGCACGGTTTTGTCGCCGCCAACCTGGCTCGAGGCGCAACCATCAAAACCGATGGATGGGCAGCCTATCCAGGCGTGCCCAACGTCGCTCACGATCCCCATGTCGTCGGCAACATGGCTGCCCATATCGTGCTGCCGTGGATCCATCGCGTCTTCTCCAACTTGAAGACTTGGGCGCTCGGCGTCTACCACGGCCTGCGAAGGAAACATCTCCAAAGCTATCTCGACGAATTCGTCTTCCGATTCAACCGCCGTCGCACGTGTCACGCCGCCTTTCGCTCGCTACTCTCCATCGGCCTTATAACCAAACCCATTACCTACGAAATGTTGATCCGACCGGAATCTGCGGCATAAGCCTTATACCTGTAACGCAAAATTGTGGAGTTTGAGATGCCTCCAGTATCCGACTGGCGGTCTGCGGCCGCCTATGCCTTTTTGAACGATCTCAATCCTGGGGAGTTTGCCTGGGAATTCCTGCGCCGCAATCCTGAATACCAGCGCGACTATCGGGCGGCAGCGGCCGACGGCGCTGACGAGCCCGAGTTTCTCGAGGCTCTGCTCCTGAAGTGGGGGCTCCGGTTTCATGATCGATCCGGATCTTCGAGCGGATAGGGCGCCCATCGTCTGGCTGCCGCATCTCGATCCCGGCGCCGTCATTGTTTCGGCGGCGCCGGATCGTTTCAGGGATGCGCGCAGCCTCGAAAGGGTGACGCCGACATTTGAGCGCAGCGCAGGCGACGGGCGCTACTGGCTTGTCAACGAGCGTCACGGTCGTTTGCCTGTGGTGCTCATTGGCGGCGCCAGCGCAGCAACATCGGCCGCCGTTGTCATCCCGCTCGACGCGGATTTTGACACGCGTGTCGATGCGGCGCTCCGCCTCTGGCGCATCGCCACTGGCCGACCCCGCGTCCGTCCGCCGGATCGGCTGACGCGGCAACGACGTCACAGGCTCGCGCTCTCGGTGCGTGCCCTCGACGCCCGCCTGGCCGATCAAACCTATCGCGCCATTGCGCAAAACTTGTTCGGCCGCGCGCGTATTCCGGCCGGCCCTGGCTGGAAGACACACGAGTTGCGCGACCGTACCATCCGTCTGGCGCGCGCCGGCATGGAGCTGATGCAAGGCGGCTATCTCGATTTGCTGCGATATCCGCGATCCCAACACGAGTAGTGTTCACGCTTGGAGGGTGGCGAAAACAGCACCCCCTATCTTCACCATCCCCCCAAGCCCTGTTTCTTCGCCATCGTGGCCTTCGACTCGCGCCGCTGCCCGGCGGCCGTCGCCAAGACCACGGAGGTTCGATCGTGCCCGATCCACTGGCCGGCTTGCCGCCGCGCTTTCTGCGCACTCCCGAAGCAGCCCGCTTTCTCGGCCTCTCCGGCCGCACCCTTGAGAAGCATCGGACCTACGGCACCGGGCCCAGATACCGAAAGATCGGCGGCCGCGTCGTCTATGCGCTCGACGATCTGAAGGCCTGGGCCGATCTCGGCGCCAAGACCTCGACCTCGGACCCGGGCGTTGCGACCGTCTTTCCGGCCAAGCGAATTCTTGGATCGGCAATGGGCCGGTTACATCGGGCCTGATCGTTTCGAAACGCCGGCAATGTCCGGGTCCGGGACATTTCGCGGTGAGCGTGACCAGCTCGAGTTGTTCCGCGCGCTTCCCGGCGATTTTGCACCCCGCGATGCGCAGGACCTCATGACCTATCCGTTCTTCAGCCTTTCGAAGTCACACCGCGTGACCCCGATCGATTACCGAATGGGCGAGGTCGCCATCCATGTGGAGGCGACGGCCGAACACGGCATGGCGACAATCTGGGATGCCGACGTGTTGATCTGGGCAGCCTCTCAGCTGGTCGAAGCGCGCGACAAGGGCTTGCGCACGTCGCGGCTGATGGCCGCCACGCCCTACGAAATCCTCACCTTCATCGGTCGCGGGACTTCGGTGCGCGACTATCAGCGCCTCAAGTCGGCGCTGGACCGGCTGCAGTCGACGACGGTCGCGACGACACTGCGACAGCCCACGGAGCGGCGCATGCATCGCTTTTCCTGGGTCAACGAGTGGAAGGAGCGCGCCGACGGTCACGGCCGACCGTTGGGTATCGAGCTCATCGTGCCGGACTGGCTTTATGCGGCAGTCCTCAACGATGCGCTCGTGCTGACGATCGACCAGGCGTATTTCCGGATGACCGGCGGTCTCGAGCGCTGGCTCTACCGCATCGTCCGCAAGCACGCGGGCCGTCAGCCGGGCGGCTGGTGCTTTGAGATCTCGCACCTCCATCTCAAGTCCGGCAGCCTGTCACCCCTCAAGCGCTTCGCCTTTGAGCTGCGCGACATCACTCGCCGCCAGCCGTTACCGGGTTTTCGGCTCGCGATGGACGTGACTCCGTTCGGGCGCCAGCTCCTCACCTTCAAGCCAATCGAGATCGACCCGGTAGCGCGCGTGTTGCGCCGGCGTGAGTTGTCCACAAGCGCTGTGGATAAGTCTGGGGATAAGCTGTGAATACGCTCGTGCTATCGGGAACCGCACCTATCGTGCCATCAGGAACCCGATCCTCGTGCTATCGGGAACCGAAATCCGGCTTACCGCCTACAGCAAAAAGAAAATTCGGCGATTCTAACTTCTCTAACAAAGAATCTAACTTTGTTGGGGCGCGCCAGGGTCGTCTGCAGGCGAACAGCAACAACCATTTCTGTAGACCAGATTCCACTGAAGAGCCGACGCGTCAGGCGCCACAGCATGCTTACATGCATCGTTGCGGAGGCGCGCCATGAGTGTCGCGCGCACCAGGCCTGATCCGTTCACTGCGCAACTGACAATCGCCGTCAAGCCCGACCCCAGCAGCCGCATCAGGATCGTCCCGCTCTACCGCGGTATTTCCGTCGCGAAGATCCTGCACGACGTTCCGTCCTGCCCATCCCCCGACAATGCCGGAGCCATCCCATGAGCGAGCTTACTCGCGTCGAGCTCACATGGCTCAAGAACCGCATCGAGAACTGGATCCGCTTCGGCCGCATCGCGGAGGAACATAGAATCGACCGGCAGCGGCGCGTCGTCGCGTTCGCACCAGGCAGCATCTTTGCATTCGTCCGCTGGGCCTCGAACGATTACGGCACCGTTGTCTCCCGCATCGACATTTTGCGCGCCGTCGGGCCAGGCGAGCGCTACTCGACCGTGCCCGGCGTGCGCCCGGGCGGTGAAAGCCTGCTTCGCCTCGCGAGTTGGCCGAAAGTCGAAAAAGTATTGCAGTCAATCGACGTCGTCGAGGCGCTCGGGATCGACCCGGCAGACGCCGCCCCCGAGTACTGGCGGCACGTCCATAACCGTCTGTCTGTCGGCGAGCAGCCCCGGCCCTACACGCGCAGCCGTCATCAGGCCTGGCTGCACAGGCAGGCAGTCTCGTCATGACAAGTCGCATGGCAACGCTCCTCGTAATGGCGGCCGCCGTCACCGTCGTGACGTCCACCATGGGCGCCAAGCCGGTGCCGCGTTTCGTGTGGAACGCATCCGAGAGCGTCCCGATCGGACTCTACAGCGTGCAGCCGGCCGGCAAGCTTGCCGTCACGAATCTCGTCGTTGCCATGCCGCCCGAGCCGCTCGCGACCTTTCTCGCCGAGCGCGGGTACCTGCCGATCGGGACGCCGCTGATCAAGCGCATCCTAGCCCTCCCAGGCCACTCCGTGTGCCGCAGCGAACTGCTCATCAGCGTCGATGGAATCGAGATGGGCGCAGCCCTCGAACATGATCGGCGTGGCCGGACGCTGCCCGCATGGCAGGGCTGTCGCGTCATCGCACAAGGCGAGGTGTTCCTCATGAACTGGGACGAGCCGCAGTCGCTCGATAGCCGTTACTTCGGTCCGATACCCTTGTCGGCAATCATCGGCCGAGCCGAACCGGTATGGACCTTCGAAGAGGAATGATCATGCCCTTGCCCCGCAGATTCCCCACAGGTCCTCTGATCGATCACGGCACACTCTTCGCCCTTCCCGGCAAAATCCGACTCACCGCCGCGGCGCCCGATGGTGATCGGAGACATGCACTCCGACTACCCAAAGAGCAATCGGCGCGTAGTTCGACGCCTGCAACGACATCATCGTCTTATGGGCGAGACGGCAGCTTAACTACGAGCGGAGTGAACCTTCATGGACCTCGTGACCCTGATCGCTGCGTGCGCGCTCAGCGTTGAGCCAAAGGTGATGCATGCGCTCATCTGGGAGCAATCGGGCGGCGAACCCTGGTCGTTCTCCGTGATCGGCGAGAGCCTGCCTCGCGTCTTTCCAACAATCCAGGACGCCATCCGCGAAGCGCGGGGAGCCCATCCCTCGGGTGATCGCATCCGAGTCGGATTAACTGGGCTCTCGACAACGGCACGATCGGCAACCGCCGCGATGTTCGCGCCGTGCCCGAACATTACGGCTGCGGCGCGGCAGATCAGCAAGTTTGCCGAGCGCTGCAAGGCGACGTCGAATGCCAACCCGATCTATTGCGCGATTGCGGCTTATCGGGGCTCCTGGGACCGACCAGACGCCGGGTTCGCGGACGCCGTTCGAATAACCGTCGAGAAGGGTAACGCGCCGAACTTCGACATGCCGAAAGACGCGTATTTCGATCCCAACGATGTCACGTTGGAGACCGTTACTCCTCGCCCACGACCGGCTTCGACTGCACCCGCGATCACGCCCGATGACCACGAGCGTGGCTGGTCGAGTGCATTGTTTCCTGCAAAGCCAGCGAAGCCCGAGAGCATATCAGCTGACGCACAGAACCCCGATCCGCCTGCAGAAGAATCGCGGTCGCCTGATCCTTCAAATACGACGCCGGCAGCAAGCAAGACACCGGCTGACAGTCTCTTTGTGCCGAGATCATCCGAGCGGAGGCCATGATGGCTCCTTTGACCGTCCTTCGTGGAATGGCGCACATTCTCGAACGTTTGAGAGTGGGGCCAGAGGCGGGAGACCACCCGACCGACTTACGGCAAGATAAAAACCGCGAGGTGCGGTGTGGTCGGTCGGTGGAAGAACGCAGACAGATCAGGCGTTTTGCGCGAGGCGCGATTCCGCACGACAGCCTGCCAATTCGCACAACTCCTTCAAAGACCGCAACTACGGGCACCTCGCGTGCGCCCGCGTCATGACGCGCGACGACGACCTCCGCGTCCGCATTGGGCGCATCCGCGACAAGGGCAGGCCCGTCGCGCCAAGCCGTTCATCGCGCAGGCGCTGGCGGCAGCCGAGAAGGCCGGCGGCCTCCACCGCCGATCCGGACGGGGCGCCCGGAGCGGCGCCTTCGGCCGCGGCCGCGCGGCCAGCCTCGCCGCCACTCGGCTAGTCGGTTGATTCAGCTAGATTGAAGGGTATAGGTGTTTAAGTTTGACACGGGCAGTTTTGGTTGTGAATTGCCAGTCTGCCTTGGTGTGATGGGCGTTGCGGTGGTTTTCCCAGGCGGCGATTTCCTCAATGAGGGTTTGTTTGTCGGGAATGCGCCGATCGAGGCATTGGGTGGATAGAACCCCGAGTTCGGATTCGGCGAGGTCAAGCCAACTGCCGTGCTTGGGCGTGTAGTGCCATTCGAAGCGCTCGACCAGCCGCCTGGCCTCGGACGCCGGAAAGGCCTCGTAGAGCGATGCCTTGCTGTGGATATTGAGATTGTCCTGGACCAGCACGATGGTCTTGACGTGCGGGAAGTGGCGATCGGCCAAATCCTTCAAGACGTGAGCATAGTCTAAGGCAGTGTGGCGGTCCGTCACCTTGACGTGGCGCCAGCCTTCGAGCGGCGCGAACAACATGAACAGGTTGGCGGTGCCGTTGCGCTCGTACTCGTAATCGACGCGGGCTGGGCGTCCTCGTTTCATTGGGATCGGCATGCGCGTCTCGGCAATGAGTTGCTTTGAGGTCTCGTCCAGGCACACCAGCCGCCGATCGGGATCACGTGGCCGCGTGTAGACTGCGAGCACATCTTCCATTGCGGCTACGAAGGCGCTGTTGGCCTTCGGCGGAATGACCCAGCATTGCCGGCGATGCGGCTTGAGGCGGTTTTTTTGAGCGTGCGCCCGATCGTGGAGTTGCTTGCGCGCTCGACGATGCCGAGTTCCACGACCTTGTTCTCCAACAACCGCAACGTCCAGCGGGCACGTCCCTTGGGCGGCTTGGAGCACGCCAGGGCGATCAGCTTGGCTTCCTTCTCGCCGTCGAAAATCGCAGCGACTGGTGGAATCATGCGGGGCTTGCGGCTCACCACCGCTTCGAAGCCCTCTTCCACCAATTGCTTGCGCACCCGGTAGATCATGGACGCGCTGGTATCCAAGGCCTTGATGATCCGGCTGTCGCTCCACCCCTCACCGGCCGCCGAGATATCGGCCTTCAACAGAATGCGCGCCTTCAACAAGCGCTTCGCTGGGCTCTTTCCTTTGCGGATCAGCGCTTGCAATTGCTCGCGTTCCTCCGCGCCCAGCCGCACCACATACTTCTTTACCGCAATATCCTTTGCAGCCATGCTCGCCTCCGTCGCTCGAATTGCGACGGAAGCGAATCATCCAATCCTTTCAAATTGGTTGACGCAGCCGACGCGTACCCAGTGACGGTCATGACCTGGTCATGGCCCGGGATTACATCAGCCAGGGCCTGCGCGCCCGCGCCGCGCATCTGGCCACGCTCGAACTGGGGCCGCGCAGCGATCTCGAAGATCCGCCGCGATCTCGACGCCCAGGTCGAGG
>CAWIXM010000035.1:0-126594 GCA_963840055.1 uncultured Alphaproteobacteria bacterium | reverse complement strand
CAGCGAGCGTAGAACGGCCACGCATTGCCTGACCGGTTTTGTCTTCCCGCGCGAGGCATCGAAGCCGGATGGCCGAAATACTGCGAGGCCTTCGGTGGTTCCGCTGATGCTGTTCCTGATGGCCACCATCCTGATGGTTCAGCTACAAAGCTTCCACCGGTTGTTCCTGGTGTTTGCGGTCGCGCCGCTCGCAGTGATCGGCGTGGTTTTGGCTTTACTGCCGAGCGGAGCGCCTCTGGGCTTCGTTGCGATCCTGGGTGTGATGGCACTGATCGGCATCCTGATCCGGAATTCGGTGATATTGGTTGTGCAGATCAAAGAGCTGGAGGAGGCAGGGCGGCCGGCATGGCAAGCGGTCGTGGAGGCAACCGAGCATCGCATGCGGCCCATCATGTTGACCGCAGCTGCCGCAAGTCTGGCGCTTATTCCGATTGCGCGCGAGATCTTCTGGGGGCCGATGGCCTACGCGATGATGGGCGGCATCATCGTCGGTACCGTGCTGACGCTGCTGTTTTTGCCGGCGCTCTATGTGGCATGGTTTCGGATCGAGGAGCAGGATGCGGATGCTGACGCTGACTTCAAAGCATGCCTCGGGCAGCCTGCGACCGTGGACAGCTAGAGGACAGCAGATACCAGCACGAAAATTATATCCGCGCTAGCAATGATGCAGTCCTGACAAAATCGGCACAGTGACGATAGCCCCATGCCGCTGCACTCGGTCCTCCAGTCGTCTGGGGAATGTCGGTTAAGGAGTTCTTCATGCGGCTCATAAGTAAGATTGCGGTTGCCGTTATAGTGCTCGCGCTCGCTCCAACGTCGCTGTCATTTGCCGACCCTGCGCCGGATCGCCGATACGAGCCGGGCGAGACGTTCAAGGATTGCCCCGAATGCCCCGAGATGGTGGTGGTTCCCGCCGGCAGCTTCATTATGGGATCGGCAGAAAGCGAGGAGGGGCGCACTCGTTTTGAAGGTCCGCAGCATCGCGTGGCCTTTTTGCGGCCTTTCGCAGTCGGCAAGTTCCCCGTGACCTTCGACGAGTGGGACGCTTGTGTCGCCGACGGCGGGTGCGATCACTATAAACCTTCCGATTCGAATTGGGGCCGCGGCAAGCGCCCAGTTATCAATGTCAGTTGGAATGACGCTCAGGCCTACATTTCGTGGCTGAAGCGCAAGACCGGGCGCAATTACCATTTGCTGAGCGAAGCCCAACGCGAATACGTAACGCGCGCGGGCACGAG
Source organism: uncultured Alphaproteobacteria bacterium (assembly GCA_963840055.1). Classification (GTDB taxonomy): domain Bacteria; phylum Pseudomonadota; class Alphaproteobacteria; order Rhizobiales; family Xanthobacteraceae; genus Rhodoplanes. Next base: position 125,356 of record CAWIXM010000035.1, on the reverse strand, counting down.
TTCACCATACTGGTGGGGTTCAGTAATATCCCCCAGCCAAGCCAACTATGATGCCGGGTCGCGTGGGGAATTTAACTACCAGACCGCGCCGGTCGACTCGTTCCAGCCAAATCCTTGGGGGCTCTATCAAGTTCATGGCAATGTGTGGGAGTGGACCGAGGATTGCTGGAATGAAAGCTATGAAGGGGCGCCGACCGACGGCTCGGCCTGGACCAGCGGAGATTGCAATTCCCGCATTGTCCGCGGCGGGTCCTGGGAGGCCCAGCCGCGATATCTCCGCTCGGCGTTACGCAACCTATATATCGCAGTCAATCGGAACCCGCGCTACGGCTTCCGCGTCGCACGACCGCTATGACTAAGATAGGGCGCGCCTCTGCCCTGATCCCTCCTGAAAATTATATCCGCGCGTAGCAATGACGAAGTTCTGACAGGATTGGCACAGTGACGATGGCCCCGCAGGGTTGGATAGCTCGGCCAAGCGGAAGGACGCGCCAGTTTCGCGCGCCATCCAGACCGTCGGTCGCATATTCGCCCGTCCGGCCGTGGGTGGATTGCATCACCGATACGTACGGATCTAATTTGCGACAGGCACCGGTCTTGTCGCCGTCCATATCAGGCCTCTGCGGCGAGGATCCACTCACGCGCGGCGGGCGCCTCGGCAAGCGCAAAAACTTTGACCGCGCCCGGTATCAAAAAGCCGAAAGCGCGGACGCTATAGCTGGTGTCATTCAGCACGAGACTGACACTCCAAACCCTTGAGTTTCCCCGGCTCCTTGACGGTTTTCATGCCGCTTGGCTACGTGCCTGCTCGCAAGTGAGGAAAGCGCTGGGTCCGAGGCTCATGCGTCGTGATCGCCGACCGGCGCAGTATTGAACGATGCATCGCTTGCGTCCGCTGGGCAGGACGCGCAACCCGAAACCGGGAAGGCGCGAGGTCGAAGTCCACGAACCACGATTTGAAAAGAGTCCATGCCATTGCCTCCAGCGTCTCGCTCATCCGCCGGTTCAGCTCGATTTTGTCGTCCAGCGTGCCGAGGATGTAAGCGATGGCGCGCTGTTCGGGCAGCGGAGGCAATACAAAGGGAAGCCGCTCGAAATCACCTTTGTTCAAGATTGGGGTTCGAGACCCGCCCGCTCCTAGTCGGCTGCGTCAACTAATTTGAAAGGATTGGATGATTCGCTTCCGGGTCAAATCCTCTGTGACGAGGAACTAGCTCTGAAAGCCTTACGCGCCTTAACACCACTGCAAAATTGTTTGCAAAGGGACGATCTACGCCCAGCTTGTATCAAAGCCATCCTACAACCATTTGGGTACAAAGTCCGAAAGGTCAGTGAAAAAGACAGGTTTGGAATTTGTAATATCTTCCTTATTTGATAGACAGACGAAGCTGAGTCGTGTGAACGACTTATCGCGTAGTTTGGACATAATCACTATAACTTGGAGAAATAAATGGCATTGATCGACCTTAAGAACATGGACGTGGATGCCTTGCTAGAATTGCGCGCAGATGTCGACAGAAGGCTAACCGAACAGGCGCGCGACCTGCAGAGGCAACTTTCCCTGCTCTCCGGCCGTGCGGCGGCGCGAGGCCGACCGGCTGGGAGATTGGGGCGTCCTAGCGGGCTCAAGGGCGCGAAAGTGCCGCCGAAATATCGCGGCCCCGACGGCGAGACATGGGCCGGACGCGGCGCGCAGCCGAGGTGGCTCACGGCTCTGCTCAAGGAGGGGCACTCGATGGAAGAGTTTTCGATCTCCGCTGGCCGTAAAGCTAAAACGGCAGCCACAAAGAGGGCAGTGGTGAAGAAGCGAGGCAGGAAACCCGCCCGCTCAAAACCCACGCAAAGCTGATCGCGGCAAGAAGCGAAGGGATTCGTGGGGTTTTGCAGTTGTCAATGACGGCTGGTGCCGGGCAGTCAAGTACTGCAATCACTCTTGGCAATCTCATTCTTGGCGCTTTGAGGAAAAAATCGTAGATGTGAAGTCCCAGCGCAATCGACAAGGATGGGACAGGGGCAGGATCGTCACGGGAGCGCCAGCACGACGCCGGTGACACCGGGGTAGGTGCAGCGATCTACAGTGTCAGTTACTCATGCGATGCTACTCCACAAATGGAGTGAGCGATGCAGCCGAATAACTAGTTGGTGGTTTTGACCCCCAGAGATCGAGAACGCGGTTTTCGTAATCTGAATCCCAGACGCCAGGTTTATGGATAAGATCATTGTCGATACGTTCCATGCCGAATGAGGCTTCGATCACACAGTCTGCCGGATCGAGATAGTACGAGAAGATGTTGTTGCCCGGCCCATGGCGGCCCAATCCCCACAGGAGCGTTCGTCCCTTTGCGGCAAGCATGTCTGCCACCCCGACAAGATCGAGCACCGAATGGGTCTCAAAACCGTAGTGATGCAGTCCGGAGCCAGCACCTGCCGCCACAGTATGGTGAACTCCGTCTGCGCATCGATACCAAGCTCGCCCGAAATCTTCGGTGCGGTCGGACAGACGCATTCCCAACATACCAGTTAACAAATCGTGAAACCCGCGGGTATCGTTCGTCCGTAGGTTCACATGGTCAAGCCGTTTCGCTCGAATAGGCGCTCGCAAATGCTGCGGGCCGGCATCTCTGAAAGACGGGGTGTGCACCTCAATGATGGGACCAAACGGCGTGCGGAAGCGGACCGCGCGCTCGATGCCTGGAACGGAAGGCGTGTCGCTGAGGACAGCAAGGTTCTCACTCCTCACTCGTCGCAACACCTCCTCAACGGCCATATTATCCACGACCTCTAGACCGATTGCCCGAATGCCCGACCGGTCAGCGCGAAAATAGGCAACCTCGCATTGTTTTGCGTTCGACGACATCAGAATCGCCTCCTCGCTTCGCGAACAGACCCGCAACCCGAGGATGTCAGTCAGGTCGCGCGCCGCGGCTTCAATGTCGGGCGTCGCAAAAATGAGATATCCCATCTGACGTATGAGGTTTGTCATTTACTAAGTCCTTCTGCTTGCCTCGCCCTCAAGGAAACGGCTCAAGCCGTGAACGTCAGCGGTTGCGGATTCCTAATTGTCATACAGTATCTGTCCCCGCACGGATGGAAGTGAGACTTCTGGTAGTGCTAGCGCAGAAGGTCGATCCCGTAATCACCACCGTTCGGCGTTCTGATAACCGTGTGGACGTGGAATTTGAGCGGTTTTGTGTTTGTCAGAAACACTCCCGGGTGATGGTCGAATTCAACCAAGACGACCAGACTTTGGATGCGATAGTAGAAAGGATCGGAGGGGCCGTTGCCGCCGATCCAGCAGAAATGCGTCTCATCCAGATGCCGCTCGAACTGCTCCATCTTTGCCTGACGTGGACCGTCGGGCATCTGACCGATATAGGCCTCGACGAGGTCGAGGAGCCGGGTGCGATGCACCGCCGAGAAGCGGCTCGCCTCGATTCCCTCAAATGGCACGACCCGGTTGTCACGGTAGGCACCGCCAAGCATCAGGTAGTCGGCGAAATGCACCCGCCCCTCTGGCAGGTCCTCCCCCGCCAATGACCAGCCGAGCCGCGCCTTCGCCTGAAACGTCTCCGGCAGGCTGTTCATCAGGTCGAGGCCAAGTCGCTCTTCGTCCCGGAAGAGCGTGAGTCCCTTGTGCGGCCCCGCATCGGCATAACAGATTTCGGCGCCGACGAAACTCGGCGTCAGCACCATGTGCCCGCCTATGGTCAGGCAGTTGATGGCGAGGTGGTGGCCCCAGAATTGCCAGCCCCAGGGCTCGGTCGTCGAGGGACGGCCGTAGAGGCGGAAGCTGTAGGCCCATTCCGAAAGGACGCCCGGCGCCCCGAGGAGCTGGCCGAGAAAAGCGTTGAGCCGCATGGCGCCGACCGCGTTCGCAAAGCCCCACTCGCTCAGGCTCGCGCGCAGCACCTCGAGGGTCAGCGCCCGCGTCCGCTCGCCCGTCTGGTCGAGCCGGAGCCCGTAACCGTCCATCTCTGCCCAGATCTCAGTGTTCTGCCAGTGCCGCTTCCGGTCGTCCTGCAAGGGGAGTGAGCAGCGGCGCCGCTCTTCGGATGTGAGCGCTTCGACCCAAGGGCGGCGAAGAAATGGCCTTCGACATCCCACTGTCGCGACCGATGCTCGAAGCGATAATTCGCCTACGTCGGCTTGCGCCAGTGATGTACCCGGTTGCCGCCGGCACGTGGCTGTTCCCGAGCGACGCGCCGGTCGGTCATCTCATCGAACACAAAGAAGATCGATCCGTTCTGAGCCATTGGGGCAACGATTTGCGCCAGACCTACCGTACTCTTGGCCAGGCCGCGGGCCGGACCGATGTAGACATGCATTTGCTAATGAACCATGCGCTCCCAGGCATTAATGCGGGTTACATCACGCGTTCGAAACTGATGCGGGACCATCTGCGCCGGCAGCAGGAGAAGCTGTCTCACTTCGTTATAGATGCAGTGGCTGGCCATGGCCGCCGTCCTAGTGTTCGCGTCAGCCGTTGGCTGACTAGCGCTAGCCGCGCGCTGCTTGCCGAGTTTTTGAACGAAAACCCCGATACGGCACGCCGTCGGGCGGCCTCGCGATCGGCGCTTCGCAAGCTCGATGTACAGGCCGCCCGCTGTATGGCGCAGCAGCTTCCGCTGACCTACCTCGACTCTCCGTCCCGTCGTCGCCGAATTGCTATTTAGTGATGCGTGCTGTTAGTTACGCGGACCGGTTCGTGTTCCTAACGGTGCCGCCGCCTGACGCCGTTACGGCGGACGCCGTAGTGCTACCTTGGCGGCTGGTTCCTAGTATTTGGTCGTATTTTCGGCAGCTGGCTGCTCGCCATCGGGCTGCTCTACGGAGGAGCCAGTTTAGTGACAAAGCGTCAGCCGCCGCTGACCGCGCCACCTGCCGTCTCTCCCAATTTCGATCGATCATTTCCCGATATTGACCGGCCCCGGGGTCAGCTTGGCCCTGACGCTGTGCCAGGGCCCGGCAGCTTCGGGCCAGAACCGTACCCTAGATAATTGCCGCTTCTCGTAGATCAGCAGGGAAGAAAACCCCATACGGCCCGGTTCAGGCGTAGCCCGATCAACGACAGCAATCACGCGATATTTGCGGCGGCGCCCATCGAAGCGCCGACGGTCGAAGCCATTCGATAGAAGATCGTGGATCGCCGCACATGCGCGTCCGCCGAACCACGGACTGGTCTTGAAATTGTTGGAACGATCTATAGATTATTTGATAATTTGATAAACAGAACGTAAGCGCATGAAGCGTATAGCATCCGAGCGTCAGATTGAAACGGCGGCCATCATGCTACGCGCGCTGGCCGATCCGGCGCGACTGAACACCCTGATCCGCCTGGCGGAAAGCGAACGCAGCGTGACCGAACTGGCGGATATCACTGGCGAGAAGATCGCGACCATATCTGCTCGCCTCAAGGTTCTGTTCACAGCGCGGTTGGTGAAGCGCAGACGCGACGGACAGAACATCCGCTATTCGCTGACAGACGCCCGCGTTCTCAATCTCATCAGAAACGCCGTGGATCACGCCTCCCATTAGAGTGAGGTCTCGCCTCAGAAAAGGACAGACAATACCCGCTTATGATCATCCTGTTCACGCCAATCACCCGCATGTCCACGGACCTAACTGCGGTCATGTCGCGGTTTGGCACAACGGCCACGTGGACTACCTTCACGACGGTCATCTCCATCATCCGCATGAAGATCACGTCGACGAGCATGTGATCGCAGTAAGCGCAACGAATCACTGACCCGTTGTTGTTACGCTGCAGCGGCCAGATCGCCGATCCGGATTGCTGATCCGGTGACTCCGACGCCGCGCGATGCCGGCCAACGAGCACGCCTGCACGCGTTTCACTACTGCCACGGCAAAACAATCCGATCAGCCCGCCGAGCAAGACCACACAATCTGGTCGGTCGACCCAGACGCAATCTGAAGCATGATTGACCGCCTGACCGCGATCGTCGCACGGCCTGAGCAACAATTGCGGCCGCCAAGCCGCGTCCCATGCTGCGTCTCGACTTTTCTCCGGGCTGCTGCGTTGCCATCTACGGAGCGCCGCCCCGGTCTTGCATCGGCCGAAGGGGCGAATTGAACCTAAGAAGACAACGCGTTGATCGCCCCTCAGAGCGCTAGCCGTGGATGACCTAAGATGGCCAACCAAGAGCCGGTCTCGGAAGAATCGGCCGGGAAAATTGCTGGACCATGGCAGCGGCGCCTCGCTCACCCTCGCAGCGAAGGTCGGCGTCGCGACGGGCTGCACCACGATGTTCGTATTTTTCTTCGCGCACTACGCCGAATTTCGGACCGAATTGATCCGTGCCGAGCGCGAATTGAACATTCTTTCCCACGGTCGTTTGGCGACGACACGCCTCGGCCAGCAGGCTTTGCGCGAATCTCTTTCCGCCGCATTTCTCGCAGCCGATTGCGGAGCGCTCGGATCGTCAATCCCGCTTCTTTTAGGCTTGTTGTTGCCCCGACCGCCTATCTGGGGTTGGCAATTACCATTGTGCTTCTCGGGATCTTTGGCGCGTCGCTCGCACGAAGCTTCTTCGGATCCACATTGATATGGGCGCTCGGATTGATGGCAGAGGCCTGTTATCGACGTTGATTGGCGTGAAACTGAACATTGTTGGCTGAAATTTTTGACCACTTCTTGCCGACTGCCGAAAGTCGCCGATGTCGAAAAGACCACGCTGCGCCTAAAAAAAATGACGCTTGAGTGCGGTGACGTACCGGACAGGACCGACTGATGCCAATGAACGCGCATCGAGCTGTCGGCGTATCTCGCGGTGAACATGAAGGCTCTTAAGCGCTTTCACCCAATACTCGGAACATCCTTTTGACAGGCCGCCGGATCGCGCGCATATTCAGGTAGAGGGATGGAGTTCCCCGACAACCGCCGCGAGGCTGATGACTCCTGCTGGGGCGCTCTGGCGCCGACAGGAGGTTATGTTGTCGCTTATGTGTTCTCCCCCATGGTCGACCAATTCTCGCGCCCGGCGACGGACGCGCGGTTATCGATTAAAGGTTGGCATGAACAAACGGGCACGACTTGATTTGCCGACGTTTAGTGACCGCTAATTCGGCTGCGAAGGAGGGGCTTATGGCGAAGATCGCATCCATTCGCGGGCTCGAAATCCTCGACTCTCGCGGGAACCCGACGGTGCGAGTTCTCTTGACCCTCGATGACGGGACTGTTGTTTCGTCGTCGGTGCCGTCAGGTGCCTCGACTGGGGAGCACGAAGCCGTCGAGCTCAGAGACGGCGACAAGGCGCGCTTCGGCGGAAAAGGCGTGAGAAAGGCGGTGGCCAATATCAACGAACAAATCGCTCCCAAGTTCATTGGCTTATGTCCTACCCGCCAGGCCGAAATCGACAAATTACTCATCCAGCTCGACGGAACGCCGAATAAAGAGAAGCTTGGGGCAAATGCCATTCTTGGCGTTTCAATGGCAGTGGCGCGGGCAGCGGCGCAATCGGCCGGGCTGCCGCTCTATGCGTATCTCGGCGGCGTCGGCGCGATCCGGCTGCCTGTCCCGATGATGAATATTCTCAATGGTGGTAAGCATGCGGACAATTCCGTCGATTTTCAGGAATTCATGGTAATGCCTATTGGGGCTCCGAGCTTCGCCGAGGCGTTGCGCTACGGTGCCGAAACCTTTCATGCCCTGGCCAAGATTCTAAAGAAAAAGGGCTATGCCACCTCTGTCGGAGACGAGGGAGGCTTTGCTCCCAATCTCAAGAGCAACGAAGAAGCCTGCGAGGTTATCGTCGAGGCAATCGAGGCGGCAGGGTTCCAGCCGGGAAAAGACATTGCGATCGCGCTCGATCCTGCGGCTAGCTCGTTCTGGGCCGGCGGCTCTTACGATTTGGCCAAGTCCGGCCAAGGAAAGAAGAACAGCGACGCGCTGATCGCTCTCTACCAAGAATGGCTCAAGCGATTCCCCATTGTCTCAATCGAGGACGGTCTCGATGAGAACGACTGGTCAGGCTTCGCGAAGTTCACCGCCGCACAAGGCCGCCACACACAGCTCGTTGGAGACGATATTTTCGTTACGAATCCGGAGTTCATTCGGCGCGGGATCGCCGAGAAGGCGGCGAATGCCGTGCTGATCAAGCTCAATCAGATCGGCACCGTCAGCGAGACGGTCCAAGCGATCGCACTCTGCCGAGAAGCAGGGTGGGGGTACGTCATATCCCATCGTTCGGGAGAGACCGAAGATACGTTCATGGCTGATTTCGCAGTGGCGATGGGCGGCGGACAGATCAAGACCGGTTCAGCCAGCCGCAGCGAACGCATCGCCAAGTATAATCGTCTTCTGGAGATCGAGGCGGAGCTGGGCGCTGCGGCGGAATTCAGGTCGCCGTTCGGCCGGTAAACCCGTTATTCCGAATGCATATTCTCGGGGCATTCCTGCCGCCGTCCGAGCCATGGCTATTCTTGTATTCAGGTCCCGGGGAAATACTCGCGCAACTCGGCAGCCAGCGCTTCCGGATGCCGGTCGACCGCCGCTTCCCAGTGCAACCTTTCAAGGTACATCGCATCGCTGCGGTAGTGAGGAACGAGTGCGCTACGCGTCATCATGACGAGATTGGGGCGGAAGTAATGTGTTCCGCTTAGCGGTCCGGAGTAGAAAGCGAGGTTGAAGCTGTTGTAGCCGGACGCGTCGTACCAAGAGAGAACGCGCGAGACGCCGAGAGCGATCGCCTCCACATCATCGTTGGTGAGGTCGAGGAACGTTCCACGGTCCGAGACGATAGCACGCACCTCATTGAACCCGAGCGGCGCAAACGCGGTGATCCAGCTGGTCGCACCGATGCGTCCGACGAAGCGCTCGCCCAGCCGTTCTTCCGCTTTGATCAGATCCTCCCAAAATGGGCGGCTATGTTCCGACCAGTATCGCTCGCCGGCCTGATACTGAAGCCGCATCATCGTTGTCGGGTACGGATCGGCGAAGATCTGCGCATGGGGGTGCGGGAGCGAACCTCCGGACGGGCATAGGTAATTAATGTTGTAGGCGCAGTGCGGCACTCCTCCATCGACGTCATAGACTTGGCGCATATATCGAAGCGCCGCGGCGAGATTGTCGGCGATCAGCCGAGGTGTGAAGTCGTGCAGCGCAAGCCAGTGCCGTGCCGAGAAGATCGCAACGGCGGCGTATTGCGAATAGGGCACAACGTTTGGAAACAGGGTCGTTTCGCCTTGCCGGATACGTCCGCCAGAACAAATCGTCGGGAGTATCCGTGGGGTGAGTTCCAGAAGACGCGGCAAACAGAACGGACACTTTGGGTCAGCAGCTTGAAAAAACGCCAGCGCCGAAGGTTCTGCTTTGGGGAGGCTCACGCCTTGGGCGACGCGCGCGGTCGTGCCGAGCAGCGGATCGAAGCGCACTTCAACCTGTCGCTCGAATTCCTCGCTTCCGTCCGAAGAGCACGAACGAGCAACCAATCGCTCGCATTTGAAATCGATGGACATCTTCCACTGTGTCCCGACTGAAAGGTAAGCTCTTGCCCGCTGTGGGATGCTAGAGCGTTTTCCGGCGACGTGGGAACCGGTTCGCCGCAGAAAACGCGCCCACCAAAGGATAACGAGAGCAAATTCCGATTCCACCGGAACGGAATTCGCTCTAAGTCGCCGGCGGAGTCATAGTCCCGCGGTGCTATTTGGGCAGGACATCCACTACATAATGTAGATGCCACGCGAGCGCTTGCCCCTGCTCGCGCTCGTCCCCGTCCATTTGCCGCTGTTGGCGAACTTGATCGACTGCCGGCTCTTGAATCCTTAACTTCACCGGAATGATTCAATTCGCACTTGCTCGTCCGGCGTCCCCCACCCCAGGAACGACAGCGCCGCGAGGAAGGTCGTAACGAGCAAACACCAAGCGGCAGAGCAAAAACGCATGCCCAACCTCCATTCTTGATGTGAAGGCACCGCGGTGTCACGGTCTGCGTTCCAGGGCGAGATGAGCCTCTGACAACGCCTCAAGCGCGCGGTTAAGGCGGATCATCTCCGGCTCCGCAGCAAACGATGTATCGCGCCGGCGGGCGAGCGCTTCACCGATCACGTTCCGCGTCGCCTTGATCGCGTCATCGAGCTGCCCGTTGAATTGCGCGCCTGCCTTTCTGAAGGTCTCGTCCATGCCTCGGAGAATCGCCCAGCGCAGGTTTTCGGCATTGCGCATAACGAGTTCCTGCATGTCCTTGATGATGCGTTTACTGAGACGCTTCATCCGGACTCCTTTTGGGAGGAAGAGATTGATCAGCAGGCTCGGATCGGGAATCAACGTCGCCTTGATATTTTCGGTGACCCAATAGGGGTCCTGCCCGACCTCGAATCGATCATGTTCGAGATGTTCGCTGAACGGCACGTTAAAGATATTCGCCGCGGTTCGTCGGACAAGCTCGACGAGTTCATTGATTCGACCTTGGTGGCGCGAAAGGAGGGTATTCGTTTTGTCGGAGTACGACTCGCCAAATTCCTGCTGGGCTTTTTCGAAATGGTTCTGCATGCCCGCGCTGAGAACCTGTTGCGCCGCTTCGTCCCAGCAGCCAAAATTGGAAATTCGTTCTTCGATCATGCCGGCGAACTTCGCGCTAGCGTCCTTGCGCAGGACATGAATGGCGGCCTCAAGGTCGTCGCGCAGGCGCCGCTGATCGCCGGCGAGGAGATCACGGGTGATCCGCCGCCGCTCCTCGATCGATCTCAACGCCTCCTCAAAAGCCTCCGACTTGGACACAAGCTCCTCAACCGGCATTTGAAGCGCTTGCAGGCGCAGCCTGACCTCACCCTCGGCTTGCGAGAGCGCGTCTGCCGCTTTGTTCCTGATAGCGGTCTCGAGCAGCTGGGCTTTCTCGGTCGCGAGGTAGCGGACAAGATGCCCCTCGATCGCCGCGATGCCGCTTTCGTCGAGCTGTTTGGGATCGCCGTTCTGTTTTGCGATCAGTCCGTTGCGCGCCGATGTGGGGAAGATCTTGCCCTCCGGCGGAAAAAGGTCGTTTTCCACCAACACCTTCCGCAGGAATTCAGCGACGCTCTTTCGCTCGGCTGCGCCGATATAGTCGACCTTATTCAGGATGAAGAAGATGCGTTCAGTCTTCGCTTTCAAGCGTCGCAGATAATCGAGTTCGGTTTGCGTGATCGGAGGGTCGGCCGAGGCGACGAACAGCACGGCGTCGCATTCGGGAATGATCTGGAAGGCCGCCTCGGTGTTATGATGAAAAGTTGAGCCGACACCAGGGGTATCGATCAGCACTGTCCCATCGGCGAGAATCGGCGCTGGATATAAGAGGTCCACCCGCGCGACGCCGAGACGGTTCTTGGGATTGGCTTCCTCGGCCACGAACCGAAAAAGGAAGTCCCGGATCGCGTTCGGCTCGGTCGCCTCAAATTGCTCGGGTTCGCGACCATCCTGGAAGCGAACGCGGATAAGCGGCTCCGAAGCCCACGAAATGAAAATTGGTACGGCGGTCAGCGGCACAACCGCGATGGGCAACACGGGAGCGCCCAAAAGGGCGTTGATGAACGTGCTTTTCCCCCGCTTAAACTGTCCGAGTACGGCAAGCTGAAGCCGGTCGCCTTTAAGACGATCCCGCAAGGACGTACATCGGGCAACGAGCGGAGACTCCGGGCCGACGCTCGCCTCGATCGCGGCTACCGCATCGTTGAGCTTGGCGGCGAGGCCAGGTCCCGCTTCAACAGCGCCAGATCTGTCGGTGCGTTCTCTAAGGCCTTCCATGCGGACCTCGTCTTAGCTGGCGCTCGTCGGAGTTTTTCGACCCGCCGGCTGGAGTTCGCCACCTCCTGCAAACGGTCTAAGCGCTGCAGGTCCGTGCGCCGTTGAGGGCTCGCCCGCCATGACGTGCTCCTGTGTCCGCAGCCATGCGAGCAGGTCCTTGCGGACGCCGCTCATCGGACGAGCCCAGTGAAAGCTCTTCAAAGTTTTGTTCGGTGCGCCCGCCGCCCACCAGTATTCCTTGACCACCAAGAGGCTCCAGCCGCGTAGACCGCGGCGGGTGAGCGTGACCGCTTCGATGGTTGCCCCATGATCGGGACCCGCGAAACTGTAGCGCTCGCGCTCCGCCTCCACGCCGTCGATAGTCCAGCGCGCCCGATTCAGTTGCGGATTAGTGGCGCTCATCAACTGGTCGAACAGCCGGAAGAATGACCGACGGGCGAAACTGTTCACGGCCACACCTGCCAATCTGCCCCGTGCCACATCACGACGAGCACCAATGGGACGGAAAGGAGCTGTAAGATGAGCGAGACGCCTGCGACGGCCGTCACGGAATGGTCGTAAACTGTGCCGAGGAAGACGCTGCCGGGAAACCACGCGAAGCCTAACACGGCATTGAGCATGCCGAACGCTGTGGCACGACGCTCTGGCGTCGTCACGCTCGCGATCACCGCGCGCATCACTGATTCCTGCGCCGCTATTCCAATGCCCAAAACGATCACGGCACACGCGAGTGGCCTGGTGATGCTGCGCGCCCCTTCATAGGTCATGTCGGCGAAAAGACTGACGACGCCGATCACGATGAAGCGCGTCGCCGCGGCGCGGCCGATCAGTGGCAAACGACTTGATGCCGTCACGTCCATGACACTGCACGCTCCGTTGCGCGAAACGGGGCACGTGCGTGACGCCTGGAAGTCGGAGCTTTGCGCGCGCTCCCACCGCTCGATCATCACGCGGTAGGAGCCATCAGCCTTGCGGCGCTTGAGGGGGGACCCCATCCCCTTTACAAAAATCAATGTAATCCTTGCCGGCGCAGCACGCAAGAACAAGCGCGCTCAGCGCACCAGCGATATTGACTGGAACAATCAAAGTAATAGGATTGTTTTATTGTTGGCGATGGAGTTCGCCGAAACCGCCCGCGGGCTGATGACTCCTATCAAAGCGCTGCTTTGGTCGGAGTTTTTTCATGTCTGCCGCCAGCCCTCCACTCCTTGTCACGTCCGGAGCGGCGCGACTTTCAGGACGTCGTCCTGCGCCCTCGTCGGCATCCTTACGAAACTGCGGCACACGTCGCTGCGAAGGGACGCTGCTCGGCGCGCTTGCGCGTCCGCAAAGACGGATCGACCCGCGGGAAGCGGCGTTGCGCTACCGGCGGTTTACGATCGGACGCAAGACCATGCGAACGACGGCGGCCTTCCGCGAAGAATGCGGCGCGCCCAACTGGGTGTTCGCTTGGGAAGGCTCCGTCCCATGACCTTCGTCAGCGTGCTCTTTGCACGGCAGGAAGATCAAATCGCCGCGCATCGGGCGACCAAACCCGTATTCTTCAAGGATTTGAACATCGATCAAATCGTCGAATCGATCACGATCGACCGGAGCGAGTACGCGCTCGAAACGTTCTTCTCCTATCCCCTGGCGCAAATCGACCCGATCGTCTATCGCCAGGAGGTGTTCAAGGATCTCGAGCGTGCGCCTCTGCTCGAACAGGTCCGATCGTTCGGACGCGCCATGCGCGAGGTGCGCGCGATTCTGAGCCAATCGGCCAAGCTCTACTACCGGCACCATAAACAGGCTTGGTTTTTGGACGCGGTGTCGCTCTATTGCGGCACCGTCCGCCGGTTCGCCGCCGATCTGTCAGTGGCTGCAATCAAGTCGCGCGGACTTCGGGGCTTTTGCGAATATTTCATCAGTTATGTGTCTAGCATCCGCTTCCAGTCGCTGGCGCAGGAAGCGAATGCGCTCGACACCGATCTTGCCAACGTGGATTATTGCGTGCTCATCGGCGGCAGCGCGTTCACGGTTTGCAACTATAGGCTCGAGGGCGACTACAGCGCGGAAATTCTAGATACGTTCGACAAATTCAAACAGGGAGCAGTTAACGACTATCTCGTCCAATACCGGTCGGAACCGGATGCGATGAACCATATCGAAGCCAAGATTTTGGAATTTGTCGCCAAATTGCATCCCGATCTGTTCTCGCGATTGAGCTCCTTCTGTGAGCTGAATTCCGAATTTATTGACGAAACGATCGGGGTTTTCGACCGTGAGATACAATTTTATGTCGCCTATCTTGACTACGTTTCCAGATTTGCAGAGCACGAATTGCAATTCTGTTTTCCGCGGCTATCGGCCGGATCGAAAGCGGTGCACCTGTGCGAGACATTCGACTTGGCGTTGGGACAAAAGCTTCTCAGCACCGGCGCATCGATCGTCTACAACGACGTCGTTCTATCCGGTCTAGAGCGGATCCTTGTCGTCACCGGCCCCAACCAAGGCGGCAAGACGACGTTCGCCCGCATGGTCGGGCAATTGCACTTTCTCGCGAGCATCGGCTGTCCCGTTCCCGGCCGAACGGCGCAGCTCTGCTTGTTCGATCAGCTCTACACTCATTTCGAACGCGAAGAGCGTGTCGAGACTCTGCGCGGCAAGCTGGAGGATGATCTTGTACGGGTCAACGACATCCTGGATCGCGCCACATCGCGATCCGTCGTCATCATGAACGAAATCTTCACGTCAACAACTCTTGCTGACCAGATATTCCTGAGTAGGCGAGTGATGGGAAAGTTGCTTCAGCTCGACCTGATCGGCGTGTGGGTGACATTCGTCGAGGAACTTGCCTCCTTCAACGACCAGACGGTTTCAATGGTAAGCTTGGTCGCGCCCGATGATCCGACCTTGCGCACGTTCAAGATCGTGAGACAGCCCGCCGACGGCCTCGCCTATGCTCTCGCGATCGCGAAGAAATACCGACTTACCTATCGGCAAATCAGGGAGCGCATGGCGTCGTGAAAGCGCTCCTGATGCATAGAGATCGCGATTTCGATCCGCAGCGGCTCCTGTCGCGGAGGGAGAAGGAGTCGCGCTTCAGGCGGCCGGACCAGACGAACTCCCTGGGCCAACTTCTGCCCTGGAACGAACGGGCGCTCCGGCAAGACCTCGGACTTGACGTGATCTTCCGGGAGATGGCGCGCGGCGACGCCTTTCTGTTTGAAGTGGCGCAGGTCGGCGTTCTCTCCAGCGTCATTGACCCGGACACGATTCGGTATCGTCAGGACATCCTCGAAGACTGCTCTCGGAACGAGCCGATCGTCCGGGACATGTACGCGCTTGCGATCGAAGCCATCGAGCGCGAAAGAAAGGAACATTTCGGTTTTCTCAGCCGCTCGCCTGGCCTGACCCTATATCGTTCGGTCGGGACGATGCAGATGTTCGCGGCCATGCTGCGGCGGCTGCGCGCCATGGCCGATCGACACGCGGAACAATTCGCTTCGGACGGGTTGTCCAGATTGTGCTCAATGCTCCGCCAGGAGTTGTCCGACGAGTACTTCGATCAGATCGATGATCATTTGAGGCGATTGCAGTTCCGTCGCGGCGTCCTGATCAGCGCGCGATTAGGCAAAGCCAACAAAGGCACAAACTACGTGCTTCGAAGGCCTCATGGCGAGGAGCGAAACTGGCTGTCGCGCCTTCTCTCCTGGAACACTGTGGAAGGATACTCTTATCAACTGCACCCGCGCGACGAAGCCGGCGCAAGAGCGTTGTCGGGCTTGCGTGACCAGGGCATCAACCTGGTCGCCAATGCTCTCGCGCAATCGACAGATCACATCCTCAGCTTCTTTGAGATGCTGCGCACGGAGCTTGCTTTTTACATCGGGTGCTTGAATTTGCGCCGACGACTGGCCGAGCTGGGACAACCAACATGCTTTCCCCGCGCCGCGCCGGTCGGCGACCGGGCGCTGTCGTTTTCCGGGCTTTCCGACGCCGCGTTAGCGTTGACCGCTGGGAATCGCCTCGTCGCCAATGAACTGGTCGCGGACGGCAGGGATTTGTTCGTGATTATGGGCGCGAATTCGGGCGGCAAATCCACCTTCCTCCGTAGCGTCGGCCAGGCCCAGTTGATGATGCAGGCCGGAATGTTCGTCGCGGCCGCAAGCTTCGCCGCGGAAGTCCGTGACGGCCTTCTCACTCACTTCAAGCGGGAGGAAGATGCCGCGATGGAAAGTGGGAAGCTTGACGAGGAGCTCAAGCGAATGAGCGAGATCATCGATCACGCTGCGCCAAATTCGATCGTGCTGTTCAACGAGTCGTTCGCTGCCACCAATGAACGGGAGGGATCGGAGATCGCCCACCAGATTACGACGGCACTGGTGGGCTGCGGGATCAGGGTGTTCTTCGTCACCCACTTGTACGAGTTTGCCTTTCGGCTTCGCGAAACGGCGCCGGACACCATATTTCTTAACGCCGAGCGCCGTAGCGACGGAACAAGAACATTCCGCATTGTTGTCGGAGAGCCTTCGGAAACGAGTTATGGGAGAGATCTGTACGCGCGCGTATTCGGCTCCGAGTGCGCTCCCGGTGACGCATCCGAAAGCCGAGAACCTGTGCGATTGAGCGTCTGAATTTAACCGAACCGCTCGGGGCGGGGCGTGAGCGAACATCCGGTCTAGGCAAGATGCCGGGTCTCGTTGACGCGCAGCACGCGAACGCATCCGTCGATCACATCGATCTCGTTGATGCAGCAGGGCTCCTGCGCGAGCCCCCAGAACGACGACAGGGGCTGATCGAGCAGTTGGATCAAAAGCCGCTCGGTTTGCCACCCTGACCGGCCCTGACGGCAAATTCTTCGTTGGCACGACGGCGCGCCAGTTCGTCATGGTCGGCTTCTGTGGTGGGTACACCAGAATTCTCTTCGTTCAGCCTTCAGACGCTAAACCTGCTGAATGATGGAGAATGGTTACAGGCTGGTACTAACATAGCCCTGTCGGTTGCCCTGTGCATGGTCGGGGTGTGGGCCGGTCGCGATCGCCGCCCTGATCGATACGATCGAATGGATTTAAGCCATGCAAATTCCACGTCATGCCATCTTGCTGCGAATCTTCTTCGGCGAAGATGACAAGTTCGGCCGATGCGGCCATAAAGAAGGGGCTCGAGACCGCGCCCGAGGATGCGCAAAAGCTCATGGCGTGGAAGCTGCCGACGCTGGCGCAGGTGGTGAACTACTGGTCGATGAACACCAACACCATGGGTGTTTACGGCAGCTACTATCTGAAGCGTGCCATCATCACGCAGCAGGGCCTCGGCGCCAACGTGCCTGAGGATGCCGTCTATCCCCTCAATCTCGGCGACAAGGACGGCAAGCCTCTCGACGGCACCAACAATTACACGATCCACTTCGACAAGAGCGAATTACCACCTGTAGACGCATTCTGGTCCATCACCCTCTACGACTCGCAAGGCTTCCAAGTCACGAACCCAATCAACCGCTTCGCGGTCTCGAGCTGGATGCCGTTCAGGTACAACGACGACGGCTCGCTCGATCTCTATTTTCAGAACGAGAGCCCGGGGAAGGAAAAGGAGGCGAACTGGCTACCCGCACCGAAGGCGCCGTTCAACCTGACCATGCGCCTCTATGCGCCGAAGTCCGACGCTTTGACCGGCAAGTGGAACCCGCCGCCGGTAACCAAGGCAAACTGAAGTACACGACGGCTTGTGGTGCGACCCTGCAACGGCTGCACCACCCGCTGGCTCTGGCTGGTGCCGGGCATGTTCCATGACCGTCAGCTGTGGGTCTTGGTTGTGTAATAACGCGCTGAGTGGCTACTACAAGGCGTGACGATTCGGGTTCGCCGCGAGGCAATTTTGCGATTTGGGCCTGGAAGTCATTCGGATCGACCCTGATCGACGGGGAGGCGGAAGCCAGGGCGTGTCACGCCTGGAGCGCCGCCATCAGCGGCTTGATGCCAACGATGTTCATGACGCGCGTCAGATTGTAGGCCAGCACGCTGAGCGCCATCTCGCTGGCAACCTTCGGCAGTGTCTTCATCAGGAAGTGCGTCGCCCCCATGCGCGCCTTGATCGTGCCGAACGGATGCTCGACCGTTTCGCGACGCCGGCGCATGGCTTCAGGGTTCGCATCGAGACGCTGTTGTACGGCCTCGAGCACATGCTCGTGCTCCCATCGCGTGATGCGTCGCTCCGGACCTTTTGTGCATTGCGATTTGAGCGGGCACTCCGGACAGGCTGTCGTCCAATAGCGCCGCAGAACCTTGCCGTCCTCCTCATTCGTGTAGCGATAGGTGAGCCGCTCGCCAGCCGGACATCGATAGACATCCTCGTCTGCGAGATAGACGAAGTCCTGCTTGCCAAAACGGCCGTCCGATTTCGCGCCCGACGTCATCGGCTTCGGCAGCGTCACCGTGATGCCGGCCTCGTGACAAGCGAGAATCACCAGCCGCGACTGCCGACCGAAAAAACTATTGAAGAGTTGATTTCTAGAATTAGACTGCAGAAATCCGCCACGCGCTTTTGGTAAATCGCCTCCGCCGCCGCGGTTGATCGATCGCGCCCGCGCGCTGGCAGCAACGGTAGCGGCGCGCACCTTCGGGCTATGGAACCCACTTGCGTCCCCGTGCGGCGTCATCTTCCGCCAACGCCGCAACCTGGTCGACCAGGTGAAAAACATCCCGACTGCCGAGCCGGACGGGCGTCAGCTTTCCCTCTTTCTCAAGCCTCTTCATCATGTTGATGCTCGTATCCAGCACGGCCGTCGCCGTCGCTCGGCGGTAGAGCCGGCGCGCGATCGGCCTTCTCCTCATTACGGACGTTCCAGTCACTCCACGTTTCGCCGAGCCGCGCTCCGGCCCGTAATCCCTACATACCGGCGCCCAACCCGCTTCGGCTCGGAGCGGGCCGAAATCGACCCGCTTCGGGGTCGAAAACCGCGCCTATGCCACGCCTACGCGGGCTGGCAACCGGGGGGCGGTTCGTCGCACGCCAGTCGCACGCCGACCGCACGGCCGATCGCATGTTCTCCCTGCGTTCCGCAGCATTTTCGTTCAAGCTTTTGATTTCATTGGTGGGCGCACAAGGACTCGAACCTTGGACCCGCTGATTAAGAGTCAGCTGCTCTACCAACTGAGCTATGCGCCCGCATGCCCGTTATGAGCGGGCTGCGCGTCCTTAGCAAACAGGCCAACCTCTGTCCAGAAACGGGCCGACCTTCCCCAGAAGCAGGCCGTTCCGCAGCACAGGTTCAGCGGTTCGACCGGAGACCTGCGATATAGGAGACCCGCGATATAGGAGACCCGCGATATAGGAGACCCGCGATATAGGAGCGACAAATTGGTTCGGTAGATCCCGTCGGCCAAACGATCCAATGGACTGCCTTCCGTAAACGAGTTTCAGAGCATTTTCCGGCGAAGTGGAAACCGGTTCGCCGCAGAAAATGCGACCGCTCAAGGGTAACCGGAGCGAATTCCGATTCCGCCGGAAGGAATTCGCTCTGGGGCGATCCGACTCCGGAAAAATGACGCAGGCCGCCAGGCGAACCCAGCGGCCTGCGTGGCCCGGCGATCTCTGGGGGCATGGGGGGGACTTGCAGAGGACCGCCCGGCCAAGCCTAAGAACAAACCTGATCCTTTTTTCGAAGCCTCTTCATCACGTTCGGATTCGTCACGTTCGGAGCGACCCGCTCCTCATGATTTTCACAAACGTTCCTCGTTGGGGCCGAGCGAACCGCTGTTTCCGCGCCAATCCTGCCGTTTCCAACCGCCGCTCGAACCATTGTTCTCATCGCGGTCACGCGAACCCCAGCGCGGGCACATGCCATGGTGGGGACCAGGCTCATAGCCGCCGCGGTCATCCCGATCGTTCCAGCCGCGCCCGTACCCGCCGCCGCACGGACCCATGCCGCGACCCATCATCCCGCGACCCATCATGCCATGACCGGGACCGGCGCCATCCTCATCCTGGTCACCCCAGTAGTCGCCGCGACGGCCGTGCCAGCCCCCATGCGGACCCATGCCTCGGCCCATGCCGCAACCGGAACCATAGTCATCGTTATCGCGGTCATCCCAGTCGCCGCGACGGCCGCGCCAGCCCCAATGTGGGCCCATGCCGGGACCGGGGCCACGCCCATAGCCGCGGCCTTGTCCATCATCGTCATCGCCGCGGCCCATGCCATGCCCGCGCATGCCATACCCGCGGTGGAAGTCACAGCCCTGCCCGCAACCTGGGCCGCGCCCGCGCCAGCCCCCGCCGTCCCCGTCACGCCCGCGCATGGCGAGACGGTTGCTCAGCCGAGCGAACCGCGGGTGCCAGGCATAGATCTGATCGAGGAAACGGCGCTGCTGGTTCTGGTCGAGACTCTGATAGAGCGGCGCCGTGGCGTCGGCGAGCCGCTTCATCGTATTGACGCGACGGCTTGCGAAATCGGCCCAGGCTTGAAAATTCTCGATCGGGTTATCGCCGCGCCGCGCGGCCGCGCGATCACGCCAACGCTCTGCGCGCAGCTGTGCAAAATCCCGATAGGCCTGTTCAAAAGCCGACCAGTTCTTCTCTTGCTCCGGAGTCAAGGAGAGGCGACTGCGCAGCTCCGCGATGCGGCCTTCAGCGACGGCCCGAGCATCGTTCTGCGGTTGCGCGGAAGGCCTCTGCTGCGCCGGCGCGGCCTGTTGGGGCGCGCTTTGCGGAGCCGGCGAAACCTGTGGGGCTGGCGGGCTCGGCTGGGCTGGCGCAATCCCCGAACGCTGTTGCGCAACCGCCACGCCCGCACTCGAAAGCGCAAGCGCGACCGCGCCCGCGAGCATCGATTTCCACATGCATGCCTCCATCCCCGTTTGGAGTAAAAGCGCTAAGTCAACGTTCGAAACCGCGCAAGTTACACTTCTGTAAGCATTAAATTTCTGTCATGTTGAAATCGATTGTCACAAAAACTTGTTTTATTTGATCTGTTGCTGTGTACCGCGCATCGTTCGCCAATTGTCGGAGAGTAAATATTGTCGTGAACCTGCGGCTTCGCGCGGGCGTCGTGCGCACGACAATACCGGCTTGGCTTCCTCACGCCAACGTGAACCCTTGCAGCAGAAACCTTTTCGGCTTCTGGTGGTTGCCTGCACGCACGGGGCAACGTCGTGTTTTTGTTGGCAAACAAGAACTCTGCACGGTGAGGGATTGAACCGGGCCGCACGTTGCGGCGACCAAAGAACGGTTCGATCGACGAGGGGTCGTTATGAGCAGTAACGCGTCAACGGTCGCCACGGGCGGCCGGATCAATCACGTCAAAATCGTCGTGCTCACGCTGGTGGCGGCGCTCGTTATCATGCTGATCGGGATTACCGCCCGCACGACCGACGACACCAACGGCTACGGCATCAGTGGGACCGGCCCAGTCGTCATGGTTCCCGATCGTAATCGCAGCGCTACCAACTGAACCGCTCTTGCGGCCTGATCGGCGGCGCAAGTATTCCCGCCGGATCTCCTACCCCACTCGCCCCTGAAACGGCGTCCGCTCCCAGGCGATCGCCACAGGCCTTCAAGGCGAACGTGTCGGCGGCACCGCTTCCAACAGCTTTCCGGAAAACAGCACCGGCCCGGTCGCAACCCCGGTCGGGGAGCCGCCCTCGGGTTCGAGCGACACCGCGAAGGTGGCGTTCTCGATCGTGCTTCGATCATAGGCCTGTAGCGCCGGAACTTGCGTGAACTCGCGCGCGCCGATGAGGCCGAGCGACCGCGGCGCGGGGTACTTGTCCGAGACGAGCCAGAGTTCGTAGCTCTTGCCCGCCTGCTCCTCGGCGGAAACGCGGCGGACGGTGAGGCTGCGCTGGGCCAGGTCCATCGTCATGATGAAGGCCGGCGCGTTGGGACTGCCCTGCAGCACGGCGACGAAGCGGCTTGGCGCGGGGACCTCGACCTTTCGCACGACCTCGCGCGTCACCTCGACGGTTTCCACCTTCGGCTTCGGCCGCAGCGGCGCCGGCAGGCGCTCGGGGGCGACCGCGGCGGTGACGACGATGGCGGCGAGCGCCGCCGCCAGCGCCCCGAAGCCGATCGCGCCGCCCCGCCAGCGCCGCAGGCGTCGCGTCAGGCTGACCACGGTTGCCGATTCGCCTTCGGCGCTCGGGGCGGGCGATTCCAAAAAACCGGGCAGACGCACCTCGGTGGCGGGCTCGATTTCGGCGAGCCGTCCCTGAATCGCCATCCACAATTCAGGGGGCGGAGGCACGGGATCGACCATTGCATGCAGCTCGCCGAGCCGACGTTCCCAGTCCTGCACGAGCGCCGCGAACGCAGGATCCGACCGTATGGACTCTTCGGCCTGTTCGCGCTCGGCGGCATCGAGCGTGCCGAGCACAAATTCGACCGCAAGACCGGCTCTGTCTTCGTCCGCCGTCATGACTCCAGGCACTCCCGAATGTCGGCCAGCGCGCGCCGCAGCTGGGTCTTGACCGTATTCGCCGGCCGGTCGAATTGCGCGGCGAGTTGATCGCGGCTCAAGCCATTATAATAGGCGAGCAGCACCAGCCGCTGGCGGTCGGGTTCGAGCCGCCCGAGGCAGGCGAGCAGGCGCTTGAGCTGCTCGCTCATCTCGCGCCGCGCCAATGGGTCGGCGTTCTCGGCCGCCACGGCCATGACCTCCGGTTCTTCCTCGATCGAGACCTCCGTTCGTTTGCGCAGGACGTCGATGGCGCGATTGCGGGCGATCGACACCATCCAGGTTATCGGCGAGGCGAGCGCTGGATCGAACTTTTCGGCGTTCGACCAGATCTTCAAATAGGTCTCCTGCAGGACCTCGTTAGCAAGGTCCGAGCGGCGCAAGATACGCAGCAGGATTCCGTAAAGTTTCGCGCGCGTCGCCCCGTACAGGCGTTCAAACGCCGCCTGGTCGCCTTTGGCGACCGCGGCCAAGAGCCACACAAGCTCAGCCGATGTCAGCATTCAGACCGCGCCCCGCCTGCGCCCGCAGGCCGTCCACCCCAAGTATGGTGCGAGGGCGAGGCGGCCGAAAGATGGCTTCTGAGGCAAATAGCGCCAGCGCGCCGCTCGCTTCGAATACGCGGGGAGGAGCTGCGGACGCGCGTCGAAGCAACATTCAGCCGACGGCACCGCGCATCCGTAAAGCGCTGATTGCGTCGAGTTCGGCCGTCTCGCGCGCGGCCTCGCCGGGTCGCTCGCGCATCTGGTCGCGTTCATCGAGCAGCTCGACCTTCTTCAGCTCCTCGAATGACTCCTGCAAAGCAGTCCGTGCTCGATCGAGTTGGCCGACAAGCTCCTCGGCCGAGCGCTTGAGATTTTCGCTTCGGCCGATTGCCGCCTTGGCGTAGGTCGAATAGGCGAAATGTGCCGGATCGTGGATGCCCGTGCGCTCCTGCTCGGCCTGGATTTCGCGATCGAGCTCAGTCGCGATACGTTCGAACTCGCCGATCATCGCCTCGATCTGCGCGACCTTGCGTCGTTTTTCGTCGACCTGAAACTTCTTCAGTCGAATAATCGATTCGCGCGACTTCATCGACTCATACTCCCCCCAGAAGCCCGAGAAGGCTGACGCATCTTGAAGTCGCGCCGCCGTTTAGGCGCGACCCGGCGATTGTGGCGGCACAATGTTAGTTTTTGGTTTCCACGATGGCTTGCGCTGGCGCGGTTAAGATGTGTTTAGAACAACGAGGGTTTGAGACGAGCGTCTCGACCGCGTGTTTGCGCCTGAGCCCGCCCGACTTCTGTGGAACGAGCGCGCCATTTCGCGATTCGCCCGATTAATTTCCCACTGAAAATATCTTTTTCCCGCCCTTCGTTGCAGAATTGCAACAAATACGTCTAACCCTCGGAAACAAAAGCTAAACCTTTAACTTTGTGTTTACCCGCTTCGTTAATCATTGGATCACCGTCCTTGGGGCTGAAATCGTGCGCTCGGTAAATGCCAGAGGAATTTTTTTGATCGGTTAAACCCCATTCCTCAAGTGAGACGTGAGCAGTCTGATGAAGAAAAAACGAAATTACCGCAATATCTTATGCAGATTTCGGCAAATAAATTCAGCTTGGGCTTGCGCGGATGAATCATCTTTTGTTAAGCATTGCTCGTTAACGTTTCGAATCAGTTGGAACCCAAGGCGTATGGCGAGGCCGTCAAGAGGGTCGGCCATCCTCAATCCGACGCGGCATGGAAGGGGACTGGCATGCGCGTACTGCTGATCGAAGACGACACCGCAACCGCGCAATCCATTGAACTGATGCTGAAGTCGGAGAGCTTCAACGTCTACGCTACGGATCTCGGCGAAGAGGGTGTCGATCTTGGCAAGCTCTACGACTACGACATTATCCTGCTCGACCTGAACCTGCCCGATATGTCGGGCTTCGAGGTGCTGCGGGCGCTGCGCGTCTCCAAGGTCAAGACCCCGATCCTTATTCTGTCGGGCCTTGCCGGCATCGAAGACAAGGTCAAAGGGCTGGGATTCGGCGCCGACGATTACATGACCAAGCCGTTCCACAAGGACGAGCTGGTTGCGCGCATTCATGCCGTCGTGCGTCGCTCGAAGGGGCACGCGCAATCGGTGATCCAGACCGGCGACCTGATCGTCAACCTCGACACCAAGACGGTGGAGGTGACGGGGCAGCGCGTGCATCTCACCGGCAAGGAGTACCAGATGCTGGAGCTCCTTTCCCTGCGCAAGGGCACGACGCTCACCAAGGAGATGTTCCTCAATCATCTCTATGGCGGGATGGACGAGCCGGAGCTCAAGATCATCGACGTGTTCATCTGCAAGCTGCGCAAGAAACTCGCCAACGCCTCGAGCGGCCGCAACTATATCGAGACCGTTTGGGGGCGCGGTTATGTGCTGCGCGAGCCGAGCGAGGAAGAAGCGCGCATTCCCGCGTGACGCATGCGAAAGGTTGCAGACGCAGATCGGATAGCAAGTTTCCTCCGGGAGCCATCGGGCTCTCTCCTCCCCACTCGGAGCTTTCCGACCCCGCCGCCAATGGCGGGGTTTTGTTTTTGCGCCGAACGCGGGTGGAGCAAAGCAAGGCTTGTCCGCAGGATCGGCGCGGTTAAACTTGCTCCTCAGGGGTGCGATCGGCGCCTGTCAAGCTTGGGCGGACCGAAGGGAACGATGGCGATGACCATGACCCCGGATAAAGCAAGCGCTTTTCAACTCGGCCAAGACGCGCTCGACCGCGAGCATCAGGGGCAAATCGACCTCTTGCTGGCGATCGAAACGGAACTCGGCGGGGCCGGGGACACGGCGCGGCTCGCCGCGCTGCTCGACCAGCTGATCGAATACACCAACATCCATTTCATGAGCGAACAGGTGGAGATGCGGCAGCAGGTCTATCCCGGACTCCCGGCCCATGAGGCGGAACACGACCAGCTCATGGAGCAGATGCGCGATTTTCAACAGCGGATCGCATCGGGTGAACGAACCCTCGACGCCGCAGATATTTCTACCCTGCGCGACTGGGTGCTGCGTCACATCCGATCCAAGGACGCCGCCTTCGCCGAATATCTCATCGATAACACGTAGAGCGAATTCGGGGAATTGGATTCGCTTGTTTTCCTAGTGGTCGCATTTTCTGCGGCGAACCGGTTCCCACTTCGCCGGAAAATGCTTTGGCGGAAGCGATCGATCACCCAGGTATCTTGCCTGCGCGGCCCGCGGTATTTCGTTGGCCTCGAGCAGCTCGGCGACCCACCGCCACCGCCGACCCCTCCGATAACTCGCCGCCCGCCGTCGCAAACGAGGAGACTTACTTTAAGTGGCGACGACCATCTTCAATGCCCTATTGCCCATCGTAACTGCCCGGGTACGGGC
Organism: uncultured Alphaproteobacteria bacterium; assembly: GCA_963840055.1. Lineage (GTDB taxonomy): Bacteria > Pseudomonadota > Alphaproteobacteria > Rhizobiales > Xanthobacteraceae > Rhodoplanes. The sequence continues at coordinate 99,823 of CAWIXM010000035.1, read as the reverse complement.
AGTGTTAACAAGCGAGGACGATTACCGCCTCGCCCTCGCTCTCGATCGCGACGATTAGTCCGCAGGTCTTCGCCAGCAGGCCGGTGAAAAAAGGCTGGATCGCATGCGCGTCGATCGCCTGACCCTCCTCACCGCCGGCGACGAGCGCGGCCATCGCCTGCGGCACCCGGGCATTGAGCCCGCGGGCTTCGATACGAAATCCGAGGTTTTCGCCCTCTCCGACCGGATCGACCGTCAGCACCCCCCCGCGCGGAATTGCGTGGCCCGCCACGAGCAACAGGTTGAGCAAAAGCTTGACGCGGTTCTTCGGCAGCAGCGCCCGCGGCAGGCCCCAGTTGATCTTCACCTTCTCGTCCTCGAGGGCGCCGCGCGCGACCTTCTCCGCGTCCCCGAGATCGACCTGGGCGCCCACCGAGCCCGCCGCGCCGAAAGCGAGCCGGCAGAACTGCAATCTGGCCGACACGGTCGCTGCGCTCTTTTTGATCAGATTGAGGGCGAAGGCCTTGGTCTCTTCGTCCTGCGCGTCTTCCAACACTTCAAGCCCGTTGACGATCGCGCCGGACGGACTGATGAGGTCGTGACACACCCGCGAGCAGAGCAGGGCGGAAAGATCGAGAGGCTCAAGCGTCGCCGCGCTGGACATTCAATGCATCTCCAGTGTGGATGGCGCGTCCGGTGGATGCCACCCGCTCGGCAGCCATGCCGCAGGTGTCCTCGTGTGTGATACACCGCCCCTTGTAATCAACGCAAACGACTCCCGCCGCGGGCGCGCCCTTTGATGCATCCGATTGATCCCACTCTCGTCGCGGCGCTGACCGGCCTCATCTCGCAAGCGGGCGAAGCGATCCGCGCGATTGCGGGTAAGCCGCTGGCCGTGCGGCAGAAGGCCGATCTCAGCCCGGTGACGGCGGCTGACGAGGCCGCACAAGCGGTGATTCTCGAAGGACTAGCCAAGCTTCTGCCCGGCGTCCCGGTCGTCTCCGAGGAACTGGCTGGCTCGGAACCCGTAATCGACGCCGGCGCGCCTTTCATTCTTGTCGATCCGCTCGACGGCACCAAGGAATTCATCGCCCGGCGGGACGAATACACCGTCAATCTTGCGCTGATCGAGGCGGGAGAACCCTCGTTGGGCTTCGTTTTCCTTCCCGCTCGCGCCCTGCTCTACCGTGGCCGCGTCGGTCAATTCGCCGAGCGCCTTTCTCTTGAGGCGGGCATGCCGCCCAAAGCGGCGCGGGACGCCGCGCCGATCCGCGTCCGACCCGCGCCAAGCAGACTGGTCGCAGCCGTCAGCCGGTCGCATCTCGACCCTGCAACCGAAGCTTTTCTCGGCCGGCTGCCGGTCGCCGAGCGTGTGGCGTCGGGCTCTTCGCTTAAATTCGGCCTGCTCGCCGAAGGCGCAGCCGATGTCTATCCGCGCCTCGCCCCGACCCATGAGTGGGACATTGCCGCGGGACACGCCGTCCTCGCCGCCGCGGGCGGAACCGTCGTCCGTCCGGACGGCGCAGCGCTCACCTATGGGCATGCCGATACGGGCTTCCTGGTGCCGGCATTCGTCGCCTGGGGCGACCCACATGTGCGGCAATAGGCCCGCGGCGCGCGAACGACGCGGACAATCCACTGCGTTTGAGTCCGCCGTGCTCGCGTCATAGTCTTGCAAGAACCTGTGATTCGGGTGGCCTTTGGCTGGGGCTATCTGGCGCAGGGCGCGGATCGCTGGTCTCCAGCAAAACCTCGGGGGTGGCAAGCAATGGACAGAGCCTTGCGGCTTGTTGCGATCGTCGTTTGGCTTTTGTGTTCCGTCCCGGTGGCGGCGGTTGCCCAGGAAACGCCACAGCCTGCGCATCCCAACGGGTTTGCGCCAGGCGAGATCATCGCCGCGGGTCATCGGTTCTTCGGCGGCGTTTCGCGCGGGCTTGCGACGATCGTGGAAAAGGCGGTCAGCCAATGGGGGCTTCCCAACGGCTATGTGCTTGGCGAGGAAGCCGGCGGGGCGTTTTTTGGCGGCCTGCGTTATGGCGAAGGCGTGCTTTACACCAAGAATGCCGGCGACCTGCGCGTGTTCTGGCAAGGCCCCTCTTTCGGCTGGGATTTCGGCGGAGAGGGCGCCCGCACCATGATGCTGGTCTACAATCTGCCGGCGACCGAGGCGATTTATCAACGCTTCGCTGGAATTGAGGGCTCAGCCTATTTCATCGGCGGGCTCGGCATGACCGCATTGACCGCCAACAATATCGTCGTCGTCCCGATCCGCTCGGGCGTCGGGCTCCGGCTCGGCGCGAGCATCGGGTATCTCAAATTCACCCCGCAATCGACCTGGAATCCGTTCTGAACGCACCGCCCGCCCGCGGCCAGCGCCCTGACAATGTTGCGTGATCGGCGGCGTTTTTCGTGAGGCTGAGGCCGAAAACGTGTAAATTCGCTTGTGCTTAGCGCCGGAAGATCACCGCAGCGTGTCAGGCTTCCTTCCCGGCGCCGATTTGAGCGGAGGCGTTTCACGTGGTCGAACAGCTCATGTATTTCGCGATCGGATTCCTGATTGCGAGTTTGTTCAATCTCATCTTCGTGCCGCTGGTCCATAATCGCGCCGTTCGCTTGACCAAGCGCCGGCTCGCGTCGGAAACGCCTTTTTCGATGGCGGAAATCCAGGCTGAGAAGGATCAGTTGCGCGCCGAGTTCGCCATGTCGACGCGGCGGCTGGAGATGAGCGTCGATCAGCTCAAGGCCAAGACCACCGCCCAGCTCAATGAGCTGGGCAAGAAATCGATGGCGATCGAGAAGCTCAAGAACGAATTGAACGAGAAGAACGCGGCGATTCTCGCCGTCGAAGCACGCGAGAACGTCACGCGCGAACAGCTGCGCACGACCGAGCAGGAATATTCGGTCAAGACCAGCAAAATGCATGACGTCGAACACGCCGTCACGGGCAAGGAGAACGAGCTCGCCAAGCTGACCGCCGCCCTCAATCAGCGCACGGCCGCGATCGACAGCCAGCGGCTCGAGATCGCCGCGCTGAAGACGCAGGTCGAGCAGTACAAGGCGCAGCTCGAGCAGGCAGCGAAGGATGTCAAGGAGTTCGGTCCGAACATGGAGACCGCGCGCAAAGCGGTCGAAGCTGCGACGCAGCAACTCGCGCAGGAGCGCTCCAGGGCTGCGAGTGCCAGCGGCCGCGCCACACAATTGGAACGGCAGTTGATCGCCCAGACCTCGGAAGCCGAAGCGCTTGGCAAGCGCGTTCAGGAACTGGAGGAGCGGCTGACCGAGCAGAGTCGGGAGCTGGCGGAGCGCGACTACGACGCACAAAAAACCCGCGGCGAAATCGACAGGATTGAAGCCCTGAAGACGGAAAAGGCGAAGCTCGAACGGGAGCGCGACGAAGCGCGCGAGGAGGCCGCCCGGCTCAAGCGCGAAGGCACGTCTCTGCGGCAGGGGGCCGAGGCGGCCTGGGCCACGGAGCGGGTCGAGAATGCCATGCTGCGGGAGCGCATCAACGATATCGCCGCGGAAGTCGCGCGTCTGACGCTCGCCCTGGAGGGGCCGGGCTCTCCGATTGAATCGATCCTCGCCGACGAAAAGACCATCGGCCTGGCACAGGCTACGCCCGGCGGAAACGGCAATCCGCCAGCGCAGGGTGATCGCGTGCCAGCAAGCCGCGGCGATTTGGGAGAGCGCATTCGGGCGTTGCAGACGCGCGCCTCGCGCCTTTCCACTGCACGCTGACCGGCGGTCGACGCGCTCGCGCGCGCCAGCGATTCCCGAACGCAAGCGCGCTCAATCCAGCTCGAAGGCGTCCTTGTAATTGCGCGCGAGCGAGCGGTCTTGCTCGTCTTTGCGCAGCAGGCAATTGCCGGCGACCAGAAGGTCGAGCTCAGTGCCCATAAAGCAGTGGAAGGCGTCCTCCGGCGTGCACACGATCGGTTCGCCGCGCACGTTGAAGCTGGTGTTCACCAGCACCGGGCAGCCGGTCTTTTCTTTGAAGCGCGTCAGCAGCGCGTGGTAACGCGGATTGGTCTCGGCGTGCACCGTCTGAAGGCGCGCCGAGTAATCGACATGCGTAACCGCTGGGATGTCCGAGCGCGGGACGTTGAGCTTGTCGATTCCGAATAACGCTTGTTCGTCCGCCGTCATCGCGCGGCGGCGTTCCGGAATCACGTCGGCGACAAGCAGCATGTAGGGCGAGTCGCCGTCGAATTCGAACCAGTCGGCGACGTCTTCGCGCAACACCGAGGGCGCGAACGGCCGGAAGCTCTCGCGATACTTGACTTTCAGGTTGAGCATTTTCTGCATCGTGGGAGAGCGCGGATCGGCGAGGATGGATCGCGCTCCGAGCGCGCGCGGGCCGAATTCCATGCGTCCCTGCATCCAGCCGACCGCCTGCCCGTCCGCGAGCCCCTGCGCCGTCGCCTCGATGACCTCGTCGTCCGGCAGCACCTGAAAGCGGGCGCCCTGCGCGGCGAGCCGCGCCTCGATGTCCGCCTGCGCGAATTCGGGCCCGAGATAAGCGCCGCGCATGCGGTCGGCGTTCTGACGGACAGGCCGATCGCGACCGAGAAACAGATGCCACGCCGCGAGCGCCGCGCCCGCCGCCCCGCCCGCGTCGCCCGCCGCGGGCTGGATCCAAATCTGCGGGAAAACGCCGTCGCGCAGCACTTTGCCGTTGGCAACACAATTAAGCGCGACGCCGCCGGCGAGACAGAGATTGGGCAGGTCGAATTCGCGCGCGAGCGAACGGGCGAGCCGCAGGATCACTTCCTCGGTCACCGCCTGGATCGAGGCGGCCACATCCATGTGGAAATCGGTGAGCAGGTCCTTGTCCGGCCGCCGCGCCGGCTGGCCGAAAAGACCGGCGAAGGCGTCGTTGGTCATGGTCAGGCCGACGCAATAATTGAAATAATCCATGTTGAGATGGAAAGTGCCGTCGTCCTTCAGATGGATCAGCTTGTCGAGAATGAGATTGCGGTAACGCGGCTCGCCATAGGGCGCGAGGCCCATCAGTTTGTACTCGCCCGAATTCACCTTGAAGCCGGTGTAATAGGTAAAGGCGGAGTAGAGCAGCCCGAGCGAATGGGGGAAATGCAGTTCCTTGTAGATCGTGATGTCGCGGCCGCGGCCGACCGCGACCGACGTGGTCGGCCATTCGCCGACGCCGTCCATGGTCAAGATCACCGCCTCATCGAACGGAGAGGGGTAAAACGCGCTCGCGGCATGGCTTAGATGATGCTCGCTGAACAAGAGCCGCGTTTTCCAGTCGAAGTCCGGCGCGAGTTCCTGTAGGCGTCGGCGCAGCATGTCCTTCTGGAACAGCTTCTCGCGAATCCACACCGGGATCGCCGTCTTGAACGACTGGAAGCCGCGCGGAGCAAAGGCGACATAGGTCTCGATCAACCGTTCAAACTTGAGAAACGGCTTCTCGTAAAAAACCACGTGGTCGATGTCGGCAAGACCGCCGCCGGACTGAGCGACGCAATAAGCGACCGCGTTCTCCGGATAACGGGCGTCGTGCTTGACGCGGGTGAACCGTTCCTCCTGGGCGGCAGCGACGATCTCGCCGTCGACCACCAGCGCGGCGGCGCTGTCGTGGTAGAACGCCGATATCCCGAGTATCCGCGTCACGCGGCGCGCTTCCTCTGGATCAGTCCGCGCGCATCAGAACAGCGTATAGATGAATGGGGCCACCGCCGACCCGGATGACAGTACCACCAATCCGCCGAGCAGCAGCAGCATGAGGATGATGGGCGTAAGCCAGAACTTTTTGCGCGCGCGCAGGAAGTTCCACAATTCGTTAAGAAACGCCATTCGCTTCCTCGTTCAAGCATCAGAACTGGTTCCGCATCGAGTCTGGGTCGATCGTGCGCCGCGCCCGCAATATCCAATAACTTTCCCGCCGCCCGCGCTCGCGAGAGCCGATGTCGAGCACGTCCTTGCCACGAAGCCGCATCACGAGCGCCGTCGGCACGACAGAAAAGGCGAAAACCAGGCCCATGACGACCGGGCTTACGACCGCATGCAGCAACCTTCCAAAGCGGAACCACACGACATTCAACGGATGCAGCACTCGCGGCGCAACGAGCGTCGGCACGAGGAAGGCAAGCGCGACCAATAAGGCCCACAGCCGCGGCGAACCGCCCGACACGACCGGCCAAAGGCCGATCACGACGAAGACGGCGACAAAAACCGCGCCGAAGCTTCGATCCGAACCGGGCTGCGCCGGCCCGCTGTGTCCGTAGATGTCCTGCAAAGGAATCCCCGCCAACAGGCATTTTCGGGTCCTAAAGAGCGCCGGTTGTCCGCTTCGTCAATAGGATCGCCCATTCCGCCAGGCTACGCCTTGAAGAACAAAGGCAATCCGCCGCGGCGCTGGCCCGGCCGCATGATGTCGCCTTGCCCCTCGACCAACCGACCGTGAAAGCCTTCCTCTCAGGTGATCAGTCGCGCACCGCGTTGGAACGTCAGATAATTCCAGGCCCAGTTGACCGCGACGACGACCCGGTCACGCGCGCCAATCAGGAAGAAGATGTGGACGATGCTCCAGAATACCCATCCGACGAAGCCGGTCAGCTGCATACCCCCTATTCTCACCACGGCGGCTTTGCGGCCGATGGTCGCCAAGTCGCCGAGATCGCGATAGATGAACGTTTCCGGCGGCGTCGCGCCGGCGAGCTTCGCGGCGATCCGATCACCGACATAGCGCCCCATCTGCTTGGCGGCGGGGGCAACGCCCGGAACCGGGTGGCCGGACGCATCCTTGACCGCGGTCGTATCGCCGATCGCATAAATATCGGCGCTGTCGCCGACCGAAAGATCGGGATTCACCAGGATGCGCCCGGCATGGTCATGTGAAGCGCCCAACCACTCGGCCGCCGGCGAGGCAATCACTCCGGCGGCCCAAATCAAGGTCGCGGCTTCAATGCGCTGATCGCCGATGCTGACGCCGCTGGCGTCGCAGTTCGTGACACGGGTGCCCGTTCGCACGTCGACGCCCTTCCACTTCAGCGCAGCCGCGGCGTAACGCGATAAATTGTCCGGGAACGAGGCAAGCAGGCGCGGTCCCGCTTCTATCAGAACGGTGCGGGCCAACTCCGGATCGATGCGCCGGAAGTCGGATCGCAATGTCTGCCGTGCGACTTCCGCAATCGCGCCCGCCATCTCGACGCCGGTCGGTCCTCCGCCGATCACGACGAAGGTCATCAGGCGACGCCGCTCTTCATCGTTCTGGGTCAGTTCGGCGCGCTCGAACGCGAGGAGTATCTGGGTGCGTATCTTGGTCGCATCCGCGAGTTGCTTGAGCCCGGGTGCAAAGGCGCTCCATTCCTCGTGGCCGAAATAAGAATGCGTCGCTCCGGTCGCGAGCACGAGAAAGTCGTAACTGAATGAACCAAGCACGGTCTTCACCAGCTTACGCTCCTTGTCGATGCCGACCACCCGCGCCATCACCACACGCGCGTTTTGTTGGTTGTGAACGATGGAGCGGATCGGCCACGCAATGTCCGCAGACGCCAGGGCCGCGGTTGCGACCTGGTACAAAAGCGGTTGGAAGCAATGGTGGTTATGCTGATCGACGATGACGGCCTCGACCGGCGCGCGTGCGAGCGCATTGGCCGCTTCGAGCCCGCCAAAGCCTGCGCCAATAATCACGACGCGCGGACGGTCCGACGCGCCGAGCAATGGCTCCGGAGTGGGGAACGGTGTGTCCGGCGTGAGCATGCCCATGCCTTCCGGACCTGCAGATTTTGATTCGGCCGAGCCGGGCGTTTCCGCCGCAACCTGATTTGCATCCATTGGGCTCGCTCCTCGATCTTCGATTCAACGGGAATGGATTCGCGCCTGACCGGACTTCGCCGGTGGCGAGCTTATGCACAGCAAACGGCGCTCCCCGGCTTCTAGAGCATTTTCCGGCGAAGTGGAAACCGGTTCGCCGCAGAAAATGCGACCACTCAAGGACAATCAGAGCGAATTCCGATTCCAACGGAACGGAATTCGCTCTAGCAAAATCTCGGCAAAACCCAAGCCCGCCAGCACGCGGCTCGATCAGCGCGCATGCATTGAGATGATTGTCCATCATTGACGTGAGGAAGACGACAAGTATTTTCTCGCGCTTCCCGCGGGCCTCATGAAACGGTGCGGAGGGCGGCATTGATGATCGCGCGGCTCGGACTGATCGTGCTTCTTCTCGTGCCGGGTACGATCGCGCAGGCGCAGGACATTATGGGCATCGAACTGTGCACGCGCGAAAGCAATATGGACCGGCGCACGAGCTGCCTGCAGAGCAATATCGATTACTTACAGCGGCTCATCGCCAAGAACGCCGCCGCCGCGGAGCAGAAGCTCGCCGCGGCGGACGCCGAGATCGCCGCCCTCAAAGCCGCGATTGCGAACCTGCAGGCAATTGTCGAGAAGCTGCAGGCAGCCGCGAACAAGCCGGATGCCCAGGCCAGCAAGCCGGGCGCGAAATGACAATACTTCGGTTCGTGGATCACCTTCGGCGCAGTCAATCCGCTGATTGAGGGCAGCGCCGTTCGTCACGCCTCAAAAACAACCGCACGGGATCGCGCGAGAATCCCCCTCATCCGAATTTCTTCGGCGCGCCGGAGATCTCCTCCCCGCCCGAGGGCGTCACTTTGTGAACGGCGAGTCCGCGCTGAATGGTGCCGTCGGCGCGGAAGCGGAATACCCCGTCGATTCCTGAGAACCCGGACGGATTGGTCAGCACTTCCGCGGTGATCGGCTGACCGGGCTGCGATTTTGCGAGCGCGGCGATGAGCGCGACGGCGTCATAGGCCAGCGTCGCGGTGCGCGCCGGGTCCTGGCCGTATTTGCTCCGATACCGGGTAACGAAGGCCTTGTAGCCTTGGGATTCTGGGGCGGCGAACCAGCCGCCGTCCAACGCCGCATCAGAGAAGACGCGCGGATCGTCCCACAGGCCGGTGCCCAATACCTGCAGGCGCTTCGTGCTCACGCCGGCGGCCTCCAACAGCTTGGCGACCCGGGGGACGGCATCGCCGCTGTCCGGAATAAAGAGGGCGTCAGCGCGCGAAGCAGCCTGCGCGATTTGCCGCACCGGCCCCTGCATGCCGGCGTCGTCGGGCCGATAACGTTCCAGCGCGACCACGCGCCCGCCTTTGGCGGGGACCAGCTGCTTGAAGGCCGCCTCCACCACGCTGCCGTACGCGTTGTCCGGCACCAGCGCCACGAAGGAGCGCTTGCCTTGGGAGATGGCGTAATCGACGATGCGCTCCACATCCGATTCCGGCAGGAAGCTCAAAAGATATACGCCGCGGGTCGCGACGTTGGAATCGGTGGAAAAGGCGATCATGGGAACACGCGAGGCGCGCGCGATCGGCGCTGCCGCGGTGACGGCGTGGGCGAAGAGCGGCCCGAGGATGACCTGCGCACCTTCTTCGATCGCTTGGCGGACGGCCGCTTGCGCGCCCTGCGCCGTGCCGCCGTCATCCTTGACGATGAGCTCCACGTCGGGATTGCTGAAGTCGGCCCATGCCATCTCGGCGGCGTTGCGCATCGACTGGGCGGCGGCGCCGGCATTGCCGCTGGCGGACAATGGAAGGATGAGGCCGATCTTGGTTTTTTGCGAACCGGGTTCCGAACCGTTAGCCGGAGGCAGCGCGGCTGTCGTGTCCGGCTCCGGCTCCAACTTGGAACCGCCGAGATTGCCGAGCCCGGAACAACCGGCAGCGAACGCGGCGGCCCCTGCCCCGAAGCCGCTCACCACGGCGCGGCGCGTCGGCCGAACAGATCTCCCGTCGTCTTTACAACCTGCCATTCCAAAGACCCTTGGACGATCGCTCAATCCGTCCCCATTTCCGCATTCTAATCAAGCCCCAAGCCGGGGCTAGAGCCAAGCTTATGAGCAAATCCCGACCGATCGGCGAGAAGGCGAGCGAGGAGCCGCAAGCTGCCGGTCGGGGGCGCTATACGCTGTTCGGCGAGGACCGCGGCTGTCCGAGCCTTGCGCCCGGCCTGTATATCGTCGCGACGCCGATCGGTCATCTGGCCGACATATCCTTGCGCGCGCTCGAAACGCTCGCCGCCGCCGACCTCATCGCCTGCGAAGACACGCGGGTGACCAGCAAGCTCCTCGCCCGATACGCCATCGCGCGGCCACTTCTCCCCTATCACGAGCATAACGCCAGCGTCATGCGGCCGCGACTGCTCACGGAGTTGCAGGCCGGCCGGGCGGTCGCGCTCGTCTCCGACGCCGGCACGCCGCTGATCTCCGATCCCGGTTACCGGCTGGTGCGCGAAGCCCAAGCGGCCGGACACAAGGTTACTGCGATCCCCGGACCCTCGGCGGCGCTCGCCGCGCTCGTGATCGCTGGGCTTCCGACCGATCGGTTCTTCTTCGAAGGCTTCCTGCCGCCGCGCGAGGCCGCCCGCCGCTCCCGCATCGCCGAGCTCGCCGCAATCCCGGCGACGCTGATCCTGTTCGAGACCGGCCCGCGCCTGTCCGCCGCGCTCCGCGATCTCGCCGCCGGTCTCGGCGCGCGCGAGGCCGCCGTCTGCCGCGAACTGACCAAACTGCACGAGGAGGTGCGCCGCGGCGACCTCGCCCGGCTTGCGCACGATTACACGCAAGGCGCGGAGATGCGCGGCGAGTTCGTCATCGTGATCGCGCCGCCGCAGGAGCAAGCGGGGCTCGTCGGTCAAGACCAGCTCGACGAATTGCTGCGCAGCGCCCTTTCGACCTCCTCGGTCAAAGACGCGGTGGAGGCGGTCACCGCCGCGAGCGGGCAGCCGCGCCGCCTCGTTTATCAACGGGCGCTCGCGCTATCCAAGGAACGCGCCGATGGCCGGGACTGATCGCCCCTTCGGACCAGGCCCGAGCAAACGCGCGCAGCCGAAGCGGCAGGCGGCGCTGCAATTCGGTCTGTCGGCCGAGAGCAGGGCCACGGCCTGTCTCCTCCTCAAAGGCTATCGCATCCTCGCGCGCCGGTTCAAGACGCCGGTCGGCGAGATCGACATCGTCGCACGCCGTCGCGGCACGCTGGTTTTCGTCGAGGTGAAGGCGCGCAAGAGTCTCGACGACGCCGCCGAAGCGCTGACCGCGCGCCAGCAGGCGCGCATCATCGATGCGGCGCAGTACTGGCTCGCCGCGCATCCCGCCGCCGTGAAAAGCCCGATCCGCTTCGATGCGATCCTGGTCGCGCCCGGCAAATTTCCCCGCCACCTGCCCGGCGCCTTCGACGCGACGGGGCGGGGCGGATAGGCCCTTTATGCAAACTGGAAACGACCGGTTTTTTTGCCCCAGGGTCCTGTTCTATGATCAGTGCGGGTGAAAAGGAGCGCACGATGCACGAGCGGATCGAGGTCAATCCAGAGATCATGGGGGGCAAGCCGGTCATTCGCGGCACTCGCGTCCCGGTCGAGATCATCTTGCGCAAGCTCGGAGCGGGCATGACGACGGAGGCCATCATTTCCGACCATAAGCGTTTGACCCTCGACGACATTCGGGCCGCCCAGGCCTTTGCTGCTGACTATCTCGCGGATGAAGAACTCGTATTCGAGTAAGCCGAACCGCGGTGCGCTGGCTTATCGACGAATGTGTGGATGCGGCGCTCGCTGCCGATTTGCGCCGTTCGGGCCACGATGTCGTTGAACTTGCCGACCTTGCGCCGGCCGCAACTGACGACAAAGTCATCGAACTCGCAAAGAATGAAAGCCGTCTGCTGCTGACTGAAGACAAGGATTTTGGCGAACTGCTTTTCAGGCGAGCGCGTCACATTCCCGGCATCGTCCTCATCCGGATCGACCCACAGCGGCGCCGATTGAAGAGCGTTCGTCTGCGGGCCGCAATTGACCGGCTCGGTGATCGGCTTTTCGGGCGTTACACTGTCGTGGAACACTCGCGGTTTCGCTCTCGACCGCTGAACCGGCCCGACTGAACCGACAACAGCAGCAGCCCCCCTTCCCACCTTCCGCAGCGGCGCATGAAATGCTAGGTCGGGCCGCAGAGGCCGTCCCGGCCTGTTTCACCTCTCACGACGGACCCCCATGTCGCTCCTCGTCGCCGTCCAGATGGACCCGATCGAGCGGATCAATATCCGCGGCGATTCGACCTTCGCCCTCATGCTCGAAGCGCAGGCGCGCGGGCACCAGCTCGCCTATTACACGCCGGACCGTATGGCGCTCGTCGACGGCGCATTGTTTGCGACCGTGCAAGCGGTCGCCGTGCGCGACGAGGAAGGCAACCACTTCACGCTCGGCGAAGAAAAGCGCGTCGACCTGTCCGGCTTCGACGTGATCCTGATGCGGCAGGATCCGCCCTTCGACCTCGCCTACGTTTCGTCGACGCACATGCTCGAGCGGGTGCAGCCGGGCACGCTCGTCGTCAACGACCCAGCGCACGTGCGCAATGCGCCGGAAAAAATATTCGTCACGTTGTTTCCCGAGCTGATGCCGCCGACGGTGGTCACCCGCGACCTTGCCGAGATCAAGGCGTTCCGCGCCGAGCACGGCGATATCGTGATGAAGCCGCTCTACGGCAAAGGCGGCGATGCGGTGTTCCGGCTCAGCGCGGAGGACCTGAATTTCGGCTCGCTCTACGACCTGTTCGCCAATATTTTTCGCGAGCCCTGGGTGGTGCAGAAATATCTGCCCGCGGTGCGCTATGGCGACAAGCGCATCATCCTGGTGGATGGCGAGTTCGCCGGCGCGATCAACCGCATTCCGCAGCCCGACGACCTGCGCTCCAACATGGTGCGCGGCGGCATCGCCGAGCAGACCGAACTCACCTGGCGCGAACGCGAAATCTGCCAAAAGCTCGCCCAGCCTTTGCGCGAGCGCGGGCTGCTGTTCGCCGGCCTCGACGTGATCGACGGCTTCCTCACCGAGATCAACGTCACCTCGCCCACCGGCATTCGTGCGATCAAGAGTTTCGGCGGCCCCGACGGCGCGGCGATGATCTGGGACAAGATCGAAGCGCGGCGGTAAGGACTATCGTTACGGCTTCTTGCCCCCTGCCTTCTCCGCCTTGAGCTTCTCGATCGCCGCCTTGATCGGCCCGAACGGGCCGTATTTGTGCTGCTGCTCGGAAAAGCCGTCGGCATAGGGGCCGTAGGGCGTATCGACGGGCTTGAGCAGCCGGTCGGGGAAATCGTTTTCGAGCCCCGCCTTTTTCGGGCGCGGCTGCGACACGACATGGGCGGCGACGTCCCAGGCCTCCTCGACTGTGAGCTGCGGGTTCAGATAGTCGGCCCCGTGCGGCATGTTGAAATGCACGAAATTGGCGATGGTGATCAGCCGGTTCATGCCGGCGCCGTCGTTGAAGCTGCCCGATCCCCACAGCGGCGGCACGAGATAGCCGAGATCGGTGACCGCCCCGCTGCGCGGGATTCCGGCGCCGTTGCCGCCATGGCAGTAGAGGCAGGCCCGCGTGTATACCGCCTTGCCGCGCTCAGGATCGGCGGCGCGATCGAGCCAGGGCATGTTGCCGGAACCATAGCCGGACAGCTTCTCGTCCGCCGGAAGGCCGGTCGAGAGAAACTTGATATAGGCGGCGAGGGCCTGCATCTCGACCGAGTTTTCCGGGAGCGCGCGGCCGTTCATGCTGCGGGTCATGCAGCTATTGAGGCGTTCGTCGAGTGAAGCTTCCGCGCCGCGGCGGGCGCTGTATGCGGGAAAATCGCCCATCAGCCCATACACCGGCAGGCCGAATTTCTTCGTGCCGGCTTGGAGATGACAGCTGGCGCAGGCGAGGCTGTTGCCGGCGTAGCGCTTGGCCGGATCGGCCACGTCCGGGCCGATATGGGCATAGGTCGCGGTGAAAATATCGCGGCCGCGCCGCACCGCTTGTCCGAACTTATCGTCCGGCAACGCGCCGACCTCGGGCGGGGTCCAGGTGCGGTCGATCTTCGGCGGTGCCTGAACCGACGGCGTGCTCTGGGCGAAACCGGGCGTCACCGAGACGAGCATCAACAGGCAGGGCAAAAGCGCCGTCGCCGGCCTGCGGCGCCAGCGGCGGATGGAGGCGAGGCGCAGCGGCGCGAACGCCGAAGCAAACGGAAAGCAATGCATGGTATTCCCTCGGGCGCAGAACTGGGTAAGCACTGTAACGGGAAGCCCCCGCCTATGAAACGGCCGCACGGAGAATGATTTCGTTCGCCTGCAGGCCGACGCCCTTCCCACCTGTCTTAAAACATGTTCTCCTAAATGTTCTTGCTAGCGTAACGGCATTCGGTTAACATTGCGCGTCAAGGTTGGGGGCGGCCCATGGTCCAGCGGGTGACGACGGTGGCGTTCGAGGGGATCGAGGCGCGCGCCGTCGACGTGCAGGTCCAGGTCGCGCCCGGCCTTCCCGCCTTTCATGTCGTCGGGCTGCCCGACAAGGCGGTGTCGGAGGCGCGCGAGCGCGTGCGCGCGGCGCTCACCGCCTCGGGCCTCGCGCTGCCGGCGCGCCGCATCATCGTCAATCTCGCCCCAGCCGATCTGCCCAAGGAGGGCAGCCACTACGACCTGCCGATCGCGCTCGGCCTCATGGCGGCGATCGGGGCGATCCCGCCCGATGCCGTCGAGGGTCACACGGTCCTGGGCGAGCTGGGGCTGGACGGGTCGATTGCGCCGGTTGCGGGCGTGCTGCCGGCCGCGATCGGGGCGAACGCGCGCGGCGAGGCCTTGATCTGCCCCTACGCCTGCGGGCCGGAAGCCGCCTGGGCGAGTCCGGAGATGGAGATCATCGCGCCTGCGTCCCTCATCCAGCTCGCCAATCATTTCAAAGGCACGCAGGTGCTGTCGCGCCCGCAGCCGCGCATCCGCGAGACGCAGGGGCCAGCCCTCGATCTCAAGGACATCAAAGGCCAGGAATCGGGCAAGCGCGCGCTCGAAGTCGCCGCCGCCGGCGGGCACAATCTCCTGATGGTCGGGCCGCCCGGCGCGGGCAAGTCGATGCTGGCCGCGCGGCTGCCCTCGATCCTGCCGCCGCTCTCGCCGCCGGAGCTGCTCGAAGTGTCGATGATCGCCTCGGTCGCCGGGCGCGATCGAAGGCGGCGCGCTCACCGACCGCCGGCCGTTCCGCAGCCCGCACCATTCGGCGAGCATGCCGGCGCTGGTCGGCGGAGGGTTGCGCGCGCGGCCGGGCGAAATCTCGCTTGCCCATAATGGCGTCCTGTTCCTCGACGAATTGCCGGAATTCGATCCGCGCGTGCTCGATGCGTTGCGCCAGCCTCTGGAGAGCGGCGAGGTGGCGATCGCGCGCGCCAACCACCGCGTCACCTATCCGGCGCGCTTCATGCTGGTGGCGGCGATGAACCCCTGCCGCTGCGGACGGGCGAGCGAACCGGGCTACGCCTGCCGCCGCGGACCGGTCACGCGCTGCGCCGCCGAGTACCAGGCGCGCTTGTCCGGCCCGCTGCTCGACCGTGTCGATCTGCATGTCGACATCCCCGCGGTCACGGCAGCCGACCTGATCCTGCCGCCGCCCGCGGAGGGAAGCCGCGAGGTGGCGGCGCGCGTCGCGCAGGCGCGCGAGCGGCAGGCGCGCCGTTATGCGTCCCTCGGCTACCCGCATGTCCGCACCAACGCCACGGCGCAGGGGGCGGTGCTGGAAGAGGTCGCCAAGCCGGACAACGCCGGCCTCAAGCTCATTCGCGACGCCGCCGAAGCGATGCGGCTGTCGGCGCGCGGCTATCATCGCGTGCTGCGGATCGCGCGCACGCTTGCCGATCTCGACGACAGCGAAAAGGTCGCCCGCATCCATCTTGCCGAAGCGCTGTCTTATCGCCTCATGGCCGATGACGTACGGCGGGCGGCGTGAGGCCCGCGGACCAGAGCCGCCTGAGCCCCGTTTCCCTGCGTCCCGCCCTTCTCGCCGGTCCAGTGCGGCGGAATCAACACATTGGATATATTTTTGTTGCGGCAGCAGGCCGAGGCACGGAAAAATCTTGCTGAGGAAAATCCTTTCTGGCCCTATTGTCACAAAACCGTGTCCGCCCCATGCATAGTGACAAGGTTGGGCGAGCGGCGTTTTCCAAGCGCATTTGCTTGCAGGAAACTGCCGGGGAACGCCGCGCCGGGAGCGATCGATGCAGACCCGCGTCAGCGATAGTCCGCCACGCCGCCTCTTCGACCGGTTTCGTGAACATCCGATGCTTGCCGGCATGCCGCGGCTCGTTCCCGCGTTGAAAGCCTATGGCGGGCTTCGGGTCTCCGACCCGGGCCTCAGTCGCACCGGCGAAACCCTCGGACGGATCGGGCCGCTTGAGGTCCGCCTTGCCCATCGGGCGGCGGAAATCCGGCGGGCGCAGCGCCTGCGCTTCGATGTTTTCTATCAGGAGATGTCGGCGATCGCCGATGCCGCCACAATGATCGCCCGCCGCGATGTCGATCCCTATGACGCGATGTGCGATCACCTTCTCGTCCTTGACCATGAGCGCCGCCCCGCCAAGCGTCGTGGCCCTGCCGTGGTCGGCACCTATCGCCTGCTGCGTCAGGAGATCGCCGAACGGTGCGGCGGCTTCTACAGCGCAGGCGAGTTCGACATCGGCCCTCTGATTGCGCGTCATCGCGCTTTACGGTTCCTCGAGCTCGGCCGCTCTTGCGTGCTCCCCCCCTATCGCAACAAGCGCACGGTCGAGCTGCTCTGGCACGGGATCTGGACTTACGTCCTGCGCCACAAAGTGGATGTGATGATCGGCTGCGCGAGCCTGGAAGGGACGGAGCCGGATGCGCTGAGCTTGCCGCTTTCGTTCCTCCATCATTATACGCGCGCGCCGGAGGAGTGGCGCGTGCGGGCCTTGCCGCATCGCTATCGTGCGCTCAACCGGCTGCCAAAGGACGCGGTCGACCCCAAGGCCGCGCTGCACCGCCTGCCGCCCCTGATCAAGGGCTATCTGCGGCTCGGCGCCTTCGTCGGCGACGGCGCCGTGATCGATTATCAATTCGGCACGACTGATATCCTGATCGTGCTGCCGGTCTCAGCGATCAATCTACGCTATATCGATCATTTCGGACCGGCAGCCGAGCGCCACGCAGCGTAACGGCCGATCTGATCGCAGCTACCCCGAACAAAAACGCGTGTGCGGAAGCCGATGGCTCGGCCACGCACGTCCGATAGCGAATAAACGATCGGATGACGAGCTTTCCCTCCCCATGGGAAGGGAAAGCTGCACCGGCGCTACGCCGCGAGATCGAGCTTCGAAGCGATCGTGGCGTCGGGATTGAAGTGGTAGACCATCGGCACGCCAGTGCCGAGATTGAGGTCGAGGATCACTTGGTCGTGTGCCGGTCGAGCACCGTCACGAGCGCGCGCAGGTCGATCGGTCATTGCCTCGTCTTCGTTCGTTAGAAGCCTTGCACGCGCTCGCGTCTTCTGTATTTCCTTCGACTTGATTGGGCCAGCCCGTCATTTAGAGCTCGGGCCGCGGCTACCGGAAGTTCTCGGAGTATCGTTGACCGGCACCAAAACCGAGATAGACAATACGGCCACGTGGCTAGAGCCCCATCGTGTTCATTCGTAGGAGAACCCATGATCAAGATCGTACTGCTACGCCACGGCGAAAGCATCTGGAACAAAGAAAACCTCTTCACTGGCTGGTATGACGTCGATCTCTCCGAACAGGGCAAGGCCGAGGCAAAGAGGGCCGGTGAGCTGCTCAAGGCCGAGGGGTTCACGTTCGATGTGGCGTTCACCTCGATGCTCAAGCGGGCGATTCGCACGCTGTGGTTTACGCTTGATGAGCTCGACTTGATGTGGATTCCGGTCGAGCACTCATGGCGGCTCAACGAGCGGCACTACGGAGCGTTACAAGGCCTGAACAAGGCACAGACAGCAGCCAAGTACGGTGACGAACAGGTCCTCGTGTGGAGGCGGAGCTATGACACACCCCCGCCTCCTCTGGAGGAGTCCGATCCCCGCTACCCTGGCACCGATCCGCGTTACAAGGGGTTGAGTAAGGCCGAGCTGCCGCTGACTGAGTGTCTCAAGGACACTGTTGCGCGGTTTCTCCCCTACTGGCACGAAGCAATCGTGCCGACAATCCAAAGCGGCAAGAAGGTAATCATCGCTGCCCACGGCAACAGCCTGCGGGCGCTGGTCAAGTACCTCGACAACATCTCGGATCAGGAAATCGTCGGGCTGAACATTCCTACTGGCGTGCCCTTGGTCTACGAGCTGGACGCGCAGCTCAAGCCGCTCAAGCACTACTACCTTGGCGATCCCGAAGAAGTTGCCCGAGCAGCAGCAGCAGTCGCCGCCCAGGGGAAGGCGAGATAGACCGGGTTAGCGAGCAGCCCGTGCCTTGCATCAGAAGTTCGTCAATCCCAGCACGTCGGCCATGGAATAGAGCCCCGGTTTCTGGGCGCGCCCCCATAGCGCCGCTTTCAGCGCGCCGCGGGCAAAAATCATTCGATCCTCCGCCTTGTGCACGAGTTCGATCCGCTCGGCGGGACCGGCGAAAATGACCGTGTGCTCGCCTACCACGCTTCCCCCGCGCAACGCGGCAAAGCCGATATCGCCCGCCCGGCGCGCACCGGTATGGCCGTCGCGCGCCCGCACCGAACGCGTTGACAGGTCGATGTTGCGCCCTTCCGCCGCCGCGCGGCCGAACATCAGCGCAGTGCCAGAGGGAGCGTCAATCTTCTTGTTGTGGTGCATCTCGACAATCTCGATGTCGAATTCGTCATCGAGCGTGCGCGCGACCCGCTTAACCAGCGCGGCGAGGAGATTGACGCCGAGGCTCATATTGCCGGACTTGACGATCACCGCGCGCGTGGCGGCTGCAGCGATCACCTTGTCTTGCTCGGGAGAAAGCCCGGTGGTGCCGATGACGTGGACGAGGCCCTTGTCGGCGATGCGCTCGGCCAAGGCGACGGATGCGGCCGGCACGGTGAAATCGATCACGCCGTCCGCCCGGTCAAGCAGTGGCGCGATGTCGCCCGCAACCGCAATCCCGGAAGCGCCGAGGCCCGCAAGCTCGCCCGCATCGCGCCCGATCACCGGGGAGCCCGGCGCTTCGACTGCGCCTGCGAGCGTCACGCAGCTCGTCGCGGCGATCGCTTGGATGAGGGTGCGCCCCATCCGCCCGCCGGCGCCCGCCACGATCAGCCGCATATCAGCCATGAGACCCCCTGCAACTGCGCGCGGGTATAGCGGGGCCGCGCCGACATGGGAAGCCGGCGCAAGCGCAGGGATTGCGCATCATCGCTGGACCAGAGCGAATTCCGTTCCGGTGGAATCGGAATTCGCTCTCGTTTTCCTTTAGTGGTCGCATTTTCTGCGGCAAACCGGTTCCCACTTCGCCGGAAAATGCTCTAAGGCTGCGGCCCGTCATAGCCCTCGGCGATCACCAGATCGACGTCGCAGCCGCGTTTGAGGAACTGGGAAGCCGCCTGGTATTCAGGCGAGTTGAAGCAATCGACCGCGGCCTGATAGCTCGGAAACTCGATCACTACATTGTGCGGCCGCGCGGTGCCGAACTTGCACTCGCCGCGCCCGCGCACGATGAAGCGACCGCCGAATTTGACGAAGGCGACCGCATTGCCCATGCGGTACTCGTCATAGTCCGCCTGATTCTTCACGGTGACGCGCGCGAGCCAGTAGCCCTTTAAAGCCATGCGTGCCTCGTTATTCGGCGGTCGCCGCGGCGATTTCGATGATGATCGCTTCGGCCGCGGCCCGCGGGTCCGCAGCTTCGAGGATTGGCCGCCCGACGACGAGATAGTCGGCGCCTGCGGCGATTGCCTCGCGCGGAGTCTTAATCCGCTTCTGGTCCCCAGTATCGGCGCCGGCAGGGCGGATTCCCGGCGTCACCAGCACCATGTGATGGCCGAGCATCGTGCGCAGCGATCCGACCTCCTCGCCTGAGCATACGAGCCCATCCACGCCGATATCGCGCGCCTGACCCGCGCGCTCGGCCACGAGCTCGCTCACCGTGAAGTCGTAACCGGCAGCGGCGAGATCGGCATCATCGTAAGACGTGAGTACGGTCACCGCGAGAATGCGCAGATTGGAATCGCCGCGTCCATCGACCGCCGCCTTCATGGTTTGCGGATAGCCATGCACCGTGAGGAAGGTCGCGCCCATGCGCGCAACGCTCTCGACCCCTTTCTCGACCGTGTAACCGATATCGTGCAGTTTGAGGTCGAGGAAGACCTGCCGGCCTCTCCAGATGAGCCTTTCGGCGAGCGGAAGCCCGCCAGCGAAGGCGAGCTGATAACCGATCTTGTAAAAGGTCACGGAGTCGCCCAGTCGCTCGACCACCGCCTCCGCCGCTTCGACAGAGGGAAGATCGAGGGCGACGATCAAACGATCGCGTGGATTTTCCATTTCCCGTTCCCTGCCCTCACGCGCCTCGACCACGCGCGAGAATCTTGCGATTGCAC
This sequence comes from uncultured Alphaproteobacteria bacterium, assembly GCA_963840055.1. Classification (GTDB taxonomy): domain Bacteria; phylum Pseudomonadota; class Alphaproteobacteria; order Rhizobiales; family Xanthobacteraceae; genus Rhodoplanes. The sequence continues at coordinate 79,498 of CAWIXM010000035.1, read as the reverse complement.
ATGCCGATGGCGCGTTATCGGTCCCGCCGCGCCCGCTCCCGCTGTACGTCATTTCGACAGCCAAGCGAACTCAGATCCGGACCTGAATCCATCGCTCGTGCAAATGAAGATGCGGGGCCGCACCGTCCCCTGGAGCCGCCGAAATGCGACAGGACCTTCCGTTAGCCGATCGTCAGTCCCTGCGGTAGACCCAGACGCGCGCCGGCGGGAGATTCAGCCAAATGCGCTCGGAGGCCTCGACGCGAACGTTCACCAGCGAGCGCGGGATCGGCGGCACTACGGCATAAGTAAACTGCACGAAAGGCGCGCCCGGCCACAACAGGTCGAAGGCCTCGGCAAGGAGCCTCAGCCTCGTTCGCAGCGGCTTGGTGAAGAGCGGCAGACCGGAAACGACGGCAGCGGCCGGGCCGTGGATCACGCTGCCGAACAGCCGGCGCACGTGATAGGCGTCGCCCTGGACGACCGTGGCCTTCGGGTAGCGCTTGCGCAGCAGGCGGCAAAAACCGGGGTTGAACTCGACCAGGACAAGCCGGCGCTCGTCTATCCCATTGGAGAGCAGCGCCTCGGTGATCGGACCGGTGCCGGGCCCGAGTTCGACCACGGACCCTTTGACGAATGGATCGACGAAGTTCGCCATGGTGCGCGCGAGCAGCTTGCTCGACGGGATCAGCGCGCCCGTAGACAGCGGCTTTTCGAACCACGACCGAATGAACCGTACATCGTCGTCGATGCGCTGGTTCTTCGGTCGAGCGACACCCAATTCGGACTGAAATGGCATCTCGGGGGGTTACTTGTAACGAATGTGACAAAATTCCGTCACGGAACGGTCACCGGCGTATAGCGGCGACGCCTCGCGGTCAATACCACTCAAACCGAACCTGCTTTGTTTCCGAAGAACTCCTTGACCCGGCCAAAGAAGCCGGCGGACTCCGGATGCGTTTCCTTCGAGGACAAAGTCTCGAACTCCGCCAAGAGCTCGCGTTGACGCTTGGTGAGCTTCTGCGGAGTTTCCACGATTACCTGTACATACATGTCGCCCATCTGCTTTGAACGGAGCACCGGCATCCCCTTTGCGCCGAGGCGGAACCGCCGGCCTGACTGGGTGCCTTCCGGCACTTTCACGCGCGTCTTGCCGCCGTCGATCGTCGGCACTTCGAATTCGCCACCGAGCGCCGCCGTGACCATGGAGATCGGAACGCGGCAATGCAGGTCGGCGCTGTCGCGCTGGAAGAAACCGTGCGTGGCGATCGAGAGGAAGATGTAGAGATCACCCGCCGGACCGCCGCGAAGACCGGCTTCCCCTTCGCCGCCGAGCCGGATGCGGGTGCCGTCTTCGACTCCGGGCGGAATGTGGACTGATAGCGTGCGCTCGCGCATGACGCGGCCTGCGCCGGCGCAGGCCGGACACGGATCGTCGATCACCTGGCCGCGGCCTTGGCAGGCGAGGCAAGTGCGTTCGAGCGTGAAGAAGCCTTGGGCATGGCGCACTCTGCCGTAGCCCCCGCAAGTCGGACAGGGCTTAGGCTTGGTGCCCGATTTTGCTCCGGTTCCAGAACAGACCTCGCAGGTCGTGGACGTTGGAATGCGCACCTCAGCCGTCTTGCCGTGGTACGACTCTTCCAGGGTGATCTCCATGTTGTAGCGAAGATCGGCCCCGCGCTCGCGGCCCGTGCCGCGGCCGGCGCGCCGGCCCATGCCGAAGAAGTCGTCGAAGATGTCAGCGAAGGTCGACGCGAAATCGGCCCCGAACCCGGCCGCGCCGCCGCCCATGCCGTGCTCGAACGCGGCGTGGCCGAAACGATCATAGGCCGCGCGTTTGTCCGGGTCCTTGAGGACCTCGTAGGCCTCATTGACTTCCTTGAAGCGCAGCTCGCAGTGCTGGTCCCCCGGATTGCGGTCCGGGTGATGCTTCATCGCTAGCTTGCGGTAGGCCGCTTTGAGGTCGGAATCGCTCGCGCCGCGTTGGAGGCCGAGCACGTCGTAATAGTCGCGCTTACGCATGCCCCCTCACTCTTGTCCCGGACGCTGCCCCCAGGGGAGGGCGCCGAGCGAGCCCTGGCGAGAGAGGCGAGTGAGGCGTTCGAATTTGCATAACCACGGCGAATGATCGAGCAACCCCCCCACTCGGTCCCTCCGCTTCGCGTTGGGACCACCCTCTCCCCCGGAGGAGGAGAGGGGACCTTTGCGTCAGGCTGACTTCTTGTTCTTCTTGTCGTCGTCCACCTCGGTGAACTCGGCGTCGACGACGTCTTCCTTCTGAGCGCCGCCTCCGCCGGCCTCGCCGCCGGAGCCGCCGCCTTCTTGCGACTGCTTGTACATCGCTTCCCCAAGCTTCATCGAAGCCTGGGCAAGCGCATTGGTCTTGGCGGCGATCACGTCCGCATCGTCGCCCTTGAGCGCTTCACGCAGGTCGCTCATCGCATCTTCGATCATCCGCCGGTCACTCTCGCCGATCTTCGAGCCATGTTCGGCGAGCGCCTTCTCGGTCGAGTGGACCAGAGCCTCGGCGTGGTTCTTCGCCTCGACGGTGGCCTTGCGCTTTTTGTCGTCTTCGGCGTGCGATTCGGCGTCCTTGACCATGCGTTCGATATCGGACTGCGAAAGACCGCCCGAGGCCTGGATGCGGATCTGCTGCTCCTTGCTGGTCGCCTTGTCCTTCGCCGACACGTTGACGATGCCATTTGCGTCGATGTCGAACGACACCTCGATCTGCGGCACGCCGCGCGGCGCCGGCGGAATGCCGACGAGGTCGAACTGCCCGAGCAGCTTGTTGTCGGCCGCCATCTCGCGCTCGCCCTGGAAGACGCGGATGGTGACGGCGTTCTGGTTATCCTCCGCGGTGGAGAACACCTGGCTCTTCTTGGTCGGGATCGTGGTATTGCGATCGATGATACGGGTAAACACCCCGCCCAAGGTCTCGATGCCGAGCGACAGCGGGGTGACGTCGAGCAGGAGCACGTCCTTGACGTCGCCCTGCAACACGCCTGCCTGAATCGCCGCGCCGACCGCGACCACCTCGTCCGGATTGACGCCCTTGTGCGGGTCCTTGCCGAAGAACTGGCGCACCACCTCCTGCACCTTCGGCATGCGCGTCATGCCGCCGACCAGCACCACCTCATTGATCTCGCCCGCGGACAGCCCGGCATCCTTGAGGGCGAGCCGGCAAGGCTCGACCGTCTTCTGGATCAGGTCGTCGACCAGCGCCTCGAATTTGGCGCGGGTGAGCTTCATGGCGAGATGCTTCGGCCCCGTCGCATCCGCGGTTACGTAGGGCAGGTTGATTTCGGTCTGCGCGGTCGAGGACAGCTCGATCTTGGCCGCTTCCGCCGCCTCTTTGAGGCGCTGGAGCGCGAGCTTGTCACGCCGCAGATCGATCCCCTGCTCCTTCTGGAATTCGTCGCACAGATAGTTGACGAGGCGCATGTCGAAGTCCTCGCCGCCGAGGAAGGTATCCCCGTTGGTCGACTTCACCTCGAACACGCCGTCGCCGATCTCGAGAATGGAGATGTCGAACGTGCCGCCGCCGAGATCGTAGACGGCGATCGTCCCGGTCTTCTGCTTGTCGAGGCCGTAGGCGAGCGCCGCCGCGGTCGGCTCATTGATGATACGCATGACTTCCAGGCCGGCGATCTTGCCCGCGTCCTTGGTCGCCTGGCGCTGCGCGTCGTTGAAGTAGGCGGGAACAGTGATGACGGCCTGCACCACCTTCTGTCCGAGATAGGACTCGGCCGTCTCCTTCATCTTCTGCAGGACGAAGGCGGAAATCTGCGATGGCGAATAGGTCTTGCCGTCCGCCTCCAGCCACGCGTCGCCATTGCTCGCGCGGATGATCTTGTAGGGGACGAGCTTCTTGTCCTTCTCGACCATCGGATCGTCATAGCGACGCCCGATCAGCCGTTTAACAGCGAAAAACGTCTTTTCCGGATTGGTGACAGCCTGGCGCTTCGCCGGCTGGCCCACCAGCCGCTCGCCGTCGTCGGTGAACGCGACGATCGAGGGTGTGGTGTTCCTTCCCTCCGAATTTTCGATGACCTTCGGCGTCTTGCCTTCCATAACGGCAACGCAAGAATTGGTGGTGCCGAGGTCGATGCCGATGACCTTGCCCATGGTCTAATCCTTTCCTAGCAGCAGGCCGGCCGAGCCAAAATGAGCACCCGGGAGCGTCCGCAGGCCTCGCGCCTTTTGGATGCTTTGGGTCCGGCCCCCTTAACCTCTTGATCCGCCGCCCCCGGCGGGTCCAAAAGCTCATATAGGAGTGCCCCCTAGGCTCGCAAGACAGCGACGCGGGCCTATTGAGGGTCTGTTCCAAACATTCCCTCCTCGCTCCCCGCTCAGTGGTCGCGGGGCGTTAGCAAAACGTTAATGGACGGCGCGCGATACCCGACGAGGCCGCGGACCCGGCTCATGCACAGCCCGTCTCCACGGGGAGCCCGGCCGCGCGACCGGCCGGACGCCGAGGTCCGCCGGAAACGGACCTCGGAGAAAACGGTTGGCTTTGCGTATCCGGCTCGTGGTGTTGAAGGAGCCTTGGCGCTCGCCCCACCGGACGAAGCCACATCCCGCTTACAAATATCTGCGCAGGTCGGCGACGGCGGTCGCCGTCGACTGCTTGATATTGAAGGGCGCGACGAATCGTCCTTGTTTATCCATGAGATAGACCAAAGCCGTGTGGTCCATCGTGTAGTCGCCCTCCTCCAGCGGGACCTTCTTGTAGTAGACGCGGTAGGCCTTGGCGACGGCCGCGATGGTGGCTGGATCGCCCGTCAGCCCTCGCAGATGCGGGTCGAAGCTCGACAGATAATCTTTCAGCACGGCCGGCGTATCGCGTTCGGGATCGACGCTGATGAAGACCGCGCCGACGCGGTTCGCATCGGGTCCAAGGCCGCGCAGGATCTCCGACACCTCGAACAGCGAGGTCGGGCACACATCGGGACAATGCGTGAACCCGAAGAAGACGAGGAAGGGCTTTCCTCTCAGGTCCTTGTCGCTGAAGGGTTTGCCGTTCTGATCGGTCAGCTGGAACGGCCCGCCGACGGTGGCGCTTTGAAACGCAGGCGTTTTGGAAAAGCGCCCGGTCATGAAAAACACGAGGCCCGCGCAGACGGCGAGCCCAAGCGCAAAGGTCGCGACCAGCACAACGATGCGCGAGGGCCGTCGGGTCATGGCAATTTCCTCAATCAGAAGCAGGCGTTAAGGCCGGCCAGGATGACCTCGTAGAACACCGCCGTACCGTAATGCGCCCATAGGGCCGCCGCCGCTACGACGATAATCCCAGAGCAAACCGCCGCGATGGTCACGACCGTTCGTTGCACCCGTGCGGAAGATTCAGATGCAGTCTCGGACATCCGGGCCGCCGACAAAAATTGCATACCAGCAGATTGGAAATAGGCCCGATCGCCGCGCCTCACAACCCTGCAAATCCATGGCTAGGACGACGAATGAACGCAGCGCCGTTCCTGCGGGTCGGGCGAGTTCAATCAGCAAATATCGGTCGTCATGCCGATATACCAGCCGGCGCGCTTAACACGCCTCGTAGCGCGCGCCATTCTTGATCGCGTCCCCCGGAGCGTGCTCGAGCATGGCATGAGGTCCTAGCGCCCGAGTAGAGGGATGCGCGCTGGTGCGGTAAACCTAAATTGCGCAGATGCGAATAAACATATCTAAATTGCGCAGATGCGCACATACATATATCGTGTGACGCATCCGTTTTGGGGTCTCTGCCGTGCCCGCCTTCGTCCGTGCCTGCTTGGCGTCCTTCTTGTTGTCCTGGTCGCGGCGCACTCGGTCGCGGCTGCGGAACTCGTTTACGTGAGTTCGCCGATTTTCGTTATGATGACAAATGATGTCGAGATGAGCAGGATTGAGGGCCCCGGCGAGGACCTCTTCTTCCCGCGTTTCGCGCGGCTACTCGATGAATCACAGGCAAGAAGCCGCCCGGATTCGCCCAAGACCTCTGCGCCGCTACGGAGCACGCCATGACCACACTGCAGCGAGAAGCACATCGAGCGGAGAAAGCGGTGCTGATCGACCAACGCCGGGTCGACATTGCCGAGCTGCTCGAGCGGGCGCGCGATGCAAGCGAATTCCTCAAAGCGCTGGCGCATGAATCGCGGCTGGTGATTCTCTGTCTGTTGGCCGAAGGCGAAAAATCGGTGATGGAACTCGCCGAGTTGCTTGACCAGCGTCAGCCGTCGGTGTCGCAACAACTTGCCCGACTGAAGGGCGAGGATCTGGTGCAGACGCGCCGCGACGGCAAATACATCTACTATTCGCTGGCGCGCGAGGAGGTGCGGGACGTCATCTTGGTGCTGCACGCCGCTTTTTGCGGAACCGTGTTGCCGTCCGTACGCGACCGTTCCCGCATCAGTAGACGCCGCCCGGCGCAGCCCCGACCGGCGCGTCAACGGTCCGGTCGAACAGCAGGTCGGTGACGCCGGCCGCCATCCAGACGAGGCAAGCGTCACCTACGCGGTGAGCGCGATTGATTCGGCTTATTTTCGAGTTGCCGGCGGATGCTGCGAGCGATCGAGTTTCGGCCAGTCCGTGGGATCGCCCCGCCAGGCGATCCGCGTCAGGATGCTGTCAGTAAAAAGGGCTTAGAAAAGTCAGGATGATCAGCCGCCGCTCTGCTCTATTCGCGATGACTTTGGCGGGGCTCGCGCCGGCCACGGCGGAGGAGCGGGACGAGTATGGCGATCGCCGCCGGCGGAGCAGCCATCGGTATCGGCATCGCCATCTTGAAGACCACGAGTTCGCCCGCCGCGCTTTGCAGGAAGGGCGCGCCCGCCCCCTGGCTGACATTCTTGCGATCGCCAAGGAGAAAATTGGCGGAGAGGTGATCGGCGTCGAACTCGAGCAACGCGCCGGAGCGACGGTGTATGAGCTGAAGGTGCTGCGACCCAACGGAGAGCTCGTTGAAATGCAGGTCGACGCGCTAACGGGCGCAATTGCGGGTCAGGACGACGACTGATGCGTGTGCTGGTCGCCGAGGACGAGCCGCGGATCGCGGGCGACGTCGCGGCGGCGCTCAAGGCGGCGGGCTTCGTGCCCGAGATCGTCCGCGACGGTGAGGCGGCGTGGGTCAAAGGCGATACCGAGGATTACGCGCTGATCGTGCTCGATCTCAGCCTGCCGCGGATGGACGGACTTGCGGTCCTGAAACGCTGGCGCGCCGCCGGCCGCCACGTTCCAGTACTCGTGCTCACCGCCCGCGGCGCATGGGCTGAGCGGGTCGAAGGAATCGACGCCGGCGCCGACGATTACCTGCCGAAGCCATTTCGCATGGAGGAACTGGTGGCGCGCGCCCGCGCGCTGGTGCGCCGCTCGGCCGGGCTCGGGACGGCGGTGATCGAGGTCGGCGCTCTAGCCGTCGACCCGCGGCAGATGCGCGTCAGCCTTAACGGCGTCACGCAGCAGCTGTCCCCGCTTGAGTATCGTCTCGTCGCCTATCTCGCGCTTCACAAGGGGCGGGTGGTCTCGACGCATGAATTGATCGAGCAGCTCTATGGCGACGACGACGCCCGCGACGCCAATGCGCTCGAAGCGCTGGTCATGCGCCTGCGCCGCAAGCTCGGCGCCGAGGTCATCGAGACGCGCCGCGGATTTGGCTATCTCGTGCCGGAGCGGCCGGCGTGACCGCCGGCTCATTGCGGCTGCGCCTTTTTCTTGCTGGCGCGGTATCGGTCGTGGTCGCGCTTGGGATTTCTTATTTCGGTCTGTCGTTCTTGTTCGAACGCCACGTCGAAAGGCGAATCGCGGCTGACCTCGCATATGTGTTGGACGAACTCGTCAGCGGCCTCGACCGCGACGCCGACAACAACCTGATAGTCACAGAAGGGCCGGGCGATCCACGCTTCGACCGACCGCTTTCGGGGCTCTACTGGCAGGTTGCCCGGGAGCCGCACGAAGTCATCGCACGCTCACGCTCCCTCTGGGATGCGGAGCTATCGCTTCCCGCCGACGCGCTGTCGGATGGCGCGCTGCATCAGCACCGCATCGCCGGTCCTGGAGGAACATCGCTCCTAGCGGTCGAACGCCGCGTGGTTCTTCCTCCCCGGCTCGGCGGCGGAGCGGTGCGGGTCGTCGTCGCACGCAACGCGGAGGATATCGCGGAAGCGACTCGCACCTTCTCAGCCGACCTCGCGCCGTTTCTCGTGCTGGTTGGCCTGCTTCTCATCGGCGCTTTCGCGGCGCAGGTCGCGATCGGCCTCGCTCCGCTAAAGGCCATCCGCGCCCGGCTTTCCGCAATCGGCTCCGGCGCGGCGGAGCGCCTGGGCTCGACTTTTCCCGACGAGGTGCAGCCGCTCGCCGGCGAGATCGACGCGCTGCTCGAAGCCAGAGACAAACAGCTGTCGGCCGCTCGCGCGCGCGCAGCCGACCTTGCCCACGGTCTTAAAACGCCTTTGCAGGTGCTGGCCGGCGGGGTCGACCGCCTCAAGGTCAAGGGAGAATGCGAAATCGCGAATGATCTCGCGAGCGTCGGCGAGGCGATGCGGCGGCATGTCGAGCGCGAACTCGCGCGGGCGCGGCGTGACGCGGCGCCGACGGATCCCGCGGCCCAGATAAGGGCGGTCGTGGGGCGCGTGGTCACCGTGGTCGGGCGCACGCCGAAAGGCGCGACACTCGATTGGGCGATCGACATCGATCCCGGCCTTGCCGCCCGTATTCCCCCGGATGACCTCACGGAAGTCGTCGGCAACCTCCTGGAAAATGCGGCGCAGCACGCGCGCGAGCGCGTCGCCATCACCGCGAGCACGACGGAAAGCGAGATAATGATTGCGATCGTCGATGACGGTCCCGGTATCCCACCCGATCGCGTCGCCGAGGCGTTGCGCCGCGGCGGAAGGCTCGACCAGGGTGGCGCCGGCACTGGCCTCGGCCTCGCGATCGTCTCCGATATTCTCGAGGCTTGGGGCGGATCGCTAGCCCTCGGCCCGACCGCTCCGGGCGCCATGACCGCCACGGTCCGATTACCGCTGACACGACGCTGACGGCGCAGATCAGTCTGGCGTCAGCGCACATGTTTGATTGGTTTGGGCGCAGATTTTTTACGGACCCCGCCCATGACCCAGGTCGATCGCACGCTCGTCCCTGCTGCCGCATCCAGCTCGCGTTACGATCCGCTGACCCAAGCCATTCACTGGTTGTCGCTTATCGCGATAGCGATTGCATTCGTCATCGGGTTCTTGTTGGACGACATGCCGCGCGGGCCGGTGAAGACGCAGCTCGTCAATCTGCATGCCTCCTTGGGCGTGCTGGTGATCGCGCTGACCGCCGTGCGCCTTGGCTGGCGCGCTTTCGCCGCAACGCCGCCGTCGCCCGGCCCAGGCTTCATGCGGCTCGCGGCCAGCACGATGCACCTATTGCTGTACGCCGTCATCCTCGCGGTCCCGATCGGCGGCGTCCTGACGATGGCCGCGAAAGGCCGCCCATTCGCTGTCTTTGGCCTTCTTGCGGTGCCGCCCCTGATGGCGACTGACCGAGCCTTCGGCGAGTTGCTCGAGGAAACGCACGAGCTTCTAGCCTACCTGATGCTCGTCCTGATCGGTCTGCACTGCGCAGCTGCCGTGTTCCACCAAGTGATCCTTAAGGACGGCGCGCTGACCCGCATGCTGCCCTTCGGCCGCACCAGAAAGGATTAGCCAAGCGCGCGCGCAATAAACGACAGGATCAACCAACGCATGGTTCGCAAATCGCTCGGCTTCGCCGCCATTCTTTTCGTCGTTCCGCCTCTCGCCGCAGCCTCCGCGATGAGCCCAGCTCAGAAAGCCATCGTCGATCGATACGTTGCGGCTGCAAGGGTCGATCCCGGATTTTCCGGTCCCTCTGCGGAGCGTGGTCGTGCCTTCTTCTTTACGCGCCATGCCGGCGGCAAGTCGGACACGCCGGGCTGTACCTCATGCCACGGCAGCGTTCTTGCCGGGCCCGGCCAGATGCGATCAGGAAAGCCGATCGAGCCGATGGCGCCGTCAGTCGTGCCGACGCGTTTCACCGATGCCGCAAACGTCGAGAAATGGTTCAAGCGCAATTGCGGCGACGTGCTCGGCCGCGAGTGCAGCCCCGCCGAAAAGGTCGATGTGTTGACCTTCCTGCTCGGCTTGTGAGGCAGCGACATGACGAAGACTTCATTTCTCCCGATCGCCGCTGCACCTGCGTTGGCCGCAGTGCTGCTTGCCGCCCCGCTCGCCGCGGACGGTCCCCGACTCTCCCCGATCAAAGACCCGGTGGTGGCCAAGGAGTGCAGCGCCTGCCATATGCTGTATCCGGCAGGCCTTCTCCCGGCCCGTTCATGGGCGGCGATAACCGCCAATCTCACCGATCACTTCGGGGACAATGCGGAACTCGACGCCGCCACCACACAGCGCGTCGCCGACTACCTCGCCGCTAACGCCGCCGACAGCGCCAAGGGGAGCGGCAAGGTGCTGCGCGGTCTTGGACCCGCGGCCGTGCCAACGCGAATCACCGAGCTGCCGTGGTGGACGCGAAAGCATGATAAGAAGGATCGTGTTACGCCGGCGACGCTCGCCCGCAAGGGAGCCAAGTTCAAGGGCGACTGCAAGGCTTGTCACGCGGATGCAGAACGCGGCATTTTCGATGACGACGAATGAATGCGACTGCCGCCTCGGCGTCACGCCGCCACTACCCGATCGGCATCGCGCAAGACGACATAGATGGCCGGGATGACGAGCACCGTCAGCAGCGTCGAAGACGCGAGCCCGAACAGAAGCGAGATCGCAAGCCCCTGGAAGATCGGATCGAGAAGAATGGTGGCGGCGCCGATCATCGCGGCGAGCGCGGTCAGCAGGATCGGCTTGAAGCGCACTGCGCCGGCTTCGAGCAGAATTTCGCGCAGGGTCTTCCCCTGCCCCGCCCCGTGGCGAATGAAATCCACCAACAGGATCGAGTTGCGCACGATGATTCCGGCGAGCGCGATGAAACCGATCATCGAGGTGGCGGTGAACGGCGCGCCCAACAGCCAGTGGCCGAGCACGATGCCGATCAGCGTGAGTGGAATGGGCGTGAGAATCACGAGCGGCAGGCGGAAGCTGCCGAACTGCGCCACCACCAGCACATAGATGCCGAGGATCGCCGCGCCGAACGCGGCCCCCATGTCGCGGAAAGTGACATAGGTGATTTCCCACTCGCCGTCCCACAGAAGCGTCGGCTTCGACTCATTCTCCGGCTGGCCATGCAGGCGGATCACCGGCTTTCCCAGCGCGCCCCAATCGTGGGCGTCGACGCGCTTTGCCACGTCCAGCATGCCGTAGATCGGCGCCTCGAACGCGCCGGCGAGTTCGGCCATAACCATATCGGCGAACCGGCCATCACGGCGGAATATGACGGGCGAGCCGGCCTCTTTGGTCACACGCACGACATCGCCCAACTCGACGACCGTGCGGTTGCCCGGCAAGGTATTGGCGGGGATCGGGGTCGAGGCGAGCGTCTCGCTCCAGGAGAGGTCACGCTTGGGCAGGCGCACCGCAATCTCGATCGGGTTGCGCCCTTCTCCGCGATGCGAATAGCCGACGGTGACGCCGCCAATCAGCGCCTGCAACGTATCGTAAACGTCGCGCTGCTCGACGCCGAAGAACTCCAGCCGGTCCTGATCGATCGAGATACGCAGCCGCGGGCGCGGCTCGCCAATCGAGTCATCGACATCGACGATGTAGGGAACGGCGGCGAAGGCCTTCTTTAATTCCGCAACCACGGCTCTGCGCGTTGCCGAATTCGGACCGTAGACCTCGGCAAGGAGGGTCGCGAGCACCGGCGGCCCGGGGGGAACTTCGACCACTTTGGCGACTGCGCCGGGCGGCAGCGACAGCTCCTTCAAGCGCTCCCGCAGGTCGAGCGCGATCGCATGACTCGAGCGCTTCCGCTCACTGCGCGGGGCAAGGTTGATTTGCAGCTCGCCCAGTTCGGGCGCGGCGCGCAGGTAGTAATGACGCACCAGTCCATTGAAGTTGAACGGCGCAGCGGTGCCCGCATAGCTCTGCACCGAGCGGATTTCCGGCAGGCCACGCGCAATCTTGGCGGCGGCGAACAACGTGCGCTCGGTATCCTCGAGGGTCGCGCCTTCGGGAAGATCGACGACGACGGCGATCTCCGACTTATTATCGAACGGCAAGAGCTTGACGGTGACACTCCGCGTCACGAACAGGACGCAGACGGCGAGCGTCGCGAGCCCCACGCCGATCAGGAATATCCAGGCCGAGCGCCGGGTACGAATGATCGGCGTCGCAAAGCGGCGATAGAGCCGGCCCAGTGCGCCTTCACCGTGATGGTGGCCGGCGCCGCCAGCGCCTTCGCGCGGCGCGAGCTTCAACATCAGCCACGGCGCGACCACGACCGCGACGAAGAAGGAGAACAGCATCGCCGCCGACGCATTCGCGGGGATCGGGGCCATATAGGGCCCCATCAGACCCGATACGAACAGCATCGGCAGCAACGCGGCGACCACGGTCAGCGTGGCGACGATGGTCGGATTGCCGACCTCGGCGACCGCCTCGATCGCCGCCTGCATGCGAGTGCGGCCGTCATTCATCGCCCAGTGGCGGGCGATGTTCTCCACGATGACGATCGCGTCGTCGACCAAAATGCCGATGGCGAAGATAAGCGCGAATAGACTGACGCGGTTGATGGTGTAGCCCATCAGATAAGCGGCAAAGAGCGTCAACAGGATCGTCGTGGGGATGACGATCAGCGTGACGACGGCCTCGCGCCAGCCGATTGCGAAGGCGATCAGCACCACGATCGAGATCGTCGCGAGGCCGAGATGGAAGAGGAGCTCGTTTGCCTTCTCGTTGGCGGTCTCGCCGTAGTCACGGGTGATGGTGACGTCGACGTCCTCGGGGATGAGCCGGCCTTTCACGCTCTGCAGCCGGGCGAGCAAATCTTCGGCGACGACCACTGCGTTGGCGCCGGCGCGTTTCGCAAGCGCAAGGCTGACCGCTGGCGTGCGCTGCCAGGCGCCGTTCGCGCCCGCCGCTTCGTTCCATACCCGGTGTTCTTGGGGGCTCGGTCCGATCACGACCGACGCGAGATCGCGCACATAGACCGGGCGGTTGTCGCGGCTGGTGACGATCAGCAGTCCGATATCGGGCACGCCGGAAAGCGTCTGGCCCGCCGCGACCGTGCGGGTCAACCCCGCTTCGCGCACCTGGCCGGCTTGAAAAGAGCGATTGGCGTCCTTCACCTTGCCGACGAGCTGCTGCAGCGTGACGCCGTAGAGCGCGAGCTTTTCCGGATCGGGCTCGACACGGATCTGCTGCGGATTGCCGCCGGAAATGTAGGTGAGGCCGACATTGTCGACCTTCATCAGTTCGGCGCGCAGCTTGTCGGCAAGCTCGTAGAGATCCTTATCGGTCCAGCGCGCCGCCGCCTCCGGCTTGGGCGAGAGCGTGAGCACGACGACCGCCACGTCATTGATACCGCGGCCGACGATCAGCGGCTCGGGGATGCCGACGGGGATGCGATCGTAGTTGGCGCGGATTTTCTCGTGCACGCGCAGGATCGCGTCCTCCGCCTTGGTGCCGACGAGAAAGCGCGCGGTCACCATCACGCGATCGTCTTGCGTCTGGCTGTAGACATGCTCGACGCCGTCGATGCCCTTGACGATCGCTTCGAGCGGCTTGGTGACGAGTTCGACTGCGTCCGGACCTTTGAGCCCATCGGCGACGACGCGGATGTCGACCATCGGCACGCTGATCTGCGGCTCTTCCTCGCGCGGAATGACCAGCAGCGCAATCAGACCGACGGCAAGCGCCGCCAGGAGAAACAAGGGGGTGAGCGGCGAGCGGATGGTGGCGGCGGTCAGCCGCCCGGACAGACCGAGCTTCATTGCTGCACCAGCCGGTCGCCCGCCCTGAGCCCAGAGAGAATTTCCAGTCCATCCGGCATGTCCGGGCGCGGATGCGCGCGCCCCCGCTGCACCGGAACGTCCACGGCGTCGCCGTCGCGCAGTACGCGCACATAGTCGACGCCAAATCGCGTCGTGACGAACCGCGCCGGCACGATCATCGCCATGCGTTCGCCGCCGGAAACCCAGACGCGGATGCGTTCGCCGACGAAATAGTCGCCGAGCCCCTGCACCGTCGCATCGGCGACCACGCGGCCGTCCTCGATTTGCGGGTAGACCAGGCGGATGACGCCGAATTGCGCGCCCTCTTTGCCCAGTTCCTCGCCGTCGAGTCGTACCGGGTCGCCGGCTTTGAGAAAGCGCGCATGCCGCTCGGGCACGCGCAGCCGCAGCACGAAATTCTGCTCGGCGACCAATGCCACCGGCTCGCCTGGAAGCACCACGGTGCCGGGCGTCACCGGCACTTTGAGCACGCGCCCCGAGGTCGGCGCGAGCACGTTGCCTTCGGCGAGCTGCTGCTCGATCACCGCGCGTTCGGCCGCGCGGGCGCGCTTTGAATTCGTCGCGACGTTGAAAGCCGTGCGCGCCTCGTCCAGTCGTGCGCGCGGAATGGTGCCGTGGTCGAACAGGCTTTGCGCGCGGCCGAGATCGGTCTGCGCCTGCGCGAGCTGCGCGTCGAGCGCCGCGATCTGCGCATCGAGCGATTTCATCTGCAGGATCAGCTTCTCGTCGCCGATCGTCGCAAGCGTCTGGCCGCGTTCGACATGATCGCCATAGGTGACCGCGAGCCGCGCCACCGTGCCGCCGATCCGCGCCCGCGCCGGAACCACGTTGGCGCTTTCGACGGTGGCGAACACGGCTTTCTCGTCGCCGACCATCGTCGGTTTGACTGTGAAAACGTCGGCGGCCCAGGCAGGCGTGGATACGGCCGCCCACGCCGCGGCAACGATCATCAGCGTTCGCCGTGTCATGGTCCGCTCCGTGCGCGCGGGTGGCGTCTGCGGCCCGACGCCCGCCTCCCAGCGACCGCGCATACCGGCGCAGGCCCGCAATAGACGCGATAGAGCGTGGTGAGAAGCGCGCGCGCAGCGGCGCTCGCAATCGAGTACCAAATGGTCTGGCCATCCCGCCGCGGCTCGACCAATCCGTCCTTGCGCAGCAACGCAAGGTGTCGGGACACTGCCGAATCGCGCAGGCGGAGCAGACCGGCGAGCTCGCCCACGGAGCGCTCCCGGTCGAGCAGCTGGCAAACGATCATCAGCCGATGCGGATGCGCCAGCGCCTTCAAAAGATCGGTCGCCTCGCCCGCCGCCGCCTGCATTTCTTCTGGACTTATATTCATACTTGCGTATATACATTAATTCATATATTCCGTCAATCGGCGCCGGTTGAAAATCCGGCGCAAGTTCATCAAACAGGAGACTGCTATGAATATCGATCGCGCCGTACTGGCCTTCGCCGGAGCCATGGTGCTGCTGAGCGCCGTACTCGCTTGGCTGGTCAGCCCCTATTGGCTGCTGCTGACCGCGTTTGTCGGCCTCCATATGATCCAGGCGTCCTTTACCGGCTTCTGCCCGGCTGCAATGATCTTCAACAAGCTCGGCATGAAGTCGGGCTGCGCCTTCAACTGATCACAAGGCGCCGCGAGGTCTCGCCGTCGGCGGCGCCATTGCTGTCGCCCCCGGCGCGAGTGGACGCTGACGACATGGCAAGGTCGGACGGCCCGATGGGCGCGCGTGCGACCGCATGCGACAGGAGGACGAATTATGCACGAGAACTGGTCGGAGCTGGTCAATATGCTGCGCCCTCCCCTTAAAGAGCTGCGGGGCGGCGCGCCCGAAGTCATGAAAGCGTTTTCCGCGGTCGCGCAGGCCGCGCTAACGCCCAAGGCGTTGGACACCAAAACCAAGGAACTGATCGCAGTTGCGATCTCGGTCGCCATCCGGTGCGACGATTGCATCGCTTTTCATGTTCGAGCGGCGATCGACCGCGGCGCGACGCGCGAGGAGCTTTTCGAAACACTCGCGATGGCGATCTATATGGGCGCCGGCCCCTCAGTCATGTATGCGAGCCACGCGCTTGCGGCGTTCTCGGAGTTTGAGAAGAGAAAGAGTCAGCCTAGCTGAATAGCGATAGGATCATGTTGATCTGATCCGCCGCAGCGGTCACCAACGCATCATAGTTCGTATGACCTTGAGCCGCGGCCTTGAGAATGTACTCCGCGACGCGCGCTTTGACTTCAACGGTCGAATACTCCAGGGGAACCCTCGTCATGACATCGTCGAGGGCGTTCCTCATGACCTGGATGAGCTCGGGGTCAAACTGTGGCATGACAGATTCTCGATAGATAAGTGACGTTCCTGCATTCCCTACCATGCCGCCTACGACATACTTTAGTGGTCGGTCGGCGCATTACAAGAGCTTGCAATTACCGCAGCGCAGCATCACGTTCAAAACGCGACACATATAGCCCTTCGATCTTGTCTTTCGTAAGCCGATCATCGGGCGTGCTGCGTACCGAAATTCGGCGGACGCGCCTTTATCTTACTTATTCAGATCGCCGCTTGCGAAAAAATTCCATGTCTCCGTCGGGGCATCAAATTTCTCAGTGGTCCTGCCCAGGAGCCAGCTATTGACCGACCGCGGCACGACACGACCTCCCCCGCGAGGAAGCCGAGAGCCACCCTTAATATTTGCCATATTTTGAGCGACGCTCTCCTTATGCGGCGCAGTGTTGCCCCGCTGTTGGAATTGGCGAATATCGTTCAGTATTATTGTCCCGACACGCAATGGATCATTGTCATGGAGGCGACGCCGCGCGCATGACGACGGCAATGCGAATCAGAAAAATGGTTGCGATCGGCATGCTCTGCCTCCTCGGGTTTGCCGACTTTGCCGCCGCCGCGCCCCTCGCGCGCTTATGGGATTTCCCGACCACCTCCGCGCTGCCGCAGTCGCTCGTCGCCGACCGCAACGGCAAACCATTTCTCTATCTCGCGCAAAAAGACGGCGGCCTGGTCGTGCTCCATTTAGCCCAAGGCGCTGGCGGTCCGAAGGCCGTGGCTCAGCTACCGATCCGTGCGTTCGGCGGCTTGCACGCGATGAATCTCGTCCAGGACGGCGACCGCCTGTTCGTCGCGCTTGGCGACCTGTTCGCGGCGAGAGGATCAAAGGCCGGGCTCGCGATCATCGACGTCAGTCAGCCGACGCAGCCGCGCGTCATGTCGCTGTGGACCTCGGCGACGACGCTGAAGGGCAGCGCCGTCGTGCTGGTGTCCGGCCGCTACGCCCATCTCGGCGCCATGCGCGCGGGCGTCTTCATTTTCGATGTATCCAATCCACGCGCCATCGTGCCGGTGGCGTCGATTCTGCCCGACGTCAACTTCCCGCGGCCCAACCCAAACAGGGTGCAGCATCCGAACGCGCGCGGCCTCGCAATCAAGGGCGATTTGCTGTTCGTCGCCTATGATTTGGGCGGAATCCGCGTGATCGATGTCGCCGACAAGGCAAAGCCACGCGAAATCGCGCGCTACATCAACGGAGCGATCAGAAACAAGCAACAGGCCTACAACAACATTGTCATCAATGGCCGGCTCGCTTACGCCGCCGTTGACTATTGCGGCCTCGAGATCCTCGACATCAGCAATCCTCAGGCGATCCGCCAGACCGGCTGGTGGAATCCGTGGCATTGCGAGACGATGAGCAACAACTGGTTCAACAGCCCCGGCCACACCAACCAGCTCGTGCTCGATGCGAGCCGGCAGCTCGTCTTCCTGTCGGCGGGCGATTCCGAACTGTTGGCGGTCGACGTCAAAAAACCGGCGCGTCCAAAACTGGCGGGCCATTTCGGCGCGCCGAAAGATGGACGCGGAACCTGGGGGCTCGCGGTCACCGACCGCAGCGTCTTCCTTACCTATATCAGGGCGCTTATCCCATTTCGCGGCGGATGGTCAGGAGTCACCGCGCTCTCGCGCTAGGACGACGCGCGCTGCAAAATGGCCCGCTCGATCGCTTGGCCTCAATACATCCTATCGAGCGTCTGCATCCGTCGCCTTTCCGTAGCGCAGGTATCCTCGGCGCTCATTCGACCAGGCCTGTTCGTCCGCCAGCGCCAGCGCATCAAGATCCTGCGGCGCCGCCGATGCATCGTCGACCCATTCTCGCAGCAAAGGGCTGCCGTTGATCACGTCGATCGCGAGTCTGCCGCGCTCATACTCATAGGGGAAATCGCGCCACAGCCGATAGTCCGGATACAGACGACGGATCGCTTTGAAGGCGAGGGCCTGGATGCGCCAGGGCGTGAACGCTTGATGATCGTAACCAGGACCTTCGGTGTGTATTTGCACGCCGTGGCAAAGTTGGCCTACGTGTTTGCTAAATGTGGGTTCGAACCAGCATTCGCGCAGGCGACAACCCTGGAGCCATTGCGGAGCAAGGCGATCCATTTCCTTCATGACTGCCCGCGCATCGATGTCGGGAGCGCCGAACATTTCGAGCGGCCGCGTGGTGCCGCGCCCCTCCGAGAGCGTCGTGCCCTCGAGCATCACCGTCCCTGCATAGGCGCGCGCCATCCACAAATTCGGGGCGTTAGGACTGGGATTGATCCAAATGCGCTCGCCGAGTGGCCAGCCGAACCCTGGCGCCGCATCGGGCTGCCAATCCTGCATCTCGATGACCTGATAATCGACATCAAGCTTGAGCGTCCTGACAAACCATAGACCCAGCTCGCCGAGCGTGAGCCCATGACGCATCGGCAGCGGGCCAGCGCCGACGAAGCTTTGCCAGCCGTCGCGCAGCATCAGGCCTTCAACAGGCCGACCGACAGGATTAGGCCGATCCAGCACCCACACCGCCTTGCGATGCTGTGACGCCGCTTCGAGCACATAGCGCAGTGTCGTGATGAACGTGTAAATCCGGCAGCCGAGATCCTGCAGATCGACGAGGATCACATCGAATGCTTCCATCATCGCATCGGTCGGCCTGCGCACCTTTCCGTAGAGGCTGAAGACCGGAACGCCGTGCACCGGATCGTTGAAGTCCGGCGACTCGATCATGTTGTCCTGCTTGTCGCCGCGCAGGCCATGCTGCGGGCCAAAGGCGGCACTGATCTTCAAGTCACTGCATGCGGCGAGCGCATCGAGCGTATGCGTCAAATCCTCCGTGACCGAAGCGGGATGCGCAAGCAACGCCACGCGCCGGCCCTTGAGTGGTGCGCGCAAGGCAGGCTCAGCAATAAGTTGATCGACGCCAAATTTCATGACCATAATCGTTCCGGTGAAGCATGCGTTTCGCAAGCCGATTCCGCTTCTAGAACCTCATGCTCGAAGCGGGGAAAACTCATGCGCAAAGCAGGCGGAGTGATGGAAGTCGGGATTCCCCGGTGGATGCGCCAACGCCCAAAACGACTTGCGGCCGCTCACATCCTCGATCACCGCCGACAAGCCGAGACGCCATGATGCTGAGCGTGGGAAAGCCGACAAGCGATCCAGGGCAAGCGAGACCCGCAAGGTGTAACAGTCGGCACTTGATTGCACGTCGATTGCGGGCGCAGCGATTTCGATCGCTACCACCATGCCGCTTCGGTAGCCGCTGAACCGATAGGCCGCCCATTGCGTCGAAGGCGCGAAGTTGAATTCGTAATAGCCGTCTCCGGGGGAAGCCTGGACAAATGCCTCGAAGCAGGTGTGCCGCCAAAGTTCGTCGCTGCGCGCAGCCACCCCGACCGGCGGCATGCGGACACCGCCGATCTTGCCGGTCACGACATAGGACAATAGCAAATTGCCGGCATGCGCGCGCGCACCTCCACTTCGATGTGCGTCGCCGCCGAGCCAGGCGAGTCCGGATGACGTCTCAATACGTGGCGCATACCGGCATTGTACCGGTCTGATCATCCTTGTCACATCGGGCGGAGAGTGAAACGCCCTCGGAAGCGACGCACGAGCGACCGCTTCCCGGCGGTTGCTTTCGCGCGACCGCCAAGAACCATGAGCCAATCGCTCTTGCGCGGAAGGCGTTTTGAAGCTTTTCCGGACCCGCGAAATCACCGACCTGATGCGTTCACAGGTACGACAGGATCAAGTAGAGGGCCAGCATGATCGTGGTCCAGAAAGCCATGCTGCCGGTGGGCCAGGTACGGGCGAGAATGCCCTCGGGCCCGTGGTGGCGCTCGACGGCGACGGCGGCGCCGCGGGCGCCGCGCTTGGCCGCACGCACGAACCCGCTCCACGCGTGCTGCGCCCACCGTCCAGTGGTGATTGCAACGGTGTAGCCGGCGCGACGATAGAACCAGTCGAAATCGAGATTGATCATTCGCAGCTCTGGCGGGTAGATGCCGGTGCGCATCAGCACCGTGAAGGCCAGAGCCGAGAACATCAGCAATTGCATCTGTGTGACGACGTGATGGACGGTATAAGGGTTAAAAGTGACGGGACCATAGGGCAGGATGTCATACAGCGGGCGCGGATAGACTCCGATGAGAATGCACAGCACGGCGCTGATCGCCATCGCGATCAACATATTGGCGGGCGCCTCGGCGCAACGCTTGCCGGAATCGTGCGCGAAAAAAGCAAAGAACGGAATCTTTATTCCGGAATGGTGAAACACGCCGGCGCTAGCGAACAGCAGCACGAGCCAAGTCCAGAAGTAGCCCTTGTCCATCGCCGCGGCGATGATCAGCGACTTGCTGACAAAGCCGCTGAACAGGGGAAAAGCCGAGATTGACGCCGCGCCGACAATGCAGAAACCCGTGGTCCACGGCATCGACTTGTAGAGCCCGCCGAGTTCCGAGCCCTTTATGGTGCCGGTGCGGAACAGGACGGCGCCCATCGACATGAAGAGCAGCGCCTTGTAGATGATATGGCAGAAGGCGTGGGCGACTGTTCCGTTAAGCGCCAGCTCGCTGCCGATCCCGATCCCAACCACCATAAAGCCGAGCTGGTTGTTGAGGCTGTAGGAAAGCACGCGCCGCAAATCATTCTCGATGACCGCATAGAAGATGGGAAACGCCGTCATGGTGGCGCCGATCGGCACCAGGATTTCAGTGCCGGCATAGCCGCGCGCAAGCGTGTAGACCGCAAGCTTGGTGGTGAAGGCGGAAAGGACCACCGTTCCGGTGACCGTCGCCTCGGGGTAAGCGTCCTGCAACCAGTTGTGCAGGAACGGGAAGGCGCATTTGATACCGAAGGCAAGGAAGATCAGCACGCCCGCCAGCGACTCCGTCCCTAAATGCCCAAAAGCGATCTCGCCGGTTTGGCTGTAGTGCACAACGATGCCGGCAAGCAGCAGCACGCCCGACGTCACCTGGATAACGATGTAGCGCAACCCCGCGCCGTAAGCGCGCTCGTTGCGACTCGCCCAGATCAGGAACAGGGACGCGACCGCAGTGCCTTCCCAGAAAATAAACAGCGTGATGAGGTCGCCAGCAAACACCGCGCCGACGGCGCTGCCGGCATAGATCAGCGCCGCGACCTGCTGCACCGTGTCGTCAATATGCAGCGCGTAAATGAAACAGAGGAACGCTGCGATCAGGAAAATAAGCCCGAATACGAAGCTGAGTTCGTCGACCCTGAGAGTGACCAGGGTCATGTCGAGGACATGGATTTCGCCGAAGCTGCCGTTGGGCAGGGTGATGAGCTGCCAAAAGGCTACGATCGGCAAAGCGAGTATGTAAGCGGCGCGCAGGCGTCCGCGCAAAAACGGCACAAGCAACGCGCCGACGATCAGGATCAGACCGGGCGACAGCTCACCGGTCATAGTAATCCTCCGGTCGTGCAACAAGGATGCGAAGGCCCTTGGCGGCGATGACTAGGCCGAAACAACAGAGGAACCCGTAGAAACCGTAAAACCCGAACACATACTCGATGGCAAACGGCCCGTGCGGCTTGATCAGAAAATCGGCGCCGAGAAGCAACGCGCAGACGGCATACACGGTCCAGACGATGCGATCGACATTATGCGGATCATCAAGCCAATAGGCACGTTCGGGCGATTGCATCTCGCTGCCGGCGTCGTTACTGGCCATGTCATATCCTCGCCGTCTCTGGCGAATTCCATCCGCAGATTGGAATTCGCTTTGGTTCTCTCTGCGTGGCGCTTAATGCAGCGCACGAATCCCTTCCGTTGCCGACCACGCCCGAAGCGGGTTTAGTCTCAGTGGAAATGAAACTCGATCCATTTCTCCTCCAGCGACGCATTTTCAGGGCAGCGGGCAGACGCTAGGCCTGAAAATATTTCTAACGACCGGTCAGTGCTCCGGCTATCAACGCCTCGATGTTGTTGATCTCAAAGAACAGGACGACGCACGCAATCGCGGTCACGGACAGCGGCACGACGCAGGCGAGCGGCGCTTCGCGGATGCCGCCCTTGGCCAACTCGTTGTCGCCCTTGCGCGGTGGCAAGAAAAACGCGCGGCCGACGATCGAAAGCAGATAAGCGATGTTAAGCAGCGAGCTTATCATCAGGACGCCAACCACGATGAGGTGACCCGCATCGGCGGCGGCGAGGGCTAGCAGCCATTTGCTCCAGGTGCCGCCCAGCGGCGGAATGCCGATGATGCTGAGCGAGCCGAGCAGGAAGGCGAAAAAGGTAACCGGCATGACGCGTCCCAGGCCGTCAAGCTCGTTTACCTCGGTCCGATGGGTCGCCACATAGATCGCGCCGGCGCAGAAGAACAGCGTGATCTTTCCGGTGGCGTGCATGACGATCTGCACCGCGCTTCCGTTCAGTCCGGCCGTGGTGGCGAGTCCCGCGCCGAGAACGATGTAAGCAAGCTGGCTCACCGTCGAATAAGCGAGGCGCGCCTTGAGATTGACCTTGCTCAGCGCGATCAGCGAGGCGAGCAGAATGCAGGCGCTGGCGACATAGATCAGCCAGGTGGAGGCGCCGGTCGCCGTCAGCAGGTCGAGTCCGAAGATGTAAAGCACGATCTTGGCGATGCTGAATACGCCGGCCTTGACCACCGCGACGGCGTGCAGCAAGGCGCTGACCGGCGTCGGCGCCACCATCGCCGCCGGCAGCCAGAAATGCACCGGCATCACCGCCGCTTTGCCGATCCCGAAGACAAAGAGCGCGAGCAGCACGGCGATCACAATCGTGTCGGCTTTGCCGGTAAGGATGCCGCCGGGGGTGAAATCGAGCGTGCCGGCGAGCACCCAGGTCACGATGATCGCCGGCAGGAACAGAATGAGCGACGTCCCAAGGAGAAGAAGAAGATAGATGCGACCGGCGCGGATCGCCTCCGCATTGTGTTTGTGCGTCACCAAGGGATAGGTCGAGAGCGTAAGCGCTTCGTAGAACAGAAACAGAGTGAACAGGTTCTTGGCGAAAGCGACCCCGATCGTGCTCCCGAGGGCAATCGCAAAGCAGACGTAGTAGCTGGTCTGGCGCGGCTCGTTGCCGGCGCGCATATAGCCAATCGAATAGATCGAATTGACGATCCACAGCGACGAGGCGACGAGCGCGAACAGCATGCCGAGCGGCTCGACCTTGAAGGCAAGCTCGAGCCCGGGCACGACTTGGATGATCTGCACCTCCGGCCGGCCGCCGTGGAGCACCGGCGCGAGCAGGCCGACGACGGCGATGCACAGCGCGGCCGCGGTGATGAGCGTCACGGTCTCGCGCAGATTGGGCAGCTTGTGAAACAGCGGAATGATCAAGGCGCCTGCGAACGGCACCAGCACCGCCAGCAGCACGAGCTGTTCGGACGAAAAAATTCTCGTCATCGCAGCCCTCCGAGCAAGAGCTTGGAGATCTTTGCTGCGATGCCGACGGTCCACTCGGTATCGATGCCGAAATAGATCGTTGCAGCGGCCAGCACGACGAGCGGCACCAGCATGGAGAGAGGCGGATCGCGCAGCTTCGCAATGGCTGGCGAGGGCTCACGCAACCAGGCGACTTCGAGAACGCGGCCGATATAGACAAGCGCGATCGCCGAACTCGCCACGATCAGGAACACCAATACCCACCAGCCCTTATCGAGCGCGCCGACCGCCAGATACCATTTGGAGATGAAGCCAGCGGTGCCGGGCGTGCCGACAAGGCCGAAGCCGGCGATCGTGAACGCCGCCATCGTGACTGGCATCCTGCGGCCGATGCCCGCGAGCTCTTTGAGTTGCACCGTGTAGGCGCGATAGAAAACAGCGCCGACCGCAAGGAAGAGCGTTGCCTTCATGATTGCGTGATTGACGATATGGACGAGCCCGCCGGTGAGTCCGGCTTGGTTGGCGAGCCCGATGCCGAGCGTGATGTAACCGATCTGCGCCACCGACGAATAGGCGAGCATCCGCTTCACGTTGGTCTGGAACACCGCGACGAAGGAGGCGATGAACATCGCCGCGAGCGAAAGCGCGATCATGATCTTGCCCATCGGCAGCGCATCGATGTTGATCGCGACGCCAAATACCGAGAAGTAGTAACGGATCAGCAGATAGATCGCGACCTTGGTTGCGCTCGCGGCAAGAAATACGGTCGCCCAGGACGGCGCGTAAGCGTAGGCGTTCGGCAGCCACACGTGTAGGGGGAATAGTGCGAGCTTCAGGCTAATGCCGACGGTCAAGAACGCCAGCGCCGTCACCATCGCCGGAAAATTCTGCGTCGCAATCGGCCCGAGGCGAGAGGCGATGTCCGCCATGTTCAACGTGCCGGTGAGCAAATAAAGCACGCCCACTCCGATGACGTAGAATGTCGCGCCGATCGTGCCCATGATGAGGTATTGGAACGACGAGAGAAGCGCCCGCCGGTCAGGGCCGAGCGCAATCAGCACGTAAGTGGAGAGCGACGAGATTTCGAGAAAGACGAAGGCGTTGAAAGCGTCTCCCGTCACCGCGATGCCGAGCAGCCCGGTCAGGCAAAGCAGGTACATGCAATAGAACCACGCCTCGCGCCACTCCCCGACTTCGAAGGCGACGGAGCGGCGCGCCGCAGGAATGATCACGGCGCCGATGGTCGACACGAGGACCAGCACGAAGGCGTTCAGCAGGTCCACCCGGTACTCGATCCCCCACGGCGGCTCCCAGCCGCCGAGATGGTAGGAAATCAGGCCGGTGGTCAACACCTGCCACATCATGGCGACGGCGATGAACGGCATGATCCAGCTGACGACGAGGGCGATTGCAAATGCGGTCGCGCCCCGGCGCGTGAAACCCGTCAGGATGGCTCCGATCAATGGAATGACGACTTGAAGGGCTGGAAGGTTCGCCCAGACCACGGTCATGCGTCGCGGTCCTGCTCAAATATCTCGTCCTCTTCCACCGTGCCATAGGCTTCATTGATGCGGACCACCAAGGCGAGGCCGAGCGCCAGCGTCGCCACGCCGACGACGATCGCGGTCAGGATAAGAACGTGAGGGAGGGGATTTGAATAGACGGTAAAGGCTGGATCGATGATCGGGGCCGTTCCACCGATGATCTTTCCCGGTGTGATATAGAGCAGATACACCGCGGTTTGAAACATCGACAGACCGACGAGTTTCTTCACCATGTTGCCGCGGGCGACGACAATGTAGAGGCCGCTCATCATCAAGAAAATCGTGATGATGTAATTGTAGTGGTCGATCAAGTGCACCAGTCTTTCCATCAGCGGCCTCGCTCAACGAAGGCGTAGAACACCGCCGTCATGGTCCCCGATACCGTGATCAACACGCCCGCCTCGACAAGGAATATCCCGAGCGCGTGTCCCTCCGCGGGATGCGACGCGAAAACGGAATAGTCGAGATAATTCTCGCCCATGAGCAGTCCGGCCACTCCGGTTCCGGCATAGATCAGCACGCCGAGCGGAACCATGCGCTGAACGACGGCCTGCGGAGCAATGCGATGCGCCGTCTCGAGACCGAAAGTGATCGCCAGCAGGATGATCATGCCCGCCGTTATGACGCCCGCCTGAAAGCCGCCGCCCGGGCCGAAGTCGCCATGGAATTGCACATACAAGGCGAACATCAGCATGAAAGGCAGGATCAGCTTAGTGCCGATGCGAAGGATCGGATCGAGGCTCATGACGAGGCGTTCCCCTGATCGCCGCCCTTTCGCCGCGCCCCGCGCAAAAGCAGCATTACGCCGATGCCGGCCGTGAAGATCACCGTCGTTTCCCCGAGCGTGTCGTAGCCGCGGTAGTCGGCGAGCACGGAAGTAACGAGGTTGGGAACGTCGGTTTCTTTGATCGAATCGGCGATGTAGCGCGGCACGACATGCTGATGGATGACTGCGTCGGCAGTCCCGAACGGGGGAAGGAGGAGCGTGCCCCACACCAGAACTATCCCGGTCGCGATGGAGACGAACAACGGCAGCAGCTGCCGATGGACCGGGGGCGCTTCGGTCGTCCTCTTGATCAGGTGTAGCGTGGCGAGGAAGATCACCAGCGATATTCCAGCGCCGACCGAGGCTTCGGTCATCGCAACGTCGACGGCGTCCAGCGCAACGAGCAAAGTTGCCATCAGGAAGCTGTAGACGCCGCTGAGGATGACGACGCCGAACAGACTGCGCTGGCGCACGATGGCGATCGTGACGATCGCCAGCAGCGTGAGCAGCGCCATGTTAATGATCGCTATAATGGCTGCCTCCCGTCATCTGCACTCGCCACAGGCGGCGAGGTGACTTCACGGCGATCTTCGGCGAGCCGCGGCTGGATATTCTCGTGCAGGCACGCCTGGGCAAGCGCGTGGGTCACGATCGGGCTGCCGAAGAAGAACAGAACCAACAGGAACAGAAGCTTCAGCGTCACCAGGCTGGCGCCGGCCTGCAAGCACATGCCGAGGATCAGAAAGCCGGCGCCGACGGTGTCGATGATGCCCGCGGCATGCATGCGTGTGAACACTTCGGGCATGCGCACGAGCCCCAACGCGCCGACGATGACGAAGAAGGAGCCCACCGTCATCAGCGCGACGCTTGCGATATTGACGGCGACGGTCATGACTTCGTCTCCGTATCGACGTCGTAAGCGAGATCGCCATGGCGGAAGAACTTCAGCACGGCAAGCGTGCCGATCAGATTGAGCAGGCCGTAGGTCAGGGCGATGTCGAGGAATTCGGGGCGTCCAGTCAGGAAGCCGATGACGGCGAGCAGCAGGATCGCGAGCGTGCCGACCGAGTTGCCGGCGAGCACGCGGTCGAACACCGTCGGGCCTCCGATCCCGCGCGCGATCACAAGCGCCAGCGCTGTTAGGATGGCCGCAGCCGCCGCAGCGAACATCATGCGGCGCCCTCGAACTGGCTGACGCGCCGGTCCATGCCGCCGGCCTCGAGATCAAGCGCCCCCTCCCGCGTCAGCGCATGCACCGTGAGTTCCTCGCCGTCGAGCCCGACCGTGATGGTGCCCGGCGTCAAGGTGATCGAATTGGCGTAGGTGACGACGCCCACGGGCGTCCTCTGGCTCGCGCGAACGGCGGTCATGGTCGGCGCTATGGGCAGCCGCGGGTTGAGAATGATCTTGGTGACGCCGACGGCCGATTTGACGATCTCGCCGGCTAGCCAGGGAAAATAAGTGAGCGCCCGAACGAACAACTCGATCGGATGGCTTTCCGCATCCAAGACCCGCATGCGGACCGCCGCGAGCATGCACAGGACCGCGGAGGCGGCCCCCACCGCGATCAGACCCGGCGTGTAATGCCCCGACAGGGCCAGCCAAAACGCAAACAGAAAGCCTGCAAGACTCACGTATCGCATCGCGTTCCCCGGGGAGATATTCCGTGCGTGGGCAGGCGATTGTATTGGGTCTTGCTCGCCAATTCCAGCATGCGCGTCGCGTGAGCCGCTTTGCCGATTTTATGGGCAGCTCGGCCGTCGCCACGGATCGCAGCGCGCGCGACCGGGCGCTGCGTTCCTTCCGCCTGCGCATCGGAGGGCGAACAAGGGAACGCGCACATATTCAGGAGCTTGCGGCCAAAGCGGCGGCGATCACGCCCATCGCGATCATGCACAGGATTTGTATGAAAAAGAATGCGAAGCGCAGGGCGACAACGGTGTTCGTCTGCTCCAGCGCGAGGTGCATCACGGTCTGAAAGATTCGTGCGACTAGGATGACGAGCGCGAGCGCATCGAGGACGGACGTATCGGCATGGATCGCGAGCAGGACAACCACGAGCGCCGTGTAAACGGGCAGGTTCTCAACACAGTTCATGTGGGCGCGCACGGCGCGGCGGTACCACTCGCTGCCCTGCGCCTCGTCGGCCCGCCACTCGGCAATGGCGACGCGGCCCGTGAGGATGCGGGTCCAGCGGTAGACGCCGACGGTCGTGAATAGGGTCAGCAACGTCCACGCTGCAAAGCCGAGCAGAACCCAGAGCGGAATCGTCATCAAAACCTCCCAAGCCTTCGCCGGAAGCCGGGCCAGTAATTGCTTTCAGGTCGGGATTTTAGGATGATTTGGCGGTATGAAGCGAGGCGAAAGACGGGCGGCGCAAGGAAACGAGCGGCTGCTCACTTCGCCGCGCTCCGCGCCAACTGCTAGTTCTTTGGAGCTTTCAGCTATTAGAAAAGATTTATGACCGAGAATAGCTGGAAAGAACGGGTCACTATCCGGTAACAATGCAAGCCCCAGTGCAGAAGGTCGGCTGATGTCGAAGTCTGACCGCATCGTCGATAACCTTGGACCTTGGCTAAGGCACCCGCCCGTGCTGGCCACCTGCAACTTGAGCCGTCGCACTTTCGAAAGATTACACGCTGCGCGTGGTGGGCACGAAAGGTCAAATGAGACTGGAAAAGAACATCTACTGACACGACTGATGTACATGGCGGAGTCAACGAGCACAGCTCTGCGGTTAAACGCTACATGGAGTCTGAGCTTGCCGGCTATGTCGCTCCTGCGTGACCGTTACGAGCAGGTGGTGCGGTTCTCGTGGCTTGCGCGGCAAACGGACAGCATCGAACTGGCGAAGTTTATCGACAGTTACTACGCCAAAGCAGCCAAGATTTTTGGCAACATCTCGCCAATGCAGTGGTCACACTTGTCTAAGGAACTGAGGCGCAACGGGACATCCAAGCACCACTTACCAATGAAGAATATTCTTATCTTTCCCGGTGGGAAAAGCTTGCCCTGCGCGCTATGGCGGAAAAGCGGGATGCATTGGTGGCCAAAACAAAATCGCCGGTCGAGACGCAGACGCTGGCCGACCTCTACACGCCGATCTATGCACAATTCAGCTCGGTAAGTCATTGCGATAACTTCGGGCTAAATATCATCGGCTTTTTCGAGAATTCCGCTAGGCAGCTCGTGATGGCACCTGACCCGCAATGGCCTGCGATGCTTTGCATTTTCAACAGCATGTTTGACATCATCCAGTGCCACGACGCACTCACGGGCTTCGCGGATAAGCCTATGGAACCATTATTTGACGATTTGTTGTATGAGTGGATAGTGGTACGTAATAGGACGCTAGGCGATTGATCCGGGCCCGGACCTCTTTCGGATAAGTGGCCGAATGTAATCGCTTCGCATCCGCGCGACTTGCAGCACCACGGATGCGCGCTCCTCCCTCGCGGGTCGCGCCCGCACCGGGCGGCTCGCTCGACCCGTCATCGCCCGCTTGGGCTAAGCCGCCCGAAAGCGCTTTTTCCCACCGGTATCGATGTGCTGAAATCACGGCTTTGGGCCAGGGGGCTTCCTCCGGCCCCTGGGGAGGATCGCCATCATGGCCCAAAAGAATCTGGGAACGTTCGACTATGTGATCGTCGGCGCAGGCACTGCCGGCTGCGTGCTGGCCAATCGGCTGTCGGCCGACCCTTCCGTCACGGTGGCCCTGATCGAGGCCGGCGGCAACGACAACTGGATCTGGTTTCACATCCCGGTCGGCTATCTTTACTGCATGGGCAACCCTCGCGCCGATTGGGGCTATTCCACCGAACCGTCCGCGGGCCTGAACGGCCGTTCGCTGATGTATCCGCGCGGCAAGGTCTTGGGCGGCTGTTCGACGATCAACGGCATGATTTACATGCGCGGCCAGGCTCGCGACTACGACCGGTGGCGGCAGTTGGGCAATCCCGGCTGGGCTTGGGACGACGTGCTGCCGCTGTTCCGCGCGTCCGAGGATCAGGCGGCGCTGAGCGGCCCCGCGCTTGACCCGGCCGTGCACGGCACCGGCGGCGAATGGCGGGTGGAAAAGCAGCGCCTGTCCTGGGAAATCCTCGACGCCTTCATGGCCGCCGCCCAGGACTACGGCCTGCCCCGTACCGACGATTTCAACTCCGGCGACAACGAAGGCGTCGGCTATTTCCACGTCAACCAGCGCTCGGGCTGGCGGGTGAGCACGGCCATGGCCTTCCTCAAGCCGGTCTTGAGCCGTCCCAACCTGACCGTCTTCACCAAGGCCCACGTGCAGCGGCTGGAGCTGACCGACAAACGGGCGAGCGG
The DNA here is from genome assembly GCA_963840055.1 of uncultured Alphaproteobacteria bacterium. GTDB lineage: Bacteria > Pseudomonadota > Alphaproteobacteria > Rhizobiales > Xanthobacteraceae > Rhodoplanes. The sequence goes on along the minus strand of CAWIXM010000035.1, from coordinate 49,309 downwards.
CGTGATCGTGCGGCGCGACGGCGAGGACGGCCGATTGAGCGCCCGAGGCGAAGTGATCCTGACCGCCGGTTCGCTCGGCTCGCCGCAGATTTTGCAGCTGTCGGGCATCGGCCCCGGCGCCATCGCCCAAAACTTCGGCATCGCCTTGCAGCACGAATTGCCCGGTGTCGGCGAAAACCTGCAGGACCATCTGCAGGTACGCTGCGCCTATAAGGTTTCCGGCGTTACCACCCTCAATCAGCGCGCCAACTCGCTGCTGGGGAAGTTGGGCATCGGCCTCGAATATCTGCTGTTCAGAAGCGGGCCCATGTCCATGGCGCCATCGCAGCTGGGCGCCTTCCTCAAGTCCGATCCGGCCCTGGAAACACCGGACCTGGAATACCATGTGCAGCCGCTGACGTTGGAGGCTTTCGGCCAGCCCCTCCACCCTTTCCCAGCCTTTACCGCCAGCATCTGCAACCTCAGACCCGAAAGCCGCGGCTACGTGCGGCTGAAAAGCCCCGATCCGTTCGCCGCGCCGGCCATTCAGCCCAACTACCTCGCCACCGAGCGCGACCGCGCGTTAGCGGCACGGGCGATCCGCATCACCCGCGAGATCATGTCGCGTCCGCCGCTCGCACGCTACAGGCCCGACGAATTCAAACCCGGCCCGGCTTACCGCAATTCCGATGCAGATCTGGCCCGCGCCGCCGGCGACATCGCCGGCACCATCTTCCACCCGGTCGGGACCTGCAAGATGGGCGACGACTTCGCCGCCGATCCGATGGCGGTCGTCGATGCCCGGCTGCGCGTCCATGGACTTCGGGGACTTAGGGTGGTCGATGCCTCGATCATGCCGACCATCACCAGCGGCAACACCAACTCGCCGACCATCATGATCGCCGAGAAGGCGGCGCGCATGATCGCCGAGGACCGGCGCACGACCGGCTAACGGGCTGACCGCTTGTACGACTAACTTATCGGATCGGCTCTTAGCTCTGGTTTCCGACAACGTCCTGCAGCAGCATTTCGGTGAATAACCGGCATGACGGAGAAAGCGAGCGGCCCCGTTTGGTGATCAGCGCCAGCGTCCGCGTTACTGTCGGTTCGACCAGCGGACGAATGGCGAGAGCTCGATTGGTTCGGAGCCGGGCCAGTGTCGACGGCAGGATGGTTACGCCGAGACCGGCGCCGGCCATCCAGATCGCAGTGTCTACGAATCCGGCCTCATGAGCGACATTGGGCTCGATGCCTGCCTTGAGAAGCGTGGTGTCGATCAGGGAGCGAACTCCATAGCCAGGTCGAAACGCGATCAATGGCACGCCTTTGAGCGCTGTCCAGGGCACGGCACGTTTCCGTGTCAAGGGGTGGTCGCTGGCACAAACGATTTGCAGCGCGTCCGTCAGCAGTGTCTGAGAGACGAAGTCAGCATCGTCAGCTGGCGGCATGCCGAGGCCGAGGTCCGTCCGCTCGCTCAGAATGTGCGGCAGGAATTGGTTCGGCGCGCAATCGTCGATAATAAGCTGGATGTTGGCATATCGTTTTGCAAAACGACGCACGGTTTTCGGGAGCAGCGTCAGCGCCGTGGCGGGGGTTGCCGTGAGATGGACGCGGCCGCGGCTTCCTTCGGTCAGATCACGGAAATTGCTGCCGAGTGTTGAAACGTCGCGCAAGATGCGTTCAGCAATGCCGTAAGCGTCATCGGCTGCTTGGGTACGCAACAAAGACCGCGTGGTTCGATCGAATAGTCTTGTATTGAGGATCTCCTCAATCTGACGGATCAAGACACTGACAGCCGATTGGGTTACACCCAATTCCTGAGCTGCCGCGGCGAGCTTGCCGCGCCGGTAGACGGCCTCGAAGGCCCGAAGTTGTTTAAACGTCAGTCGGTTTTCGATTTTCACTTTAACTTTCTTTATGAGTCGTTCTTAAAAATGAGATTTTATTTATTATGAAGATGGTTTTCAATCTTCGAACAAGACTGGTGAGCCCGCGGGCAAAACCGGCATCCAAGGAGGACTATCGATGAACTGGCGCCATTTCTGTGCGTTGATGCTGGCCGTGGTGTTAGGCCTAACGGCGAACGTGTCGCTTGGAGCGAACCGTTATACGCTCGGTACCAATCCGCAGGGCACCATTTACTACACCATTGGTGGCGGCATTGCCGCAGCACTGCAGAAGCGGCTCGGCACGCCGGTCACCGTGCAGCCTTTCACCGGCTCGTCCGTCTACATCCCGTTGATCGGGGCCGGCGAAGTGACGATGGGGCTCAATTCCAGTCTCGATCTCGGGGATTGGTACAGGGGCGAGAACGGGAAGCCGATAAAGAATTTGCGGGTTCTGGCGCGAATTTGGCCGCTGAGGGTCGGGTTCACCGTCCGCAAGTCATTGGGGATCTCCAAGGTATCCGAACTTAAGGGTAAGCGCGTTGTCACCCAGTTCAGCGCCCTGAAGGGCATGAGCCAATTCAACCAGGTCTTGCTGCAGCTCTCTGGGGTCGGGCTCGATGAAGTGACCCCGATCACCACCGCCGGCCTGGGGCCGGGTATGCAAGGGCTGACGGAAGGCACGCTCGATGCCACCTCCATCGCCGTCGGTATCCCTCTGACCCAACAGGCCCACGCGACGATTCCGGGCGGTATCCGCTATCTGGACGTCGACGGCAAAAAAGCGACATCCGAGGAAGCCGACAAACTCTATCCGGGCCTCTATCTTACTCAGGTTAAGCCAATCGCGCGCCTTCCCGAAGTCACCGAGCCAGTCACTGTTGGCGGCTTCGACGTTTTCTTGACGGTCAGTGCCGATTTACCTGACGAGGAAGCGACCGCCCTGCTGGAGGCGTTTTACGATAGCCTGCCTCAGCTCAAGGCAGATTATCCGCCGCTCGCCGGCGCGGCGCGGGACAAGCTCGCTCTCCCCTCCAATACCGTACCCTATCACCCTGCTGCCGTTGCCTTCTTTAAGAAGAAGGGACTTTGGACGCAAGCCAACGCCGCCCGCGATACCGCGCTGCTGAAATAGGCGCCGGCGGCAAGAGTTCTCCGAAGGAACACCTGCGTCTCGTTGTTCAGGCTCGCGTTCGAAGCGGGCGCGCACGTAGGAGTATAGTCACGCACTTCGATACGATGCTGCAAACACAAGCTTTCAATCGCCTCGATTTCAGGACCGGTCAAGGCGCTCTCGTCGCCCGATGCAGAGCCCCAACCGTCCCGGTAACGACCATCGGCGCGGTCTAGCCTGGATGCCATCCGAGCCAGAGGCCGAAAGGAATGAAGACACGGGATCTGGCGTCAATTCTGACCATCATTGGCGTTTTGTGGTTGCTCGATGCGCCGCGCTACCTGGGTCAGGTTGTCATCACCGAACAATATCTCGCTTGGATGATCGGATTGGCGACCCTGTTCGGGCTGATCACCAAGCCACTCAAAGGCCGTTGGCAGGTTCTCGACTGGAGCTTAGGTCTCGCCGCACTTGCCTCCTGGGTCTGGCTCGCCTGGAACTATGAAGTCTGGCTGCTCGATCCGATCAATCGCGGTCCCGAAAAATGGGTGCCAGCCATCATCGCCCTGGTTGCCTTGGTTGAAGCCACGCGCCGTCACTGCGGAGCCGTGCTGGCGGGGCTTGCACTGGCTTTTGTCGCCTATGGGCTGTTTGGTGTCTACGCGCCGGGCATTTTCGCCGCCGCCAAAGTCGCGCCGGTGCGTTTCATTTTGTATCTTTACGCCGATACCAACGGCATTCCCGGCTTGGTCCTGAGGGTCGGCACCACGCAGATCCTCGGTTTTATCGTTTTCGGCGCGGTGCTCAACGCAGTTGGCGGGAGCGAGGCTCTGACCAATATAGCGATGGCAACGATGGGGCATCGCCGCGGCGGCCCCGCCAAGGTCGCCATCCTCGCATCGAGTCTATTTGGCACTTTGTCAGGATCGACGGTCGCCAATGTGATGAGCACCGGCGTCGTCACCATCCCGATGATGAAGAAATCGGGGTTCCCCGCGCGCTATGCCGCCGCCATCGAGGCGGTGGCTTCCAATGGCGGACAGATCGCCCCGCCGGTCATGGGAGCCACGGCCTTTATCATCGCTGAATTCCTCCAGGTATCCTATGCGACCGTTGTTTATGCAGCGATTCTTCCCGCCTTCACGTACTACTTGATGCTTTATATCCAGGTTGACCGCTATGCGGCGGCCCACGGCCTTGAGGGGGAAGATCCCTCCGGTCTTCCGAAGACGAGCGCGAGTTTGAAAAGGGCATGGCCGCTGCTGGCGCCCCTAGGCGTGCTGATCTACTTCTTGTTCTGGCTGGGATACGCGCCGGGCAGGTCGGCAATTTACGCCGCTGGCGTCTCTTACGGTTTGTTTTTGATCTCAGCGCCACGCCAGGCACTGCGCCTCAGTGTGCCGCGCTCCATTGCCCGCGACACGGCGGCCACGCTGATACCGATCATTCTCGTGTGCGGCATCGCAGGCATTGTAGTCGGCACGATCAACATTTCCGGGCTGGGATTTGCCTTGACCCAAGTCCTCGGTCGCGTCGCCGAGTCGGGAGGAGTTCTGCCGCTCCTTGCCGTGACTGCGTTGATCGCGATTGTGCTCGGTGTCGGAATGCCGACATCCGGCGTCTATGTGGTGGTATCGGTGTTGCTGGCACCGGCGCTGGTGAGGGCGGGCATCGGTCTGATGTCAGCGCATATGTTCATCTTCTATTTTGGCCTGTTGTCGATGCTGACACCGCCAGTGGCCATTGCCTCCTACGCGGCGGCCTCGCTTGCTCAAAGCGACATGTGGCGTACCGGACTGACCGGACTGCAGCTCGCCCTGGTCGCCTATCTGATCCCTTTCGTCTTTGCCTTCAATCCCGCCCTGCTCCTCGACGGCAGCCCTCTGGAAGTCATCGTGTCTGCGCTGAGCGTTACCCTCGCTGGCATGATTCTGGCCGAAGTCCTAGCCTGGCCAGGAGCCTATGGCGGCGGTCTAGCGCGCTGGGTCATGGGCGCCGTTGCGCTCTTTGTCGGTGCCAGCAGTGCTTTGTTCGGGCCGGCATCCCCCGTCACCATCGTCATTGTTATTTCCGCCGCCGTTATTGTCCTTGCAACGCGCCGGTTTACCGCCCGGGCCCAGCCATGCGCCACGCCCGAAATTCCTAACTGATGAGGGGGAAATCATGCCCGACCGCAACCCAAACCCGCCGTATCGACGGATCGCAACCGAAGAAGCCTGGGCGCCTCCCGAATTGGTGTCCCGCTATCTCAAGGCGCTTGAGAACAACTCAATCGCTGATCCGGGCTTCCGTTCCCTATGGGGATTCTTCGGCGGCAAGAATCCGCGCGCAGAAAACTTGGCACGGCGGATTCAAAGTCTCGATGGCGAACGCCTTGCCGACATGGACAACAGCGGCATCGACATGCAGGTCGTGTCCTTGTGTTCGCCCGGAGTGCAAGTCTTCGATCCGGCCACGGCGACGTCTTTGGCTGCCCGCTTTAATGACGAACTGTCCGAAGGCATTGCCCGGCACCCCGATCGTTTCGTCGGATTAGTTGCGTTCAGCCCGTTGGATCCGCAGAATGCAGCCAAGGAGTTGGAGCGGGGGGTGAAGAAGCTTGGCCTACGCGGCGGCATTCTCAATTCGCATACGCTTGGGACCTATCTCGATGACGAGAAATATTGGGACATATTCGAGGCGGCCGAGGCGCTCGACGTCCCTATCTACCTGCATCCCAACACCCCCTCGGCGCAGATGATCGAACCATTTCTGAAGCGCGGCCTCGATGCCGCAGTCTATGGCTTTGCGTGCGAGACGGGGTTGCATGCGCTGCGTTTGCTTGTCGCCGGGCTTTTTGACCGCTTTGCAAAACTCCAGATCATTTTGGGCCATTGTGGCGAAGCACTGCCCTATTGGCTCTATCGGATCAACTATATGCACAGCCATATCTCAGTGACCGGCCGCTACCCGCATGTCAAACCGCTCAAGCGCCAGGCCAAGGATTATCTGCGCGAAAATTTCTACTACACGAGCAGCGGGGTCGGCTGGGGCCCTCCCGTCCTGTTTGTGCGTGAGGTGATCGGCGCAGACCGGATGATGTACGCCATGGACTATCCGTGGCAGTTCGAACCATCCGAGGTTGGCGAACTCGATTCGCTGCCGCTCGACGATGCAGCGAAGAAGCAATTCTTCGAAGACAATGCGCGCCGCATCTTCCGCATATGATAAACTTCCGGCCAATGCCTGCTGCCACGGGATCGCCGAAAAGGCGGCTCGCATGATCGCCGAGGACCGGCGCACGACCGGCTAGAGCGAATTTCGTTCCAGGCGAATCGGAATTCGCTCTTGTTTTCCCTTAGTGGCCGCATTTTCTGCGGCGAACCGGTTCCCACTTCGCCGGAAAATGCTCTAACGGGCCGGCGCTCACCGCGGCGATCATCGCGGTCTAGCGTCCTCCACGCGCGAGCATCTCACCATCCAGCACGATAGCTAGAGAAAGTCCCGCGGTCGCGATGCGCGTCCAAGCGTTGAGCCTACTTGCGTTGTATTGTCGAGATGTACTGGATGAGTTCCAGAATCCGTCGACGCGCCATCGCATCAACCACGTGATTGGCTGAATTTCCTGGCAGCCGGGATTGCACGTCACGCCTGTAGGTATCACCCCAAACGGGCATGTCCCTTGGACCATGCATCACAACATCAAGGCTGCCGTCGATCACCTCGTAGGTATACACGAACGGGAACACGCCCTTGTTTGCTGCCGAAAGTTTCGTCAGATCAGAGGGGCGCGTCGCGAGATTTTTTCCCCGCGGCCCGTCCCCTTCGCCTGTTTTCCCGTGACATGGCTGGCACGACTTCACGTATTCATTTCTACCGGCCTCCAGTGGTTTCGCATTTATCGCGCAAATTGACGCCGCCGCGATAACGATCCCTATCCAAATTGGTCGCATTGCAATTCCTCGTAGCGCATTCAGTCGCAACAGGGGGTAGCGCAGACGAGACTGGGCGGAACAAGGAGCGAGACCGAGGAATGCGCTCCGGCTCAGCACGCCCGGCTAAAACGATGACTATTGTCCGGTGATGAAAGAACTATGACAGGCGGTGCGGCCGGTCCGGCTGCAATCCTGGGCCGGGGGTGGCGGAGGGAGAGTAACCCGCATCCAACACTCTCCGCGTAGCCCAGCGAAAATCGTCGCGTTGCCGCGAAATCTTTGCGGGCCAATTAAACGGCGGCGGGCTTGGTGCGCGAGCGGGCGGGGGCGGGGCCCCGTTTTTTGCACTTCTCAAGCCAGTTGTGCAGCACGTCGTCGAAGCCCTTTCATCGCTGCCGAGCACTTTCAGCTTTGTTTCGCCCGATTGGTCCCGCCGACGAGGAGCTTCGGCTCAAGTGTCGCCGGTTGGAATGGAGCTTGGCGGCCCGGCGCTTTCAACTCGCTTTCGCGCGCCACGCCGAACCGGCCTGACTTGCAGTCGCCGGCGGCACGGTGAGGCGCCCCAGCTTTACCCGATCGATTTTTTGCACTTTCCACGCTTGGCGAAAGAAGCTATGGTCAGAATCCTTAGAGGGCTAATAATATGCCGCGGCGGCGGACGACGCGGTCGGCATGAAACAGGGCAAGCGATCTTCGCAGTGCGGCGGGATCGATCGGCAGAATTCTCAAAACCTGGGAGCTCAGGCGCCATGCAACAGGCGAAGAAAAAGGAAAAGCTTCATTCGGAGGCGAACGCCATCACCGACCTTCGGACGACGCTCGAATGGCTGAAGTCGCAGGGCGACTTGATCGAAACCGACAAACCGGTCGATCCCGATCTGGAAGTCACCGGCTTGCAGAAGCACCTGGATGGCGGCTGTCCCGTCGTCTTCAACAATGTCAAAGGCAAGCCGAACCACCGGGTGATCACCAATCTGTTCGGCGACATGAACGTCATCAACAAGATATTCGGCTGGAAGGACGACATCGAGCGCACGCGCAAGATCGCCGCAGCGTTCCGCAAGCCGCTCAAGCCGGAAATCATCGCGCAAGACGAGGCCCCGGTTCAGGAACATGTCATCCTCGATCCGGACGACGTCAACAAATACATGGTGCCGATCCGGCACACGGTCTACGAGAGCGAGCTCACCGTCGGCTCGGGCATCCGCTGCATCAGCTTCGATCAGTTCGATGGCGGCACCGACCTCGGCTACAACCGCATGAACTTCCGCTGGGGCAATGTCGGCACCTTTCAGATTTCCCCGGGCTCGCACATGTGGCAGGTGGCGAACAAGTACTATAAAGACGACAAGCCGATCCCGATCTCGATGTGCTTCGGCGTGCCGCCGGCCTGCACGCTGCTCGCCGGCGCCGGCTTCGACTACGCCATCCTGCCGATGGGCTGCGACGAAGTCGGTATCGCTGGCGCCGTGCAGGGCAGCCCGATCCGCATGGTGAAATGCCGCACGGTCGATGCCTATACGTTGGCCGATGCCGAGTTGGTTCTCGAAGGCTATATCCATCCGCGTGATCGCCGTTTCGAAACCAAAGAATCGGAGGACGCCGGCGTCCAGGGCCGTTTCCATTTCCATCCCGAATGGGCCGGCTACATGGGCAAGGCCTACAAGGCGCCGACCTTCCACGTCACCGCCGTGACCATGCGCAAGCCGGAGACCAAGCCGATCATCTTTGCGCTCGGCGTGCATACGCTCGACGACCACAATATCGACACTACGGTGCGCGAGGCGGCGATCTTCGAGTTGTGCGAGCGGCTACAGCCGGGCATCGTGCAGGACGTGGTGATCCCCTACTGTATGACGGACTGGGGCGGTTGCGTCATCCAGGTCAAGAAGCGTCACCAGATCGACGAGGGTTGGCAGCGCAACTTCCTCAGCGCGGCCTTGTCGTGCTCGCAGGGCATGCGGCTCGCCATTGCGGTGAGTGAGGACACCGATCCCTATTCGATGGACGACATCATGTGGTGCCTGACCACGCGGGTGAATCCGCGCGCCGACATCCTCAACCCGATCCCCGGCGGGCGCGGGCAGACCTTCATGCCCTCCGAGCGCATGACCGCGGGCGACAAGCAGTGGACCGCGTCGAACACGCAATTCGAGGGTGGCATGGGCATCGATGCCACCGTGCCCTTCGGCTACGAGAGCGACTTCCTGCGGCCGGTCTATCCGGTCGACAAGGTCAAGCCGGAGGACTTCTTCACCAAGAAGGATATCGAGAACGCCCGCTCGCGCATGGTCGGCTGGGTGCACTCGCTGGCGCGCACGGGGCGCTGAGCGGCAGCGGCGGGCGGGCACTCCTTGCCGGGTGCCCGACGCCCGCCGGGCATGTCATGTATTGGATATTGATCCCTTCTCATCTCCGGTTGCGCTTCCATGCGAGACGAGGCTGAGTTTGGACCAAACCTGCTTCGACACTGGATCGACAGCGCGGCCGCACGCGATCCGGACAAGGCCTATATCGTCTCCGTCGACGACCGGTCTTCGATCAGCTACCGGCAATTGCAACGGGTGACGCGACAGATCGCCACTTTTCTCGCCGAGCGCGGGATCAAGACGAACGATCGGGTTGCCCTGCTGGCCGGCAATTCGATCGAGCATCTCGTCTGTTACCTCGGCGTGATGTCCTATGGCGCCACCATCTGCACCATCCATGTCGAAATGAACCGCAGCTATCTCACGCAGATCGTGCCGATGCTCGATCCGCGTCTTGCGGTTTTCGACACCAAATTGGAGCTCGACGAAATCCTTTCCGGGACATCGGTGCCGAGTTTGCCGCTCGGCTCCTTCGACGACCGCGGCGGCGGTGGATTTTTCGAACTCGTTGCCGGCAGCAAACCATCGGACGCGAGCACCGCGAATACGCGGCCGCAGGACGACGCCTGCATCCTGTTCACCTCCGGCACCAGCGCCCGGCCGAAGGGCGTCGTGCTGACCTTTCGCGAGCTCATGTCGAACGTCGAGCCGACGGCCGATGGTCTCGGCATGACGGCCGACGACCGCATCTACGATTTTCGTTCCTTCAACTGGTGTTCGGCTCAGGTCCTCAGCGCGCTGGCGCCGCTCAGCCGCGGCGCGACCTTGATCCTGGGGCGCAAGTTCACGCGCAGCCGCTTTTTCCAGAACGTCGTCGAGCACGGCGCAACAATGACCGCCGGCAATCCGACCACGATCAACATGCTGCTCAACGGCAACGATGCGGCGGACGCCACGGCCTTGGAGAGCTTAAAGTTCATTGTTTCAAGCTCGGCGCCACTATCGAGCGAAGACTGGCGGCGCTTTGAGGAGCGCTTTGGAGTCCCCATCGCGCAAAGCTACGGCTGCAGCGAGATCGGTTGGATCGCGACCAATCCCGGTGCCAATCGCCGCCTCGATACGGTCGGCAAGCCGGCGCCTTACCTCAAGCTCGCGGTCGTCGATAGCGAAGGACGGCCGCTGCGGGTCGGCGAAATCGGTCATGTCGAGGTCGGCGGCTTCGCCGACAACGACTTTCGTTCTCTGGCCGACGACGGAACCATCAAGACGCACAGCCGCGGACGTTTGCGAACGGGAGATACCGGCTTTCTCGATGCAGACGGCTATCTCCATCTCACCGGCCGTGAGAAGGACCTGATCATCCGAGGCGGCATCAATATCTCGCCGCTTGAAATCGACAGCATTCTGCTACGGCGGCCGGAGGTCCTCGAGGCCGCAACGGTCGGCGTTCCCGACCGCACCTATGGCGAAGAGGTCATCAGCTTTGTCGTAGCGCGACCGGGGATCGCTTTGGACGTGGGCGACCTGCTGCGTTACTGCGGCGAAATCCTGCCGGCGTCGAAGGCTCCGAAGCAGATCGTGCTCTGTGAGCACCTGCCGAAGACCGCACGCGGCAAGCTTGATCGCCGGGCCCTGGCGGAACAATGGTCCAGCGGCAACAGCAAATTGCCGGCATAGGCAAGGCCGCGACCGGCGGCGGCTCATACCTGTTTCCCCGATCGCGGGCGCGAATTGCCCTTGGCTTCGTCGACGCGCCGCGCCAGTTCATGGGTCGAGGGAATGCGCACCCGCTTGTCAGGCCGCGCCTCGTCGCGCGTCAGATTTTCGAGCATCGTCAGCAGGACGCTGCGCATCATCGCTATGTCTTTGGGCTTGACGTTTTCGACCGCGATCCGGTTGACCTCTTCCGCGAGCGGCACCAGTTTCCGTTTCAGTGATCGTCCCTTCGGGGTGAGGAAGACGTAGACCATCTTCTTGTTGTTGGGCATCTTCTTCCGCGTCACATAGCCGAGCTTCTCCATGGCCGTGACCGCGGCAAAAGTGGTCGGTTCCATGACGCCGGCGAGCACGCTCAGCTCGCGCTGGGTTATGCCCTCCGTCTCCCACAACACGCGCAGGAACGTCCACTGGCCCAGCGAAACGGAATGTTCGGTTAGTCGCATCTGCAGCGCCCGGAGCAGTGCGCGCGTCGCGTCCTTGATGAGATGGGCCAGGCGATCTTTCGGAATGGCTTCGCGCCAATGCCTCAGGATGACATGCGTTTCGCGATCCGGCAGTTTCTTTGCTTTTTTCATTGCCACGTCCAACGACCTTCCAGGAACTTGGTATCTCAATCCATTGGCCAAGCACAATTTCTGCCAAGAACGAATTGAAGCAAGCGTCGCGCCAATTTGCCAAGCATGCATGATCACGATTCAAGCCGCGCCCGTGCCGCCGTAGCCTGAGCGCCTATTGGATGCCCTGCTCCCGCCGAGGTCGGCTCCCGACCCAGCCGCGGTTGATGGCGATCGTTACCGCCGCCACGATGAGTCCGGCCAAGGTCGAGACGAAGAACGGCGTGACCATGCAAAAGCCCGCGACCCCCACCAGGATCCGGCTCCACCATTCGGCGCAGGCCGGCTCGTATTTCTCGATCGCCATGGCGAGCAGGATCAGCCCGGCCGCGGCGGTCACAAAAGTAATCGCGCTCTGCCACAGCGGGCCCTGCCACAGGAGCTCGGGGCCGTAGACGAAGGTAAACGGCACCACCAGGGCGGCCAGCGCGAACTTGACTGCATGGCCGGCGATGGCGAGCGGATTGTCCTCGGCGATGGAGGCGGCCGCATAGGCCGCAACCGCCACCGGCGGCGTCAACGCGCTCATCACCGCGAAGTAGAGCAGGAACATGTGCCCGGGAAGCAGTTCGATATGCATGGGTCCGAGCAGCGGCCCGATCAGCACCGCCGCTAGGATATAGGCTGACGGCGTCGGCATGCCCATGCCGAGTAGAATGGACAGCCCCGCCGCCAGCAGCAAAGTCGGGAAGACCTGCGCGCCGGTCACCAGATAGACCAGGTGGCCAAACTTGCCGGAAAGGCCGGTCATGGTGAGGCCGGCGATGACCAGTCCGGCCGCGGCGCAGGCGCCCGCCACCGGCACCATGCGCATGGCGGTCTCCGCCAGCACCCGATACGCCCGCACGACACCAATGCGGGTGTTGGCGCGTAAGGTCGCCACCACGAGCACCGACAGCGTGCCGAACACCGCGACCATGGTCGGCGTGTAGCCGGCGAGCAGCGCCCAAACCAGCATCGCCATTGGAATGATGAACAGGCCGCCATTGCGCAGTGTCGCCCGCAGCCGCGGAATCTCGTCGCGGTCGAGGCCGCCGAGGCCGAGCCGGTAGGCGCGGAAATGAACCTGGGCGAATACGCCGACATAATAAAGTAGCGCCGGCAGCAGCGCGGCCTTGGCGATGTCGACATATCTGATGCCGGTATATTCCGCCATGATGAACGCCGCCGAGCCCATCACCGGCGGCATCAGGCTGCCGCCGGTCGAGGCCGCGACCTCGATCGCCGCCGCGACCGAGGGCCGGTAGCCGAGCCGTTTCATCATTGGAATGGTGATGGCGCCCGTGGTCACCACATCCGAAGTCGGGCTGCCCGAGATCATGCCGTAGAGGCCCGACGACACCACCGCGACCTTGGCCGGACCGCCCACTTGGCGGCCGGAAATGGCGGCGGCGAAGTCGAAGAAGAAATCGGAGCCCTTGGCGTAATAGAGAAAGGTCCCGAACATTACGAACATGAAGGCATAGGTCGCCGCCACCCGCGCAGGCAGACCCATGATGCCGTCGGTGGTGTAGACCATGATGTCGAGGAAATGGTTGTAGTCGATGTAGCCGTGGTGGAGCACGCCTTGCAGCAGGTGTCCGTACAGGTTGTAGACCACGAAGACGACGACGATCGCCGTGAGCCCGAGCCCGGTGGTGCGGCGGGTGAGCTCGATGGTGAGCGCGCAGATGATGGTCCCGAACACGAGATGCCAGTTGTCGAGCGGAAACAGCAGGTTGATCCGCTGCACCTCGCTGTCGGCGATGGCGATGAAATAAATGCCCGAGGCGAGACTCAACAGCGACAGCACAAGGTCGTACCACGGTACCCGCCTTGGTGTCGGCATTGGCGCTCGCGCCCACCGTCAGGAAGGCGAGCGTCATCATGCCCGCAAGGAATACGGCGGTGAGCACCCAGGGGTCGATGATGATGTAGGTCGCCGCCAGGATTACGTAGACGGCGATGGCTACCGCGAAGGGCGGAATGAGATAGCTGATCCAGCCGTCAGGCCGCCGCCGGCAGCCGACCGAAAACCAGAGTCCGGGATCGAACAGGATGTTGATGCGCGCCATGGGGGCGTCGTCCTCGCACCAAGGGTGCGGGCGGAGGCAGCCACCTCCGCCAGCCCATGCTTGCGAATTGCTACTCCAGCCCCACTTCCTTCAACGCCTTGGCGGCGCCCGGATGCCACGGCACCATCGACGGTTCCGCCACCGTCTTTGGCGTGGTTTCTTTCTTCAAGAGGCGATGGGCGCTCTTGTAGGCGTCGAGGTTGGCCAGGAAGCCCTTGACCAGTTCGTAGGCCTCCTGGTCGGGCATCGATGCGTTCACCAGCACCACCGTGCCGACGCACACCGAGACCTTGTCCGCGGAAATGAAGCTGTGTTCGTTCGCCTTGATTGTGCAGACCTGTCCGCCGAAGTCATTGGCCACCTTGGCCGCGACTTTCTTATCGACACTTAGCATGGTGAGCGGGATGCTGTTCGCCATCTCGCGGATCGTCGGGTGGTTATAGGCGATGCCGAGGACGATGGCATCGATGCGGCGGTCGGCCATCAACGAACCCATCTCCTTGGAGGCGGCGCGCACCACCTGCTTGAAGCTCTTGAGCGGGATGCCGCTGTCTTCCACGATGGCAATGCCGACATCGCCGTCCATGTTGCCCGGCCGGTTGAAGGCGATGCGGATGTCGCCCGCATGCTTCTTGAGATCGGCCATGGTCTTGATGCCGTACTTCTTGGCGACGTCGCCGTTCACCAGAACGTAGTCATACTGGAATCGGCCCTGCGCCGAATAGGTACGCAACAGCGTGCGCAGATTCTTCAATGGATGTCCCTTGAACGGGCCGGTGCCGCGATAAGCCGCGGCGAGTTCCATGTCGGCGGCGATCCCCATGGGCACCTTGCCGTCGGAGACCAGTTTGGCATTGGCCAGGCCACCTGATCCCGTCTGGTAGGTTACAGTAGTGCCGGGATAGGCCTTGGCTAGCGCCTTGTCCATGCCAGCGCCGATGGTCGACCACAGACCACCGGGGCTCGCACCCGCAAGTGTCAATTGGTACGGCTGCGCCTGCGCGCTTGCGCCGAACAGAACGGCGAGAACTGTCGCGACCACCACGCTCTTTGCAGTTGTCATTACTTCTTCCTCCCAAGTGTGCGCCTTCGTCGCGCGTTTTGATCTGTAATTCGATCTTCGAAATCTGCGCAGTTCGACTCACCTGCCCCGTCGACCCAGGGCGCCGGCACGCTCAACCACATTGCTGCAGTGCCGAACTGCCAGATGTCTGGCTGCCGCTTTGCCTTTTTCGTTTGTGCGAGGTTTAGGCGGTGAACTCACGGCAACGATGCACAGGCCATGACGGCTAGTGCATTTCCCAAACGATTTGTCGCCGATATCCTCCCTATTTCTTGATTTCTGGGCGCTATAGAAGCGTTCGGCCATGTGCTAATCTAAACGTTAGCTTAGAAGGCTAAGTATAATTTAGCCCAACCCGGGTGGGCGCGCCACTACGATCTAGGTTGCATCGACCTGTTCGCGGTGAGTATCACTGTTCGCGGCCAACCGCATACCCCGGCTCAGCCGCGTGGCTCGATCAGCAGTTTTTCACGCCGCGGCGCGACGCACGCACGCGCTGACTCGGGACGGCTTTCAGGCGATATGAAAGACACGTTTAGCTGCACCGCGGGCTGCTGGACCACGTCCGCGCCCGACGCGCGTCGTTGCGCCTCGATCAGACCCGCAACCGCGCTCGCCTCGCGCGGCGTGATCGTCCCGTCGGCAACGGCCGCCAGCCCCGCACCGATCGCTTGCACAGCATCATCGGCCGTGGCCATTAGCGACAATATCTGGCGGCGAACGCAGTCGCCATCGAACCCGTCTCCGCCCCAATTCCCCTTGCTAACAGGGAAATTAACAGGGAATTTTGGAGAATCTGGCCTTGCCAAGCGATTTTCGCGCCTGCTCAGGCAGTAAATTCAATGCCTTGCAGCAAAATTCCCTAGACAACTGAACAGGGAATTTCGGGAGCCACAACAGCGAATTTTTTAAAAAAAACAGGGAATTTTCGGCGAGGGCGATCGGTCCAACCCCCCCCGTTCAATGGGGGTCGACGAAGCTCTGTTCTCTGTCTCTGCACAACGCACCAATATCGCTTTCGCCGATCCTTATGATCGGTTGCGTTCTTGAGCTAGTAACCGCACGACATCCTTGGCCTCACGCGCCTTATCGCGATTTTCCGGTGTCTCCTTCCCAAGCGCCGTGCCGGCAACGAAGCGATAGATGTCTGCTGCTCCCTGAAACATTTTTGGACTAATGCCGGAAGTGCCGAGGGTCTTCGAGATCTCGAGCATTTCTGGTACCCAGCGATAGGCCTTGGGCGGCAGCATCGGAAATTGGTTGAGAGCCCAGCTATAACGGTCTGCCTGGGACTGCAGCAACTCTTGCTCCAGTATGCCAGCGACACCAAGACGTTGGGCAGCTATCAGGACCTCCAGCCACAGCGCCTGCGTGCCTTTATTGAGGGCGCCGTAACACATCTTGAGCGCACTCGCGTCAGCGGTGCCTTCACCAATTACGCGGACGATGAGCTGCGGTCCTGCAAGTTGTTCGAGGTCAGCAGCGCCGGGACCCGACACGTACAGATTGGTCTTTGCCTTGCCGCGGGGTGGAGGGCCAATGATGCCGGCGTCGAGAAAACGTCCGCCCGCTCCTTCGACCAAGCGCGCGATTTCATGCACGGTATCTGGCGCGATCGCATTGCAGTCGACGATCAGCGTTTGGTGACCGCTGGCACGCAGAGCATCCGCGGCCTCGCGTACGAAATCGAGCGCTGCGCCCGGATTCATGATCGAGAGCACAACATCGCATTCGGCAATGAGTCGTGTAACCGTTCTGACGTCGGTCAACCCCGCCTCACATGCGAGTGCACGGGTGCGCTCGCTGCGATGCTCCAACGCGGTGTAGATGTTCGCACCCTTCGCTTTGATCTGTATCGCTACCGCTTGCCCCATGTCGCCGGGGCTCATCAAGCCGACATTCTCAATTCTCATTTTTTCCAGTCCGTCACATTCGGAACCGCGTCTCTGTCAGAGATGCACCTTATAATGACCCGGCACGCTTCACTTGACGAAGGTGCCAGAAGCAGCATGATTCATTCCATTGTGCGATTCGGTGATTCGCCCGGAGCCGTTAGATCGCTTTAGGGTTTGAGCCGATTGCCCGCTCTGACGATGCCGGCTTCCCAAGCCGGTTGAGCGAAGACCATGGAGGGTTAAGCGAATGACGAACCGGTTAAACCGGCCGTCGTGGCGCGCCCTCGTGCCACGACCGCCGGGTGGAGGCAGTTGTGGCAAAACGCACAGGTCGCGACCTAGAGCCATTCCGCGGCAAGCCCGCCAAACGCGGTGATTCTGCTGCGACGCACGCTGAAATTCAGCAGCTTATTGCGCCAATTAAGGTCTCGTATGTGGACCCGTCCGCACTGACCGCGGCACCGCGCAATGCGCGTCAGCATTCTGAACGCCAAGTGGCGCAGATTGCCGCCAGCATAAATGAATTCGGCTTTATCGTGCCGATCGTCACGGATGAACAGGGCACGGTCCTTGCCGGCCACGGACGCCTCGCGGCGGCCCGTCAACTCGGGCTGCCGAAAGTGCCGGTGGTGAAGATCGGCCACCTCAATGACGCGCAAAAGCGGGCGTTTCGTTTGGCCGACAACCGACTAGCTGAGCTCTCCGGCTGGGACGACGATGTGCTCAAGCTCGAGCTTGCCGAATTGACTGCCCTCGACCTCACATTCGACTTTGAGATCACCGGCTTTGACACTGTTGATGTCGATCGGCTCTTAGAGGGCCGCTCACCCACCAACGCTGACCCGGCCGATATTCTTCCGCCGGTCCCCAATTCCGCTGCGATATCGCGCCTCGGCGATGTTTGGCAGTTGGGCCCTCATCGCCTCCTTTGCGCCGATGCCTGTGACCCGCAGAGCTACAAGATCCTGCTAGGCGACGAGGCGGCCGGAATGGTCTTCACCGACCCGCCGTACAACGTGCCAATTCGAGGCCACGCCAGCACCCACAAATTTCACCGGGAGTTTCCAATGGCGAGCGGTGAAATGTCGCCGCTCGAGTTTAAGGCCTTTCTCGAACAGGCGTTCCACTTGATGGCCAATGCCTCGCAAGACGGTGCGATTCATTTTGTCTGCATGGACTGGCGCCATGTACCGGAGCTGTTGGCGGCCGCTACGCCCGTCTACGACATGCCGAAACAGTTGGCGGTCTGGGTCAAAGACAACGCCGGCATGGGCACGTTTTACCGGTCGCAACACGAATTAATTTTCGTATTTAAGGTCGGCACTGCTCCTCACATAAACAATTTCGGTCTAGGTGAACGCGGCCGGTACCGAACCAATGTTTGGCAATATCCGGGCGCTACCTACAAGGGTAAAGACCCTAACGGGCTCTTGGCAGCGCATCCCACCGTGAAGCCGGTGACTATGGTAGCCGACGCGATCAAGGATTGCTCTCGGCGCGGAAGCATAATTCTTGATCCTTTCGGTGGCAGCGGCACCACCCTGATCGCCGCCGAGCGTACGCGGCGAGCGGCCAGGCTCATTGAACTCGATCCCCTTTATTCGGACCTCGTCGTTACCCGTTGGCAGACCTTCACCGGTCAACGCGCGTTCGCGGAACAATCCGGAGAGTCCTTTGACGAAATTGCCCGGACGCGGGCCGGTGGGTGAGTCCATGACAGATCAATCAGACGTTGGGTACGGCAGGCCCCCCAAGCACAGCCAGTTCAAGAAAGGGCAATCGGGCAACCCATGTGGCCGTCCCAAGGGCTCAAAGAATCTGAAGACCCTGATCACGCGAGAGCTCGATGGTTCCATCACGATCGAGCAGAACGGCAAGAGACGCAAGATTCGCCGCAAGGAAGCATTGGTGAAGGGGCTCGTCAACGACGCTCTCAAGGGCAAGGACCGACCGAGGGAAAAAGTTATCGATTTTGTTGAACGCAGTGAGATGGCGGATCAGACCGCGCCAACGGAAAGCGAGCTCAACGAACGCGATGCAGAAATTCTTGAACGCTTTCTCGCCCGTAAAAACAACTCTTCTCGGCCCCAATCTTAAAAGGAGAGCATCATGGACCAAGTGCTCGCGGCCGCCCTACGCACCGATTTTCAGGCCTTCAGCGAGCGGGCCTTCGCCACGCTCAACCCGACCGAGAAATTACTTGATAATTGGTCGCTACAAGCCATCGCACGTCGGCTCAATCAATGCGCTAAAGGCGAGATAAGACGTCTAATTATTCTTGTACCCCCGCGATCGCTTAAATCGCACATGGCGTCAGTTGCATTCCCCGCCTACCTACTTGGTCGCAACCCGTCTAACAAAATCATCTGCGCCAGCTACGGCAGCGATTTGGCCATTAAATTCTCCACCGACACCAAGTCGCTCATGAAGTCTGATTGGTACAAAGAAATATTCCCATATACGCTGATAAGTCCGCACAAAGACACGCAATCAGCGTTCGACACAACTGCGCACGGTACCCGCTATGCGACCACGGTCGAAGGACCAATGACCGGTTTTGGAGCGGACTTCATCATCATCGATGATCCATTGAAAGCCAACGAGGCACCCTCTGAACTTGCCAGAAAAAAGGTCAATGAGTGGTTCGATACCACCGTTTTTGACCCGACTTAATAATCCTAAGGAGGGGATTGTAATTGTAGTCATGCAACGTCTTCACGTCGATGATCTTGCCGGCCATCTTATAGAAAAGGGAGGCTGGACCTGTCTTGAACTACCTGCGCGCGCGGAAGCCAATACGGTTTACGAGCTCGACGACCACACCACCTATACCTTCAAAGCGGGACAACTGCTTCATCCAGCGCGTCTTGGTGAAAAAGAACTCGAGGAGCGACGGCATAGTTTGGGGACAGCTGCGTTCTATGCGCAATATATGCAGGCTCCGATTCCACCCTCAGGCGGCATATTTAGATGGCCTTGGTTCAAAAGTTATGACGCAAATCACCCGGAATTTTCTGAGCTTTTCTTAAGCGTCGATGTGGCGGCGACGGCAAACGGAGGAAACTACTCGGCGTTCACAATCTGGGGCCACCGTGACGCCATCTGGTATTTGGTAGCAGCTTACCGCGGCCAGTACGAGCTGCCACAAGTCCGCGAGACCATAGTAGAATTAGATAAAAAATATCGGCCTGATTTAGTGGTTATCGACAGCAATGGCATCGGCAAGGGCTTGCTACAAGAACTGAGAAAGCAGGGCTTTCCTCATTGCGCTGGGGTCAGGGGCAAAGGGAAACAGATTGACGCTGAAGCCATCGCACCTAAGATCGAAGCCGGTAAAGTCCGCGTTCGGTATGATGTGCCCGGCATTAATGCCTTCCGAGACGAAGTGATCGCTTTCCCGAATGGCAAATACAGTGATCAAGTCGATAGCATGGTGCAACTTCTATGTCAGGATCAGAAGGCTGTAAACTTCGCCCGCAGTTACAAGCGCCATGAGCGTAAACATATCAAATCCACAGGCTCCCAGATCAGGGTCAAAGTCATAAAGATCCCCAGTCTGAATAACAATTACGGCTGGTGAATAGTTTCATTCTTGAGGCCGGTCGAATGTAACAACGTGCTCGGATTTAGTCGGTGCGTACTGGGCCAGATATCTTTCCCTGAATAAAAATAGTTTTTTAACGGAGAAACCATTGCATTTTTGCTTTTGATGTTTGGCACAATTATATTGGTTTTGCTCAGAATTGAATTGAACACTCGGCGGAATTTCGCTTAGCTCAAGTATCTCCTCTCGGCACCTCACCCCTCAAAAAAGTTCTGCGGCCGTTTGGGGCCGTCAACAAGTTCGGTGCGACTCGACCTCGCCGTCGCGCCACTCAGGCGGATGGAGTTTGGGGAGAGATAGATTCGCTTTGTTGCCGGTTAGGATCGATCCCAAGGCGGCGTTGGAGCGAAGCGTTCGGCGAGGAAGTCGATAAAGGCTCGAACTTTAGCGGGGGGGGCGGCGATCCGACGGATGGACGGCGAAGATGCCATCAAGCTCGACCGGCTCATGGTCGAGCCTTAATGGCATCAGAAGCCCGACCCGGATCTCGCGGCTGACCAGGAATGTCGGCTGATAAACGATCCCCTGGCCAGCGACCGCCGCAATGACGAGGGCGTCGCCGTTGTTGGCTTTTGTTGCCGGGCAAACGTTACGGGGGCCCTGTCGACGAATTTCAGGCGTTCGATGCGCTTGTGGCTCCCGAAATTCCGATCCGGCCGGATTCGCAAGATGAGACAGAATCAGCGCATCATCGCGTTTGATGCTCGCGATCCTCCGCTTGCTTGCAGTATTTGTCGTCGATCTGTTTAAGTCGCCGCGTCGGCTTGAAGCAGAGAACCTCTTTCTGCGTCATCAACTCAATATTGCATTGAGGCACCGTTCGACACGTTTGCCGCTGCGGGGCAGCGACCGCGCACTGCTGGTGTGGATGACGCGGCTGTGGCCGAGCCTGCTCGGTATGGCCCAGGTTGTTGAGCCGGCGACGATCCTGCGGTGGCATCGGGCGGGGTATCGGAGCTACTGGCGCTGGAAATCGCGAAAGCGGGCAGGACGACCTCGGATCGATCGCGAACTGCGTGATCTGATCCGAAGGATGAACCGGGAAAACCCATTGTGGGGGGCTCCGCGGATCCATGGTGAATTGCTCAAGCTGGGGTTCGAACTCGCCGAGTCGACGGTGTCCAGATACATGATGCGTCGACGGCGTCCACCCTCCCAGAGCTGGAGGACATTCCTGCGCAATCATGCGGAGGCGATTGCTGCGATCGACCTGTGCGTGGTTCCAACGGGGTACTTCGAGCGCCTGTTTGCCTTCATCATTATCGGCCACGGACGACGACAATTGCTGTGGTTTGCCGTGACCCGGCATCCGACCGCGGAGTGGTTGGCGCAGCAGATTGTCGAGGCCTTTCCGTGGGAGACAGCACCGACCTATCTGGTGCGCGACAATGACGGCGCATACGGTCCAGTCTTCCAACGACGGGTTCGGACGATGGGGATCCGAGACCGACCAATATCGCCTCGTTCGCCCTGGCAGAACCCATATGCGGAACGGCTGATTGGAACGCTGCGGCGTGACTGCCTGGATCATGTTCTGATCTTCGGTGCGCGGCATCTTCGGCGGGTTCTGGCCGCGTATTCCGCCTATTACAATGAAACGCGCACGCACCTGTCCTTGGACAAAGATGCGCCGTCCGGGCGCAGGATCCAGCGACATGGAGTCATCGTCACTGTGCCGATCCTTTCAGGACTCCATCATGCCTACGCCCGGATATGATTTTCAGGAGGGACAACGGCATTCTTCGACCACGTCGGGACGCGAAGAGCGTGAGAGTGGTCGCTGATTTTCTTGAGCAAAGAGACAAAGCCGGTCGGGTTAGGCGGAACGCGGACCGCAGTCCGTCTGCGCAAAACGCGTTTCGGCGCGACAAGGTACAAACGCGCTTTCGCCACAACTTTAGCCCGCAGGCGGAGACCGGCGCGGGCTGCCCTTGAATTTGCGTTCGCTGAAACTACCTTGATTGGTTATGCCTTATGTTACACGTCGGAATCATTACGTACCGCAATGGTACCAGCGCCGTTTTCTGCCGGCGGGCACCAGCCATTTTTATTATTTGGACTTGAAGCCTGACACAGTCGTCAACCCGGGCGGAAAGACGTATCAGCGAAAGGCGCTGCTGCGGTGGGGGCCACCACGATGCTTCTGCGTCGACGACCTTTATACGATGAAATTAGGCACATGGAGCACCGATGCGGTTGAGCACCAATTCTTTGGACCGATCGACACACGTGGCGAGAAGGCCGTCGCCTTTTTCTTGGACTACGGTATGCGGAACGGCGTGCACGAGGCGTTCGAGTCTATGATGCCTTACATGAGTGCGCAGCGTTTCCGAACACTGCGCGGTCTTGACTATCTCGCACGCATTACCAACGTACAGAACCAGAATGTTGTTCTGGCCTTGATGGGACGCATATTTCAAGCTTACAGTACGATGTGGACCGAAGGCGTGTGGGAGATTGTCCGCGCGCGCCAGAGCCCAACAAAATTCATAGTCACCGATGAGCCCGTCACGTTCTTCAATCGGAAAGTTTTTCCCTTGTCGCCGTCGATCCCATACCCATTTGACGCTGATTTGAGCGAGCTTGGAACGCGGACGATATTTCCACTAAGT
The DNA here is from genome assembly GCA_963840055.1 of uncultured Alphaproteobacteria bacterium. Taxonomy (GTDB): domain Bacteria; phylum Pseudomonadota; class Alphaproteobacteria; order Rhizobiales; family Xanthobacteraceae; genus Rhodoplanes. Next base: position 26,546 of record CAWIXM010000035.1, on the reverse strand, counting down.
CTCGATGCCTGTCTTATCATCACTCACCTTCAGTTCGTACGCGATCCATGGTGTAACCCGCGTCGTGCGCGCACGAACGCTCGTTCTTTTGCGAGCGCTATGTTCGATCTCCGCAGCGTTCAAACTGATCGAGAGTTGGAAGAGGATGAGGTTCTACGCATCAACTTCATCTTATTAAAGCGGCGCGCAACCCGCTACATCGCGGCTGCCGAGGAGCAGTGGCTGTACCCGGAGAGGTCTGGCTGCACGATCCATTGGTCAAAACTGGACGAGGATTGGTTCCTACTGCCCAACTTGTACAAGGTTAGTTTTTCAGGAGGCTTCGTCGTTGGATACAAGGACGGCCGTTCGTGGGCTGCGGACGAATACGGTCGGCCACCTCCGCATACGAACTATCAGGACAAGACGCAGCAGCACCGAGAGTGGGCTAGCGCACAAAAGGCAAAACGCGCTTGGGCAGTTAAGCGGCAGGGCCGCTCGCTGGCGCGCGATCACGACGACTTCAACGTCATAGCTGATAAAATTATGCACGAAGAACTGGAAAAACACCACGCGGACAGGAAAAAGGGGTCACAACGTGGGCGGAGCGGGCAGCCGAACGAGGACGTGGCCTGAGCTCATCCGAACCTTCAGAATAACGAAAGCTGTTTCCGGGCAGCTTCGCTTTCGATCCATTTCGGGTCTTTGGCAGCCTCGTCAAGGCAGGCGCGGGCAAATGCGACGGGGCCGCCGCATTCAGCAATTACGTCCGGGCGAGTAAAGTGCGAGCGGTAGCCGGTTTGCGTTACCGGGAACGGCGCGCGCGCCGGCTCAAGCACCTCGATCTCAAGATGGGCGAGCCGATAGCCATAGATGCGCTCGTAGGATTCCGACCAGCTCGGGCAGTAGCGGATTTCGATGTGGATGCCATTCCATTCAAGCATATGCGTTTCGACGGGTGTATCGGACATGCCGGCCTCCATCATGCGCTGACGCAGCCGGACCTGCGCGCTTGCGCGGCGTAGGCCGAAAGCGTCTTGTCCGCCACGAAGTGAAGATCGCGCTCGATGGGCAGACCGAGCGGTCCGCGCACCGATTCAAGCTCGGCGATGCTGACGCTGCCAAGCTCCGGGAAGCCCATGCCGAGAGCGCAAAGCCCGAACGCGATGTCGGGATCGGCGGGGTCAAGCTCCGTCAGCAGCCATGTGCATTGCGCATCGGGCGTAAACAGCTTCACCACCGGGATGAAGTCGGGTTCGGCCCTGCCGTCTTCGGCAAAGAGCTTTCGCACTTTGCCGTTGCGGAGCAGGCGTTTGCGGATGTCGTTGGTCAATAGTTTCATGTGTTCTCTCCTTTCGCTGGTTTTCTCGAACGGAGAGACAAAGCCGGTCGGGTCAGCCGGAACGCGCACCCGCAAGGGGGAACGGGCTACGCGGTCCCTTGGTGCGGGCCGCCCGTTGCGCGTCCGGCGCGACCGGCTAAAGGACGGCAAGAGCCTGAGAAAACCGCGAAAGCGAGAGAAACTGCTGAGCGCAGGACGCCCGGTTCGGCGCGATGGGTGAAGCGCGACCGCTGCGCGCCCCTACTGGAATGCGATTCAAGCTGGTAGTGTTTGCGGGGCTGCTGTTCGTGGGAGCTGGCGATGTCAGGATGCAGGATTATTCCGACAATGCGCTATCAGGATGCCCGCGCGATGATTGAGTGGCTGGGCAATGCCTTCGGGTTCGAGCCGCGCCTTGTTATTGACGCCCGGATGGGCGGCATTGCCCATGCGCAGCTCGTTCTCGGCGACGCTATGATTATGCTCGGCTCGCACCGCGACGATGAGTTTGCACAGTTTCAGGCACCCGCAAGCCCGGATTTCCCGGTGACGCAGAGCCCGTACATCATAGTCGATGATCCCGATGCCGTTCACGAGCGCGCCAGGCACGCAGGAGCCATAATCGTGATGCCTTTGAAAGATGAAGATTACGGAGGCCGCGGCTTCTCCGCCCGCGATCCCGAGGGCCAGCTCTGGAATTTCGGAAGTTACGATCCGTGGGAAGCCGGCAACCGCTGAGGAGCCGATGGCGCATCTTAACGCGGAAGCCCCCCGACTTTTCCCCGAACTTTCACTGCACGGCGGGGCCGACCGATGGAAACGATCTATAGCTTGCGCATTTTCATCATCATCGCGATTGTTCTCATTGGCGGTTACATGATTGGCCGCAAGCCGAGCAATCAATTGGGATGGCTTGAATATGCCGTCATCCTCATCGCCGCTATGCTGGTGTATGTCATTTTCAATATGAGCCCGCCGTAACGCCCGTCTGCGCGGGCGTGTCAATGACGACAATTTCCGGCTTGCACATCACGCGGCCTCCTCGGACCGGGTGTCCGCCTGCAAGCCGTGCAGATAATCGGTCGCCCGCTGCGCATGCGCTGCGGCGCTGAAGATCGCGCGCTTATCATCCCTCAGGACCCGCAGCCACGAGGCGACGTAAGCCGCATGATCGGGGCGATCTTCGAGGGCAAGCCCGAGATCGGCGCACAGGAACGCCGCGCCAAGTTCCGCAACGAGTTCTTCCCTGGCATAGCCTTCGTCGCCGAAGCGCTTGCGCCCGAGATCGCGGTCGAGCCGCGACTTGTGCCGCGTCCAGTGAGTGCATTCATGCGCGAGGGTCGCGTAGTAGCCTTGCGCGTCGCGGAATGCCTCGAAGGCCGGCATCTGGATGAAATCCTGCGATGGCACATAGAACGCACTGTTGCCGCCGTGGCGGATGTCAGCGCCGGTAGCGGCGAAGAATCCTTCCGCCGACGCAATGCGCTCATCTGGATTGGGATCGGTTTTTGCGAGCGCGTAGTAGTGCGCCGGAAGATCATCGATCTGCTCGACGTTGAAGGCGGTGTAAGCCTTCAGGAAAGGAATGAACCGCTCTTCTTCGGAACCGTTATCGCCGGGTTCGGTCTTAACCATCTTGTCGGCGTAAACGACGGGCGAGCCCTTCTCGCCCTTGCGAACATGACCGCCAAGCTCAAGCGCCTGCCGAAATGTCATCCAGATCGGTGCGGAATAGCGCCGCTCCATCGCGGATGCCCAAAGGGTGAGAACATTGATCCCGGCATAAGGCTGGCCGTTGTGGCGCAGCGGCCGGGACACGGCCCCGGCAGCGTGCGCTGCGTTCCAGGGCTGGGTCCAGGGTTTTACGCCGCTCTCAAGCGCGGCAACAATCTGGTTCGTGATGCGGGCATAGATGTCTTCGCGTGGTGCGTTGTTTTTCTTTGTCATGGGTCGTCTCCTTTCGCTTTGTTCCTCAAGACGCGAAAGGCGACGGACGGGGGGACCAAGGGCTGCGGTCAGCCCGAGCGAAGCGAAGGGCGTATGGCCAACACGGTCTCGCCGAAGAGTCAGCGAAGGCGGGAGTGGTGCGGGCAGGCCATTGACCGCAGGCCGCGCCCGTCCAGAGTGAGCGTCATGGTTTGAGGAACGGCGAAAGGGACAGCACCCTGCAAAGTTCACGCAGCGCCGAATCACATCGGCGCATTCATAGCGATGAGCGTCTGGCTGCACATCCGCGAGCGGCTGCGCCGGTTTTCGCGGATAGCCCTTGGCCAGCAAGTACGCTTGTTCGTGACAGGATTTGAGAAAGCCGGTCCGCGAGGCGTAGTCCTTTTTCCAGACGATATGGCCGACCGGTTTGAACCCCGCTTGCGTCCATGCCTGGAAGAATCCGTCGATTTTGCTCCAGCCGTAAAAGCAGATACAGACGCTATCGGGCCGCAAGACGCGGTAGACCTCCGCGAAGGAAGAAAGGACGTTTTCCGGCGAGTCGTCATTGGCAATGGTCCGTCCGCTCCTGTCTGTGTAGCGCACGAGATAGGGCGGATCGGTTACGACGAGATCGACGCTGTTGCGCGGCAAAGATTTGAGAATGTCGGTGCAGTCTCCGCAAATGATCTGATTATTAAATGGCATTATTTGTTCTCTCCTTCTTGTTGTTTTTCCTCGAACGCCGAGAGAACAGCCGGACGCGCGGGCGACGGCTCAAGGGGCTACACGGTCACTGGTGCGGGCCGCCCCTTGAACCGGCGCAGCGGCCGGCTATGACGCGTGAGATTCGAGGAAAACCGGAGAGAGCACGGGTGCCCGGCCAGGCTGACGGGCACCGGGAATCGACTTAATACGGCTTCAAAACGCGCGAGGGATCGTTACCCGAATGGGCCGAAACCGCGCTTCCTGCAAGGCAGGATATGCGCGGGTTCGGTGCGTCGCGCCGTAGCCGTAGCGAAGGCGGACGCATAGAGCCCGGTGCCGCGGCGGGATTATTTTGTCACCATCTGACCTTTCGACCTTGCGAGGTCTGGAACGGTCTAGGTGATTCGGCAGAGCCATGGAGGGCCACATCGCCGAACGTTGATGTTTTGCACCCCTTGGGGGGTGTGAGGCCTTCGTTCGGATTCGACGGTGGCCCTTCGCTTGGACTGCGACAGCCTCTCAAGGCGGATCCGCTGTTGATGAGGCTGCAAGATGAAACACCGGAAATCGCGAGCCTGGACGCCGAAGGCGGCCGCAGATGTAACTGCGACGATCGCCGAAAAGGCACGGGCGCGTCGCATACGCCAACGAGCGCTAACCGAACTCAGCGGCCGAGAGCGAAGCGCGCGTCGTAACGATCTCGCTCCGCGGCTCGAGGTGCGCTTTACGCCGACCGAGTGTTTGAAGCCGGCTTCGCGCCAAGTGCGGCGCCGGGATCCTGTCCAGGGCGAGCGCATTCGCGCAAGCATTGCGCGCTTCGGCATCTGCCGGCCGATCCTAATCGACGCCAATCTCACTATCATCGAAGGTCATGGGGTCTGGGAAGCGGCCAGAGCGCTTGGGGTGGCTGAAGTTCCCTGCATCGTCGTGGACCATCTTGATTCGGCGGCGCAGCGCCTGCTGCGCATTGCGCTTAACCGTATCGGGGAGAAGGGTGCATGGGATTCGGACGCTTTGCGTGTCGAGTTCGCCGAATTGATCGAGCTCGGAGAGGAGATTGTCCTTTCGGGGTTTGAGCTGGCAGAGGTCGACGTCCTGCTGCTGGACGATGACGGCCAGGGATATGGCGAGGACGCCGTCCAGATCCCGCCCTTTGGCTTGGCGGTGTCACGGCTTGGCGATGTGTGGGTTCTTGGCGAACACCGGCTCGCCCAAGCCGACGCCCGCGATCCCGACGTTTACGCGCAGCTGATGGGGGAGGGGGAGCAAGCACGCATAGTGCTTACTGACGAACCTTTTAATGTGCCCAACCTCGGTCATGTCACGGCGAACCCCCGCCACCGCGAGTTCGCAATGGCGCGCGGCGAGATGAGTCGTGAGGAATTCTTCGCCTTCAATCGGGACTGGATGCGGCCGGCGATCCGTCATCTTCTCGACGGCGGCCTCCTCGCCACCTTCATCGACTGGCGCTCGGTCGAAGTCGTGTTCGCCTGCGGTCGCAAACTCGGCCTCGATCTCCTCAATCTCGTTGTGTGGGCGAAGTCGAATGCGGGGCAGGGGAGCCTGTGGCGGTCGCAGCATGAGCTCCTGCCGGTGTTCAAGAAAGGCGATGCTACCCACGTCAACAACGTTGAGCTGGGTCGCTTGGGCAGATGGCGCTCGAACGTATGGACCTACCCCGGCGCCTCGAGCCTCGGCTCGGATGCGAGGGAGGGGCTTGAGCACCATCCGACCGTCAAGCCGTGCGCACTGCTTGAGGACGCCCTGCTGGACGTCACCAACCGCGGAGACATCGTGCTCGAGCCGTTCGCTGGATCCGGCTCGACCTTGCTGGCGTCCGAACGGACCGCGCGTGTCTGTCGTGCGATCGAGATCGACGGACCTTACTGCGATCTGACAATCCGGCGCTGGCAGGAGATGGCCGGCGAGGAGGCGCGCCTTGTAAAGACCGGCGAAACCTTCGTCGAAGTCGAGGCTCGCCGAATGGAGGAGGTGCCCGCTGTCGATTGCGAGGGAGTCGATCATGGCCGCGAATGACACCCCCGCCGCGCCGTCCAAGGGCTCCAAGCAAGGCTACACCATCGGCTTTGGCAAGCCCCCGAAGGCCAGTCAGTTCAAACCCGGCCAGTCAGGAAACCCCAAGGGACGACCGAAGGGTCAGCCGAAGGTTGAGCAACTCCTCATCGAAGAGGCGGCGCGGCTGATCAAGGTCAAGGTTGGGGACGCAGTCGTTCACATACCGAAGCAGCAAGCCTTGATACGTAAACTCTTCGACGCTGGCCTGCACGGCGACCTCCAGGCTGCTCGCTTCGCGTTGTTGTGGCTGGAGCGAGCGCAAGCGGCAATGGAGGGGGCACCTCCGCCTCAGCAGCCGCTGAGCGCCGACGAGATTGAACTCCTCAAATTGATGGCGAAGGGAGGACATTCGTCATGACGGGTCTTGACCCCAGCGCATTGCGCGCGGCGCACCGACAGGCCCTTCATGGCTTTGCCCAGGAGAACTTCTATGGCTTCTACCGGCTGATGGCGCCGGTGTTGCTGCCCGGCGAGACCTTTTCCGGCGCGCGGCACTTTCGCGCGCTCGCACATATGCTGGAGCGGGCCGCCGAGGGCACGATCCGCCGGTTGCTTATCGCCATTCCGCCGCGTCATGGCAAAAGCTTGCTCGCCTCCGTCGCGCTGCCAGCGTGGATTCTCGGGCGCGACCCGACCCGGAAGATCATCTGCGCGTCCTATGGCGATCTGCTCGCCAAGGATTTTTCCACCCGCACCCGCGATCTCCTGCGCTCGCCGAACTACAGCGCGGTCTTCCCGGACGTCGAACTCGACGCGGGTGGGGCGTCGACGGTCGAGCTGCGCACCACCGCCAAAGGCTATCGTCTGGCGACGACTGTCCAGGGGGCGGTCACCGGCAAGGGGGCGCACTTCATCATCATCGACGATCCGTTGAAGGCGGTCGAGGCCGAATCTGAAACTTTGCGCCACGACGTCTATGAATGGACGAAGGGCTCGCTCATGACGCGCTTCGACAATCCCGCCGAGGGCGCGATGATCGTCATCCACCAACGCCTGCATCAAGACGACCTGATCGGCCGAACTCAGGGCGGACGGCGGGTGGGAATACCTGGAAATGCCGGGCGAGTGCCTCGAGCCGAGACAATTCGATATCGGCGGAGGCGAAATCTGGAACTTCAGGTCGGGCGACCTGCTCTACCCCGAGCGCTTCGACCGCGTTGCCCTCGATCAGTTGCGCTTCGACCTCGGCGAGGCGCAGTTCAACGCACAAATTCTACAACGCCCAGCGCCGCCCGGCGGCAACCTGTTCAGGCTGAAACATTTCCAGCGCTACGAAACTGCGCCGCAACAGTTTGAGGCGATCGTGCAGTCGTGGGATCCGGCGATGACCGATTCGGAAACCTCGGCCTATACTGTCTGTACGACCTGGGGGATCCTGGGCCGCCGGCTTTTCCTCATCGATGTCTTCCGCAAGCGGCTCGATTACCCCCAGATCGAGCCAGCGATCGTGTCCATGCGCATGAAGTACAACGCGACAGCGATTGTGGTCGAATCCTCAGGCGTAGGCCGCGCGATTGCCAGCAGTCTGGACAGGCGGAAAGACATGCGGCGTGGGCGTGACTTGTTTTGGATCAACCCGCGGCTCGGCAAGCTCGAGCGCGCCATGGCGCAAACGCCGAAGATCGAGCGCAGACGGGTCTATCTGCCGGTCAGCGCGCCATGGCTGGAAGCCTTCGAGGCCGAGCTTGCGACCTTCCCGTTGAGCAAGTACTGCGACCAGGTTGACTCGATGGTGCATTTCTTCACGTTCCTCGACGATCGAAATCGTGTGACGCGCAATCTCTCCGCGACAAAGGACTGTCGAGAACAGCCATTCTGAGCGACGATCGGGCGCCCGATGTGGGACGCTTGCATCGGGTTATTCCGATCAAGAGCGTCACTTGAAGCCGAGAACCTGGCCCTGCGTTGCAAGGCCTGCCCTGGCTTGCGAACGGAAACTTCGGCCACGCCGACTTTCAGCATCTTGCCGCGAAGGTCCTAATGCGCCTAACATAACGCTGCGCAGCAGCTAAGGAGGGGGCGATGTCATTGCTGAGGATTGCTTTCGTCACCGCGCTGCTATCCGCTCTGGCGCATACGCAGCCCCCGCGCAACAGAGCGACGCTTACCCGAACCGGATGACCCGTTATGTCGTGCCGTTCCCGCCTGGGGCGACCAGCGACAACGTCGGGCGGATCATTGCGCAATGGTTGTCCGAAGAGTTGGGGCAGACGGTCGTGGTGGAGAACAAACCAGGCGCCGGCACGGCGCTCGCCGCTGAGATGGTCGTCCGCGCCGAGCCAGACGGCTATACGCTATTCAACGTCACCAACGCGACCTTCCGCACCTGATGAAGCTTGGCTATGACGCCGACACGGCATTCGCGTCGTCGAGCGCGTCACCTACCATAACGTTGAAAATGGCTTTTGCGTCTTGCGCGCCAAGGCGCGGGGGCACCGGGAAGTTGTGACCGTGGTTGGCCATGCCGCCACCATAGCCGCGGGCGAGTGGATCACGGCCTCCGGGCAGTGGGTGAATGACCGCACGCACGGTCAGCAGTTCAAGGCGCGGTTCCTGCGTACATCGCCCCCGACTTCGGCCGACGGCATCGAGAAGTACCTCTCATCCGGCATGATCCGTGGCGTGGGTCCCGTGTACGCCAAGAAGCTCGTGCGCGCCTTCGGAGAAAAGGTGTTCGAGATTATCGAGGCATCGCCGGATCGGCTGCGCGAGGTCGATGGCATTGGCCCGGTGCGCGCCGCCAGCATTCTTGCTGCCTGGGCCGAGCAGAAAGCCGTTCGGGAGATCATGGTCTTCCTTCACAGCCACGGCGTTGGGACGGCGCGGGCCGTGCGCATCTTCAAGACCTATGGCGCGGACGCCGTCCAGGTGATGACCGAAAACCCGTATCGGCTCGCGCGCGACATCCGCGGCATCGGGTTCAAGACCGCCGACGCCATTGCGATGAAGCTCGGCATCGAGAAGACCGCCATGGTGCGGGTGCGCGCCGGGATTTCCTATGCGCTCGCCGAGGCGATGGATGAAGGACATTGCGGGCTGCCGACCGATAAGCTGGTGCCGTTGACGGAGAAACTCCTTGAAGTTCCGGAGGGATTGGTTCGCATCGCACTCGATCTCGAATTGGCCGACGGCACGGTCATCGCTGATCGGGTCGACGAAACGCGCTGCGTGTTCCTGACGGGGCTGCATCGAGCGGAATGCACGATTGCGGAGCGGATCATACTGCTAAGACCGACGGTGCCGCTTGAGATCCGCCAATTGATCCGCGAGATGAGCCTTGCCAATCCGCTGTGGGGAGCTCCACGGATCCATGGCGAACTGCTCAAACTCGGCATCGCTATCGGGCAGACGAGTGTGGCCAAGTATCTGGCGCGGAGGAGAGGGCCACCGTCACAGGGCTGGCGGACATTTCTACGCAACCATGCAGACGGTATCGCCGCCATGGACCTGTTCGTGGTGCCGACGATTTCTTTCCGGCTTCTCTATGGTCTTCTGATCCTGCGGCATGACCGACGCCAGCTACTGTGGCTGGAGACCACCACGCCACTGAGGCCTGCGGATGGGACGAGGCTCCACCTGACCCATCGCTCAAAGTGTTTCCGTGGGCACATTTTCGCAAGGCCAAAGCTGCCGTGAAGATGCACACGCAGATTGATCTGGGCGGTAACATTCCCTCGTTTATCCACGTTTCCGGCGGCAAAATGCATGAGGTGAACATACTCGACCTCATGACGCCGGAACCCGGCAGCTTCTCGATCATGGATCGCGGTTTCCTTGATTTTGCGCGCCTGTATCGCCTGACGCAGGCGGGTGCTTTCTTCGTCATCCGCCCCAAAAGCAACACGGCTTTCCAGCGCGTGTATTCACGATCCGTCGATAAAAAAAACAGGCTTGCGCTGCGATCAGACCGTTCGGCTCACAGGCGTCACGTCAGCCAACGACCATCCGCAATATCTCCGCTACGTCGTTTTTTATGACGAAGAGAACGACAAACGCCTCGGGTTCTTCACCAACAATTTCGAGCTTCCGGCTTTGACCATCGCCCAGCTCTACAAATGCCGTTGGCAGGTGGAGTTGTTCTTCAAATGGATCAAGCAGCATCTGCGCATCAAGGCGTTTTTCGGCACGAACGAGAACGCGGTGAAAACGCAAATCTGGATCGCCATCGGTGTGTACGTGCTCGTTGCCATCGTCAAAAAACATCTCGGCGTCGCAGCGTCGCTCTACACAATCCTACAGATTCTCAGCCTCACGCTTTTCGAGAAAACACCGTTGGATCAACTGCTTAACGATGCCGCTCTACAAAATCTAAATTCAGTCGATTCCAACCAATTGAATTTCTTCAGTTAATTGCCGGACAGCAGTGATTGGCGATAAATACTGGAAGCAAGCGGAGGAGCACCAGCATCAAATGCAATGATGCGCTGATTCTGCCTCACCGCGCGAATCAGGCCGGATCGAATTTTCGGGAACCACAAGCGGCCGGCAGTTCCGAAGCAATCCGGCAACCGATTCCGACGGAAGTCGGTTCACCCATTCCGTCTTCCAGCGCCTTGAGCCGCTTTGGTCATGGTCTCCAGGTCGTGGCGCTGCCACACGCAGCGCACGCCGGCGGGCGATACGGTCAGCCCGCGTTTCCTCAGTTCGTTGGCGACCGCCGAGGTTGTATGGAATGCTTTGTTAAGGCGAGATTCCTCCCGCCTTTAGGCAGACGGCACGAGAAGCCCCCTGCCTTCACTTTCTGTAGCCCGTCGCGGAAGCCCCCCGTTGGTGGCAACCCGGTGGTCCGGGTTCTCTTCCACCGACCCGTTTCTTGCGCCGCATTGGGGGACTTTTGGGGGGCTAGTACCTCTGCACAGAGGTTTTGACTCTTTGGGGCCTGGTTAAGTTTGTTGGCCTTGGATAGGCACGGCCCATTTTGGCGCGGGCCTTTTCGGTTGTGAAGCTCCAGTTGACGCGAGCGCAGGCGGAGTTGCGCTGCTTCTCCCAGGCTGCGACCTCCGCGCCGAGGCGCGAGTAGCTTTCGATGCGGCGGTCGAGACATTGGGCAGCCAACACGCCGATTTCGATCTCGACCATGTTGAGCCAGCTGGCGTGCTTGGGAACGTAGTGGAACTCCAATCGGCGCAGCAAGCGCCGCGCCTCTGGCGCCGGGAAGGCTTGGTAGAGCGCCCCGGCGGAGTGCGTGGACAGATTATCGAGGACGATGCGGATACGCTCGGCCTTCGGATAATGGAGGTCGGTGAGTTCGCGCATGCAGACGGCGAAGTCGGTCGCCGTGCGGCGCTCGGTGACCTTGACCTTGCGCCAGGGGCGGTTCGCATCGAGGAAGACGAACAGGTTGGCGGTGCCGTTGCGCCGGTATTCGCAGTCGTAGCGCTCGATCTTTCCGGGCTCGGGCGGGATTGGTCGGCGCACCTCGCCGATCAGCTGAATTGGGCTCTCGTCGAAGCAGACCACCGGGCGCAGTGGGTCCGGCGCCTCGGCATAGAGATCGAGCACGTCCTCCATCCGGGCGACGTAATCGGCGTCGACCTGCGGGATGCACCACATCTTCCGGCGCCAGGGCTTGAGATCGTTGTCGGCCAGGCGGCGCCGCACGGTCTCGCGCGACAGGCTCTCATGCGCGGTCAGCTTGACCATCTCGCCGGCGAGCAGCTCCAGCGTCCAGCGCGCGCGGCCTGCCGGCGGGTTCGAGCAGGCGGTCGCCACCAGCAGGGCTTCCTCCTTGCCGGTGAGTTTGCGCTCGGCGCCGGGCCGCGGCTCCTCGCTCAGCGCCCGCTCCAGGTTGCCTTCCACAAACCGGCGCTTGGTCCGGTACACCGTCGAGCCGCCGACGCCGACATTGATGGCGATCTCCTCGTCGCTCACGCCCGCATCAGCGGCCAGCAGAATCTGCGCCCGCTTGAGCTTGCGCGCCGCCTGCTGGCCCCCGCTCAAGAGCGTCCCGAGTTCATCGCGCTCGTATTGGGTCAGAGTCACACGATACCGTATGTTCATCGCCGCCTCCTCTTCGGAGGCGCAGTCGAATCGACAGATGAATCAAATGTCTGGCCGACACAAACCCGGCTTCACGCCCACCCAGGGGCAGTATCTCGCCTTCATCGACGCCTACACGCGCGTCAACCTGAGACCGCCCGCCGAAGCCGACATCCAGCGCCGCTTCGGCGTCACCCCGCCTTCTGTCCACCAGATGATTCTTGCTCTCGAACGCTCGGGCCTCATCCGCCGCCAACCCGGCGTGCCGCGCAGCATCGAGGTGCTCGTGCCACCGCAGCAGCTACCCGTCTTGGAAATGCCCGACCAATCAGTCAAAACATCTGTGCAGAGGTACTAGGCCGTGTTGACAGTTTTCAGCCAGAGCATTGTTGAGGCGATACATAGCATCGACAGATAGGCCCTGGCGGTTTTCTCGTAGCGAGTGGCGATGCGACGGAATTGTTTGAGGCGGTTGACGCACCGCTCGATGAGATTCCGGCGCTTGTAGGCTTCGCGGTCGTAATTGATCGGCGTCTTGCGGTTTGATCGCGGTGGGATGACGGGGTCAATGCCGCGGTCGGTCAGATCGTCGCGAATCTCATCGCTATCGTAACCCTTGTCGCCGAGAAGCCTGTCGGGATCGACATCGTGAAGCTCCATCAGCGCATCGTAGCCTTTGACTTCGTGCGCCTCGCCGGGTGTCACATCGAAAGTCAGCGGGTCCCCTTTGGCGTTGGTGCGGAGGTGGACTTTGGTCGAGAAGCCGCCCCGCGAACGGCCGAGCGCCTCCTGACTTTGATTCCCCCTTTTACGCCGGCTGCATGCTGGTGCGCCCGCACAATCGTGGAATCGATGGCATGTTCCTCGTCGGCCGGAGGCCCCAGACTCGCCAAGGTTTCGAACGCCGCGTCCCACACCCCGAGCTTGCTCCAGCGCGAGAAGCGCACGTACACAGAATTCCAATAGCCGTACCGTTCCGGCATGTCGCGCCAGGGGGCGCCGGTGCGCAGCACCCATAAAATGCCGTTGACCGTGCGTCGCTTGTCTTCGATCTCCGGGCCGCGCTCGCCACGGTCGGGGAGAAAGGGATCAAGAATCCGCCATTGCGCGTCCGTCAGATCGCCGCGACTCAATGCTGCCTCCTTCAGAAAGGCCGCCTTGAATCAAAACTCGATTCCTCTGTCAAAAACCGTCAACACGGCCTAGCTGATTGATTGCCTCAGAAAAACTCTAGTATCAAGCGCTTATACAGAGCCACTGGCGGATGAATCCGCCGTCTCATTCTCGGCCAGATCAGGCGTCAATTTTGCGCTGAGGCAGAATTTGTCTTTTGCATTCTTGGCGACTTGCGAACTCGCGGCACGCGAACGATGCCTAAACTAGGCGGTTTTATATTTGCCGCGACGGCAATTCTCGTTTCACCCGTCTGCGCGGAGACCTGCCCCGGACCTATCGCGGAGGCATCGCGGCTCGTATTGGTCACCACGCGATCGATGGACACAGAACAAGCAACGCTACAGCTCTTCACACGCCCGTCGGCCAACATACCTTGGAAACGCGTCAGTGCAGCCGAGCCGGCTGCCGTCGGCAAAGCCGGCCTTGGCTGGGGCTACACCTTTCTCGACTTCAAGCAGAGTGATGAACCAGAGAAGTTTGAAGGCGACAACCGGACACCAGCAGGTTTCTTCCGCATGGGACCGAGCTTCGGTTTTGGTCCTTCGGAGCTAACTGGCTACATTGAACTCAAGTCTGGGGAAACCGTCTGTGTGGAGGATCTGAACTGCCCCGAATTTTCCGGAGGCTATTTTTATTGAGAGCTACGCGGCCATCCTGGGCTCCTCAAGAGTCGCGTAGTAGTTCGCTTCCGCCTCGGCAGGTGGGATGTTGCCGATTGGCTCCAGGAGTCGACGGTTGTTGAACCAGTCCACCCATTCGAGCGTCGCGTATTCGACGGCGTTGAACGACCGCCATGGCCCACGCCGATGGATGACCTCGGTCTTGAACAGGCCGATCACTGTTTCGGCGAGCGCATTGTCGTAGGAATCCCCCACACTGCCGACCGAAGGCTCGATGCCGACCTCGGCGAGCCGTTCGCTGTATTTGATCGAGACGTACTGGACGCCGCGATCGGAATGATGGACCAAGCCGCCGTCGAGCGGCCGGCGGGCATGAAGCGCTTGCTCCAGCGCATCGAGGACAAAGCCCGCCGAAGCGGTGCGGCTGGCCCGCCAGCCCACGATCCGTCGGGCATAGACGTCGATGACGAACGCGACATAAACAAAGCCGCTCCAGGTGGCGACATAGGTGAAATCGGACACCCAGAGCTTGTTCGGTCTGTCAGCGGCGAATTGCCTGTTCACCTTGTCCAGCGGACATGGCACCGCCCTGTCGCTGATCGTGGTCTTCATCCGCTTCCCTCGGACAACCCCTTGCAGGCCCATGGCTCTCATGAGCCGTGCGACGGTGCACCGAGCAACCGCAACGCCTTCGCGCGTCAACTGCCTCCAGACCTTGCGTACCCCATAGACGCTGAAGTTCTCCGCGAAAACCCGCCGGATGTGGACCGACAGCTCGGCGTCCCGCTTCGCCCGCTCAGGCATGCGATCCGGATCGGCTTTCCGGCGGGCGTGTTCGTGCCAGGTGGATGGGGCAATGTGAAGAACCCTGCACATCGGCTCGACCCCAAACTCGTTCATATGGGCTTCCATGAAGCCAATCACTTCTTGAACGGGCGGTCGAGCTCCGCCGCCGCGAAATAAGCTGACGCTTTCCGTAGAATCTCGTTCGCCTGACGAAGCTCACGGACCTCACGCTCGAGCGCCTTGATCCGCTCGCGTTCATCCGTCGTCAGACCGGCTCGTTGGCCCTCGTCGCGTTCGGCTTGGCGAACCCAACTGCGAAGCGTCTCGGCAGTGCAGCCGATCTTGCCCGCAATCGATATGATCGTGGCCCACTGCGAGCCGTGCTCAGTTTGATGATCAAACACCATCCGCACAGCCCGGTCGCGAACCTCAGGTGAAAACTTGGTGCTCGTCTGCTTCGTCATGGCTCCACTTTCTCAGAAGTTGGAGCCTCCGAAGATCCCGGGGCGGTTCAATTACGAGTTCTACCTCTGTGGCCCGACGCCCTTCATGAGGGCACTCTATTGCGGCCTGCTCTCACTCGGCGTGTCGGATTCGCGCATCCACTACGAGTTCTTCGGTCCAGGATCGCTGCTGACGGAAGAGGCAGGGCCGTGCGGACAGGCGCCGGCACGGACCGCAGACCAGGAGCTGGCAGGCGGGCTTCAGGTCACGTTCGCCAAGTCGGGCGTAACAGCCACTTGGGAGCCGAAGTGCGAGACGATTCTGGATTTGGCGGAGCACCAGGGCTTGAGTCCTGATTACAGCTGCCGTTCAGGGATCTGCCACACGTGCATGTGCGAGCTGGTTGACGGTGAAGTCGAGTACCTCGAGGAACCTTTGGACCCGCCGGATCCCGGCTCGGTATTGATTTGTTGCTCGCGACCCAAGAGCTCACTCGTCATCGACGTTTGAAAACCGTGCGGCGGCTCGCTCCGCCGCGGAATGCGCACATGAGAGCAGCGAAGACTTCGTCCGCTGTTTCATCCCAGTCTATCTCAGTTTAAGATGTTCATTGCTTCGGTGAGAACGGCTTCCCGAATTTTGCCTCCATTTCGAGTCAGCCGCTCCACAATTTTCAAAGCCTGTTCGGCTGTCAACCTGCTGATCACGTCGTCCCTGCGGGCCCCCCCCCCGTCTGTGTGCTCCATTTGCGGCATGGAAGCACAGGGTTCGAGGCTGACACAACGTGCCATCTGGTGCGTTCGAGGTTGTCGTTCAGCTGATGGCATCGACCAGCCGACAAATTCATGTGCCATGCCCGCGGCCGCGAAATGCGTGGATCGTCGGTTCTTGGCCATTCCCCGAATCAGCATGCCGGGATACGAGGTGCACGATCCGCTGTTGCGTGATCCGACGCAACGCCAGCGAAGAATGTCGAGGTCATCATGGTCGCCGCCGTTGCGCTCCGGACAGAAGGCAATGTCGAACCGCAAGTGCCGAGCCGCGGCGAGGTGCTCGCGCGCTACCGCCACCTGCGCGAAATCAGCAAACGGCACCATTCGGACGCACTGAAACTCCTGTCCCGAGACGCGATCCTGCACCAGGCGCGCCGCTTGGGTCTGGCTGACGGCAAGGTCCTCATCCTCGACAGCATGGATGAGTTGACACTGGCCTTCGATCTTGCGGTCCACACGGCTCCAGCCGGCCGTTCCCGGGCGATCGATCGATACGCCAGATCGACACGGTTTGCGTCGGGCTCCGACGAAGCGCTCATGCTTCAGGCCATGTGCAATGCGCGTTTCGCGATCGTGGTGGTGCGGCGCCGGCACCCATCCGCTGGGTTGATTGTCACCGACTTGTTTCGGAAGGTTGATCTTTGGTTGATGGATGAGGGTCTTGAGCTGTCCCTGCCCGTGTGTCGTTGAGACCGCCATTGCCGACCAAGTCATCCAGCTTTGCGAGCAAGGGCGCGGCAGCAGGAATGTTTGAAGCAGCCCAGCGAAAGGGCGCCTCGGCAAACAGGCCCTCGAGGTTCCAGGGGCAGGTCTTCATGCAGCGCCCGCACATCGCACCCCCTGGCGTAGTGATGCGGTAAGTCGCGCATCTCTGGCTATCCGACTTCCAGATTTCATAGCCATTGAACATCAGCTTCGGCCCGGCAGTAATCGCGCCGGACGGACATTCGCGCGCACACTTGTTGCAGTTCTCGCAAAAATTCTGCAGGCCGAACTCGATCGGTTTGTCGTGGGCTAAAGGCATGTCGGTTGTGACAACGCCCGACTTCAGACGTGGGCCGAGATACGGATTGAGGATCACTTCGCCGATGCGGCTGACCTCTCCAAGCCCGGAGAGCAGTAGCAGCGGGGGCTGCAACACCTCTCCGTCAAGCACGGTATGGGCCTTGGCCGTGTAGCCTTGATTGCGAATCTGCTTTGCTATGACACCGCCAAGCAACGAGAAACGAAGATAGGCGCGCATAGATTGCGCAACTGAAATCCAATCGTCGCCGGAGGCACCTTCCATGGTTTCGTAACCCTGGTCGATGATCATCGAGATGGCCTGGTCATGCGGCGGATCGAGAACCGCACCGGCGGCATCGTGTGAATACCAGGTCCATTCCGGACAGCGCGATAAACCGACCGCATCGACGCCAAGAAAATAGCTGGCGGCTTTGACGTTGGCGGCGTTGCGCTCGGCATCGGAAGGTCGCGGGCCATTGGGATTTGCCGGCCCATCCTGCAACAGGACGAAAGCGCCGAGTGCCCGCCGCTGCGCGGAGGACGGTGCCGACTTGCGCGCATAGTGGCCGCCTGTGGCGTTGACCTGATTCGCCTTGCCCATGTCGCCGAATTGTGCGCGCGCAAACATGTCGGTGCGTTTGGGCACGCGGGCAACATGAGCTTCGTCGATGTAGGTGGTCGGCGTATCAACCCGTTTCAGCCGCTCAAACGGCAATGGGCCGTCAACAAAGCGCCGCTTTGCATAGGGGTCACCGTTGAGCGCGGATTTGGCAAACCCCATGCCCAGCCACCACGCCGGCCCGCGCGTCTTGAACCATGGCTGCTGAGCGGCGGGCGCCAAAGGCGCGTCCGGCGCCAGTTCAAAGGCGCAGGTGATGGCCGCCAACCCGAAACGCGGTCCGATATAGGGGACGACCAGCGCCCCATCCTCTGCCGTAGCGAGGCCTGCTGACACGGCCAGCCGGTTCAAGTCGACGTCGGATGCCGATCCGGAATGGGCTTTTGCATCGAAGCCGAGAAGGCGGATGTAATTCGCAATGACGGTCGCGGTCTCATTGGCACGTAAACATGCGCGTTGCGCGAGCGCGTCATCAAGCCAATCGCTGCCGGGTTCGGCCTTGTCAGGATTGCGGGGATTCTCATAAAGAAAGACGATTACGTGTGTGTGTGTTTCGATCGTGGTCGGCGGCGCCTCCATGCTTTCTTTGAGATCGGCCATGATGACGTCGATTCCAGAGGCAAGCGTCTTGGTTTGGCGGGTGCGCAGATCATGCGCCAGGCGCGCGACATCGGGATTGGTGACCGGTTCATCCAGAAATGCCGCGTCAGGCAGCGCGCAGATGCCGAGCATCGCGGCATCACAAAAATAGCCGAAGGCTTTGATGTGATGGGCCCGCTCCTCGGGATCCGCCGGGATCTCGGCCGTGGCTTTGTTGACCAATCCGTAGTGGATCGCATCCAGCATCGCCTCGTACTCACCCATGGCGTTGACGATGCTTTCCGGCACTTCCGGGCGGCGGAACGAGATCGGCCGCATGGCGGGCACGGCATTCAGGTCCGGCATTTGCGCCTGCCGCTGGAGGCGCTCCAGCGGATACGGCCCCAAATGGACCGGACGGTTGTTACTTGAGAAAAGTCGCATGCCCATCGGGACCCATTCCTTGTGCCTGTCGCGAATTAGATCCGTACGTATTGGTGATGCAATCCACCCAGGACTGGACGGGCGAATATGCGGCCAATGGTCTGGATGGCGCGCGAAACGGGCGCATCCCTGTCCAAGGACAGGTGCGTGCGCGTCTCATTGTAGTAATTTAGATACGACCGCAGCAGATGGGAATTCGTCTCTCGGGGCGGTCCAAAAATCACCGCCGGAGATATCGCCAGAAAATTGAAACGATGTCGCCGAACCTCACAGCCAAGCAGTACGCCCACTGCCATCAAGTGTGGCCAGGGGACCATCGTCACTACGCCGATCCTTTCAGGACTCCATCATTGCTACGCGCCGTCGCCTTACGAACATCAAGCGGTTCGCGGCGCACGTCATCGACCCGCTTTGGACGAAAAATTCTGTCTTGATGGCGTCTACGCAATCCGACGCTCCATCCGGTGAGGCAGTCAGAACCCTTTCGTCAGAAGCACCCATTCTTGCCCCTCGGTCAGCCAGCCCTGCTTCACCATGGGGCGGCGTGCGGCCTCCACGTAACCAAACCTCACGTAGAGCCGCTGAGCGCCGGTATTGCTATCTGCAACAATGACACTCATGCCACGCTTTTCCAGTTGCATGCCTGTCTCGTCAGCGAGCGCAAGTAGACGGGAACCGAGACCGCTATTACGGAACTGCGGCAGCACAGCCAACACATTCACGTACCAAGTACCGGGCGCGAGGTTTTCGAGTTCTTGCAGGGGAACGAACATTGCCGGCATATCAGGCGGAAGCGGTTCAGGCTCCTCTGGAATTTCATATCCGATTAGTGCGCCGGCAGCGGCACCATTGAGCTCGATGATCGTCGCATTACGATAGGAGAAGCTCCCCGTCTCGCGTGCCGCGCGCTGTTTTCCGACATCCCATCCGGTTTGTCCGTCCGCCGCCATCTCTTCCCAGAGGTAGAGTGGCATGCCCTCACCTGCATAATTCACAAGCTGCGCCAGAACAGGCGCGTCGTCTGCCTGCGCAGGGCGAAGGGAAATGCTTTCGGGCTTTGCGGTTGACATAGCCGTCCTCCTTGTGCGCCTCCAAGCAAAGCCCGACAGTCAGCTCGATCAGCCTCGGTTTGAATTCGGACGACGTCGAAAAGCTGCCGCTGATCCTCCAAGCTGCCCTAAGGGGGCCGATCCGCCGCACAATCAATCTAATTCTGGCATTGGGGCTGAGCGCGGCGGGCGTCGGCGGCTTTATCTACTTGCTGTTTTTCGTAGCCGGATGGAAGGGCTGGATGGTCATGGGGAGCGGCATGATGGCGTTCCTTGGTCTGTATTGGCTATGGGCTGATTTCATCAATGCGGACCCCCGACCACCTTGCGCACGCTGTCTATGTGAGTTTTGGGTCATGCCACACGACTAACGGCGAATGAATTACCGTATAGGCGACAAGCGAACATGCTCACGCACGACGAGGCCCTGCGGATCGCAGCGGATATCGCCAAGCTCCCGGAGAAGGTCGGCAAAACGGAACCCGCCCTCTGTTTCTCGACAGGGGCCGAGTCACGTCACTTATAGAGGTATCGGTTCAGTAGCGTGCGACCACCGGCCCCTTGCCGAAGGGGAGTTTGCCGATTGGAGCCTTACCAATCGGGGCAGCCGGCGGCAGCGGCTCTTTGCGCGGCAGGTCTGCAGCCAGAGCACCGCCAGCGAATGCGACAGACGCCAGAATTCCCAAGATAAACTTCGACATTGATGCCTCCCACCCGTTGTCGATTGTCGAACACCTTAGTCCGCCCGTTGGTTCCAGGGGCTTTTGCACTCCATCGAGGGCCGTGACCAAATCGCAACACTTTCAGCGCTGGGGAGGCCGACGTGGCTGAATAATTGGCAGGAGTACAGGGCGCGCAGCGCTGGTAGGGGTTCGACCTGATTGTCGGGTTCATGCGAGTAGGCGAGGGTAGGCCATCAAGTCATGAGGCCCCTTTGAAGGCCCGGCGTCACGTGGGGGCACGTGGGGGGAGCGCCGGGTCTTCGATTTTGCCACGGCGTCCACGTCATGCCTTCCCCTCCCAGTCCTCCGATGACCTTGGGCAACATGCGCTCGCTGGGAGTGCGGTCGCTCGCCGTCACATGCGAGCTATGTCACCATTCGGCGGTGCTGCCGGCTGACGACTGGCCCGACGCGGTGCTGGTCCCTCCTTCCGTCCACGCATGGTCTGCACCCAGTGCGGCATCATCGGCGCAGACGCGAGGCCGAATTGGCGGGAGATGAGGGCGAGAGGGAGTTGGCGAACTTGTTCGGCCACCCCCACATAGGCCGTCGGGGTGCAGATAGGAGAGCCACATGCGTCGAACTGCGATGATGCTTGGACTGGCCGGACTAGCCGTTGCTTCAGTCTTCAACGTCGCGCCGGCAAGCGCACAACAAGGCGGCTTTCGGCTCTATCCATGGTGCGCATTATACAACGGCGGGCGCGGCGGCGGCGGGACTAACTGCTATTTCTCGAATCGGTGGCAGTGCGAGCAAGCAGTCAGGGGCGTCGGCGGGATGTGTGTTGTCAATTCTTGGTACGCCGCGTACGGGCCGTATTACTCCTTCGGCCGTGGAGGTGGCAGGCGATAAGAAGCACAAGGCCGCCCCGGAGGGCGGCCTTCCTCAGGCGGCTTGCTTCTGCTCAGCGGCCGCGACGTGACCTCGCCAGTTCTTTTAGGAAGGCCGCCCGGAGGCGGCCCTTGCTGATTGGAAGCGCGCGTTGGTGGCCTTGGACGGCAAAAACGTCTCAACCGCGCCGCGGGCCGCAGGCCACCTTTCTGACAGCCGAGGCGCGCGCTCCCCGGCTCGGAGGAACCGCGGCTGGGCACTCAACTGTAACTCGTGGGTATGACCTCTGCGTGTGAACGCATTCACAAGCGGTCGGCCCCCTCGGCAACATGCGCAGCCTCGGGGTGCGCTCGCTCGCGGTACGTCGTCTTCCGTGACCCCGCGCACGGTAATCCGGCCACCGGCTCGATACTCGTTCAAGCATCAGCCCAGGAGGGTCCGATGCGCACCGAGGTCGACCTTACGAAACTCACCCCTTACCAGCGCGAGGTGCTGACTGCCTTCGTTCGGCCGCTGTCGAAAAACGAGGTCGTGCGACTCCTGCAAATCGTCGAGGCGACGATACCTTCGGCAGGGGTATTCAGCGAAGCGACGACGCAGGCCATTCTCGATCATGCTAAGGCAATCATCGAGGAATTGCAGCGCGAGTACGCCGCCTGAAGCTGGCGAGCCCGCTTTTTGCCTTCCCCAGATCGGCTTCCACCGCACCCCCGCTCGCGCCGAGGGCGGGAACCGGCTCGCAACGAAATGCTTGTCCCAGTGAGAGGGGCGCCTCCCCTTTCCGTTGAGCAGCCCGCAGGGGATTGCTCAGCGTCTTTCGGTGACTACTGGCCCGGCGAACAATCAGGCGCTGGGCCTTTTGTCTTCCCAAGCAGGGGGCGGCGCTAAGCCGCGTTGCGGGGCCGGCTCCCAAAACCAACGTGAGCGTTGCGGGGCAGTATTGGCTCATTTCCATCGGTGAGCCCCCATGCTCCGCAGGCCCCGGCTATCGGCAAAACACCGGCCGGGGCCTCAGTGTGAGCTTCGGTGAGGCTCCTTCACTGTCAGCCATGCGTCAAATGATTGATGCTGGGCCGATGAAAGTCGCGATGACGTTACTAGCAATAGCCGTGCAGATTGTCGGCGTGAGCGCCGACGCCAGTGCTCGTGACCGCGGCAATTATAATGAGGTCCCCGGATACATTCGCGATTGGTTCAAGGGGCTAAGAAATCCTCGGTATGGAGTAAATTGTTGTGACCAATCGGACTGCTCGCGTACCGAAGCGCGCACGCAGGGCAACCAATGGCAGGCCAAAACTCCGGATGGGTCTTGTGTCACGAGTAACGCCGGTCCACACGGCGATGCGTAACTGTACGAGAGATGAAGGAAGGTCCTTCGAGTTCGGCAATCAGGTGTTGATCTCAAACCACCGCAAGCTGCTGTGGTCAAAAGCCACGGTGGTGAACGTTGCGGAAGAGTTGGAACAAGATTTCGACAGGTATGATTGAGAGAGGCGAGCGCAAGCGAACCGCTGCGGAAGTGTCGAAAGCGGATTAGGCGATGTCAAAACCGGGGGCTGACCCTGCCTCCGGGATCAGCTTGGGGGATGTCCTGAGACTGCCCAAGCGGCATCCGGCATGTAGGCGGCGCGAAGCTCAATCTGGCTCTTGTACGGAACGTGAGAACCTGGCCGGCGATGCCAAGGGAAAAGGCACAAGCGGCTCCAACCGCGAGGCCGAAAGTACCGATGCGCCGGAGAGGGGCGGACTGCCTCGTAGTGTGTGCCTGACAGTTGACGCGTCAGGTGGGTTGAAGTCCCACTCGGCCCGCGACCCCGGGCCGATATCCAAAGGTGGGGGTAATGCCTCACCGGCCAGAGAAGATGGAAGGTATGGAGAGGCTAATGAGGCACCACGGCGAAAGCCGGGAAACAGATAGGCCGACCTGGAGCCACCATCGACGATTCTTTGGAGGGCAGGGCGTCTACCGCGAGGTAGAGTCTGAAAGGCTTGAGGAGAACCACCGGGTCGCAATCAACGGGAGCTATCCCGACAGATGAACCGGTCGGCCAAAGACGGAGCGAGGTCGAGCCCGCACTATGGGGGCGAAGGCATTTGGGTTCCACTCCGTCGCACCAAGGTGTGTGCGGGCGACACGGTGGGGAAGATGCGTCGATGACTCAGGGAGGCTTGGTATCGTCCGGCGGAGAGGTATGGCTGGAATAGTGCGACACTCGCAGACGAAAGGGCGAGCAACGGATAAAGCAAAGCCCAGCCTGAAGCCATCCGACGGTAGGCGCGGATATAAGCGTGAGCGAAATTCCGGCCGAGGCGGTGCCAGGAGTTGGATCGGGGCGCGGTACTCTTGAACGAGATCAGAGCAAAAGGTCTCGGATCGTCATCGTTGAATGGCGACGCCGGACGGACCCAAAAGGCCGTGCGGAGGGGGAAGGCCCCGTACTGTGGGACAGAGCCGAATGACGAGGAACGGGCGAGTACATGACGGAGGTGCGGATAAGTTCGCAAAGCGAAAGACCCAGCGCCGGCATCGAGGATACCCCGGAGGCGTCGATTGGTACTGGAGGACGAGGAGACCAGAGGCACAGGAAAGTCCATTCGTTGATCGACAAGGTCTATGATCGGAGCAATCTGACCAAAGCCTGGAAGCATGTCAGGGAAAACAAGGGCAGTGCCGGTATTGATGGCCTGACGATTGCCGCGTTCACGGAACGAGAGGATGAACTGCTCGCAAGACTGCATGAGCAGTTGCGCGATCGCACCTATCGGCCGCGAGCGGTGAAGCGGGTCGCGATACCGAAGGCGGGGGGAGGAACCAGAAATTTAGGTATCCCCTCTGTCATCGATCGTGTGGTTCAGCAGGCCCTGGTCCAGAAGATGACATCCATCTTCGAACCGTTGTTTGCGGACTGCTCGTTCGGATATCGCCCCGGCCGGTCGCCGCATATGGCGATGCGGAAGGTGTGGCGTGAGATCAACGAGGGCAACCTGTGGATCTTAGACGCCGACTTGCGATCCTATTTTGACAAAATCGACCAGGAGCGATTGGTTGATCTGATCGCCAAGGAAATCAGCGACGGACGAGTTCTGCGACTGATTCGTAGTTTTCTCGAAGCCGGAGTGATTGTTGACGGCGCGTGGGAGCCGACCAAGACCGGCGTTCCGCAAGGCGGGGTTGCCAGTCCGTTGTGGTCGAACATCTATCTCACGCCGTTTGATCACGCGATGACCGAAGCCGGCTATCGGCTGACGCGCTGGGCGGACGACTTCGTCGTCGTTTGTCGCACGCGTCACGAAGCCGAGGCCGCGCTGGCGACGGCACGCGCGTACCTGCACGAGAGGCTCGGTGTCAGTCTGCATCCGGAAAAGACCCGCATCGTGCACATCACGAACGGGTTTGAGTTTCTCGGCTACAAGATCAAACGGGGCAAAGGGCTCAAGCTGCCCGCACACAAGCGCACAGCTCGAACCAATCCGATGGGTCTTTATGCCGTTCCGAGGCAAAAATCGGTGGATCGGTTCAAGGATCAAATCCGCGGTCTGACTCGCCGAAATGCTCCGGTCCGGCTTCGCGAGGTGATCGAGGCGATCAACCCGGTCATCCGCGGCTGGGGGAACTATTACCGGAAGGCGCACGTGCGAAAACTGTTCCATCGCATGGATGGTTGGATTGAACGTCGGCTACGCTCATTCCTCGCCAAGAAATGGCGAAACACGGTGTGGCGACGATATCCGCTTCCACGGCTGGTGCAGGAATTCGGACTTGTGCGGCTGATCTACCTCGTGCCCGGCATCAATCCGTCTTCGACGCCGCATTGGCGTCCGCACAGGAAAGCGGCTTGCGGGAAAACTGCACGAGCCGTTTGAGCGAGCGGGCGGAGGCAGGGCGAAAGCTCCACCTCTCCCGACTCTACAGCGACGAAGCGGGGTAATGCCCGTGGAGCGAAGGGGGCAGGTCATCGCCGTTGAGCTTGGGCCAACTGGGTCATACCGGGAGGAGCCCGAAGGTTCAGCGGAAGGCGGCAGCCTTCGCGCGGTGACACGAGCCGGATGAATCGAGAGGTTCACGTCCGGAATTTGTGAGAGGCTCGGGGTGAAATTCCCCGGGCCTACTCGGCACGGGCTGCCGTGAAGATGGCTTGCCGGCCACGGATGGTCTGCCCTCAGCTTCGGACACCCATTGCAGCGCGGCGAATTGGCGAATGGTGCCATGAGCGGCCATGAGCAGATGCGTACGCATGCTCAGGAAGCGGAATACGCACCGCGGCGAACGGGCCCGCTACTCAGCCGGACTTCGCGCCGTGGTCGGCGCCAGAAGCGAAGTCCTCGTAGTGCATGTCGGTCTGCTCTTCGATCAGCGCCAGCATGCCCTTGGCGTCCTTCGCCTTGACCAGCACTTTCGATGCCGCCTTGAAGGCCGCGCCGAAAGCGCCGCGGCTGTTGAGCGGACAGACCATGAGGCAGATCTTGCAGCCATAGAGCTTGTGAAAATAGGGCTCGCAGGTCGGCGTATCCACGTGCCAGCGCTCGATGCCGTTGACGAGCTGCTTGGTCGGCTTGATGGCATCGCCGGGGCAGAACCGTTCACAGACACCGCAGCGGAGGCAGACCTCGTCTATGCCGAAGTCCTTCGCCCCGTCGGCTTTCAGCGGGATGTCGGTCGACACCGCGCCGAGGCGGAACGAAGAGCCGAGCTCGGGCGAGATCAGCGAACCGTGTTTGCCGAGTTCGCCCAATCCGGCGAGATAGGCGAACGCCACCAGCGGAATGTCGCCTTCGTTGGGCTGCATGGCCGCGCTGTAGCCGTAGGCCGCGATCGCTGCGCCAGACGGACGCCGATGTCGTCGAGTTGGTAGTAAACCCGGTGCACCTCATCCTGCGACCGCGGTCCGATGTCAGCCATGTGGTCATAGGACATGCCGATGCCGAACACGACGACGTGCTTGTGTTTCACCTCGCCGGCTTGGGTGAATGCAAAACGGTGATCGTAATCGGCCACCCCGACGATGTCGGCCCCCATGGCGCGGACCGTCGTCTTGATCTCGGCGGTCAGCGCGGCCACGTCGCGAATCTCCGTGCGCTCCGGATTGACCGGCGGTGCGCGGTTGGGCGACAGGATGTTGTTGCGGATGAACAGCCGGCGCTTGGCCGCGGGCGGAAAGCGGGCGCGAAACCGGGCAGCACGATCGGCATCGCTGCCGCCGACGCGCGCGCGGGTCGGACGCCGGGCATGGCGGATATCGATCTTGCCCATCCTGTGACGCCTTCCTGCGTTGCCCCATCTGCGGCTCGACGGCGCGACCCGGTGTCAGACCGGGATTCCCCCGGATAAATCTTGAAGCTGGACGGTTAGTAGCAAGCTTTTGGGCTGCTCGTAAGTATCGCTCCGGTTTGTAGCCGGCCACCTGCAATCCGGCCCCGGAATGATGCGATGGGTCACGGGCTGCTGTGACGATGCCAGCCGGGCCACGGACGGCCTGCCCTCAACTGCAGACGCGTCGTTGCAGCGCAG
>CAWIXM010000034.1:0-17168 GCA_963840055.1 uncultured Alphaproteobacteria bacterium | reverse complement strand
GAAGTCGAACGCCTGCTGGCCGAATTCCACCTCCTCGATAAGACGGGGATCGTCGAACGGCATTTCCGCACCGTCGATCTCTCCAGCGGCCAGCGCAAGCGCCTCGCGCTCATCGTCAGCCTGCTCGAGAAGCGGCCAATCCGACTGCTGGACGAGTGGGCCGCCGATCAGGACCCGGAGTTTCGCCGCAAGTTCTACTATGACCTGTTGCCTGCCCTGACCCAGGCGGGGGCGACGGTGGTGGCGATAACGCATGATGAACGCTATATAAACGAGCTAGATGTGCCTGCCCGCCGGCTTCGCATGGACGAAGGCCGTTTTGTCGGGCAACAACAGGCGGAGAATAAACAATGAAAGCGGATGCCTGGTCACTGGACCGAAATTCGCCTCAGCCAGGGGTGCGCGGCAAGTGGCGGCGCTTTGTCGAGCGCGGATTGCCAACCTTTACGCTTTTCTTGATGGTCGTCGCGCTGGTGGCGGTCGTGCTCCTTCCACGCATGGTGATAACGGTGCCCAGCGGCGAGGTGGGCGTTCTGTGGAAACGCTTCGAAGGCGGCACGGACCTCGATCCACGCGACTTGAAGGAAGAAGGGCTCCATATCATTTTGCCCTGGGACAAACTGTTTATCTATAACTTGCGCGTTCAATCCCTTACGGAAACGTACAACGCCATCTCCAGCGACGGCGTGAACATGAACGCCACCGTCAATACCCGCTTTCGACTGCAGCATGACTCCATTCCCACGCTGCACCAAGTCGTCGGCCCCGACTATATCCAATTGCTGGGTCCGCAAATCGCCAGCGTGATGCGCGAGGTCGTCGCCGAATTCACCGCGGAACAGGTCTATTCGACGGCGCGCCAGCAAATCCAGGACAAGATCCGCGAACGCGCGCTGGACAAACTGAGCCACAAGATGATGGAGCGTGAGACCGACGAGCGGTCGTACAATGTGGCCATGCGAGACACCGTCGTCCTCTACGATACGCTTCTGTACGGCATTGAACTGCCGCCGCCGGTGGTCGCCGCGATCAACCGCAAGGCGGAGCAGTATTACATCTCGGAGGAGTACAAATTCCGTCTCGAGCGGGAGAAGAAGGAGTCCGAGCGCAAGAGAATCGAGGCCGAAGGCATCCGCGACTTCCAGCAGACCGTCAGCACAGGGATTTCGGATTCCTATTTGCGTTGGCGCGGCATCGAGGCGACGTTGCAACTCGCGCAATCGACGAACTCGAAAGTCGTCATCATCGGCAGCAACAAAGACGGCTTGCCGCTCATCCTCGGCAACGACGCCGTCCCCGCTTCTACGCCCGCGCCCGCCAAAGAGGACGACGCGTCGAAGCAAACCACCCGGGCCGCGGCTCCGTCGACGCCATGGGAAAAGACGCGGACGAGTGATCTGTCGACACCGCGGGAAAAAGTACCTCCCGCTGAGTCAGGAGAGCCTTCGAAAAAAGCCTCGTCGACAGTTTTGGGCCCGCAAGAAGACGTCAGTGCATCCGACGTCGGCTCTGCGCTTCCGTTCAGCCTGTCCGATGTCGGCTCCTTCTATAAGCGCGTGATCGAGAAGATAGAGCCAAGATTAGGTTTCAGCCCCAAGCGATCCACGGACGCCCCTGACGCTTCGACGGCTTCGACCCCGGCGGAAGCTCCCCCTCGGCGCTTCGACCCGCGGAATCGAAGTAACCTCCCCTCTATTCGGCTGCTTCGACCCCGGCGGAATCGAAGTAACGGGCTCGCGAAAGGACGAAGGCCGCTCTAGAGCGAATTCCGTTCCGGTGGAATCGGAATTCGCTCCGGTTTTCCTTTAGTGGTCGCATTTTCTGCGGCGAACCGGTTTCCACTTCGCCGGAAAATGCTCTAACGGGCGGCCTTCATATTTGCATTTTCAGTGCGTAGGCCGCGCGAGCGGACTATCGCTGCCGATCGAGAGGATCAACGCTTCTCAATATTGACCCAGTCCGCGATCCGCCCCTTGTCGTCGGTATGATAGCCGACATTCACTCTCACGCCGGCCTTCAAATCAGAAAACGTTCCGTTCTTACCGCGAAGGCGAAAACCCGTCTTCTCAGTGGTCCGGTAGGTCCAGCTCTTATCCTTCCATTCGCAGACGAAGGTCTTGGCGCCACCATCGATCGAGACGATCGTCCCGGTTTGCTCCTTCGCTTGGGCGCTCACCACGAACGCGCTTGAGAGAACAACCGCCATTAAGGCCTTGCGCATCGTTATCTCCCTCAGGACATGGCCGCCGCGATCGCAGTGACCACCATGCAAGCAGATTTAGCATAAAAGCTTGGAGCAAGATGCGGCGTCTCGTCTCACTTTGATTTGAGCAAGCTTTCGGAGACGGCAAGCCGTTTAAGCGCCTCGGCCGCTGCGATGCGGCAGAAACGCCAGCACAACCAAATGCGTTGAAACGCAATACCTCAGCTCGGCCGTTCGGCCATTGCGAACGGTTCCCCGGCGTTTGGAAAAATCGATTTGAACGTCGTGGTGTTCGAGGAATGTCCGGTCGAGCGGATAAACCGCCTTATAGACGGCCTCCTTCGCCGCAAAGAGCAGTCGCCCGCAGATTGGATCGTCGCCGATCCCCGGCCGCTCGTCAGGCGTCGCGATGATATCGAGCAGATCGATCGGCAGCGATTCAGCGGGTTCGATGTCTATCCCCAAAGCGTCGATCTCACGGCTCGTGGCGATTGCTGCGACCGCCACGCGGCGATCGTGGGCGAGCGACCCGATGACCCCGGCCGGCCAGATCGGCGCTCCCGACGCGGCTCGTGGCAACGGGCATTCTGGATAGCCAAGTCCCCGGAGCAGTTGGCGCGCCACGATGCGCGCCGCGCCGCTGGCGCGCCTTCTCTCAACGACGCTCCCCGAGATTCCGCAGACTTCCTCCGGCGTCAACGCATCCTCGTCGCCAGGCGAGATCAAGCGATGGCCGATCGCGACGCCCGGCAAGGCAAACGCATCGATGGCCGATTGGAGCATTGGGTCCGCGGTTATTGGCATGCGGCCCTCGCTGCGCCCTCACCACCGGTCCGACATCGGCGCGCCGAAAAACACCTCGGCGATGCGGGCGCGGGTCGCGGGCGTCGTATCGGCGGGAAGCGCGTCGATCGAGAAGAACCCGGTGGCGACGATCTCGTTGGTGGGCCTGGGCGGCGCTTCCTGACGGAATTCGCGCACGACATAGAGCGTGACATGGTCGCGGCGCGAAATCCTCGCATTGAAATAGGCGCCATGCAGCGCCGGCTTTCCCACAATCTCGATGTTGCCTTCTTCCATAAGTTCGCGCGCGAGGGATTGAAGCATCGTCTCGCCGACCTCGACCCCGCCGCCAGGCAGATGCCAGCCCTCCACATAGCTGTGCTTGACCAGAAAGACACGGTCCTGACCGTCCAGGACAAGCGCGCGCACGCCGAGCGTCATGCCGCGGCGGAACCGCCAATAGGCGTGCAGCGTCCGATACACCGCCGGCTCGCAGGCGCGCCGCAGGCGCGAAAGATTCTTACGCAATGGGCGCGTCGGGATTTCGTTCGATCGAGCCATTGTTCTTCTTCGCATCACGGCCGCACACCGGTCGGCGAGCGATCAACCGATGCGACCTTGCGGCGTACGCCGCAATCTCCGCCCCTCGTTCGGCAGGATGGTTATATTGAACATGACATAATCAACCGGGATCCGCCATGAAACGTTTCGCAGACCTGTCCGAACGGGAAATCCTCGCCCTCGCCATCACCAGCGAAGATGAGGACAATCGCGTGTATCGCGGCTTCGCGGAGGGTTTGCGCGACCAATATCCGAAGTCCGCCGAGATGTTCGACCGCATGGCGGAGGAGGAGCTCAAGCATCACGACCGGCTGCTCGACCTCTATCGCAAAAAGTTCGGCGACTATGTCCCGCTCATTCGTCGCCAGGATGTGAAAGGCTTCGTGCACCATCGCCCACTTTGGCTGGCCAAGCCGCTTGGGCTCGATCAGGTGCGCAAGTACGCCGAGACCGTCGAATTCGAGAACGCCCGCTTCTATCGCAAGGCCGCCGAGCAGGCGCGCGACCACGCGGTAAGCGATTTGTTGGCGCGGCTCGCCGAAGCCGAGGAAGGACACGAGAAGCTGGCGGAATCGCTGGAAGGCCGCATTCTCACGCCTGCCATCCGCACCAAGGAGGACGAGACCGCACGGCGGATGTTCGTGCTGCAATATGTACAGCCGGGGCTCGCCGGCCTGATGGACGGCTCAGTGTCGACGCTGGCGCCGCTGTTCGCGGCGGCGTTCGCCACCCACGACACCTGGGCGACGTTTCTGGTCGGTCTTGCTGCCTCGGTCGGCGCCGGCATCTCCATGGGATTCGCCGAAGCGCTCTCCGACGATGGCTCGCTCACCGGCCGCGGCTCGCCTTGGCTGCGCGGTGGGGTGTGTGGGCTCATGACGGCCGTCGGCGGGCTCGGGCATACCCTGCCTTATCTCATTCCGGATTTCTTCACCGCGACCGCCGCGGCCTTCGTTATCGTCATCGTTGAACTCGCGGCGATCTCCTATATCCGCTGCCGGTTCATGGACACGCCGTTCCTTGCCGCCGCCTTCCAGGTGGTGCTCGGCGGCGTGCTGGTGTTCCTCGCCGGAATTCTGATCGGCAGCTCGTGACCATTCGGATCGAACGCAAGAGGATGTTCGTACTCGCCCATCTGTCCGATCCGCATATCGGCCCGCTGCCGCGACCGCGTCTCGCCGATCTCGCCTCCAAGCGAATGGTGGGTTACGTGAACTGGCTGCGCGGGCGGTCGCGCGCGCATCGGCTCGAGACGCTCGACGCGCTCACGCGCGACCTCGCTGGGCAAGCCCATGATCACACCGCAGTCACCGGCGACCTCGTCAACATCGCGCTGCCCGCCGAGTTCGCGACGGCGCAGGCTTGGCTCGACCGGTTAGGCTCGCCGGCCGACGTCACCTTCGTGCCGGGCAATCACGACGCCTATGTGCGTGCGGCTTTGCCGTACTGGGACAAGCATTGGGAAGCCTTCATGCAAGGCGATGAAGAGGTCGCGCGCGACCCGCAGGCGCTCGCCGCGCGCTTCCCCTTCGTGCGCCGGCGCGGATCGGTGGCGTTCGTCGGGCTGTCGAGCGCCGTGCCGACGCCGCCGTTGTCGGCGGCCGGGCGCCTCGGCCGGGAACAAATCGCGCGCGCCGCCGAAATTCTGCGCCGGCTCGCCGATGAAGGCCTGTTCCGCATTGTGCTGATCCATCATCCCCTGCGGCACAGGTGGGCGAGCCCGCACAAGCGCCTCGTCGACGCCGCGCCGTTTCGCCGCGCGCTCGCGCAGGCGGGCGCCGAACTGGTGTTGCATGGCCATGATCACCGCCATGCTCTCGTTTGGCTCGACGGCCCCGACCGCCCGATTGCCGCAATCGGCATTCCGTCCGCCTCCGCCGTCGCCAACGGTCGTGACGAGCCGGCCGGCTATAACATCTATTCCATCGACGGTGGGCCGGGAGCGTGGAGGTGCGAAGTGGTGTCGCGCGGATTCCGCCGCGGCGCCACAAGCGTCGGAGAAACCGGGCGCTACACCCTCTCACCGGGTGGGCAGGCTTAGCGCGACAATAGGTGTGGCCGAGAACAGAAAACGCCGATCGACCGCGCGATGCCCGGCTTTCGCATGGTCGGTGGGATATATCCCATTATCGTCCCACTTTCGGAGTGGGATATTTCGTGGTTGACGGAACGCGGTTCATGGCTTGGAATTGATCGGTCGGACCCTCGAAGTCGCGCGTCAGACGCGGCCGCGATCCGACGAGGAACCGCCATGACCGCGCAGGAGCTGCTTCAGGAAATCTCCGCCTTTTGCCGGCAGACCGGGCTTGCCGAATCCACTTTCGGGCGGCGCGCCGTCAACGACGGCAAGCTCGCCGCGCGGCTGCGCAATGGCGGGCGGGTCACGACCGAGACCGTCGATCGCATCCGCGCCTTCATGGAGAACAACCGCGCCTCACCTGAATTCGCAGTGCCCAGCGCGCCAATGCGCGTGGAAACCGTGACGCCCTCGCAATCACCGCTGCAACCAGCCCCGTCGCTTGCTCCACCGGAGCCGCCCGCCGAGGCCGATCCGCAGCGCAATTTTCGCTTTTTCGACAACCGGCAAAAGTATCTGCTGTTCGTGAATACGTGCAGCGAGAAGTGGGTGATCGCCCACCGCGTCGCGCTGGAACTCGCCAACATTCATCCGCGGCCCCCGGCGGTGCGCGTCTTCGATGCCGGCGTCGGCGACGGCACCGTGCTCGTGCGGGTATTGCGGGCGATGCACGACCGCTTTCCCCACATGCCGTTTTATCTGGTCGGGAAGGAGATCAGCCTCGAGGATATCCGCCTCACCTTGCAGAAAATGGCCGACCGGTTCTTCGAGCATC
Source organism: uncultured Alphaproteobacteria bacterium (assembly GCA_963840055.1). GTDB lineage: Bacteria > Pseudomonadota > Alphaproteobacteria > Rhizobiales > Xanthobacteraceae > Rhodoplanes. The sequence goes on along the minus strand of CAWIXM010000034.1, from coordinate 10,769 downwards.
CGGCGAGCGTGCTCGTCTTGACCAATCTCGCCTATGCCGACGCGCCGTGGCTCGCGGTCAAATCGGTGAGCGCTGCGTCAAGCCTCGTGTGGCACGAGCTGTCGCTGGCCGGCAATTCGGCGCATCGCTTCGAGGAGCAGATCATCGGCCTCGAAGGGTTTTTGGCCGAGAATTGGAAGGCGCGCGTGAATCCAACGACCGGCAATCCGATCTATGAGCGGCCGGTGGTTCTCGTCATCTATCGCGAAGACCACAAATTCCTGCTCGATCCGATCATCCCGCGGCCGGGCGGCACGACCGCGGCCTACGACCTCGTCATCGCCTCGCAGCCCTATCGCGCCCGCTCCTCGCTCGACTTCAAGGTCAAGCGCGTGATCGCCCCGCTTGCGCGCGCGCTCGGACCGGGCGGACGATTGATCGCGGTCCATTCCCACGGGAACGATCCAGGCCAGGAAATCGTGCAGCGGATATGGCCTGGCGACAATCCGTTCATCCATGACCGGCATCAGATTCTCAAAGCGCTCAAGCAGGAACTCGGACTCAAAGGGCGCGATCTGAACTTCAATGCCTACGCCGATCACCGCTCGCTGTTTCGCTACGATATGCATACGCTGCCCTCCGAGGTCGGCGCATCGATCGGCACATCGACGCTGTTCGCGGCCTGGAACGCGGCGATCTATGTCGGGCAAGTCGAGGATGACCGGCTCGCCGGCGTTGTGTCCGACAGCCGTTACCTCGACGCAACCCGCGACGTGCTGCGCCAGCACGGCGGCCTGTGGTTCTACGATGAGTCCTATGTCGTTTCGCGGCGTCGCGACTAGCGCCGAGACGTGGAGCACACATGAGCGATATCGACGCCGTAGCCGCTCATCCTGGTGACGCTGCCGACGCTGCGCGGCTCATTGCCGATTTCCTTCGTGGCGCCTCGTTTGAGACGGCGCGGCTTGCCGCCGCCGATCTCGCGGCGCTGAAAGACCTTGGCGGCGACGCCAGCGTCTATATCAGCGCAATTCCCGGCCGTCCCGCCGAGGAGCAGATCGCAGTCGCCACCGCTTTGCGGGCGCATGGGGTTGAGCCTATTCCCCACATCGCCGTGCGCGAGTTTGCGAGCGCGCAAGACCTTGCCGCGCGGCTCGCGAGCTTGGTGGAGCAGGCATCGGTGCGCCGCGTCCTGATCATCGCGGGCGATCGCGCGGAGCCCGCCGGCCCGTTCCATGCCGCCATCGAGCTGATCGAGAGCGGCCTGTTGCAGGACTGCGGAATCCAGGACATCGGGATCGCCGGCTATCCGGACGGACATCCGCGCATTGCCCCGCTCGATCTCGACCGCGCCCTGGCGGCAAAGATCGAGGCGGCCGGCCAAACCGGACTGCGCGTGCATGTCGTGACGCAATTCGCTTTCGCGGCGGAGCCCATTCTCGGCTGGCTCGCGCGCCTGCGCGATCTCGGCATCGATCATCCGGTGCGGATCGGTTTCGCCGGTCCGGCCACGCTGACCGGCCTGCTGCGCTTTGCGCGCATCTGCGGGGTGAAAACCTCGGCGCAAGCGCTCGCGCGCAACGCCGGCCTCGCCAAGAACATGTTCGCCCGCACGACTCCCGACCGCCTGGTCCGGCCGATCGCGGAAGCCTGCGCCAATGGCCAATTCGGCGAGGTGACGCCCCACCTCTATTCGTTCGGCGGACTGGCCGCCACGATTCGCTGGGCTGCGGCCGTTGCGGCCGGTCGCATCGAGCTTGACCACGCCGGCGGGTTTTCGGTTACGCCGCCGTGAGAAATCGAAACGTCACAACACCCAGCGGAAAGCGCGCCGCAATTCGGCGACCGCGTTGCCGTCGTACCAGCGCCCGTGCGCCATGATCACCCGTTCCGGATTCCACGCGATCATTCGCTCCGCCGCGGTGCGCACCGCCTTGCGCTGGCGCAAGAAACTCAGCTGCATATCGATCGGCGTTTTCCCGTTCGGATCGGCGATGCCGGCGACGCGCAACAGCCCGCGCAGAAACGGGCTGTGCACGCGCGCGGGCTCGAAATTCTCGATGAGATCGGTGAGGATCAGCGTGCGCGAGGCACGATGAAAGAACTCGACCTCGGTCACGACGTCGCCCGCGACCACGACCTGATCGATCGCGCCCGCCCAGGCGCTCGGCGGCGTCTCGCCAAGTTTTTGATGAGGCGGGAATTTGCGCTTCGCCCAGCGTTCAAGATTGGCGACCGCGAAGACCTCGGCGTCCGGGAATTTGATCTGCCAATCCGGCACCCACCAGTAATGAATCGAACTCGGCGCGACGAGACAGCGCACCGGACCCAATTCGCGCACGCTATCGATGAGCGCATCGACAGGCTCGGTGGGCGAATGGACCCATAGGCCGCCGTCGGGAAGTCGCACGATCGTCATGCGCGTTGGGAACGGCAGTTTCAGCCCTGCAAAGAACTGAAACCGGATTTCCGGCCCGTCGACGAGCCAAATGTCGGCGGCGATCGGCTTGAGAACGTTCAGCGGCGCGTAAGGAACAAAGGCCTCCGACGACACGATGCATGTCCTTTTTCAGCAACGCCCTATCGGCGAGCGAAACGCCCGGCCGCGCTGCGCGGCTACGCAATCGGCGCGTCGCCAGGACCGGCCTTCACCAGTTTCGCGCGCGACTCGAGAAAGAATCCGGACCGGATTCGCTCCAACCCATGAATCGGCTTGTTATAAACATAGATCCAGGCGTGAACGATGGTTTCGTTGGTCAGCGTAATGCGCGCGGTCGTTCGCACATATTCGGCCGGCGCGACTGCCGTCGGCCCGCACCCTTCGTATTCGTCCAGCTTGAACAGCAGGTCAGCGGCTTCGCGGAGCCGGTAGACTTCGCCAAAAACCCGGTCGTCCGGTTCGCGCGACGGAACCGCGCCGGGATAGGTCCCGACCCGATAAAGACGGCCGCTGAAAAAACCTTCGCCGACCAATTCGGCATGCCGGGCGAGGACGCGGTGCATCGAATGGCCAGCGCCGCTGAGCAAGGTGCCATAAACGAAAAGATGGTCGCTCATGACGGATATTTGCCTCACCGCCGCATCACTTGCCGCGAATTTTCTATTCCGAGACCCAGTCCCCCATCCGGTCGCTACGGCTTTGCGGGGGGCGCCAGCGCGACGGCGGCCTCGCTCGTAAGCAACAGGAACGTCACCGTCTCCTGGAGATAGAGGCGCACGACGCTGTCCGTGTGGCTCAGATAGCCGATCGAGACGTCCTGCCCGATGTGCAGGTCGAAATCGCCGCCACGCGTGGTGAGCACGAAGGCACCGGTGATGGCCGGGGCCCAGATGATCTCGTCCTTGACGAGTTTCTTGACGTGCTCCAACACGGGATAGCCGTTGTCGCTGGTCTCGGCGAGAGCCGTATAGGCATCGGCGCTGAGCAGCACTGAATAGGGCCCGTTGACGCCGACGAGGCGCAACTGGTTCAAGGCTTGCGCGACGGCGTCGGGATAATGACGGACATCGGCCGGGAGCGGTATGATCGGATTGCTGGTGCCCTGCCGGACGCCATTAATGCCCGCCGCGGGATAGCCCTCGAAGATGGCACGATCCTCGGCAAACGCGAGCTTTTTTGCTGCGTCCTTCGCCGATTGCCAGTCGGAGTCGTTCGAACCCCGCTCCACATCGTCAATCTGCTGACGATCGAGTTCAAATGGGACCCGCAGTTCGACCAGCGCCATGACATCGCGCTGCCTCGCGAGAACGCCATCGTCCGGCGCCGTGATCGTCTTGAGGTGGCCGGTGCCGACGGCGGAAAGGCTGACACCGCCCGGTCCGTGGACGTCGACCACGTGCCGTCCGGCGAGGTAGCGCTTGAGGGTGCGCGTCGTCTCCTCTTCGATATCCGCCCACGCCGCATCGGAAATCGGGGCAAGCTCGCGGTGAAGATTATTCATACCGGTTTTCTCCTTTGAGGGAGCCTAGGCCGAGCGAACCATCAGGCGTCGGCGCCGTCGATGATGCAGGCTCGGGCGCTGATTCCGCAGCGGGCGTCGCTGTCGCAGGGGCGTCGTCGTTCACGGCATCGAGAAATGTCGTGGATGGCACGAAGAACAAGGTTCCGGTTGCCGCGCGGCTGAAGTCGAGCAGCCGGTCGTAGTTGCCGGGCGGGCGGCCGACGAACATGTTCTCGATCATCTGCTCGGTGATCCGCGGCGTGCGGCAATAGCCGATGAAATAGGTGCCGTATTCACCCGCGCCGACGCGGCCGAAGGGCATGTTGTCGCGTAGGATTTGCAGCTCTTCGCCATTCTCGGTGATCGAGGTGAGCGCATTGTGCGCCGATGTCGGCTTTATCGAGTTCGTCCAGTTCGATATCGGATAATTTGGTGCGGCCGACGATGCGCTCCTGCGCCTCTGTGGGCAGCGCGTTCCATCCGTCCATGTCGTGCAGATATTTCTGCACGATGACATAGCTGCCGCCGGCGAAGGCGGCATCTTCCTCGCCGATAATGGCGGCGTCGATCACTTCCTGGCCGCGAGGATTCTCGGTGCCGTCGACGAAACCCAGGAGGTCGCGGTCATCGAAATAGCGAAAGCCGTGGACCTCGTCGACCGCAGTGACCGCGTCGCCGAGCCGCGTCATGATCTGCGTCGCTAGTTCGAAGCAAAGATCCATTCGCTTCGCACGGATATGGAACAGCAGGTCCCCCGGCGTTGAAACCGCATGGCGTGACCCAGCCCGGATCTCTTGAAATGGGTGGAGTTCGGCTGGGCGCGGGTCGCCGAGCAGCCGGTCCCATGCGTCGGAGCCGATCCCCATCACGCAGGTAAGGCCGGCTTCGATGTCGCGAAATTCCACCGCGCGAACTAACGCCGAGAGGTCTGCGCAAAACGATCGCACGGTTGCGCGATTGTTCGGACCCGGATTTATTGTGGTGACCAGAAAGATCGCAGCGCGGGTGAGCGGTGCCGATACGGGCTGTGAAACAGCCATAGTGTCAATCTCCGAGTCTTCCGAGTCGGCGTCTTGGCGGAGCCTGGCCCGATGGCTCGGCGCGATTTTGCATCAAAGCCGAAAGATCCAGCCCGCTCCGTTATAGCCACGTCCATCGCCGCAGACGAGCCCGATTCGGACGATTGATGGTGCGGCTCGCTCACGAGCGCATGAGAAGCAATACGAGCGCACGTCCCGTCGTGCACGATGAGGTTCACCGGGAGCATTGTTCGTTAAACTTGCTGAAGCGGATGCGGTATCATCGCGACCGCGTTCGGAAGACTCCTTGGCAGACGTGGATAGAAAACGGCGCGTCACGCAACCATCTAGGCCAAGGTCGCGCGATCGATCTAGGGATTAAAAATGAGCTTGGCGGTCCCGACAGAAGTACCGATCGATAATCACAGCAGAAGGTTAGATCGGCAAACCTCCCTATCCGCGCACATTGAAGCCAAAGGCGTTTCCGGCGCGTTGGCAAACCGGCGCCGTCCGGCAAAAGATACCGAAACGGTACCTTTTACGCGCTCGCTGGCCCGGACCCTCTCCGTCTACGACGGCCACATCCGCATTGGCTCGCTAATAGAGACGGCTGGCGGCTGGCTCGCCCATGATAACGCCGGCCGCTCGCGCGGCTGTCACCGCCGCCAGATCGACGCCGCGAGGGCGCTATGACCCTCAAAGCCTCGGCGGAACTCGCAGCGATCTTAGCACGCAAGCCCACGCCTGACCTGGAGATCGTCGCCGGCTACCTCTCGGGCGAGATCATCACGCGTCCGGCCGGCACACGCCAAAAATCAGCAAGGCGTTTCCAGGGCCGTTTCGTAAAGCCGCGCTATCAGCGCTCGCCCGACCGGCAAAGATCGATCAAGCGACGCCGCACGCTGGCGGCTACCTGGCCCATGCCGCCCCGCATGTGCGGAGAACTCACAACGAGCCAAGCGGCCTTCGCCAGGATCGCCGCAGACGAAGTGGCGCAACACGGCGACTGTCGCCTAACACTCGACGAGATCGCGGCGCGAGGCGGCATGTCGCGCAAAACAGCGAAACGCGCACAGGATCGGCTCGCCGAATTGAATTGGATCACGGTCGAAGTCCGTGAGGTGAGCGGACGCAAAAACCTCAGCAACGTACTGCGGATAATGTCGCCTGAATGGCGGAACTGGATCGCGATGGGGTCAAGACCTCGCAGGATAGGGGGACATTTTGGGGACCAGAAATGTCCTACCACGGTAAACCCGTATCCTCTGTCTATGATTGAGCGTTCGGAAGCGCCGCAAGGGGCTATCCGAGAGGTGCAAGAGACGAGGCCGAAGCCACCTGACCTATGTTATGGTGCTATTCGAACGTGAATTATGACGGAATTGAATTCGTATAATCAAACAGCGGAGAGTGTGGCGAGTACTGGAGTTGACGCCACGCCTGAGCGCACGCCTCGGGGACGTATCCCAGGGAGTCCCTGGAAAACGCGACCTATGAGGCGATCGCGCTCGCTCTCGCCTTCGGCCGGTCGCCCGGCGATGCGTGCAAGCTGGCGGGAATTTTTGATCCTGCCCGCAAAATATCGTTCGCGAAGAACGCTAACCATCTTTGCATGCACCCGGATATTCGAGAGCGCGAAGGGGAACTTCGCAAACAGCTTGGTGAACCATTGATAGGTGAGCCAAAATCGAGCATCGAGGGGCTTATCAAGCCTCAACCCCGCCGTCCCGTGCGTAAAGTTCCCGTGTTCTACCGGCGGCCCAAGCGGTCGCGGCAATCGTCCAAGCAACTTGAATTGTGGTCTGGCTAAAATGGATCAGGACGCCAAGAATCTCCGCGAACAGTACAACGAAATGACCTCGCAGCTCACGCCCTCCGGCCGCAAGCCAATACGCCGCTGACAAATGTGCGGTACGAGCGATTTTGCCATGAGGTAGCCGCGGGGCGGCCGATGCATGAAGCCGCTGTCATGGCGCGTATTCTAAAAGCTGAGGGGAAAAACCTCAAAGCGAATGCGCGCAGGCTCGCCCTCCGCCCGGAAGTGCGGGAGAGAATGCCGAACTCGCGGCGCAAGCGGCTGAATTGGCCTCCGTTCATGGCGGCTGGGTGCTCGAAACGCTGGCACGACAAGCTCGATCGAGCCTCGCTGATCTCATGATGCGCGATGAAACAGGGAAAATCGTCACGGATAGCCGGGGCGAGCCGAAATTTGATTTTCGGAACGCGAGCCCCGACGCGCTCGCAAACATACGAGAGATCAAGCGAACGAAGTTCGGCCGAGCCCGTACTTATTGATTTGCAAGTCGCGCTCGATCGGCTCGGCCGCTACCTCAATTTGTGGGACAGGGCACGCCGTGGCGGTAGCAAGCGTCAGCACAAACGCCGTCACGAGAATCGAACGTGTCATCGTCAGTCCGCCGGACGCTGAGAATACCGAAGGTTAAGGGTCAAGAGGACAAGGCTCAATGCCCTCGCATGTGGGGCGCACTTGGTAACGAAATGGGGCCCGACGCTCCCCTCGGTGTTCCCCCGCGCGCCGGGCCCCCATGAGGCGGAGATTGGCCCTATCAGGCGGCTCGAACAATCGGGACGGCTGCGTACGGGTGCCACTATTCGAGATTACCCGCGCCCGTACCTCCGGGCTCGCGAGCAGGGCGCGGCATGGCCGCGAGGGGCAAATATAGGCGAGCGTCGCCAGAATGCCACAGCGGCTCAATCAAAGAACCCCGTAACGCCCATGATGCACTGAGACGGCTGGAATGCCAGGCGGGAACCGACCGGAGAACCAGTGCCCCGTTCTCAGGCTGAGGTAAATCCACATCCCTCCGGGCGGGCCGTCGCGGAATACTTCCCCCGTCGACTTTGGCACCGTACGGCTCGCCGTCACTGTGACCCCATCCCCAGTGGCTTCTGTGATCCCGCGCACATTAATCCGGCGATCGGCTCGATACTCATTTTCGGACTTCAGCCCAGGAGGATCAGATGCGAACCGAGGTCGACCTTACAAGACTCACCCCTCGCCAGCGCGAGGTGTTGACTGCCCTCGCCCGGCGGCTATCGAAAAACGAGGTTGAGCGACTCCTTCAAATCGTCGCGGCGGCGACATGTTCCGGCGGGGTGATCAGCGAAGCGGTGAAGCAGGCCATCGATCGTGCTAACGCAGTTATCGAGAAATCGGAGCTCAAGCGCGCCGCCTGAAGCTGGCGAGCCGCCCCTCTATGACTAACCCTACGCATCGCGTTGAGATCATCACGTCTGTTCAGCGGCGTCGGCGCGGTCTGAGAAAGTTAGGATGGTCGAGGAGACCTTCGAGCCGGGCATGACGGTGAGTTTGGTGGTACGCCGGCATGGCGTCGCCCCGAACCAACTGTTCACCTGACGCCGGCTTCTGATTATCTGCTTTGTAGAACCAAGTCCTAGAGCTTCACCGCGACATCGGGCTCGAACCGAGAATTGGCTGTTTCACCGCCTCACGCCCTGGTCATCGACACGGTTGTGTATGCCTCACACTTGATAAGTGGGAGATCGTGTCCGATCATTTCGGGGGCTATCTCAGCCGAACGCAACCGAGCCGCGATTTAATTTTTTCGGCAAGTCCAAAATATCTAGTTCGTTAAGCTAGTTAGTGTACACACAATTTTAGTGCCACATTGAGCACCACACCGCGGGGGGCGCGGTTCTTATTTTTTTGGATTGAATTACAACATGAGACATCCGATACTTGCCGCCGGCTTGATTGAGTTACGCGAGGAGCCCCGTCTGGGGCAAATTAGCACTCATAATCTTGGCTTCACCGGTGCGCTTAGTGGGGGCGACGATGGCGTGCTTGGAAGGGGAAACAATAGATCGGATCGCGGCTCTGATTGAGTCTAACGCGGGCACTGAGCGGCGTCCTAGCTCTGATGCTTGCGAGCACACCCCCCGGGAAACTCTCCGCCAGCGAAATAGATGCCCTCACTGACCTCTCCTATGAAATTCACCTCAACCTCGATCAGCTGGAAAAAATCTGGCACAAGTATCCGACGATCTGACCAAAACACGCAACTAAATCTCTTTGTTTGAACTGGCTGGCTGGGAGAATCTAAACTTTAGAACATCGGTGATCCAACGGCCGCTCTGATCCGTTCTTCCCGTAGTCACTAGACGCTTTTCCCGGCCAGATGCCGGGCATGTCGACAGGGAAGTTGGCGGATGGCTCGAATTTTGGTTCTCGACGAGCATGGCGTTTACCGCAGGGGCTTGTGCGCTCTTATAAGCACACAAATGCCGCAGGCTCAGGTGCTCGCGGCTAAGATCTTGATCGAGGCGTTGCCCCAGATTCCAGATGGCGTCTTCGATCTGGTGCTCTTGGGCCTGGACCTGTACAACTCCGAAATGGTCGATACGCTGAAGGTGGCGCGTGAAGCGTCAGCCGCGACCCGCTTTGCGATCATATCAGCCTCGGACACGCGCGCGGATATTCTCGCCACCTTGGCTGCCGGATTACACGGCTTCATCTCAAAGCACCAATCCGACACCGAAATTCTTGCCGCCATCAACGACATTCTGTCCGGGCGGATTTATGCGCCTTGCTTGCTCCAACAGCGCTTCCGTTAGCCAAGGCGACGGGGAAGCCGCGCCTTTCCTTTCGACCGAGGCAGACCTCTCAAGCTGACGAAGCGCCAGCGTGAAGTGCTTCAACTTCTGGCACGCGGCATGTCCAACAAGGAGATCGCCCGTGCGCTGAAAATCGCTGAGGCGACGACGAAAATTCACATGGCTGCGCTGTTGCGCGCGCTCGGCGCGCGCAACCGCATCGAGGCCGCCTACATGGCGGGCAATCTCACAAATTCGACCGGGCTGGCCGATGCCGAGGGCCGCCCCACCGTTATCAAAATGGGAGCCCTACACTCTTGAACAGGCGCGTCCTTAGAACGGGCCCGAATAGTGCTATGGCGAGAGAGCGCAGGAGCAAATCGGCCTTACGGGGCTGATCACGCCTCCAACGTAGAACTCGCGATGGTCGCGGCTGGCAAGATTGATACAGCGAAGGCCGACGTCATCGCCGCCCATGTCTGTGGATGCGCAAGTTGCCGAGCTTTCGTGCGCGCGATGGAGCATGTCGGTGGCGTTGTCCTGAACAGCTTGCCACCGACGCCTTTGGCCGACAGAGTATTAGCCGGGGTGATGGCGCGGCTCGACAGCGGAAGAAATGGAAAGCAAGGCCACTCCGAGTCGCCCATTGGCTACGCTAGCCCGAACTTCCCTCGTTCAAAATGACAAGCCATTGATCTCGCTCTCGTTTGTCGAGGGCGAGGGATCGCTTACTGGGTACGATCCGGGTTGATGGAGAGGAGTTCGAAGGCGCGGCTCTGGATCGGGGTTGGCCTGGTGTGGAGGGTGAAGACGTATTACGCCCGGCGGCCGCCTCCGGGCGCTTTTAGTTGTTACCTCCCTAAGATTTAATCCTACAGGTTGAATTGGCCTGCACCAGCTTCAATGCAACCAATTCCGCTCGGGGTACGCCTCTCGGTGGCGCGCCGATGACGCTCAAACGAGCCGCATTAACGGCAATTGGGTACGTAATAATTGCACTGGTGGGCCTGGATAATTATCACCGGGGTGTTTCTGGCCATCCTGTTGCGTTATTTTTGATTGTCACCGAGCTGGTTTACCACCCATCGCCACCCGCCGGGTTCTTGCCCGCCGAGCTTCCCCAGCGGGCTTCGTCGTGGCGGCCGGATCGGGCGGCGGGCGGTGGAGGCTCTTCGGCCCCATCCACAAGGCGAACGACGCGTCCAGGCGGCGGCTTGCCACCCTCGCGCCATTCGATCAGCTCCCGAACCAAGCC
>CAWIXM010000033.1:0-71505 GCA_963840055.1 uncultured Alphaproteobacteria bacterium | reverse complement strand
CGAACGCCGCGACGCTGCTTCAAGACGTCCGCTGGTGCCGGACCCGGCGCTGGTGTAATCGGCGGGGCTGCTGGAGCGAATTCCGGTCCAATGGAACCGGAATTCGCTCTGGTTGGCCTTGAGTGGTCGCATTTTCTGCGGCGAACCGGTTCCCACCCCCGGATCAAGTCCGAGGGCATGCTTCGCCGGAAAATGCTCTGGTGGCGTCGCCGTTGTTGGCGGTGACGCCACAAAACAGAGGAGACTTTCCCATGCGCACGACAATCCTTGGCGTTGTCTTCACCCTAGGGCTTGCGTGGCTCGGCGCGACCGCCGTTACGGCCGCTCCGGCAAGCGGAACGGCGATCCGGCGCGCCGCCGACGCGGCGTCGATCGTCACACAAGTGCCGTGCGCCATGCGACGCGTGTGCGGACGGCGCGGCTGCGTCACGCGACGCGTGTGCTGGTGATCTCCCGGAAGGGCCGGGCACGCCCGCCCTCCCCTCCTGCCTCCGTCAAAGTGACGCAGGTTGCGGCGGGCTGAACTGGCCCAGGCGCCCGCCCGTCCCTGCGCGGGTTGATCCGCTTGATCCGTTCCGCCATTTGATGAAGATTGCGGCCGGAAGGAGAAACTCGCGTGTCGCAGCCAACCGTCGGGAGTCGCAGCCGCATCGTCTGGCCGAACGTCATCACCGTGCTGTCCGCCGCGGTGCTGATCGGCGCGGAAGTGTTCAGCGCCGCCTTCGCCGGTGGCTGGGCGGTCGCGAACCTGTTCGGTCTCGGCGCCTACGGCGCCTATGTGCTGCAGGTGTTGTTCTTTGTGCTCGGTCTTGTCGTGATGGTTCAGTTCGTGCGCGCCGGGATGCGCGTCGAGCCGTTCACCGCGCGCGACTAGAGCATTTTCCGGCGAAGCGGGAACCGGTTCGCCGGCAGAAAATGCGGCCACGAAAAGACAATGATTTCCGGTTCGCCAGAACGGAATTTGCTCCAGCGGCACGCTGCAGCGCAGCGTTAATGTCTTGACCAACCTTGTTTGTGCACTTTTCGTTGAAGGGCGCCGAGTTTCGGTGCGCAAAAAACTTGCGCAAACGGATCGGATCGCTTAACTGAGCCTTGCCCAATTTCGCACGTGCCTGTGGCCGTGTGTCGGTCGGTGGGCATCCGGACAAGAGGCCGGACAGCCGCCCGGAGCGAGATCGCGACGATCGTAAGGTCGCCGGATTGTTAGAGCTCCGAACACTTGATCGGCAGCCGGAGGCGAAACCGGCGCACCCCGTTCTCAACGGGGGACGCGGCTTAAAGCAACGACGGACCGGGCTTTTTTGGTCTCTGCCGGTTTCCACCACCGGCTCGGGTCGCCGAAGAGGCTTGTTCATCATTGCCGGGCGTGCGGATCGGGGACTCCCCAATCCAATCGGAAGGCAGCACGGACGGGTGTGAACCACTCGGCGTCGACGCGTCCCCATCGCGCGTCGGCGCGAGCTTCGCACCCGCACTCATGCCGGGCGATGCTCCGCCCATGGGCCTATTGGGGAGAGCGCCATGACCGAGCGCATCCGCGAGTTTCTGCGCCATCGCTGCGACGACGGGCCGTGCCTTGTCGTCGATCTCGACGTCGTGCGCGAGAACTATCTTGCCTTCGCCCACGCGCTGCCGGACACGCGCGTGTTCTATGCCATCAAGGCGAATCCCGCGCCGGAAGTGCTGTCGCTGCTTGCCGGGCTGGGCTCCTGCTTCGATGCCGCCTCGGTCGCCGAGATCGAGATGGCGCTCGCTGCCGGCGCGACGCCCGACCGCGTCTCCTTCGGCAACACCATCAAGAAGGAGCGCGACATCGCGCGCGCTTATGCGCTCGGCGTGCGGCTGTACGCCGTCGACTGCAAGGCCGAGGTCGAGAAGATCGCGCGCGCCGCGCCCGGAGCTCGGGTGTTCTGCCGCGTCCTGTTCGATTGCGCGGGCGCCGAATGGCCGCTTTCGCGCAAGTTCGGCTGCGATCCGGCTCTCGCGACCGACGTGCTCGAGCATGCGCACCGGCTCGGCCTGGAGGCGCATGGCGTCTCCTTCCATGTCGGCTCGCAGCAGCGCCGCACGCAGGCCTGGGACCAGGCGCTGAAGACGGCGGCTGCGGTGTTCCGCGCCTGCGCGGAGCGCGGCATCGCGCTGTCGATGGTCAATTTGGGCGGCGGGTTTCCGACCAAATATGTTCGCGACGTGCCGCCGGTGGAGACCTATGGCCGCTCGATCTTCCGGGCGCTGCGCAAGCATTTCGGCAACGCGATCCCGGAGACCATCATCGAGCCCGGCCGCGGCATGATCGGCAATGCCGGCGTGATCGAAGCCGAGGTCGTGCTCGTCTCGAGGAAGGCCGAGCAGGACAAGGTGCGCTGGGTCTATCTGGATATCGGCAAGTTCGGCGGCCTCGCCGAGACGATGGACGAGTTGATCCGCTATCCGATCAAGACCCCGCGCGATGGCGGCAGGCTCGGCCCGTGCGTGCTGGCCGGCCCGACCTGCGACTTGGTCGATGTGATGTACGAGAAGCAGCCTTACGACCTGCCCATCAGCCTGGAGATCGGCGACAAGGTGCTGATCGAGGGGACGGGCGCGTATACGGCGACGTACTCCGCGGTTGCCTTCAACGGCTTTCCGCCGCTGAAGACGTATCACATCTGAGGATCGCTCCTCCCCGCGCGTCCCGGGCACAACGCAGCGAGTGCTCCGCCACACCCGGAACCCATCCGTCACCTCAAGCCCAGGACTCTGCGTCGCGTCGCGACGCGTCCTAGGCATGAGGTCAGTCCCAGTCGGGAGGACAGATGATGGCCACGATTCGTCACGAGCGGCCTGCGGATGCAGCGGCACGCGAGGCCTTGCTTAATCTCGCCTTCGGCCCCTGCCGGTTTGACAAGACGTCCCAGCGCCTGCGCGACGGGCACCATCCGGCGGAAGGATTGTCGTTCGTCGCAACCGTCTTCGGTCGCGTGATCGGGACCGTGCGGCTGTGGCACATCACCGCTGGTGCGCACTCGGCACTGCTGCTCGGCCCATTGGCGGTGCACCCCGATCTTCGCACGTGTGGCATCGGCGCCGCGCTGATGCGACGCGCGCTTGACGACGCCGCGGCCCGCAGGCACGCAGCGATGCTGCTCGTGGGCGACGCATCCTACTATGCGCGGTTCGGCTTTTCCGCCGACAAGACTGGCGGCCTATGGCTGCCCGGTCCCTATGAGGCGGATCGGCTGCTCGCGCGCGAGCTTCAGCCCGGCGCGCTCGACGGTGCACACGGACTCATCCTCGCCGCACGCCTGCCCGGCGAACGGCTCGGACCTGCGCGCCTCGCGCCGGCAGCTGCGGTATCTCACGCAGTCTTGCCCCGCGCGGCTTGATTTCGCGCCGTATTTGTCGTTCACCGGGGGCGCGTGCTTTCCATCCCCTCCCGTTGGGAGGGGATGGGGTGGGTAAATCTTACCGCGTAAAAGCTTTTTCGACTCACCCTCCTGCTAACCCCTCCCCGCAGGGAGAGGGCGTATCATTGGTTTTCCCTCGCCGGGGAAGCAACTTAGTCGCCATCGCTTTCTGTCTTCGGAGCTTCTGAGATGACCGCCTGGCCTGTGCACGCCCGGATCGACGGCCCGATTGTCATGATCGGGTTCGGCTCGATCGGCAAAGGAACGCTGCCGCTGATCGAGCGACACTTCGCGTTCGACAAGTCGCGGTTGGTCGTGATCGATCCCGACGACAAGGATCGCCACATTCTCGATGAGCAAAAAATCCGCTTTTTTCATCAACCCGTCACCAAGGATCGCTACCGGCATCTGCTCTCGCCGCTTCTCACCGACGGCCCGGGACGCGGCTTCTGCGTCAATCTCTCGGTCGACACCTCGTCGGTAGACATCATGGAGCTGTGCCGGGAGCTCGACGTGTTCTACATCGATACCGTGGTCGAGCCCTGGCCCGGCCTCTATTTCGACCGTATGGCAAGCCCGGAGGCGCGCTCCAACTACATGCTGCGCGAAACCGTGCTTGCGGCGCGCCGGCGCAAGCCTGACGGCATCACCGCAGTCTCCTGTTGCGGCGCCAATCCCGGCATGGTGTCGTGGTTCGTCAAGCAGGCGCTGCGCGACATCGCGCGCGACATGGGGAGCGAAACTGAAGCGCCGAAAACCCGCGAGGACTGGGCGCGGCTCGCGATGCGCCTTGGGGTCAAGGGCATCCACATCGCCGAGCGCGACACCCAGCGCGCGAAGCTGCCGAAGCCGCAGAGCACCTTTGTCAACACTTGGTCGGTGGAGGGCTTCCTGTCGGAAGGCATGCAGCCCGCTGAGCTCGGCTGGGGCACGCACGAGACGTGGCTGCCGCACAACGGGCGCTACCATGCAACCGGCTGCGGCGCCGCCATCTATATGCTGCAGCCCGGCGCCAATACGCGCGTGCGCTCCTGGACTCCGACCGCGGAGGCGCAATATGGGTTCCTCGTCACCCACAACGAGTCGATATCGATCGCCGACTATTTGACGCTGCGCGAGGACGACCGGACGGTGTACCGGCCGACCTGCCATTACGCTTATCACCCGTGCAACGACGCCGTGCTCTCATTGCACGAACTGTTCGGACGCGCCGGCGTCCGGCAGGAGCGGATTCATATTCTCGACGAGCACGATATCGTCGACGGCATCGACGAATTGGGCGTGCTGATTTACGGCCACGCCAAGAACGCCTATTGGTACGGCTCGCAGCTTTCGGTCGACGAGACCCGTGATCTGGCGCCCTATCAGAACGCCACCGGGTTGCAGGTGTCCTCAGCGGTGATGGCTGGCATGGTGTGGGCTTTGGAAAATCCGCAGGCCGGCATCGTCGAGGCCGACGATATGGATTTTGCCCGCTGTCTTGAACTGCAGCGGCCCTATCTCGGCCCGGTGATCGGCGTCTACACCGACTGGACGCCGCTCACGAATCGCCCCGGCCTGTTCCCTGAGAACATCGACATGACCGATCCTTGGCAGTTCAAGAACGTGCTGGTGGGATGATGCGGCGCGGCCTTGCGACGATTGTGGCGCTGCTGCTCGCGACACCCGCCGCGGGCCAGTCCGGAGCGTCGCCGCGCGCAGGCGGCTCCCTCCCCGCGGGCTTCGTGCGGCTGCGCGAGGTTGCGCCATCCATCCGCCAGGACATCCGCTACGCAACGCCGTTCAACTTCACCGGACGGCGGGTGCCGGGTTATGATGCGGCCGAGTGCATCCTGCGCCGGCCTGCGGCCGAAGCGCTGGCGCGGGCGCAGGAGCGGTTGCTTGCGCAGGGCTACAGCCTCAAAGTCTACGACTGCTATCGACCCGAACGCGCTGTGCGCTCCTTCATCGCATGGGCGCAAAGCCCGGAGCCCGACTATATGGCGCGCATCTTCTCCCCGCAGATCCCCAAGGCGGAGCAATTCGCCCGCGGCTATCTTGCCAAGCGCTCTCGCCACTCGCTCGGCATCGCGGTCGATATCGGCCTCGTGCGCGCCGACGAGCCAGCGCTGCCGACACCCACCAACGCCGGACCTTGCGATGGGCCATTTGCACGACGCGCCCGCGAATCGAGCCTCGATTTCGGTACGGCCTATGATTGCTCATCGCCGCTCTCCGCCACCGCTTCCCCGCGCGTCAACGCCGAAGCGCGCGCCAACCGCAATCGGCTCAAACGCGCGCTCGCCGCCGCGGGATTTCGCAACTATTCTCAGGAATGGTGGCACTATAACTTTACCGCAGCGCCGGCGCCGGTTCGCAGTTACGATTTTCCGGTCCGCTAGCCCGCGCGAATCTGGGTAGTATTGCCGGACACGGAGCTATTTAGGGAGGGTTCAAGGGCATGCGCGCATTGAAAAAAACGCCACGTGACGGAGAGGTCAAACGTCTGCGCGAAGCCAATACCAGCAAGAAGGGTTGGCGGCTCTGGGGAACCTATGTCAGCGAGCGGCAATGGGGGACGGTGCGCGAGGACTACAGCGCGAACGGCGATGCCTGGAACTCCTTCCCCCACGACCACGCGCGCAGCCGCACCTATCGCTGGGGCGAAGACACCATCGGCGGCTTCTGCGACGAGGAACAGAATCTTTGCATCGGCCTCGCCCTGTGGAACGGCGTCGATCCGATATTGAAGGAACGGATGTTCGGGCTGACCAACGGTCAGGGCAATCACGGCGAGGACGTCAAGGAGATCTACTACTATCTCGACGCGACGCCCACCCATTCCTACGCGCGCATGCTCTACAAATATCCGCAGGCGGCCTACCCGTACCAATGGCTGATCGATGAGAACGCGCGGCGCGGCAAGCTCGATCCGGAATTCGAACTGATCGACACCGGCATCTTCAACGAAGACGCCTATTTCGACATCGACATCCAATACGCCAAGGCCGACGTCGACGACATTCTGCTGCAGATAACGGCCACCAATCGCGGCCGGCAGCCGGCGCGGCTGACCTTGCTGCCGCAAGTCTGGTTTCGCAACACCTGGACCTGGTTCATCGGCGCTACCAAGCCGTCCATGAAGGCGGCAAGCGACAGTGGCGTGGCGATCGAGCACGCCTCGCTCTACGACATGACCATGCATTTCGAAAAGCCGGAAAAGCTGTTGTTCTGCGAGAACGAAACCAACACGGCGCGACTCTACAACACCGGCGCCCGCGGCTACTTCAAGGACGCCTTTAACAGTTACGTCCTGCATAGCGATGCCAATGCGGTGAATCCGACCGCGACCGGCACCAAGGCAGCCGGCCTCTATACGCAGACAATTCCGGCAGGAGGCAAAGTCGTCATTCGCGCCCGGCTTTGTCCGGGCAATTTCCAACCCAACGCCTTTGACGACTTCGATCAGATTCTCCAGCAGCGCATCAGCGAGGCGGATGGCTTTTACGACGACCTGCAGCGCAGCATCTCGGACATCGATGCGCGCCGCGTGCAGCGGCAAGCCTTTGCCGGCATGCTATGGTCGAAGCAGTTCTATGGCTATGACGTGCCAGAGTGGCTCCAAGGCGACCCCACCGAGCCGAAGCCGCCGGACTCGCGCCGCTCCGGCCGCAATGCGGACTGGATTCATTTCAATTCGGCCACCATCATCGCCATGCCCGATAAGTGGGAGTACCCCTGGTTCGCCGCCTGGGACTGGGCCTTCCACATGGCGACGCTCGCACTGATCGATCCGCAATTCGCCAAGGAACAGCTCATTCTCCTATGCCGGCCTTGGTACATGCATCCGTGCGGACAGCTTCCCGCCTATGAGTGGAGCTTCGGCGACGTCAATCCGCCGGTGCATGCCTGGGCGGCGCTACGCATCTACGAGACCGAGGGTCGGCTGACCGGCAAGAAGGACCGCGCGTTCCTCGAAATTGTATTCATCAAGCTGCTGCTTAATTTCACTTGGTGGGTCAATCGCAAGGACGTGTACGGCCGCAACGTCTTCCAAGGCGGTTTTCTTGGCATGGACAATATCGGCGCCTTCGATCGCTCGATGCCCTTGCCGATCAAGGCCGTGCTCACGCAGTCGGACGGAACGTCATGGATGGCGATGTTTTGTCTCAACATGATGCGCATCGCGCTCGAACTTACGCGTCAGGACCCCGCCTATCAGGACATCGCGTCGAAATTTTTCGAGCATTTCATGTTGATCGGCGGCGCCATGACCAATCTGGGCGGGAAAGGATTGGGCTTATGGGACGATGACGACAGATTTTACTACGACTGGCTGATCTTCCCCTCGGACCAAAAAATCCCGCTGCGGCTGCGCTCAATGGTCGGGCTTATCCCGTTGTTCGCAGTCGAAGTGCTGGACGAAGAGCTGCTTTCGCAAGCGCCCGCATTCGTCAAACGCATGGAATGGTTTCTCGACCATCGCCCGAGCCTCGCTAGATTGGTGTCGCGGCCGCAATCTCCTGGAGCGGAGAAACGGCGGTTGTTCTCGATCGCCCGTGCCTTCCGAATGAAGTGCGTGCTGGAGCGCGTGCTGGACGAAAGCGAATTTCTGTCGCCCTATGGCGTCCGCGCTTTGTCGCGGGAGTATCTGAACCACCCTTACGAATTCAAGCTCGGCAACTTCACTTCCGAAGTGACCTATAGGTCGGCCGAGTCCGACTCCAACCTGTTTGGCGGCAATTCCAACTGGCGCGGACCGATCTGGATGCCGGTCAACTACTTGATAGTCGAAAGCCTGGAAAAATTCGGTTCGTTCTACGGCGAGGATTTCAAGGTCGAGTGCCCGAAGGGATCCGGCCACATGATGAGCCTGACCGAAGTGGCCGACGAATTGCGCAGCCGCCTGATCCGCATCTTCCTGCGCGATGCGCAAGGCCGGCGTCCGGTTTATAATGGCTATGAGAAAATGCAGACCGACCCGCAGTTCAAGGACTATGTCTGGTTCCATGAATATTTCGACGGCGACAACGGGCGCGGCGTCGGCGCTTCCCACCAAACCGGCTGGACCGGCCTCGTCGCCAACCTGATCGACGAACTCTATCCGCCGAAGTCGTAGCGCGTTCACGCGAATGACCGAACGACCGCGGTTCATCACGGTCTACAGAAAGGAAGGATGGGCACCATGGCTGCACCGACTGCTGCGACGCCATTCAACAAGGATCTTCCGAACTACAAAAGCATCCCAAAGCTGCTGACCGGACAGATCGCCCTCGTGACCGGTGCGAATTCGGGCATCGGCCAAGCGGTTGCGATCGGCATGGCGCGCGCCGGCGCGGACGTAGTGGTGAACTACGTGGCCGGCGAAACCGACACGGTGATAAAAGCGATCGAGGCGGAGGGCCGCAAGGGGATCGCCATCAAGGCCGACGTGTCGAACGAAGCCGAGGTTGACGCCATGTTCAAGCAGGCGATCGACCATTTCGGCACGATCGACATTCTGGTCGCCAATGCCGGCCTGCAACGCGATTCCGCCCTCGTCAATATGACCATGGCCCAGTGGAACACCGTTCTGAGCGTCAACCTCACCGGCCAATGGCTGTGCGCACGCGCCGCCGCGAGGGAATTCCTGCGCCGCGGCATCCGCAAGGACGTGTCGGTCGCCGCCGGCAAGATCATCTGCATGAGTTCGGTGCATGAGGTGATCCCGTGGGCCGGACACGTGAACTACGCCACTTCCAAGGGCGGCATCCATATGATGATGAAGACCCTCGCCCAGGAGCTCGCGCCCGACCGCATCCGGGTCACTGCGATCGGGCCCGGCGCGATCCGCACGCCAATCAACACCAAGGCCTGGAATACTCCGGAGGCCTATGACGCGCTGATGACGCTCATTCCCTATAAGCGGATCGGCGAGCCGGAAGATATCGCATGCGTTGCGGTGTTCCTGGCCTCTGACCTCGCGGACTACATCAATGGCGTAACCATTTTCGTGGATGGCGGCATGACCTGCTATCCGGGCTTCTCCACCGGAGGCTGACCGCATATGCCGGTCCCTGCCCTCGGTCTGCTGGAAGCGTTGCGCCGGCACTGGCCGGAATACGCGATCGAGGGCTGGGCGCTCGGCATGTTCATGATCTCAGCGAGCGTGGCGACGGTTCTCTTGTATGACCCGCGCTCGCCCACTTTTGGCCTCATCGAGAACGAATTCTGGAAGCGCGCGCTGATGGCGCTGGCGATGGCCGGAACCGCCGCCGCGATCATTTATTCGCCCTGGGGCAAACGCTCGGGCGCGCACATGAACCCGGCCTTCACGCTGTCGTTCTGGGTCCTGGGCAAGATCAAAACCGTCGATGCGGTATACTATGCCTTGTTCCAGTTCGTCGGCGGTCTATGCGGCTCGCTCCTGAGCTATGTGCTGACCGGCGGGTTGCTTGCCGACCCGCGAGCGAACTGGGCCGTAACCGTGCCCGGACCGCAGGGAGTGGCCGCGGCGCTGTTCAGCGAGCTGATCATCGCCTTCATTCTCATGTTCGTCGTCGCGGTGATGCTCAATTCGAAGTTCGACCAGCTGATCGGCATCGTCGCCGGCGGCCTGATCTTTCTTTATGTGCTGTACGAGTCGCCCTATTCGGGGTTTGGAATGAATCCGGCGCGCAGCTTTTCTTCGGCGCTGCCGGCGGACACTTGGACGGCGTTTTGGGTCTATCTCATAGCGCCGCCCACCGGTATGCTCACGGCCGTCTTCGTGCATTCCTACGTGCTCGGCCTTCCGGCCGATTTTACCCAACCGAAGCTCAACCCCAACTACGTGACGCGCTGCATCCACTCCGGCTTCGAGCCCCCCGCAGCCGTCCAAGGACACCCAGCCGATGTCTGACAATTGGGACGTGATCGTAATCGGCAGCGGCGCCGGCGGCGCAGCCGTCGCCTATAAGCTGGTCAAAGCGGGCAAACATGTGCTGATGCTCGAGAAGGGTCACCGCTTGCCGCGCGACGCCTCGACGCTCTCGACGGAGATCGTGTTCAAGGAGGGGCGTTTCTTCACCAAGACCGAATGGCAGGATGGGAGCGGCAAGCCCTTTATCCCCACCGGCGAGCACTACAATCTCGGCGGCAAGACCAAATGGTACGGCGCCGCGCTGCTGCGCTTTTCTGCGCACGAGTTTGACGCCGACCCCGCCTTCCAGTGCCTCGCTTGGCCGTTCGGGCTTCCCGAGCTTGAAGCCCATTACGCCGAAGCCGAGCGCATGCTCCACGTCAACCATTTCAAGAACGAGCCGGAACTCCAATCGGTGATCGACAAGGTCATCGCGCGCGATCCGAATTGGCGGGTCGAGCCGCTGCCGCTCGGCCTCAAGCCCGAGATCGTCAACGATCCGGCGGAAGCCAAGCATTTCGACGGCTATGCCTCGGTCGCCGGATACAAAGGCGACGCCGAAGAGTGCTTCATCAATTTGATCGAGAATGAGCCCAATTTCCGTCTCCTCCTCGACAAGGAGGTCGAGACTTTCCTGCATGCAGACAATGCCCCGGAGGCGATCGAGGGGGTGGTCTGCACCGACGGCAGCACTTTTCGCGGCGGCAAGATTATTCTTTCCTGCGGCGCGATGACCTCCCCGCGTCTGCTTGAAGATTATTTCGCCGCCACCGGACTTGCCGGCAAGCTGCCCTGCGTCGCGCGCATCGGCCGCAATTTCCGTATGCACATCAATAGTGCGCTCGTCGTCTTCTCGTTCTTCAGTGATCACGATGTGCTGCGGAAGACGGCGATTTTCTACAACGACAAGCATCCGCACTCGACGGTGCAGTGCCTTGGCTGGATCGATGGCGACCTGCTCGCAACCCAGTTGCCGGCAGCGACGCCCGAATTTATCACCACTATGATCGGAAAGCGGGCGCTCGGATTCTTTGTCACGACCGAGGACGGATCGAGCCTCGACAACCGGGTGATTTCGAACCGCGGCGGCCGTCCGATCCTCGATTACGAGTTCGACCGCATCAAGCCTTCGCACGATGAGCACAGGGCTTGTATCCGTGACTTCGAGCGCTCGCTCCTGCTTGCCGGGTTCGCCGGAGCAAGCCAATGGACCGGGCTTGCGGGCACGGCGCACGCGGTCGGCACGCTCGTCACCGGCAACGACCCGGCGACAAGCGTGGTCGATCCTCACGGCAAAGTACACGGCATGGAGGGCCTCTATATTTGCGATGGCAGCGTGCTGCCGCGCACCAGCCGCGTCAATCCGGCGCTGACGATCTATGCCTGGGGACTGCGGCTCGGAGAAAAACTCGCGTCCATGAGCTGACGCGCGGCTGCGCGCCAAGCCCGCGCCAAGCCCGGTTGCGATCGGGCTGGCGCTGCCTTCTTGTTGCGGATTTGGCGATTGCGGCCGACATCATTCTCGAAACCGGCGCCCTCACAGAGGAGTTCTCCGGTTTCGGCGCCGTCAACAATGTCAACCTGCGGGTGCGGGCCGGAACCATCCATGCGCTGATCGGGCCGAACGGCGCCGGCAAGACCATCTGTTTCAATCTGATCACCAAGTTCCTTCAGCCGACGGCCGGCGCCATTCGCTTCAAGGGCGAGGACATCACGCTACGTTTCCGCCATGGGGGCGCTTTCCGGCGATTTAGCCGGCGTGTCCCCGCCCGACATTAACAACTGGCCTCACCCAGGCCGGCTCGCTTGTCGCTGCGCGGACGAGGCAATCGGCGCGGTCCGCAAAAGGAAGCGGTATGATTGCCTAGCGGGCATATCTCGGAGCCCGGTCGGTCGGACAATCACCCGTTCAAATCGCTCCGTTGCGAGGCTTGCTCTGCTGTGGCCTTGGTCGTCACAGGCCTTTGACAATATCGGTGCGAAATGCGCACGACCCAGCGAGTGGCGGCCGAAAGTTCGCCGCGGCTCCCCAACGTGATGCCGCCGCTCGTCAATTTTTTTTAAGTGCGATCTATGGATCGATACGTATTGTTAATTATGCTCCGATATAATCTACTTGAATAACGATTTGGAAAAGCCGGATGAATGAACACCCGGCAAGAGGGGAGCCGCTCGAGGGGAAAGCGCGAACTCGCGCATGAAGTTGCGGAGACCCTCGATGCGTCAAGTCTTTATCGAAGGCGGCCTGATTCGGAAGCTGTGGGACGTCGAGGCGCGCACCTATCGCGACCACCTGCTTCGCCTCGACCATGAAAGCCGGCGCAATCGCTTTTGTGGTGCAATCGCCGACGATACTATCCGGAGTTACGCCGCAACGGCGCGCGGCCCCGACGTGGTCGTGCATGGCTTCTTCGTCGACGGGGTGCTGCGCGGCGCCGCCGATATGCGCATCGTCAGACCTCTCGACCTACAGGAAGCCGAGGCAGCATTCAGCATCGAGAAACCCTGGCAAAGCCATGGCGTCGGTTCCGCGCTGCTCGAGCGTACCCTGCTCTCCGCGCGCAACCGCCAAATCCAGCATCTGCAGGTCTGCTGTCTGATGGAGAACCAGCGGATGCAGCACCTGGCCCGCAAGTTCGAGGCCGAGATCGCCTTTGATTTCGGGTCGGTGGTCGGCACGATGGAAAATTCGCGACCGACGCCGCTATCGTTCATCGAGGAAATGATGGCCGACGGTCATAGCTTTGCTGCGGCCTACGTCGATTTCCAATCGAGCCTGTTCAGGTCACCGCGGATGCTGGGTCTGCCGTTACCGATGCCGGTCGCAAATCCGATCCGCCCGTATTGTTAACTAATTCGCCGACGTCGGCTTAGCTTCGCCTCAGTCGCCTCAGCCCTGTATTTTGGCGCTTTCCGGCTTGCGTGCGACGGTGCGCTTGCGCGGCCAGCGAATGGCCTTTCTTGGAAGGCGCCGCAAGGAGGCGACGCACGGTCTCTTCGACAACCTCGACGGCTGTCTCCAACGGACCGAGTTCGCCTGCCTTCACCATCCAAATTGCGACCGCTGGAGCAAGACGGAGGCTGTCATTGCACATCCCCTTTGAGTAATCGCCCACACTGTCGGCTCGTCTCAATCGTAGTGCGAGGAGCACATGAACCGGCATGCGAGAATCATGGCCAGTATCATGAGCACCATCATCAGCGGGCAAATCCACCACCAGGACGACCAGCCGCCCCACATGAACCACGGGCCGAACCAGGTATCCGAGGAGGGGTTTTGCGCCTGCGCAAAGGCCCGCGCTGGAAGGCTTCCCGCACTACTGACCAGGATGAGAAAAATCGCGAGTTGCCGCCGCATCGCAGCCTCCCATATCCGCAGCGATCATTGTCGCTAAATTGTTAGACGAGGAGGCGCGGCCGAAAGTTACAGTCGTCGGCTCGCGGCAGCCGGCGTCGAGGCGCAGCACTCGGGCGATGCCGGCTCGCAGGACAGTTCGTTGCGATAGAAGTCGCAGCGTGCCTCGATGATCTTCTTGAACTCTTTTCGAGCGCGGTGCAGCCGCACCTTGGCGTTGGCCAGCGTTATGCCAAGCGTATCGGCGATTTGCTGATCGTCGAGCTGGCCAAGGAAGCTCAGCGTGAGCGCTTCGCGGTGCGGCGCGGCCAGTTTAGCGATCTCGCCCCGTATGCAGGCATGCGTGTCCTTATGGGCGACGTCCTGCTCAGGCGACGGCGGCGGCTCGATCGCTGCCGCCCTTGTCAGGGCACCGGTCTTGTCTTCGGCCGAACGCTCGGGCAGAGGTACGGTCAGTTTGCCGTCGTGCACCGGTCGGCTGCGTAGCCAATCGAGGGCGACATTGACGGCCAAACGGTGCAGCCAGGTCGAGACCTCGGCGTCGCCGCGAAAATTCGGCAGCGTCTGGGCGGCCTTGGCAAACGTGACCTGCGTTAGATCCTCCGCGTCTTGCGGACCGACCATGCGGCTTAACAGGCCACGAATATGTCGCTTGTTCGATGCCCAAAGCACTCGAAAAGCATCTGTTTGTGTATTCGATCCGGTACCCATTGCTAAAATTTGTCCGGCGCCGCAACCCGCGGCATTGCGAAAAATCAATAGTTCTTCGGGGTCGTCGTGTCTGATTCGAGGCCGATGCCGAAGAGGGCCCGGTCAGAGGTTCGTCCTAGCAGCCGATGTCCTTAATCAACCTGCCAACCGCCCCTCATTCTGCACGACAAAAGGTCATTGACTATCATGGCTGAACGGAGCGCGGGACTACTGCTGTTTCGCCGAACATGCTCGGGTCCGGAACTACTGTTGGTGCATCCGGGAGGGCCCTTTTGGAAAAACAGGGATTTGGGAGCGTGGTCAATTCCAAAAGGTTTATGTGACGAAGGCGAAGAGCCTCTCGGCGCCGCTAAGCGGGAATTCTACGAGGAAACGGGATCAGCTCCCCGCGGAGCTTTCATCAGTTTAGGCACGTTCAAACAGCCGAGCGGAAAGCAGCTCATGGCATGGGCCGTCGAGGGCGAGTTCGATGTCGCCTCGTTCAAGAGCAATAGGTTTTCAATGGAATGGCCGCCGAAGTCAGGCCGGTTACAGGACTTTCCGGAAACAGACCGCGCCGGCTGGTTCAAGCCTGCAGAGGCCATGCGCAAGGTGACGAGAGGCCAGCTCCCGATCGTTCAGACGCTCCTTGCCAAGTTAGACGCGTCGGGGCGCCCAGTGGATTTTGCTGGCGCTCCCTAGGGGACCATGGCCGTGAGCGGCGCCGGTTCTCTTGTACTTGGACACCTGTTCGACCGTTTTGGATTTGTCGTCCTGAGCGGGCTCACTCTCGTATCGGCGCTGTTCGCGCCTCTGGTCTTTTTGGGAGGCTTTTGGACAGCGCTCATTGGCGCGGTCATCTGGGGCCTCGGAATGGGCGTGCATGAGTCGATCATTCCGGCGGCCGTTTCTCCGATGGTTTCGGCTAAGCGGCGCGCCTCCGCATTCGGAACATTCACCGCCGGCTACGGGCTCTTCTGGTTTCTAGGCAGTGCTGCCATCGGAATTCTATATGATGTGTCGCTGCTGTCGTTGATCGCTTTCTGCGTTATGACCCAGCTCGCCGCGATACCGATCTTTGTGTGGGTTGGTCGGCGAAGGAATCTGACGATTCCACCATTGCGAAATAGCCACTAGCATCATCGCCTCATCAAAAGGGGCGGCCGGTCACGTTTCTCACAACGGCAGCCATCTCTGAAGTTAAAGGAGCGCAATCGCCAAAATGATTGCGAGCAATCCGCCAATGAAGGCGAGATACATGTTCAGGTGGCCTGACTGGAACACGCTCAATCGCTCGGCAAGGCCAACAACAAACTGCGTCAGCGGCCGGAACACATACGGGCCGAAGAATGGTGCAACGTCATGGGTGAAGACCAAGCGATGAACGAAGTAACGCGCGCCATTTGTTTCGTGCGCTGTCTCTTCGCGCGGCCTGTAAACGAAGCTGTAGAATGTTCGTAGCGCATTGGAGAACGTCAGCGCGGTGGTGGAGACTCGTTCCGGATCATGATCGAGTCCTCCGTACCAGACCGGCGCACGCCGTATGGCGTATCGGCGACTGCCAAGCACGAAAAACAACGGTACCAGCGCCAGAATCGGCATCATCACCACGAGCAGCGTCGGTGAAATGAAAGCGAATTTGGCAGTGAGAGGAACCAGCAAGAGACCATCATGCATGCTCTGTGCAGCGTGAGTGTCGAACAGCGCGGCCACCGCAGAATCGAGACCATCGAGCCAACGGGGCATGCCGATAGCGAGAACTAAAACGGCAACACCGAGCAGCCCGATCGCAGCCGATGAGCTTGCGGAAACATCGCTGAGGGATCGCGACGTACGCCCCAGCAGGCCTATCCCAAAAACCTTTACGAAGGTCGCAAATGCTACGGCGGCCGTCAAAGCGAGGCCTGCGCCAGCGATCGCCATGACCAGACGGCCAGTCAGCGAATTCAGGTGGAATCCCTGGAAAACCGTCTGGAATACGTACCATTCGCTGACGAATCCGGCCTGGGGCGGCATGGCGGCGAGACTCATCGCGGCGAATAGCGAGCCAACTCCGAAAACCCAGTGGCCGCGGCGCAAGAGATCCGTATGGGCGATCAGGTAGTCGCCGGCGGCGCGATAAACGCTGTCGGCCGTAAGGAACAACCCTCCTTTGGCGAGCGCGTGTCCCGCGAGATGCAGAAGACCGACCACCCACGCGAGACTGGCGAGATCGGCATGACCGTCAGCGCGGAACATCATCGATGCTCCCAGCATGGCAACGGCGACGGACGCATTCTCCGCGGAAGAGAAGCTCAGCAGCGCGCGCCAATCTTCTTCCTGGAATGCATACAAGGCCGTGAGGATAGCGCTGACAACACCGACGGCAACGACGATGATTCCCAGGGCGGATGAGACGTCGGCGGCAGACGCCGGAAGCCATTGCAACAAACCGCGGCTGAGACCGAAAAATGCAGCATTCATCACGACGCCAGACATGAAAGCGCCGGTGGCCCCGCTGCCGGCGCCGTAGGCATTGGGAAACCATTCAAAGAATGGCAGCAGGCCAAGCTTGGCGCCGAAACCGACGACAAGCAGGAGGCCGATCGCCAGCAGAAACGACGGCGATGACGAACCGATTTCCGTGACTGATCTGAAGTCAAACGATCCTTCGGACGAGCTGATCAAGAGCACGGCCAGAAGCAGCGCAACAGCTCCGAACTCGAGCAGGCCTAACATAAAAAGAACCGGTCGGCCCACGTCAGAGGCAAGCCGCTCACTGAGAAGCATCACGGCTCCGCCGAGGCTCATCAACTCCCAGGCGATGAGAAACGCGGCACCGTGCTGTAAGCCGAAAACGCCGATTGCGCCGATGAGGCTGATGGCGGCGCCAAACACCCAGCCGGCTTGGCCATGCGGCGATGGAGTCGCCAAGAGGCCGGCAAAGCACGCCGGCACAAGACCGAAGCCCATCAGCCAGAGCGCCGCCGGCGCAAGTTGAAAGGTGACCGTGTCGCCAGCAAGCCTCGTCGGCAATGAGGTGCCGGCCACGCCATCGGGAAGGCCCGCAACAGCGGCAGCGATCCCGAGAAGGCTGCCGACCCCCAGCAGCAAGCGTGCAAACAGTATGGCACGTCCGGCAAGTCCCAGGAGCGCGGCGACGATCCAGGCGAGCACCGCAACCGCAACGAGCTCATTCGACAAGCTGGCCTCCCTTCGCTCGTTGCGGCTTTCGGCCCAGGAACATCAGCAATGCCTGCATGATCGCCGCGGGATTCGGGGGACATCCCGGAAGATAGACATCGACCGGAAGCACGCCTTCCAGACCATGGCCCGACGCATAGCCACCTTCGGCAATGCCACCTGAAACGGCACAGGTGCCGACCGCCATAACCCAACGGGGTTCCGGCATGGCCTCGTAAGTCGCCCGCAAAGGCTCGCGCATCGCGTAAGTTACGGCGCCTGTCACCAGCAACAAGTCGGCAAACCGGGGCGATGCTGTGAAGAAGATGCCGAGCCGGTGCAGGTTATAGAAGGGATTGTTGAGCGCCTGCAGCTCGGATTCGCATCCGTTGCAGGAGCCGGCGTCAACGTGTCGGATATGCAGGCTGCGGCGGAATGCAGCCGTGGAGGGACTGGCATTCTGGGCAGCCGCAGGATGCTCCCGCCATACGAGATCTTCGCGCCGGCGCACCCCGAAGGCCCAGTCGGCCGACGGCGTCATTGCACCGGTCGGACATTCTTCGGTACACAATTGGCAAACGACACAGCGCCCGTAGTCGACATTCAGGCGGCCGCCGCCTTGACCCGGTTCGCGCAACGTAATTGCTTTAGTTGGACAAACGTCCGCACAGGCCTCGCATCCGTCAGCGCACTTCTCCGGACGATAACGCGGCATGCCGAGCAGGCCGGCCTGCCCGTCGTCGCCGTCGCTCAACGGCCAGGGCGCCGTCTGGTTTCCCGCCATCAATCCCAGCAAAGTCCAAAGCGGCATAATCCGCTCCTAGCGATCACACCCTGCAATCGTCAGCCCGAAAGTGGCCTCGTTGATTGCGTAATCCATCATGTTGCTGCCGTGCACCGTGAAGGGAAACGCGCGCCAGTTCGAGAACGACGGCGATTTGATCTTCACCCGTGACAGTTTGCCATTGGCGTCGAAATGCACGGCATAGAACAGCGTGCCGCGCGGAGACTCGCTCCAGCCCAGTCCTTCCGAATTTGGTATGACCTTGCAGTCGGCGTGGTGCGGTCCATCGGGCAGCATCAAGAGCACGCGCTGAATGAGCGCAATGCTGTTGTGGATCTCGGCCATGCGCACTTGTGCGCGCGCATGCCCATCTCCGGCCTGCCGCACAGCAACCTCCACAGGAAGCTTGTCATAGGCGGCGTAAGGATGATCGCGCCGGAGATCGCGATCGAGGCCCGAACCGCGTTGCACCGGACCCGTCGCTCCCTGATCGATAGCAACCTGTCGGTCCAGCGACCCGGTCGTGATCAAGCGATCGAGATGGCTATCGGTGTTCTCGAGGCGGCGTGCATAGATCGCATAGCGTTTGCGGAGCGCTTCAAGCTCTTCCGCCAGCCAGCCTATCGGCCCGACATCGTGGCGCAGGCCGCCAACTGTCAGAATGCTCCTCAGGAGGCGGCTTCCGGTGAGTCGTCCGTTGAATTGCTTGACGCGTTCTTCGAGAAATTTGCCTTCCGCTTCGGCGACCTTGAGCGTCGTTGTATGGGCGAGGTGGCCGAGGTAGTGCAGATGATTGTAGAGACGCTCCATTTCCGCAAGCAGAACCCGAAGGAACAAAGCCCGGGGCGGCACGAGACAGTTCGACGCGGATTCCACTGCCTGGCAGAAGGCGAGCGCGTGCGCGACGCTGCCAACGCCCGAAACGCGCTCTGCGGTGACGACAG
This sequence comes from uncultured Alphaproteobacteria bacterium, assembly GCA_963840055.1. Classification (GTDB taxonomy): domain Bacteria; phylum Pseudomonadota; class Alphaproteobacteria; order Rhizobiales; family Xanthobacteraceae; genus Rhodoplanes. The sequence continues at coordinate 52,325 of CAWIXM010000033.1, read as the reverse complement.
CCCGCTCCGCAGTGAGGCCCTCGAAGCGTTTCTCCATGCCGCGATGTTTGAAAAAGAGCTGCGGCTGGTAAAAAAGGATCGCCTCGCCGATGTAGAAGAAAAGGAATTCCGCGGACTCCAGCACGTCGGCGCGGACCGGGCCAAACGGCAGCAATTGCACGTCGCGTTCGGCACCAGCCACTTCGGGCAATAAGCGCTGCCGCGTCTTCAAACTGAGCGTATGTCCCGGCGGATAGTCCGAAGCAAACGGTGGCTTTGGAAGTTCAACTCCCTCGTGAAGCACGAGGCGATGCACATCCGGAGCGCCTGTAAACTCAACACCAAAGAGGTCCGAGATTTCCCGCTCGTACCAACTCAACAACGGCCACACGTTGGCAAGACTTGGAATCCGCCCCTCGACCGGACATCGCCATATGTCGAAAGGCAAGTTTACCGCCTTGCCCGACAGATAGCGAAGTTCGAGCCGCCCCGGTCGCGGGTACCAGGCGTAAGCCATCTGCATCCGCCCGCCGCCAACCAGCACCTCCCTGGCCGCGCCAGGGAGATCGTCTGGTTTCATCAGCACAACCTTCTGCGCAACCTCCTCCGCGGTGCTCATGGTTTCGCCCCTGACATCGTCGTGGCGATCGCCATGAAGTGATCCCACATCCCGGCGGGCCACCACACGCCGAGCACCAGAAGCGGCATCAGCGCGAGCCACATCGGCGCAACGCACCATGCAGTTAACTGCCGTGGCTGGGCCATGTCGTCCGGACCATCATTAAAATACATGGCCCGGAAGTGATTGAGAAAGCCGATGAATATTACGATCAGCAACACCAGCATGGCCAGCACGGCCCAGATGTAAGATTGATGCAATCCGGCGCGCAGGATCACGAGTTCGCTGAGGAACAGCCCGAACGGCGGCGCGCCGGTGATGGCTACTGCGCCCGCAAGCCACAGCGCTCCCTGCACCGGGAACTTATCGGCGACGCCGCGGATTCCGCTGATGTCCTTGGTGCCGAAGCTGCGCATGACATTTCCGGCGCCGAAAAACATGAGCGATTTGTTCAGCGAATGGTTGAGCATGTGATAGAGCGCTCCGGCGATGCCGAGCAGACCTCCGAAGCCCAGCCCGAGTGCCACTACGCCCATGTGCTCGATGCTCGAGTAGGCCATTAGCCGCTTGATGCCCGATTGGCGGACGATGAACAACGCGCCGATCAAAAGGGAAAACACGCCGAAGGCGACAAGCGTCGTCCGGGCGAGGCCGCCGATGCCGGCGGCGTCCGCGATCGTCAGGTAGCGAAAAATGCCGAGCATCGCGCCATTGAGAAGCGCGCCCGAAAGCATCGCCGAAATCGGTGCTGGGCTTTCGCTGTGTGCATCCGGCAACCAAGTGTGCATCGGTGCAAGGCCGACTTTTGTGCCGTAGCCTACAAGGACGAGAAGAAACGACAGCGTGGCAAGCGGCGCGTTCATGCTTGGCGCAGCACCGCGCAACGCGTCCCAGGTCATGTCGTAGGTCGGTCCGAGGACCAAGCTGCCTGCCCAGTAGAACAGCACCGTCCCCAACAGCGCGAGACTGATGCCGGTGGAGACGACGATGATATACTTCCAGGCTGCTTCGATGCTTTCTGCGACCCTCTCGAAGCAGACGAGAAAGGTGCTGACGAGCGTCGTCAGCTCGATGACGATCCAGTAGAGGCCTGCATTGTTCATGACCGCGCTGAGCAGGACGGTGAGCGCAAACACGGCAAACAGTGTATAGAAGTTCCACAGCTTTTCGTCCTCGCCGAGCAGTCGCATGTATCCGACCGAATAGATCGAAGCGAGGAAGTAGACGATCGCCGAGCACAACAGCACCCAGGAGCCCGGCATATCGAGAACGATGTAGCCGTCCCAGTAATGATAGGGTCCCGAGGCGCTTAGGGCTGCAAGCGGAACGGCGCAGCCGAAACAGATTGCGCTCGCGATCAAATTGACCAACTCGACGACCCGCGGCCTGCGAACGACGATGCATGCCAGCGCCGCGGCAGCGGGCGCTGTCATCATCGCGAGAAGGAGAGCGCCCGTCATGGTCAACCCACCAGCCGCTTCAGTTCAAGGCTGCTCGTGCTGCCGACGTGGACAACGAGGTATTGGACCAAGACGCCGAAACACGCGACCACGATCAGGAGATCGAACAAAATGACGATCTCGATGAACAGCGGCATCCCCGGCACGAGAATTTGCGCGCCGAGAAAGATACCGTTCTCAAGCACGAGCAGGCCGAGAATTTGGCTGAGCGCCTCGTGCCGGACGGCGAGCATGAGGAAGCCGATCAAGTTCATCGACAGCATGACCGTGAGCGCGAGAACCGCCACCGTGCCGGCAAGTCCGAGCGAACCACCGACCTTGTAGGCAACAACAAGGGCAAAAATTACACAGAACGCGCCAACCACAAGCGCCGAGCTCGGCTGCAGGATTTCGTGGATCTCGCGCGCCACATTGAGGCGGCGGATGATCCGCCACACCAGATAGGGCAGGAACAGCCCTCGAAAAAACGCCGTGAGGATCGCGACCAGATAGAACTCAGGATATTCGCCGTAGTAACCGACAACGGCCGATAGAACCGCAATCATCCAGGACTCGGCTGCAAAGGCATAGAGATAGTTATTGAGCCAGCGCGAGCCGAGCATGACAAAGGCCAAGACAAGACTTGCAATCGCCATCAGGCTGAAGATCGACGACGCCAAGGGATCGAGATGTGCGATTAGCATGGTCAGCTCAGTTGAGTTCCGATGATCGCCAGGACGGCGAAGACAAACGAAGCTGCGAGCAGTTCTTGATAGCGGTAGAAGCGAAGTCGTGACTGCGCCGTCTCGGTAAACACTACGGCTATCGCGACAACGAGAAATTTAGCGGCTAGAGCAGCGATAGAACCAACGATTCCAAGTGCTTCGCCCTTCTGCGAAAGGCCCCAGGGAAGCAGCAGGACGTTGCTGAAGATGGTGTAGAGAATGAATTGCTTCATCATCGAGGCCCACTTGAGCAGAGCGAGCAGCGGGCCGGAGTATTCGAGGATGCGCGCCTCCTCGATCATATAGATTTCGATGTGCGTGCTGGAATGGATCGGCACGCGATCGGTCTCGACCACGAGCAGCACGAAGAAGGCCGCGATCAAGAAGAGATGGGCTGGACTCCAATAGACGGACGGATTGGCCACCAGAAGGTGGTTGACCACGAATGGCAGCATCGCCTTGGCCAGCAGTGTAATGCCGACAAACACGACAATCAGTGTCGGTTCAGCCAAGATGCCGAGCATCACGGCACGGCTCGAACCAATTCCCCCATAGGCGCTGCCGCTGTCGAGGCCCGCGAGCACGATCATGAACGAGCCAAGAGTGAGGATCAGACCACCGCCTAAGATATCGCCCATATCAGAGAGCGGGAGTGGAAAGTCGGTCAGGACCGGAAGGAGGAACGGCACAGTTAGCATTGCGGTGAATGCGACGAACGGAGCGATCCAGTAGATCCAGGATGCCGTTTGCGGCACCACAATCTGCTTGTGGAAAAGCTTCCAGAGATCGCGGTACGGCTGAAAGATCCCCGGTCCCTGAGCTTGCTGCACCCGCTCCTCGAACTGGAGGATCACGCCTTGCAGCAAGGGCGCAAAAGCGAGAACCGTAAGCACCTGGCATGCTTGCAGGATTATGTCGCGCATCATTCTCGGCCGCCTCGTCCCAATATCCCGAGACGCGCCACGCGCGCGGATACCAGAATGTCGACCTGAAGTGGGTGACTCAATTCGACTTCTTCCTTCCGCAAAACGGAGAGAAAGGAGTCATCAGCCCAAAGGGCGGTTAAAGGCGGAACCCCATCGCCTGCATCAGCAATTATGTTTGTTTCTGTCTCCTGTCAAGAATTGGGATTTTTTGAGCCGTCGGATGTTCACTGTCGTCTCATCGAGCTAAGCCGCGCGTGAATTCTAAAGAGCCGAGTCTGGCACGATACGCACTGCACCACGGGAAGCGCTGGTTGCCAGCATCGCGTAGGCACGAAGCGCGGTTGAGACATTGCGCTTGCGGTTACAGGGCCGCCACGCTTCGGTCCCTTGGGCTTCCATTGCCGCGCCTCGGCGATGCAGCTCCTCTTCGGGGATGTCCAATCGGATCGACCGTTGGGGGATATCGATCTCGATGTAATCGCCCTCCTCGACCAGTGCGATGGCGCCGCCGTCGGCAGCTTCCGGCGAAACGTGGCCGATCGACAGCCCAATCGTTCCGCCGGAGAACCGGCCGTCGGTCACGAGCGCGCACGCCTTCTCCAGGCCTTTCGATTTCAGATAACTCGTCGGATAGAGCATCTCCTGCATGCCAGGCCCACCGCGAGGTCCTTCGTAGCGGATAAGAACGATGTCGCCGGGTTTGATCATGTTGCCAAGAATTGCTTCAACCGCCGCATCCTGGCTCTCGAAGATGCGCGCCTTGCCGGTGAACGTCATCGCCGAAGCGTCAACGCCAGCCGTCTTCACAATGCATCCGTCCTCCGCAATGTTGCCGTAGAGAACCGCAAGGCCGCCGTCCTTGCTGAAGGCGTGCGCAACATCGCGTATGACGCCCCCCTCACGGTCAAGATCGAGTGTCTCAAAGCGCCTATCCTGGCTGAACGCGACCGTCGTCGGAACCCCGCCGGGAGCGGCCCGATAGAAGGAACGAACCTGTTCGCTGCTGCTACGGCGGACATCCCATTGCGAAAGAGCAATCGCGAGCGTCTCGGCATGCACGCAGCCGACGCCGCTATTCAGCAGTCCGCCGCGATCGAGTTCGCCGAGAATTGCCATGATGCCGCCTGCCCGATGTACATCCTCCAGGTGGACTTTGGACACGGACGGGGCGACCTTGCACAGGACCGGCACGCGGCGCGACAGCCGATCGATGTCCCTCATCGTGAAATCAAGCTGGGCCTCATGGGCGGCCGCCAGCAGATGGAGAACAGTGTTAGTGGACCCGCCCATCGCAATATCGAGGGACATCGCATTCTCGAACGCCTGAAAGCTTGCGATGGAGCGCGGCAGTACGGATGCATCGTCCTGCTCGTAATAACGGCGCGCGAGATCAACGATAAGGTGACCCGCCTCGATGAACAATCGCTTGCGGTCCGCATGGGTCGCTAGCACCGAGCCGTTTCCGGGAAGCGCAAGACCGAGGGCCTCGACGAGGCAGTTCATGGAATTCGCGGTGAACATGCCGGAGCAGGAGCCGCAGGTGGGGCACGCCGAGCGTTCCATAACCTGGACTTCAGCGTCGGAAACGCTGCTGTCGGCGGCGGCCACCATGGCGTCAACCAGGTCCACCGCGCGCGTGGTTCCCCGCCACTCCACCTTGCCGGCTTCCATCGGTCCGCCCGAAACGAATACGGTAGGAATATTCAGCCGTAGCGCCGCCATCAGCATGCCGGGTGTGATCTTGTCGCAATTCGAGATGCAGACTAGCGCGTCGGCACAATGAGCGTTGATCATGTATTCGACGCTGTCGGAAATCATCTCCCGTGATGGCAGGCTGTAAAGCATACCGTCGTGGCCCATCGCGATCCCGTCATCGATGGCGATGGTGTTGAATTCCTTCGCCACTCCTCCAGCAGCCTGGATCTCCTTCGCAACTAATTGTCCGAGATCCTTCAAATGGACATGTCCGGGCACGAATTGCGTGAACGAGTTCGCCACTGCGATGATCGGCTTGCCGAAGTCGGCGTCGGTCATGCCGGTGGCGCGCCACAACCCCCGCGCCCCCGCCATGTTACGCCCGTGGGTCGAAGTCCGGGAACGATACTGCGGCATAAAGGATCTTCCTTCTTCCTGAGAGGGATTTATTCGGCGGCCTGCAGGTAGGCGGCCGGCCGTTCATGCGCGATGCTTTTGTCGGCGCGTCGCCATGGGCCGCCAGGGCGGCTCGCTTGTGAAGGATTTCGACCGATGAGGTCAAGCAGTTCCCAAAGTGACCCTCGGTCTATGCTCAGTGAACCATCCATATACGCTTCGCCAAGATAGAGGTCCGGGCGCAGCGACGCCGCAGAAGTGCGCTCGGACTTTTGACAGAAATTGGCATCCCACGAAGGATGTGGTCGCAACTGCAATTATTGACGCAAGATACAGATGAAGGGATCTCGATTTTGGTCGAGAACCCGCCGCGCGAGCGGCCGAGCGCTTCCTGGTTTTGATTCCCCCTTTTGCGCCGGCTGCATGCTGGTGCGCCCGCACGATCGTTGAATCGATGGCGTGTTCCTTGTCGGCTGGCGGCCCAAGACTGGCCAACGTCTCGAATGCAGCGTCCAAATCGGGTGATCCTGTCGCCCGATGTGGGATGCTTGCAAACTGCTGTGGTCGCTGTTCCTCGGGTTGTTCCGATCGCGGGCGACGTACGGATCTAATTTGCGACAGGCACACGATCAGAAACAGGCTTGAGGAGAACCGACAAGCCGCACAGCTTCACCAAACGGCAACGCCCGTCCCACTGGGTTCAACAAAACGCCCGAGTGACGGACCTGCTCGGCCGACCTGTGACGTTGCGCCTCCAGCCTCGCCCGGCCTTGAGGTGTTACAAGTCGGGTCGATTCCTTTCGAGCGAACGCGCCCGTGTACGACATAAAGTGGATTCGCGAGAATTACGCCGCCTTCGACCGCGGGCTCGCCCGCCGCGGGCTCGAGCCTTTGGCGCGCGAACTTCTCAGTATCGACGAGCGCCGGCGCGCGGCGATCGCGCGGCTCGAAGCGGCGCAGGCGCGCCGCAATGCCGCCGCGAAGGAGATCGCGGAGGCCAAGCGTCGGGGGGACGAGAGGGCCGCCGAACGGCTCAAGGCCTCATATATGCAGGGCTGGCGCGGCTATTTCGGGGTTGCGACGCTGAAGGCGTCGATCCCTGCCCTCGAGGCAGAAGAGAAGGAGGTCACCAGGGAGTTCGAGACGGCGCTGGAGCAAGTCCCGAACCTTCCGCTCGACGGCGTGCCGGACGGGATCGACGAAACCGATAATGTCGAGCGGCATCGCTTCGGGGCGAAGCGCGATTACGCTTTCACGCCGAAGCAGCACTTCGATCTCGGCGAGGCGCTCGGCCAGATGGATTTCGAGACGGCGGCAAAACTCTCGGGCGCGCGCTTCGTGGTGCTGAAGGGCAGGCTCGCCCGGCTCGAGCGTGCGCTTGCGCAGTTCATGCTCGATCTGCACACCCAGGAGCATGGCTACACCGAGGTCAGCCCGCCGATCCTGGTGCGCGACGAGGTCATGTTCGGCACGGCGCAATTGCCGAAATTCAAGGACGACCAGTTCTCCGCCTATACGAAGATGATGATCGCGGAGCGTGAAAACCGCGCCGTTGCGCGCCTGCTCGAGGATCTGCTTGAACGCGACGCTGCGAAACTCTGGGTCGAGGAGAAGATCGATCTGTCGGCCGTGACCGCACGCCTGATGGCCGATATCGAATTGCAGCCGCGTGATAATCGCTTCTGGCTGATCCCCACCGCCGAAGTGCCGCTCACCAATCTCGTGCGTGAATCGATCGTTGACGAAGACGCGTTGCCGATGCGGTTCACCGCGTACACGCCCTGCTTCCGCGCCGAGGCCGGGGCGGCCGGCAAGGATACCCGCGGCATGTTGCGGCAGCACCAGTTCACCAAGGTCGAGCTCGTCTCGATCACGACGCCCGAACAGAGCGCGGACGAGCACGAGCGGATGCTCAGCTGCGCCGAGGAGGTACTGCGCCGGCTCGATCTCCACTACCGCGTCGTGACGCTGTGCACCGGCGACATGGGATTCGCCTCGCAGAAGACCTACGACATCGAGGTATGGTTGCCGGGGCAGGGGCTCTACCGCGAAATCTCCTCCTGCTCCATATGCGGCGATTTCCAGGCTCGCCGCATGGGTGCGCGCTACCGCAGCAAGGAGGGCCGGCACATCCGCCACGTCCACACCCTCAACGGGTCTGGCCTTGCTGTTGGCCGCACGCTCATCGCGGTGCTGGAGACCTACCAACAGGCGGACGGGACGATCGCGGTGCCTGACGTGCTCCAGTCATATATGGGCGGCATGAAGACGATCGAACGAGTTTGACGAAACGAGAGCTGCCAGCTGCGGCCCGTGCGGTCGCGCAGGTGGTGCGCCTCATCAACGATGACATCGAAGTGATGCGCGCAGGTGGTCGGCATATTCCTGTCACGCGCCGCGGCGAGATACACGCACGCGCTGACTCGGGACGGCTTTCCGCTGACACGAACGACACGTTTAGCTGCACCGCTGGCGGCGCCTGGACCACGTCCGCGCCCGACGCGCGCCGCTGCGCCGTCACGTCGCCCGCCAGCGCCAGCTCGACGGCCTTGCGCGTCAGCGCCTCGGCCTCGCCCTCCAGCAGCGCCTCGGCGGCGACCGTCGCCCGATTCCGCGCGCCCTTCGGCCGCCCGGCCGGATTGCCGCTCGTGCCCGGTGCGAACGGCCTCCCGCGCTGTTTCCGACCTGTTTTTTCACCGTCCATATCCGCCGCCGTGGCTCAAGCAGCTGCAATCACGCATGCACATCAACAAGGTCACTGTGGCGCTCGCAGCCAAGATCGCGCGCATCGCCTGGGTGATCATCAATAGGCCGGGAGCCTCTACGAGCGACGCGATCCCGCGGTCGCCTGAGAAGACCTGGTCGAAGATTGCGAGGTTCGAGGAGATGACGAGACATTGTGTCCCGTTTAGATTTCTGGGGTATGGGTCGCCGTGGTTGGATCGGCAACAGGACACCGGCGGCGCGCAAAAATGCAAGCCTCTTAAATCATTGGCGCTCCCTAGGGGACGATGAAATGCATGACAAATCAGCATGTTTGCCACTTTCCGGGTTGCGAAATCTGCCACTGATGCACCATGCGAATTTTCGCGATTGGCAAACTGCAGGACCGAGGCGAGGCTTTCTCGGCACCCGACGACACTCTTCCAGTGGCATGTTTCGCCAGTGATGCGGGTAGTCGTCGGGGGCGTGCCCGTGCCTCGGAGGTCGTCACCGCGCTGCTCGAAGCGGCTTCGCAGTATCAGTTGGTCAGACAGGTGGGGATTGCTTTCGATGTCGGCGGGTGGCGTCTTGCGGCCAATTCAGTTCGCCTCGTCGCTGCCGACGGCCGGGCTGACCGCAAGCGACCGGAGCGGTGCACCGACAACACTACGCCCGCGCGAACGCCGGCGAGCGCGAAGTCTAGTCGGCGCCGGTCAAATCGTGCAAACGCGGGATTTTTCCGGTCTAGAGCATTTCCCGGCGAAGTGGGAACCGGTTCGCCGCAGAAAATGCGACCACTCAAGGACAACCAGAGCGAATTCCGATTCGATTGGAACGGAATTCGCTCTAGAGTCCGAACAACTCCTCGGCATTCTTGCCGGCCACGCGCCGCGCCTGATCGGCGGGCAACGCGTTGACGCGCGCAAGGCAGCCGGCCATGTCGCCGAGATTGTGCGGGTAGTCGGATCCGTAGAGCACGCGGTCGGGAGAGCCGGCCACCGCGATGCAGAGTTCGAGCGCGCGCTGGTCGTAAACCACGGTGTCGTACCAGATGCGCTGCAGATAGCTGCTCGGCTTCTCCTTGATCACTTCCGCGCAGGCCGGGATCATCTCGTAGCCGCGGTCGAGGCGGCCGGCGATATAGGGCAAGGTGGCGCCGCCGTGCGCCGCGATCAGCTTTAGCCGCGGATAGGCGTCGAGGAAGCCCGCATAGATCATGCGCGCAAACGCAAGCGTGGTGTCGACCATGAAGCCGACGGGCGGCACCAAGCCGAATTCGTGCATGTGCAGTTCGCGCACGCCCTGCGGGGTGGTCGGATGCACCAGGATGGGCAGTGCCCGCCGGTCGATCTCGGCCCAGACGGCCGCGAAGCCGGGATCGGTCAGATCGCGGCCGTCGATATTGGCGAGCACCATGACGCCGACGGCGCCGTTGGCGATGCAGCGCGCCAGCTCCGCCTTGGCGTCGTCGGCGAACTGCCAGGGCAGCGAGCAGAACCAGCGGATGCGGTCGGGCCGCTTGCGCTGTTGCTCGGCCATGGAGTCGTTGACCATCTGCGCCGCCTTCAGGCTGGTAGCGCGATCGCCCCAATAGACGTTGGGCGAAGTGAGCGAGACGATGGCGACGTCGACCTTGGCCGCGTCCATCGCCTGGATGCGCTCCTCGTAGTCCCACATGCCGGAGAACAGCGTCATGAACGGCACGCCGTCGTGCCAGATCGTATCCTGCCCGGCCTTGGTCTTCTTGATGTCGTACTTGCCGCCGCTCTCCTTGCGCAGCAGGTCGAGGAAGTCGAGCGTGAGCATGTGGGTATGCACGTCGATGACGGTCATGGTCGCGTTACCGGTTTTGATCCGTTTCCTTCGTCGGGCTTCCTGTGCTCGGCTATCTGTTCGGACCAACCGAAGCGACGGTCCCCGTCGTTATCAGCTCCCTCGTCCTGACGCTGGTGCAAATTCCCGCCAGCCTCATCCTCCTATCCCATGGCGCGGCGCAACGCGGCGACAGGAGCGGAGTTCCCTCAAACCGGGATTCCCCGGATGAACCCCGAACCTGAGGCGGGTGGTACCAATTTTCGAGGCGATGCGGAAGTTCCGCGTCGGTTGGCGGCCGGACGCGTTCTATCCGATCGCGGAGCAGCATTCTTGGGGCCGTTCAATCGTGTGTTACGCCGGGCTTCGGGGCAGCGAGCGCGCGCAGCCGCGTCACCGTCACATATTCGGAGAGCATGAGCGCCACGCCCGCAACGACGCCGACGATATCGAGCAGCACGCCGCCGGCGAACGCGCCGGCGGGAATGAGCGACGCGATGCCGGCGCCCGCGAACAGCAGCCGTCCGAACGGCCCCAGCGGCCGCATGAAGTAGCCGATCGTTCCGCAGGAGACCAGCCAGACACCGAACATGGCGGTGCAGAAGGCAACCGCGACCGAAACCGGATCGCCGATCAGCAACAGGCTCGGCGAGTACACGAACAACACCGGCACGATGAACGCGGTCCAGCCGAAGCGGGTCGCGGCAAAGCCGGTACGCATGGCACCGGCGCCGGCGACCGAGGCGGCGGCAAAGGCGGCGATCGCGATCGGCGGCGTGATCATCGACATCATGCCGAAATACATGACGTAGAGGTGGGCGGCGAGCGGCTTGACGCCGACCTCGACCAGCGACGGCGCCACCAGCGCCGCCAGCAGCACGTAGACGCCGACGGTCGGCAGCCCCATGCCGAGGATGATGCAGACGACGGCCGATAGGAACAGCAGCAGGAAGAGATGGCCCTGCCCGATCTGCACGAGGCCCAAGGTGAGCTGGTAGCCGAGCCCCGAGATCGCCAACACGCCGATGACGATGCCGGCGGCGCCGGTGATCAGGATCAGATCCAGCGCGCCGTGGCCGGTGTCGCGCAACGCCCTGACCAGCTCCCAGGGCCCGACCCTTGCACCCTCAAACCCGAATATGACGGCCGGGATGATCACGCCGACAATCGACCACAGTACGGCCTTCTCGGCCTGCATGTTCAGAACGAACAGCCCAATCAGAAGAATGGCGAAGGCGAGCGGGAAATACCAGCCCGCGCGGAGCACGGGTCCGGCGCGCGGAATTGCATCGGGATCGACGGGCGGGATCTGTTCCCGGGCGGCTTCGAGGTCGGTCTGGATGAACAACGCGACGTAGTAGAGCAGCCCCGGAACGATCGCCGCCAGGACCACCTCGGCGTAGGAGATTTCCAGGAACTCGGCGATCAGAAACGCGGCGGCGCCCATCACCGGCGGCATCAATTGACCGCCGGTCGAGGCCACCGCTTCGATGGCGGCCGCCTTGTGGGCCGGATAGCCGGCGCGCTTCATCAGCGGGATAGTGACGACGCCGGTCGCCACCACGTTGGCGACGGCGCTGCCGGAGACCGAACCGAATAGGCAGGAGCCGAGCACCGCGATCTTGGCGGAGCCGCCGCGGAAGCGGCCCATCAGGGCCATCGAAATATCGGTGAAGAATTTCATTCCGCCGGTGGCCTGCAGCACCTGTCCAAACAGAACGAACGCAATGACGATGGTGGTGGCAACCTTGAGCGGCAATCCGAGAATGCCGGTGTAATTGACCGCCAGCGTGAGCGAGAGCTTGCGCCAGTCGGTCGGAAGGCCGGAACCCGGCAGGAGATCCGCAAGCAGCGCATATGCAATAAAGACGATGACCAAGATGCACAGCACCGGGCCGGTGGCGCGGCGCAGCGCTTCGAGCAGCAGCACGATAAGAATGACGCTGGCGGTCACGCCGTCGGCCGGCCGCAGGTAGACAAGATCGACGATGGTCGGATAGTTGACGGCAATATAGCCGGTGGCTGCGAAAACGACGATCGCCGCAACGGCGTCGTACCACGGCAATTCGTTCTTTTCTTTCCCGGCAGCCGGGAACTTCAGAAACGCCATCGCCAGCGCGACCGCCAGCATGCCGGCGAGATATTGCTGGTCGTAGATCGCCAGACCGGCGCGGTTATGGGCATCGAGCGCCCATCCGATGGCGCCGAGCGTGAGCAGAATCGCCAGCGCGTCGATCAGCCTCTTCGGATAAGGCAAGGCTGCCCTCCTGGAGGAGGGCAGCCCTTGTCCCCGCGTTGCCGATTCGCCGGTCATGCCGGCACCGGACACTAGCGACGGCCTGCAATGCTCACTGCTTCTTCGGCGGCCACTGACCGATCTCCTTGTAGAACTTGACGGCGCCGGGATGGTACTCGACGTCCGCGATCTCCTGCGCCATCGCGTTCTTGTCGAGCAGCCGCAGCGGCGGGAAGACCTTGCCAAAGTCCGCTGCGTTCTCGTACATGGCCTTCACGACCTTGTAGACGACGTCCTCGGGAGTCTTGGTGCTGGCGAACAGGTTGACGCCGTAGGTAACCAGGTAGCCCGGCTCCAGCAGGCCGACGTTCGCCTTGCTCGGCTTCTCATAACGCAGATAGGCCACCGGAACCTGCTTCTTGACGGCGGCGACGACCGCCGGCGTGTTTTCCGCCGTCAGCGCGCGCACGCCGCCGACCGCGGCGTCGGCCTCGCGGACGGGGGCGCCGCCGAGCGCGAACACGAAGAAGTCGGTACGGCCTTCCTTGAAGACGTTGACGTTGGAGATGATGTTGGCCACCTGCACGCCCTGCACGTCATCCAGCGTGATGCCGCCGGGGGCCAGTGCCGCGTTGGTCACGGCGGTGAGGACCTTCTGGCTGGTGAATCCGACCGGACCGCGCGAGCCCTTCAGATCGGCCAGTTTCTTGTACTTGCTGTCGTTCTTGACGAAGATCGTGTTGCGCAGCGGAAAGACAATGGCGACCGTACGCACGTCTTTGGTCGGGCGGCCCTTGAAATATTCCTCGCCGGTGACGCCGAGGTTGGTCTCGTAGACGTTGGCAAGGCCGAACGGCACCTCGCCGGCATTGACGAGCGGCAGGTACTGACTGGAGCCGCCGAGCGCCTGAACCGTCATCTTGATGCCGGCCTTTTCGGCCAGCACCTTTCCGATTGCCGCGGCCGTCGAATTGTAGATGGAGCCCGACGGCGGGGTGGCGATGGCGATCGGCTGCTGCGCCGTCGCGCCCGATACACCCGCCAAAAGCCCGAACGTCGCCAAAAATAGAAGCGCGGTGCGGAATCTCATGTTACCTCCCATTTTTGCGCCTTATGTTGGCGCTATCGATATGTTGTCGTTGTCGATCCGGACCCGGATGTCGAACCGGACCGTATCGTCTCTCGCCGGATCGCACGCTATGCAGATGCCCCCTACCTTGGCGGCCTAATCGGCGTGCGGTCAAGACAGCCCCGCTGCGGCGTGTTCACCCGCCCGCGACCAAGACTCATGCACTTTCCCAAATCACCTGACCTCTGATTCGAGTCTGCATCTTATGGGGAGATGCAGACTTGGACGAGATGCAGACTTAGGCGATTGGATCGGAGTGACGGACGCGCAGTGGAGGATCATCGGGCCTTTGCTCCCTTCGGAAAGAGGGCGATGGGCGCGACCATCGCATGACAACCGCCGTTATTTTGAGGGCATGCTGGCCTGCATCGCTTTGGAAGATTAGGACTCGCGCTTATTTCGGCCGAATTCCAACATCTTCGACGAATTTGCGCCATCACGGGATGTCGTCTTTCATAAAGCCGGGTCAGTATGAGAACGGAGAGTGTCATGACCAATGTACTCATTATCTTGACCCATGCGGAACCGGTCAGACGAAAATATTATGATGCCATTACGGCCCGTTTTCCAAACATTACGCTCAAAATTGTTGATCATCACAGCGCGGCTCATCCTTACCTTGCGTCAGCTGAGGCGTTACTGACGTTTGGAACGATGACATACGATCGCTTGTTTGACGACGCACCTAATCTTCGATGGGTTCAAGCCCTGGGAACCGGCACCGACGGAATTGTCGATCTGCCGTCGTTCCGGTCAGATATAAGGGTCACCAATATTCGGGGCATTCACGGCCCAGCGATGTCGGAGGCCGCGCTTTTGGCAATGTTGGCGATGGCGCGCGATTTTCCACGATCGGTGCGGGCTCAGGACCGCCATTCGTGGGATCGCTGGCCGTCTCGGCTGCTCAACGGCGGGACAGTCGGTATTTTTGGAATCGGAAGCATCGCCGAGGCGTTGGCGCCTCGCTGCAAGGCGCTCGGAATGACGGTGGTAGGGATTTCGTCGGTGAGAAGAACGGTGGCAGGATTCGATTGCATGTTCGCAAGGGATGAATTGCTAGATGCCGTGCGCGAGCTCGATTTTCTCGTCATTCTCACCCCGTATTCGGAGGCAACCAGAAATGTTGTAGATGCGAAAGTTCTAGCGGCGATGAAGCCAAGCGCCTGCGTCATCAATTTGGCGCGTGGTGGCGTCGTCGACGAGAGCGCGTTGATCAAGGCATTGGATCAGAAACAGATCGCCGGTGCTGCGTTGGACGTCTTTACCAACGAACCGCTTCCCGCGAATCACCCCCTTTGGGGTAGGAGCGATGTCATCATTACCGCTCACCTGGGCGGGATGTACGATCGATATGTCGACGACGCCATGCCGACCATAGCGCATAATTTGAGCTGTTTCCTCGCCAACGATATGAAGGGAATGATCAACATAGTCGAGCATTAGGAAGCGGGGCGGGCCCCCACCGATTATATCAACCCAAGGGACACGCAATGACTATTCAGTCCGAACGAGTCCATCATCCCATTGCGACTGCGGAATTAGAGCGTCGCTGGAAGACCATACGTGCCGCAATGGAGGAACGTGGGATTGATGTCCTGGTTATGCAGAACAATAACGATTTCATGGGCGGATATGTCAAGTATTTCACCGATGTTCCGGCTACCCACGGATATCCGGGAACGGTTATTTTCCCACGTGATGATCGGATGACAGTGATTATCCAGTCGAGATTCGGCGAAGACCAGCAACTGCCGCCTGAGGGCGATGGCTACCGACGGGGCGTAAAAAGAATCCTCGGCGCTCCCTATTTTGTCAGCGCGCATTATACCCTGGCTTACGATGCGGATCTCGCGGAACGCGCCCTGGCGCCATATGCCGGAGAGACGATCGGTCTTGTCGGGCGCGGCACGTTGCCAATTTCGTTCGTCGAGAGCCTCCGGGCCGGCAAACTTTCGAACTGCAAATTCGTCGACGCAACCGATTTGGTCGATCAAATAAAGGTGATCAAGAGCGAAGAGGAAATTGGCCATATCCGGCGCACGGCTGCCCTGCAAGATGCTGCCATGAAGGCCGCAATGGAGGCGGTTGCGCCGGGCAAGCGAGAGATCGAGATTGCCGCAGTTGCTGAGCACTACGTTCTTGACCATGGCGGTGAGCAAGGGCTGTTTCTCTGTTGCTCGCACGCGCCAGGAGAGCCGACCTATTGGGGTAACAGGCACCTTCAAAACCGAACGTTGCGTGCCGGTGACATGTTCACGCTGCTTATTGAAAGCAACGGACCAGGTGGGTTCTACACGGAGATTAGTCGCACCTGCGTTCTCGGCAAAGCAACGCAGGACATGAAGGACGAGTTCGATGTTCTGATCGATGCGCGCCAAGCGACGTTGGAAGGATTGAAGCCGGGGACCTCATGCCGGAACATCTGGGACGCGCATAATGCGTTTTTGAGGAAAGCAGGCAGGCCCGAGGAAGCACGGCTTTATTGCCACGGCCAAGGCTATGATCTGGTCGAGCGGCCGCTCGTGCGTTACGACGAGCCAATGACCATCAAAGCGAACATGAACATCACTTGTCATCCGACCTTTGTGTCGAAAGGGCTGTTTAATACCATCTGCGATAACTATCTGATCGGCGCGCAAGGCGCGGTCGAACGCCTGCATAAGCTGCCGGAATCGCTGATCGAACTCGGTTGAGGCGGTCACAGCTCTCGTAATTCCAAGTAATCGACTGCGGGGCAGGCCAACAGCCCACCGGTCACAGAACGGCCTCGGATAGGTGATCCGACGCCACCGCAGTGGAAGAGCGGGACCCGAACATCATCATGAGGCGCTCGGCGACCTCGGAAAGGACCATGACCCCAGCGAAGACATCCTAATGGTGCTTGACAATGAACCGCAATTAAAGGGCCGAAACACAGGCCCGTTCTAACGGCAGGCGAAGTTATTTCGATCAACGATCGATAATCGCGACCGCGCGTGTCCAGCCGGCCGAAGCGCCGCGAATCTTGAAGGGAAAGCAGCACAGCGTGAAGCCGGTCGCCGGGAGCTGGTCGAGATTGGCCAGCTTCTCAATATGGCAATAGCCAATCGTACGCCCGGCCCTGTGCCCTTCCCAGATGATCGAGGCATCATGGGTCTGCGCGTAGCGCTCCGCGGTGTAGACGAATGGCGCATCCCACGACCACGCGTCGGTTCCCGTGATGCGGACGCCGCGCTCGGTCAGAAACAACGTGGCCTCGCGACCCATGCCGCAGCCCGAAGCGATGTAATCCGGCTGGCCAAACCGGCTGCCTGCGCGCGTATTGACGACGACGATTTCGAGCGGTTGCAGCTCGTGGCCGATGCGATCGAGTTCTGTCGCGGACATCCTTCGCGGTCGCGACATAACCGTCGGGGAAATGACGGAAGTCGAGCTTCACGCCCGGCCGCATGCACCAATCGAGGGGCACTTCATCGATGGTGATCGCGCGCTTGTCGCCATCCATGATGGACGCAAAATGCCAGGGCGCGTCGAGATGAGTGCCGGCATGCGTGGTCAGCCGGATGTGTTCGATGGCCCAACCCTCCCCGTCCGGCAGATCGGCGGGCGTCAGCCCGGGAAAGAAACGGCACATATCGGCGGCGGTATCGCGATGCGATCGGTAGTCGATCTCCGGAGCATAGCCGGGCGGATCGGCGAAGCCCCCGTTCTCCAGGGGAACGGAGAGGTCGACGATGGTTCGCGCCATGGATGAGTCCTCCGCGAATACTATAAAAAGGCGAGTGCAGCGTTTCGTTGATCGCGGCGATGGAATCGCAATTTACTGTCGTCAACGGCCCGTGTAATCTGGTGCCGCTCGCGGAAGGCGGCTAGCCTTCCGATCGTCAAGACTGTTCGATCTCGAACCTTTTATCATCTCGGCATGAACGAAGTCGCGCACGGCGTGGCCGGGCCTATAGCATTACGCCCAGCGCCGGTACTCGCCTCATACCTCGAAAATCTGCTTCGGCGTCGCGTGTAAGCACGCGCTCGGACCGTGCTCCTCGACGAGGTAGTTGTCGCAAATAACGGCGAAGATCGATGGCGTCTCGAAGCCGGGATGCACGGCGAGATTCATGCCGACCTCGATCGTCATTGTCTCGTCGGAGCGGATCAGCGGTCGCTCGACCATGTCGTAGCCCTGGCCATGCGCATAGAGCCGCAGCTCGGGCGGCAGGCCCCGCTTCTCCATATATTCATTATGGGCGCGATGAATGTCGGCGCAGCGCGCGCCCGGCTTGATCAGACTCAGCGAATAGGACTGCGCCGCGCGCACTGTTTCGAAGCCGTCCCTGAGTTCGTTCGATGCTCTGCCGAGCACGATCGTGCGCGCAATTTCGGTATAAAAGCCGCCGGGTCCATTGACTTCGATCAGCAGCGAGAGGTGGTCGCCTTTGGCGAGCGTGCGTCCCTGCAGATAGCGCGGCATGAAGGGCGAGCGCACGCCGACCGGCGCCGAGCCGCCGAGAAAGATGCCCTGCTCGCTGCCGAGCCGTTGTCCTTCGGCTTGCGCGAACGCGGTAATGTCAATGTCGCGAAGCCCAGGACGGATAAAACCGAGCACCGCGGAAAAGACCATGTCCTGTAGTTCGGCGGCGCGCCTGATCAGCGCGACTTCTTCCGCGCTCTTTATCGCTTTGATGCGATCGACGAACTCGGTCGCATCAACGAAAGTAGCGCCGGCTAACGCCGTCTCCAGCCGCGATACAAAGGCATGCGGCAGCGCGCCGCGACCAACTAATCCCACGATAGAGCAGCCGTGGCGCTTGAGCGCCGTCACCGCGAGATCGGCATCGTAAGTATCGGTATAGCAGATTGACGGGAACGACGGCGTGTACAGCATGTCCGCGACGCCTCGATGCAGGCCGTCGTTTCCCGAAAACGCGCGCGTCCCTCCCATCGGCCCCATCTCGATCACCGTCATCGGCTCGTCGGCGTGAAAGATCACGGTGCGCGGATAGCCGTTGGTCGCCGGCAGGTCAGTGAACCATTTGAAATAGCCGCCGAGCCAGTCGTTAGTCGACTGGATGACGAGAGCATCGATGCTGCGCGCGGCCATTTCACGGCGAACCGCGCTCCAGCGACGCTCGAGTTCGGCGGTTGAGATACGGGTAAGCATGCGTTGTTCAGGTGGTATCATGTGGCGCTCTCCGGGCCAAAACCCCGTGTGACGAGGGGCCGCTCAATGTGGGACAACATTGCGCATCTTTTCCGTCTCGCCGGCAAGAAAGTGGCGCATGTTCTCGATGATGAGCGGCAGGACGTAGTCCTCGTATTCGTCGAACAGACCGGTGATATGCGATGTAATGATCGACGTTCGGCAGATCCCATAACGGACTGTCGGGGGGAAGCGGTTCGTTTGCGAATACGTCGAGCGCAGCGCCGGCAATGCGCTTGTTTCGCAGTGTCTCGATCAGTGCCGCCTCGTCGACGTTTTCGCCACGCCCGACATTGATAAAAAACGCACTCGGCTTCATCGCGGCGAAGACGTCCGTACCGATCAGATTGGTGTTGGCCGGCCCGCCCGGCATGATGTTGATGAGATAATCCGCCGAACGCACCGTCTCGCGCAGTGTGTCAAGCGCGACGATGCGGTCGAATCCCGGCTCGACCCGCGGCGTGCGGCTCAGGCCGATCACCTGCATGCCGAGCGCCTGCAACGCCGCGCCGACCGCGCTGCCGCTCACGCCGGTGCCCATGACCACCGCCGTCTTGCGCGCGATCAGCGGCCGCGGCTTGCTGCGATCCCACCGATGTTCTGCCTGATTGCGCAACAGCCGGGGCGCGTCATGGCTGAGCGCGAGCATCATGAAGAGTACGGTCTCGCGAACCGCTGGGCCGTGAATGCCGCGCGCGCTGGTGAGCACCGTCTCCCGCCTGAGGGACGGGCAGCGCAGAAAGTGGTCGACGCCTGTCGCCAGTGACTGAATCCATTTAAGCCGTACCGCCCGCCGGACAAGGTCGTCATTAATGGCGATGCCGAACGCAATCAGCACGTCGACATCAGCGAGATCGACGGCTAGTGCCTCGATGTGCGCGGTCGGAAACATCGTAATTCGGGAAAATTGCTGGCGGAGCGCGTGCGCGTATTTTTCCGCATAAGCATCGAGCACAAGGACATTTGTGGCGGTCGGCATGTCGTTGCTTCACCCGTAGAGTATCTTGGGAAACCAGAGCGCCAGCTGCGGAAAGACGAACAGCAGCACGACCAAAATCAATGGTGCGATCAGGAAAGGCAGGATTCCGCGATAGATGCTGGTGATCTTGGTCTCCGGCGCCTGCGCTTGGATCACGAACAGGTTCATACCGACCGGCGGATGAATCAGGCCGACCTCGACCACAATGACCACGATGATCGCGAACCACATCGGGTCGTAGCCGTAGCCGGTCACGATCGGCAGGAAGACCGGCACGGTGATCAGCACCATGCCGATGCCTTCCAGAAAGCACCCCATGACGACATAGGCGACGATGATCAGCGCCATCACGACAAGGTCGGGCAGATTGGCGGTCCGCGCAGCGTCCGCCAGCATCGCCGGCAGATGCGTTTGCACCATGAAGAAGGAGAACAGGTTGGCGCCGATGATTATTACGAACAAAAGACAGCTGGTGATGACCGAGCCTTCGACCGCCTTCATCAGTTCGGTCCAGCCGATGCGGCGGCCGAGCACGCCGATCAGGATTGCGCCGAACGCCCCGATAGCCGCCGCCTCGGTGGGACTGAACACGCCGGCATAGATGCCGCCGATGGTGACGACGAACAACAGAAGAAATTGCCATGGGCCTGCGAGCGCCGCGAACTTTTCTGCGACCGATGTCTTGATCAGGCCGGGGGCGTGGTCCGGCCAAAGGCGCACCACGGCGGTCGCGACGAGGATGTAGAGCGCAGTGAGAAGCAGCCCGGGAAACAGCGAGGCGGCAAACAGCTTCGGCACCGATTGTTCAGCGATCGAGGCATAGATCACCAGAATGATCGACGGCGGAATTAGGATGCCAAGGCTGCCGCCGGCGGCGAGCGAACCAGTGGCAAGGCCGTCGTCGTAGCCGGCTTTACGCATTTCGGGCAGCGCGATGCGGGTCATGGTCGCGGCGGTCGCCACCGAGGATCCGCAAACCGCCCCGAAGCAGGCCGAGGCGGCAATCGTTGCCACGGCGAGGCCGCCGCGCACGCCAGAAAGAATCACGCGGGCAGCCGCGAACAGGTCCGACGAGAGCCGCGTTTCCGAAGCGACCTCGCCCATCAGCACGAACAGCGGGATGACCGACAGCGTATAGCTCGAACCGACATCGAATGGCGTGGTGCCGGCGATCGCGAAGGCCGCTGGCCACCCGGACAGCGCGACATTGCCGAAGAATCCGACCAGCGCCAAGCTCGCCCAAACCGGCACGCGCGCGAACAAAAGTACAAAGAGCGCGATAACGCCGGTAAGGCCGATGAACGGCGGAGACATCAGTGACCCCGCTCCCGCGGCGTCGCCGCGCGGGCAAACAGCACGCCGAGCGCGCAGACAAGCGTTCCGGCAATACCGATCAGCGCGACGATCCACAGGTAGTAGATCGGCATGTCGAGTTCGAGCTTGCGGTCGCCATAGTCATAGGCCTGCCAGGCGGGTCCGGTCATCGCCCAGGCGAGAACAGCAAGGGCAACGATCGACAGGAGATCGGAAAAGCGGATGAGCAGCGCTGTGATACGTCGGCCGGCAAAGGTATCGACGAGATCGATCACGATGTTGGCGCGTCGGAAGAAGCCCGCGGCCATACCGTGAAACACGAAGACGACGAGAGTGGCCTCGACGATTTCATAGGACCCGCGAACCGGGCTGTTGAATACGTAGCGCATGAACACGTCGGCGACGGTGACCAGCATCATCGCCGCGAGCGCCAGGGCTGCGATCCGCACCTGCGCCCATTGCAGGCGCTCGATCAACCGCAGGATAGGACCGTCTTCCGTGGCGGCGCGATCAGGAGTCATCTTAGGCTTGCGCTACGGTTCGCGTGCAGGCCGCGCGCGGGGTCGGGCTGAAAAAGTATCCCGCGCGCGCCGCCGTCATAGGCCGGAAGGTTTTGGGGGCATCGATCCGCGAAACGCGCGAAGCCGACGCCCCCGCGGTGCGTCACTTGGTGTAGGCCTCGAAGAACTCGCGGCCCGGCTTACCTTTTTTCTCGACGTCCGCGATCGCCTCGTCGATCTGCGGAGCGAACATCTTTTTCATCTTCGCGAGCTCGGCCGGCGGCATCACCGTAATCTCGACGCCCTTGGACTGAAGGTTTTTCTTGCCGCTCACCTCCGCCTCGTCCCACATTTTTCCGAAATTCTCTGCGGCCGCGGGACCGGTGGTCTTGTCGATCAGCGCCTTGAGCTCGGGAGATAGCGACTCATACTTCGCAGGATTCATCACAACGGCGAAGCTTGCCGAACTGACGCCCGGTTCCAGCGTATTCTTCGCGACGGTCCCGATGATCGAAGCTTGCCGCCCCTTCGTAAGGAAAGGTCGCCGCGTCGACGATCCCCTTTGCGAGTGCGTCCTGGGTCTCCTGCGGCGGCACCGCGAGCGGCACCGCGCCGAGCGTGTCGATCAGATTCTTGAACTGAGTGCCGGCATAGCGGACCTTGAGGCCTTTGAAATCGTCGATCGACTGTATCTTTGATTTGGAATGGAACATCAGCGGCGGCGTCACCGCCATCCAGAGGATTTTCAAGCCCTCATGTTCCTTCGCGAGATACTTTGGCGCCAATTCCGTCAAGCGCTTCGATGTCACTTCGCTGTTCGCACCCGCCGATGGATGGGCGAATGGAAGGCTGACTAGCTCCGTCGTGGCATAACGACCCGGCGTCGCGCCATGCAGGCTGATCGCGATGTCGGAAATGCCGTTGCGGGCGGCATCGAACTGGCGGTTGGGTCCACCGCCAAGCTGTCCTGCGGGATAGATGCGCAGCTTGAGCTTGCCCCCGGATTCCTTTTCAAGCTGCTCGCCCCAAGCCTCCATCGCCTTCTGGAAGGTATGATTGGGCGGCAGGAAGTGCGAGACTTTGAGCTCTGTCGTTTGCGCCCTCGCGGGGGCGCCGAAGGTGAGCGCAGTGGCGGTGGCCACTGCAATCGCCGTCAGGCTGCGCACGAAATCCATTTCATTCTCCCTGGTTTGGAGCGGGCACCGAGGTATGCCGCTCCTGTTTTCTTGACTTTGTCGTGTTTTCTCGGCGCGCGACTCCCCGGCCCGCCGAGAAAGCTATGACCTCCTCGGAAAACTGAACACGCGCTCGGCATTGCCGCAGGCAATCGCCGCGCGCACGTCATCCGCAAGTGAAACCGTGTCCATGAAGGTGCCGGCCTCCTCGATCGCCTCGAACGGATAATCGGCAGAGAACATCACGTGGCCGACGCTGAGCGCGTCGATGGTGCAGTGCAACGGCTCTGCCGAAAACATGCCGGAGGTTGTCACGAGGATGTTCTCGCGAATGTAGTCTGACGGACGCTTGCGCAGCTTCAGCCCGTAGAGCTTGGCGCGGCTGTCGAAGCGCCAGAGCAGGAAGGGCAGCGTCTCGCCGAGATGGCCGAGAATAAGTCGTGCGCCCGGGAAGCGATCGAATAGTCCGTTGAATACCAGGCGCAGTGCGTGCGAACCGGTCTCGACGCCCCATTCCCAGGTGGCGCGTTTGAGTCCGTCGCAGCCGGAAAGCACCGCAAACGGGGCCGCTGGATCGGCCGGATGCAGGTAGATCGGAGCGCCGAGCGCCTCGGCACGCTCCCAGAAGGGAAACAACTCGGGGGCATCGAGATACTGGCCATTGGTATGACCGTTGATCATTGCGCCACAAAACTTCAGGTCGTTGACGCAGCGCTCGAGTTCGTCGCCGGCCGCGTGCGGGTCCTGCATCGCCAGATGCGCGAAACCTGCATAACGATCCGGCTGCTTTTCGATTTCGCGAGCAAGAAAATCATTGGCCTGACGCGCGACCCGCACGGCCGTGGAGCGGTCGGGCTCGCGCTGTACGCCGGGGCCGGAAAGGGAGAGGACCGCGCGCGCAATGCCAGCGCGATTCATCGCCGCCAGCCGCTCCTCGCCGAAGTCGAATAGATGCCGGATCAATTGATCGAGAATTACCGCGGGAACATTGCTGACCGTCGGCTTCCAGTATTCCTCGAGTTCCAGGGCAGAGAAAGTGCTCTTCGAGTGCGATTTTCCTGCACACATTCAAAACGCTTCCTCCCGCATTCGCCGCATTTCAGCGGTCTTCGGCCGCATTGATCTGTACCGTATATTGAATTAGCTGTATCAATATGCAGGCTGGAAGCCAAGTTGATTTTTTTGCTGATTGTACCGTATCGTGGGTTATAACCGCCAGCCGGCGGTCGATTGAGGACTTTGGAATGAACCTAGAGAAAAATAAAGCGGCACGCGAGAAGAGCCCGGTACAGGTGATTGCCCGGGCAGCATCCATTCTGCGCGCACTCGAGGATCAGCCCCAGGGACTGAGCCTCGGTCAGATTGCCCAGCACGTTCAGCTCGCCCGCTCAACGGTACAACGGATCGTTGCTGCGCTTGAAGCAGAAAAGCTACTGATCGCCGCCTCCCCGAATGGTCGGGTGCGTCTGGGGCCGAGCATCCTGCGGCTCGCAACCTCAGTTCAGACTGACTTTGTCTCGATCGCGCGGCCGTTCCTCGCGCGCCTCTCCGGCGAATTGCGTGAAACAGTAGACCTTGCGGTGGCCAAGCGCGATCATCTCGTCTTCATCGATCAGGTTATCGGACCGCAGCGGCTGCGCACGGTGTCCGCCGTCGGCGAAAAGTTCCCCCTTTACTGCACGGCGAATGGAAAAGCCTATCTTGCCAAGCTCGATGAAAAGGCGATCGAAGCCCTAATCGGCCGCACCTTCGCTGCGCGAACGCCTTCGACCTACACCAGCCTCAACCGTCTGCTCAAAGATTTGGATCGGGTGCGCGAAACCGGCGTGGCATACGACCGTGAAGAGCACACGCTCGGAATTTGCGCAGCAGGCATCGCCATGCGCGACCTGCTCGGCAACTGCGTCGCGATCTCCGTCCCGGTGCCCACCCAGCGCTATGTGAGCCATCAGGCCGACATCGCCGATAGGCTGCTCGCGACCAAGCGCGCGCTCGAGGAGCATCTCGCCACTTCGGTGCAATAGGCGGACGCATCGAGGAACCCACGATTCAGATCGGCGGCTGTCGCTGGCTCCATCGGCTCCATCTGGCTCCATCGCCTGCCCTTGCATTGATTACCGATATACAATACAGATGACTTGCATGACGGTACACTGGCGCGATAAGGCGCCGGGACAAGGGAGGATCACGTGACAATCACCATCCGCGGCGTCACGTTTGAAGAGAACACCAACAACAGCATGGGACTTGAGTTCTACAACCTGTCGCACCGCTTCGGTTATCAGTCCCCCAACTGGCCCTACTTCGAAGACGTCAAGATCGAGCGCATTCACTACATGGCGAAATCGGGCGTGTTGTCGCAACGGATCACCACGTCGATGCACAACACCACCCATATCGATGCGCCGGCGCATGTTGTGCAGGGCACTCCCTTCATCGACGAAGTGCCGTTACCGCACTTTTTCGGCTCCGGAATCGTGGTGTCGATCCCCAAGAAGAAATGGGAATCGATCACTTACGACGATCTGGAGAAAGCGGCCGGAAAAGCCGTGCGCCCGCGCGATGTCATCATCGTCAATACCGGCTGGCACAAGCTTTACGAGGACAGCGAGGACTATTTCTGCCGCGCGCCGGGTTTTGTCCCGTCGGCGGGCGACTGGTTCGTCGAGAAAAAGGTGAAGGTCATCGGGCACGACACGCAGGCGAACGACCATCCGCTTGCGACCGCGATCGGCCCGCAGCGCAACGGGCCGCTGCACCCGCATCTTGCGGAGGAATACAAGGAATGGTCGGGCGGGCGCGACTGGAAAGAGGACTTCCCCGAATGGGAGCCGGTGCACCGCATTCTCTTCAAGAACGGCATTCTCGGGATCGAGAATGTCGGCGGTGATCTCGACAAGGTGACCGGGAAACGCTGCACTTTCGCGCTCTTTCCCTGGAATTGGGACCGCGGCGATGGGTGCATCATTCGCCTCGTCGCCATCGTCGATCCCAAGGGCGCGTATCGCATTGAGAAGGGGGAATCGTTCTGATGCAGGCCAAGCGCTTCGGCGAGTTGACGTCTTACGACGCCCCCAACCATCGCAGATGCCATCTGCTGCGGGTCTTCGGCGCCGAGGCCGGCGGCACCACCGGACTTATCGTCGGCGTTTCTCAGTTTCTGCCCGGCGGCGGCGCTGGTCCTGACGCCTCGCCGCCGGAGAAGGTCTACTTCGTGCTGGAAGGCGAGCTCACGGTCATCGTCGACGGCAAAGAGACGCTCCTGAAGAAGCATGACTCCTGCATGATCGGCCCCAATGAGAGCCGCGAGATCATCAACCGCAGCAATGAGGTGTGCTCCATCCTGGTGGCGATCGCGCCACCGAAGGGTTGATCCGCAGAGCTAGGCGTCGGCGCGGTCGAGCCTTGCGGCCACCCGGCAAAAGGCATCTGCGGTAACGCAGTAGCAAGCGTCGCGTCCCCAAAGCGATGATGCGACGACGATGCCGGCGCAGATGTGCGAGCAGTCGGCACGAGACAAAGGGGTGGACGCTATGGCGGAAGATTTTCTGAAGAATCCGTATTCGCTGTTCGACATCAGCGGAAAAACGGCGATCGTGACCGGCGCCTCTGGCGCTTTTGGTTCGCTCGCCGCCAAGGTGCTGGCCGGCGCCAAAGCGAATGTCGTCCTCGCGGCGGGAAAAGCCGACGAGCTGCAAAAGGTCGCAGACGAGTGCAAAAAGCTCGGCGCTCAGGTGGCGACGCTCGCCATGCGGCCGAACTCGGAGGGGAACTGCGATCGTATCGTCGCGCAGGCAGCGGAGACTTTCGGACGGCTCGATATTCTCGTGGTCGCGTCCGGCAAGAACGACGTTTCGAAAATCGTGGACATGACGCCCGCGCGCTTCTTGGACGTGATGGACGCTAATGTCACCCAGCCTTGGCTGATCGCGCGCGCCGCCGCGCGGCAAATGCTCGCGCAGGGCGATGGCGGAAAGATTGTGCTGATGTCGTCGGCGCGCGGACTGCTTGGCCATCCCGCCGGCTACACCGCGTACTGTGCATCGAAATCCGCCGTCGACGGTATCACCAAGGCGCTCGGCTGCGAGCTCGGCGCGACCGGTATCACCGTGAATGCGATCGCTCCCACGGTCTTCCGCTCGGCGCTGACCGCGTGGATGTACGAAGACACCGATAATGCTCGCAACGTGCGCGCGGCTTTCCTTGCCCGCGTGCCCAAGGGCCGGCTCGGCGAGCCGAGCGATCTCGCCGGACCACTGCTCTTCCTCGCTTCGAAAGCTTCGGACTTCTATACCGGGCACATCCTGTACGCCGACGGCGGTTACACGGCGGGCTAAGCATGGCCAAGGCGCGCATCGCAGTCATCGGCGCCGGGCTCATGGGCCACGGCATCGCCCAGGTGTTTGCTCTGCACGGCCATGATGTCGCAATCCATGATGCCGTTCCGGCGGCGCTTGCCAGCGTGAAAACGCGTATCGAAACTAATCTGCGCGATCTCGGCGACGATGTTTCCGTTGTGGAGCGCATTACGCCGCATGACAAACTCGCGGACGCCGTGCGTGACGCCGATTTCATCGTCGAGGCTGCGCTCGAAGATTTGCCGGTCAAGCAAGCCCTGTTCGCCGATGTCGAGACCGCGGCCCGCCCCGACGCGATCCTTGCTAGCAATACTTCGGTCATTCCCATCACCGTCATCATGCAAGGGCTGCGTCATCGCGAGCGCGCGCTCGGAACCCACTGGTGGAATCCGCCATACCTCGTGCCGCTGGTCGAGGTGATCGGTACAGAATGGACGTCGGTCGAGGCAATTGATTTCACGATGAGCCTGCACATCGCAGTCGGCAAGACGCCGGTGCATGTAAAGAAGGACGTGCCCGGCTTTGTCGGCAACCGTTTGCAGCACGCGCTGTGGCGTGAGGCTATCTCACTCGTCGAGCACGGCATTTGCGATGCTGAAACGGTTGATACTGTGATTAAGGCAAGTTTTGGCCGTCGGCTCGCGGTGCTCGGGCCGCTGGAGAATGCCGACCTCGTCGGCACCGACCTTACACTCGCGATCCACAAGACCGTACTGCCTGCGATCGAGAGCCGCCCCGCGCCGTCGCCCTATCTCGAAGCGCTGGTCTCGCGCGGAAAGCTCGGCATGAAATCGGGTCAGGGGTTTCGCGCGTGGACACCGGAGCAGCAGTCCGCGTTGCGGCAGCGCGTCCTCAATCATTTGAAGAAGGCACGTGCTGACGGCTGAACCATAAAACGCAAAGGGAGGATGTAATGAAGCAAACGAAAACAAGCAGGTTTAACAGAGTCACGATCACGCGCCGCAGCGTCGTGCATGCAGGCCTCGCAGCGATCGCCGCGCCCGCGGTGCTGCACATCATACCGGTCAATGCGCAAAGCCGGGTGATCAAGATTGGCCAAGTCAGCCCATTGACCGGTCCGCTCGCGGGTTTTGCCGAATCCGATCCCTTCATCCTCCAGCAGGTGCGCGCCGCGGTCGATAAGGGCATCAGCGTCGGCGGAAAGACCTACCCGGTGCAGATCATCGCCAAGGACAGCCAGTCCAATGCGAGCCGCGCCTCCGAAGTTGCCGCTGAACTGATCCTTGGCGACAAGGTCGATCTCATCCTTGCCTCGGCGGTGCCCGACACCACCAATCCGGTCGCCGACCAGGCCGAAGTGAACGAGGTCCCCTGCGTGACCACAAACTGCCCGTGGCAGGCTTATTTCTTCGGCCGCAACGGCGATCCCAAGAAGGGCTTCACCTGGACCTACCACTTCTTCTGGGGGCTTGAGGACATCATCGCGGCGTTTCTCGCGCTGTGGGATTCGGCGCCGACGAACAAAGTGGTCGGCGGGCTCTTCCCCAATGATGCCGACGGCAATGCCTGGGGCGACGCCAAGTTCGGTCTGCCTTCCGCACTTCCCAAGGCCGGCTACAAGCTGATCGATCCCGGCCGCTATCAGGTGATGAGCAATGACTTCACCTCGCAGATTACCGCCTTTAAGAATGCCGGCTGCGAGGTCGTGACCGGCAATATGATCCCGCCGGACTTCGCGACTTTCTGGTCGCAGGCGGCGCAGCAGGGCTTCAAGCCGAAAGTCGTCACCATCGGGAAAGCGTTGCTGTTCCCCTCCGTCGTTGAGTCGCTCGGCGATCGCGCGAATGGCATCACCACAGAAATCTGGTGGACCCCCAACCACCCCTTCAAGTCCGGCCTCACGGGCCAGAGCGCGGCCGAGCTGACTAAGGCTTACGTGGCGGCGACCAATCGGCCGTGGACACAGCCGATCGGCTTCCAGCACGCGCTGTTCGAGGTGGCGATCGACGTGCTCAAGCGCTCGAAAGCGCTCGAGCCCAAGGCCATTCTCGATGCGATCGTCGCGACTGACTATCACTCGATCGTCGGTCCGGTGAAATGGACGGGCCAGCCGGTGAAGAACGTCACTAAGACGCCGCTCGTCGCCGGTCAGTGGCAGAAAAAGGACGGGACGTTCGACCTCGTGATCACAACCAACAAGCCGGCGCCGGAAATTCCAGTCGGCGGAAAGCTGGAATTGCTGTCCTGATCTGTATCGCGGCGTTTTTTTCCCTCGTCAGCGATCAATTCAGGGCAGCGACCCGGATCGGGAGTGTCATGCGGCCCATCCTCGCCTTGGAGAAGATTACAAAGCGTTTTGGCGCGGTCGTTATTGCGACCGATCTCGATCTGGTGCTCGACGAAGGCGAGGCTGTCGGCGTGATTGGGCCGAACGGTGCGGGAAAGACCACGTTGTTCGGCATTGCGAGCGGCGCGGTTGCCGCCGACGCGGGCCGCGTGCTGCTCGATGGCGAAGACATCGCCGGCCTCACACCGGAGCGCCGCTGCCGCGCCGGCATCGCCCGCACATTCCAGATCCCGCAACCTTTCGGCCAGATGACGGTGTTCGAAAACGTGGTGGTCGCCGCCGCTTTCGGCAGCGGACGGCCCGAGCGTGACGTCTATCGCGACTGTATGGAATTGCTCGCCGATTGCGGGCTCGCCGACAAGAGCAACAAGCCGGCCGGCGCCCTCACGCTGCTCGACCGCAAGCGGCTCGAGCTTGCGCGCGCTCTCTCGACTGGCCCGCGCGTGCTGCTGCTCGACGAGGTCGCCGGCGGCCTCACCGAACATGAATGCGCGGCGCTCGTGACGCTGGTGAAGAGCCTGCACGCGCGTGGACTTTCGATTATCTGGATCGAGCATATCGTACACGCGCTGCTCGCGACCGTCGATCGTTTGGTGGTGCTTCACGGTGGCCGCTTCATCGCCGAGGGTGAGCCGCGCGCCGTCATCGACAGTCCGCAGGTCCGGGAAATCTACATGGGAATTCCCGTCGATGAGTGAAGCGCTGCTGCAGGCGGAGCATCTCGACGTGTTTTACGGCGACTTCCAGGCGCTCACCGACATCTCGCTGGAGATCGGCAGGGGCGAAATCGTCGCCGTGATCGGCGCCAACGGCGCCGGCAAGAGCACGTTGCTCAAAACCATCGCCGGGCTGATTGCGCCGCGCCGCGGCACACTGCGTTTCGGCGGGCGCCCCATCGGCAAGTTGCCGGCGAACGAGGTGGTCAGGCGCGGGATCGCGCTGGTGCCGGAGGGGCGGCGGCTGTTCTCCTCGCTCTCGGTGGAAGAAAACCTGCTGATCGGCGGCCAGCTCGAGCGCGAAGGCCATTGGAGCTTGGAGCGGGTCTACGAGCTTTTTCCTGTTCTTGAAGAACGACGCGAAGCGCCGAGCCCGTCGCTGTCGGGTGGTCAGCAACAGATGGTCGCGATCGGCCGTGCGCTGATGTCGAATCCGAAACTTCTTCTGTGCGACGAGATCAGCCTCGGGCTCGCGCCGATCGTCATCCGCGACATCTATGCGAGCCTGCCGGCGGTGTTGGAGGGCGGAACTTCGGCGGTGATCGTCGAGCAGGACATCGCGCAAGCGCTGAAGGTTTCGTGCCGCGTCTACTGCCTGCAAGAAGGCCGCGTAGTGCTCGCGGGCGCGGCTGGAACGCTAACGCGCGAAGCCGTCGCCGCGGCGTACTTCGGCGTGTGAGGCAACGCCGCGGAGAAGCGCCAGTGGATTGGGTTAATATCATCCTGCAGGGCGTGCTGATCGGCGGCCTCTATGCCATGTTCGCCGCCGGCCTCTCGCTCATCTTCGGGGTGATGCGGCTCGTCAATATCGCGCACGGCGACCTGATCGTGCTTGCTGCCTATCTCGCGCTGGTGGTGACCGACGCGTTCGGGCTCAACCCGCTCGCTTCGCTGATCATCGTGGTGCCGCTGATGGCGATCATCGGCTATGCGCTCCAGCGCCTGGTGCTCAATCGCACGCTCGGGGCCGACCTGCTGCCGCCGCTGCTCGTGACCTTCGGCCTCTCGATCATCATACAGAATGCGCTGCTCGAAATATTTACCGCGGACAGCCGCAAGCTTCAGGCGGGGTCTATCGAAATCGACAGCATCCAGCTCGGGCACGGGCTTGCCATCGGCACGCTACCGCTCATCCAGTTCATCGTCGCGGTCGCGCTGATCGCCGGCCTCCAGGTCCTGTTCTACCGCACCGCGTTCGGCCGCGCGCTGCGCGCCACCTCCGATGATCCCGAAATCGCGCGCGTAGTCGGCACCGATAACCGCCACGTCTTCGCGCTGGCCATGGCGCTTTCGCTGGCCGTTGTGGCCATTGCCGGCGTGTTTCTTGCGGTGCGCGCGAATTTCGACCCGGCCAGCGGTCCGGCGCGCCTGATCTTCGGCTTCGAGGCGGTGATCATCGGCGGTCTCGGCAGCCTGTGGGGGACGCTTGCCGGCGGCGTGATCCTCGGCGTCGCCCAGGCGATCGGCGCGCAGATCAATCCCGGCTGGCAGGTGCTCGCCGGGCATATTGCGTTTCTTGCGGTTCTGGCGCTGCGGCCGGAAGGCTTGTTCCCGAAGGTGCAGTGATGGGCGCACCGTTCCGTGTCGAACATGCAACCTGGTCGAGCCGCATCGGCCTTGCCCTGTTTACCGTACTCGTACTCGCCCTGGTCGCGGCGCCGTACTGGGCCGACCGCCAGCAGTTGCGCCTGCTCGCCGAGATTTTCTCCTATATCGTGCTGGCCAGCCTGTGGAACCTGCTCGCCGGCTATGCCGGCCTCGTTTCCGTCGGTCAGCAGGCTTATGTCGGGCTCGGCGCCTATGTCCTGTTCGCGCTGACCATTCTTGCCGGCATGCATCCGCTCATCGCCATTCCGCTCGCGGGGCTCGCCGGCGCGGTCATTGCTGTCCCCGTAGCGCTGCTGATGTTCCGCCTGCGCGGCCATTATTTTGCGATCGGCACTTGGGTGGTCGCCGAGGTTTTTCGGTTGCTCGCCTCGCAGATATCGGCGCTGGGCGGCGGGTCGGGGACGAGCCTGCCGGTATCAGTGGTCATTTCGATCGCTCCGGGGCGCCAGATGCGGGAATTCGTCATCTACTGGCTCGCGCTCGCGCTTGTATTTGCGGTGCTTGCGCTTATCGCGTTGCTGTTGCGCTCGCGCTACGGCCTTGCGCTCACCGCGATCCGCGACAACGAACCGGCGGCGCGTGCGACCGGCATCAACGTCAGGCGCATAAAATTCGCCGTCTATGTCGTCGTTGCGCTCGGTACCGCCATGGTCGGCGCGCTTATCTTTCTGCAGAAGCTGCGTGTCTCGCCCAATACGGCCTTTAGCGTCAACGACTGGACCGCCTTTGTTATCTTCATCACCGTTATCGGCGGGATCGGCCGCATCGAAGGACCGATCATCGGGACGATCATCTTCTTCGTGCTGCGCCAGAGCTTTGCCGATCTCGGCAGCATCTATCTGCTGATGCTTGGCGCGGTTGCGATCGCGGTCATGCTGATCGCGCCGAAAGGTGTATGGGGGTTTTTCGCCGACCGCTTCGGCTGGCAGATGTTTCCGCTAGCCCGCCATGTCGTGCCGCTGGGGCCGTCCAATATGGCCCAAGCAGAATTGCAATCATAACTGAGGAACAGCCATGAGTCAGAAGACCAACAGGGTCATCATCACTTGCGCGGTCACCGGATCGATCCACACGCCGACCATGTCGGACGCATTGCCGATCACGCCGGATCAGATTGCCGAACAGGCGATCGCGGCGGCGCAGGCGGGCGCTGCGATCCTTCACCTGCATGCGCGCGATCCGAACGACGGGCGGCCGACGCCCGACCCGAACGTGTTCATGCAGTTCCTGCCGCGCATCAAGCAGAGCTGTGACGCGGTGATCAATATTACTACCGGCGGCAGCGTAAAGATGACGGTGGAAGAAAGGCTCGCGGCGCCACTCGTCGCCTCGCCGGAAATGTGCTCCTTGAATATGGGCTCGATGAATTTCGCGCTCTATCCCATGGCCGTAAAAATCCAGAAATGGAAATATGATTGGGAGAAGAACTACCTGCTCAGCTCGGATGACAATATTTTCCGCAACACGTTCCGCGACATCGAGAGGATCTACAGGCTCCTAGGCGAAGGCCATGGGACCCGCTTCGAGCACGAATGCTACGATGTCGGCCACCTCTATAACCTCGCCCATTGCATCGACCGCGGTCTGTTCAAGCCGCCGGTGTTTCTGCAGCTTATTTTCGGAATCCTCGGCGGCATCGGCCCCGACATGGAAAATCTCACGTTCATGAAGGCGACCGCCGACAAGCTTTTCGGCAAGGAGTATCTTTGGTCGGTGCTCGGAGCCGGCCGCTTCCAGATGCCGTTTGCGACTCAGGCGACAATGATGGGCGGCAATGTCCGCGTCGGGCTCGAAGACAGCCTGTTCATCGCCCGCGGCAAGCCGGCGACCTCCAATGCGGAGCAGGTGAGCAAGATCCGCCGGATCATCGAAGAGCTGGGCTACGAAATCGCAACCCCTGCCGACGCCCGCGTCATGCTCGGCCTGAAGGGCTCTGATCGGGTGCAATTTTAGCAAATGTAAATACGTGCCCCGGCGATTCTGTTGTATTTCCGGTAAATTCCATCCGGTCGGATTCGCAAGGCAAATTCGCAAGGTAAAGGAAAATCAGTGCGTCATTGCTTTCGATGCTCGCGATCCTCCGCTTGCTTGCAGCGTTTGTCGCCAACCTGTTCAAGTCGCGACGGTGGCTTGCGGCCGAGATGCTTTTTCTCCGTCATCAACTCGATAGCGCCTTGAGGCAGCGACCGGCACGTCTGCCGCTGCAGGGCAGTGATCGCGCGCTGCTGGTGTGGAAGACCCGACTGTGGCCGAACCTTGGCCCAGGTTGCTGAGCCGGGTCTGTCGCGACACTTAGCCTCGCACGACCAACTCGGGCTCCCGAAGTTGCCGCTTCAGACTCTTCTTGCTCCGGTTTTTTGACCACCCGCGTTCTGGATGGTACGGCTCCGACCATTGCGCCACCGGACGGCTCCTCGATTCAAACCGTTGATCAAGAGCTGAAACGCGCGTTCGAGTTCGTTCAGGCCGGTGCGCAACTGCGAGGTCTCCCGCGCCAACCAATGGCGCAACTCTACTTGGAAGATACAAAACATTGTCCATCCGACGGACAGCGGGTCCTCGGGTCGGGCGATCTCGCCTGTCGCGGCAGCCATGTCGACGATGCGCCCAAAGAGTTCGATGAGCCGCTCGCGCGTCTTCTGGAATGGCATCGCTTGCGCGCCGGAATCGTAGAAGATCATTTCGCGCAGCACGAGCCGTGAGAGTGCGGGCTGTCCGCCGAAAAACTCGTAGTGCAGCTTGGCGACCGCGAGCAGATTCTGGATCAGCGGCGATTTCGGATCGATCGCGGCCTCGGCCCCATCGGTGACGCGCTCCAGCGGCTCGTTGATGGTGAGGAACAAAAGATCGCGCTTGTTCTTCGCATACAAGAAGATCGTGCCCAAGCCGACCCCGGCGCGCACCGCGATCTCGCGCATGGTGGTGTCGTCGAATCCCTTTGCGATGAATAGGCTTTCTGCGGCCTGTTTGATCCGGCGCAGCTTGTCGAGCTTGTTGCGCGCGCGGAGACCATCCGCCGAACCGGGGCTCACAACAGGTGTATCCATTTTTCTTTTCGTCCTAGAGCATTTTCCGGCGAAGTGGGAACCGGTTCGCCGCAGAAAATGCGACCACTAAAGGAAAACAAGGGCGAATTCCGATTCCACCGGAACGGAATTCGCTCTAGCGCCGACCGCCCACGGCTTTCGCTTGACAGATTACTGAACATGTTCAACTATGAACGCGTTCGGCAAAAAAGGAAAGCTCCCATAGCCGAGCGATGTGCCCTGGGAGGGCGCCAAGGTGCAGGCACTGCGTCAAGTGGCGGCAGCTTTGCGGCCGGTGGACGCCGGCGCGACGGCATTGTCGATTTGCGATCTGACCGTGCGCTTCGGCCAGCGGCTGATCCTCGACCGGATCAATCTTGAGGTGCGCGAGGGAGAGTTCCTCTGCATCGTCGGCGCCTCTGGATCGGGCAAAACCACTCTGCTGCGTGTTCTCGCCGGTCTCGCGCGTCCGGCCGTAGGCGAGGCTTGCTTCGAAGGGCAGGCCATAGCAGGCCCTTCGCCCGATCGCGCCATCATCTTTCAAGATTACTCCAAGGCGCTGCTGCCATGGCGGACGGTCCGCGGCAATGTCGCCCTCAGTCTCGAGGCGCGCAATGTGCCACAGCGACAGCAAGACGAGATCATCGGCGAACTGCTCGCCAAAATGGGGCTGGCTCACGCGAAGGATCAGTTTCCCCTCCAACTCTCGGGCGGGATGCAACAGCGCGTGCAGATCGCGCGCTGCCTGGCTCAGAGCCCCAAGCTCCTGCTGATGGACGAACCGTTCGGCGCGCTCGACGCGATGACCCGTCAGGTGCTGCAGGACGAAATCCTGGCGCTCACCGCCGAAAACCGGGTCACAACTGTCTTCATCACGCATGATCTGGAAGAGGCGATCTACCTCAGCGATCACGTGGTCGTGCTCGGCCGCTCTCCGGCGACTGTCGTCGAGAATATCCTTATCGACCTGCCACGACCGCGCAACCAGCTGTCTACTCGCGAAGATAGCCGGTTTCTCGCCTATCGGCATCGTTTGTTCGAGCTGCTCGCGCGTGATCGTAGTCCAACCCAGTCCGGAGGACGGGCCTGATGCGTCGCGTGCTGCTCGGCTCCATCATTCCAATCCTCTTCCTGGTCGGTTGGGAGGTCTCGAGTTGCACCGGCCTACTCAGCCTGGCGTTCTTATCGCGACCGTCGGACATTGTCGCGGTAGGATACACAGGTTTGCGCGACGGCTCCTTGCTGATCGCCACGCTACAGACCTGCGAAACGGCGTTGCTGGGGCTTGCCGTTGCGGCGATCGTGGGCGTCTCACTCGGCGCGTTGCTCGGACTTCTGCCGGCTCTCGAGCGGGTCGCCGGCCCGACGATAGAGGCCTTGCGGCCGATCCCTGCTATCGCCTTCATGCCGCTCGCGCTGATGATCTTCGGCTTCGGCGTCGGACTGGAGGCGAGCATCGTCGCTTATGCCTGCATTTGGCCGATTCTCATCGTCACGATCAGCGCCGTTAGGGCCATCGAAACGCGGCTCATCGAAGTTGCCGCGGTGCTACAATTGCCGGTTTGGAAAAAGACGACCAAGATCGTTTTGCCGGCAGCCATGGCGCGTATCAACGTGGGATTGCGGGTTGCAGCGGCGATCTCACTGGTGGTCGCCGTGACGGTCGAGATCGTACTAAACCCGCGTGGGCTCGGCTACCGGCTCATCCTCGCGCAACAGCAACTTCAGATCGGATTGATGTGGGCACAGCTCGTCTGGCTGTGCCTGCTCGGCTACGCACTCAATCTGATCCTCATGCGCTTCGGCGGCGCCGGACCCACCTGGAGATCGCCGTGAAACGGCTGGTAGACCCCTTGAATCTCGCTGCACTCGCTTTTGCAGCGTCGCTACTCGTTGCTTGGCAGTTGCTCGCCGACGCGCGTTTAATCTCGCCGATCTTTTTTCCGTCGCCACTGCGCGCTTTCGAAGTTTTGCACCACCGCATGGCGGACGGCTCACTCTGGATCTCGCTCGGAAACACCGCCCTGCGGATGACGCTCGGGTGGCTTCTCGCCGCAGTGGTCGGCATCGCCCTTGGGGCGGCGATCGGCTCGTCGCGCCTGGCGCGCGACCTGCTCGCCCCGATGCTGGAGTTCGTTCGCCCGCTGCCCGCCTCCGCGATCATTCCCGTAGCAATCCTCTTTCTCGGCCTCTCCAACGCCATGTCGCTCACCGTCGTCGCATTCGGCGCAATCTGGCCGGTGCTGCTTGCGAGCGTGCACGGCTTTTCCTCGGTCTCCTCCGAGCTGAACGACGTTTCGCGCGTTCTCGGCTTCAATCGGCGGCAGCTGCTGTTCAAGATCGCGTTTCCGTCCGCGCTGCCGGATATCGTCGCCGGCCTGCGCGTCAGTCTCGCCCTTGCGCTGATCTTGGCTGTGGTGACCGAAATGCAATCCTCGCTGCCGGGTCTCGGCTGGGACATTTTCTTCGCACAACGCTCCTACCGCAGCGCCGATCTGTACGCCGGACTGATCATGCTCGCGCTGCTCGGCTTTGCAGCCAATCATTTCATCCTGTTGTTGGAACGGCATGCGCTTCGCTGGAAGAACACAAATCGCTAGAGGGAGGACATCATGACAATCGCGAGATTCCTCACAATTGCAACTGCGGCGGTGATTGGGTTGAGCGTCGCTGCAAAGGCAGAGCCGGCGAAAGTCGGAATCGGCTATCCGCCCGCCACCGATTTCCTTGCTGTCTATGTGGCGAAGGAGAAGGGCATCTTCGATAAACACAACATCGATGCGACGCTCACCAAGATACCGGTCGTCAACAATATTCCTTCGGCTGTGGTCTCGGGAAGCATTCAGATCGGAATGACTACCATCCCGACCTTGCTGCAAGCCGTCGACGGCGGCCTCGATCTCGTGCTGATCGCCGGTGCCGCGCGGCATACGAAGGAGCATCCGTTTATCAGCCTGCTCGCGCGCAGCGATGTAAAATACCAAAGGCCATCCGACGTGATCGGAAAGACGGTCGGTGTACCAGGTATCAACAGTGTCATCGACGTGATGTTTCGGAAATGGCTGCTGAACAACGGCATTGCGCTCAACAAGGTCAAGATTGTGGAAGGGCCATTGCCGCAACTTCCGGACATGCTCAAATCGGGGAGCATGGATTATGTCGCCATCGTGGAACCGTTTCGCAGCCGTATCGTCGCGACCAAGACCGGGTACATCGCCGCCGAGTACTTTGCGGAGGTTAATCCCGACGTTCTGGTGAGCGCTTGGCTCGCGGACGGCGATTGGGTCAAAAAAAATCCCGAAGCGGTGAAGAATTTCCGGACGTCGATAAACGAAGCGCTAGAGTTCATTCGGAAAAATCCGGAAGAAGCGAAGGCAATCGAGAAGAAATACATCGGCTACAACTCGCCGAGCTTTCCGACGTTCGACAACCGCGCGCGCCCGCAGGATCTCAATTTCTTCATCGAGCTTGGAAACGAGCTGAAGCTCTATCGCACGAAGCTCGATCCGAAAAAGATCGTGGTCCCGTAAGGCATGCGTACAGA
Source organism: uncultured Alphaproteobacteria bacterium (assembly GCA_963840055.1). Taxonomy (GTDB): domain Bacteria; phylum Pseudomonadota; class Alphaproteobacteria; order Rhizobiales; family Xanthobacteraceae; genus Rhodoplanes. The sequence continues at coordinate 13,962 of CAWIXM010000033.1, read as the reverse complement.
AAAAGCGATGACGGACACTGCGCAGCTCGATCTTCTGGCGGGCGATCGCGTCCCGGTCGCCTACGCCCGGCCGCCGACCTATGACCGGATGATCGTCGAAAAGGACGTCGCCGTGCCGATCGGCGACGGGGTGAAGCTGTCGGTCGACATCTATCGTCCCGAGTCCGACGAAAAGTTTCCGGCGCTGCTCGCCTTCTCGATCTACAACAAAGACCTGCAAGGTCCAGAGGTTGCCGCCTCGCTGCCTCCCCAGCCCGCCTGGTCGTCTCTCTGGGCGGGACTGCTCGAAGCCGGCGATACGAAGTTCTTTGTATCGCGCGGCTACGCTCACGTAATTGGCTCACCGCGCGGCATTTTCAAATCGGAGGGTGGCGGCAGCAGGCAATGGGACAGCTACGACCTGATCGAATGGATCGCTCAGCAGCCCTGGTGCGACGGCAATGTCGGCATGGTCGGAATTTCGGGCTTCGGAGCGGAGCAATTCCACGCCGCCAAACAGAACCCGCCGCATTTGAAAGCGATCTTCCCATTCGACCCGCGCGGCGCACTCGGCACCCTCGGAAGCTTCCGTGAGGAGTACCCCGGCGGTGTGCTGCACTTCTTTCGCTACCTCATCATGCATTTCGCTGCTCTCCATCAGAGCAAGGGCAGGCCGGGAGAGCTTCCGCCCGAGCGCGAAGCACTCTGGCGCGAGGCAATGAACAATCCGAACTACCGGATGTATCCGCACGTATTCAACGTGCTGTCCCAGAAGGGTCAGCACATGCCGCCCTATTTCGATCTGCTGATCGATCCTTACGACAAAGAAGAGGCGGTCGCGGCGGCCGAACAGGCCATCGCCGACATCAAGGTGCCGAGCTATACGGGCGCCGGTTGGTACGCCTACACGTACAAGACGCATCTCAACGGCGCGCAGAATTATTTCGAGCGCCTGCGCTCGCCGAAGAAGCTGATCTTCGCAGGCCCGGCGCATCTCGAGCGTCCGTTCCACTCGCTGCACAACGAGGTTCTCCGCTGGCACGATCATTGGCTGAAAGGGATCGACACCGGCATCATGGACGAGCCGCCGGTGCGCTACTGGGTCATGGGTGCCAATGAATGGCGCTTCGGTGCAGGCTGGCCGCTGCCGGAGGCGCAGTGGACCAAATTCTATCTCAACAGCTGGGAGCGGCTACAGACGGCGCCGTTTACGCCGGGCAGCGCGGACGATGAACTGCCGCCGGATGCGTTCGTGCAAATGCCGCCGACCCAGACCAACGCGATCCAGAAGCTCCGCTACCTCACCGACCCGCTGCCGCACGACGTGCTGATCGCAGGGCCAGCCGTCCTCAATCTGTTCGCCGAAATCGACCAGGACGACACCAACTGGATCGTCGCGATCAAGGATGTGGGGCCGGACGTTTCAGTTCGTACCGTCCGGGAAGGCGAACGCGAGATCGCAACAACCTTACCCGAACGCGAGGTCACGCGCGGCTGGCTGAAAGCCTCGCATCGCGCGCTCGATCCGAAGCGATCGAAGCCGTGGAAGCCGTGGCATCCATTAACCCGCGCAGCGCAGAAGAAGGTTACGCCCGGTGCAATTGAGGAGTACGCGATCGAGATCATGGCGAGCGCTAACCTGTTTCGCTGCGGTCATCGCATCTGCATCGAGATCATGAGCGCCGACATGCCCACTGGCGTGGGCGGCGCGACAAACGCCGAATACGTGCCGAACCACATCTGCAGCAGCAGGACGACTTTGCACAAGATTTACCACGACGCACTGCGGCCTTCGCACCTGCTGCTGCCCGTCGTCCCGCATAAAATTGGGAGTAGGCTATGAGCGAAGCCGCCAACGCGTCGGCGACTAAGCCCGGACCAGAAATCAAGCGTTTCCGCCGGATCGTCACCGGCCACGATGCGCAGGGTCGTTCCGTCATCCTGTCGGACGAGACGTCGCCGCACGTGATGCCGATTATGGATCAGCCGAATTTCGCGGTCACGGACTTCTGGAAAACGAATTCAACCCCCGCCGAAAACGGCGCGGCAACCGCGGACGATCCTTGCCGGCTGCCGATTCAAGTCGCACCCCCCCAGAACGGCAGCGTCTTCCGCGTCGTTCAATTTCCGCCGGACAAAGATTGGGCGGCCAAAGCTGCGGCAATAGGCGGCTCTGTGGCGATCGACGAGACCGCCAAGGCCGCGCACACCGGCGGCCCGGTCCGGCACGCGCACATGCACCGCACGCACTCGGTTGACTATGCAATTGTGCTCTCGGGCGAAATCTGGGCCGCGATGGACGAAGGCGAGACCAAAATGAATGCCGGCGACGTGCTCATTCAGCGCGGCACGAATCACGCTTGGGCGAACCGCTCCGAGGCGCCGTGCATTGTCGCCTTCGTACTGATCGATGCCAAGCCGCTGGAGTGATTTATAGAAGCGAATGGGAACGAGCTTGGAGAGTGTCCGATGAAACCGCATGACAAAGGAGTCGGCGACCACCTCTACGTGGCCGTACTGCTGCCGTTCGACAGGAATATGAAAGTGGACGAGCAAGCGTATCGCCGCTTCATCCGATATTTCCTCAAAAACGAAAAATTTGTCCGCATGGGCGGAGGACTGTGCATCAACCCGGAGGCGGGCGAGATCTTCTATCTCACCAGGCAGGAAAAGCGACGGGTCCTCGAAATCGCAATGGAGGAGGCGCACGGAAAAGTGCCGATCCTTGCGGGCACCTGGGCGATCACCACCGATGAAACCGTCGAGACCGCGCGTGATTGTAAGGCACTGGGCGTGGACGGGATTTTCGTCACCCCGCCGGGCGGCGCGCAGGACGTCACCTCCTGTTGGGACGCCGACGCCTATCCGGAGATATGGCTCGACCAGATCATCGCGCAGGACCGGGCCGTTGACCTGCCGATCGTCACGCATCCCGTCGGCGGCGCGAAGCCACCATTCTATCCCGGCCTGCCGCTCGAGGCCACGGTGCGCATCTGCCGCGAAGTACCAAATGTCGTCGGCTGGAAGATGACCTACATGTACGACGACTTCCGGCTGATCGCGCAAGGTCTGCGCCGTCTCGACCGGCATGTCGCGGTGATGGGCGCGCTTGCGTCCCGTTTTCACGAATACAAGGCGACCGGCATGTTGGACGGGACGCTCTCCGGTTTCTGGAATTTCGCGCTCGAACCCATGCTCAATCATCTCGAAGCCTGGAACGCCAAGGACATCGACAAGGCGCGCACGATTTGGGACGGCGGCCTGGTACAACTGCACGAGTATGTAGCCGACATGGGTCGCTTGCACATTCGCTACAAGACAGCAACCTGGCTCCGCGGGCTCATTCCCAATCCATTCATGCGCTCGCCGATGCCGAAGCCGAAGCAATCGGAGATCGATGCTTTGTATGATTTACTGAAGTCGCTGAAATTCGACGTGATCGAAGCCAAGGAGACAGAGTTGGCGGCGTAGCGTTACCGGCCGGACTGCCGCTTTGAACGGGCGGCAGGTTCGGGCGTGGCCCATTCGTGAACGCGAGTGTTCCAAAGCTACGGGGGTCATGCGCGCCGAAACACACTTGATAGGCTTCGCAAGCTTGGTCCACCGCCGTTGATACGCCAGCGCAAGTCTCTCCGCGCCCGTTGCGTTCGTGCTCTTGCATCCTGCAGCCTGTTGCCGCCACATCTCCTCGCGTTCGTTCAGCGCGCGCCACGCGAACCTCGGATAGGCGAATCTGGCCGAGGACCGGCTGCGCCTCGATCGTCTGCCCGCAACGGCGGCCGAGCGACTTCTTCCCTGCCGGGCGACCCCGCGCAAAGGCGCGGGGATCCCGGCCGACGGCATTCCGCGCAGAAGACAAAAAAAGTGTTCGGCCTGCCGTCCTCCGCTGCGCTCCCGCCCTTCGGGTCTACGCCTCGGGTGCGGTTCGATCGCCCCCGGCCGGTCGATCGCCATCGCGGTCGCGATAGGCGCGGCCCGACGACAGACAGGAAACGACGATGGCGACAATTGGCAGCTTCAAGAAGTCCGAGAACGGCGACTATGCCGGCGCGGTGAAGACCCTCACCCTCAACGTCAAGGCGCAGAACACGCCAGCCGAGAAGACCAACGACAAGGCCCCCGATTTCCGTATCTACGCCGGCCGCGGTGAAGTCGAGTTCGGTGCGGCGTGGCGGAAGACCTCGAACGAAGGCCACGAGTACCTCTCGGTCAAGCTCGACGACCCGAGCTTCCCGATCCCGATCTACGCCTCGCTGGTCGAGGGCGAGGGCGAAGACAGCCTCTCGCTCATCTGGTCGCGCCGCAACGGCGACTGACCGAGTTCGTTCTTGCGACACCCCGTCCTGGCCGACGGCGCGTTTCGCATGTTTGCTGCAAACCAAATTAGTCGCGCTTATAGAACTGTAGCGCTGAGACAGGCCGACTTAGAACGAAATCAACCCTCGCTCTCGATCTTCTCGCGTGCGGCACTCGCGAGAAACGCCGAGCGGGTGAGCCCACGCGCCGCGGCGGCCTCGTCGATCGCGGCGAGGAGACCGGTGTCGAGTGACAGATTAGCTTTCGCCGCGCGCCCGGTGTCGAGCATGAGCGGCACGATCGCGAGCGCGGCCCCCTCGGCCAGCGCCGCCGCGACCTCGGGATCGGCGCGCAGCTTCTCAATCGAGCGCGGCTTCGGCAGTTTTTCGCCGTCAGCGAGCGCATCCTCGGCCCACAAGCGCACCGCCTCGACGGCACGACGCAGAGCCTCATCGGTGGTGCTCGCCGCCGAAGTGCAGCCCGGCAAGTCCGGCACGATCACGCCATACGCCCCCGGCTTGCCGTCCACGAGAGCCACGTAACGTGCCATTGCAATTCTCCTTCACTCGAGCCATCCCGCCTGTTTCGCAATCACCCGTGCCACGCCTGGAGATAGGGTCCGGTGCCGCGGCACGATGATGCGCCCTCGCCGGGCCGGGTGCTTGTAGACGTCGTGGTCGCCGCCGTGCCGCGCCTGCCAGCCTTCGCGTTCAAGCCGCGCGGCGACCTTGCTCCGGTTGGTTTCGAGGATGGTTCCCGACCCGCGGCCCTGCCCACGCATACGCAAATATATGCGCACTTAAGGCGCTCGTCCAGGATCCGGTTTTAGAACCCAGCGACCGAGCTGAATGACGATCTATACGAATTCATAGAGAGGACCGCCGTTTCCGGGCTCTCGGCCTTGCCCCTCCTTGAAGGAGTTCGCTCGGTTCAAGCCAAGAGCCTTGGCGAGCTTGGCAACCATCACAATGGTTGCGTTGTAGACGCCGCGCTCCAGCGCGCTGACATAAGTACGGTCAACGCCGGCCTCGAAGGCCAATGCCTCTTGAGAAAGACGCCGTGCGTTTCGCGCCTTCCGCAGATTGCGAGCGACGCCCGCGGGCTGGCACAGCTCGTGCGTTCCGGCTGGTTCCGCAGCGTGCATGTCAAGAGCGAGCAGAGCCACCGCCTGAAGCTCCTGCTGACGAGCCGCCGCCTGCTCAAGCGCAAGCTGGTCGACATCGAGAACGAGATGCGCCAGTCGCTCAAATCGTTTGAACTCCTGCTCGGTCCCCGCGTTCAGCGCAGTTCATTTGACCAACGCGTTCGCGATCTTGTGGCGCATGATCCGCTCATCTCGCGCGTGATGGCCTCACCGTTGACTGTGTGGTCGGCGCTTTGGACCGAGTATAAGCAGCTGCATAAGCTGATCGTGCAGATCGTCGCCCGCGACGAGCTTTGCCGGCGCTTCATGGGCATTCCCGGCGTCGGCCCGATCGTGGCGCTGACCTTCCGCACCGGCGTCGACGACCCGCATCTCTTCCGCAAATCGAAGACCTTCGAGTCGGGCGACACCATCGCCTATGACGGACGGATCTCGAAGTGCGGCGATCCGGAGGTGCGCGCCGCGCTTTATGAGGCCGCGAGTGCGATGCTGGTGCGATCGCGAAGCTGGTGCGCCGTGAAGGGATGGGGCGTAAAGATCGCCGCGCGACGTGGTCACCGACGCGTGGTTACGGCGGTCGCGCGCAAGCTCGCGGTGATCATGCGCCGGATGTGGCTCGACGGGACCGAGTTCCGCTTTGCGGCAGGCGCGCCGACAGACGGCACACGGCCCAGCCGCAAGCGGGCGGCGCTCGCCGCCGCTTAAATGGGGCGCGGCGGCCGCGCCGCAAAGAGAGGCTTCACGATGGATCAAGGACAGAGAAACGACACAACTTCCGCCGCTGGGCGGACGGCGACTTGGTGGATCGAAGCGGATGCGGAGAGCACGATATCTTGCCGGCGACGACGCCTCTTTGAGGCTACGAGCGCGCGCGATTGACTGTGTTGCCCCGCAATCCCGACGCCGACATGTGCCCCTGCTTCGCACGCAGGAACGAGCACGGAAGATTGCATGGGCCACTAGGCTCGCACTTCGTATAGCGGCGCACGATGTCGTGTTCTGTCGCAGTATAACGTAAGTCTAGCGAAGGAGAGACACATGGCGCAGAAGCAAAGGAGAGACCGACCGATTAAGATGGCAAGATAAAAGCCGCGAGGTGCGGCGCGGTCGGTTGGCGGAATAGCGTAGACAGATCCGCCACGCAGCGCGAGGTGCAACTACGCACGACAGCCTGCTAATTCATCCGATCCCATTGTACATACGGCAATTTGTGCACCTCACCTCGTTCCCACCGTTACGTCGTGAGGGGCAATGAGCCCGAAACTTTTTCAACAGACCTCATCTTTGATTGACCCCTGTGATCTGTCATTCTCACAGGTGCTCGGCGTACGCATGGCCGACGGTGCGCGCTGGCAATCTTCAACGCCGAGAACGGCGACCGACGGCCGCCTATGCTCGGATGACGGTCATTGATGAATGCTTCGGTCCATTCACCTGCTGCCGGCGCTTGGTAAAGTCCCCTACCGTGCGCAATGAAGAGGCTATTCATCATTTGAAGGGAGCGCAGTGGCGTTGACCGCCGCAAAGCGAACCAAGAGCCTCAAGAAAGCCGGGTCAGGCGTGCGGCCGCCTGAAGATCGGCGACGATTGGAATGCCATCACCATCATCGCGCTATCGCAGAGCAGTCCGCTGAAGGCCATTGCGGAGCTCGTAGAAAACAGCATCGACGCGAGAGCAAGCACGGTAACGATCACGCGCGGGCGCGAGAACGCCCGTCACTTTCTTACGATCCGAGATGACGGCGAGGGGGTGCCGCGCGACGGCGAGGGCCGACCGGATTTCCGTTACGTGGCAACCCATATTTGCAACTCCGTCAAGCGCCGGCTCAAGGCCGGCGGCGCCGAGCGCGTGCAAGGCGAGTTCGGGATCGGCTTGTTAAGCTTCTGGACACTCGGCGACGAGCTTACGATGACGTCGACCGGGGCCGACCAGCGTGCCTATCAAATGGTCATGCGCAAGGGCGATCCAAGCTATGCCGTTACGCCCAAGCGGGCGCTGTTCGGCGACGGCGGCACGGAAGTGCGTATCGCACCATTGCTGGACGGAATCCGCGCGCTGTCGGGAGAAAAAATTCAGTGGTACTTGGCCGCGGAGCTACGCGACCGCATCCGACAAACGGGCGTGCGCATCAACGTCGTCGATCGGCTGGCGCGCAAGCAGTACACGGTTGAACCGCGCCAATATGAGGGCCAGTTGCTGCATCAGCTTCCGGCGGTCCACACGCCGCTGGGGGACATCTACGTCGAACTCTATTTGAACGAGGCGTCGGATGCGAATCGCGTCGCGCTGCACCGGCACGGCACGCGCGTGATCGAGGATATCGCCGCGCTTGACAATTTCGCCCGTTCCCCGTGGAATTTGCGCTATCTGCAAGGCCACGTCGATGCACCGTTCGTCAATCTGACGCCGGGCACCCGCAGCGGGATCATCCATGATTCCGCCTATACGGCCCTGTGCGACGGGCTGGGGCCGCTCGAGCGCACGCTCGTCGAGCTTATCGAAGCGCAGTGCCGCGCCCAGGAAGAACAAGCGAGCCGCGAGCAGCTACGAACGATCCAGCGCGCCTTCCGGGAGGCGCTGCTTGCTTTGCCGGCTGAGGAGTATGACTGGTTCGACATCCACACGCGGGCGTTCAAACCGACGGGCGGCAACGCGGCTGAGGCGAGTGGGCGCGCCCAAGCGAATGGATTCGACGAATCGTTACCCGGGGCGGTCGAACCGACAGCGGGTGAGAACAAGCAACGGCATTTCTTCGAATTCGCTGGACCTCTGTTCAGCGTTGCGATCTCTCCGGCGTCGAGCATCGTGCGGGTCGGCGACAAGAAGGTGTTGCGGGCACTGCCGCGCGACCGTTCGCGGCGCCGCGTCGACCAGGACCTGCAGTTCAAGTGGCAACTCATCGAAGGTCCAGGCACGCTGACTGACACACAAAATCAGGCCGTAACATTTCTGGCGCCAGCAGAACCCGGCCTTGCGCGGGTTAAGGTCGCCGTCCGTCAGCATGACAGCGTGTGCGTCGCCGAAGGATTGATCACGGTGACGCACGAATTGCTCGCACAGCTCGGTGCCGCGAACGTCACTACCCAGGGCCTTCCGAGCTACACGTTCGAGCGTGCCCCAGGAGAATCATGGCGCTCGCGGTTCGACCGGGAGTGCAACGTCATTGTCGTCAACAACGGGCACCGCGATTTCGTCTATGCGTCGCGCGGAAAGTCGCTGAAGTTGCGCTACCTGGTCCGGCTCTACGCCAAGGAGCTGGTCATACACAACTTCGTCGGACTACCCGCGGACCAGTTGCTTGAAAGGATGGTAGAGCTGTCGTTGCGCACGGAAGAGCATCTGTAAGCGAACAGGTTTCTCGTGGGTTTACAGTGTTGGTCCCTAATGGATGTAGACATTCGCGAATGTCTAACCGCTTGTCCGACCAGCGCTGCCTCATTGAGCCCCGCTTCCTTCCGGTTCGCCCTTGCGCTTCGCTTATGCTTCAACTCCATCGGGTTGCACAGGGGGGACTTTAACCCCCAAGCTGCCGGACATGTCCGACACACAGGCTCGCGCTGCGCGCCGCAGCTCCGTCGGCTTTCCACGGCGCACGTCCAAGGATTGGTTCGGCGACCTGTTCGACGAGTTGGTCTCAACTCGTCATTGACCTTTGGGAGGAGCTGCGATGACCACGCCGGTTCGCGGCGCCTCGCCGAAGCGGGATGCTCGGCGAGCGAAATCGCCGCGATCACGGGACACAAGACGTTGGCTGACGTTGAGCGCTATACGCGCGCGGCAGACCAGGAGCGGCTGGCGAGACAAGCGATGCAGCGGCAGTCCGAAAGCAGAAGTGGCAAACTGCCTGTCGACGAAGTGGCAAACACCACCGACCAGACCTTAGAAATCAATAGCTTGATAGCGAGATTGGCGCTCCCTAGGGGACTCGAACCCCTGTTTTCGCCGTGAGAGTTTGTAATCCGGACGTCGGCGGACGCTCGCGGACATTAAGAACTCTAGATTTCATAAGGGCTTCCGAATAGGCTGTCAGGAACGATCCGGCAACGTCCGGGCACGGATAGTAGACAAAAAGTAGGTAAAATCGACGGATCTCGATGGCCCGGACTGTCCGCGAAACAGCGCTCGCGACTTGCACCGCTCGGCTCCGCCTCGCTATCCGCGGCAAACCGTATTGGCGGATGTTGGAACAGGGTCTCCACATCGGCTATCGGCGTCGCGCCACCGGCGGGACCTGGACCGCGAGACGACGCAACGAGCGAGGTATTTATCGCGAGGCGAAGCTTGGCCTTGCCGATGATCTACAAGACGCGGACGGACGAACCATTTTCGACTTCGCGCAAGCGCAACATGCGGCGCGAGCTTGGTGCAGGCACGAGCAAGTGCTCGCGTCCGGTCCGGGCGTGACCGACGCTGGGCCGTACACCGTTGCCCGGGCCATGGCCGACTATCTCGAGGATTACCGCCGCCGCGGCGGCAAGGCGTCCGACAGCATCGAAAGCGTCACTCGTCGGAATATCTTGCCAGAGCTTGGATACCTCCCCGTGGTGAAGCTAACTACGCGACGATTGCTCGACTGGCATCGGGCGATTGCGGAACGCCCACGGCGCTGGCGGTCACGCCCTGGCGCCGAAGCGAACATCGCTGCTTTCGACACCACGGATACCGAGGCCGTGCGCCGGCGACGCGCTACCGCCAACCGCGTGCTCACCTATCTCAAGGCCGCACTCAATCATGCCTGGCGTGCGGGCCTAGTGCCATCAGATGACGCATGGCGCCGGGTGACACCCTTCAGATCCGTCGATGCCCCAGTCATTCGCTATCTCTCGGATGACGAGATCATGCGCCTGCTCAACACCTGCAACGGCGCCTTTCGCGAACTCGTTCACGCGGCGCTCCTCACAGGCTGCCGTTACGGCGAACTCTGTCGCCTCAAGGTCGCCGACTATAACCGCGATGTCGAGACGCTGACGATTCGTGAGGCGAAAAGCGGGCGGGTACGCCACGTCACTCTCACCGGCGAAGCGCCAGAGCTGATCGAGCGCCTCATCTCCGGCCGCTCGCCCGCCGACATTCTGTTCAAGCGCGATGACGGACGCGGGTGGAAGCGCGCGGAGCAACTGCGCCCGATGCGTGACGCCTGCACGCGGGCAAGTATCCGTCCTGCGGTCGGTTTCCATGTGCTGCGGCATACACATGCCTCGATTCTCGCTATGCGAGCCGTCCCCATGGCGGTAATTGCCCGTCAACTCGGTCATTCCGACACTCGGATGACAGAGCGTCATTATGCGCATCTCGCGCCAAATTACGTAGCCGACACCATCCGGGTGAACTTTCCGAGTTTGACCGAGACACAAGCTCCTACGGTATTACCTATTGAGCGTCGCCGGAAAATTCGCATTTGAACTCAACTACCCTCTTCGTCGTATTCACGGGATGAACCACAAGTAACTCGGGCGTCCGCCTGAAATTCTGCAGGGGGCCTCAGCGATAAAGACTCACTAGGCCGTGTTGACGGTTTTTGATTCCAAGAATATCTAGTTTTTGATTAGAGGCTGCCTTTCTGAAGGAGGCAGCATTAAGTCGCGGCGATCTGACGGACGCGCAATGGCGGAATTCTTCGATCCCTATTTCTCCCTGACCGTGGCGAGCGCGGCCCGGAGTTTTTTTTTTTTTTTTTTTTTTTTTTTTTTTTTTTTTTTTTTTTTTTTTTTTTTTTTTTTTTTTTTTTTTTTTTTTTTTTTTTTTTTTTTTTTTTTTTTTTTTTTTTTTTTTTTTTTTTTTTTTTTTTTTTTTTTTTTTTTTTTTTTTTTTTTTTTTTTTTTTTTTTTTTTTTTTTTTTTTTTTTTTTTTTTTTAAAAAAAAAAAAAAAAAAAAAAAAAAAAAAAAAAAAAAAAAAAAAAAAAAAAAAAAAAAAAAAAAAAAAAAAAAAAAAAAAAAAAAAAAAAAAAAAAAAAAAAAAAAAAAAAAAAAAAAAAAAAAAAAAAAAAAAAAAAAAAAAAAAAAAAAAAAAAAAAAAAAAAAAAAAAAAAAAAAAAAAAAAAAAAAAAAAAAAAAAAAAAAAAAAAAAAAAAAAAAAAAAAAAAAAAAAAAAAAAAAAAAAAAAAAAAAAAAAAAAAAAAAAAAAAAAAAAAAAAAAAAAAAAAAAAAAAAAAAAAAAAAAAAAAAAAAAAAAAAAAAAAAAAAAAAAAAAAAAAAAAAAAAAAAAAAAACCGGCCAGTCTCGCAACCAGCAGAGCAATATAGAGGTTGCCGGTGGCGGTCTCCAGCGTCGTCCAGATTTGCGCGAACCGATTGACCGGGGCGATGTCGCCTATGCCGAGGGTCGTTAGGCTACTGAAGCTGTAATAAAGGAATTCGTGAAAGCTGTAAGGCGGCACAGCGAGCGCCGAAGCCGCAGTAAAGGCCTCTTTGTCCAGCTCGTATATGAGCCAGTACGACATGGCCCATACGACGCCGATCAGGAAATAGATTGCCGCTGCGCCACAAAGAATGTCGGCATCGATCTCAGTCGTTATAATCATCCGTCGCAAAACCACGCCAATCGTATATGCCAGATACATCGTGAACAGCGCCACCACGGGAAGGTAGATGACGCGGTGTTCGAGCATCAGGCCGGCAAAGATAACGATGCCGCTGGACGTAGCCAGCGCTGCCGCGATCCATCGCACGTGACGCGCCGTGCTCGCCGCGACCACCGTCGTGAACAGGAGTACCGACAGCAGTAAGGCGAGGACGGCACGGTCGGGTATCTTGTTGCCGACGAATGACGAGACGAGGATCAAGCCCATCACGGCGAGCAAGAGCCCGAAAAAGCGATAACTCCGAAAACGTATCAAAAAACGCGTTTTACGTCGCGGAGTTAGCGGCATTTTTCCGATACCGTGATATTCTAGTTTAAGGCGCGTTCCGCCCATGGCACCATATCAAACCCAGTGCTCGACACTCCACTCCACGCGGCACAGCAACGGTGAAAGCGGTGATCGGCTCCAATGTCCTCGCGGACCACAGTCTCTCGCCATCTTTGCTCCGATCTTCTTGTGGGACGAACTAACGCCCCAGAGTGCCTGAGCGCTTCAACAACCAATAGAAGAGGGCAGAAGCCCCAACGAGAATTCCCATTGACCAAATGAATTCATAGCTATCTTCCGTCAGCGGTAGCCCCTTCACGTTCATGCCGAAGATTTCGGCAACCAGAGTCGCTGGCAAGAGCACCGTCGCCACAATAGTCAGCACCTCAACATGACGATTGGTGTGTTCAGCGATCTTGAGCGAGGTCTCCTCCTGAAGAAGGTGAGCCCGGTCGCGCAGAGCCACAACTTCGCTGTCTAGCCATTCGAGGCGCTGGCCCAGTTTTTCAGTTGGGAGCTGGAGTGAATTCGAAGGTTCTGATACCGCCTCCATACCTGCGTGAATCGGCGGGAGGAGTGCTTCGCCCGGGGCGCGAGATGTGATTTGCTGAGACCAGCTGATTCGGGGCGAACAGATGGTCAAATGCAGCAAAGGCGAAATTCGGCGGCTGAAGACAGCGTTGCGTTGGAAGGGAGATCCGCGGCGGCGCCAGCGCATCCAGATGGTGTTGCTGCGCGAAAGTGGGATGACCCAGCCTGCGATTGCGGAGGCGATGGGCGTATCGCTGAGCACGGTGAACCGGGCGCATATGGCTTATGACCACGGTGGGCTGAAGGCGCTGCAGTCGAAACCGAGCGGCGGGCGGATGCGGGAAAACATGACGCTGGCTGAGGAAAAGGCTTTGCTTGCACGGTTTTCCAAAGCCGCCGGGGCCGGCGAAATGTTGAACATTCACGATCTCAAGGCGGCGTACGAGAAAGCGATCGGACACCGAACCAGCCACAGCACGATCTATAATGTTCTGGCCCGACACGGCTGGCGCAAGCTGATGCCGCGTCCTTTTCATCCCAAACGCGACCTCGCGGCTCAGAACGATTTTAAAAAAGCGGCTTTCCCAATGCCGTGAGGAAAGCCAGGCGGGCTGCCGCCAGGCGTGGACGTTACTTGCGGATCATGTTCGCCGACGAAGCGCGGTTCGGCCGCATCAATCGGCCCCGCCCGTGCTGGGCTCCGCCCGGCGCCAGGCCCGAGGTCGCCTCCCAGCTCATTCGCGAATACATCTACTTGTACGGTGCGGTGTGCCCGCGAGACGGGACTTGCTTTTATCTGATCATGCCGACATCGGATACCGCCTGCTTCCAGACCTTCCTTGACGCCCTCGCGCGAAAACATTCCCGGCACGACATTCTCTTGGTTGTCGACGGCGCTCCTAACCATAGGGGCTGCGCTCTGACGATCCCGGCCAATATCTCCCTTCTGTTCCTGCCGCCCTATTCACCGGAACTCAATCCGAAAGAAAATCTCTGGATGAAATTCGAGAAAAAATTTTCAAAAACTATGCCCTCAAATCAATCGAGGCCGTTCGGGCCAAGCTCGAGGAGGCAGTACTCTACATTGAACGCAACCCAGAGCTCGTCAAATCAATCACGTCGTTCCCCTATATCGCCAAGTCACACTGATGTGGAAGCGGTATG
>CAWIXM010000032.1:0-89355 GCA_963840055.1 uncultured Alphaproteobacteria bacterium | reverse complement strand
ACAGCCGTCCCGGGGTCGGACTGGTGCAGTCGCTCGTGTTGGCTGCTGATGTCGCTCCTTCCCAGCACATGCAATTAGTGGTCCTTACTCCGACGACCGCTACCCTGGCCCTTGATTTCGTCTACCGCGCGATGGAGCAGATTGGCGGTGCGTCGATCCCGGTCGTCAGCAGTTCTGCGCGGCTCGCCGAAGAACCGGAACTGGGTACGCAGATTGGCCCGATTGTAGAGCCTCGCGTGACTGAAGAACGGTGCAACGAGTTGAAGAGGCCACTCGCTTGGGGGTGACAGGCTTGTTGCGACTGGACGGTGTTGTCAAAGCACTGTCTGCTCACGCCAATGTCGCTAAGCTGTTGGCGACGAAGTCGCTAGTCCCGGACTGGGTCGACGACGCCCGCATTGTTCAATCTCGCTGAGGGGCGCCCGCCGTTGTTCACGGCCGTGCGCGAAGTTCAGCGTGTGACGCCGAGCACTCTCGCTAATCCCGATCTTGGTCAGGATCCCCGCGCCACGGGTGCCATCGATGTCTTGCGTCGGGCCAGAATTCCCGTTCAGGTGCTGCTATCGCCCCTGTTCCCAGAGCTGCGCGATCGTCGGCTGCTTAATTATTCAGGCACGTCGCAAGAATATCTCGACACCCTGATGCAATCGATCCCGCCACTGACCGGTCATCCTCTGCTTCGCATGTTTGATGTTCTAGAGCACGACATTGGCGGCGAAGCAAACAAGATCGTTGTTAATCCTCCAAACGACTGGATCTGCGGGTTGCCGGCACTGAGCTTTACGCGAAGCTAGCGGCGCGATCGTTACTGCCTATTGTCTCCCAGCTACAACCGCACAAGCTGTGACCGCAGACACCCCAGCGGGACGCCGAGGATACTTCCTCAACGCCCTGATGCTCGGGCTGACATTGGCTCTCATTGTCGGCGGGGTGGAACTCTATGTGCGGTTCGTTGAAGACGACGGTATGCAATTCGATCTTGAAATGTGGAAATATGCAAAATCTGTGAAGCGGATTTCGGAGAATCCCGGATCGGCCACGAACACCGTCCGCTGTCAACGCCGGAGAGAAATTGCATCGGCGGGCCGGAGCAAAATTGCATCACGACGGGATTGGCGCTTCGTTGATTGGGCTATGCGGCACGGAAGGCGGGTGTGCTCGGTCGCGCGAGCGGTCAAGCCCTGCAACCGCGTAGCGGCGCGCTTCTGGCGCGGGGCTTGACGGCGAGAGCGCGCACCGAGCGATCATCCGGGAGCCGCGATGCGCGCTTGTTTATGGTCGCGAACGCATGATGTCTGGTGATGGCGGGTCGGTTATCCGGCGGCCCATCGGATGATGAATCGGGTCTGGAGCGTTTCGCGCGTCGCTTGCTTTGGGCGAGCCTGTAGCTTTCGCCGTTCATTTCGAGAATATGGACATGGTGGGTCAAACGATCGAGCAGGGCACCGGTCAATCGCTCGGACCCGAATACGCTGGTCCATTCGTCGAACGGCAGATTGCTGGTCACGAGGGTGGCGCCCCGTTCGTAACGCTGGCTGAAGACCTCGAACAGCAACTCGGCGCCGGTCTGCGACAGCGGCACGTATCCGAGTTCGTCGATGATCAGCAGCTTGTAGGCGGCGTACTGGCGCTGCAGGCGTAAGAGGCGCTTGTCGTCGCGCGCCTCGATCAGCTCGTGCGCGAGAGCGGCGGCGGTGGTAAAGCCGACCGACAGGCCCTTCTGGCAGGCTGCAAGACCGAGTCCCAGACCGACGTGAGTCTTCCCCGTGCCGCTGTTGCCGACCGCGATGATGTTCTCGCGCCGCGCGACATATTCCGATCGCGCCAGCTCCATCACCAGCGCTTTGTTCAACGACGGAAAGGCCGCAAAGTCGAAACTGTCGAGGCTCTTCACGGTCGGGAACTTGGCCGCCTTGATGCGGCGCTCGATCGTACGCCGCTCGCGATCAATCAACTCCAGCTCGGCGAGCCGCAGCAGATAACGCGGATAGTCGACGCCCTCGGCGGCGCATTGGCGCGCCACCTTGTCGTACTCGCGCAGGAAGGTCGGAAGCTTGAGCGTCTTGAGGTGGTGCGCCAGGAGAACCTGCGGGGTATCGGTCATGACGCCACTCCCGTGAGCAGACCCAGCGCGGGCAGATGATCGCCGGCTTAGGCTGCGCGCCGCCAGGAGTAAAACACCCCTTCTTCTGATGGATGTCGGCGCGCCCTTTATAGCTCCGAGAACTGGCTTAATGCGCTTTGGAGTTGCTGAATTCATCAAGCGCCTTCCATGTCGCCGGCCCGACAATGGCATCGGCGGGAATTCATCTTATAGGGGAAGTGAGCAATCTTTCTCGCTTAGCGAGAACATCCCCATTATCGGGGTCTCCATCGGGCCGTGCCCAGACTTCAAAAATAGGCGATCGGCCGATCAAAGGAGTTGGAGGGAGGCCGTCAAGCACGACGCCGCCGACATATTCCATTGCGCGCACGAACGCCCGACAGCGGGCACACGCGCTTACATGGCCAGCTATCCCGGCATATTCCCCTTCGCTGAGCGTGCCCATTGCAATCGCCGCAAGCTCAACATCCGAGGGGTGCTCTCGCATAAACCGGCCCCTCCCCATCCCCTCATCCCGGCGCCGGAGCGCCTAATAGAATTCATGTCCTATAACGAGAAAACAGGCTGTTCGGATCACTGAAAATAGGGCGATCGGGGCAAGATCCGTCAGAAAAAATGATTAATTCTTAGGCGTCGCGGTTCAATTTTTAACAGTTTAAATGTGATCCAATGGCTGTTTGCATACGTTCTTTCTCCTGTCACTAGCGGTTTCGCCAATGATACCGGACATGTCAACTGGAGGAAGTTAGCGAGAATGGCTCGCATTTTAGTTGTTGACGACCAAGCCGTATACCGCACGGGCTTGCGCGGTCTCATTTGTACACAAATGCTAGGGGCCGAAGTGCTCGAAGCGAGCAGCCTGCCTCAAGCATTGCCGGAGATTCAGAATGGCGCCTTCGATTTGGTGCTCATAGGCCTTGACCTGTCTGACGCCAAAACGGTCGACGCGCTCAAGTCGGCGGCGCGCGAGGCGTCCCCGGCAACCCGCATCGCGATCATATCGGCTTCGGACACGCGCGCGGATATTCTCGCGAGCTTGGCCGCCGGATTACACGGCTTCATTTCAAAGCACCAGTCCGACGCCGCTATTCTGGACGCCATTACCCGACTTCTGTCCGGGCGGATTTATGTGCCTCGTTCGCTTGCAGAAGCAGATGATGGCGAAGCGTCTGCTAGCCGAGGCGACAACGTCGGCGATTCTCTTCCGGCCGAGGCCGACCTCTTAAAGCTGACGAAGCGTCAGCGTGAGGTGCTCGGTCTTCTGGCGCTGGGCATGTCTAACAAGGAAATCGCCCGGACACTGGAAATTGCCGAGGCGACGACGAAAATTCACATGGCTGCGCTACTGCGCGCGCTTAGCGTGCGCAACCGCACTGAGGCTGCCTATAAAGCGGGCCAACTCCTCAACTCGGCCAAGCTGGCCCCGCCCGAAGACCATGGCATTAAAAAAAATAGGCGTGATTTGCATGGTCCGCAGCCGCTGCAGGATCGTCGGCGCCAAGTCGGATTGGTGCGAGTTCACGGTACGGGAATGCGCTGAATGCTGGCTTTCCCGTTTCAACTTGGCTTGCGGACTGCAGTCCCTCTAACTGGCTTTGCTTTGCGCTGTGCCAGCTGCGCTGTGACTCGCCTTTGAACCTCTGGCTCGCAGGTCAACACCGACATTAGCCTTCGAGCTTCCGCTATTGAAACGAGGTGCTCCCGCACGAGCAATTGAACAATGAGCAACAGCGCGCCCGCTTGCTCTCCCGTAATAATAGAGAGCATTCCAAGCGCAGCATTGACGTCGGCCAGCGCCGGCAAGGTCTGGCGGCGGTTTCGGAACAATGCAGGTGTGGTCAATTCAATCCCGAGTGGTCTTGTCATAGTTTACCAGACATTCCATTCTACGTATGCATCGGCGGGTGGTAAAATGCAACTTGTAACGGGTCTACCCGTAGAAATATTTACGCCGCTGCCCGGGTTCGGGAACGCAGTTCGGACTAGCTCATCAGGTTGAATTTGCTCGCCCGCACTGAGATGCCAACATAGCAACAGTGGTCACCGTTTCTGCCCGAGTTGTGACTGCTATTTCGTGGTGAAACTCTTGGCCCGGCGTCTCCCTGTTCGTCGGGCTTTTCTTTTTCCAAAACAAAAGCCGCCCGGGGGCGACCTCCTT
Organism: uncultured Alphaproteobacteria bacterium; assembly: GCA_963840055.1. Lineage (GTDB taxonomy): Bacteria > Pseudomonadota > Alphaproteobacteria > Rhizobiales > Xanthobacteraceae > Rhodoplanes. The sequence goes on along the minus strand of CAWIXM010000032.1, from coordinate 85,093 downwards.
GCTCAGTTAATCCGCCGAGGGCGATCCAACCAACAGGCGCTTACGCAAAAATTTGCAACCAAGCGCCGGGCGAATGATGTCGCTCTATCTCGCCCAAGCTGCTTGGGGCAGACAGCAACCCGACGTTCGTCGCAGAATAATCACTGTACGAGACCGCTTCCTACGGCATCAAATTCTCGACCGGCTTGCGTCTGTACCCTGCGCTCTATCAAAGCGGCGGACCATACTGAATGCCGCCTTGTGACCAGAGATTGTTAATGCCGCGGGCGATACCGAGCTTAGATCGCGTTCCGATATTTCGGTCGAATGTTTCTCCATAATTTCCAACGGCCCGCAAAATACGGACGACCCAGTCGGTCGACAGGCCGATTTTTTCGCCGAGATTGCCTTCGATGCCGACCAGGCGCCTAATGGCCGGATTGTCTGATCTGAGCGCCTGATCAATATGTTTCGAACTGACACCGAGTTCTTCGGCATTGAGCATGGCGAAATGAACCCATTGGACGATCAACGCCCACTGATCGTCGCCCTGACGGACGGCGGGGCCGCGCGGCTCTTTCGAGATCACATCCGGTAGAATGACGTGATCACTAGGCTTTGAGAGCCTCAGGCGATGAGAATACAACAGTGATTTATCATCAGTTAACGCCGTGCAAATCCCCCTTTCGTAGGCCTTTAATAGCTCCGCGGTATCATTCCCAATCACGAGCTCGACCTTCATCGAGTTAGAGCGAAAGAAATTCGCAGCGCTACGTTCGCTGGTAGTCCCTTCGTGTACGCAGATCTTGGCGCCTTTTAGTTCGAGCGCGGAGTGCAGCCCCGTCGAACGGCGGACCATAAAACCCTGACCATCATAATAGGTTGTTGCTGGAAAAATAAGCTTGAATTCCCCTTCGCGCGCCATGGTCCAAGTAGAACCACCAGAAAGAATATCGATCTTGCCCGATTGAACTGCGGGAAAGCGGTCTTCAAGGTCCACCTTGATAAAGTCCACCTTTTCTGGGTCGCCAAAGATCGCCGCCGCAACAGCGCGACAGAAATCGATATCGAATCCTTCCCACTTGCCGTCTGCATTTTTCGTGGAAAACCCAGGGAGGTTATCGTAGGTGCCGCATAAGAGATTGCCGCGCTCTTTCACCGCGATCAATGTTTGCGCTGTCGCCGGCGCAATCAGTGCGAGAACGAGAAGCGGCCACGCAAACAGCGCGGCACGGCGGCGAGATCATCTGCCTTATGTGATGGAAAAATAATCTGCTCATAGCTAAACCACCGGCGCCTGCTGGACGATCACCCGCGCTCCAATTGGCACGCGCTGATAAAGATCGATAATGTCGGAGTTTTCTAGATGAAAACATCCGGACGAAACGACGTTCCCAATTTTCTCTGGGTCATTCGTTCCGTGAATGCGGTACCCCGCCTCGTATAGGTAAATCGCACGGGCGCCGAGCGGATTTCCCGGTCCGCCTGGCATCGAACGGGGCCAGTGGGGCTGGCGCAAAAGGGCCTCGGGCGAGGGTGTCCATTCAGGCCATTCAGTTTTGCGCGAAACCTTCGTGAGTCCCTGCCATTGAAAGCAGTCGCGTCCTAAGCCAATGGCGTACCGGAGGGCCCGGTTATTCCCCAGAACAAGATAAATGAAATTCTTGGAGGTGTTTATTATTAAAGTGCCGGGTGGCTCGTTGGTATAGAAAAATACGGGTTGGCGCTCGTAAGCCAGGGGGCGGGTATCGTCATTCGGCGCTACATAGCCGGGTCGCTCCTCGATCGGGAGAACGCCCACAGGAACTGGATGCTGATACTCCCCCGAAATGGAAACTATCTTAAATCCGGGCGGCACCGAAATTGGAGGGGATACCGGGCTTCCGATAAGGAAATAAGTAACGCCAACCGAAAGGGCGATCGCCGCAGCAATCGGCAGCGCCTGCCGGAGACGCCAACGTCGGCCTGGCGCTCCCGAGCTGCCAAACCATCGTCGACCGCGCGAAGAGGGGCCTGACACGCTAGAACTGCCAGGGACCAGTCCTGGCGATAGATTCGACGGCTCAAGTCGCGCGAGCACTTCCGATAAGGAATCGCTCGCCATCACCGTTGGCGGCAAGTGTTCAAGTAAAATGCCGCCAACGTGTTCCATCGTCCGGATAAATACCCGGCAGTCTGCGCATTCGTTCACATGTTCAGCGACTGTAGTCCGTTCGCGGTCGATAAGCTTGCCGGCCGCAAATTCCAACAAATCAACGTCTGAAGGGTGCTGCGCCGTCGTCATCGTAGATGATCCAACAATGCACGTAGTTTGCTAAGCGCCAGGCGCAAGCGTGACTTCACGGTACCCAAAGGAATCTGAAGTTCTTTTTCGATCTCGCCATGCGTCTTGTCGTTGAAAAAGAATAATTCGATGACCCGTAATTGTTCGGGGGACAATTGCGCGAGCGCTTCACCCACTCGCGTTTCCATGTGCGCCGCTGTAGCCGCATTTTCCGGCGTTCTTTGCTCGTGCTCTTGAGCCTCGAGATCCGCGTCCATCTCATCAAGGTTGTAAGCAAATCGGCGCTCTCGCCGAAACGAATCAATTTGTAGGTTCCTTGCGATGGTGAATATCCAACCGGCGACGCCAATGCTCCTGGGAACGAATGAACCCGCCTTGCGCCAAACAGTCAGCATCGTCTCTTGGGCTAGTTCTTCTGCCATTGCATCGCTTGCTCCAGAGCGCAGCAGATATGTTTTTACCCGAGGCGCAAAATGCTTATAGAGCGTAACAAAAGCGTCGCGATCGCGACGGATCGCAACTGCCTCAAGGAGGCCAGTCATGTCTCCGCCTTGTTCGCTGAAGCGCTTCTCGGTCGGCATGTGATTATGTGACAGTTACTCTAAGAAGATATTGTTACGCCGTTTCAAATCCGAAGTGCAACAGGGCAGCATAGACGGCATGGCGGAGTGAGTGGCGGGGGAAAGGGTCGGGGTCAAGGGCTTTAGTCGCCGGAGACGATGCGAGCGCAGCGAGCACCCTTGAGGCCGACGTTTTCTCCCGCCAGACTTTGCCATGTTGTGTATGCCGGTTTTTCTGGCGGTCAGATGGAAGACTATCCTTGCGTGGGACAGCACATCTCACGGAGGAAAAATGCCCGAAGGCTATCTCCATCTGACCTGCGAACAACGCTGCCAGATTTACGCGCTCTTGCAAAGCGGCCACTCGCAAGCCCACATCGCGCGGCAAATTGGCGTCGATCCGTCGACGATCAGCCGCGAGCTTGTTCGCAACACCGGCGCGCGCGGCTATCGCTTCAAGCAAGCGCACGAGAAGGCCTCGCAGAGACGCCAAGAGGCCTCGGACAAGCCGCGCAAAATAACGCCAGATTTGGTGGAGCTGATCGAAGAAAAACTGACGCAACAGCAGTGGAGTCCCGATCAGATCAGCGGGCGTCTGGCGAAGGATGGCGTCGCCTTTATCAGTCACGAGCGCATCTATCAGCATGTCTGGAAAGACAAGAAAGACGGGGGCACGCTGTATCTTCACTTGCGTCACAGCGGCAAAAAATACAACAGGCGCAAGGGCAAGAATTCGGGGCGCGGGCTGATTCCGAACCGCGTCGATATCGATCAGCGGCCTCCTATTGTCGCCGCAAAAATCCGCATCGGAGACTGGGAGGCCGACACGATTATCGGCGCCAATCACAAAGGCGTTGTCATGTCGCACGTCGAGCGAACCTCCAAATACACCAAGCTCGCCAAACTGCCGGACAAGAACGCGGACTCTGTCGTGCAGGCCTGCGCACGCGTGCTTTTGCCGCTCGCTGACCAAATCGAAACAATCACTTACGACAATGGAAAAGAGTTCGCCTCTCACGCCCAAATCGCAACCTCGCTGGGGGCACTATCCTATTTTGCCAAGCCCTATCACTCGTGGGAACGCGGCCTCAACGAACACACTAACGGCCTCTTCAGGCAGTACTTCCCAAAAGGTTCCGACTTCTCTATTTTGTCCGATGCCGATGTCCAAAGGGTCGAGGACAAACTCAACTCTCGCCCCAGAAAGATACTCGGCTACCAAACCCCTCGCGAGATTTTCTTCAGCGCCAGAAATCTGCCCGTTGCACTTCACTGTTGAATGGGCGTTAATATATCTCATTGATCCAAATCTGCGATTTCTACGGGCAGGAATATGTCACCCGGGCGCCGTATCGGAATAGGGGCATCCGTTTGACAGAAGCGGGGAGTTCGCGGTCATGCGCCGGTAGATTGCTGCCGTCCGCTGCCGACGGTTCTTGCGGCCCCGGCCAACCTGCAGCGAAACGCGTAGCCAGTTGGAGAGGCGTCGACGGAGACCAGTGTCGGCGCGCTCTTTGTTGTTTCGAAAATCTTGCTTAATGCGCTTTGGAGTTGCTGAATTCATCAAGCGCCTTCCATGTCGCCGGGCCGACAATGGCATCGGCAGTAAGGTTTGCTCCGCGCTGGAACTCGATGACGGCTTGCTCGGTCTCCGGACCAAAGGCTCCGTCGGCCGTGATCCCGAGCAGCGCCTGCACGGCTGCTACGGAAGGGCCGTCCACGCCGCGGCGCACGGCGGGCCGCTGGTCCGGCTCTGCCACGGTCACGGTGATCGGCTTCGACATGACCGGCGGGTCATGCGGGACGTGGTCCTCGTCGCCGAGGACCAGTTGAAGCGTATGGCGGCCCGGCGTCAGCGTCACTTCGCCCTGGGTCTGGCCGGCGCCGAAATGCAGATGATTGAAGTCGTTCGGAATGGGCTGGTCGGGCGACGGCGGCGGCGCATCGATGATCAGATGGTGGTGGCCGGTATTGGGCTTGCTCACGCCGGCGGGCGCGACTCCCATGTTCAACAGCCCGAAGCGGACGATCATGTGGGCTGGAATATATTGCCCGTCGCGCAGATTCTCGAAATAGACCTGGGCCCCGGGCGGCGAGGTATGGCGCCGGACGGTGCTCGCCCCCGGCGCCGCATCGGCGACGTTGACGGTGATGCGCTCCGAGAAGACTGGCGGCGTGTGCGGGATGTGGTCCTTGTCGCCGAGGAGCAGCTGCAGCGTGTGCTTGCCGGGCGTGAGGGTCACTTGCGCTTCGGTCTGGCCGGCGCCGAAATGCAAATGGTTGAAGTCGTTGGGAATCGGCTTGTCGAGCGGCGGCAAAGGCGCGTCGATGATCAGGTGGTGATGCCCGGAATTCACGCGGTCGATTCCTGCAGGCGCCACGCTCATGTTGTGCAGGCCAAAGTGAATGGTTGACTTGGTGGGAAGCGTGTCGCCGTTCTTGATGCCGATGAAATAGACGGCGGCTCCGGGCGGCGAGGGCGCGGGCCCGCCCTTCGTTTGCGCGTAGGCGGGAGCAAAGACCACCATCGCGGCGGCGATCGTGGCCGCCAAAGCAAGGCATCTGGCGCCGTTCGGGGCTCTCGTTGGGCTAATGCTTCTCATCGCTCCACCTCGCCTGTGAAATGTAAGAGGTTAGTGTTCGTGCCCCGCCCTCCTCGAAGGCAGCGCCGTCCAAGCGAGAACCTGATCGGTTTTCCCGCCGCATTTCAAGTTCACTGCTTGCAACGAAGCGTCGCAGCAACAATGGAGCCAATGAGCAGCCCAGGTGCCGCAAAGATGACGGACCGACGTCTGCCGGCCGTTGCAAGTTGGCAACTGACTGCTGCTGTCAAAAACTGCGCACCGAAAAGCCACCCTTCCGCCCGAAACAAGAAGGAACCTAGTGGACGTAAAAGCAGGGGGGAGAAAAATGGTCGTCGCTGCTGCGATAGTGATCACCTTGCTCTCGGCGGTCCTTTACGGGGTGTACGAGGCAGCCGAGAGCCTGAACTAGGTTCCGCCTACTCGAAGCATGGTTTCCGTTTCTTGGATGGCTCGGAAGGGCCATGCCATGCCCTGCTCGCGCCGACCGCGGATGTACCGGCGGCCGAGCGGGGAACTGGTCTGCCCCTGCGCGTCTGATTGCTTGAGAGAAATTACGACCTCGTTCTCGTCACCGCCACCTAAAAAAATCAAGTTCTTATGGTTCAGTACGCGAGCGCCAAAACGGCGCGCCGCGCACCGGTGGGAGATACAAATTGAAAAACAAGATTATCCCTGTGCTCGCAGCCGCGCTGGTCGCTGCGACCTTGGTTACCGCGACGGACGCTTCCGCCCAGTGGCGGGGCCGCGGTTGGGGAGGTCCTGGATGGGGCTGGAGAGGCCCGGGATGGGGCTGGAGAGGCCCGGGATGGGGCTGGAGACGTCCGGGATTGGGAGCGGGCGTTGCCGCTGGTGTCGTGGGCGGCGCCATCATCGCGGGCGCCATCCTTGCTTCCCGACCTTCCGGCTATGTGGTCTACCCGGGCTACGCGGAACCGCTTTACGCGCCGAACTGCTACTGGGCGTCTCAACCGGTCTTGGACCCTGCAGGGCGGGTAGTCGGTTATACCGGCCGGCCGGTTCAGGTGTGCCCAGGCTACGTCGAAGGTCCGCCGCCTGCCTATGCTGGACCTCCTCCACCGCCCAACTATGGCGGGCCTCCACGACCACCGGCTTACGGCAGGCCTCCACCGACTGGCTATCGTGGGCCGCCACTGCCCGCTCATGCTGGTCCTCCGCCGACCGCCAACGCCGGACCTCCGCTGCCTGCGCGTGCTCCCGCCACCGTGCGGTCCGTTTCGCATGATAGCGGTCAGGCAGGCGTGCAGGGTGGGCGCAAGCCGGCGCCGCAGAGCACGTCAGATCGGCCACCCGGGCCGCGATCTTCCGCAAAGCAAAGCGACCGGCCTCAGGCGCCGCCGGCTGTCCAGTTGCCAGCGGGCGGTCCGCCCGCGCCGAGCAGCCCACGGACAGAAGCCCGGCCACAGGTTCCGGGCGTGCCAACCGCCTCAGGCCCGCAGAAGGGTTCGATGCCAGCTGCTTCGGTCGAAACCGGCGGCCCGTCGGCAAAACGCGCGGCTCAGCCGGGCGCAGGCTCACCGACGCTCCCGCCGCCGCAAGCGTTTGATTAGGGGGCTCACTTCATCCGGCGGGCCGGTGGAACCGAGAGAGGCCGCCGGGGGCGGCCTCTGCGTTCTCCGATTTTCTTACCAGCACGGACGACACCGGCAACGATAGGGGCCGCACCGCCTGATATAGCCGGGCGGGCACCATGGGCCCCATCCGCGGCAAGCAGCCGGTTGGATTGGCGTGAAATTAAAAGCCGCGCCGGGTAGCGCAGTTCCATTCCAGGTCCCAGCAACGGCGCTCGACGCAAGCCCGACCAACGCCAATACTGTTAACAAGGCAAACGACATCTGCCTCATTGCAATACTCTCATCTCTTCTGACTGCGGAGCGAGAGCGCAGAAAATCAATGAGCTCTGCCTCAGGAACGCGCTGGCGCAGAAATCCTGATGGAGCGCCTCCGGGTGCGGTGTATAGTACTCAAAGTGCATGCGTCGACACCTCTCGGCCGGCGCGCTACTAGAGATTGTAATGGTCGGATTATTGCTCGCTCCACGTCGAGGACTCCAAAATCTTGCACTGGCGAATGCTTCTTCGCCCCCGGCCCGGCCGCATTCAAGAGGCGGCCACGCTTCAACCAAGTAGCGGCTTCCTGATACGAATGCGAAGGCAAACGCGTTCGTTAACGCGCCGTAAACCACGTTAGGGAAGTCTTGGTCGCTGCGCTGCCCAAGTTTCCCGGCAAGCCTCCGTTGGGCGGGAAGTTCGTAACTCGCGCGTTGTCCGCGGGCTTCCTATAGAAGGGCGGAAAGCTCGTCGTGCGCGTAAGGCGTGCGAGGGGCGATGGCGCGAATCGAACAGGCAAAGCGGGGCACGGCGTGGTGCGTTTCGAGAACGTGGGGCTGCGGTATGGAGTTGGTCCGGAGGTGCTCCGCGACCTGACCTTCCACATCGAGCCCCATTCTTTCCAGTTCCTCACTGGCCCCTCAGGCGCCGGCAAAACCTCGCTCCTGCGCCTGTTGTTTCTATCTTTGCGGCCGACGCGAGGCCTGATCACGTTGTTCGATCAGGACGTTGCCACCCTCGACAAGGATTCGCTCGCGATCCTGCGCCGACGCATCGGCGTCGTTTTCCAGGACTTCCGCCTGCTCGATCACCTGACGACCTACGAGAACGTCGCTCTGCCGCTGCGCGTGCTCGGCCGCGAGGAGGCTTCGTATCGCTACGAGGTCGAGGAACTGTTGCACTGGGTCGGCCTCGGCGACCGGATGGCGGCGTTGCCGCCGGTGCTTTCGGGCGGGGAGAAGCAGCGCGCCGCGATCGCCCGCGCTGTGATCGCGCGGCCGCACCTCCTCCTCGCCGACGAGCCGACCGGCAATGTCGACCCGAACCTGGCGAAGCGGCTGCTGCGACTGTTCATCGAACTCAACAAGTCGGGCACCTCGGTCGTCATCGCGACCCATGATATCGGTCTCATGGACCAGTATGATGCGCGCCGCTTGGTAATCCACGAGGGACGGGTCCACGTCTATGATTGAAATAAAACGTTACGCGAATATGGCTGCGCAGTGGTTGCGGCAGTGGCGGCAATGGTTGCCGCGGGAGAAGACGCACGAAGCTGCGATCGTTCCAAAGAACTCGATTTCCGGCCGTGCGCTCGTCTCCGTTATCGCGATCATGACGTTCCTCGCTTCGCTCACCCTCGGCGCGGTCATGCTGGTGGTCGCGGCGGCGTCGGAATGGCAGTCTGACGTCGGCCGCGAGGTGACGATCCAGGTGCGGCTCACCGCCGGCAAGGACCTCGACGCGAGCGTGCAACGGGCGGTCGACATCGCGCGGGCCGCGCCGGGTGTCGCCGAAGTGCTACCCTATAGCAAGGAGGAGTCGTCGCGCCTGCTGGAACCCTGGCTCGGAAGCGGCGCAATCCTGGATAGCCTGCCGGTGCCCCGCCTGATCGTCGTGCGCATCTCACCCGACCGCCCCCCTGATTTCGCCGCCCTGCGCGCGGCGCTGGCGGCCGAAGTTCCCGGCGCGAGCCTCGATGATCACCGCAGCTTCTCCGACCGGCTGCGGACCATGGCCGACACCGCAATCGCAATCGGCTTGGCGATCTTCGGCCTGGTGCTCGCCGCAACCGTGCTGTCGGTGAGCTTCGCCACCCGGGGCGCCGTGGCGACCAATCGCTCGACCGTCGAGGTGCTGCATTTGATCGGGGCCAAGGACAGCTACATCGCCGGCGAGTTTCAGCGCCATTTCCTCCTGCTCGGGCTAAAGGGCGGAGCGATTGGGGGCGGTGCGGCGATCGCCCTGTTCATCCTCCTCGGTATGCTCGGCCGGAGCGTATTCGGTCAGACCGCCGGCGAGGAGGTCGCCGCAATGTTCGGCGGCATGTCGCTCGGCGTCGGCGGCTACTTTATCGTGCTTCTCCAGATCCTCGTCGTCGCCGCGGTGACTGCTTTCGCCTCGCGCCAGGTGGTGCGGACGACGTTGCGCACTGTAGGCTGAGGCGAAATTGACTTGACCGCCGGAAGCGAAAATTCGACATGCATCAAATCGGCCTTTGCGCCGTCAAATTTGGAGATATGCTTTCGCTAGGCTGTGCTTCCGATGACGATCGGTGAACGAGAACTGGCGCCAGACGGCGCAGGCGAAGGCGCAGGCGACGGGCCGCCGGCGCGCCGGGCTCGTTCGTGGCGTCGGCTGCTGCTGACCGCCATGCTCACGATCGGCGGCCTCGCCATCGTCAGCTTCTTTCTCGGTTTTCTGTGGTTCGCTTGGCGCGTACCGCGCCAAGAGGTAGTTCTGACCGTCAAGGCCGACGCCATCGTCGCGCTGACCGGTGGAGCATCGCGCGTTATCGATGCGGTCGAGCTTCTGGCGTCTGGACACGGTCGGCGGCTCTTGATCACCGGCGTGAACAGGACCACCCATTCCGGCGAACTCGCGCGCCTCGCCCCTGATTATGAACGGCTGTTCATCTGCTGCATCGATCTCGACCACGCTGCGCGCAATACGATCGGGAATGCGGTGCAGACGCGTCGCTGGAGCTTGGACCGTGGCTTCCGTTCGCTGGTCGTGGTCACGTCGAGCTATCACATGCCGCGAGCCATGGCCGAACTCACGCATCGGCTCCCGGACGTCCAACTCATTCCTTTCCCCGTGGTGACAGAGAAGCGGGCCCAGCCGTGGTGGTCGAGTGCAGCGAATGCGAGGCTGCTGATGTTGGAATATGTGAAATACATTGTCACGGTGGCGCGTATCCGCTTTGAGCCGGCGATGGAATCGGCCGGTCTGCCGCCGCGCGCCGGAACCCGCAGTTAAGCCGTGCGCCGCATCACCGGCGCGGTCGTCCTTCGCTCCGCACTGTTCAATATCGCCTTCTATCTCAACTTCATCGCCTGGCTGATCGCCGCGTTGCCCACTTTGGTGATGCCGCGTCGCGCAATCATTGAGGTTGTCAAGGCGTGGGGGCGCGTGAATCTCTGGCTGTTGCGCGTGATCTGCGGAATCGACGTCGAGTGGCGAGGGCTGGAAAAAATTCCGCGCGGCCCGCTGCTCGTCGCCGTGAAGCACCAGTCGGCGTGGGAGACCTTTGCGCTGATCTCGCTGTTTGACGATCCGACCCTCATTCTCAAACGCGAGTTGCTGTGGGTTCCCTTGTTCGGATGGTTCGCACGCAAGGGCGGAATGATCGCGGTTGATCGCGCCGCCGGAAAGGGCGCGCTATCGCCCCTGATGAAATCGTTCCACGCCGCGCTTGCCGAAGGACGGCAAGTGGTCATTTTTCCCGAAGGCACGCGCCGTTCGCCGGGGGCTGAACCGGATTACAAGCTCGGCATCGTCTTCCTTTACCGCGAAGGGCAAGTCCCGTGCCTGCCGATTGCGCTCAACTCCGGACTGTTCTGGGGACGTCGCGGTTTTCTCCGCTATCCCGGCACGGTCCGCGTCGAAATACTCGAGCCGATTCCGCCAGGGCTGAACCGGCGCGTCTTTTTCAGACGCCTCAAGGGCGACATCGAGACGGCGACCGCGGCGTTGGTCGCGCAGGAGGCCCGCGAACGCGACGAAAATGCGCCGCCTGCCGTCTCTGCGGCGGCCGATGCTTCCGCTGCTGAGCCGCCGAAACCTTCCGCGGATCACGCGCGCTAGAGCAAATTCCGTTCCAATGGAATCGGAATTCGCTCTCATTATCCTTTAGTGGCCGCATTTTCTGCGGCGAACCGGTTCCCACTTCGCCGGAAAATGCTCTAAGCGCGACCATGCCCCAATCATTCGGCGGCACGCGTCTCGTGCACGCCTTTCAGCAACTCGGCAAGACGATGCAGTTTGGCGTCGAAGCAGCCTTGCTCCTCGATCTCCCTGATGGTCGCGAGCACATAATCGCGGTTTGCGCCCGAGTGTCCGTGGCCTTGCCGAACGAGGTGCAGTTGTTCGCGGAGGTCGAGCCGCCCGGCATATTGCGGATGGCTGCGGTCGACGACATAGACGAGCGCCGTGACCCGCCTGTCTCCTGCGTCCCGCCCGAGGCAGGGCGACCGGTCGAGCGTGTGGTCGCGGGACGCCGCGCGCGTCACCTGCCGCATGGTCTCTCGGTAGACGTGGGTGACCTGCTCGCGCATGCGCAGATAGGCGAGCGTTTCCGCCCGCTGCGCCTTGTCGATCCGGTAGGCGATGCCGCGGCAGGTGCCGCCGCGGTCGAGGCCGAGCACCAGGCCCGGCTTCTCCGGCGTGCCGCGATGGATGAAAGAATAGACGCATAGTGCGCGATGCAGGCCAACCAACCGAGCCGGCACGCGCTCTTTGTAGGCGAAGCCCGGCCGCCACATCAGCGAGCCGTAACTGAACACCCAGAGGTCCTCGTCGGCGTGGTCGAACGATGCGGTCATTCGGGGATGCGGAGGCTGGCGGGGGCCAGAACGGCAAGATCGAGCCGCAATTATCGCCTCTTATATAATGTTCTTCGCGCCGGACGGTTGACACCGGGCCGCCACAAGGTTCGCCTAACAGCCCTGCCGCCCCGCGGCAAGTGCGAAAGGAGAAGGCGTGACGAAACAAGACCATACGCTCCCCGACGAAGGCCGACGACGGCGGCGGCCTTGGGTCGTCGCTTTGCCGCTTGCAATCTTTGTGCTGATTGCGCTCGCCTGGAGCGGCTTCTGGTTTTACGCCGTGTCGATGACCGAGACCGCGCTCGCGGATTGGCAGGCGCGCGAGGCGGCGCTCGGACGAACCTTCCGCTGCGACAAGCAGAGCATCGGCGGTTTTCCCTTCCGGTTCGAACTGCGATGCGTCGATCCGAGCGCGCGGTTCGACGGCGGCGCTCGAGCGATGGCGCTTGCGGCGAAAGATTTCGTCACCGTCGCCCAAATATGGCAGCCGACGCTACTGATCGGCGAACTTGTCGGCCCCCTGACGATTGGCGAGGCCGACAAGCCGCCCGCGCTCTCGGTGTCGTGGTCGCTGGCTCAGGCGAGCCTGCGCGGAATGCCGATCGAGCCGGAGCGCGTGGCTGTCGTGATCGACCAATTGACGATGGCTGGCCTGGACCGGGGCGCGCAGACGATGCTGGCGAACGCCGGCCGCGTCGAACTGCATGGGCGGATCGCTTCCGGCAGCGCTCGCGACAATCCCGTGCTCGATCTCGCCTTGAGTCTCAGCCAGGCGTCGGCGTCTCGCCTGGGCGAGCTAGCCGCGACGCCGTTCGATGCGGACATTGTCGCCGTCTTGCGCGGGTTGAAGAACCTGACGCCAAAGTCCTGGCCCGAAACGTTGCGCGCGCTGCAGGCCGCGAACGGCCGGCTCGACATCACCCGAGCGCGCGTCACACAGGGCGACGTCGTCGCGACCGGCAGCGGATCACTGGGGTTGACGCCGCGTGGCGCGCTCAATGGCGAGCTGCAGGTCACCATTGCCAATTTCGAGAAGCTCATCCCTCTCCTCGGGATCGATCGGATGGTCTCGCAGGTCGTGCCTCAGGGCACGCTCGAACGGCTGGCGCCGGGACTCGACCGGCTTGTGCCGGGACTCGGCGGCGTCTTGCGCGGCAACACCGCCGCGCCCGCCGCCAAGGGGGCGATCGATGCGCTCGGCAAGCGCACCGAACTCGATGGCAGGAGCGCGGTGACCCTTCCGTTGCGTTTTTCCGATGGCGCGGTGCTGCTCGGCCCATTTCGTCTCACCGAGATTCCGCCTCTGTACTGATCCGCGTCCAGCGCGGTATGAATTGCTCGCCGCAAAGTATGCGCGTCATGAAAACGGCAGGGCGGATTGGTTTTAAGCCGCGAGGAGGTAATCGTGAATCGGATCGTCGTCAGTTTGCTGTGCGCCGCCGCGCTTGCGGGGACGGCGTCTGCGCAACAGCCGCTCACCGCAAAAGCGACCTTCATCAATCCCGAGGGCAATGAAATCGGCAATGCGACATTGACCGAGACGCCGACCGGCGTGCTGATATCAGTCGACTTGAAGGGGTTATCCACAGGCCCGCATGCTTTTCACATCCATGAAAAAGGCGTTTGCAATCCCGCCGACAAGTTCACGTCCGCCGGCGGCCATTTCAATGTGCACGACAAGAAGCACGGCTACTTGGTCGAAGGCGGGCCGCATGCCGGCGACATGCCCAATCTGGTGGTCGCGGACGATGGCCATGTCCGCGCGAATGTCTTCAACGCGGCTGTGACGTTGAAGGATGGCCCCAATTCCCTGTTCGGCCCCAACGGGACTGCCCTTGTTCTCCATGACCGGGGAGATGACTACAAGAGCCAGCCGGCGGGGGATGCGGGGAGCCGGGTCGCCTGCGCCGTCATCAAGCGGTAAGGGAACGACGAAGAAACGCGGAGCGTTATTCGTAGCGCAGCGCCTCGATGGGATCGAGGCCGGCCGCTTTGCGCGCCGGGTAGTACCCGAAGAAAATTCCTACCGCGGCCGAAAACAGGAAACCGCCGACGATCGCCGCCGGGACGATCGGTGTCGGCCAGCCGGCGGCGACGGAGAGGGCTTTTGATAACGCCACGCCCATGACGATCCCGGCCACGCCGCCGGTCACGCTCAGCAGCACGGCCTCGGCAAGGAACTGAAGGAGCACGTGCAGACGGCGGGCGCCGATCGCCATCCGCAGCCCGATCTCGCGTGTCCGCTCCGTCACCGAAACGAGCAGGATGTTCATGATGCCGATACCGCCGACGACAAGCGATATCGAAGCGACCGCGGCGAGGAGGAGCGCCATGATCCGGCTGCTGCTCTCGGCCGTCTCGGCGATCTGGCTCAGATTGCGCACCGAAAAATCATTGGCGTCCCCGGCGCGAATCCGATGCCTGCGCTTGAGAATCTCGGTCGTCTGACTGATCGCCGTTTGCACCTGCTCCGGGCTCGCCGCCTGTACGTAGATCCGGTTTACATAGCCGGTCAGGCGCTGCTTGAAATTATACGGATTGGGAGGGGGAGGATAAGCCCAGTTGAGCGGGACCTGCTCTTGGCTGGGAGCGGCGACGCCGAGCACTTTGCGTTCGCCTGTCGAGAACGGGACCATGATGACGTCGTCCTGATCAGTCCCGAACGGCGTTTGTCCTTTTGGGTGGAGCGTGCCGATCACGCGCAGGGGCACGCCCTTGACCTGGATCACCGCCCCGAGCGGGTTCGCGCTCGCGCCGAACAATTGGCGGGATACGGTCTGGCCGATCACCACGACGAGCGCCGCGCTGGTTTCGTCGTCGTGCGAGATGCCGCGCCCGGCAACGATCCGCCAATTGGTGGTGGGCGGATAGTTGGCGGTGACACCAAAGATCGCCGTCGTCCAGTTCTTGTTGGCGTACTGGACCTGGCCCACCTGCCGGATGATGTAGCTCACGCTCGCCACGGCGGGCGCTTCGCGGCGAATCGCCTCGGCGTCGGCAACGGTAAGAGTTGAAGCGCTGCCCAATCCGCCGCGCATGCCGCCCATCACGGCGGCGCCCGGTACGACGACCAACAGATTGGTGCCGAGTCTCTCGATTTGCTTGCGCACCGCTTCGTTGGCGCCTTTGCCGACCGCCATCATGGCGATCAGCGCCGCCACTCCGATAAAGACGCCCAGCATCGTGAGCGAAGACCGCATCTTGTTGCGCGCGAGCGCCTGGGTCGCCGCCGTCAGGATCATCAGGCCAAGCGCCCACAGGCCCGCGAACGGACCGCCCGCGGCTTGCTTCAAACCAGGCAGGTGCGGCGAATCCATCGGCGCGGCAGGCTTCGCCTGGGCGGCTTGCGTGATTGCGCCGATGGGCTTGCGCTCATCCGAGATGATCTGTCCGTCGCGCATAGTGATAATGCGGTCCGCATAGGCGGCGATGTCCGCCTCGTGCGTGACGACGACAACCGTCACGCTCCGCTCGCGGTTAAGCATGCGGAGCGTCTTCATGATGTCCTGCGACGTGCGCGTATCGAGATTGCCGGTCGGCTCGTCGGCAAGCAGCACGCTCGGATTATTGATCAGGGCGCGGGCGATGGCGACCCGCTGCTGCTGGCCGCCGGAGAGTTGTGCGGGTGTGTTGCGCGCCCGGTCGCCGAGGCGGAGCAGTTCGAGCGCGGCGGCGGCGCGATCGAAGCGCGCCGTGCCGCGCGACGCCGAGCCGGCGTAGAACAACGGGAGCGCGACGTTCTCTAGGGCGCTCGCGCGCGCCAGCAGGTTAAAGCTCTGGAACACGAAGCCGAGCCGCTCGCTGCGCAGACGCGCAAGCTCCGGCTCGGCGAGCCGCGCGACGTCGACGCCGTCGAAGAAGTAGGCGCCGCTGGTCGGCCGGTCGAGGCAGCCGAGAATCGCCATCAGCGTCGATTTGCCCGACCCCGAGGCGCCCATGATCGCAACGAACTCGCCGCGCTCGATGGTGAGACTGACGCCGCGCAGCGCCTGCACCTCGATGTCGCCGATGCGGTAGACCCGTGTGAGTTTCTCGGTGCTGATGATCGGCGCCGGCATGCTTGTCCGCCTTGCCCAGCCTCAGAATCGCAGCCGTGGCGGTGGCGCCCGCCGATTGGCGGCAGCGCTTTGCTCCGCGGTGATGACCTCGTCCCCTGGCTTCAGGTCGCCGCTCACGATTTCAGTGAAGGTGTCGTCTTCGAGGCCGAGCGCGACCCGAATCGCCGTCGGCCGTCCGTCCCGCAGCACCCAGACCTGTGCTTCGTTTGCACCTGCGGCGCTGGAGGCCGGATGCGAAGGCAAACCTTTGCCCGCGCTTCCGACGGCGCTCGGGGCGTAAAGCAGCGCCTGGTTCGGGACGCGAAGCACGTCGGCGCGTTGATCGACGACGATCTGCACGGCCGCCGTCATGCCCGGCTTGAGCGCCAGGTCGGAATTGTCGACGCTGACGACGACATCGTAAGTGACCACGTTCTGCACCGTCTGCGGAGACTGGCGCACTTGGCTCACCTTGCCGCGGAAGGTTCGCTTGGGGAAGGTGTCGACGGTGAAGGTGCCAGGATCGCCGATCTTCACCCCGCCGATGTCGCTCTCGCTGACATTGGTGTCGACTTGCATCTTGGTCAGGTCGGTCGCGATGAGGAACAGGGTCGGCGTCTGGAAGCTGGCGGCGACCGTCTGCCCGACCGTCACGTTGCGCGAGACGACGACTCCATCCACCGGCGAGGCGATGTTCGTATAATCGAGATTGACCTGCGCGGCGTCGAGCATGGCCTGACGCTGCTGGATCGTCGCCTCATCGAACAGGATTTGCGCCTCCGCCTGCTCATAATTGCTCTTGGCAGCGTCGACCGCATCCTGCGACGTCGCATTGGTTTGCATCAGACGGGCGGTGCGCTCGTAGCGGACCTTGGTGTAGGTGAGGTTGGCTTTGTCCTTCGCGAGCTGCGCCTGAGCGACCGCGAGGTTCGCCCGGCTCTGATCGACGATGCTCTGATACGGGCGTGGGTCGATCTTGGCGCAGACCTGTCCCTTCTTCACCACGGTATTGTAGTCGCAAAAAAGCTCCTGGATGACGCCGGACACATAGGTGCCGACGATGATCGTGAGTTCCGGATTGACCGTCCCTGTCGCGGTCACGGTGCGGGCGATCGGGCCGCGTGCCACCTCGGCCATGGTGTATTGCGTGGGGCTGCTCGTCCCCCAGCTCCACCAGCCGGCGACCGCCGCAACGAGCAGCAGGGTGCCCAATGCCGCAATGAACCAGTATGTGCGGGTCCTGGGTCCGAGCTTGGCGGGAGGGGGAGTTTCCCGAGGAAATTGGACGAGTTTGTCGGGCCTCTCTTGGACCGTCTCCGCCGATACGCGTTCGTTCATTCGCCTTTCTCCGACCGACGCCCGGAGCCTCGCCCGAAGGTTCTTACGAGCCCATTGCGTCAAACGCGGGGCGCGACGCTAGAAACCTACCGCCAGCGAGTCGTGGGCGCGAGGGTCGGCCGCGCCGACAATGCCCTTCGGGGTCACCGCTATCGAATGCGCGGACCCGAAGAGCGATCCGACCTCCACGTGGTGCCCGCGCTTTTCGAGCGCGCGGACGGTAGCAGCCGGGAGAGTACGTTCCACCAGCACCTCGTCCGGCCGCCACTGATGATGCACGCGCGGCGCGGCGACCGCATCGGCGATCGGCCGCCCGAAATCGATATTATTGATGATCACCTGCAGCACCGTGGTGATGATGCGGCTGCCCCCGGGGGCGCCGGTGATGAGTTGCGGTTTTCCGTCCTTGAGGACAATGGTCGGCGTCATCGACGACAGCGGCCGCTTGTCCGGCCCCGGCGCGTTCGCGCTGCCCCCGAGCAGCCCGAAGGCGTTCGGGGCGCCCGGCTGGGAGGCGAAGTCGTCGAGCGTGTTGTTGAGTAGAATGCCGGTGCCTTTCGCCACGAGGCCAAGTCCGTAACTGAAATTGAGCGAGGTGGTATTGGCGACCGCGTTGCCGAACTGATCGATGATCGAGAAATGGGTAGTGTTGCCGCCGCCGAGCCCGGTGCCGAGCGCGCTGCTGTCCGGCCGGATCTCGGTGGCTGGGCGCGCGCGGTCGGGGTCAATGCCGGCGCGCAGCTCCGCCGCGTATTCCTTCGATATGAGGCGCTCGACTGGAACGTCGACGATATCGGCGTCGCCCAAAAACTCAGCGCGGTCGGCGAAGGCGAGCTTCATCGCCTCGATCATCAGATGCAGCGCGGCGGGCGAGCCGGCGCCGAGCTTCTTGAGTTGATAGCCCTCAAGAATATTGAGCATCTCGATGAGATGGACGCCGCCCGAGGACGGCGGCGGCATAGAGATGATCTCGTAGCCGCGGTAGGTTCCGCGCACGGGCTCGCGGATGATGGGCTGGTAGTTCTCCAAATCGACACGGGTCATGCGCCCGCCGGCTTCGCGCACGGTCGATACGATCGCATCGGCGATGGGACCGATATAGAAGGCGCGGGGGCCCTCCCGGCCGATCGTTTCCAGCGCCGAAGCGAGGTCCGGCTGAACCAGCCGGTCTCCTTCCGCCCAGCTCGCGCCGTCCGGCTTGCTGAAGATCTGCGCGGTAGAAGGCCAGCGTTGCAAGCGCGGCGCGGCGAGCAGCAGCGAATTGAGGAGGTCGCCCTCGACCGGAACGCCTTCGCGCGCGAGCTGCACCGCCGGCGCGATCAATTCGGCGAGCGTGAACCGGCCCGAGCCGTACCGCGCATGCGCAAGCGTCAAACCTGCGACCGTGCCGGGCACGCCGACCCCGAGCGCGCTGTCGCGCGATTTTTCCGGGTCGGCGTTTCCGTTGGAATCAAGAAACATGTCCGGCGTCGCCGCCGCCGGGGCGGTCTCGCGATAATCGATGGCGACGTTCTCACCCGTCTCCGCCCGGTGCAGCACCATGAAGCCGCCGCCGCCGAGATTGCCGGCCCGTGGCAGCGTTACCGCGAGGGCGAAGCCAACCGCAACGGCGGCATCGACCGCGTTTCCCCCTTTGGCCAGAATCTCCGCCCCAATCCGGCTGGCTTGTTTCTCCTGCGTGACCACCATGCCGTGCTGCGCCACCACCGCCTCGGCGCGCAGCACATCTGCCCTCCGCGAGACCGGCTTCTCGCGGGCGATCCCCGCGCCCGTAAACACGAGCGCAACTGTCAGGAGAGCAATCGAAGCAATTCCAGCACGCAAGTCCATGGCCCTCTCGCGGAACCCTCGTCAGCTACGTAAGCACCCTTATTCGGAATCGCTTCCTTAGCGCGACAATCAGGCTAAAGCCCGGCCGCGATCGGCTGTGCTCGGAATTCCGCTTTTGCACGCAATGCTAGCGCGAATTCCGTTCCAATCGAATCGGAATTCGCTCTGGTTGTCCTTGAGTGGTCGCATTTTCTACGGCGAACCGGTTCCCACTTCGCCGGAAAATGCTCTAGCGCGCCTGGCTATGGTACTCCGCGTTCGGCCGCATGTCGGTCGCCGAGGCGAGCCGGTTGCTCATGTTGAAAAACGCCGCGACGGCGGAGATGTCCCAGATGTCGCGGTCGGTGAAGCCGAGGGCGCGCAGTTTGGCGCGATCCTCTTCATCGACGGTCCAGGGCGAAATCGTCAGCTTGACGGCAAAATCAAGCATTCCGCGCTGGCGCGGATCGAGCGCGGCGGCGCGGTAATTGATCGCGATCTGCTCGCCCAGCTCCGGATTGGCGGACAGCGCACGCACCGCGGCGCCGTGCGCCACCACGCAATAATAGCAGTGGTTCTGCGAGGACACCGCGACGGCGATCATCTCGCGCTCAAGCTTTGTCAGACCCGACGGCGCGAGCATCAGGTCGTTGTACATCGGGACAAAGGCTTCGAGCTTCGTCATGTCGAAGGCGTAGGCTTCGAGCACATTGGGAACGAAGCCGATCTTCTCGTCGCATTTCTTGAAATAGGCTTCCATCGCCGGGCTCAGTTCCGCGCGCGGAAGATTGAGCGCAGTCGCGGGTTCGCGGCTGGCCTCGCGGTCGGGCGCGGCGGAAGCGCGGTTGCCGCCGGTCGATTTTTTGGTCCGTTCATCCATGAGCGATTTCCTCTCCGATTTGCCTCCGGCCATGGCCAGCCGGCGCGGAGGCGCATGGCAAGACCACGACCGCTGTGAGCGCCGCGCGAGGCGGGCAGGGTGCGCCGCGGCGCGCTCGTCAATGCCGGAAGTGGCGCATTCCGGTGAACACCATCGCGACGTTATGGTCGTTCGCGGCGTGGATCACGTCCTCGTCGTTGACTGAGCCGCCCGGTTGGATCACGGCGGTTGCGCCGGCGATGACGGTGGCAAGGAGTCCGTCCGCAAAGGGAAAGAACGCGTCCGAGGCGACTACCGAGTTCGTCGTCAGCGGCGCCGGCAGGTCGGCTTCGAGGGCGGCGTCCTCGGCCTTGCGCGCGGCGATGCTCGCCGCGTCGACCCGGCTCATTTGCCCGGCGCCGATGCCGACCGTCGCGCGATTCTTGGCGAAAACGATGGTGTTCGATTTGACGTGCTTGACCACCCGATATGCAAAGATCAGGTCGGCGAGCTCCGCCTCGGTCGGCGCGCGCTCGGTTACCACTTCGAGCTTCATGTCGTCGACCACCGCATTGTCGCGCGACTGGACGAGCAGGCCGCCGGCGACGGACTTGACCAGAAGTCCGCGCGCGCGCGGGTCGGGCAGGCCGGCGGCGAGCAGCAGGCGTAGGTTCTTCTTCGCCTTGACGATGCCGATCGCCTCCTCGGTCGCGTCGGGGGCGATGATCACTTCGGTGAAGATTTTGGTGATCGCACGGGCCGCTTCGGCGTCGAGCGTGTGGTTGACGGCGACGACCCCGCCGAAGGCCGAGACCGGGTCGCACAGCAGCGCCTTTTTATAAGCCTCAATGAGGCTCGCGCCTTCCGCCACCCCGCATGGGTTGGCGTGCTTGATGATGGCGCAGGCCGCGGTGCGCTGTGGATCGAATTCGGCGACGCATTCGTAGGCGGCGTCGGTGTCGTTGATGTTGTTGTAGGAGAGCTGTTTGCCTTGCCGCTGGCGCGCGGTCGCGACCCCGAACCGCGCCTCGGACGTTCGGTAGTAGGCGGCGGCCTGGTGCGGGTTCTCGCCATAGCGCAGCGCTTCGATCAGCTGCCCGCCGAAGGCCCGGTAAGGAGGCGCAAGATCGTCGAGCTTTTCGTCGAGCCAGTTCGAGATCGCGGCGTCGTAAACGGCGGTGCGCGCAAACGCTTTCGCGGCGAGGCGTTGACGCAAAGCGAGGCTCGTGGCGCCTTTGTGCGCCGCCATCTCCGCGAGCACGGTGCCATAGTCCTGCGGATCGACGACCACCGTCACATCGGCGTGGTTCTTGGCTGCGGCGCGCACCATGGCCGGGCCGCCGATATCGATATTTTCGATGCAGGCGGCGTAGTCGGCGCCGCGCGCGACCGTGGCCTCGAACGGGTACAGGTTGACGGCCAGAAGGTCGATCGGAGCGATGCCGTGCGCCTCCGCCGCTTCCTGATGCGCGTCGTCGTCGCGCACCGCGAGCAGGCCGCCATGCACCTTGGGGTGCAGGGTCTTCACCCGTCCGCCCATCACCTCGGGAAAACCGGTCAGGTCGGAGACGTCGCGCGTGTTCAGGCCGATATCGGCGAGCGCCGCCCTGGTCCCGCCGGTGGAGATCAGCTCGACGCCGCGGCTCGCGAGCTGGCGGGCAAAATCGGGGAGTCCGGACTTGTCCGAAACAGAAAGGAGCGCACGGCGAATGGGGCGCAAATGCTCGGTCATTGATCTAGTCGATATGTGACCCTGAAAGAGCCTGTATCATGGAACCCTAATAATCGTTTGGCTAGCGGCAAAGCCGGCGTTTCCCGAACTAAGCCGGCCGGCCAGAGGATCGTCCCATGGCTATCAAGGACATTTTGCTCCAGCTCACCAGCTACCCGGAACCGACGCCGGTCGCGGCCGTCGATCAGGCAGTCGCCTTCGCGGAGGCGTCGGGCGCCCGCATCACGGCATTAGGCTTCGAAATCGTCGTCAACGTGCCCGGCACCGTGCTCGCGCCGGCGCTGCTTGACGTCAAAGGGCTGATCGCCGCCGAGCACCGCAAGAGCGTCGCCGATGCCCGCGCCCTCATCGAGACCTTCAAAAGCGCCGCTGAACGGCGCGGGGTCGCCCACGAGCACGTCATCGAGTTCGTGCGAGAACTCCCAGGTTCCCGACATCGTCACCGAATATGCGCGGCTGAGCGACGTGACGATGATTCCCGTCGGCCACGAGCCCAGCTTCCAGCAATTCATTGCGGAAACGGTGGTCTTCGGCTCGGGACGGCCGACCATCGTCTTTCCGGCGCCGCCGAAGCGCGGTTCGTCCGGGGCTTTCGACCGGATCGGGGTCGCTTGGGATTTCAGCCGGCCGGCGGCGCGGGCGGTGGCCGACGCCTTGCCCGTGCTCCAAGGCGCGAAGTCCGTGCGGATAGTGACCATCACGGAAGAAGAGCCGATCGAAACGCGGCGGTCGGTCGCCGAACTTGCGCGGCATCTCGCCCTGCATGGGATAGAGGCGGCGGCGGACACGGAGCATGCCGCCGGACGCTCCGTCGGACAGGTCCTTGAGGATTATGCGTCGGCGCGCGAGCTCGATCTCCTGGTGATGGGCGCCTACGGGCACTCGCGCATGCGCGAGTTCATTCTGGGAGGGGCGACCAAGTTCATTCTCACGAATCCGCCGGCGCCGGTGCTGCTCTCGCATTAAGGCCCGCCCGCCGAAACGCATCGGGCCTGCCTGCGATCATCCCCCGAGCGGCAGCTCCGGCTCCTGCTCGCGGCCGTGGCGGACGTCGGCCGAGGTCTGTGGCGTATGGGCAAAGCTCCACGGGACGCGCGGCGTCCTATGGGCGTGCCCGTGAATGACGATCTGCGAAGTCCGCCGTGGACCGTCTCGCCCCGCGAGATGGACGCTCTCCTCGATCTCGACCCGGTCAACCGGCGCAAAAAAGGTCCACACATCCTTGTTCGGCAGGGTCAGCATGACGCCGCGGCCGTCGCTCAGCCGATTGGCTCGCACTGAGGGGTGGAGGTGGAAGCGGATCGCAAACGCGTCCTTGCCGTCGCTGGCGAGTGCCTCGCCGCGGGCCGGAAGGAAAACGTCCTCGCCGTCGAGGCGTCCGCGGTCGGCGGCGAGAACGATCGTGCGCTGATGGATGATACCAAATCGGTGGGCATACCCGTCATGAACGGCGCGGACATGGACCGCCTCGTCGGTCTGCTCGCGTGTCACGGCCACATGACGCGGTCCGCGGGAGATGAGAGTTCCGAATAGCCGCCGGATCAGATTGGTGTCGAGAAATTGGCAGGACGAGGTTTCGTTGAGCGTCACCGTGGAGTGGGCCGCGGTAGCGCGGGCGAGGTGTCGCCAGTTTCCCCGTCCGGTCTCCGGCAGCCCGCAATTGACCACGATGCGTTGCGCGCGCGCGGATAGCTCGAACGACAGGCAGCCGGCATGGGCTTCGGCGCTCAGGGTCAGTCGGGGAGGGGCGCCCGTGTCCATGAGAACGACGCTCTGGCCAGCATCGATGCGCTGATAACCGGAGTGGACGGCATTGGCGACCGGGGCGCCGCGCGCGTCGTCATAGGCGAGAACCGTGGCGAGCAAATCCGAAGGGGTCGGGCCCATTCCGTTGAATAGCGCAAACATATTGTCGCCGTGGCGGAAGAATCGCAGCATCGGCATCATGCGGTCGATCGCGTTCAGAAGCGGGGCGGGCGGCGCCACGTTGCGGGCGCTGAACGCCTGGCTGAGCGGCAGGAGATCGGCCAAGAGTTCGATCAAGGCGCCCGGGTTGCGGCTGACATGACCGCCGTCAGGCAGGATCTGCCGCTCGATTTCGGCCATCAGGCGGGCGGTGGCGCGACGCAGGTGCCGGATCTGCCGGGTCATGCACAGCGCCACATAGGTGAGCGCGATATGGGCCTGCAGCCGCGCAACCCCGTCCGGCGCGGTAGCGGCGGTCGCGCGCAGAAACCGCGCTTGCCGCGTCAGGCTGCGGAGAAAACGGCGATAGAAGCGCACATCGGCGTCGTGCAGGATCAAGGTGGCCTGGGTCAGCCAGGCGATGATTCGGCGTGCGACGATCTCCGGTCGCCAGGCGAACGGGTGCCAAGTCCCCTGCAGCAATATCCATTCGTCAACCAGCGCGCGGGCGTTGGCGCGCGTGATGGCCGTTTCGGCGGCGCGCAGATGACGCAACCAGCTGAAGGTGAGCAACGCCTCCGCCCACTCGGCCGAGGGTGGATCCATTTCAAAGGGGGAGCGGCCGTCGCAGATGACGACCTTACCGGCGAGCGTGAAATGGCCGGCATAGATTTCGCTCGCGCGCGTCGGGTCGGCGGTGCGCAGGTTCTGCGGAGCGATCACGAGCCGGTCGGAGGCGCCGGGCCAGCGGAGGAATTGCAGCACGCGAAGCGCCGCGATCCGGCCGACCGCATAGGCCAACCCGCGGCGCAGCGTGAGCCAGATCAATTTGCCGCGGTCCGCGATCGCTACGCGGGGCATCGAGGTATGTCCCTCCGCTGGCTGTCTGCTTGTTTTGCCGCGCCCCACCATAACTAAGGGGCGGCGAAGGGCAACCGAGGAGAAGATTCGGTCTTTTTTGCCGTTAACCGCGCTCCAGTCGGGCGACGTAAAAGCCGTCGAGGCCGCTCATGCGGGGCTCCGGATCGGGCCAGGCGCAGGGCAGGGTGCGTAGGTCGCCTTGCGCGGTCACGAACTCGGCAATGCCGGCGATCTCCGACCGATCGATGGGTTTGCGCCGAATGCGCGGGTCACGTTCAAGCGCGGCTGCGACCAGATCTTCACCTTCCTCGGATTCGAGCGAACAGGTGCAGAAGACGAGCACCCCGCCGGGGCGCGTCAGGTCGATCGCACGCGCGAGCAGGCGCGCCTGGAGATTGGCGAGATCGGCGATGGCGGCCGCGGTCTTCCGCCAAGGGATGTCGGGGTGGCGACGGATCGTCCCGGTGGCGGAGCAGGGAGCGTCCAGAAGGACGGCGTCAAACGGGCCTGCCTCCCATGTTTCGACATCGGCGACGACGATTGTCGCCGTAAGATCGACGCGCCGCAGGTTGTCGCGCAGGCGCGCCATGCGGGTTTCGACCCGATCGACGGCGGTGACCGCGGCGCCGGCGAGTGCAAGCTGCAGGGTCTTGCCGCCGGGGGCGGCGCACAGATCGGCGACGGATCGGCCGCGAATCTCGCCGAGCAGGCGGGCCGGCAGCGCCGCCGCCGCGTCCTGCACCCACCAGGCGCCTTCCGCATAGCCCGGGAGCAAGGCGATCGGCCCCGCGGCCACGGTGCGCACGGAGCCGGTCGGAAGCACGCGGCCGCGCAGGTGCCGTGCCCATAGTTCGGGGTCGGCTTTGACGGTGAGGTCGAGCGCGGGCTCCAGCGCATGCGCGCTCGCGATGGCCCGCGCCGTGGCTTCGCCGTAGTTGCGTGCCCACCGCTCCAACAGCCAAACCGGCGTGTCGAGCGCGGTTGGGTCGAGCCCGGCCGCGAGTTCGGCGGCGCTGCGGGCGATGCGGCGCAGGACGGCGTTGACCAGCCCCGCATATCGGCTGCTGCGCCGGTCCGCCTGGACCAAGCGTACCGAGAGGTCCACCGCGGCGTGGTCGGGAATGTCCAGGAAAAGGATTTGCGCCGCTCCGACCAGGAGAGCGCTTTCCAGGCGTGGCGAATCGGGCGGAAGACCACGGTCCAGGCAATCGGCGATCAGGCGGCGCAGCGTGCCGAGCCGTCGCAGCGTCGTCGCAACGATGCGGCGTGCGAGTGCGCGGTCCCGCTCAGCAAGCCCCGCGAGCCCCGGATGCGCGGCAGGTCCATCGAGCTGCTCGTCCAGCGGGCGCCCGCGATGCAGTACGCCCTCGACGATGTCTGCCGCAATGCAGCGCGCCGCAAGCCCCGGAGGCGGTGTTGGCGTCGGTCGAGCGGCACGTGCCATCGCAGCTCCAAAGCGCTCCATTCGTTTCGGATAAATCCGAGCCGCAGGTGAAAAAAAGGCCCCGGGTGCAAAAATGCGTCCTAAAAGAAGTAGGGCATCCGATCATCTCCAACCAAAGCGGACCTTAGTCACGGAAACGCACACCCATGATCAGGGCGTACCTCACGGCGTCACCGGAAGGTTCGAGGAGCGGATGATGACGAACGGTGGCCGAATTTAGAGGAGGGCCATGAATTCGAGAGGTTGTGATTGAACAGACTGGCCACAAGTTAGTTATGGTAGTGCATAAATGTGCTCGCCAACTGTGCGACGGGCCGACGCAGCGGCGACCACCGAACGCCGCTATATTGTTAGAAACGAAACTTTTGACGAGAATCCGCCTGCATCCGCGTCCTCGACGCACATGAGAGCGGTAAGGAAAGCATCGGTTCAACTGGAGGAAACAAACATGCCTCGCAAATACCAGCTACGCGGCATCACCCGCCGCGACGCCATACGGACGGCAACCGCCGCAGGCATCGCTGCAGGCGTCAGCCCCTTTGTGCACGTCACTCCTGCGCGCGCGGCGAAAACGCTGCGCATTCTCCAGTGGAGCCACTTCGTGCCCGCTTACGACAAGTGGTTCAACGATACTTATGTTAAAGAATGGGGCAAGAAGAACGACACCGAGGTGATCGTCGATAACATCAATCTTACCTTGATCGAATCGCGCGCGGCCGCGGAAGTCTCGGCGCAGAAGGGGCATGATCTGTTCATGTTCCTGTCTCCGCCGGCGGTTTATGAGAACCAGGTCGTGGACATGAAAGATGTCTACGCCGAATGCGAAAAGAAACACGGCAAGCCGATCGACCTTGCCATCAAGAGCACCTACAACCCGAAGACCAAGCGCTATTTCGCCTTCTCCGACAGCTTCGTCCCCGATCCGGTCAATTACCGGACCGACCTATGGGGCGAGATCGGCATGAAGCCGGACACCTGGGAGGATATCCGGGCAGGCGGCAAGAAGATCAAGGAAAAGACCGGCATTCCGGTCGGCATCGGCCTCTCCGCCGAACTCGACTCGGCGATGGCGATGCGCGCGATCATGTATTCGTTCGGGTCAAGCGTGCAGGATGCCGAGGGCAATCTGGCCATCAACTCGCCGCAGACGCTGGAGGCGCTCAAATTCGTCAAGGCGCTGTTCCAGGAGGCGATGACGCCCGAGGTTCTTGCCTGGGATCCGTCGTCCAATAACCGGCAGATGCTCTCCGGCCGCTCCTCGCTCGTGCTCAATGCCATTTCGGTGACGCGCACCGGCGAGAACAACAAGATGAATATTCACGAGAAGATCGGCCTCGCCAAGGCCGCGAAGGGGCCGGTGCGGGCTATCGGCCTCGAACACGTGATGGATTGCTACGCGATCTGGAAGTTTGCCGAGAACATCGACGGGGCCCAGAAATTCCTGGTCGATTACATCGGCGACTTCAAGCAGGCCTTCCTCGCCAGCCAGTTCTACAACTTCCCGTGCTTCGCCAGCACGGTTCCCGACCTGAAGCAACTCATCTCCAACGACCCCAAGGCAGTCCCACACGACAAATACGCGGTGTTGGCCGACGTGCTCGATTGGGCGACCAATGTCGGCTATCCGGGATACGCCACGGCCGCCATTGCCGATACGTTCCAAACCTGGGTCGTCAATACGATGTTCGCCCAGTGCGCGACCGGCGCCGAAAGCCCCGAAGACGCGCTGAAACAGGCCGACAAGAAAGCGCAGGCGATCTGGGCCAAGTGGAAGGAACGGGGAATGATTTAATCCGTTCGATCGGTCCAGCCACGACCGCGGAGCGGCGCACTGCCAAGTGCGCCGCGAGCGGAAAAGAATAGTGTCCCTTTTCGGTGTCGATCGTGAACCGTGCACGGTCCCGCGTGCGGCACGCGGGGGGCAGAAGCTAATTTTCGAGGAGCGTCATGGCAGAGGTCCAGGCACGGGGGGTTTCCAAGCACTTCAACGAGGTGCACGCCGTCGACGGCATCGACCTGACCGCGAAGGAAGGCGAGTTCCTTGTGCTGCTCGGGCCGTCGGGCTGCGGCAAGACGACGTTGATGCGGATGATCGCCGGGCTCGAACAGCCGACCGAGGGCGACATCGTGATCGACGGGACCGTGGTCACCGACCTGCCGCCGCGCGCCCGCAACATCGCGATGGTGTTCCAAAGCTATGCGCTGTACCCGCACATGACGGTGGAGAAAAACATCTCCTTTCCGCTGCGCGCGGTCGGCATGCCCAGGGCGGAGGTCCGCAAGAAGGTCGAGTGGGCGGCGCGCATGTTCGGGATCGAGCGGTTCCTCGATCGCAAGCCGCGCCAGCTCTCGGGCGGCGAGCGCCAGCGCGTCGCGCTCGCGCGCGCGGTGGTGCGCCAGCCGGTCGCCTTCCTGCTCGACGAGCCTCTATCCAATCTTGACGCCAAGCTGCGCAACGCCGCGCGCGACGAGCTCAAGCAGTTCCAGAAATCGCTTGGCACGACGACGATCTATGTGACGCATGACCAGGCCGAGGCGATGGGCCTGGGCGATCGCATCGCCGTGCTCGAACACGGCAAGGTGCGCCAAGTCGGCACCCCGCATGAAATCTACGGCGCTCCGACCAACACGTTCGTCGCCACCTTCATCGGCTCGCCGCCGATGAATCTCGTGGAGGACGGCTCGACCTATCTCGGCTTTCGCCCCGAGGCCTTCCTTCCGCGCGGCATCGAAGGCGGCGACGACAACATCACCCTGCCGTTTCGCGTCACGCGGATCGAATATCTCGGCGCCGACCGGCTGGTTTACGGCGTGCTCGAAGGCCGTACGCCCGCAAGTCACGTCATTTCCAAGATCCCGACCAATGTGCGGACGGAGCTCTCGGCCGGCGAGAGCTACGAGTTCGTCGTGCGCCGGCGCGATGTGGAACGGTTTGATCGGGCCAGCGGCCGGCGCATCAACGGGGGTGCGTCGTGATGCGGGCGCCGGGCGCGGCGGCGTTGCGGCCAGTGCCGCGCGGCCTGTTTTCACGCGTTGCCGATAACGAGGGTTGGCTGTGGCCGGCTTTGCTGGCGCCGGCGATTCTCTACATCGTCCTGCTGGTCGGGTTCCCGTTCCTGCTTTCGCTCTATTACAGCGTGTCGGACGTCACCGTTGCGAGCCGCCAGGTGCATTTCGTCGGGCTGGAAAATTTCCGCCGCATCGTCCAGAGCGAAACCTTTTGGATCGCGCTCAAGAACTCGATCATTTTCACCGTCGTTTCGCAGTTCTTCGTTCTCGTGTTCGCCAACATATTGGCAGGGGCGCTGTCCGCCGATTTCCGCGGTAAATGGCTGGTGCGGCTTCTGATCCTGCTGCCTTGGGTGGCGCCGATCTCGCTCGGCGCGATCGGCTGGCTGTGGATCTACGATTCCATCTATTCGATCATCAACTGGACGGCGCGCGCCGTCGGGATCCTCGGGCCTAACCAGTGGCCGATCTGGCTCGGACAGCCCACGCTCGCCATGGCCTCGATCATCATCGTGCAGATCTGGCGGATCGTGCCGCTCGCCACGGTGATCATTCTCGCCGGCCTGAGCTCGATTCCGAACGACATTCACGACGCTGCGGCGATGGACGGCGCCGGCTTCTGGCGCCGCACCTTCCAGATCACCTTCCCGCTGGTCTTGCCGATCGCGCTCGTGGCGGTCCTGTTCGGCGTGATCTTCACCTTCACCGATTTGATCGTCGTATTCGTTTTGACGCGTGGCGGCCCATACGACCAGACCCAGGTGCTTGCGACCTGGGCTTTCTTTACCGGCATTCAGGGCGGCGATCTCGCCGGCGGCGCGGCCATCTCGCTATTTCTGTTCCCCGTTCTAGTGGCGGTTGCCATCCTGTTCCTGACCGTCGCTCGTCGGACCGAGGTGACCTGATGACAACCCTGACCCAACGGCAACGAAATCTTGCGATGGCAGGCGGTCGCTCAGCCGTGCTGGTGTTCTTCGTGACCTTTCTCGCCTTCCCCTTCTATTGGATGCTGATCACCACGTTCAAGACGACCAACGACCTGCACGACACGACCCACAACCCCTACCTCTTCAATGATCCGCCCACGCTCGAGCATCTGCGGGTGCTGTTTCAGGACACCCAATTCGTGCAGTGGCTCATTAATACCGGCCTCGTCGGCATCGCCGTGGTCGCGATCACGCTGGCGCTGGCCGTGCCCGCCGGCTATGCGCTCGCGCGAATGACCGGCGCCTGGGGCCAAACCCTCGGCATCGCCATCTTCCTCACCTATCTCGTTCCCCCGACCATCCTGTTCATTCCGTTCGCGCGCATCATTGCGATGCTCGGCCTCCAGGACACGCTTTGGTCGCTGGTGCTCGTCTATCCGAGCTTCACGGTGCCGTTCTGCACCTGGCTGCTGATGGGATTCTTCAAAGCGATCCCGCGCGACCTCGAGGACGCGGCGATGATCGACGGGCTGTCGCGGTTCGGCGCCTTCGTCCGCGTGGTCATGCCGGTGTCGGTCTCCGGCATCCTGACCGCGATCATCTTTGCCTTCACCCTGGTGATGCAGGAATTCGTGTACGGCGTCACCTTCATCTCGTCGCTGTCGAGCTTCACAGTGAGCGTCGGCGTGCCGACCTTCCTGGTGCGCGGCGACGTGTACTTCTGGGGTTCGATGATGGCCGCCTGTCTGATCGCGAGCGTGCCGATCGCGATCATCTACAACTTCTTCGTCGATCGCTTTGTCGCAGGCTTTACCGTGGGCGCGGTCAAATAACGCCGTTCATCCAACGCAAGAGCAGCGGCGCCCTGCGGGCGCCGCCGCCAGAGCATTTTCCGGCGAAGTGGAAACCGGTTCGCCGCAGAAAATGCGACTACCGGAGCGAATTCCGATTCCACCGAAACGGAATTCGCTCCAGTCTTCCGTCGCCGCCCGCCCAATCTCAGCCCCACGGTCCGCGCTGCCGGTCCGCGCCGCCCCAAGGACCCGCTCCTCCGCCGCTGGTCGCGGGCGCAGCAGACCAGCCGCGGTTGCTCTGTCCCATCTCTGCGGCGAGTTGTTCGAGCGCGGCGATGCGGTTCTCGGTCGCCGGATGAGTTGAGAACAGATTGTCCATGCGCGCGCCCGACAGCGGGTTGATGATAAAAAGCGGCGCGGTCGCCGGATTGCGCTCGGCCGGGACGTTCTCGATCTGACGCGCGGCATTGTCGATCTTGGCGAGCGCGGAGGCGAGCCAGGCTGGCTGGCCGGAGATGCGCGCGCCCATGTCGTCGGCCGCGTATTCGCGTGTGCGCGAGATCGCCATCTGCACCAGCATGGCCGCGACCGGGGCGAGAATGACCATCGCGAGCGTGCCGATGATGCCGAGGCCGCCATTGTTGTCGCGGTTGCCGCCGAAGAACAGTCCGAACTGGGCAAGCATCGAGATTGCGCCGGCGATCGTCGCCGTAATCGTCATGATCAGCGTGTCGCGGTTCTTGACGTGCGAAAGCTCATGCGCCATTACGCCGGCGATCTCCTCGCGCGACAGCATGTTGAGAAGGCCGGTGGTGGCGGCGACCGCCGCATTCTCCGGGTTGCGTCCGGTTGCGAACGCGTTCGGCTGCGGATTGTTCATGAGGTAGACGCGCGGCATCGGCAGTCCGGCCCGTTGCGCGAGCTCGCGCACTAGACCGACGAATTCCGGCGCGGCGCGCTCATCCACCTCCTGCGCGCCGTTCATCGACAAGACCATCTTGTCGGCGTTCCAGTAGGTGAACAGGTTCATCGCTGCCGCGACCAGCAGCGCGAGCATCGCGCCGGCCTGGCCGCCGATCAGATAGCCGACGCCCATGAACAGCGCCGTGAGCCCCGCCAGCAGGATCGCTGTTTTCAGGTAGTTCATCGTTTCCCTCGTTGCGATCGGTTCAGGTGCGCCGACCTATTTTCCACGTTCGATATGGGAGGCGGGCTAAACCCTCGCAAGCGAAGTTCGCGCGGCCGAGCGCCGCGGGTTTTTTAAGTTGACGCGCAGCCGTCTGCGGTTGTCTGTGACGGCATGAGCGACACCGACGATGCCATGGCCAATAATATCCCGGCGACTCCCGATGCGCCTGAAGGCGAAACCGGCCGCAAGCCGCTGAGCCCGGCGGCCGAGCGCGCGCTTGCGGAAGCGGCTGCCCGCCGCGCCGAGATCGATCGCAAGACCGCCGAACGGCCGACCGAACTCAATGGACGCGGCGGCCTCGAGCCGGTCCGCTATGGCGACTGGGAAATCAAGGGCATCGCCAGCGATTTCTAGTTCTGATTTTTAATCGTAATAAAACCCTCGAAAGTTGTGGCTTGCATTCGGTCGCGCGGCTCGGCAATATAGGAACATGCTCCCATCGATTCGGAAATATTCCTCAGCACGGCGCAGCAACTCCCCCGTCATCGGGCTCCTGGTCGCTCTCGCCCTGCTCGGCGCGGCCGCGGTCAAGTCCTGGTGGGAGGGCGCGTATGCGCCGGCCGAACGGGCGCCGTCGCCGCCGATAGCGGGCGCGCCCGGCATGATCGCCGCGCGCGTGCTCAAGGTGGTGGACGGTGACACGTTCGACGCGCGGATCGAGGTCAGGCCAGGCTTTCGGGTGACGACGCGCGTTCGGCTGCGCGGGATCGATGCGCCCGAACTTCATGCCGTTTGCGAGCAGGAGCGGATCGGCGCCGAGGCAGCGGAGCGAGCCTTGCGGGCTATTCTTGTCGAGGGCGGGGTGACGATCCGCGACTTCGGCGAGGACAAATATGGCCGCCTGCTGGGCACTGTCTCGACCCGGGCGACGCCGAACGTATCCGAGGCCCTGATCGCCAAGGGCGTCGTCCGGCGGTACGACGGCGGTCGCCGTCGCGGCTGGTGCTGATCCGGACTACGCGGTGATCGGCGACTTTCATCCTCCCCCGTGAAACAATCTTTCACGGGGGAGGGGGCCATGCGCAGCATGGTGGAGGGGGCGCTCGAGCGAAGATACTGGCTGGCCCCCTCCACCGCCCACGCAGCCAAGCCTGCGCAGGCTGCGCAAGCTTGCCTGCGATGGGCGGTTTCCCTCCCCCGCCGCGCGGGGGAGGATGAAGTTGGGCAGCATGAACGAACATGGCTGGGCCGAAGCCCAGCCATGCGGCAGATGATTGAGGAAGCTGCAAGACCTCAGCGGGTCACGACGACCGTGGTGCCGACGCTAACGCGGCTGTAAAGATCGGTAACGTCCGAATTGTACATGCGGATGCAGCCATAGGACACGAAGCCGCCGACCGAGCCCGGCCTGTTGGTCCCATGGATCGCGTATTCGGTGCCGGCGAGCGTCATCGCCGCGACGCCCATCGGGTTTTTCGCGGTGCCGCCCGGAATGAAGTTCGGCAAGGACGGAATGTCGTGCTTGACCATGGCAGGCGGCGACCAGTCGGGATGCCAACTCTTCCGGCTGATACTGGTCGTGCCCGACCATTGTTTGCCGTACTTGCCGACGCCGACGGGATAGCGCAGCGCGCGGCCATCGCCGAGCACGTAGTAGAGCCGGCGCTCGCTGGTGCGAATCACGATGGTGCCAGCGGAGTAGCCGCCGTCGCGGAACGCGACCACTTCACGCGCCTGAGCCGGCGTCGAGACCGAAAGACCGGCCAGCACGCAAGACGCAAGCGCAATAATAGCGGTACGAGAGGTAAGGTGTGCCATAGTCCCCCCACATGATTGCCCTTTAGGTGTCCGCCCCGCGCGGACCCCCGACCATTCCCACCCGTCATAACAATCGAGAATCGCTATTGTTCCAGCAGGGACCGCGAAATTCCGTGAATAAAGTAAATTTGGCATGGCACAGTTTCGCCACGCCCTTGCCCAGATTCCGCGCGGCGGCAGCGCGCTTCGCTGACTTTATTTATTCAGCTGACGCCTGGGCGTCGCGGCGCGCCGCTAACGCTTCATTCACCGCGACCTTGATCTCGGCGAGCGTAAACGGCTTGGTGATCACGTCGTGGATACGTGCTTCCAGGCCGGCGGCGCGTTCGCGTTGGTCGGCATAGGCGGTCATCAACAGGATCACGAGGTCGGGGTAGTCGCGCGCGGCGGCGAGCGCGAGCGCGATCCCGTCCATCAGCGGCATGCGAATGTCAGTGAGCAGCAGATCGAAGCGCCCCTGGTCGCGGGCGAGCAGCTCGAGCGCTTCGGCGCCGTCGGCCGCTTCGATGACGTCGTGCCCGACCTGAGCGAGCGCGCGCACGACCAGGCTGCGTAGCGTCTCCTCGTCCTCGGCGACCAAAATGCGAGCCAAGGTCCGTCCTCGCCGCCCCTTTACGCGGCGACCTTCGGCAAAGCCGCAAGCGCGTCCCGAAGGGCCGCCTCATCATAGTTGCGGTCTTCCAACTGGCCGGCAAAGTAATCGGTATAGGCCTGCATGTCGAAATGCCCGTGGCCGGACAGGTTGAACAGGATGGTGCGCGCGCGTCCCTCCTTTTTGGCCGCGAGCGCCTCGTCGATCGCAACGCGCACCGCATGAGTGGTTTCCGGCGCCGGCACGATGCCCTCGGCGCGGGCAAAAGCGACGCCGGCCTCGAAGCATGGCGTCTGATGCACGGCGCACGCCTCGACCAGGCCGAGCTCCTTGAGGTGGCTCACGAGCGGCGCCATGCCGTGATAGCGCAGCCCGCCGGCATGAAAGCCGGGCGGCACGAATTGCGAGCCGAGCGTGTACATCTTGACGAGCGGGGTGAGATGCGCGGTATCGCCGAAGTCATAGGCGTAGGTGCCGCGGGTGAGGGAAGGGCAGGCAGCCGGCTCGACCGCGACGACCCGCACGTCTTTTTTCTCGCGCAGCTTCTTGCCGAGGAAGGGGAAAGCGATGCCGGCGAAGTTCGAACCACCCCCGGCGCAGGCGATCACCACGTCCGGCCAGAAGCCCGCCATCTCCATTTGCTCGATCGCTTCGAGCCCGATCACTGTCTGGTGGAGGAGCACGTGGTTGAGCACGCTGCCGAGCGCGTAATTGGTGTCGGCGTTCTTGGCGGCGACCTCGACTGCCTCCGAGATGGCGATGCCAAGACTGCCGGGCGAGTCGGGATTGACGGCGAGGATCGCGCGTCCGGACTCGGTCTCCTCGCTTGGGCTCGGGATGCAGGTCGCGCCATAGGTCTCCATCAGCGCCCGCCGATAGGGCTTCTGCTGATAGCTCACCTTGACCATGTACACCTTGACTTCGAGCCCGAACAGCGCGCCTGCGAAGGCGAGCGAGGACCCCCATTGGCCGGCGCCGGTTTCCGTCGAGAGCTTGGCGATTCCCGACTCGCGATTGTAGAAGGCCTGCGCCACCGCGGTATTCGGCTTATGGCTGCCGGTCGGGCTCACCCCCTCATACTTGTAGAAGATGCGCGCGGGCGTATCGAGCGCGCGCTCGAGCCGCAAGGCGCGATGAAGGGGCGACGGCCGCCACAGCTTATAGACGTCGCGCACCGGCTGCGGGATCTCGATGTCGCGCTCGCTTGCTACTTCCTGCAGGATCAGCGGCATCGGAAAGATCGCGGCGAGGTCGGCGGGCCCGATCGGCTGCCCGGTTCCCGGATGCAACACCGCCGGCAGCGGCTTCGGCAGGTCGGCGGCGATATTGTACCAAGCCCGCGGAATGCGATCTTCCGGCAGGAGATATTTGACGCTGTCGGTCATCGTGACACCCACTGAGGCGAGCTGCCGGCGCAGCCGCTCGGTTTAAGACGCGTTTAAACAGGTCCGGTCCTTAAAACGAGGACCACGCGGCGGGTTTAGCCAGACCCGACGAGCACGCCGCGTTCGCTGTTGTATCGGGCGCTGCGGCCGTTGTACATGTGCGCGAACTTCGTCGCCAAGTCTTCTCGCCCCGGAGCCGGTCAGCTTCCGCACGTCGATCAGCGTCCCAGCCCGCGACCAAAGTGTAAGGGCGGCCCGCCTTGTCGCGCCGCGTGCGCTGGGCATAATGACGGGCGAGGAAACGACTATCGCGCGGGGCAGATAGCACTGCCAATGGATCCGCCGCTTGGAGGGAGCAACCAGCATGACGGGCAAAGTGTATGAAGTGCCGGCCGAGTGGACGAAGCGCGCCTTCATTGACGACGCCAAATACAAGCAAATGTATGAGCGCTCGGTCAACGATCCAAATGGCTTTTGGGCGGAGCAGGGCAAGCGCATCGACTGGTTTAAGCCCTTCACCAAGGTCAAGAATACCTCTTTTGATCCGCACAATATTTCGATCAAATGGTTCGAGGACGGCACGCTTAACGTCGCGCACAACTGCCTCGATCGCCATCTCGCCAAGCGCGGCGACCAGGTGGCGATCATCTGGGAAGGCGACGACCCCAAGGACGATAAGAAGATCACCTATCGCGAACTGCACGCCCAGGTCTGCCGTTTCGCCAATGTGCTGAAGGCCCGCGGGGTTAAGAAGGGCGACCGCGTCACCATCTATCTGCCGATGATTCCCGAAGTGGCGATCGCGATGCTCGCCTGCGCGCGCATCGGCGCGATCCATTCGGTGGTGTTCGGCGGCTTCTCGCCGGATTCGCTCGCCGGCCGCATCGATGACGCCCGTTCGACCATCGTCGTCACCGCCGACGAAGGCATCCGCGGCGGCCGCAAGATTCCGTTGAAGGCGAATACCGACATGGCCGCCGACAGGGCCGGCGGGGTCGGCACCATCATCGTCGTGCGGCACACCGGAGCGACCGTGAACATGCAGTCCGGCCGCGACGTCTATTACGACGAAGTGGCCAAGACGGTCGGAGCCGACTGCCCCTGCGAGGAGATGAACGCCGAGGACCCGCTGTTCATTCTCTACACCTCGGGCTCGACCGGAAAGCCCAAGGGCGTGCTGCACACGACCGGCGGCTATCTCGTCTATGTCGCGATGAGCCACCAGTATGTGTTCGACTATCACGACGGCGACATCTATTGGTGCACGGCCGACGTCGGCTGGGTGACCGGGCACAGTTACATCGTCTACGGCCCGCTCGCCAACGGCGCGATCAGCCTGATGTTCGAGGGAGTGCCGAACTATCCGAGCATGTCCCGCTTCTGGGAGGTGTGCGACAAACATAAAGTCAACACCATCTACACCGCCCCGACGGCCATTCGCGCCCTCATGCAGGCGGGCGATGCCCCGGTGAAGAAGACTTCGCGCAAGAGCCTGCGGCTGCTCGGCACGGTGGGCGAGCCGATCAATCCGGAAGCCTGGGAGTGGTACTACCGCGTGGTCGGCGAGGGCCGCTGTCCGATCGTCGACACCTGGTGGCAGACCGAGACCGGGGGCATTCTGATCACGCCGCTGCCGGGGGCGATCAAGCTCAAGCCCGGCTCCGCTACCCGGCCGTTCTTCGGGGTGATTCCGCAGATCGTCGACGCCGCCGGCAATCAGCTGGACGGCCCGTGCAGCGGCAATCTCTGCATCACCGACGCTTGGCCCGGCATGATGCGCACGGTCTATGGCGACCATGAGCGCTTCGTGCAGACCTATTTCTCGACCTATATCGGCCGCTACTTCACCGGCGACGGCTGCCGCCGCGACGAGGACGGGTTCTACTGGATCACCGGCCGCGTCGATGACGTGATCAATGTCGCCGGCCACCGGCTCGGCACCGCCGAGGTCGAGTCGGCGTTGGTCGCGCATCCCAAGGTGTCCGAGGCGGCCGTAGTCGGCTTCCCGCACGACATCAAGGGCCAAGGCATCTATGCCTATGTGACCCTGATGAGCGGGGAGCAGCCGACCGAGGCGCTGCGCACCGAGCTGATCACCTGGGTGCGGAAAGAGATCGGGCCGATCGCCTCGCCCGACATGATCCAGTTCTCGCCCAGTCTGCCGAAGACCCGCTCCGGCAAGATCATGCGCCGCATCCTGCGCAAGATCGCCGAGGACGATTTCGGCAATCTCGGCGACACGACGACGCTCGCCGACCCGACCGTGGTCGACGACCTCGTCAACAACCGGCAGAATAGGAAGAGCGCGTAAAGCGCTTCCGAGGCCCGCCGATGGCGTCGTACGCAGAGCCGGCGACGCCCGCTCGGTGCCAAGCAAAAATACACCTCGCCCCACCGGGCGAGGTGTATTTGTTTTGCGTCCAAGCCCAGAGCTCGGGCGGCCCGACTAGAGCGCATTCCGTTCCAATGGAATGGAATTCGCTCCGGTTCTCTTTTAGTGGTCGCATTTTCTGCGGCGAACCGGTTTCCACCCCGGATCAAGTCCGGGGCAGGCTTCGCCGGAAAATGCTCTAATCTTCCCCCACATAGGGGCGGGGCACCGGCGGCATCCGCTCGTGCGGCCGGCCGAAGTCGGGCGCCTCCGCATCCTGGCCGATCGAGAGGATGCCGCGGCGGATAGCGCGAGTCCGTGTGAATAGCTCGAACAGCGTATCGCCGTCGCCGCGGCGGATGGCGCGGGTCAGCGTCGATAAATCCTCACTGAAGGTGCCGAGCATTTCCAGCACCGCGTCCTTGTTGGCGAGAAACACGTCGCGCCACATGGTCGGATCGGAGGCGGCGATGCGGGTGAAGTCGCGAAAGCCGCCGGCGGAGAATTTCAGCACCTCCGAGCGCGTCACCTGCCCGAGTTCGTCGGCGGTGCCGACGATGGTGTAGGCGATCAGGTGCGGCACGTGGCTGGTGATCGCAAGCACGCGATCATGATGGTCGGGCGCCATGAATTCCACGTTGGCGCCGAGCGCGCTCCAAAACGCGGCGAGCTTCTTGGCGGCGATCGGGTCGGTGTGCTCGGGCGGCGTCAGGATGCACCAGCGGTTGAAGAACAACTCGGCAAAGCCCGCGTCCGGGCCGGAATGCTCGGTGCCGGCGACCGGGTGCGCAGGAACGAAGTGCACGTTGGCCGGCACGTGCGGAGCGACGTCCCTGACGACGGCGCCTTTGACCGAGCCGACGTCGGACAAGATGGCGCCAGCGGCGAGATGCGGCGCGATCTCCGCCGCCACCTGACCGCACTGACCGACGGGGGTGCACAGGATGACGAGGTCAGCCCCGGCGACGGTCGCGGCGTTCGTGTCCAATACCTGATCGGCGAGCCCCAGTTCGGCGACGCGAGCGCGCGTTGCGCCCGATCGCGCCGTCGCCACGATGCTGCGCACAGCCCCTTGCGCCCGCGCCGCCCGCGCGATCGACGAGCCGATCAGGCCTGTCCCGATCAGCGCGAGGCGATTGAACAGGGCGGGGCGGTTCGCCACTATGCCCTCCCCAAAAATTCGGCGAGCGACTGCACGACGAGGCGGTTCGCCTCCTCGCAGCCGACGCTCATGCGCAGGGCGTTGGGCAGCCCGTAGACGCCCACCTGGCGCAGCACGAGCCCACGCGCCGAAAGGAACGCGTCCGCCTCCGCCGCCGTCTTTCCCTTGCTCCCCGGGAAGTGGATCAGAATGAAATTCGCGACGCTCGGCGTCACCTCGAGGCCGAGCCGGCCGATCTCCTCGGTGAGCCAGGCGAGCCAGCGTTCATTGTGGGCGCGCGCGCGCTCGACATGCCCTGCGTCGGCGATGGCCGCAACGCCGGACGCGATCGCCGGCGCGTTCACGTTGAACGGCCCGCGGATGCGGTTCACCGCATCGACCACATGCGGCGGCCCGTACAGCCATCCGAGCCGCAGCGCCGCGAGCCCGTGGATCTTGGAAAAGGTGCGGCACATGACGACGTTGTCGCTGGTCGCCACCAGCTCGATGCCCGCCGCATAATCGTTGCGGCGGACATATTCGGCGTAGGCCGCATCGATCACGAAGAGAACGTGCGGCGGCAGGCCGCGATGCAGGCGCTTCACCTCGTCGTAGGGAATGAAGGTGCCGGTCGGGTTGTTGGGATTGGCGAGGAAGACGATCTTGGTGCGCTCCGTTACGCAGGACAGGATCGCATCGACGTCGGCCGTGTAGTTCTTTTCCGGCGCGACGACCGGCGTCGCGCCGGTCCCGAGCGTCGCGATCGGGTAGACCAGGAAGCCGTGGGTGGTGTGGATCGCCTCGTCGCCGTCGGCGAGATAGGCGCGGGCGAGCAGGTTGAGGAGATCGTCCGATCCTGCCCCGCACACGATGCGGTCGGGGTCGAGCCCGTAGGCGTGGGCGATCGCCTCGCGTAATGCCGTTGCCGCCCCGTCGGGGTACTCTTCCAGGTGCCCGGCGACTTCACGATAGGCCGCGACCGCTTGCGGGCTCGGGCCGAGCGGGAACTCGTTGGAGGACAGCTTGTAGATCTTGGCGACGCCGGGCGCGTGGCTTTTCCCGGGCACATAAGGCTTAATCTTCAGCACGCCAGGGCGCGGTTCGGGACGCAGGGCAGGCATTCATTCACTCCAGGACGGTCCGTTCACACGGCCGCTTATTGCTACGCGGGTGGAAACGGTTCTGGGAAAATTATCGGCCGGTGGGGATCAGCTTGCCGTCCGCCGATACGGTATAGCGGGTCGCGTGACTGCCGACGAGGGCCAGCGAACGCACCGAAGCCCCGGCATTTTGCAGGGCGGCCGTGATCTCCTCGATCGTTCGGCCGGCGGGGAGCGAGACGAGCAGCGCCGCGCCGTCGAACGCCCCCTCCGGAACGGCGACGACCTCGGCGGCAAGGCCAATCGCCTGGGCTGGCTTCATCCCCCAGCCGGAGACGCTCACGCTCCACACGGTCGCCTCGTCCTGGATTACTGCATCGGGATGCGGATGGGCGATCGCGAACACCGGAAATCCGGCGGGATGGTCGGCACGCTCGATAAAGGGAAGCCGGGCGATGATTTTGGGTGCGTTCTCCGGCTCAAGGCCGGTCCACCATGAACCGGCGGAAGTGGCGGTCGCCGGGACCAAGCCAAGATCGGTGGGCACGGCGGCGAGCGCCTTGAGCACGCCGGCCGCGCCGAGATGTTCCTTGAACGGCACGGTGAAGCCGAAATGAAAGCGCGCCGAGTCGCGCATGGCTGCTTCGCCCGTGGAAATATCGGCATGGAGCCGAAACGGCGCCTGGATATAGGTGAAGGTCGCGATGATCACCCGCAGGATGCTCTCTGCGGTGTCTAGTGGGAGAATGCCGCGATGACGGGCGACCAGACGCCGCATCATCTCCGCCTCGCGCGCCGGCCGGAACGCGGAACCCATCTCCGTCGTTCGCTTGGCCGCGATGAGACGGCCGATGATTTCCCCGCGCTCGATCAGGAGGCCGTGCATGGCCTCGTCGATGCGGTCGATCTCGGCGCGGAGCGCTGCCAGCGATGGTTCAGGACCGGCCATGGAAACAGCCTCCCCCGCAGGTTCCCGTCCCACGGAACTCTTTGATAATTCGGGACCATCGCCGACGCAAAGAAAACATTGACGGCGCGGGCCGCTGGTCTATGTAGGCCGGTCGCCGCGACAGGAGTGGCCGAATGCGTACGCAAGCACCTATATTGGGGGATCGGCGAACGCCCCCATGAGCAACATTCGGTCTTCCGTCATACGCAGCGCGCCGGATCGAGTCCGCGAAGCGGACCAGCCGCGTTCGCCATTCCGTGTCTTTGGTGCGGACAAACCGCTCAAGCTCGACGCGGGCGTCGAACTCGCGCCCTTCCAGATCGCCTACCAGACCTATGGCGCGCTCAACGCCGCGCGCTCCAACGCCATGCTCCTCTGCCATGCGCTGACC
Organism: uncultured Alphaproteobacteria bacterium; assembly: GCA_963840055.1. GTDB lineage: Bacteria > Pseudomonadota > Alphaproteobacteria > Rhizobiales > Xanthobacteraceae > Rhodoplanes. The sequence continues at coordinate 43,704 of CAWIXM010000032.1, read as the reverse complement.
GGCGATCAGCATGTCGCCAATGTTCATCCGGTGACGGGCAAGCCGGGCTGGTGGGAGACCATGGTCGGGCCGGGTCTGCCGATCGACACGGACCGCTATTTCGTCATTTGTCCGAACGTAATGGGCGGCTGCATGGGCAGCTCGGGCCCATCCTCGACCAACCCGGAGACCGGACAGCCGTGGGGACTCGGCTTCCCCGTCATCACCATCCGCGACATGGTGCGGGCGCAGGCGATGCTGCTCGATCATCTCGGCATCGAGCAATTGTTCTCCATCGCCGGCGGCTCGATGGGGGGGATGCAGGTGCTGCAGTGGTGCGCAAGCTATCCGGACCGCGTGTTCTCCGCGCTGCCGATCGCTACCGCGACCCGCCATTCGGCGCAGAACATCGCGTTCCACGAGGTCGGCCGCCAGGCGGTGATGGCCGATCCCGAGTGGCGGCAGGGGCGCTACATCGTCGAAGGCACCGAACCGCGCCGCGGACTTGCGGTGGCGCGCATGGGCGCGCACATCACCTACCTGTCGGACGCCGCCCTGCATCGCAAGTTCGGCCGCCGTTTCCAGGACCGCAACAACCCGACGTTTTCCTTCGACGCCGATTTCGAGGTGGAGAACTATCTGCGTCATCAGGGCTCCACCTTCGTCGAGCGGTTCGACGCCAATAGCTATCTCTATCTGACGCGCGCAATGGACTATTTCGATCTCGCCGCCGATTACGACGGCATCGTCGCCAACGCGTTCAAGGGAACCTCGACGCGGTTCTGCGTCATCTCGTTTACCAGCGACTGGCTGTTTCCGACCACCGATTCGCGCGCCATTGTGCACGCCCTCAACGCGGGCGGCGCGCGCGTTTCCTTCGCCGAGATCGAGACCGACAAGGGCCACGACGCCTTTCTGCTCGACGAGCCGGAGCTGTTGGCGATCGTCCGCGGGTTCTTGGAGTCGGCTGGCCGCGCGCGCGGTCTCGCGCCGGCGCAAGGCTGAACATCGATATGAGCGAAACGAACCGGCGCGGAACTCGGACTGACCTGGCCCGCATGGCCAAAATCCCCGCCCTCGACGATTTCCGCCGTATCGTGGTCAAGGTCGGTTCCTCGCTGCTGGTCGACGCCAAAGCCGGGCGGGTGAAGGAGGCGTGGCTCGCCTCGCTCGCCGGCGACATCGCCGACCTGCATGGGGCGAACCGCGATATCCTGATCGTGTCCTCGGGCGCAATCGCGCTCGGCCGCTCGATGCTCAAGCTTCCGCACGGAGCGCTGCCGCTCGAGGACAGCCAGGGCGCGGCGGCGGTCGGACAGATCGCGCTCGCGCGTATCTGGGCGGAGGCGCTCGGACGTTACGACATCCGAGCCGGCCAGGTGCTGGTGACGCTCGGCGACACCGAGGAGCGGCGGCGCTACCTCAATGCGCGCTCGACCATCGCGCGCCTGCTCGACTGGCGGGCGGTGCCCATCATCAACGAAAACGACACGGTGGCGACCAACGAGATCCGCTACGGCGACAACGACCGGCTCGCCGCGCGCGTCGCCACCATGACGAGCGCCGATCTCTTGGTGCTGCTCTCCGACATCGACGGTTTGTACGAGGCGCCGCCCGATCGCGTCCCCGATGCGGGTTTCGTGCCGTTGGTCGAGCGCATCACGCCGGCGGTCGAGGCGATGGCGGGCGCGCCGACCTCGGAGCTGTCGCGCGGCGGCATGCGGACCAAGATCGAGGCCGGCAAAATTGCGACGGCCGGCGGTGCGCATATGGTGATCGCCTCAGGCCGGGTGATGCATCCGTTGCGGGCGATCCGGAGCGGCGCGCGCGCGACCTGGTTCCTCACTCCTGCCAACCCGGTTACGTCGCGCAAGAAGTGGATCGCGGGATCGCTTGAGCCGAAGGGCACGCTCACCATCGACGCCGGAGCGGTCGCCGCGCTCAGGCGGGGCAAGAGCCTGTTGCCGGCGGGCGTGGTGCGGGTGGAAGGCGCATTCGCCCGCGGTGATGCGGTGATCGTGCGCGGGCCCGACGGCGCGGAGCTCGGGCGCGGGCTTGTCGCCTATGACGCCGAGGAAGCCGACCGGATCAAGCGCATGTCGTCGGCCGACATCTTGTTGATCCTCGGCAACCCCGGCCGCACGGTGATGATCCACCGCGACGATCTCGCGCTGTGGCGCGAGTGATGGCGCGGAGAGCGGATGGGGCGCGAGTCCCATCTGCACCGGCGCAGCGTCAAAGCAAGGTTCACGCTCGCGCCGCAAGCGCCTTTTCGATCGCCAGCCGCAACGTCCCGAGATTGGCGGGCGTGATCGGGCCGACCAGCTTGTAGGCGATCATGCCGTCGCGTCCGATCACGAAGGTCTCCGGCACGCCATAGACGCCCCATTCGATCGCGGCGCGGCCGTTCGCGTCCGCACCGATCGCGGCGAACGGATTGCCGGAACGCTCGAGGAATCGGAGCGCATTGTCCGTCTGGTCCTTGTAATTGAGGCCGACCAGCCGATAGCGCTTGTCCGCGGCCATGCGCATCAGCCAGGGCGCCTCCTCGCGGCATGGCAAACACCACGACCCCCAGACATTGAGCACGGTGACCTGTCCTTTGAGGTCGGCCGCGGTAAATCCGGGCACCGGCTTGCCGTCGCGGACAAGGCCGGGAATTGCGGGCAGGTCGGTGTCGGGGGCGGGCCGACCGATCAGCGCGGAGGGAATGGTCGAGGGATCGCCCGCGCCGAGCCGGAACAGGAAAAGCACGGCCAGCGCCAGGAAAATCGCCAGCGGTACGAACACGATCCAACGTCGCGGACGCGCCGTTTCGTTGGTCGGAAGCGCAGTCATGCCGTTCCCTCGATCGGCGTCGGGCGAATATTTGCGGAGCGGCGGGTCACGCCGCGGCGCTCGAGATCGGCGAGGATGCGCCGCTGCCGCCGGTAATCCGCCACGACCCAGGCGATCAACGCCGCTATCACGGCGAAGGTAATGCCATAGGCTGCGACGATGTAGGCGGCGTGCGGACCCAGCGACATGCTCAAGCTCCCGGTGCCGCCTGCGCTTGCAGGAGACGCAGGCTGCGCACGCGGCGGCGCAAAACTTCGTTGCGCATCGCCGCAAGATGAAGCGTGACGAACAGCAGCGTAAAGGCGACCGCCATCGTCAGCAGCGGCACAAGAATGCTTGGATGGATCGCCGGCCCATCGAGGCGCACCACCGAGGAACCCTGGTGCAGCGTATTCCACCAGTCGACGGAGAACTTAATGATCGGCAGGTTGATCGCCCCGACCAGGGTAAGGATCGCCGCGGCGCGACCGGCTCGACTCGGGTCATCGACGCTGCGCCACAGGGCGAGCAGGCCGAGATACATGATGAACAGCACCAGCACCGAAGTGAGGCGCGCGTCCCAGACCCAGTAGGCGCCCCACATCGGGCGGCCCCACAACGACCCGGTCGCCAGGCAGATGAAAGTGAAGGCCGCCCCCAGCGGCGCCGCCGTCTTGGCGGCGACATCTGCGAGCGGGTGGCGGAATACCAGCGTGCCGATCGCGGCGACGCTCATCAGCGCCCAGCAGAACATGGCGAGCCATGCCGCCGGCACATGCAGGAACATGATCTTAACGGTTGCGCCTTGCTGGTAGTCGTCGGGCGCGCCGTAAACCTGGACGAGGGCGAGCGCGAAGACGATCGCCGTCGCACCGGCGAGCCACGGCAATACGCGATCGACGAGATTCAGAAACCGCGTCGGATTGGCGAAATCAATCAGCGCCATGATCGGCCTTGTCTTAGTCCGCATGGGATGGGCGCGCAATGCGGCAGTTGTACGGAGGCAGCGGCAATCGGCCGGTATCACTCGAGCCCGTGCCGCAGGGCTGCGGCGGCGGCGAAGGGCCCTACCACGAGGCTCATCAGCGTGAACGCGCACAGGAGCGTGAACGGCGTTCCGAACGGCACCGGCCCCACGATCGCGGCGTTGGAGGCGGCGACCCCGAAGATCAGCACCGGCACGGTCAGCGGCACCACCAGCACCGGGAGAAGCAGGCCGCCGCGGCGGAGCGCCGTCGCGAGCGATGACCCAATCAGGCCGATGAAGGTCAGCGCGGGGGTCCCGACCAGCAAAGTGAGCATCACAGCTCCGGTCGCCGCCGGCTCGAGATTGAGAAAAAGCCCCAAGACGGGGGTGACCAGCACGAGGGGGAGGCCGGTCGTGAGCCAATGCGCCAATGCCTTCGTGGCGGCGGCGAATTCGAGCGGCAGCCGGCCCATCAGGATCAGATCGAGCGAGCCGTCTTCGTAGTCGGCGGCGAACAGCCGGTCGAGGGCGAGCAGGGAAGCGAGCAGGGCGCCGATCCACAGGATCGCTGGTCCGACCCGTTGCAGCAGCGCCATATCCGGTCCAAGCGCGAACGGGGTAACAACCACCACCACGAGAAAGAACAATACGGCCATCATCGCGCCGCCGCCGATGCGGACGGCGATGCGCATGTCACGGAGGAGAAGGGCGCGGAGCGCGGTCATTGGGCTGCCCCCGCCAGGTCGGGTCCGCGAACCGCGCCCAGCCGCAGGTTTTGGGCCGTGTCGAGCCCGAGCGGGCCATGGGTCGCGACGATGATGATGCCGCGGCCGCCAAGGTGCTCCCGCATGAGCGCGGTCAGCCTTTCCTGCGCGGCTAGATCGAGGGCTGCGGTCGGCTCGTCGAGCAGCCAGAGCCGGCGAGGAACCGCGAGCAGACGGGCGAGCGAGAGACGCCGGCGTTGACCGGCGGAGAGATACCCAGCGGGCAGGTCAGCAAGTTCCTCAAGGCCGACGGCGGTGAGCGCGCCCGCCAGGGCCTCATCGCTTCCCCCCAAATACCTGGCCCAGAATTGCAGGTTTTCGCGGACGGTCAGGGATGGTTTCAAGGCGTCCTGGTGGCCGAGATAATGGGCTTGTTCGGCTACTCCCAGCTCGGCCTCTCCTCCGGCCAGCTCGATCCGGCCCGCCGCTGGACGCAGCAGCCCGGCGATCATCCGCAACAGCGAGGTCTTTCCCGCCCCGTTCGGGCCGGTCAAGACCAGGGCCTCCCCCGCGCAGACACGAAAGCCGAGGCCGGAAAAAACCTCGCGTCCGCCGCGTACGCAAACAAGGTCCCGCCCAATCAGCTCCATCAGGCGGTCCCGCCCCGGTTTTTCGTATCGGATGTGGCCGAACGGCTCGGCGTAATCCATCCAGAGCTTGAGCGCCCCGATCGGCGGTTCGACCCGCTTGGAAATACCCACGGACTGACGACGAATTGATCACCTGGAAACGGCATCGATCGTTCGCCCTCAGGCTAGACGTTCCACCGAATCCGCTGTTTAGAAGTCGTATAGCAGAACGGAAGGAAAGCTCTTATAAGCCCGTAACAAAAGCCTGCCCGCCGGCGAGGACGTGGGTCCGGCGCGTCCGAGGCGGGTGAACGAGGCAGCACCCCCGGAGATATATTAGAAAGGCAATCCGGCTGCCCTCCGGCCGGAATGGAACATCGCGCCATGATCCCGATAGACAGCTTCAAGTGCACCCGGACGCTCAAACTCGGCAACCGGAATTACGTCTATTACAGCCTGCCGGCCGCCGAAAAGAATGGGTTGAAAGGCATTTCCCGCCTTCCTTTCTCGATGAAGGTGCTGCTCGAGAATCTGCTGCGCCACGAGGATGGGCAAACCGTCGCCAAGGAGGACATCCAGGCGGTCGCCCAATGGCTGAAGACCAAGACCTCCGAACGTGAAGTCCCGTTCCGCCCGGCGCGCGTGTTGATGCAGGACTTCACCGGCGTGCCGGCGGTGGTCGATCTCGCCGCCATGCGCGACGCCATGAAGAATCTCGGCGGCGACCCGAAAAAGATCAATCCGCTGGTCCCGGTCGACCTCGTCATCGACCATTCGGTGCTCGTCAACTTTTTCGGCACCAATGACGCGCTCAAGAAGAACGTGACCGAGGAGTACCGACAAAACCAGGAGCGTTACCGCTTTCTCAAATGGGCGCAGCACTCGTTCCAGAACTTCCGCGTGGTGCCGCCGGGGACCGGCATCTGCCATCAGGTCAATCTCGAATATCTGTCGCAGACGGTGTGGACCGCGAAAGGCGAGGCGCGGCTTGACGGCAAGACCGTAACGGCCGAACTCGCTTATCCCGATACGCTGGTCGGCACCGACTCCCATACGACGATGGTGAACGGGCTCGCCGTGCTTGGTTGGGGCGTCGGCGGCATCGAGGCGGAAGCGGCGATGCTCGGCCAGCCCTATTCGATGATGCTCCCCGAAGTCATCGGCGTGAAGCTCAGCGGCAAACTGACCGAAGGGGTGACCGCCACCGACCTCGTGCTCACGGTGACGCAAATGCTGCGCAAGCGCGGCGTGGTCGGCCGATTTGTCGAGTTCTTCGGCCCCGGCCTCGCCAACCTGTCGATCGCCGACCGCGCGACCATCGGCAACATGTCACCGGAATATGGGGCGACCTGCGGCTTCTTCCCGGTCGACGCCGACACGCTCGACTACCTGCGCGGCACCGGCCGGTCCGAGCACCGGGTCAAGCTCGTCGAGGCTTACGCCAAGGCGCAAGGCATGTTCCGCACGAAGAACACGCCCGATCCGGTGTTCACCGACGTGCTCAAGCTCGACCTTGCCTCGGTGGAACCCTCGCTGGCCGGGCCGAAGCGCCCGCAGGATCGCGTGCCGCTTAAGTCGGTGAAGAGCAGCTTTGCGCGTTCGCTCGCCGACGAATTCGGGAAGGGCGGCGAAGCGGACAAGCGCGTAGCGGTGGCAGGGCGCAAGCACGATCTCGGCCATGGCGACGTCGTCATCGCGGCGATCACCTCGTGCACCAACACGTCGAACCCGACGGTGATGATGGGCGCGGGCCTGCTCGCGAAAAAGGCGGTGGAGAAGGGGCTCACGGTCAAGCCGTGGGTGAAGACTTCGCTTGCGCCCGGCTCGCAGGTGGTCGCCGAATATCTCGCCAAGTCGGGCCTGCAGAAATATCTCGACAAGCTCGGATTCAATCTCGTCGGTTTCGGCTGCACCACCTGCATCGGCAATTCCGGGCCGCTGCCGCCGGAGATATCGGCCGCCGTCAACGAGCACGACCTTGTCGCCGCCTCGGTCCTGTCGGGAAACCGCAATTTTGAGGGCCGCGTCAATCCCGACGTGCGCGCCAACTATCTCGCCTCGCCGCCGCTCGTCGTCGCCTATGCGCTCGCCGGAACGATGAACTTCGATCCGGCGAAGACTGCGCTCGGCGTCGACAAGGCGGGCAAGAAGGTTTTTCTCAAGGACATCTGGCCGTCTAACCGCGAGATCAACGCGGCCATGAAGAAGACGATCACCAAGCAGATGTTCGTGCGCAAGTACGCCGACGTGTTCAAGGGCGACGCGAACTGGACCAAGATCGCGGTCAAGGGCGGCCTCACCTATCCGTGGGATCACCACTCGACTTATGTGCGGAATCCGCCTTACTTCATGGGCATGACGCGCGAGCCGCGGCCGCTCACCAACATCGTCGACGCGCGCATTCTCGGACTCTTCCTCGACTCGATCACCACCGACCACATTTCGCCCGCGGGCTCGATCAAGGTCGCCTCGCCCACGGGACAGTATCTGATCGCGCACCATGTCAAGCCGCCGGACTTCAATCAGTACGGCACCCGCCGCGGCAATCACGAAGTCATGATGCGCGGCACCTTCGGCAATATCCGCATCAAGAACCAGATGGTCCCGGGCGTGGAAGGCGGCGTCACGATTCACTATCCGTCAAAAGAACAGATGCCCATCTACGAAGCGGCCATGCGCTACAAAAGCGAGAAAGTCCCGCTCGTCGTGTTCGCCGGAAAGGAATACGGCACGGGCTCGTCGCGCGACTGGGCGGCTAAAGGCACGGCTCTGCTCGGCATCCGCGCCGTGATCGCGCAATCCTTCGAGCGCATTCATCGTTCCAATCTGGTCGGCATGGGCGTCGTACCGCTGGTTTTTGAAGAGGGCGCATCGTGGCAAACGATCGGACTCAAGGGCAGCGAGCAGGTGACCATCCGCGGCTTGCAAGGTGAACTCAAGCCGCGGCAGCGGCTCGTCGCCGAGATTGTCGGATTGGACGGCACATTGCAGCGCGTGCCGCTGATCTGCCGCATCGATACGCTCGAAGAACTCGAATACCTCCGCAACGGCGGAATCCTGCAATACGTGCTGCGTCAGCTCGCTGCTTGAGCGTTTTGCAAAGACCTGCGGCGGTATGCGCCGTGGGTCTTTTGCTGCAAGCGCCAAGGACTGATCACATTGCCGCGTCATGCGCCAATCTCACTGCTAAGTGAGTGGCAGGTGATCGCCTGAGCGTACTATTCACGACCACTGTGCGCAGGGCCCGTAGGTCCGTAACAATGCGCGCCTGATCAGGAAGCATCATCCGTCGCAGAGCACGTCCGCACGGTGGATGGCGGGCGCGGGTATGTGCGCGCCCCTAATCAGACAAGACAAGGACGAGGTCGGGATTTTGACGTTGGCAGGCCGCTGGTCGATTTTCGGGGTCGTCGCCGCCGTGCTTTTGGCGGCGACCGCGACCGGCGCGCACGCAGGGCCGCGTGCGGTCATCGAGCTGTTTACCAGCCAGGGGTGCTCGTCCTGTCCGCCGGCCGATAAGCTTGTCGGCGAGTTGAGAAACGATCCCAGGCTCGTCGTGGTCAGCTTGCCGGTCCACTACTGGGATTACCTCGGCTGGAAGGATACGCTTGCCGATCCACGCCACACGGCGCGCCAGAAGGCGTATTCGCGCATGCGCGGCGACGGGGACGTATACACGCCGCAGGTGGTGGTGAACGGGACCGTTCATGCGCTCGGCAGCGATAGAGCCGCGATCGAGGGGGCCGTCGTCACGGCGCGCGACCGCGGCGCGCAGCTTTCCGTGCCGGTCCAGGTTGCTGTCGCGAATGGACAGGTGTCGATTACGGTCGGCAAAGGCAATGCAGGCCCCACCGGCGAAATATGGCTCTGGGGCGTGGCGAGCGCGGTTCCGGTCGCCATCCGGCGCGGCGAGAACAAGGGGCGCACGATCACCTACTCCAACGTGGTGCGCCGCTGGATCAAGCTAGGCGACTGGGCAGGTCCGGGCACATGGACCGTTCCCCTCGCCCAAGTGAAAGCCGAGATGGTCGATTTGGTGGCGGTGATCGTCCAAACGGGGAGTACCGCAACGCCGGGAGCGATCCGCGGCGCGGCGATTGCGCAGTTACACTAGACTGATCGCTCCCAAATTTACCTGTCGGGTTGCGCTCCGGGCGAGAGCATGTGTGTCCCCAAGGCCCGTGCTCTTCCTGCCTGCTCGCTTCAGCACCGCACGATGTCCGGAAAAGAAAAAGGCCGGCTTGGCCGGCCTTATCATCCACGATTTGCCAGAGGGTCCGGCCCTTACGAGCCCGGGGGGCTGGGGGGCTGAGGAATCCGGTACTCATGTCAGACCGGACCCCGTGGCAATGATGTTTCTTTGCAAGGCAGATCGGCCTGCGCACGGCCGAATTCTGGCATCATTATGAACGGACTAACGAACGCGTGATCTGTATCGGAACCTCGGCGCGTCTCGACGCACTTGCTCTCCCGCCCCTTTCGGAGCGATCATGACGTATCGATGACGAGGAGGCGCCGATGAGCTTGGAGCTTGGTGATGCCGACCCAAGCGAGTTCCGCGGGGGCGAGGTGACCGTTAAGCATCCGGCCGTCGCCCCCAATGCCCGCGTAACCTTCGACCGGCGTGAACTGAAGCGAATTTTCGGTCTATACGTCCGAAAGGTTGCGTCGGGGGAATGGCGCGATTACGCCATCGACTTCCACAAGGACCGCGCGGTGTTTTCAGTCTTCCGCTCCGCCGCCGAAGTTCCAATCTACCGCATCGAAAAGAATCCGCGCCTGGCGCGACGCCAGGGCGTCTACCGGGTGGTCTCTGCAACTGGCCTGATCGTCGAAGGCGGCCACGAGCTCGACCGTGTGCTGCGGGTTCTCGACAAGGCGGTCTTGAGCCTGGTCGCGAATTAATTACACGCCCCCGCGCGAAGGGCGGCGCGAAGTCCTCTCCAAATGCTTGAGGTTCAGCGTTCCTCCGAGGAACGCGACCGCCCCTTTGGGCTGGGTGGCGACAGCAATGTGGCTAAGCTCAGTGGGAGCATCGCAAGACGGGCGGCGTCAGCCCAAAAGAGCCAGGCAAGCCGGGTCGACTCGGCCCACAAGGAGAACGGGTTGGCTCCCCTGAGAAAGCGCCCGAACGCGTCAAACGAAGGCACGGCCTGCATGCTGATGAAAATCTGCTCGCTATCGCTGTCCGGCGCGCGGCGGTGAACGATCTCAATATCGACGTTTGGCAGTTGGGCGGTCGCCCTTGTTATGTCGGTTATGTCGATCTCGTGGATCGGCTTTTTGAATTCGGACAATTGTGCCGTCCTTCTGATTTGTGCGGCGCGCCAACCGGATCGATCGCGCCATGTCGTCCAGGGCCTGTTATTAGCTAATTTCACCTGGCAGAGTCAGTCAAGCCGACACAGGCGCGCGCCAGCGCATCCGGGGCAGTCGCGCGGTCGAAGAGCGCTCTGGACCAAACGTTCTGGACTATATGAGCGCGGGGAAAACAGATCGAACAACGAAGCGGACGGGCAAGTTTCGAATCCGCCACGTTGCGGCAGATCCTAACTTGTCCCGTCCGTTGAACGTATCGCTCTCAAACAGAGCGGCCGTCAGCCTCAGCGGCGGTCGCCAAACAGGCGCAACAGCATCAGGAACAGGTTGATGAAGTCGAGGTAGAGCGCGAGCGCTCCCATCACAACCTTGCGGCCTGCGACGGTGCCGTCGTCCATCGGGTCATAGTATTCCTTGATCTTCTGGGTATCCCACGCGGTGAGCCCAGCGAAGATCAGCACGCCGATGACCGAAAGCGCCCAGTCGAGCGCGCTCGACTTCAGGAACATGTTGACGAGCATCGCGATGATGAGGCCGAACAACCCCATGATCAGGAACGAGCCCATGCCCGTCAGATCGCGTCGCGTCGTGTAGCCCCATAGGCTCAGCGCGCCGAACGAGGCGGCCGAAATAAAGAATACGCGCGCGATCGACCCATGGGTGTAGACCATGAAGATCGTTGCGAGTGACACCCCCAGCAAGCCCGCATAGAGGAAGAACAGGGCGCGGGCGGTGCCGAGCTCGAGGCGGTTGATCCTGAAACTCAAGAAGAACACGAGACCGAGCGGCGCGAGGATCAGCACCCAGAGCATCGGGCCCTGGAACAGGGTTTGACCGAGCGGGGTCAGAGCGACGATCGCGCCGGCTTCGTTGGTTACAACGGAAAACTGGAAGGTGATCCATGCAATCGCGCCGGTGAGCGCGACGCCGCCTGCCATGTAGTTGTAGACGCGGATCATGTGGGCGCGCAGGCCCTGATCGATGGCGACCGCACGATCCGCCGGGTAGCCGCGGCTCGCCGCGGGATTCCGGTCGAAGTCCGACATTGATGAGGTCCTTTCTATCGCCCGTTAACAAAGGCCGCTGGGCAAGCGGAGGCGGTTGTATCACGCCGCCAGAAACCGTTTGGAATATAATCACAGCGCGCGGCCGGGTGAAGATGGTTACCCGGCGGGAACCATGAATTTTCGGACAGGGGGCGGCAAGCCATATTGCAGCCATCTCACTCCTGGCGCTGGCCGAGAAGCTGGAGCAGCAGCGTGAACAGGTTGACGAAGTCGAGATAGAGCGAGAGCGCGCCCATTATGGCCGAACGCTCGGCCGTCTCGCCGTCCATTGCGCCGTACACATACTCGTTTTTAAGACGTTGCGTGTCCCACGCCGTCAACCCGGCGAAAACGAATACGCCGACCACAGAAACCGCCCATTGCAGCGCCGAACTCTGGAGGAACAGGTTAACGACGGAGGCGATGATGACGCCAAACAGTCCCATGATTAGAAACGAGCCCACGCCGGAGAGGTCGCGCGAAGTGGAGTAACCCCACAGCGACAGCGCGCCAAAGGATGCGGCGGTGATGAAGAACACCCGCACGATCGACGTGTGCGTGAACGCCATGAAAATTGCGCCGAGCGACAACCCCACCAGCGCGGCATAAGCCCAGAATAGAATTTGCGCGGTCGCCGGCCGCAGCCTCTCGGCGCCAAAGCTCAGCCCGAACACCAGCGCAAGCGGCGCAAGCATAATCACCCATTTGAACGGGCTCGCGTAAACGGCGTAACCGATCGGCGTGAGATACATGCCGCCGGCGATGCGTGCAGGCAGTTGCACCCCGCCGCGCACAACATGTGCGGCGCTCGCGGGGTCGCCGGTGACGGACGCGAGATACATGCCCAGGGCGGCGAAGCCGGTAATGACGAGGCCGAGCGTCATGTAGTTGTAGACGCGCAGCATGTAGGTGCGCAGGCCGGCGTCGATCACCGCTGTGTCGGCGCGACTCGCACGGCCATAGCTCACGCTCGCCATGTCCCGATTCCAGTCCGACATCGTCGAACCCCCGATTGTATCCGCAAGTTTCGCGCGGAGTGTCGCCCCGCGGTTCGAGCATTCGCCAGTATGGTTGATTATATGTGAGGGGAGGGGCCGCCCGTGGCGACTGATTGTCGCAAAGCCGCTTGCGGTAAGGCGAATCTCCTTCGCAGCCAGCGGCTAGTTGTCGCAAAGCACGATTTGTTAACCCTAAAGGTTTCGCAACGCTGCCGCCGGCTTGCGTCCGAGTGCGGCGAAGGTGCCGATGAGACCGCAGATCATCGTGACCGCAAGCGCAGCCGCCGCAGCCGTCAGCGCCGGCGCCGCTTGCCATGTGAACGGAAGCGTCATCAGGTCGCGGACGACGCGCCATCCCGCGATCGAGCCGGCCGTCATCCCGAACAGGACCGCGGCGGCGCCAGTCAAGAGATATTCTAAGAGATAGCAGGCGATGATCTGGCCGCGCGTCGCGCCAAACGTCTTCAGCACGACGGCGTCGTAGACGCGGTGCCGGTGGCCGGCCGCGAGCGCGCCGCCGAGCACGAGCACGGTCGATATGAGCGTCACGGCGCTCGCCGCCAGCACGGCAAGCGCGAGGTTGGAGACGAGCGCGCTAACCGCGCTGATCGCCTCCTTGACCGGCACCGGCGTGACTCCCGGAAAGCGCTGCGTCACCGCGTCCAACAGCGCTGCTTCTTCTTGCGGCGTGCCGCCGTCCGCAAAAGTCACGGTTGCGACATGCGTCAGCGGCGCGCCGCGAAACGCGCCCGGCGAAAAAACCAGCACGAAGTTGAGGCCGAGCGACTGCCAATCGACCGTGCGCAAGTTGGCGATACGCGCGGTAATGTCGCGGCCGAGCACGTTGACGGTGACCGCGTCGCCGAGCTTGAGACCGAGACCGTCCGCGATCCGCTTGTCCAATGAAAGCAGCGGCGGCCCGTCGTAGTGTTCGCCCCACCATTCGCCTTCGATCACGCGTGAGCCGGGCGGTACCGTGCCGGCATAGGTGATGCCCCGATCGCCATGCAGCACCCAGACGGCGTTCGGGCGCGCTTTCAGTTCGTCTGCGGACACACCGTTCACATCGACAATACGGCCGCGCAGCACGGGCGTGCTCTCAAGCGCAGCCTGGGGCGCCTGCGCGCGAACCAAGTCATCGAGCCGCGCGATGTCGCCGGCCGGGATGTCGAGAAAGAAGAACGAAGGAGCCTTCTCCGGCAGCGTCGCGGTGAGTTGCCGGCGCAGATTGGCGTCGATTTCGACCACCGTCACCAGCACCGCCATGCCGAGACCGAGCGACAGAACGATCGTCGGAGTCAACGCGGCCGGTCGGTAGATGTTGGCGAGCGCAAGGCGCAGAATGGTCGAATGTGGGCGTGGAACAGCGCGCGCAAGCAACATCACCGCAAACGCCACCGCGCGCAACAGCATGAACACGCCGAGCGCGGCGACGACGAAGATGGCGGCGATCTTGCGATCATACGAAGCGCCGATCGCGACCGCGGCGAGCGCAAGGCCGGCCATCGCGGTCGCGAGCACATAGCGCCTGCGCGGCCAACGGCTTTCCGGCACGATCGCGTCGCGAAACAAAGCGGAGACCGGCGCGTCATGCGCGCGCCCGAGCGGCCAGATGGCGAATGCCGCCGCAGTCAGGAGGCCATAGAGAAGCCCGAGTAGAAGCTCGGCTGGATAGAAGGAGGGCGCGAGCGGGAGGGGAATGATAGCGCCGAACACGTTCGCGATAGCGAACGGCATCAGCGCGCCCAGAGCGAGTCCGATCGCGGCGCCGAGCAGCGCGAGCAGCAGGATCTGGAGGAAATAGAGTGCAACCACCTGGCGCGCGGTGGCGCCGAGCGATTTCAACGTGGCGATTACGCTCAGCTTGCGGTCAAGATAATGCTTGGTCGAGTTCGCGACGCCGACGCCGCCGACCAGAAGCGCCGTTAGTCCGACCAGCACAAGATACTGCGTAAAGCGGTCGATATTCCGCTCGAGTAGCGGCGAAGCGTTGGTGCTCGAACGAATCTCCCAGCCGGCATGGGGAAACTCGCGTTCTGCGGCTTCGACAACGGCGTCGGTGCGATTGGCGGCGCGCGCCCCCGGCAGCCGCACGCGATAGAGGAACCGCACGAGACTGCCCGGCTGCAACAGCCCGGTCGCGCGCAGCGCCTCATCGCTGATCATCAGCCGGGGGCCGAAGCCGATCCCGGCTGCGAGCTTGTCGGGCTCGCTCACGATCCGCGCGCGCAACTCGAAAGTCGCCGCACCGATGCTTACGTGCGCCCCCGGCTGCAGACCCAAGCGCGCGAACAACAGCGGGTCGGCGGCCGCTCCGAAGGCGTCGCCGCGGCGGACAAGCGTGTCGGCGAGCGGCGCCGGCGGATCGGTCACGACCGCGCCATAGAGGGGGTAGCGCTCATCCACCGCTTTGAGCTCGACCAGGGACGCGCGCCCATCCTCGGTGCGCGCGAGCGCCCGCAACGTGGCTATCGCCGACACGTCGCCCTGGCGCGCAAGAAACGCGCGTTCGTCCGGCTTGGCTTGGCGCTGCGCCAGGATGAAAGAAAGATCGCCGCCCAGGATCGCGCGACTTTCGCGGGCCAAGCCGGCGGTGAGGCTTTGCGCAAGCGAGCCTACGCCCGCAATCGTCATGACGCCGAGCGCGAGGCAGGCGATGAAGGCGGTGAATCCCCGCAAGCCTCCGCGCAAGTCGCGCAGGCTGAGGCGAAGAAGTTTGTATAGACCGGCCCGCGCCGGCGCCGCGCCGAGAACGCCTTCAGCCGCACTCATGATCGCGCTCGCTCGCGTGCGGATCGGCGCGTCGATTGCGCCCGATCGCAGCCGCACGATGCGGTCGCATCGCGCGGCGAGGCTCGCGTCATGGGTGACCAGAACGAGCGTCGTGCGCCGTTCGGCGTGGCCGGCGAACATCAAGTCGATGATTTGCCCACCGGTCGCTTCGTCGAGATTGCCGGTCGGCTCGTCAGCGATCAAAATCGAGGGGTTGGGCGCGAGCGCGCGCGCCAGCGCCACGCGTTGCTGCTCCCCGCCGGACAATTCGGCCGGATAGTGCGCGAGTTCGGTCGCCCAGCCCGACCGCGGCCAGCTCCTCGCGGGCGATCGCGAATGCCCGCTCCACGCCCGCCAATTCCAGCGGCACGGCGACGTTCTCGATCGCCGTCATCGTCGGGATGAGATGGAAGGATTGGAACACGATGCCGACGTTCCGGCCACGGAAGCGGGCGAGCTTATCTTCGTTAAGCGCGCCGAGATCCTCCCCGGCGACGACGACGGACCCGGTGTTAGGCCGTTCCAGACCTGCTATGACCATCAGCAGCGTTGTCTTGCCCGATCCCGAAGGACCGACAAGGCCAATCGCCTCGCCCTGACCTATATGAAGGTTGATGTCCTTGAGGATGTGGACGCGGGCCGCGTCGCGCCCGAGCGCAAGATTGACCCGAGAGAGCGCGATCGCCGGCGCAAGCGCGTGAATATTGGTCGAGGTGTGGTCCATGCGGTCATTTTCGCCGAGTAGGCCCGGCGGACGGGCTGCCCACGCGGCTCGATGGTTCACCTCATATGGGAGGCGGGCCGGGTCGGTCCAGGTGCTCGCCCGCCGCATCATGCGCGCGGTTGCAGTTGTTGCGGTTTTGCTCGCCGGTCATGCGGGTGGGGCGCAGGCCGAGGGCGCGCGGCCCCTGCGCATCGTCGCGCTCGGCGACTCGCTCGTCGCCGGATACGGCCTGCGCGCGGCCGAAGCGTTCCCCGCCAAACTGCAGCAAGCGCTCGCCGCCAAGGGCTTCGCGGTCGAGATCGTCAATGCGGGCATTTCCGGCAACACTGCGGCCGACGGATTTGCGCGCCTTGACTGGTCGGTGCCGGAGGGAACCGACGCCGTCATTCTTGAGCTCGGGGCGAATGACGCCCTGCGCGGCGTCGATCCTGCGGCTACTCGCAAGGCGCTCGACGCCATTCTGCGCCGGCTGAAGGAGCGGCACATCCCCGTTTTGCTCTGCGGCATGGCGGCGCCGCGGAATATGGGGACAGCTTATGCGCAGGCCTTCGACGCCATTTTTCCTGCGCTCGCCGCAGCCTATAATGTACCGTTCTATCCGTTTTTCCTGGATGGGGTCGCCACCGACCTCGCGCTGAACCAAAGAGACGGACTGCATCCAAGCGCTGCGGGCGTCGATGTGATTGTCAAGCGGATCCTGCCCAAGATGGAGGAGCTGATCGCGCAGGCGAAGCTGCTGCGCGGGTCGTGACCCGCAAAATCTTCGGCCTTTAATAACGCAACGAGCTGCTGCCATGCCGCGAATCTTCACCGCCGTCGAAATTCCGAAGGAGATAGGCGAGTTGCTCGCCATGCTGCGGGGCGGGTTGCCGGGCGCCCGTTGGATCGATCCGGAAAACTATCATCTCACACTGCGCTTTATCGGCGATATCGATGACCGCCTCGCGCGCGATATTGCCTTTATGCTTGGCGACGTCGATCGCCCACCGTTCGAGTTGCGCCTCGAAGGCCTCTCGTCGTTCGGCGGGCGCAAGCCGCGCGCCGTGTTCGCCGCAGTCAGCGCAAGCAGCGCCGTGTATGATCTGCAGGCCGAGCATGAGCGGTTGATGCAACGGGTCGGCCTTGAGCCGGAAGGCCGCAAATACTCTCCGCATGTCACACTTGCGCGGTTGCGCGACTCGTCTGCGCGTCAGGTCGCCGACTATCTCGGCTCCCGCCAACCGTTCCGGTCGCCGCCGTTCGAGGTCACGCGCTTTGTCCTTTATTCGTCGCGGGCGTCGGTTGGCGGCGGTCCTTACGTGGTCGAGGCCGCTTACCCGTTCAGCGTGCGCGCACCGTCGCTGCGGATGCGCTCGCGCTAAATCCTGTCAGGCCGATCGACCACCCGCCTCGGCGTGGCGCCAAGCTGCACGCGGGCGAGCGTGGCAAATCCCGCCTCCTTATCACAACCATTTGTTGGTATTGGTCCCGGTCGTCGCGGGCGTTCCGCCATGAACCGCTGGTAAGGTTCAGGCTCATTCAGCGGTCCAAAGGGGGTGACCCATGTATATGCAGGAGAAATTTGGGGCCTTTCAGGTCGGGAATGACGAAACCAAGGGAGCGATCGAGTTCAAGATTTTCTTTCCCGATCGAGCGGTGTCGCCGGACCAGTACCATGCGCAGCCTCAAGATGTCCCGGACCACACCCCACCCGTGGAGGGATATGGCGATCCGCAGATCGAATTCATCAAGGTTGTCGGCGACTTCCAGGCGCACCTCGGACAGGCTCCTTGGGACCGGGCCGCCGCCCCAGCGATGGTGCGCGAGAATCACCCGAAAGGATTCTTGTTTCGCTACAAAACGCCGATCGAGCTGCCGTCGGATTTCTACCAGTACAAGTATCTCGTAGGTTTCAAAGGCGGGAAGCACCGATTGGTCGGCGACCCGTGCGCGCGCTATGGCGGCGCCGAGTACCAGAATTCCGGCGTGGTGATCGGCGGCAGCAATCCCGCGGTGAAGCCGGTGCAGGGCGGACGCAAGCCGCTGCGCGACCTCGTCATCTACGAGCTGATGATCGACGATTTCACCGACGAATTTCGTGGATGGCGCGCGCCGATCGACGCGGTGCAAGACAAGCTCAATTATCTGCGGCAAGTCCTCGGCGTGAACGCCATCCTGTTCATGCCTTGGACCGCGTGGCCAGGCGACGATTTCAGTTGGGGCTACACACCCCATCAGTACTTCTCCGTCGAGTACCGCTATGCCAATGCGTTGCGAGCCCCCGCCGAAAAGCTGTCCTGGCTCATTGCACTAATCAACGCCTGCCATGAGCGCGGCATTCATGTGATCATGGACGGCGTGTTCAACCATGTCGGCGACATGCCGCCCGACGCCAAGGACAACGCCTACGGGTTTCCCTATCACTGGCTCTATCGCGACCCGGCGGCGAGCCCCTATACGGGCACGTTTGGTAATACCTTTCCGGGGCTTCAGGAAATCGACTTCCACAATGGTTGTGCGCAGGAGTTCATCCGCGACGTTTGTTTCTATTGGATGGACGCCTTCGGCATCGACGGCCTCCGCCTCGACAACACAGTCAATTACTTCGTGGAGGGAGACGATCGCGGCCTGCCACGCCTGCTGCGCGACATTCAGGACCACGCGGTCGCGAAGGGCGAGAGCAACTTCTCGCTCACCCTCGAACATATCAACATATCGGCCGCAAGCGTCGTCGCAAGAACGGCGGCGACGAGCTACTGGCACAATGGCCTGTACGACGCGGCGTCGGGCGCGCTGCCCCGCCGCCAGATCGAGCCGCGACTGCTGCGCGCGCTCGACTCGCACGCCTTCCTGCCAGACGACAAGGTCGCCACCACCTATCTCAGCAATCACGATCACACCCAGCTCGCCTGGTGGGCCGGCCAGGCGACCGAAAGCGGCGGCAAGGAATGGTACTGGGCGCAGCCCTATATACTCGCGCTGCTGACCGCCCCCGGTGCGCCGATGATCCCGAATGGGCAGGAATTCACTGAGGACTATTGGCTGGTCGAGGACGAAGGCGGCGGAAATCGCCGCGTCTATCCGCGTCCGCTGCACTGGAACTTCGTGGGCGAGAAATTCGGCGCGGCGGCGCTGTCGACTTTCGCCAAGGCCATCGCGATCCGTCACGCCCACCCCGCATTGCGGTCGAACAACATCTATCCCGGCGGCTGGCAGGACTGGCAGACGCGGTTCAATCCGGAAGGGTACGGTATCGACACTGAGCGCCAACTGCTGATCTATCACCGGTGGGGCAACGCAGATGACGGCGCGCTCGAACGCTTCATCATCGTGCTGAACCTCTCGCACGAAGACCAGTTCACCGACGTGCCGTTTTCGGCGGAGGGCCTGTGGCATGACTTGCTGAGCGATGAGACGGTCAACGTGACCGGCTTCCGGCTCAACAATCAGTGCATCAATTCGCATTGGGGCAAGATTTACTACCGGAAGGGGTGAGCGGTCCGGCGCTCATCGCCAACCGAGCGTCGGGAGCGGCGTCATGCCGCGCACGCCGTCTGTTTCCTTCCCATTCAGGGGGCGAAACGGGATGCGGCTTGTTCGGTTCGCCGCGTCCCGCCTCGCTCGCGCTCGGCTTTGTTAGGAAGCGCTCGGCGCCTTGACGGCAAACGCGCTTGCTGGCTTTAGCAGCCGTGACTGATAATCGACACAAGCGGCGGCGAAGCTGTGGCCGTCGACCACCAGCTCCCGCATCACCGACAGGGGCGTCGGCTGCGGGTTTTCTACTTTGCCGATCACCGTGCCGAAATCGAAGGTCAGTTCGGCTTCGAACTTGCGGGCGAGCTGCTGCATGCGCTGATTGTCCGCAAGACAGCAGACATGCAGGAGCGTGATCCCGCGGTTGCGCGCGGCGAGGAGGCTGCGTTCGAGCAGCGCCGAGCCAATACCATGGCTCTGCCACGGCTTCTCAATGCTAAAGGCGGCTTCCGCCTCGCGCCGGTAAAACGGCCCGATAATGCGCAGATCGGAGACGCCGCGCAGCACCCCATCCACGAAGAAACCATGGAGGACGACATCGCTGCCGCGCGCCGTTGCGGCATAAGTGCGAATCATATCGTCGGCGATCGCGCCACCGAAACGATTACGACGGCTTTCAGCGTCGAGCCGGAGCAGATGGTCGCGATACGCGTCCGTCTCGACGCTCCATAACTTCCGGATTAGGCCGCCTTCTACAAAGACTTCGTGCATCGGGGGTCTCCTGCTCTGTACCTTCGTGTGTCCCGGCAGTCCCCTCTGCGCATTTCCTCGCCGGACGCGTTCCGTCCGGATTCCATTGTTGCAATGCAGCATTTAGTGATCTTAAGCAATGATTCTAGGCGCAAATGAGCCTTGCGTGCGCCGCGCCGCGGATTTTGATCTATGCCAAGGACCGCCGCGAAGGCGACTTTATTCTTTCGGGTAAATTGCACATGTTATTGAAATAAAGGGTTTTATAGTTGTCTGTATCGATCATCCTTGCGCCGATGCGATTGGAAAATTCGCTTCGCGACGTTGCGTCGCACAATGCCGTATGTAGAATCATCCATCCCCCCGCTAATTGCGGGTGTACTAACAATGTGAGTGATCCGGTGCGGTCGTGACCGAAACTCGTTCGCTGTCTGCCGGCGTTCAGAAAAAAAGAGGCGGCCCGGATCGCGCGCGCGCCGGGAAACCAACGTCTGTCAGCGGTCGTTACGCGGCCATCGTCGCGGCCGGAGAAATCGAACGAGACCTGGCCCAAGAAGCCGTGGTCGCCAAGCTTGATGCTCTGCACGACCGTCTCAAGGCTTATGAGCTCGAGCGCAAGTCATCGGTCTTGGGGCGGCTGTTCTCCCGGCGCGCGAAGAAGGCGCCGTTGACGCCGGTGCGCGGGCTCTATGTCTATGGCGAGGTCGGCCGCGGCAAGACCATGCTGATGGACTTGTTTTTTGCGACCTGTACCGCGACGCGAAAGCGGCGCGCCCATTTCCACGAGTTCATGGCGGATGTCCATGATCGCGTTCACGCCTATCGTCAGAAAGTCAAGACGGGCGCGATCGCCGAGCAGGACCCGATCATCCTGACCGCGGCGGACCTTGCGGCGCAGGCCACGGTGCTGTGTTTCGACGAGTTCCACGTCACCGACATCGCCGACGCTATGATCCTCGGCCGGCTGTTCACGCAGCTCTTCGCCCGCGGCGTGGTGGTGGTGGCCACCTCCAACGTAGCCCCGGACGATCTCTACAAGGACGGCCTCAACCGCGCGCTGTTCCTTCCCTTCATCCGCCTGCTCAAGGAACACGTGAAGGTGATGCGGCTCGATGCCCGCACCGATTTCCGGCAGGAAAAGCTCGTCGGCGTGAAGGTCTGGCATGTTCCCGCCGACCGGTCAGCCAAGGCCGCGCTCGACGAGACTTGGCGCCGCGTCACCCACGGTCACGAGAGCCGCGGCCACGAACTGGTCGTGAAGGGCCACATTGTTCGGGTGCCGCGCGCGGCAATGGGAGCGGCGCGGTTCACTTTTCATGATCTCTGCGGGCAGCCGCTCGGGGCTGGCGATTACCTGCGGATCGCGCAGGAATTCCATACGCTTATGGTTGACCACATTCCAGTGATCCGGGCCGACCAGCGCAACGAAGCCAAGCGCTTCATCATCCTGGTCGATGCGCTGTACGACTATGCCGTCGAACTGATCGCGTCCGCCGACGCGGAGCCGGCGGAGCTGTATCAGGGCACGGACGGCTACGAAGCGCACGAGTTCAAACGCACCGCCTCGCGCCTCGTTGAGATGGCGTCGGAGGCCTATCTTGCTCTGCCGCACCGCCAGCGCGGCGCCTCCGGTATCGCCGAGACCTGACCCCGGAGCGTCCGTCGAATGATTCCTGATTCAATTTCGCGACGCGACTTGAACGGCCCGTCTGAAACCGCTAACACCCGCAAATCCCCGCTGTCTTTCAGCTCAAGGACTTTCCCCAAATGGCACGTCCTAAAATTGCGTTGATCGGCGCCGGCCAGATCGGTGGAACGCTGGCGCATCTCATTGGCCTTAGGGAACTGGGCGACGTTGTCTTATTCGACATTATGGAGGGAATTCCTCAAGGCAAGGCCTTGGACATCGCCCAAGCGGCGCCTGTGCACGGCTTCAATGCGCGCTATGCAGGCACCAATTCCTACGAGGCGATCGAAGGTGCAAGCGTCTGCATCGTCACCGCCGGCGTTCCCCGCAAACCCGGCATGAGCCGGGACGATCTGCTCGGTATCAATCTCAAAGTCATGGAGCAGGTCGGCTCGGGCATCCGCAAATATGCGCCGGGCGCCTTCGTCGTCTGCATCACCAATCCGCTCGACGCCATGGTATGGGCGCTGCAGAAGTATTCCGGCCTGCCCAAGCAGATGGTGGTCGGTATGGCGGGCGTGCTCGAACTCGGCGCGATTCCGTCATTTCCTCGCCGACGAATTCAACGTGTCGGTCGAGGACGTGACCGCCTTCGTGCTGGGCGGCCACGGCGATACGATGGTGCCGCTGGTGCGCTATTCGGGGGTTGCCGGCATACCGTTGCCGGACCTCGTCAATATGGGCTGGACCACCCAGGCGCGCATCGAGGCGATCGTCGAGCGGACGCAGAACGGCGGGGCCGAAATCGTGGGTCTGCTCAAGACCGGCTCGGCCTATTATGCGCCGGCCACGTCGGCGATTGAGATGGCGGAAAGCTATCTCAAGGACAAAAAGCGGGTCGTGCCCTGCGCCGCCTATCTCAATGGCCAATTCGGCTTGAAAGACATCTATGTCGGCGTTCCGGTGGTGATCGGCGCCAAGGGCGTTGAACGGGTGGTGGAGATCGACCTCAGCAGCGGCGAACGCGCGGCCTTCGAGAAGTCGGCCGAGTTGGTGCACGGGCTGATCGAGGCATGCAAGAAGATTGCACCAGACCTCGCCGCCTGACGGCGCCGAGAACTGATGCATGGTTCCAGCGCGCGATCGGGCTTGGCGGATTCCCACCAGGCCTGCATCTACGCGCCAAATCGTGATCCGGCCGCGCCGGACGGGAGCGGGGATTTCCCATGAATATTCATGAATACCAGGCCAAGGCGGTGCTTCGGGAATTCGGCGTGCCGACATCGCGTGGGATCGCCGCCTTCTCGATTGAGGAGGCGGTGAAGGCCACGCAGCAAATCGAAGGGCCGGTTTATGTAGTTAAGGCGCAGATCCATGCTGGCGGCCGCGGCAAGGCCGGCGGCGTCAAGGTGGTGCGCACGATCGACGATGTCGAAAAGGAAGCTAAGCGACTGCTCGGCTCGATTCTCGTCACCCACCAGACGGGGCCGCGCGGCAAGCAAGTGCATCGCCTCTATATCGAGGAAGGCTCGGCCATCGACCGCGAGTTTTATCTCTCGGCCCTGGTCGACCGGGGAAGCTCGCGGATTGCCTTCGTCGTTTCGACCGAGGGCGGCATGGATATCGAGAAGGTCGCAAAAGACACGCCGGAGAAGATCGCCACCGTCATTGTCGATCCGGCGACCGGGATCATGCCGCATCACGGCCGGCGCGTCGCGAGCGCCCTGAAGCTGACCGGCGACCTCGCCAAGCAAACCGAAAGCCTAGTGGCGAAACTCTATTCGGCGTTCGTCGCCAAGGACATGAGTCTACTTGAGATCAATCCCCTGGTGGTGACGAAGAGCGGCCAACTCATCTGCCTCGACGCCAAGATCGGGTTCGAGGGCAATGCGCTTTACCGCCACCCCGACATCGCCGCGCTGCGCGATCTGACCGAGGAGGACGAGAAGGAGATCGAAGCCTCCAAGCACGACCTCAATTACATCGCGCTCGACGGCACCATCGGCTGCATGGTCAACGGCGCGGGTCTCGCGATGGCCACCATGGACATCATCAAGCTCTATGGGGAGTCGCCGGCGAACTTCCTCGATGTCGGCGGCGGCGCCAGCAAGGACCGGGTGACGGAGGCCTTCAAGATCATCACCTCCGATCCCAATGTGAAAGGCATCCTGATCAACATCTTCGGCGGCATCATGCGCTGCGACGTGATCGCCGGCGGCGTGGTCGAAGCGGTGAAGGAAGTCGGACTGAAGGTGCCGCTCGTCATCCGGCTCGAAGGCACCAATGTCGATCTCGGCAAGAAGATCATCGCCGAGTCCGGTCTCAACGTCGTCTCTGCCGACGACCTCGACGACGCCGCGCAGAAGATCGTCAAGGCGGTGCGGGGCGATTAGCGGCTGACGCGGCTCCGCGTTCGCGCTGACAACCCGTTCCGCTCATTCCGTTGACCGTCAAAGGCAAACCCATGTCCATTCTCATCGACAAGAACACAACGGTGATCTGCCAGGGCTTCACCGGCAAGAACGGCACCTTTCATTCCGAGCACGCCATCGCCTACGGCACCAAAATGGTCGGCGGCACCTCGCCCGGCAAAGGCGGCAGCTTCCATCTGAATCTCCCGGTGTTCGACACCGTCGCCGAAGCGCGCGAAAAAACTGGCGCCGACGCATCCGTGATTTATGTGCCGCCGCCCGGCGCCGCCGACGCCATTTGCGAAGCGATCGACGCCGAAATTCCCCTGATCGTCTGCATCACCGAAGGCATCCCGGTGCTCGACATGGTGCGGGTCAAGCGCGCGCTGAGCGGCTCGAAGTCACGCCTCGTCGGGCCGAATTGTCCCGGCGTCATGACGGCGGGGGAATGCAAGATCGGCATCATGCCGGGCAATATCTTCAAGCCGGGCAGCTGCGGCATTGTCTCCCGTTCCGGCACGCTCACCTATGAGGCGGTGTTCCAGACGACGCAGGTCGGGCTCGGGCAGACCACCGCCGTCGGGCTTGGCGGCGATCCGGTGAAGGGCACCGAATTCATCGACGTCCTCGAAATGTTTCTTGCCGACGACAACACCGAATCCATCATCATGATCGGCGAGATCGGCGGCTCGGCCGAGGAAGAGGCGGCGGAGTTCCTCCGCGATGAGGCCAAGCGCGGCCGCAAAAAGCCGGTGGTCGGGTTCATCGCCGGGCGCACTGCGCCGCCCGGCCGTCGGATGGGCCATGCCGGTGCGATCATCTCCGGCGGCAAGGGCGATGCGGCATCGAAAATAGCGATTATGGAGGCCTGCGGCATCCGAGTATCGCAATCGCCGGCGCGTTTGGGCACTACTTTGGTGGATTTGTTGAAGAAATAGCCGGAACGCGCCCGGCTGCGGTCGTCTCGGGGCTAGCAGCTGGGGTGAGACCGATGCTGACGCGCGCCGCTGGGGTGTTGGCGAGACGCAGCTTCGAGCATTTTCCGGCGAAGTGGGAACCGGTTCGCCGCAGAAAATGCGACCACTCAAGGACAACCAGAGCGAATTCCGATTCTGTTCGAACGGAATTCGCTCTGGCGCCTTGAGGCGACGCCAAAGCGCCAGCAGAGGCTTACTGCTCCGGGCGAAAGTTCGGCCGGCATTGGCCAGCCGGGGGTCGGCATTTCAACTTTAAGTACTATAACGTAAAGGCCACAAAGAAAAAGGCGTGGCTGACGAAAAGTCAGACACGCCTTAGATGGCCGGCCGAGCACGGGGGGAGGGGGAATGGCGGCCGGTCAGTGGCGTAACGAGCTTTTCGGTGATTGGTTCCCGCTGGCCGCAAAAATTTTTTAAAATTGTGTTGATTTGCACACGCCTCCGCTCAGCCTAGTTGTGCATTTTCCGCACCGGCGGGGCGAGCGAAAGGGAAAGGGAGCTTGCTGCCACGTTTCCATTTCGCACCGATCTGTTTCGTAATCATCATTGGATGCGTATTTCTACAACCAAAACGAGAAGATGCGAAGCGCCGCGGCGGATTCCCTTATTGCCCGAAATCAACACAGGGCTATGAACCGGGAGCCTATTGCCTGTCGCGCAAGCAACAATGGGATTGGAAGGGATGAGCGTTGCCCTCGATTGGCTCGCCTCGGCCGCATGCGAGGGCGAGGCATGCGCCGCGTCCGGCGGTCTTTACCTCCTGCTGGCGCGCGCGGCAGATGTCGGCATTGCCCTCGATCTCTTCGCTGTTCTGGTCGGCCTTCTATGGATCGCTCGACGACGTTCCGGCTGGCCAAGTCAGGATTGGGGTATGGCATGGGCGTCCGGCGGTTTTTTGCTCCTGGTCGGGGCGGTTCATATCGCGAATGTGTTCGGTCCTCAGACGCCTTCATTTGGATGGGTGCTGCCAGCCAAGGTCGTTGCCGCCATCCTGGGCGGTGTGGTCGTCGTGCTTTTGTGGCGAGAGCTCGCGCAGAGCGCGCCAGCCGCGGCGGTCGGGTTCGCGAATCTGAACGAACCGGACCTGCGCGCATCCGCAGATCATCCGACAACGCCGCAAGAACTTGCAGCGGCCCCGCCTGAACTCGAGGCGGCCCGGCTTGCGCTTGAGGCGCAGCTCGAAGAACGGACGCGCGAACTGGGGCTGGCGAAGGCGCGCCTCGAAACGGCGCTGCGCGGCGCGCACGTCCACGCTTTCTCCCAGGACCGGGAGCTGCGCTACACCTGGGCCTACAATCCCAACAGCGCCGACGCGGCGGCGGAGATGATCGGCCGCACTGATAACGATCTCCTGCCGGCGGAGCTCAGAGACGCGGTCATCGCCGTCAAGCGGCGCGTGCTCGCGACCGGTCGGTCGGAAACCTGCGAGGCATGTTCAGCCGATGCGCGCGGGCAGGCGCATTACTCCTATCATATTGCGCCGTCGCTCGGACGTGACGGCGCCATCGACGGGATTACCGGCGTCGCCATCGACATTTCGCGCATTCGCTCGTTGGAGAGCGAACAGCGGCGGCTCGCCGACGAATTGCGCGGCGCTCTCCAATGTTATGAGATCGCGCTCCGCGGTTCGCATGTGACTCTCTTTACCCAGGATCGCGATCAGCGCTTCACCTCGATCAGCAATCCGCTGTTCGGACGCGAGGTCGAGGAGATTGTCGGCCGCACCGTCGCCGACATTCTGCCTGCGGAAAGCGGCGAGCAGTTCGGCGCGCACGTGCGCGCATCGCTGGCGAGCGGCCACGGCCAGGATGGCGAAGTCAGCGTGAAGGAGGCCGACAAGACTCGCTGCTATGATCTCCATGTCGAGCCTTTGCCTGACGAGAAAGGCAACATTATCGGCGTAACTTGCGCGCTGTTCGACATTACCGATCGCAAAACCAGCGAGGGTCATCTGCGCCTGCTTATGCGCGAGTTGACCCATCGTTCGAAAAACCTCCTCGCGGTTATTCAATCGATGGCGCGCCAAACCGCGCGCCACGCCGGCACGATCGATTCCTTTCTCGAAACCTTTGGCGACCGGCTGCAGGCGCTCGCCACGTCGCATGATCTGCTGGTGCAGGAAGGATGGTATGGGGCTTCGCTGCAGGATCTTACGCGCCGGCAGCTCGCGAAGTATCTCGACGGAGCCGCCAATCGCGTCACCTTGTCCGGACCCGCCATTCATCTCAAGCCTGCCGCGGCTCAGAGCTTCGGTCTCGCGCTGCATGAGCTTGCGATGAACGCCGAGCGCTTCGGCGCGTTATCGGTGCCGCAGGGACGCGTCGAAGTCGTCTGGCGGAAACTTCCATCGTCGGAAATCGCGGCGAAAGACGGCGCAGAAAAAGAGGGCGTGGAAATCGTGTGGGCCGAACATGGCGGCCCCGACGTGACGGCGCCGAGCCGCCGCGGCTTCGGCAGTCTGGTCGTGGAAAAGAACCTGTCGCGCGCGCTCGACGCCGATGTCGCGTTAACCTTTGAACCGACCGGCGTGCGCTGCCGGATGCTCATCCCCGCGACGCATCTTCTCGACGGGCGCTGACCTGGCCCCCGCGTCGGTCGAAAAAACGACCGGCCCTGGCGACGCCGCACGGAACCAAATCCTTAAGAATGCGTTATCGCGGTGGATCGTCAGGGGGACGGTCCATGGCACGGGGCCATTAATCAGCAAAAATCGGGCGACTCCGATGTTCAAGCTGAATTCTCTATTGGTTATCGGCACTTCCGCGTTCATCGCCGGAGCGGCCGTGAGTTTTTCGGGGGACCTGAGCGCGCGTTTTGTCGGCGTCGCCGACGCATCGGCGGGCGCCAAAGCCGCGGTCACGTCGGTCGACCGTACACGAAAAAGTGATCGGCTGATGGTGACGGTCACGGTGCGCGACAAGGCGGGTAGCGCGGTGCGCTCGGTGACGAAAAATGCGCCGAAGACGAATCCGACCGTCGACTCGCGCGATCAGCGCAAGCCCGTTGGCGTCGCTCCGCAGAGCAACGAGCGGCGGTCGCGCATCCCGGAAGGCTGCGACGCGGCGGCAAGCCCGATTGCATCTCCGCAGCTTGGGCGCATCCTGAGCAAGTGCCTGGTCTGATCGTACGCGGTGGTTAAACTCGCTGCGCTTCATGAGAGCATTTTCCGGCGAAGTGGAAACCGGTTCGCCGCAGAAAATGCGACCACTCAAGGATAATTAGAGCGAATTCCGATTCCAACGGAACGGAATTCGCTCTAGAGGCATCGCGCGCAAGACCAAAACTCAGCAGCGAACCGATTAGCGCAAATGGCCGGGCTTTCGCCCGGCCATTTGGTTTGTTATCCAACTTTATTTGCTTTAACTGCGATGTTTAATGTCGATTTATTGCCGCAATTGCGCCTGCTTTCATGCAAACTTCGGCTTATTCGTCAATACTTTCCGCGGAACTTTTCCACGCCTCCCACGTTGTTTGGTCGGCAACGTTATGCCGAGGGGAAAATAACGGGGGGTGCGTCATGGCTCGCACGACGAAGCTTTCTCTCGCAATCAGCGCTGCATTGGCGTTCGCGTCGGTCGGCTTGGCAAGCGCGCCGAGCAAGGCAGACTTTCTGTTTTGGGCGTCGCCCCGCGTGGCTCCGTCGTCGCCGGTCGACCGTTATGTGCATGATGACCGGATGCGCGAAGAGCGGCCGGCGGCCCTGTCTGGGCGGCTGCGCCGCCAGGTGGTGAACTACCCCAGCAACGAAGCGCCCGGCACGCTCATCATCGATACGCCCAACACCTATCTCTATTACGTGCTCGGCGGCGGCAAGGCGATCCGTTACGGGATCGGCGTCGGTCGCCAAGGCTTCACCTGGTCGGGCGTTGAACATGTCACCCGGATGAACGAGTGGCCGGATTGGACGCCGCCGCCGGAAATGATCGCGCGCCAGCCCTATCTGCCGCGCTTCATGGCGGGCGGACCCGGCAATCCGATGGGAGCGCGCGCGCTCTATCTCGGCGACACGATTTACCGCATCCACGGCACCAATGATCCGACGACGATCGGGCAGCGGGTGTCGAGCGGCTGCATCCGCCTCGCCAACGCCGACGTGATCGACCTCTATGGGCGCGCGAAGGTGGGCGCCAAGGTCATCGTGTTGCCGATGAGCGGCCGGCGAACCGCGAGTGTGCGTTCGTCCCACAGCGCCGACTGAACAATTGAGCGATGGGCTCGCAGAGCGGCTCCGCCTCGGTCAGGCGGGGCTGCTTTGTTTTTGACGAGCAGCGGCACGCGCCGGGCAACACCGCGCTCGCCAATTCGAGCATGCGCGCCGGCGTAAGGGCGTAGCGTTCGGTAGCCAACTCAAACGGGCATCCGCGTGATCAGATCGGGATTCATTTGTGATCGCGTGGTTCTTTTTGCTCCCTCCCCCCTTGAGGGGGAGGGGTAACCGTCCGATAGCGGCCGCCTTGCGGGCACAGAGTTGATCCGATCTCTTTTGCATCGGTGCAAGCACCGTCGTTTTCACTGATGCAAGAGAGGGTGTGATGAGCCGAATTGAAGTTCTGTCGGGCCCGGAGCGGCGGCGACGGTGGAGCGCGGAAGAGAAGCGGTCGATCGTCGCGGAGGCTTTTGCGCCTGGCGCATCGGTCTGCGCGGTTGCCCGGCGGCGGGATGTTGTTCCCGGGCAGATTTATCGCTGGCGGAATGATCTACGGAGCGCTTCCCCGGGGTTTGCCGCGGTAGTGGTCGCGCCGGAGCCGAACGAGCGATTGACGGCGGGCGCGCCCGCGGTTGAGATCGAACTCGGCCGGGACATTCACGTTCGCATTGCGGCGACGGCACCCCAGGATTTAGTGTCGGCGGTCATCAAGGCGCTGGCGGCGCGATGATCCCGTTTCCGACCGGGGTTCGGGTATGGGTTGCGGCCGGCCATACCGACATGAGGCGCGGAATGCGGGGCCTGGCCCTGCAGGTTCAGGAGGCGTTGAAGCGCGACCCGCACGCCGGCGATTTGTACGTTTTCCGGGGGCGCAATGGTTCGCTGATAAAGATTCTCTGGCATGACGGCGTTGGCATGTCGCTTTACGCCAAGCGGCTGGAGCGTGGCCGGTTTGTTTGGCCATCGGCCGCGGCCGGCGTGGTATCGATCGCGCCGTCGCAACTCGCTTATATGCTGGACGGGATCGATTGGCGGAATCCCCAGCACACCTGGAGGCCGACGGCGGCCGGATGATCGCTGGACAAGCTGCGGCTCATTGACTCGGCGCACGGAATTGATCGCGTGAATCGGCGTTACTGTGCTGTCGTCGCGGTCATGGCTGAGACGGCGGATCATCTTCCCGAGGACGCGGCGGCGCTGAAGGCGGCGCTGATTGAGACGCGTGCCAAGCTGTCGGGCGCGGAAGCGCTGATCGCGCATCTGCAAGTGGTGATCGAGAAGATGAAGCGCGCGATGTTTGGTCCGCGCTCCGAGCGCAGCCAGCGGCTCATTGATCAACTGGAATTGCAGCTCGAGGAGCTGTCTGCGGCGGCGGGCGAGGACGCGGCGAAGGCCGAGGCGGCGCGCGTCCACGTGCAGGGCTTCACGCGGCGCCCGGGGACGCGGCGCAACTTTCCGGCCGATCTGCCGCGCCGACGGATTGTTCACCCGGCGCCGACGTCGTGCCTGTGCTGCGGCGGGAGCAAGCTCTCCAAGATCGGCGAGGACGTCACCGAGACGCTCGACGTCATCCCCCGGCAATGGTTCGTGACCGAGCATGTGCGAGAGAAGTTCAGTTGCCGGTCCTGCGAGTCGATCACGCAGCCGCCGGCGCCGTTCCACGCGATCGCGCGCGGCTTTGCCGGCCCGAGCCTGCTGGCGATGATGCTGGTGGAGAAATACGCCAACCATCAGCCGCTCAACCGGCAGAGTGAGCAATATGCGCGCGAGGGGATCGAGCTGTCGGTCTCAACCATGGCCGATCATGTCGGCGCCTGCGCGGCGACGTTGATGCCGCTTTATGAGCTGATCAAGGCGCACGTCTTCGCCGCCGAGCGCATTCATGGCGATGACACCACCGTGCCGGTGCTGGCGAAGACAAAGACCCGCACCGGGCGGATTTGGACCTATGTCCGTGATGACCGTCCGTTCGGCGGCGAGGCTCCGCCGGCCGCGGTGTTCTTCTACTCTCCGGACCGAGCGAGCATCCATCCCGAGCGGCATCTTTCGGGGTATTCCGGGATTCTTCAAGCCGACGCCTACGCCGGGTTCAACAAGCTCTACGAGCCGAATCGAAAACCGGGACCGATCACAGAGGCGGGATGCTGGGCGCACGCGAGGCGCAAGCTGTTCGAGCTTGCCGACATCGCATCGAAGGCGCGCAACCGAACAGCGACGACGATATCGCCGATTGCTTTCGAGGCGGTTCAGAGGTTCGACGCCATCTTCGCGCTAGAACGCTTGATCAATGGCCTGTCGCCCGAAGCGCGCGCAGCCGTGCGCCGCAAAGACGTCGCACCGCTGGTGAACGATCTCATCGATTGGATGAAACGCGAGCGGGGCAAGCTCTCGCGCCACAATGAGGTCGCCAAGGCTTTTGACTACATGCTCAAACGCATCGACGTCTTCACGCGCTTTATTGATGATGGCCGCATTTGCTTGAGCAACAATGCGGCCGAGCGCGAACTGCGCGGGATTGCGCTCGGTCGGAAGTCATGGCTGTTTGCTGGCTCCGATCGCGGTGGTGAGCGCGCCGCGGTCATGCTGACGCTGATTCAAACGGCCAGGCTCAACGACGTCGATCCCCAGGCCTGGCTTGCCGACGTGCTGGCCAGGATCGCCGACCACAAGATCACTGATCTCGCCGCGCTGCTGCCGTGGAATTGGCGCAGCCCGATCCCGCTCGCCCGCGCCGCCTGACGTGACGGTGCCGTCAGCTCCGAAAGCGCCATCCCCGCGGCCCCTACCGGGTGGATACGGGGAGGGTTGGGGAGGGGGGTATTCTTCTTAGCCTTTGTAATCATATCACCCCCCTCCCGGCTCGCTTCGCTCGCCGACTTCCCCCTCAAGGGGGGAGGTAAACGTAGTTTTACCCCGAGGCGTCAGCCGGAGGCCGTATCACGCCATTATCCGGCCAATTCCAGTGGAAACGGCGTCGGCTCCCACAGGTGTTCGATCTTGAAGTTTCTGACCGTGTACGCCTCCCACTCGTGCAGAAGCCGCGCGAGCCCCGCGCGGTCGTCCTCGGCCAGCTTGGCGCACAGCTCACGCACCCGGCGGTTTTCTGCTCTGTCGTCTTCATCGTAATTCGGGCGGTCAATGCGACAAGCTAGCCGGCGCTCGTTCTCATTCGCTTAGGAGCTGTTGTGCGTCGGACCAGCGATCCGCACTCCAGCGACGCGGCTCCAAAACGCGCCCATGCATCTTTTAGCGAAAATTTTCAGTTGATGTGCGGGAGATGAAGCGCTCTACGAGCGCCGGAGCGCAGATTGGCAAGAGAAACGACAGAAGCTACTTGTTGCAAGAGAACGGTGTCATCATTGGCAAGAGACCGATCATACACCGCAAACTTGTGCCCACGATCCACTTCCGTGTCAGCAAACGATACGTATTTCGATGCGACGGAATTCTTGTGGGGCAATACACCATTGATAAATAGCGCTTCTGGATTTCTCCATCCGACGACAAAATCGAAATGTCTCATACCGCCGCTAGCGCCTCTGACTTCGACATCTTTATCGAAGCCTTTCAGACCAAACGACTCTGTCAGGTTACGACCGATCCGATCTACTAAAGCCTCTTCTGCCGCCGCCACCAATTTTGCAACTGCATCATGAGCGGCCAATGAAGAAGCGTTAGCCACGCTTATGATCGCGCTTGAAAGCCAATCTAGCGTCGGTGCCTTAGCAATTATTAACTTGCCCAATAGCTCCAGGTGGAATCTAGCCACAACGTTCTTGATTGAATTGATTATCATGGGATCGTCTCTCCCATGAAGCCATGCGGTGTTATAGGCACCCGAGCCATCATGAACGTGATAGCCGTCTCCAACTTTCGCAACAAATACACGCACGGCCTCAAACGATGGATAGAGGCAATGCGTGGCAATGCGGGCCCCTTCCGAGGTCTCCTCGCACCCGGAGAAATCCATCAGAGCTTTTTGGATGTCATCGCAAGACATGCGGTACTCACAGGAGCTGTGATGGTGGCTCGAAGCCTCGCTGCTCAGGACTTAACACCAAGTTGATGCGCGCCGCTAGCCATGGAAATGCTTGGTCGAATTTCCGAACTTGAGGCGGAAGCAATTCTCGGCACGGCAGTTCCCACTCTTCGTCGCTCAGAACGTGCTGCCGGTTATATTCCCATGCATGGAAATGGGGGCCGCATACGCGGGGTGGAAGGCCAATCGAGCCTGCCCACAACGGGTTGTTTTCACACTCGTCGGACGGGACAAAATCCAGCCGGGCAACTGCCTGACGGTTAAAGATGACCGAAATACTAGGACCAAGCGCCAATCCGGGCCGCACCACGAAACGCAGAGTACCGAGCCCAATCACGCCAGCGCTGTCGGCAATCGGCCAATTTGCCCGCCACTCGTAAACACCAGACCGATGGAACGGGGATAGGCCGAATTCCGGTGGAGGCCCCGCTAAACTCTTGGGACTGTCAGCCAAGAAAGCGTCAACTGCGGCTACATCGGCTTCAATGTTGTTCGGCACCGCAAACATCCAGGGAAAGAATCCTGCTACTATAACAACCAGTGGCGGCGGTGCCAAAATCCCACGAGCCATGGCCTGAGGATTAAACGGATAATTTGATAACATTCCCATAAATATGCCTCCGATAGAGAGGGCCGAAGAGTTACCCCGACTTGACACGGCGGCTGCGTTCCGGAATCTATAGAACAAAACATGAACAGTCCAGAGCGGGCCCATGCTCCACCATGCGGACGAGACATTGCTCGCGCTCCGGCGCCGCGTGGCGGCGATCGAGGCGCAGGGCGCAGGAAGGCCCGCCAGTGGGGGGCTGGGGGGGCTGGCCCTCGGCATAGGCGCGCTCGACCGCATGCTCGGCGGCGGGTTGGCGCTGGGCGCCCTGCACGAGATCACGCCGGCTGCGCCCACCTATTTCGGCGCCGCCGTCTCCTTCGCGCTGGCGCTGCTCGCCCGCGCGCTCGCGGCGGAAGGAGCCGGCGAGACCCTGCCCCCGACGATCCGCGGGCGGGCCGGTTTTTTGCCGCCGGAAAATACGATCGACCAAAGCCGTGCCGGTTCGCCGCCGGAAAATACGACCGATCGAAGCCAGGCCGGCTTTCTGCCGCCGGATCCTGCGTCCGGCCAAAATCCAAGGAATAGATTCCTTCTTCCCCGCAGGGACATCCGTGCGGGCCGCGCGGTGTTGTGGATCGAGCCGGAGGCGGCGGAGTTCGAAGGCGGCGCCCTTTACGGGCCGGGGCTCGAACTGCTCGGCCTCCCCATGGCGCGCGTGATCGGCCTGCGCGTCGCCCATGAGCGCGACGGCGCCTGGGCGATGGAAGAGGCGCTCCGCTGTCGCGCCGTCGCCGCCGTGGTCGGCGAGTTCGCGCGGGAGAAAAACACGCTCGATCTCACCATGCTGCGCCGCCTGGCGCTGGCGGCCGGCGAAGGCGGCGGGCTCGGGCTCCTCCTGCGCCATTACGCCTGCCCTTTGCCGAGCCCGGCGATGACGCGCAGCGAAATTGCGGCGGCCCCCGGCGCGCGCGACGCGTTCGGCGGGCTCGGGCGGCCGGCCATCGTTCTCTCTCTCGTCAGAAACCGCCGCGGCCCCACGGGGCGCTGGCTTTTATCCTGGGACTGCCATGAGCACGCCTTCCATTCCGTCCCGCTATCTCTCGATCTGGCTCCGGCGGCTCGCGACGGACCGCCTGACGCGGCGCCGCGCGTTCGCACCGGATGAAGGCGAGCACCCGCCGCTTGTCGTCGCCCACATGGTCAAGAGCGCGCTGCGGATCGCGGCGATGAACGACGCGGCCGCACGCCTGGGCCTCACGGCAGGCACGGCGCTTGCCGATGCGCGCGCGCGCCATCCGGCGCTGGAGGTCGCGCCGAGCGATCCCGCGGCCGACCAGGGGCTGCTCGAAGCGATCGCCGACTGGTGCGACCGCTACACCCCGCTGGCCGGGATCGATGCGCCCGCGGGCGTCATGCTCGACGTCACCGGCTGCACCCATCTCTTCGGCGGCGAGGCGGCGCTTGCCCGCGATATCGTCGCGCGGCTCGCCGCCCAGGGTTTGCGCGCGCGCGTCGGCATCGCCGATACGCCCGGCTGCGCCTGGGCGGTCGCGCGATATGGCGTTTGGGCCGACATGCCTGTCATTCGGGGCGAACCCAAAGGGCGAAGCCTGACATCCAAACTCGCAGGCGCTGACTCTCCTTCACCTCTCCCCCGGGGGGAGAGGTCGCGAGCGCAGCGAGCGGGTGAGGGGGGCCGAACTTCGACAGATGGGTTTGAGCCCCCTCACCCGACGCCTTCGGTGTCGACCTCTCCCCGCCGGGGAGAGGTGAAGGAAGCAACAAGCGCGGGGTCTATGTATTCCGGGCTCGCGCCTAGCGGCGGGCTCCGGAATGACGAGGACAGGCATGTTGTCATCGTGCCGCCCGGCGCGATGCGGGAGGCGCTCGCGCCGTTGCCGCTCGCCGCGCTGCGCCTTGATCCGGAAACCGTCGCCGCGCTCGCCGATGTCGGGCTCAACCGCATCGCCGACGTGCTCGATCTGCCGCGCGCGACGCTCGCCGCCCGTTTCGATGCGAGCTTCCTGCGCCGGCTCGATCAGGCGCTCGGCCGCGAAGACGAGCCGATCACGCCGAAGCGGCCTGCGCCCTCCTACATGGCTGAGCAGCATTTCGCCGAGCCGATCGCGCGCGAACGCGACGTGCTGGGGACGATCGCGCGCCTGAGCATCCGGCTCGGCTATGCGATGGAGGCGCGGGGCGAGGGCGCGCGCCTCATCGAACTCGCTCTCTTTCGCACCGACGGCAAGGTCCATCGCCTCGCGGTCGGCGCCGGCGCGCCCGTGCACGCGGCGAACCGCATCAGCCGCCTGTTTGCCGACCGGCTCGCCGGCATCGGCGAGGCCTGCGATCCCGGCTTCGGCTATGACCTCGTGCGCCTCTCCGCTCCGGTCACGGAACGCTGCGCGCCGGTGCAGACGAGCCTCGCCGCCGATCACGGCGCAGCCGATCATGCCGGCGAACTCGGCCATCTGGTCGATCGGCTCGGCGCGCGCTTCGGCCTGCGCCGCGTCACCCGCCTGGTGCCGCAGGATACTCACATTCCCGAATTCGCCGTCGCCGCGGTCCCGGCGCATGCGCACCTTGCATTCGCATCTTCCCGTTTGCGGGGAGCAGCCGAGGTGCGGGCGAATGCGGTTCCCGAGCGTGACGCCACCGAACCCGCCACGCAGGACACGCTGGCGCCGGCGCGGCCGGCGCGCTTATTCGCGCGCCCCGAACGCATCGAGGCGATCGCCGAAGTGCCCGACGGTCCGCCCGTGCGTTTCCGCTGGCGGCGCGTGCTGCATGAGGTCACGGCCGCCGAAGGGCCCGAGCGCATTGCCCTCGAGTGGTGGCGCGATGCGACGGGCAGCGCGCTCACCCGCGACTATTTCCGCATCGAAACGCGCGCGGGCATGCGCGTCTGGCTCTATCGCGAAGGTCTTTACGGCCGCGAGACGGACGCGCCGCGCTGGTTCCTGCACGGCCTGTTCGGGTAAACGACGACGGCCGGCCGCGTCCCGGCGAGGCGCGGCCCCGCAGCTATTTGGTGTACATGTGCCGCGCCGGCGTGCTCGCCATCGTCGGCGCGCCCCCCGAAGGCGGCGCGGGCGAGAGCACGAATGTCAGCCAGACATTCCAGCCTTCGGGTCGATGCTCCGACTCGAATTCCTTATAGCCTTTGAAGTTGACGTAGCCTTGCAGCGATCCCATCGGGATGATGTAGCCGATCTGCGCTCCGACGCCCGCGACACGCGAACTCGAAACATCCGACGCGATCGCCTGATCCGCTGTCGCAACTGGCTTGCTGATACAGATAGCCCACGAGGCCGATCTGGAATTGCTTCGTCACGAATTGCGAGGCGGCCCAATCCAGATGAAAGTCGACGCCGCTTTGATATTGCGTATAGGGATCGACGAAATTGTAGGTGAAGCCGCCCACCGTCGAGAATTCGTGCCCGGTCTGCGGGTTGAAATACGTGTAGCCGAGGCCGGCATCCACCACCCAGTGCCCAAGCCCGAGATTCGACAGGCGAGCCGGGTCATAGGCGCCGATCGGTATGTCTCCCGTGACGTAGGCCATGTAGTTATGGACCCCGGCATTCCATCGCAGCACAAACTGCGGGACCAGGTCGGCGAAACCCGTCACGGAATCGCCGATAGTGTTAAATCGTGTCCGGCTGAGTCCGAACGGCCCGACGATCGTGTCAGTTCCGGGTATCGCGAACGGCTGGATAAGCAGTCCGGCGCTCAGCACCGAATTGATCGATGTGTTCGTGCGGCCATAGGCTACGATCGCCCCGATGGTCGCCTGCCCGCCGAGCACCGGTGTCTTAAACGTGTATTGGGGGATCGCCATGCCGATATCGGCGTCTGCGTCCAGGCTGGCCCTGATGCTTCCGGAGACAACGCCCGAAATCTCCTTGATCGTGATCTCTTTTGCGCGCGCAACCTGGGCGCCGGCGTTGACGGACGTGTGATAATACATTGACACGAGAGAGGGGCCGGGCTGCAGAGGCACCGCGGCGAGACTCCCGAAGAATCCGGGAATCCAGAAGCTCACCCCGTCTTGGTCGGCCAACGAAGCCCGCGGCATTAATGCGAGCGCCGCGGCAAACGCCAGCGACACCATCCACGTTTTCGCCCGACGCATGTCCTCCCTCCCACGCATCCGAACAACGATAAGGGGGCATGAATGAGCGATAGTTTTAGGCGGTCGCGCGTGCCCAACCTATGCAAAAGTTGAAGGAGATCGGTCGCATCGATCTGAATCCGCGCAGATGTGGCCCTGCGGCCACATCTGATGCGATTGAATCCAGGGTGTGCCGAGCGCGATTAATCCTAAGCCCGGAAACAGCTTTCGTTGTTCTGAAGCTTAGAGCATTTTCCGGCGAAGTGGGAACCGGTTCGCTGCAGAAAATGCGACCACTCAAGGCCAACCAGAGCGAATTCCGATTCAACCGGAACGGAATTCGCTCTAGCAGGCATAGAGCTGATGCGCAAATTTAGTTGACGAGCGTTACCAAGCGCGCGTTGAGATGCCGCCTAATCGAGCCAACCCAGATAGTGACCTATTTGACCCAGAACGAGCTGCAATACTTCACGCCCGCAGCGGGAACTACGATGAGGCGATCTGGCTGATCTTTCTTTCGATACATTTTGGAAAACACGCTAAAAGCGATTTGCCTCCCTCGGGCGCAGGATTTATCTCAAGGCATGTCGTGGTAATCAGGACTTGGACAGAAACGTCTTGGCTTCCTTGAGCCGCCTTGGTCCAGGCTGCGGCCACGTCCGCGGCTTTGGCGTGCGAGGTGGCCTTGATCGCCATATCGACCCAAATCTTGCAGGGCACCCCGGTCAGCGGCGCCTCCTTCTCGATGATCTCGCCGAGTTGGTTGTTGAGGTTGGGCACGCCCATGGTGTTGAGGCCAAGAGCCATGAATCCGGCAGACGAGACGGCGAAGACAGCGCCGGCCCGTTCGCCGACCTTGGCCGTCAATACCGCCTCGACCTTTTTTCGCTGCTGAAAGATGAAGGCGATCGCCTGCCTCACCTGGGCGATTTTCGGGCCTTTGAATTCCGGTATCGGGTCAAGTCCGTGTAGCTCCTTGCCGGTGGCCTTCTCTCCGGCCCGCACCAGATTCGATACGGTGCCCCACGCCTTGTCGGCTTTCTCGTTGGGTTTGCCCGTCAGGTGTTGCAGGGGCACCAGAGCGACAATCTTGCCGAGTTTCCACGCCGTGGTCAGATCCTTAGGACTGGCCGCGCCGGGTTTGCCGGCCTGCTTGGCGCGGATGTCGGCGACGTGGCAGACGAAGGAAGAGTTTTGCAGCGCCTTGGGAGCGATCCTCTCGATAAGCTTGCGCTCAGCTTCGGCATCCTTGTCGCGGCCCAATTCGATAAGGATGAGCAGGTGATCGGTCCTGCGCGAGACGCTCTTCGGATCGTCCTTGACGAGCGCGGCATAGTCTTTTTCGGCCTCGTCCAGTTTGCCGGTCTGTTTGAGCAGTTTGGCGTGCCGGCGCAAGTAATTGGAATAATCGTAGTGGCTCGGAGACGTGTTGGCCAAGGCGGCGGAAAGATCGTCGATCACGGCCTGCGGCAGCTGTTTCAGTGTCTCGCGAATGTCCGCGCGTTTCTTGCTCTGTGATCACTGCTTAATGTCCGCTTCGCTCCGAACGCGACCGAACTTCTGCGCGGCAGCGAAATGCCGCGATGTGCCATATGTATGGCCCGGCCGCGCGGAGCAAGATGGCGTTTGAGATCGACGAACGTGAGAGCTGCAACAATGTATTCGGCCTCTAAGTGGAGCATTTGCTCCGGGCCATCATGGGTATCCGCGCGCATCCGAGACTTACTACCGGAAAGACCTCAAGGGCCAAAATGGCACCCAGTCTCTTGGTTGCGCCGGGCAGACCGTTTGTCCATCTCTTCATTCCATCTCGCAGACCTTGGTGGGGAAGCTGTCGATGTTTTCGTTTTACATTCCTGTACTCAGTTGATGTTAGGGATCAGCTGAAGCCATCCCCTCGGAGCCACCGTCGCTCGCTCATCACGGCGGGCGAGTGACGGTGGCGCAGAGGGGTGGCGGGCATCCTCTTGGTGGACCCGAGCGAGCTTTCGTCACGCATACGCGGTGATCCTGGGCTGGTAGGCATGACCGCGGGCGAGAACTGCCCAGGCGATGCGGGCGAGTTTGTTGGCGAGCGCGATCGCCAGCATGTTGCGGTGAAGGCGCTTTGATGCTTGCTCGATCCAAGGCCACAAACCGCGCATGGCCGTGCTCGGCCGCCGCACTAGAACGACGTGTGCAGCCTGCACGAAAAGAGTTCTCAGGTATTTGTTGCCGCGCTTGGAGATTCTGCCAAGGATGGTGCGATCTCCCGTCGACTCTTGCTTCGGCACGAGGCCGAGCCAGGCGCCGAAATCCCGCCCCTGCTTGAAGCCAGCGCCATTGCCGATCGCTGCCACCATGGCACTTGAGATAATCGGACCGACGCCCGGAACAGTCATCAGGCGCTGGCAATTGTCATCCTGTTGCGCCAGCGCCTCGATCTCGTTCGATACGACCTCGATGCGCTCGTCCAGCCGACGCCAGTCCTGCATCAGGTCGGCGATGAGGCTCACCATCCTCCGCGAGAGCGCCTCAGGACGTGAGCTCAGAATGTCAGGCAGCGCTCTGTGCAAAGGCGCTACACCTTGCCTCACCGTGATGCCGCGTTCGATCAGGAAGCCGCGGATTTGATTGATCACCCCCGTCCGTTGGCTGACAAGACGCGATCGCACGCGGTGCAGAGCCAGCAAATCCATTTGCTCGGGCGTTTTGATCGCCACAAAGTTCATGGTCGGCCGCTGAACGGCTTCCGCGATCGCTTCGGCATCGCGGTAATCGTTCTTGTGACCCTTGAGAAAAGGCTTTACGTACTGCGCCGGGATCAGACGCACCTCGTGGCCTCGCGCTGAAAGCTGGCGGCCGATGTAATGGGAGCCCGAGCAGGCCTCCATGCCGATCAGGCAGCGCGGGATATTGGCGAGCCGGCGTTCGAGCTGAGCGCGGGATACCTTCTGCTGCAGAACGATTGCGCCCCGCTTGTTAAACCCTACCAAGTGAAACGTATTCTTGCCGAGGTCGATGCCGATCGTGGCGATCAATCCTGGCGTCTTCTGAGATGTGCGCATCGCATGCTCCTTGAGCGTTTGCTTCGCGCCTCCCAGCCACAGTCCAGCAGATTAGGCGCTGAGCGCGGCCGGGCCATCCCATTAGCAGAAATCGCCCCTCAGTTGCTAAGCTCAGGGATTCCGCAGCCGGTGCGGACTAGGCGCGGCTTCTTGAGAAAAAAGTCCCGGCAGTAGCCAGCCGGGACCGACGAACTCAGCATCTGAATGGCGGCGGCTGATGACCTGGAGGCACGGTCGGAAGCCGTTCGAATAGGTCCCGTCGTGGTCGCTGCGGCAGAACATACAAACACTCGCGGATGCACCGCGGTGATCTTCATCTCTACGGTCCCCTTAAGGACCCTACCATCGCTAAAATCAGCGCCCCGCGATCCTGTCGTGTATGCCGTTTTATGTTCAGTCGATAAATTCGACCTTGGTGCCCTTGTGGACCATTTCACTGAGCGCCCGTGCGTCCCAATTCGTGAGGTGGACGCATCCGTGCGAGTGGGTCTTGCCGATATTCTGCGGCGCGGGGGTGCCATGGATGCCGTAGTCATCGCCAAGCCCGATCCACGTCGTACCAACCGGATTGTTGGGACCGGGAGCGATAGTGAAGGGCTCTCTTGTCTTTACCCCTGGGAAGTCGAGTTGGGCGAATAATCATAAGTGGGATTCTCGACGACGGAACGAACAGTTAGCGTGCCGCTGGGAGACGGCTGCGCCTTGCTGCCGACCGATGCCGGATAAAAGGCGACCAGTTTCCCTTCGGCATCATATGCGCGAACAGTTTCTTTGGACTTATCCACCACGATCTTAGTGACTCTTTCCCGCGAATGCTTGGTGGCAACGTTCGTCACGAGGATCTTGGTTCTGGCGGTTCCGAACGACGCCTTCGGATTGAGCCGCGTCAACAAACCGGGTCGACGTGGAATTTTGCCGCAAGCAATTGACGCGGGCCGGTGTAGTCGAGAGCCTTGAGGTCCGCTTGTTTTGCCAGCGACTTTGGAATGGTCTTGGTGAACGGGCCCTTCACGTCCGCCGGTTGGATTTCATATTCGACGAGAAGGGGTTCGGTCGATGTCGCAGTGAGCCGGTCCCAGGTTGGAGCGTCGATTTTGCCGCTCGGATTGATCCCGTTTGCGTCCTGAAATGCGGCGACGGCCTTTCGAAAATTTAGGTCGGTCTTGCCGTCGATGACACCCGGCGAGAATCCGGCGCGACCAAGCAGCACCTCAGCCTTGATGATGACTACCGTGCTGGGGGCGGTCGCGCCCTTCTTCTTACCTGACGGCGCAGCAAATTGGGCCTCATTGACGTCTTGCGCATTAAGCACAGCCGTAGGCGCCGCACCCGCCGTGCCCGCGTTCGCCAGCACCGCCCCTGCGCAAATGAGAGCCGCCGTGACGAGCCCGCGAACCCAAATGCTGATCGACGCGGGATCGACACCCCGATTGCGCGCGGTTTCGCCAACGACGGTTCCGCGGGTATCATCGAGCATTTCCATTATCGGCTCCCAATCTCGTCGAAGAAGATTTGCCGGATGCACGTTGCTTACCGGTCAGCCTGCCGAGCGGTCGGCTTACCGCAAACCCGTTGGCACGCTTGAGAAGCACCCCAAATTTTTCTGAAACGACGCGAAACAACTTTGAGTTCAGTCTAGAATAACAAGGCGCCTGCGGCTAGAGCCCCCGAAGAACGCATCCTCCCGACGATCGCCTTGATCGGAAGGGTATACGATCAGTCCTATTCAGAAGATGTGACACGGATGTTTCTAGCCGGCAGCGCGGCAGGACGGATCGCAGCACAACAGCGTCGGCGCGAACGAGAGAGCCGCTATTCCGGCTTTGCGCTCTATCGCTCGGATTCTGCTCACCTGAGCGGACACATGCACACGCTGGCAGCGCGAGAGGTCGCTGACCTCGATAGCCTGACGGCCGATGCTTCCCAGAGAATTCTTACTTAAGGAACCTCTGAACAACCCCTCGAACATGGCACACTGATGTCATTGATTCGAGGGGGCGTTGATGGCGGACCAGCTGAGCTTTGCGTCGCTTGATTTTGCGGCGAAGAAGAAGCGGACGAAGCGGGACGTGTTCCTGGCGGAGATGGACGCCGTCGTGCCGTGGGCGACGCTCGAAGCTCTGATCGAGCCGCACTATCCCAAGGTCGGCCAAGGGAGGGCGGCGGCCTTTCCGCTCTCGACGATGCTACGCATCTACTGCCTGCAGCAATGGTACAGCCTGTCCGATCCAGGCGCCGAGGAAGCGCTCTACGACATCCAGTCGATGCGCGCGTTTGCGGGCTCGAACTCGGCCGCGACGCGATCCCCGACGAGACGACGATCCTCAATTTCCGCCATCTGCTTGAGCGCCATGAGCTGACGAAGGCGATCTTCGCGGCCGTTGCCGAGCATCTGGCGGCACAAGGGCGAGCTGCTTCGCGGCGGCACGATCGTGGACGCGACGCTGATCGCGGCCTCGCCCTCGACGAAGAACAAGGAGCAGAAGCGCGATCCCGAGATGAGTTCGTCGAAGAAGGGCAACCAGTGGTATTTTGGCATGAAGGCGCACGTCGGCGTCGATGCGGAGAGCGGGCTCGTGCACACCGCGGGCGTGACGACGGGCAAGGTGCACGACGCCAAGGTGATGGCTAATC
>CAWIXM010000031.1:0-188315 GCA_963840055.1 uncultured Alphaproteobacteria bacterium | reverse complement strand
ATCAAGTGCTTAGCTCGGTCCTGACCAACGTTTCTTGTGCGATTCCACAACGGTGCAACATTGCGCGACACGGCGCGGCGATACTCGCCCGCACCGTCCTCATCGAGAGCGTCGGGCGGTATGAGCGCCTGTTTTGAAATCCATATTTGTGATCTAGTGTGAGCAGTTCGTCCCGCGTGACACTTCCACAACTCAACGCGAACGATCGTGCCCTGCCTTCTTCCGCCTGCGTGTCTCGTGCAGGGCGTTGTAAATATCGGTAGGCGCGAAGTCGTCGGTCAGCAATACGCCGCTCGACACATCTTCCTTTGCTTGGTAGCGCGCAAGCAGAGTGGGAAGCGGAAACCGAAATCCGTACTGCTGTTGGAGTGCCGCCGCGTGGGCTGCCAGTGTTGCGCGATCTGGGCCAGGCTGCGGGGTAACGACCATGATTACCTCGCCCTCGCCCGACGGATACAGATCGACTGTAGGGAACACCGCCTGCAAGGTGAAGATGGTGCTGACATAAAGCTTGGTGCCGTCGTGCACGTTGAACGCGGCGGCGCCGTTCGGCTTGAGCCGCGCCTTCACCAGCGCGTAGAACTCCTTCGTCAACAGGTGAAACGGCACATAACCGCCGTGAAAGGCGTCGAGCAGGATGAGATCGTAGAGCTGCCT
This sequence comes from uncultured Alphaproteobacteria bacterium, assembly GCA_963840055.1. GTDB lineage: Bacteria > Pseudomonadota > Alphaproteobacteria > Rhizobiales > Xanthobacteraceae > Rhodoplanes. The sequence continues at coordinate 187,658 of CAWIXM010000031.1, read as the reverse complement.
GTTGCGGTTGAGGAAGACGCGGCCGTCGGCGTCGAGGTAACGGATACGTCCGGTGTCGCGTAGGCCGAAGTAGGTTTTCGCTGCGGCGATTACCCCTGGATCAATCTCCACCGTGTCGATTTTCACGTCACGCATGAAATGCCCAAGATAGGCGGAAATTGTCCCGCCGCCGAGGCCGACCATCAGAATCCGCTTCAGCTCTTCCGGGTACGCCACCGCGACTGTCATGGTCCGAGCAAAGGCGAGCGGCAGGTCGTCAGGATCGTGCAGATTGATCGTCGATTGCGTGTAGTCCCAGCCCTTGCGCTGGAACGACATGCTCAGCTCGGCGCGCTCCTTCGTGATGAAAATGTCGTTGTATTCGGTCTCGATGTGAGCGAGCTGCCCGTCCTTCTGGGCGAGCACCGCCGCCCGCACAGCAAGGTCGAACGGCTCGTCCGCGTGCGTGCCATGCCCAGCAAATGTCGCGATGGCCAGCGCAACGATGGCGACCGCCGCACCGACAGTCCGCGCGCTTCGGCGTAGCGTTGCGCGACCCGTCATCAGTGCAAAACCGGCGACTACACCCGCGACACCAAGCAAAATCGTAATCGCGCGCGACCCGATCATCGGGATAAGATAGAAGGTGGTACCTAGCGTCCCGACGATGCTGCCCGCGGTTGAGATGCCGTATACCGTGCCTGATACCGTACCGGAACGGCGCGGCGACTGCAGCATGAGACGGATAGCGAAGGGGGAATACATGCCGAGCAGCGTGACCGGAAAAAACATGATCACGAAGGCGGCGACGAGGCTGCCGGCCTTAAGGTCTTCGATGGCGTCCAGAAACAGTTCGAGCACGCTCTCCGAAAAGGCCGGCAGGGCAGTAAGATAAGCCGAGCCGACGATGACCGTCACGCCAAGGACGCGTGCGGAAGGCGCGCGGTCGGCAAGATACCCACCGAGAAAATAGCCGGCGCAGAGCGCGGCAAGCACTGTGGATATGAGGGCAGCCCAGGTGTATATGCCGCTGCCAAAATAGGGGTTGAGGTAGCGCGAGCCCAACATTTCGAAGCTCATCACGATCGCCCCGGTAACGAAAGCAACGGCATAGATGAGCGTGGCGGACGGTGCGTGAGGAGCAGTGTCCGCTGCACCGGCATCGGTTTTTATTGATCTCGGCGGCATGTAAACGCCCTCAGCTCTCTCGACATAGGTAATAGCTGGCCCCCTCCGATCCAGCGCACTTCAGCTTCGGTCGAGAAAATGGGCATCGCTGAGCCGCATCCGCAGCTGGGGGTAGTATGCCGCGACGACCATATCCGCTCCAGAACCTTATCACCCGGCCGATCATCCCCGGTTCAATGCACGAACAAGGAGCTAATATCCAAAGGAGTTCCCCCGGCTCTGCCGGGGTGGCAGTAGAAGTTTGACGTTTAAGGGGGTCCATCGACGAAGCTTCCAACTCGTGAGCCGCCAAGCACACGAAGGGGAAGTTCATCGATGGACGAATTTGAGAGCCTAAGCCACGCGAAATGGGACTGCAAATATCACGTGGTCTTCATTCCCAAATGTCGCAGGAAGACGCTGTACGCGGAGCTGCGGAGGCATCTTGCGGAGGTGTTCCGGAGATTGGCGACGCAGAAGGAATGCCGGATCGAAGAGGGACATCTGCTGCCGGATCACGTGCACATGATGATCTCGATCCCACCAAAATATGCGGTGTCGCAGGTGGTCAGGATTCATCAAGGGCAAGAGCGCGATCCACCTGGCCCGGGTCTACGGCGAACGAAAGCGCAATTTCGTGGGCCAGCACTTCTGGGCCAGAGGGTACTATGTCTCCACGGTGGGGCGGGACGAGCAAGCGATCCGTGAGTACATCAAGAACCAGGAGGAAGAGGACAGGCGCCTGGAGCAGCTCAATCTGTGGCGCTGATCTGCCACCTTCAGGTGGCGCCTGAACCCGGGGTCGCGTCAGCGACCCCAACCAGCCGCTTTGAGCGGCTCACATCCTAAAGCCCCCGGCTTTGCCGGGGGATACTTACTGGCAGCTGCGAGGAACACCGTGTATATCATGCCGATTATCCGTAGGAAATTCAAAGTTCTCTCGATGCGCGCAAGTTCAACCTGATCCGTTACCGGAACAACCGATAATTTAATAAACAGTAGTCGCCGTATTGCTGGCTCTATATTCGATACCCTTTTAATCTTATAAAATCCCCTTATTTTGTAGTGTGTTTCACTAATCCGATATCCGGGCATTAATCGGTCAATCACAAATATTAATCCAATTGGTCTTAGCTTATTCTCATTAACAGATGGACCCGCGTCCTCAGATCCTGCACTCGAGGTGTATGTTACGACCCGTAAGTGCAAAAGAAATATCAGCCAAAACATAATTACGGTGCCGCTCACAAACCACAACACTTTACCCGGGCGATAGCCGTGATCTGCAAGAAAATATAATAATCCCCTAAACAAAAGTTGCGACAGATCGACCATCTTATCGAAGAATTTACTGACGAGGTTGTCGCTATTATCCGATTTTTGGGCGGACGCCGCTTCTGAGGCTTGCACCTCGCTCGCCGCCTTGCTGACGCGCTCGTCGCTATTACCCGATTGTTGGGCGGACACCGCTTCTGACGCTTGAGCCTCGCTCGCCGGGGTTATCATTTGATTGATAACCTTGCTAAGGCGCTCGTTGCTATCACCCAATTGTTGGGCGGACACAGCTTCTGACGCTCGAGCCTGCCTCGCTGGAGTTATACAGTCCTGGTCCGCCGGTTGTCTTACGTCGCTCTTTGGCGGTTTAACCGCACAAAACGACCTAAGGATGAACGGCGGAACCCACCGTGGGGCGCACTTACATGCCCGAAAATATGCGTCCTTTTGGCGCTCGATCGCGCCTTTACAGAACGGCTTAATTAACCACAAAGGAAGCCAACGTGCCGCGCGGTCGCACACCTCTAGATTTTCACGCGCAATATTAATATCTGTACTGTCAACGCCAGCTTTACGGAATCCCGCCGCGAAGGCAGCGTATGGCTGGGTCAATTCGATCTTGTTTAGCTCTAGCCATTGCAAGACGTCACTTACTGTTGGAAGCTGCAGTTGCTCCCTGAAGTCCACAACAATTTCCTTCTTTCTCAACTCCAAATTCAAAGGGCGTGGCCGCTCTTCGCTGCCGCCGTATTCGCACGTAGCGTGTGCGCTATAGATGCGTTCCATCCCTAGCCCATCAACAGCAATTTCCTGATTGGGACTAATATCTTTAAAATCAATAATTAATGCTCCGGCCTTTAATCCAATAATCTCTAAGTGGCGCAATCTAGGCAACGGCCATGATTTAACGGCATCAGATCGAGTCTGCAAATCAATAATTAAGTTGTTTCCAAACGTATTTCCGTCAATTGCAATAACACCTTTTAAATACTTGTCATAATCCTCGTTTTTCGAAAGCCCCGCGTAATCGCCCAGACTAGGCTGATCAAACGTAAGCCACCTAAATTCATTTATGCATAACGATGACGCTATCGTGCTGTCAAATACAAAGAACTCAGTCCTATATGCTAGTCCGTATTCGTTGAGGCACGTCTCCGATTTAGATATAATTTTGCTTACTTCCTTGTTAGACCCTAGTTTTTGTCTAAATGAGCGTTCGTGTAAGGAATCTATAAATTCTTTGCGCCAATTATATACTCTTATGGGTATTTCCTTTTGGGGTCCGTGACTAGTATTCCAGATCACAACTATTGGCTCCCCCTGCAGTAAGCCTATAGTGCCAAATCCGACCCTTTTGGCGAGCAGATATCCGACGGTGAAGAGCGGCTCCAGGAACGAAAAGGGCGGCGGCAAACGAGAGCAAGGCACTAATCAAGACCACCCGGCAACCATGAATAATGAGACCCATTGCCTCGGTGAGCCGGGATTCGCAAGATAGCTTTCGAAGCCGGCAAAAGGTTCTCATGCCTAGCTAACCTCAAACGGAATACCCCGATCGATCTTGAAGTAAGAGGGCAGGGATAGCCCGCCTTCCGGAACAAGTGGCGTATTAATAGAGGACAGCTGGCCGAGCACGGGATTGACCTCAGGGTTTAAAGATACGAGCATGGCTGGCGGTGCCGGCAATGGTCTGAGGTTGGCTACAATCGCTTTCATGGCGCTACACCAGAAATCAGGATAATATTCATGACCCAATTTTGTCATATTTGTCCGGCCGCGCATGTGAACTAGATCACAGGTTCCACCCCCCCTGCGGGTACTCCGGAGGTAACTCATCTACGTTCGGCTCCCTCGACTAATGACTGACTACTATCCACACGTTCGTTAAGGCCGTCACGTTGGTCTCCGATGACCCTTCGCTTGAGTTTGTTGTCGGCGAGTTGACCGACCAGAGATAACGGCGCGTCATGATGACTACCGCTGCAAAAGTCCTAGAGATCGCCATGATCGGTTTCACCGTGTCCGACATGGATCGCGCGGTCAGCTTCTATGAGCACGTGCTGGGATTTAAGAAGGTCGCCGAGACGCAGGTCACCGGCGAGGCGTATGACACGTTGAGCGGCGTTTTCGCCAGCAACATGCGGATCGTGCATCTCAGGCTCGGCGAGCAGACCGTCGAACTTACCGAATATCTCTCACACAACGGCCGGCCGATCCCGGTGCCCTGGCGTGCCAACAACCATTGGTTCCAGCACGTGGCGATCGTCGTCAGCGACATGGAAAGAGCCTACGAGCAACTGCGCCGCCACCGCGTCGGGCAGATATCGATCGAGCCACAGACCTTCCCTGAGTCGAATGTTGCGGCCGCGGGCATCAAGGCGGTGAAATTCTGCGATCCCGACAACCACGCTCTCGAACTGATCTGGTTCCCGGCGGATAAAGGCAGCGCGCACTGGCGGCGGACTACCGACCGCCTGTTTTGCGGGATCGATCACACCGCGATCACAGTGAGCGACACCGAGCGGAGCCTTAGGTTCTACCGCGACCTGCTTGGACTGACGGTCGCCGGCGGAAGCCTCAATACCGGTATTGTCCAGGAGCGGCTCGACGGCGTGTTAAACCCGCGGGTCCGCATCACCGCAGTCGTCCCGGAAACGAGCCCGCCGTTCATCGAGTTCCTGCATTACGAGAGCCCGCCCGGCGGCCGGCCTTTCCCGCTCGACACCAACTCGGCCGACCTGTGGCACTGGCAGACGTCGCTGGTGGTCGAGGATGTCGCCGCCGCCGCCAAGGCGTTGCGCGCCGCCGGCGTCCGCTTCGTATCCCCGGACGTGGTCACTGTCCCGAATTCACAGCTGGGCTTTTCCCGCGCCATCATGGTGAGGGACCCCGACGCTCATGCAATGCGACTGGTGCAGCGATGAGCGCCCGGCTGGCCTCCCCCGGTACCAGATCGTCGGGCAGACGCGCGGTCGGACTGGCAGAGACAAAGGCGAGCGGGAATCGGTAATGATCGGCGCGATTTCCTAAATCCGGAGCGTCCTAGAGCGAATTCCGTTCCAATGGAATCGGAATTCGCTCTGGTTGTTCTTGAGTAGTCGCATTTTCTTCGGCGAACCGGTTCCCACTTCGCCGGAAAATGCTCCGGCCGCGCCCTGCAAGGAGCCCCTGCTGACCGCAAGTTATATGCGCTGTGACCTAGATTACACAGCCTAGGGGACGATCGTGTGCTAAATTATAAGCAGTAGAAGTCGGGCGTGTCGGATAGATGATGATGATGATCTCGGTGCGAGACGTAATTTGGATCGTCCTAGCATTCGCCATATCTGCCGCAGCGGCGAGCATCATCACGTTTGCCCTGGTCCGCCCGTAAGCTTTCGGCCCAGCAGATAAGACGCCAGAAACGCTACTTTTTCCAGATTATGAGCCGCTCGAAGCGCTCGCGATCAAAGATGTCAATTCCGTCGGTCAATAGGACGAGAACTGAGAAGTAGACGAAAAGACCGACTTGGGCGGTCCATTCACGTCTCACCAGCATCATCGCGCCGATAGCCGCGGCCGCTGCCGCAGTGGACGGCAACCCCCGCCAAAGCTTTCTCATCATCGGCAGACCCCCTCTAACTTGCCAGGACCCGCGAGGCCCGCGCGCCCCTGCCTGTGCTGGGCAGAAATTGGCCGCGCAATTGCCGGCTTATAGACGCAACGATGCCATGTATATGCGGATCAACACGGACCCCTCGGTGTTTATGCTCGTCCCCCAAGACTCAACTGGCGGTTAACCGTCGAGCGCTGGCTTTAGGTCGATGCCGGCGCCGGGGCACTTAATTTTGTAAATTCTTGGAGTTGTTAATGAATTCTTACACTTTATTGCACATCGCTACCACACGTATTGATAGACGGGCCCTCCTTAGGGGGACAAATGCGCGCGTGATTTAGGACAGTACCCTGACATTTTGCCGTTGATGGCGGTCTCATCAAGGCCGACGCGAGGCGCAGATGGCCCACGCATATGCCCCTCCCCACGCCGTATGCCTCGGCAATTTCATGCGCACAAAACTACACACCGCCTCTCTGAAAAGAAGAGAAGCCGGGCATAACCGGGAGCACGATCACGTTCGAGCGATTTTCAGTCGTTCGTTTTTTCCTGTTCTGCCTCGAACAGTGTCGCAGCGAGATTGCTAAGGCTTTCTTCCTGGGCGGCCGCAGAAATTTCCTCCCAGGTCGCGCCGCGATCGATAGCCTTGGCCGTATTGCTTGTGTCAGGCAGGTCGCTCCGGAGTTGACTAATTTGCTTGTTGATTGCGGTCTCAAAGTCGATTTCGGTGTCAGGGCTGTCCTTCGCGGCTTCTTGCTCGGCCTCGAACAGAATAGTCGCCAGCTGATGGACGCGCTCCGTGGCGGCGACCTGCGAGATTTCTTCCAGTAATGCGCCGCGATCAATGGCCTGGGCGGTCAGGCTGCTGTCGGGCAGGTTTCGGCGAAACGCTTGCAAAACGGCGCTGAGGTTTTTCATTGCTTCTTGCCTCACGTTTTGACGGCGATGATCGACAATGATCGAGCCAATCCAACGAGCATCATTGACCCACGTCAAGAATAAGGTGCACGCCGAGCACGACGGCGGTCTCAAGTCGTGCGGGCCGGCTCTCCGGCAGGGCGTCACCGCACGGTAATTCGCCGCAGGGGCGGCGCCGTGGATGCGGCCTGCCATTCCTATTTGAACATCAGATAATCTACAGGGGTCTCCGGCAAACCCCAATGCAGGCCAGCCTCGGCGATAACCGAGAGCAGATTGGCGATGACGATCGCCGCGAGCGCGATGGCGGTCCACCGTGCGAGGCCGCCCCATAGGGCCGGCTCCTCCTCAAGCCAGGCGGTCGCAATCAACATCACGCCGCTCGCCGCGATCTGGCAGGCGAAGGCGATCAGGCCCCAAGTATAGAGATGAAGGCCGAGCACGGGCGCGCCGAATCCCGGATCGCCGGGAAGAATGTGCAAAAAAACTTGGCGTCCCGATGCGACCGCGCCGAGCAGCGCCGCAATGATCGCCATGCCATTGCCGACCGCCGCCGCCCGGCCGGCGAGCGCGCCGTCGCGTGCGGAGATCAGGATATGCAGCGGGCCGAGCGCGCACAGCATCAAGGCGATGCGCTGCATGACGCAGAGCGGGCAGGGGAGCTCGCCGGTCAGCAATTGCACCGCGAAACCGCCCGCGAGAATCAGCACCAACGCCCACACATTGGCGGCTGCGGCAAGAGGATAAAGGCGAGACATCTGTTCAGCCAATTACCGCGCTAGAAACTCAAAGTGAGCGGAGTTGTCATGTCGAGCACGAGATGCACGGCCATCCAAACGACGGTGACGATAAACAACGGCAGTTGCAGCGGGTGTCTGAGCCAATTCGCCGCAAGCGTCACGAGCGTTAGCAGCATGAAAATCGCGTAGACCATTGCGCGCTCCCGAATGCGCATTCAGATAGCATGGGTTGGGTCGGACTTCCGCCAGCAAACGCCGCAGGTAGTGCAAAGGTGATACGAGGGGTCAGGCGCTTGTGACTCGCATGGGGTAATCTGGCCGCCGGTCGCCCACCCTGCGGATGCGGGCCGTGCCCATTCCGGATCAGATTGGCGTTCGCACCATGATCTCACTGGCGAAAACGATGATTCCGCGATGCGATGCGGCCAACCGCATGTTGGTCGGCCTCACCTCGGTGCTGATGGTGGCTAGCGTCTGTGCCGCACAAGCTGCCGCGCGGCCAGCAGACGCGGAAAGCGCGATACGGGTGGCTCTCACAAAATGGGCGGCGGATTTCAATGCAGGCCGTACGCAAACCGTGTGCGATCTGTTTTCCCGCGACCTTCGGTACGACTACCGGGGACATCCTGAGCGCAATTACCGTGACATATGCGATCTCTTGCGGCGCTCCTTGACCGATCGAACAAAACGATATGCCTATACCTTGGCGATCAAGGAGATCCTGGTTTCGGGCGAGCTCGCAGTCGTTCGACTTGTCTGGACGCTCACAGTGACGAAAGCGGATGGTTCTGGAGAGACCGTCACGGAAGAGCCTGGAATGGATGTGTTCCGCAAACAGCCGGACGGCGCTTGGAAGATCATCAGATACATCGCTTACGAGTCGCCTCAATAACGGGGAGTCGGGATAGGCTCGCTGGCGATCCGACGGCTTGGCGGCGATCGCCGGCGCGTGCCAAAACGCGGGGTGTGATGAGCGCAGGAGCGGCCGTCGCCGGCAGGGAGGGGAGCGGGCTGCGCCTTACAGTTTCACGATGACAGACGATCATTCATCGCAAGGCGCGCATACGCACGGGGCAAACGAGCGGCGCGTCGGCTTGGCGGCGCTGCTGACCGGCGCCTTTATGTTTGTCGAGGCCGGCGGCGGCGTGTTTGCGGGCTCGCTCGCGCTCCTCGCCGACGCCGGGCACATGGTGGCGGATTTCGCAAGTCTCGCGCTTGCCTGGTACGGGTTTCGTCTCTCGCGGCGTCCGGCGGATTGGAAACGGACCTATGGATACGATCGGTTTTCGGTCCTGATCGCGTTCGTCAATGGAATTGCGCTTTTCGTCATTGCGGCTTGGGTCATCTATGAAGCCTGGCAGCGTCTCGGCGAGCACGCGGTCGTGCTCGGGGGGCTGATGTTCTGGGTCGCGCTGGCCGGTCTTGCGGCCAATATCGTTTCGTTCTGGGTGCTGCAGGGCGGCGATCGAAAGAATCTCAATATCCGAGCCGCTGCCCTGCATGTGCTCGGCGATCTGCTCGGTTCGCTCGCCGCATTGCTCGCCGCCATCGTCATCATGGCGACAGGTTGGACACCGATCGATCCGATTCTTTCCGTGTTGGTCGCGGTGATCATCCTGCGGTCAGCTTGGCGGGTCGTGAGCGAGAGCGGACACATTCTGCTCGAAGGCACGCCCAGCGGCATCAATTCGCGCGATGTCGCCAATGACCTGCGCGCAACTTTTCCGGCCATCGCCGACGTGCATCACGTACACATCTGGTCAATTACGCAGGAACGGCCGCTGCTGACGCTCCATGTGCGGGTGAAAGGAAACGATCCCCCCGAGCGCATCGTCGCTGCCGTGAAGCGACGACTGGCGGAGCGCTTTAACATCTCTCACGCGACCATCGAGGTCGAGTTCGAGAGCTGCTCCGACGCCGACCCGCTGCCCGAAGCGCAGCCGCGTTCAACCTGACGACAATCGCTGCGTCATGATTGGCGTGCGGCTGCTCGCGCGCCGCGCGGCATATCCCGGGCGCGAAAGCGAGCCGTCATCGCCAGGACCGGAGGCTTGTATCGACCGGACAAACACGCTATAGTTGTTTATACAAAAACCTGCACGATAAAGTCGTGAACGGACCACAGCGCGAAGGAGAGCGCCGCGCGGGGGAATAAGGGGATCGACGCGCCGCCTCCTGGCCGAACGGACGGGCTATTCGGCGATGAACTACCCGAGCATCAGTTTGGTCATGAGCCTTTGTATCGGGGTCGTCATGGTCGCGATCCATTCCTGGTCGCGATTTGACCAGCCGAGCTACCACACCGCGTCGGAGCACTTCGCACGGTACGAGCCGAGATTTGCGACCTCTCACGCGCTCTATACTCGAGCGAAGTGGGCTTATACCGGCGCAGTCGTCGGTATCTACGTCATCCTGTCGCTGACGCCCGGAATGTTCAACGCGATTTTCTCAGCGATTTTCTCAAAAATACAAGTCGACATCTCTAGCATTCCCTGGATTGTCGCGCTGGCGATTGTGACTCTTCAGGATATTCCGGGACTCAGAGAGCTAGAGCAGCGGATCCGGGGATTCCTTCACGCGAAAGCGCGGATACCGGAAGCGGTGCGCCTCACGGTCGCACAATTGAAGGGTTCCCCTTTCAACAGTTCTTCAGAAGTCGAGGCGGCGCAAACCCGCAAGATCATGGCGCTGTTAGGCAGCGACCAGTACGACGCGACAGCCATCAGAAGCCTGATGCAACAGGACGAGGTCCTGCAGACGTGGTCCAAGGTCGGGGGCTTGCTGTTTATGCTTTCTGAGAGCAAGCGACCGACGATGGGAATCGACCTGCTCTTTTTCGAAAACTACAAGGACGAACTCGACAGCATCAATGCGCGTTACGCCGCCTTCGCCGATCGAATAGCCGACTATCTGCGCACGCGGAGCGTTGATGTCGACGACAATTTGGCTCTGCTCCGCGATCTCCGGGACGTGCGTGACAGGTTGTATACCTTCGTCGCTTGCGGCGTTCATTCAAGTTCAACATCCGACGCCGAGCGGGTCGAGATATTGAAAAGCCTCGGATTCAATATCTCATATACGCCAGAGGCAATCGATATCAGCCCTTTAATCGGGCTTTCTCTCATAGCCATGATGACGTTGTCGGTTTTTACTGGCTATTCGGCGCAATTGTTCCGTGACCATTGGCTCGAGCCGTTAGGCCCTAAATGGGTCAGCGTTTTTCCAATCCCTTTCCAGCCGTTCGAAATATATGTCTGGTCTTTATCGACCGCCGCGTTCTACCTCGCCGCGATTTTTGGCGCGCTGTCGGTTCGTAACACGCGCATCGCCAATCGGATATGGTTCGACCTCAACAATCTGCAGCGGGATCAGGCCGATCCTGCGCTACGTCACGCCGACGCTCATGGGCGCTGCTCTCGGCTGCCTAACCCTATTCGCTATCGCGCTCGTGGGCGGCCCTGGCTTCAAGCGGGCCACCCTTGAATTGGGCAAGCCCTTCGTTCAATCCGCTCCATGGTTTGCGCTCGCCGTCTTCATGGCGTTCATTGCGGTCGCCGTCGCCGATACGCAAGTGATCGATGACCGATCTTGGCGAAGAAGAATCATCGTAAACGCCCTGTGCGGCGCCGCCGTGATGGTTCTGGTCGGTTTTCTCAACAGCCAAGTCGTCATATCCAACGCCCTCAAGGCTCAAGCCGGGGAATCCTCGGTCCCCAAGAACGTCGATGAAGCGGGCCTCTATCTCAGTTTGTTTTTGGCGGCTCAGATAGGCCTCATCGCTTGCATCTTGTGCGTGCTCATTCAGGTGGTTGAGCGTTTTCGCATGAGGCCGCAATCGATTGCCGGGAAGTATCTGAAAGTTCTGACTCGGCAGGGGCTGGCGTTTTCGATGTTCTTTGATCCATCGGGCAAAGCCTCTTTGCTGTCGGAAGGAGACACAGGCAGTGAAGCGCCACAAGAGATTCGCCAGGGGCGGTGGCAGCATTTTCCTGAAGGAACAGCCGTTAGGTGGGGCGGAGCACCAGCCGGAGACAGCGACCACATCGGCGATTTCGGGCTGATCTCCGGATGCGGAGGCTCAGTCATTTATGAGGGCTACAAGGACCATTTCTTCGGCGAAGCCGAATTCATCGCGCAGGTGCAAATCAAAAATGACGAATTGGACGCGCTGCGTCCGGTAACGACTTCGGCAACCGAAGTCGCGGCGTCTTAAGCGGCTTAATCAACGAGCGATGGAGCGTGAGTCTCGGCCGCCAGGTCAGGCGATCGAGGGGGGGAGGCCCCGACAATTGAGCACACGATCAGATTTCCCGCGGCGCTTCAGGGTCGGAACCTTGGCCGAGGTCGGCTCGCATATGACGTCAGCGTTTCGATATTTTGTTCCGGTATGTCTCTATCCTCACACGCAGTATCGCACAAACGCCGGGGTCTCGGCGCTATTCGAAAAATGCGAGCTTCGGCGGCATGACCATTTGATCGTGATCGCCGACCGGCTTCTGGTTTTAGATCGGCTCGTCACCGGTCGATATTGGACGGCGAATTCAGCGCTCATCGCGGCGCGGCGCGAGGCGGAACAGATATCCAGACTCATCAACCGCGTGTCCCACAAGTCCGACGCACAGGCTCGCGGACGCATCGTGTTCTGGGACGATATCGCCGAGACTCCCGACTACGCCGCCTTCGCATCGCGTCTGCAAAAGGAAGTCCTGGGGGACGACACGCTTGCGACGACGATTGAGAAATTCGCAAGCAAGAGGGTCAAGCGGTTTGGTCTAGGCGCCGCGCCCGATCGCGAACTTGGGCATGAACGCGAGTATCTTCTGTCCGAGGTGTGTATGAGCGTCTATTGCACCGAAGTGTTGGGGTATTGGATGGAGGTTTGGGAACGCCCTCCGGCACCCGATGTGCCCGATCCCCTGAAATTGTTGTATGCCGATCGCCGTGCGTTGATCGAGCACGTGACCGGACGTTCCGCCCGCCGCGTCCTCGATTTCCTCAATCCGGACGCCTTCTTGCGAACGCCCAACAACAGTTGAGGCGACCGGAATCCGGCGAAGCGGCACGCACAGGTTGGCAAATACCGATGCGCCTCGCCGGCTTGTTTACCTCTTCGTGTGATTTCGCGGTCAGAACTGGTGCTTGGGCTTGACCGGCGCAGCGATGACCGAGAGACTTGCTGCAGGGCAAATCGCTTTGGCGCGCGTCGCACGCGCGTAGTGTCCGTCGCAGCTTGTTAAGGGGAAACGAATGCTCGCACGCACTCTGATTGCCGTTGCGGCCGTCCTGGCGCTCTCTTTCTCGACGGAGCGCTCGCAAGCGCAGTATTACGGGAACGGAACGAATTACCGTCAGACCTACAGCTACGGTCAGCCCTACACTTATGGCTATTCCTCCGTGGCGCGCTCGGCGGTCCCGGTGTCCAGGTCATACGAGCCCAATACGATCATCATCAGTACGAGCCAGCGCCGGCTCTATTACATTACCAATAACGGGCAGGCGATCAGCTATGGGATCGGCGTCGGCCGGGCCGGCTTCGCCTGGTCGGGCGTGACCCGCATTTCGGCCAAGCGCAAATGGCCGTCGTGGTCCCCGCCGGCGCAGATGCGGCGGCGCCAGCCGGGGCTACCCAGTCATATGAGGGGTGGGATCGACAATCCCCTCGGCGCCCGCGCTCTGTATCTCGGCTCTACGCTTTACCGCATCCATGGGTCGAACGAGCCGCACACGATCGGCCAGGCGGTGTCGTCCGGCTGCTTCCGCATGACCAACGAGGACGTGATCGATCTCTACAATCGCGTGCGGGTTGGCACCAAGGTCATCGTGCAGTAAGGCGGAGCTAGAGCATTTTCCGGCGAAGTGGAAACCGGTTCGCCGCAGAAAATGCGACTACCAAAGGAGAACCGGAGCGAATTCCGATTCCACTGGAACGGAATTCGCTCTAAGCGATTTCAACCTGAGACTCCGCCAGCAACGCTGCGGCCGTGCGGGTTCAGCGCGACGATAGCGCTCGCGGGAACAGGCCGCATTCCGTCAACTCAAAGCCTTGGCATCGAACGGCAGTGAGCGCAGCCGTTTGCCGGTTGCCGCAAAGATCGCGTTGCCGATGGCAGGGGCGAGCGGCGGGACCCCCGGTTCGCCAATACCACTCGGGTCAGCCTGGGAGGCGACGATGTGGACGTCGACCTGCGGCATTTCCGAGATGTGTGTCGGCTCGTAGTCGTCGAAATTGCCTTGCTGGACCCGGCCGTTGGAAAGCGTGATCTGATTGCGCAGGCATGCGGACAACGCAAAGCCGACCGCGCCTTCGATCTGCGCCTTGATGATGTCAGGGTTGATGGCGACTCCGCAATCGACCGCAGCCACAATGCGCTCAACCTTGATGGCCGAGCGAACCACCGACACCTCGGCGACCATGGCGACGCGGGTGTTGTAGGAGGAATGATAGGCGAAGCCGCGCCCGCGCCCCGCCGGCATGGGCTGCCCCCATTCAGTGCGATCGGCGGCGAGCCGTATGACGGCGGCGTCGCGCGGTTTCTGTGCAAGCAGGGCGAGGCGGAACGCGACCGGGTCCTGGCCGGCCAGCCGCGCGAGTTCGTCGATGACCGTTTCCATCACGTGGGCGCCGTGGCTGTTCCCCACTGATCGCCACCACAAGACCGGAACTGGCGACCGCGCGTTGAAGGATTCAACTTCGAAATCACCGATGTCATAAGGCGTATTGGCGACGCCCTCGACGCTGGTCTCGTCGACGCCATTGTGGACTGCGCTGCGCTCAAACGGCGTGCCGATGAATATAGATTGGCATACGATCTTGTGGCGCCAGCTCATGATGCGCCCGCTGGCGTCGAGACCCGCGCGGACGCGATGCAAAACGAAGGGCCGATAGAAGCCGCCCTTGATGTCGTCCTCGCGGGTCCATACGAGCTGGATGGGGACGCGTTTGCCGAATGCTTTAGCGACGTGCGCAATCTCTTTGGTCCAATCCGCAACCGGGTTGCCGCGCCGGCCGAAACTTCCGCCGCCGAGTACTGTGTTGATCCTGATTTGCTTCGGCCTCAGTCCCAGAACTCGCGCAATGGCGGATTGATCGATGCTTTGGAGCTGACAGCCCGACCATAGTTCGGCGCCATCGCTCCCGACTTCGATCAAGCAATTCAACGGCTCCATCGGCGCATGCGCCAGGAACGGGAATGTGAACTCCGCATCATAGACGGTGGCCGCGCGCGCGAGACCTGCGTCCGCATTGCCGCGGCGGAAGGCAATTAACCCCTTTGTGTCCGCAAGCGTCCGGTATTCGACAAGGATATCTTCGGTCGAGCGCGTCTCGGCGTTGCTGGTCTCCCAATCGACTCGCAGGGCCTCGCGGCCGCGCAGCGCCGCCCAGGTATCCTTCGCGAGCACCGCGACGCCGGATGTTACCTGGACGACGTCGACGACGCCTTCGATCGTCTTTGCTTCGCTGCCATCAAACGACCGGACCGTCGCGCCAAACAACTCAGGGCGTTTGACGACGGCGACCAGCATGCCCGGCCGGCGAATGTCGGACGAAAAAACGGCGCTTCCCGTCGTCTTGCTGACCGAATCGAGGCGCGGCAAACGTTGGCCGATCAGCTTCCAATCGCTGGGTCGCTTCAGCGTCACTTCGTCAGGGACCGGCATCTGCATGGCGTCGGCCGCAAGTTCGCCGAAGCGCGCGCGCCGGCCTGAGCCTCCGTGCATCACCAATCCATTCTCGACCTTGATCTCGCTCACCGGCGCCTTCCATCGGGCCGCAGCCGCGGCGACGAGCATCATGCGCGCCGCCGCGCCGACCCGCCGCATCTGAACCCAGGAATTGGCGATCGAGGTCGTCCCGCCGGTGCCCATGACCCCAAAGATGAGATTCTTGTATAGCTCCGGCTTGTTCGGCGCGAACGCAAACCGCATGTCGGACCAGGGCGCTTCGAGTTCCTCCGCCACGAGCGTCGCAAGGCCCGTCGTCACGCCTTGCCCCATCTCGAAATGCTTGCTGATCACCGTAACCGTATTGTCGGACCCGATTCTGATGAACACGTTCGGATCAAATATGCCTTGCGTCGGCGCGCCGGCCGCGAGAGCGCGTTCGCCGAACGGGACAAAACAGCCGAGAACGAACGCGCCCGCTGATGCACTGGCGCCCTGCAGCAGGGTCCGGCGCGAGAGCGCAGTGGACGGCGGATTCGCGGCGCTTTTTCCGTGCATCGCGCGGCTCCTCCTAGGCGAGCGCCTTGGCCGCCATGTGGATCGCCTGGCGGATGCGAAGATAGGTGCCGCAGCGGCAGATATTGCCTTCCATTGCGGCGTCGATGTCGGCATCCGTCGGCGATTTGTTGACGTTCAGAAGCGTGATCGCCGACATGATCTGCCCCGACTGACAGTAGCCGCATTGCACGACATCGAGGCTTTGCCAGGCGTTTTTCACCGCGTCCGCCACCTTGCCCGATACGGCTTCGATCGTGGTGATCTCCGTGCGGATTGCGTCGCCGGCCATGATCGAGCACGAGCGCGCAGCCTCGCCATCGATATGAACGGTGCAGGCGCCGCACAGCGCGCGGCCGCACCCGAATTTGGCGCCGGTCAGGTTCAGGCGGTCGCGCAGCACCCACAGCAGCGGCATGTCGGGACCGACGTCGAGATCATGCGCGGTGCCATTGACGTTCAGCGTGACCATGGTCCGCTCCTGCTAGAGCGAATTCCGTTCCAATCGAATCGGAATTCGCTCTGGTTGTCCTTGAGTGGTCGCATTTTCTGCGGCGAACCGGTTTCCACTTCGCCGGAAAATGCTCTAAGGCGGGACGTCATAGGCGTCACCGTTTGCGGGGCTCTTGCGCTGGACATGGGGCGCCGCTCGCCACCCATGCCTTTACGAGGTCGACGAACGCGTGATGGGTGATTGGTACTGGTTCACGACCTTTCCCAGGATTGAAGGCCCACAACACCAACGAGTCGCGCTCGAGATGCTCGATGATCGCTTCCAAGGAGCGATTGCCATTCCGTTTGCGATCTTTGATCGCCCGGCAAATATCCCCGCGGGAAAGGCCCTGCCAGCTCATTGTCGCGCGCGCGAGCGCCCAACTTGGAGCGCCCGGCACGCCCGACGACGCATTGTTCCCAGTCAAGCCGTGACAGTTGGCGCAGCGCATGGCGCTCGGGCCGTAATCGTCCGGGCCACGGGTAACCCGTGGAATATGTGGGCTACGTGAATCGCCCCGCAAGGGCGCTTCAAGCTGATGGCAATTCAGGCAGCGCGGGTGCTGCATGACAGCGGCGATCTTGTCCCACGCCGCCAATCCGTCGATCGGATTGGGAGAAGATGGCGTTTGGCTTAGGGCCGCCGTCGCCAGAAGAACGGCCGCCAGCATGCCTGCGACGCTCATATGGAAAAAGAGCACCGCGTGCGCGGACGGAATCACGCACCCCGCCCGCGCCCACATTGATCTTTGCTTCGTGCCAATCACGATGGAGTTGTGCGTCCCTGCCATTGGCTGGCAGATAATGCAAGCGCACAAGACCGCAACGACTGTGCGATCAATTTGTGCGGGGCGCAGGAGCGAACTGAATCGCTCAGCCTACGAGCGCTTACCCTTTGCGTCGCGACGGCGGATCGCGCGACAAGCCCTTTTCAGCAAGCTCGTCGACATATTCGCGCCAGTAGCGGTCGAGATTACGCCCGAAGTCGTGGAAATACTCCCAAGTGAAGATCCCGCTTCCGTGCAGATCATCGAACACGAGTCGGACCGCGTAATTGCCAACGGGATGCACCTCGATGATCGCGACGTCGCGCTTACCGGGGACCGTGATGCGTTCCGAAGGCGCATGGCCTTGGACCTCGGCGCTGGGGCTGCGCACCCGCAGCAGCTCGGCCGGCAATTCGAATAACTCCCCGGTATCGAAGCTCACCAAGAGCTCGTGGCCGGCCTTGCGCAGGCGCAACTCGGTCGGCCAGGGCCTTTGCTCTGTCGATCCTAAGCTCATGGTTGTCGTGCTCGCTCGGTTCCTCGACGGCGCGCCCTCACGCCGCACCACGCCGCTGTAATCGGCCTCCCCATTTCTTAAGTCGAGCATTATATTGCCCCTCGACGCCAATAATAGCGGCTGCGGGTGCACCCTGCGACGAAATCGTTGTTTGGCTGGCCCCTGATCGCGGTAACAAAGAAGCTTACGGGAGGTTCGAGTCCATGGAGTTCGAGCGCGTGGCCGCGAGCAAGGCCGCTCCGCTGGTCGATCCGTTCGGGCGCGCGATTACCTATGTTCGCGTCTCCGTCACCGATCGCTGTGATTTCCGCTGCGTCTATTGCATGGCGGAGCACATGACCTTCCTGCCCAAGGCGGACATTCTTTCGCTGGAGGAACTCGACCGGCTGTGCTCCGCCTTCGTCGCCAAGGGCGTGCGGAAGCTGCGCCTGACCGGCGGCGAGCCCTTGGTGCGGCGCGGGATCATGACCTTGTTCGCGTCGCTGTCGCGCCATCTCGCTACGGGTGCGCTCGACGAGCTGACTGTCACCACCAACGCCTCGCAACTTGAAAAATATGCGGCGGAGCTCGCCGCCTGCGGCGTCAGGCGAATCAATGTCTCCCTCGACACGCTGGATCCCGACAAGTTCCGCGCCATCACCCGGTGGGGCGAACTCGACCAGGTCCTTCGCGGCATTGCGGCGGCGCAGCGCGCGGGGCTCGCCATCAAGATCAACGCCGTGGCCCTCAAAGGGGTGAATGAAGACGAGCTGCCGCAGCTTCTTGCTTGGGCGCATGGCGAGGGAATGGACCTCACCTTGATCGAAGTGATGCCGCTCGGCGAGATCGGCGAGATGCGTCTCGATCAGTACCTGCCGCTCTCCTTGGTCCGCGCCCGGCTTGCCGAGCGCTTCACCTTGGAGGAGATAGATTACCGCACCGGCGGGCCGGCGCGTTATGTGCGGGTTGCGGAAACCGGGGGACGGCTCGGCTTCATCACCCCGCTCACCCACAACTTCTGCGAATCCTGCAACCGCGTGCGGGTGACCTGCACGGGAACGCTGTTTATGTGCCTCGGCCAGGAAGACGCGGCCGATCTGCGCGCGCCCCTGCGCGCCTCGGAGGCGAACGATCTGCTCTATGCGGCGATCGACGAAGCGATCACGCGCAAGCCGAAGGGCCACGACTTCGTCATCGACCGCCGTCGCAAGCGCCCTGCGCTTGCCCGCCACATGAGCGTGACCGGCGGCTGAGCCGTTTTGCCGGTCTTGCGCGCGCAGCGTTTCGGCGCGGGCTGGCGGGTGCAGCGAGGCTAGCCTCTCTCTAAGATTTCGTTGCGCCCCGTGGGCGGCGCGGCCTATCTTGCCGGGACAGAAAAAACCTTGCGGTTCGCTGCGGAAGGGGAACAGTGGGTCGCGCCGGATGCGCCGCCGCTCGGCGGAAGCCGATGGCGGAGGCGGCGTTGAACGCATTTCTCAAGCTCAGTCGGATCATCGACCGGATCAACGACCAATTCGGCACGATCGCGAACTTCCTCGTACTGTTCGCTTGTCTCGTCAGCGCGGCGAACGCCGCCATCCGCTACGGTCTGAACGGGCTCCTCTATCTCAGCCACAACGTCGCTTTTTTCTCAGCGCTGCAGCTCGGTCTCACCTGGTACGGCAACAACGCCAACGCCTTGCTTGAGGCGCAGTGGTACATGTTCGCCGGGATAGTCCTGTTGGGCGCTCCCTTCACGCTCAAACTCAATGAACATGTCCGGGTAGACTTGTTGTACGGAATGGCGTCGCCGCGCATCCGCCTGTGGATCGATATACTCGGAACGATTTTCTTTCTGCTGCCGATCTGTGTGATCCTGATTTACTTCACTTGGTTCTGGTTTCTCAACTCCTGGGCGATCAACGAAACCTCGTCCAATGCGGGCGGGCTGATCCGCTGGCCGGTCAAGCTTCTTCTCCCCGTAGGCTTCACCCTGATGGCGTTGCAGGGCGTATCCGAACTCATCAAGCGCGTCGCCGCGCTGATGGGCCGCTACACGCTGCACCATCAGTACGAGGCGCCGGTGCAATGACCTTCGTGCGGGACAATATGGCCCCGCTGATGTTCGGCGGGCTGGTTGTCTTTATGCTGATCGGTTATCCGGCGGCCTTTTCGCTCGCTGCGGTCGGCCTGTTCTTCGGCTTCATCGGCATCGAGCTCGGACTTATCGTTCCCGATTATCTCGGCAATCTTACCTACCAGCTCTACGGCATCATCTCGAACGATCTGCTGCTCGCGATTCCATTCTTCACCTTCATGGGCGCGATTCTCGAGCGCTGCGGACTCGCCGAGGATCTGCTCGAACTCGATCGGACAATTGTTCGGGCCGGTGCGCGGCGGGCTGTCTTACGCCGTCATCTTCGTCGGCGCGATTCTCGGGGCGATCACCGGCACGGTCGCCGCCTCGGTCATCGCCATGGGCGTGATCTCGGTGCCGATCATGATGAAGTACGGCTATTCAACGCGCCACACGATGGGCGTGATCGCCGCCTCGGGGACCATCACCCAGGTCATTCCGCCATCGCTGGTGCTCGTCGTGCTCGCCGATCAGCTCGGACGCTCGGTCGGCGACATGTATGCCGGCGCGATCGGTCCGAGCATCATCCAGATCGCCTTATTTTGCGCATGGGTATTCATTGTCAGCGTGATCTGGCCGAAAGACGTGCCGGCGCTGCCGCCGGAAGCGCGCACGCTGCGCGGCTGGGCGCTATGGCGCAAGTGTTTGCGCGGGATCATTCCCTCGCTCGGCCTGATCTTTCTAGTGCTCGGCACGATTTTTTTGGGGTTGGCGACCCCGACGGAAGCCGGCGCGCTCGGCGCCGTCGGCGCGTTGCTGCTCGCCGGGATGCACCGCACGCTGAGTTGGCCGCTCGTTTATCAGGGCATGTCGACGACGATGCGCCTGACCGCCATGGTCGTCTACATATTGATTGGCGCGCGCACGTTCAGCCTCGTCTTCCAGGGCGTCGGCGGTAAGGAATGGATCGAGCACCTTCTCGCCGCGTTGCCGGGCGGACAGTTCGGCTTCCTCGTCTTCGTGAATATTCTGATTTTCGTGATCGCGTTCTTTCTCGATTTCTTCGAGATCGCCTTCATCCTGATTCCGCTGCTGAGCCCTGTCGCGGACAAGCTCGGCATCGATCTTATCTGGTTCGGCGTGCTCATCTGCGCCAATATCCAGACAAGCTTCATGCACCCGCCATTCGGATTCGCGTTGTTCTACTTGCGCGGGATAACGCCGCCCTCGGTAAAGACGGCGGACATCTATTGGGGCGCGATTCCGTGGCTTGTGCTTCAAGTCATCCTTGTGGCTATCCTGATCATCTGGCCGGAATCGGTGACCTATTGGATCTCGAAAGCGCCGCCGGTCGACCCGAACACCGTCAAGTTCGAAATCCAGATCCCGGAGTCGCCGCCGCCTTTGAACTTGCAATAACGCTGTCGACCCGGCGCCGGCAGCGCTTGTGCGCTGCACAAATTACGGCTGGGCGCGACAAATCTTCGTGACCCGCGCGTGCCGGTCGCAGGTCTTGGGCTTGTGTGACGGGGAACCCATCCCCACCGTAATTGTTAATAGCGCAGTTCGATCGGTCGGAGGGTAGGTGAGCGACGTGCTCATCGGGGCTGTCTGGTCGCAAAAAAGCACCGGGGGTAGCTTGATGAGGTCGTCATGGCTGTTGCACGTCGCAGGCGTCGCCGCGGATGGATGAATGCCGCTAGGAAAGCCACCCACTCAGAAACTCATCAGCCGCTCGTTAGGCACCTAGCATCGCAATCCGCCGTTATTCCGGTCGCCGGTGCACGCGCCTATATTTTTGATCTGGAAGGCACACTGGTCGACACGGTTCTGCCGTCGCTGAATTGCTGGTGCCAGACGCTCGCCGAATTCGGATTTTCCTTCCGCACGGCCGATCTTCATCGTTACTCCGGGATGAACGAAAGGGACGTACTGGCGCAGCTGTTGCCGGAAAACACCGAGATTAGAGAGTTCATCCTGAGCAAATACACTTGGCGGTTTCGCACCGAGGTGCTGCCGACGGTCCGCACCGTTACTGGCGCGCGTGACCTGATCGCGACACTCAAGCTGCAGGGCGCCAAGATCGCACTCGCCACGAATTGCGATCGGAATGACCTCGATCACTATCGCGCCTGCCTCGGAGCCGACGAACACATCGACGCCGTCGTTTCCGGCGACGATGTTCGACGGGGCAAGCCGCATCCTGATGTCGTCACGGCGGCGCTCAAGCGGCTTGGCTGCACGCCGGGTGAGGCGGTCTATGTCGGCGATACGCCGTACGATGCCGAGGCGGCGCGACAGGCCCGCGTGCGCTCGTTCGGCGTGTTGACTGGCCATTTCCCGCGCGCCGATCTCCTTGCAGCCGGATGCTCCGCGATCTTCCTCGATCCCAAGAGCATGAACCTCGCGCTCACCGCTTCTCAGGCGGCGTGACATCGAATGCTCTCGTGAGGCGCTTGCGGAGCGTGACCGTCGTTCGATTCAGGCGGTCTTGGCAAATCGCAAGTGGGGCGGCCGGTTCAGGCAGAATGTCAGCGCGAGCGCGATGATCGACGACGCCATCATCACGGCGAAGGCGCGATCATAGCCGCCGGTGGCGTCGAATACGGCGGCGCCCAGGTAAGCGCCGATTCCGCCGCATATGTGGTGCACCATGGTGATCAAGCCGATGAGTCCGCCGAGATTCCGCATTCCGAAACTCTCCGCGACAAACGGCACGGTCAGCGGCGCGGTGACCAGAAAAGTCACCCCGAACATCAGGGCGAAGATCGTTACGCTCGTCGGAGATTGATCGACCAGGACAAGCGCAAAGACGGCGATGCGGGCCGCAAACGACGCCGCCGCCGGCCTCGCCGGCCCGGATCGGTCGCTCCATGCTCCCGCGGCGATGACGCCGAGCAGCGCCGCGAGCCCCATCAGCGCCAGCAGATTGCCGGCGATGAAAGGGTCAAGCCCGCGATCTTGCGCAAAGGCCACGAGGTGCGTGGTGACGAAGAAGTCGTCAAAGCCGCAGAGCGAGTAGACGCCAAGGAGCAGCCAGAACTGCCGCGTGCGCGCGGTCTCGGCGACGGCAAGGCCCTGCAGCGGCTGCGGCGCATGGCGGGCGCGGGCTTTCCCCTTGCCCCGGATCGCGAACAGCAGCAGCGGCAAAGGCAGAAGATGCGCGACGCCGAGCCACGCGAACACCGACCGCCAGCCGATCGTAACCAACACGGCCGCAAGCGCGGCGATCATGACAAGCTGGCCGACGCTCATGCCGGACATGACCACCGCATTGGCAAGGCCAATACGCTGCGGGAAGCTTCGCGTCACCATCACGCTGACCGGGATGAGGGAGGCCGCGCCGTTGCCGATCGCGAACACTACTCCGTACAGGAGAAGCGCATGCCACGGCGCGGCCATGAGGCTCATCAGGCCGATGCCGACCCCGGCGATGATCAGCCCGCCGCCCAGCACGAGCCGCGGACTCGTCCGATCGGCCATCGTGCCGGCGATATACATGCAGACTGCGGAAACGAGTTGGAATAGCGCCACCGCGACGCCGAGTTCCGTGCGCCCCCAGCCGAAGTCCTCGACCACGGATTTCAGCGTCAGGCCAATGGCGAACCGGGCGCCGCCGCCGATGAACAAGACCAGGAACCCTACGGCGAGCACGACGACGGCGCTCGAAAGCAATGGTTTTCGGCTCACGGCGCGCAATCATTCGGTGAGTGGTGGGCGTTTCGATGCAACGCATGGGCAGTCGGGTCGCAGCACAGGCTGCGTCGGCTTGAGCCCCGCATTGAGCCGGCACCGGCTCAACGCCGGTAAATGAAAGTCTGCGCACACGAGCGCTTCTCCCATCCCGCGCGTTCCAGTTCCGGCGCGTCGCTTTCGGCTTGCGGATAACCGAGACAGAAGTAGCCGATAAAGCGCCAGGTCTCGGGCACGTCGAGGATGCGGCCGATCCGGGCGGGATCAAGGATGGAAACCCAACCCATTCCAATTCCCTCTGCGCGCGCCGCAAGCCATATCGTGTAGACGGCGGTGACGACGGAATACTCGACCATCTCCGGCATCGTCCTGCGCCCGAGCCCGTGGCCTTGCTCGGTCTCGCGGTCGGCGAACGCCGCCAAATGACTGGGTGCCTCCTTGAGGCCCGCGAGCTTGAGCGTTGCGTAGCGTGTCGCCCTCTCACCCGCATAGGCGTTGAGCGCATCGGCATTGCACGCCGTGAAGTCCTCGATCACCCCCTGGCGTCGCGCTGGATCGTCGACGATGACAAAGCGCCAAGGTTGGCTCAGCCCCACCGAGGGGGCGAGGCATCCCGTCTCGATGAGGCGCTCGAGCGTGCCCTCGGGCAGCGGTTCGCTGCGAAACCGGCGCACGTCGCGCCGCCAGACCAGAAGATCGCGCAGCTTCGCGCGGAATGCCTCGTCGAAGCTCTTCATTCTCGGTTCGTTTGCTTGCCGCGAAGAGGTTCCCCGGAGACCAATAACACGTCTCGCAGAATCCGCGAGGGCGGCAAATGCGTTAGCGCAGGGCGGCAAGCCAAAGATGGCGCCAAGGTGCATTCCAGTACGAGAATGCAAATTCTTACCCAGCCTTGCTTTACGTCAAGGCGAACGCGGATGAGGCTTGGAAAATCCCGCCGCTCGCGAGAATAAAGATCAGTATAAAACAAGTGGGTCGCCGGGGAGGGCACGGATGGGAGCAACGCCGGTTCGCTGGGTCATGACGGGCAAGGGCCAGCCGTTGGTGCGCATGCCAATCGACGCTCTTTCCCCCGGACCAGACGAAGTTCTGATCGAAATAGCCGGCTGCGGCGTTTGCCGTACTGATCTCAGCTTCTACTATGACCATGTTCCTACCCGGCATGCGCTGCCGCTCGCGCTCGGGCACGAGATCAGCGGTCATGTGGTCGAGGCAGGCGACAATGCGCTGTGGTGGGTCGATCGCGCCGTGGTGGTGCCGGCGCTGATTCCATGCGGCCACTGCGATGCATGCCATCACGGCCGCGCGGCGGTCTGCCCCAATCAGAAAATGCCCGGCAACGACATTCACGGGGGCTTCGCCACTCACATCGTGGTTCCGGCGCACGGGCTCTGCGAGGTCGACGAAGAGCGGCTCGCCGCCACCGGGATCGAACTCGCGGATCTCGCGGTGGTCGCGGATGCGGCGACCAGCTCGTTTCAAGCGGTCGTGGAGACGGGAGTAGGCGAGGGCGATCTCGTCGTGGTCAATGGCGTCGGCGGGGTCGGCGGCTATGCCGCTCAGATCGCGGGGACGTTCGGCGGCACGGTGGTGGCGATCGACATCAATGCCGACAAGCTGCGAGTGGTCGGCAGCCGATGTGGGCTTACATTGAACGCCCGCGGAAAGACGCCGGCGGAGCTAAAAGACGCCATCTCGGCTTTCGCCCAGGCCCGTGGCCTGCGCCAGACCGGGTGGATCATCCTCGAATGTTCCGGCACCCAGATCGGCCGTGACGCCGCCTACCACCTCGTCAATCAGGACGGCGTCTTCGCCGTGATCGGCTGCAGCATGGATCGGCCCGAGATTCGGCATCCGAATCTGCTGCAGTTCCACGCGCGGGTGATCGAGAACCAGGGCTGTCCGCCCGAGCTTTATCCGCAAGCGCTCGAATTGGTCCTGAACGGGCGGGTCAGGGTGACCGAGTTCGTCGAGAAGCACCACCTCGACGAGATCAACGAGGTGTTTACCGCGGCGCATGCCGGCGCGCTCAAGCGGCGCGCCGTGCTGATCCCGCCCGACAACGGAACAGCCGCATGACGGCGCTTGCCCGCGCAGCCGTCTCGTCAGTGCAGACGCGGCTTCTTTAGATAGAAGTTGCGGTCGCCGGATGTGACGCGGAGTTCGATCGTTTCGCCATCGCGGAGCACGGTCAGCGGCACCTCGACGCCGGCCGCGCCGAGCGACCAGATGTGCCGAAAGAGAGCGAGCAGCGTCCCAACCTCAACCCCGCTGACCGCGAGGATGATGTCGCCTTGGCGCAGATCGGCCCGTTGCGCCGGTCCGCCTTCGGCCAATCCCACAATGACGACCCGGTCCTCGATTTCCGCCGCATAAAGCCCGAGCCAGGGTCGCGGCGGCCGGTTGGGCCGCCCATAGACGAGGATATCTTCGAGAACGGGCTTCAGGACATCGATCGGCACGATCATGTTGATGTGCTGAACGATGTCCGGTGCCCGCCGTTGCTCGAGCTGCAGCGACCCAATCCCCAGAAGGTCCCCTTTAGGTCCGATCAGCGCCGCGCCGCCCCAATGGGGATGGGCCGGGGCGGTGAAGATCGCGTCGTCGAGAACGTATTCCCAATAACCGGCGAATTCCTGTCTGGCGACGATCCTAGCGGCAACGGAGCGCTGCCTGCCTCCGGCGCCGCCGACCACGACATATTCGCCGACCGAGGCGTTGCCCGAGCGGCCAAGCGGGAGCGGCGGCATATCGAGGGGGGCGAGGGCCTGCACAAAGCCGAAACCGGTCTCATGGTCGTAGGCGAGCGCGTGGCCGGGCACGATGTGCCCGTTGCCGGTCTGCAGCCATACCGACTCCGCTTCGGTGATGAGGTAGCCGATGGTCAGCACCAGACCGTTGGCGCGGATAAGGACGCCGTGGCCTGCCCGTTCGGTGCCAAGCACGCCTGCCGTAAATGCGTCGTGCGGGATTTGGGCGCGGATCGCGACGATCGAGGATAGCGCAACGTCGAGGTCATAATCATAGTCGTTGGGCTTCGGCTGCACCGAAAGCGGAACTCTCCAGTTGCTCAGCGATGACATTGGCATCTCCGAGTAGCGTCATAAAAATCGCGGCCGCGCCGGGGCCCCTCGCCACGCATAAGCCTCGCGCCCCCCTCTTATAAGTTAGCAGATGGGGTCGGAGCCGGGGGGTGACAACAACCGGCGATGACGAAAGCAGTCTGCCCGTCTTTGCGGCCCTAACTATTCGCGGCTCAGGATCGCCGCCATCGCCTTGATCCGGTTGCGCGCATAGTTGGGAAGGCCGGCACTGATCGAGTTTCCCGTATTGAACGAGCTGTTGCCCGACAAGATCTGCGCCGGGACCAAGTTCCGCAGCACCGGGACGTTCTCGAATTCCTTACGTTTTTCAAACAGATCGGACTCGACTGCGAGCGAAACAAAGGCGGTCACGACGGTGTGGCTCGGATCGGCCGGTTTCGCCTGAAAGACCGCGAGGAACTTGCCGAACTGCATCACCTGATTGACATGAACAATATTCTGCTCCAGCGCCGCCGCGACGGGGGAGTCGATCCCGGTCAACTCGATAAGCCCCGCTTGGTCGATCGCCGCCGCAGGCACGATCCGCAGCTCGCTTTCGAACTCGATGAAGGGAGCGATTTGTTTGCCGCTCTCGCGCAGCTTGTTGACGAGTGAAATGGCGGCGGGAAGCTTGCCTTCGAATTTGTAGCGCGACTTGATGCAAATGACGGTGACCGCGCCGTCGCACCAGCGGCGGGTCGGATGTCTGTTCGCGAGCCTCGCGTCTTTGTTCGGGGTGACCGCGTTGGCGCTGATGAGCTGATGTTTGATCGCCGGATCCATCCGCTCGAGAAATGCAAGATTTACATAGCGAGTGAGGTCGATCGTGTTTGGGGCGCGCGCGATTTCAAACCGTGCTTCGGCGACATAGACGTGCAGCCGGCGCTTGAGCGTTTTGGTTTTTCCGCCGATCGTAGCCGTGATGCTCGGCTCTTCGTAGCCTGCATAGGGACTTAGGAGCTGCTTCTGTAGCGGCTTTTCCTTGGCCCAATCGGCAAAGCGGATCAACCCGCTCTTGGCGTCGGTGATCTTGTCGTTGCGGTAATCGGTGAAAAAGATCGTGTTGGGCTGCAGCTTGTCCGGCGTAATCTCGGCGATTGAGGCCACCTCTTCGAGGCGAAACTCCTGGGCCAACGACGCCGAAGCGGCAAGCGACAAGGCCGCCAACAGGCCCGCCGCGAGCAGTCGAAGCAGTCTAAGAAAGCTCACTAGTAGCGCTCACGGTCGGAGAAGGGGAATTGCGGATCGACGCGCCGGGGCGGATAGCGCTCGCCATAGTCGCGATAGCGCGGCTCGGGGGCTCGGCCCAGGTTTCCGAACAAGCCCCTGAACGGGTTCGCCCGTCGGTAGTATTGCTGGGACCGGTATTGTTGCTGCCCGGGATATTGATATTGCGGCGGATAGGAGCGCCGGTCGTAACCATACCCTCCCCCATATCCATATCCGTAATTGTATCCGTACCCATATCCGTTTCCGTAATACTCTTCGCCATCGCCGGGCTCACGATAAATGTAGCTCGCGACCTCGGCTTCGGACACGAGGTTGTATTGGGTCTCGGTGAGGCGGCCGGTGCGATCAAGCCGAAAATACTCGGTGATGGCGCCGGGGCTGTGATCCGCCACTCGGTTGCCGCTGCGCAAGTCGACGGGCAATGCGATGAGCTGGCGCTTAGCGGCCGGGGAGGGCGGCGAAAGCGGCGCCTTCTTGGCGTAGTCTGCCCACACGGCGTCCATGATCGTCATGAAGATCGGAAGCGCCGCTTTAGCGCCGGTTTGGCCGCGGCCAAGGGTACGCCGCTTGCCGTCAGCGTTATCGTAGCCCACCCAAACGGCTATCGTCACGTCGTTGGAAAAGCCGACGAACCAGGCGTCGTTTTCGCCGTCGCTTGTTCCGGTTTTGCCGGCTACGTAAGGCGATAAGTTGCTTGGCTTTGCGCGCGGTGCCGCGGGCGACGACGCCTTGCAGCATGCTCTTGAGCTGGACAAAGGCGACGCGGTCCCCGTTTGCGAGCGCTTTCAACTCCGGTTTATGTCGAAACGCCGTTTTTCCCGCCTGCTCCACCGATTCGATGGCGTAGGGGGAGGGGCGGAAGCCTTCGTTCGCGACCGCGGCATAGAAGGCGGCGAGATCGATCAGCCGCACCGGCTGCGCTCCCAGCACGAACGGATAATATCCGATGCAATCGCGATAGACCTGCGCTTCGATCGCAAGCTCGCATACCCGCGCGAGGCTTTGCTCCGGATCATTGTCGATACCGTTGCTCAACAGTTGGGCGGTGACGAGGTTCCTCGAGTTCTCCAGCCCGAGCCGCAGGGTCAGGATGCCGGACGAGCCGTTGTCGTAATTTTTCGGCGACCAGTAATCGCGCTCGCGCGTCGAATGTCGATTGCCGAGCGGCGGCAGCGTGATCGGCACGTCGCGCACCAGCGTGTTCGGCTGCAACCCCTTGTGCAGGGCGGCGAGATAGGTGAACGGCTTGAAGGACGAGCCGGGTTGCCGCTGGGTCTGCGTCGTGCGGTTGATCTGGCTCAGGGGATAGGAGAAGCCGCCGGCCATCGCCAGGATGCGACCGCTCTTGTTCTCCAGCACGATGGCGGCGCCTTGCACCGTCGGGCGAACCCGCAGCTCCGCGCGCGGCTTCTTGCCGGCGGTGACGCGGACGAGGACGACGTCGTGGAGCTTCAGGTTACGGCGCACCGCCGCGGTCGCGCCGCTGAGCGGCAACACGCGTCCGTCCTCGAGGCCGATCTTAATCGCGCCGCCGCCTGCTTTCTGGACGACCACGGCCGCTGGCCAATGCACGTCGTAGAGCGGAAGCCGTGCGGCCTGCAGCGCCTGCTGCCAGGCGGGGCTCGCCTTTGGCGCCCGCGGATTGGTCTGGATGCGCTGGATTGCCGTGCCGAGATTGGCTTCCGCGGCTTTGAATTGAGCACGCCCTGTGGATAACTCATAGCGGGCGAGGCCCTCCTGAAGCGCCGCCTCCGTTGCGCGCTGCAGTTGGGGCTGGATGGTCGATCGCACGGTGGCCGAGCTTGCTG
Source organism: uncultured Alphaproteobacteria bacterium (assembly GCA_963840055.1). GTDB lineage: Bacteria > Pseudomonadota > Alphaproteobacteria > Rhizobiales > Xanthobacteraceae > Rhodoplanes. The sequence continues at coordinate 158,142 of CAWIXM010000031.1, read as the reverse complement.
TGAGGGCGGCTACCCCGGGCAGCGATTTGGCCTCGCGGTTGATGTGATCGAGGAAATAGTAGCCGGTATCACGCCGCTCGCGCTCATAGGCGACCAGTTTGAGCGGCGCCTTGCGGGCTTGGTCGGCCACCTCGGCCGTGATCGACCCGTCTTGCTGCATCCGGCTCAAGACATAGGCGAGGCGCTCCTGAGCCCGCTCGGGATGCCGTTCCGGGCTGTAATAGTTCGGCCCCTTGGTCAGCCCGGCGAGCATCGCGCCCTCGGCGAGTGTCAATTGCGACGCGGACTTGCCGAAATAGCTGCGCGCGGCGAGTTCGATGCCCCACGAGTTTCGTCCGAGATAGATGGAATTCAAATAAAGCTCGAGAATCTCGTCCTTAGTCAGCGTCTGCTCGACCCGCGCGGCGAGGATCATCTCGCGAATCTTCCGCTCATAGGTGAGGTCATTACCGACCAGGAGGTTCTTGACCACCTGTTGGGTGATGGTCGAGCCGCCCTGCGGACGCCCCGGGCGGGCAAGATTGGCTACCATCGCACGAATAAGTCCGCGCTCGTCGATGCCCTTGTGCTGGTAGAAGCGCTTGTCTTCGGCCGCCACGAACGCCTTGCGCACATGCTGCGGCACGTCTTTGAGCGGAACCCATACCCGACGGTTTTCGGCCTCGAACACCTCGGCGAAACGCCTTCCCGTCGCGTCGAGCACGGTGCTGGTGCCGGAAAGCTTCAGCCCCTTGAGTCGGGTGTGGTCGGGCAGGTCGGCGACGGCCTTGTTGTAATAGGCGATGACCTGGTTGATATCGACTGGCGAGGGTTCGATCGTCTCGTTCTTGCAGAATTCCCGGTAGACGAGGTAGAGGCTGCCGAAGTTGAGACCACGAAACGCCTTGATTTCGGCGGTCAGCGCTTGGGGGTCGTCCAAGGCGGTGGAGATCAATCCGTCGAGGTCGATCGATTCGATGTCGAACGCCTTGCGCATATGAGCGCACCCGGCGCGCAACAGCCCGACCACCTCCGCCTGGTCGCGCGTCTCCACGAATTCGGTCTTGATGCCATGAGGCTGGGTCGCAACCAGACTGAGGGCGAGAAACGCCGCCAAGATCTTTACGAGAATGACATCCATGGAAGATGGCCAGCGAGTGGGCGCAGTTGATCGAAATTATGCTGCATAGAACGGCTTTTTTGCGGATACGCCTGCGCTACCATTCTGCCGTATTTGTACTTAGGCCCGCATCGCCTGCACGTTCCGGCGCGATTCTGCGACGAATACGAGAGCGCAGCAACCGATTCACGATATTAACGTCAACACGAAATATGTGGCGTTAACCATGCGTGGAAACGCCCGTGCGATCGGTGCGCAGTCACTCTTCGACCGGCGGGTAGATATGCGGCTGGCCGCAAAGGTCGTCGATTCGATAACTGCGGGTTACAGCGCCGGCCGGCCCCGGCCGAAGATAGGTCGGCCCGACCGGGACCTTGCCGGCGCCGCCCGGGAGATCGAGCACATAGGCAGGCTGGCACAGGCCAGACAGGCGCGCGCGCAGGCCCCGCATCAGCGCCTGCCCCTCGGCGAGGGTGGTGCGCAGATGCGCGGTGCCGGGGGCAAGGTCGGCATGGTGCAGGTAGTAGGGCTTGATCCGCGCCTCGACAAAGGCCCGCATCAGCGCCCCGAGCGTGTCGAGGTCGTCGTTCACGCCTTTGAGCAAGACCGACTGCGACAGCATGGGAACCCCGGCGTCGATAAAGCGCGCGCAAGCGGACCTGGCCGCAGCAGTCAATTCCCGTGGGTGATTGGCGTGCAGCACGACATAGGTGGTGCAGCCCATGGCCCTGACCGCGCGAACGAGCGCCGGCGTTACTCGCTCCGGCGCAGCGACGGGGACGCGGGTATGGATGCGGATGATCCTCACACGATCAATCGCCGCGAGCGCGCTTACGATATCGCGCAGTTTGCGGGCGGACAGGATGAGGGGGTCGCCGCCGGTGAGGATGACCTCCCAAATCTCCGCATGCGCGCGGATGTAGGCGAAGGCGGCGTCGAGCTGTGCGCGCGAGAGGCTCGGGCGACCGCGCGGTCCAACCATGGCGCGGCGAAAACAGAAGCGGCAGTAAACCGGACAGACATGCACGAGCTTCAACAGCACGCGGTCGGGGTAACGGTGGACGATCCCTTCGACCGGACTGTGGGCATCATCGCCGATCGGGTCCGCGCGTTCCCCGGGGCCTGCCGCAAGCTCCGCAGGGCTCGGAATGAACTGCCGCGCGATCGGGTCGTTCGGGTCGGCCGGATCGATGAGCGCGGCGATCGCCAGCGTGATCGCCACTGCATAGCGCGCCGCCACTGCGTCGAGCGCAGGCAGTTCTTGGGCGGGCGCAAGCCCCGCGTCAACGAGGGCGGCAGGCGTTCGCAGCGCTTTGTCTGTCATGGCGGTCGGTCACCGGCAAGTGCGGTATATCCGCTCCGACGCGTTCAGGTGGACGCGGTCGCTTGATCTGAGCGCACGTTACCGTCCGTTCGTCCTCACGTCATCGGCAGCGGCGCCCACAGCACCTGGTCGATCCGGCCCGCGCCGGTTGCGAGCATCACCAGCCGGTCGAGTCCGAGTGCGCAGCCGCTCGCCTCCGGCATGAGCGCGAGGGCGGCGAGGAACTGCTCGTCCAGCGGATAGCGTTCGCCATAGAGCCGCTGCTTTTCCGTCATCGCCGCCGCGAAGCGCCGGCGTTGCTCGTTTGCATCGGTCAATTCACCAAAACCGTTGGCGAGTTCAACCCCGCAGACAAACAGCTCGAAGCGTTCGGCGACCCGCGGGTCATCGGGCTTCGTCCGCGCCAGCGCCGCTTCCGGCGCCGGATATTCGTACAACATGGTTGGCCGACCCAGCCCGAGCCGCTGCTCGACCTTTTCGACCATGACGCGGCTGAAAATGTCGCTCCAGCGATCATCGGGCGAAAGACGGATGTCCGCCGCGCGCGCCTGTACTGCGAGCGCATCGCGGTCCGGTGCGCCACCACCGATGGTGGCCAGAAGGTCGATCCCGGCATAGCGCGCAAAGGCTTCCGCGACCGTCACCCTTTCCGGCTCGGCGAAGGGATCGGCCTGCGCGCCACGGAACAAGAACATGCGCATTTCCGCGGCATTGGCCGCCGCCTGCACAATCTCGATGCAGTCGCGCATCACAGCCTTATAGGGCTCGCCGGCGCGATACCACTCGACAAGCGTGAATTCCGGGTGGTGGAGCGCGCCCCGCTCGCGATTGCGGAACACACGGGCGAATTCGAATATCCGCTTTTCGCCCGCAGCGAGCAGCTTCTTGCAGGCGAATTCCGGCGACGTGCGCAGGTAGAGCGGCGCGTGGTCCCCGGCCGGCGAAACGCTGGCGGTCGCGAAGGCGTGCAGGTGTAGCTCGTTTCCCGGCGAGACCTGCAGGATCGAGGTCTCCACCTCGGCGAAGTCCTGCGCCTCGAACAGCCGGCGCAACCGCGCCACAATACGTCGCCGCGCGTCAAGGAACCCGCGCCGGTCGGCGTAAACCTGCGGGTCCCACCAGGGGGAGCCTTCCGTCATGCCGGCTCGGTCCACGGAGCAGCCTGGGCCGAAAAAACTAGCGAGCGGCGGCAGGATCGGTATGTTGCACGCGAACGACATTGCCGGCTCCTGGTCCCGTCGCTGCATGCAGGCTCACCGGCCCCCATCCAACGAGGAACCGCACCTGTGAAAGCCATCGCGAGCTCGCTCCGCAAGGGCAACATCGTCGATCTCGACGGCAAGCTCTACGTCATTCTGAGCGCGGAGAACACCCACCCCGGCAAGGGCACGCCGGTCACCCAGCTCGACATGCGCCGGCTCAGCGACGGGGTGAAGTCGTCGCTCCGCTTCAAGACCACCGACCAGGTCGAGCGCGCCCATGTGGAAGAGCGCGAGTACCAATATCTCTACCAGGACAACGACGGCTTCCATTTCATGAACATGGAGACCTACGACCAGGTCAGCGTGGCCGAAGACGTGATCGGCGATCAGGCGGTCTATCTGCAGCCGGAGATGAAAGTTAAGCTCAGCGTGCACGAGGGGGTTGTGGTCGGCATCGAATTGCCGCAGCGGGTGACGCTGGAGGTGGTCGATACCGAGCCGACCGTGAAGGGACAGACCGCCTCCTCGTCTTACAAACCGGCGGTGCTATCGAATGGCGTGCGGACGACGGTTCCGCCGCACATCGCCATCGGAACGCGCATCGTCGTGTCCACTGCGGACGGCTCCTATATGGAACGGGCGAAGGATTGACGCGCTTGAGGGCCCGATGCGACCGAGCGGATCTTGCTGGAGGCCTCGAAAACGGCGGTGAAACTTGACAGCGAATAAATATGCATTAAGGTACCGAAATATAAGATTAGCAGGCTGGCTTCGCATCGGCCTGCGCTGGGGAGGAGACTGATGTTCTCCAACCGGATCAGCCAGACGCTGCATGAGGAGCATCGCGCCACCGTCGCGCTGATGGAGCGCCTTGACGGCCTGATCGCCAGCAACCGCAGGCGGCCTCCGGACGCGACGGCGCCCGCGACCGCCCAGTTGCTGCGGGAGCTTGCCGGCGGGGTCGAAGCGGAGGTGAACCGCCACTTCGACTTCGAGGAGCAGTATCTTTTCACCTACCTGCAGACGATCGGCGACGAAGCGATCGGTGCGCATCTCACCGATGAGCACTTGGCGATGCGGCCGCTCGGCCGGCGGCTCGCGGCGCTTGCGCGCGCCGGTGAGGCGAGCGGGTTCGACGAAGCCGGCTGGACGGAATTCCGCCAGCTCGGCCTGGAATTGTGCGAACGCATGCTCGCGCATGTGCAAAAAGAGGAAATGGCGCTGCTTCCGCTCATCGAGGAATCGATGGACGCTGATATGGAGGCGCGCCTGTACGAAGAATATGTCGAGAACGGGTGAGGAAACCATGAGTGCTTCCAAGGACGTCAGTGTGAAGGTGCGCCGGCTGCGGCCGGACGACCTCGAACGCACCATCGCGATCGACCAGGCGCATACGGGCCGGCCGCGCCGGCGCTTTTTTCAGAAGCGGCTCGACACGGCGCGCAGTCATCCCGAGGATTTCATTCATGTCGGCGTGACGCGCGACGGCGTGCTCGTCGGCTTCGCCTTTGCGCGCGTGCGACAGGGCGAATTCGGCCGCGACGAGCCGGTGGCGGCGCTCGACCTCATGGGCGTGGATCCGTCCTGCGAAGAGCACGGCTATGGTCACCTGCTGATGGAGGCGCTTATGCAAGCCATGCGCGAAAAAGGAGTGCGCAGGCTGCATTCGCAGGCCGACTGGACCGAACACGGACTCCTCAAATTCTTCGCTTCGCATCAATTCAAACTCGCCCCACGGCTGGTGCTCGAGCGCTCCGTCGCTGAGCCGATGATTGAAGCCGCTGAAGAGGCGTAACAGGGAAGGAACGAACCATGGCGCAGCAGAGCCGCATCACGATTCCACAACGCGTGGGCGACCCGGAAGAGCTCGATTACAGTTTGCCGGCGCCGACCGATGTCGGCGAGCTCGCGCGCGACCGCATTCCGGTGCGCTCGATGCGCGAAGCCGATCTGAAAGCGCTGGTCGCCATCGATCGCCGCATCACCGGGCGCGACCGTTCCGCCTATTTCGAGCGCAAGCTCGCCGAAGCGATGCACGAGTCGGACGTTCGGGTCTCGCTGGTGGCGGAAATCGATGGCCGCGCTGTGGGGTTCATCATGGCGCGGGTCGATCTCGGGGAGTTCGGCCGCATCGAATTGGCGGCCGTCATGGACACGATCGGCGTCGATCCGGATTATGCCGGGCGCGGGGTGGGCCGCGCGCTGCTCTCGCAGCTCTTGGCCAATCTCACGACCTTGCGGGTCGATAAGGTCTTGACCGAAGTCGATTGGGGCGATCGAGAACTGATGGCGTATCTTGATCGCTGCGGCTTCAAGCCGTCGGGGCGCCTTTCGTTCGATTGCGCGCTCTCCTGAAGGAGCCAGGTCGGCGCCGGATGTTCCCAGCGTAATATTCTACCGGGGTGAGGGCACATGCCCCGCAAGACCAGCCGCCACACGCAGCCTTGTACCTGACGCGAGCCACAAGCCCTACACGCAACGATGCCGCGCAACCAGCGGTTTGCGCGGCATCGAAACGAAGGTTTTTTGCTTGAGATGCGCTGCCGCCGCCAATCAGGCGTGGAGCTTCTCGTACTTTTTCAGCAGTTCGTCTTTGGACTCGACATAGTCGGGGTTCTGAACGATGCATTCCGCCGGACAAACCAGCTTGCATTGCGGCTCGTCTTCGGCGCCGACGCATTCAGTGCACTTCTCCGGATCGATCACATAGATCGGGTTACCTGCGGTGATTGCCTGGTTCGGGCACACCGGCTCGCACGCATCGCAGGCGGTGCAGTTCTCATTGATTATTAAGGCCATTCCTTTATCTCCTTTCCTCCATTGCCTGGCGCCAATGCTGCCGCCGGGCAACGCGTAGCCCACGCGAATTCTTGTTTAGTATTATTCCATTTGCGTGAACCGCGCCATAGGTGGTCGCCCTACGCCGCCTGAGGCAAGTCTCCCTTGGCTGCAAGCTTGTCGTAGCGGAACGCCCCCCACAACGCTGCGCCGATCGCCCCCGCATAGATCGAGTTGGGATGGCTGCGGACGGTGCACGACATATTCTTCATCGCGGCGATGTCCTCGGCGAGAGCCGCGATCAAGCCGTCGTCGAGCGCAAGCCCGCCCGTCACCATGACGACGCCGTCGTTCCCTCCGATCGACTTCAACAGCTTCGACAGCCGGCCCGCCATCGACAGGTGGATACCCTTGAGGATGTTCGGGCCGGAGATGCCGCGCGACACCATGTTGATCACGTCGGTCTCGGCGAGCACCGCGCAGATTGAGGACACGACCTCGGGATTGTCCGCTTTTTGCGACAGCGCGCCGATCTCGTCCTGGCCGATGCCGAGATAGCGCGCGATGTTCTCGAGGAACTGCCCCGAGCCGGAGGCGCACTGGCTGGTCATCTTGTAGCTCAGCACTTTGCCGCGCTCGTCGATCGAGATCGCCCGGCCGTGCAGGGCGCCGACATCGAGCACGAAACGGGCCTCAGGCGTCAGATAGATCGCGCCGCGGGCATGGGTCGTCATCGAATAGAAGTGCCCGGTGTGGAACGGCACGCCTTCGGCCTCGCCCGTGGTCGCGACGTAATTGACGTCGCTTTCGCCGAGCTTGGCGTCCGCCAGAACCTGATCGAATGCGATCCGCGCCAGCTGCATCGGGTCGCGTTGCCTGATGCGCATCACCGAGCGCGACAGCCACTCGGTGTTGTCGCCCTCGACCTTGAACAGGGCCGCCTTCACCGCGCCGGTGCCGACATCGATTCCTGCTGTGATCGTCATGATGCGTGCTCCATCTTGGCGCCGCCTTCATAGACGCGGCGGGCGAACTCGGCGGCACCGAGGGCGCCGGTGTAGATCGACTCGGGGTTGATGTTGATCGTCACCTCGCCGTAGTTCTCCTTGATCAGCTTGCGCAATTCGCGCACCGCCGCCTCGTTCTTGGCGACGCCGCCGGTGAAGGTGAACTCGTTGGTCACGCCGCCCGAGCGCGAGATGATCGAGATCGCGCGCAGGATGATGGCGCGGTGCAGGCCCGCGAGAATGTCTTCGCGCTTTTCGCCGAGCGACAGCCGGTCGCGCAGTTCGGCGCCGGCGAACACGGTGCAGGTCGAGTTGATGCGGGCCGGCCGGTCGGATTTCATCGCCAGGGGCCCAAGCTCGTGCAGGCCCATGTTCATTTCATCGGCGATGTAGCCGAGATAGCGTCCGCAGCCGGCGGCGCAGCGGTCGTTCATCTGGAAGTTCGCGACGATGCCGTTTTCGTCGACCTGGATGCCCTTGGTATCCTGGCCGCCGATGTCGAGCACCGTGCGGGTGTTCGGATACATCATGTGGGCGCCGAGGCCGTGACACAGGATCTCCGAGCGGATGTGCTCCTTGGAGAACGGCAGCGTCACCCGGCCGTAGCCGGTGCCGACCAGGTAGGTCTCGTCGAGATCGATTCCGAGCGTATCCACGATCGTCTGCGGCACGTCGGTCGAACCGGTCCTGACCACACTATCGACGGCCAGCACGCGAGCAAGCGCGCGATGAAACTTCTCGCTGAGCTCGCCGGCCGGCGGGCGGTTCTCCACCTCGATGATCGACTTGTCGTAAACGTTTAGCAGGAGATCGTAGGGCAGCTTTGCCTGCCGTGCGACCTCTTCGGCCTGGGTGTGATAGCGCGAGCCGGCGATGTCGCGGAAGAAGTCTGATTTGCGCTTGGCGCCGGGAGCGTAAAGCTCGAGCGCTTCCCCGCGCAGATTCGTGAACACGACGCCGATGGCTTCCTGAACGCCGCTTTCGAGGCCGGCAAAGCGGTCGCCCTTGACCTGGCCACGGCAGGTCGCCTCGAGATCGTCAAGTTGCTCGAGGAACTGCTCCAGCCGGAAGGCCCGTTCGAGCGCGGCGAGGAACGTGTCGAGCTCGTCGCTCTGGCCGCCTCCCGCGTTCAGGGCGCGGCGGAACAGCGTGAAGCGGCCGTCGACGTGCGCCTCTTCGCTCGCGACGCGCGCTGCGGTTGCATAGTTCGAACGCGAATTGGTGATGCCACGCCCGATTACTTGGCTGTTCTCATCGAGGAGAACAGCCTTGGTTGTGGTCGAGCCGAGGTCGATGCCGACGAAGGTTTTCATGTCGTGTCCTCTACACGGCGGTTAAGCGGCGGCGCGCGAGCCGGCGCGCTTCTGCTCGACCATCTGGAAATAGCTTTCCAGCCGGTTCTTGATGTTGGCGGCGGAGAAGTAGCGCGGGTCGACGAGATCGGACTCGATGAAGGCGGCCGGCTTGCCAGTACGCTTCTCCACTTCGCGCATGATGAGGAGCTGGCCGGCCGAGAAGCTGTTGCAGCTCTTGATCGAGTTGATCAGCAGGCCATCCGCCTCATACTCGTTGACGTAGTTCGTCAGCATGTCGATGCGCATCGGCAGGCTACGATTGGTGTAGACGCCGAGGCAGTACTCGGCGAGCGTCTCCAGCGGGTTGTCGGGATCGTGGCGGAAGCCGAAGTCATAGACGCCGCCGACTTTGGTGTAGCTCGACGCCACGACGACCGCGCCCTCGTCGTAGAACATCTTCCAGAACTGACGGAAGTTCGTGTAGTTGGGCGGCCCTTCGACGACGAGGCGATACTTCTCCTCGCCCATGTCGCCGTCGGGCGTCACCGGTCCCTGGCCGGCGGCGAGGCGCTCCTCCACTTCCTCGCGGAGGAAGCGGTAGTAGTCGATCGCGTCCTGGGTGCCGCGGAAGGCGCCGAAGATCGGACCGATGTAATAGATGCCGCCGAAGTAGGCGTCGATCGGCGATGGCTTGCTTTTTGCGGTCTGCAGCACCCGGACCAGATTGTCCTCGGCCTTGACCGAGTTCTTCAGATACTCGCGCAAGCGGTCGATGTCGAATTTGACGCCGGAAATGCGCTCGAGCTTCGGGATCACCTCTTCCTTGAGCTGCTTGACCATGTACTGAATCATGTTCGGCGTGATCTTGCCGTCGCCCATATAGGGCGTGTGCAGCATGATGGTCTCGCACTTGTATTGCTCGCGCAGGAGCTCGAACCACTTCATGAAGGTGAAGCAGCCGGTATAGGACAACAGCAGCACATCAGGATCGGGGAACTTCTTGCCGTTGGGCGCGATATTGCCCTTCGCTGCCATGCCGATGTCAGACTTCACATAGGTGCAGACGTCCTCGGAATGGCCGATCTTTTCCGCTTCGAGGATGAAATTGCCCGAGGCCCGCCGCAGCCCGCTCTGGATGGCGTTGACCTCCGGCAGATTGTTGAGGAGGTCGAAGCACATGATCAGTTCATTGAGATTGCCCGGCACGAAGGTGCAGCAGGTTTTCTTGCCGGTTTCCGGTGCGCCGGTGATGCGGTCATAGTGCGCCGCCATCATCGCCTTCTGCTTGCGCATGGAGACGTCTTTCTCGACGTCCTTGGCAGCGGTCTTGGGCGTCACGATCTGGGTCGCTGTCATTGTCCGCTCCATAGTTTGATCGAATCGGCGAAGGTGCCAGCCTGCTCACGAATGGGCTGCATCTGGCCGGAATTTTCGGCGTATTTGAACGCGATGTAGGGAATGCCCGCTTCGGCGAGCACATGCTGCAGCATGGGCCGGTCAAGGAGCGCGGGGTCACAGAAGCTAGGGCACGCGAAGATCACCCCCTCGGCATTGGTGCGCTTCACCGCGCGCACAAGGTGCTGGCCCTTCTCCCTGAGGTCGGGCTCGTATTTTGCCGCGGTCGATTCGGAGTGGTGCAGGAAGGCGTCGGAGAGATTGCAGATCGGATCACCGTCGGTCGGAACATCGCCCAGCAGCCAGCGGGTGACCAGCAACAAGTCGTCGTCAACCACATAGCAGCCGGCAAGCTCTAGCGATTTGATCAGATTGAGCGGCGGCTGCTCGCAGAAAACGCCGGACAAGACGATCCGGCAGTTGTCGCGCCGCACCCGCTCTTCGGTGCGGACGGCTTCGAGGTAATTGCGGAGCATGACGGTGTGCTGCTCGACCGAGAGCACCAGGCCGGCGCGCATCAGCAGGTAGACCTCCGCGGCCGGCGCCTGCCACGGCCGCTCGGCGCGGAAGGCGTAGACCTCGCGCACCAGCTTGCGGTTCTCGTTGTAGAGCGCGATCGAGTTGCGCAGTTCGTCGTCGGTGATCGGCGAGCCGCGCAGTGTTCCGAGGTCGTGGCGCAGCTCGGTAAGCTCCTGGATATAGTAGTTGCCGCCGATCTCATCGCGATAGTTCTGCGGCACGTCGAAATACCGCGTGTAGACCTGCGGAAACATGATCTTCCACATGCCCGACAGGTTGCGAATGACGTCGCAGATCGATGGGAACAACATGCCGTCGACAAAGTCTAGGCGGCCGGAGACGCCGAGCTCGACCGTCGAACGGGGAATGCGGCAGATATAGCTCTGGTAATAGGCGTCGCCGTGGATCACTTCGAGCTGGTCGCCACCGCCGAGAATGCCGAGCGGCAGCATGTCGGCGGCGTGAATGATCTCGCGCGGCACATAGACAGGCATATAGCCGACCACTTTGCGACCCGGTTTCGCCGCCTTCCACTCGCGCGCCGAGTTGAAGTTCAGATCTTCGAACAGCCGCGTCGCATGCGCGACGATCTCCGACACGCTCGCCATTTCAACAGTGCTCCCATTGCGCCGGCCGCTTGGCAATGAAGGCTTGCAGACCTTCGAGCGCGTCGCGGCTCTTCATCAGTTCATCGAGATAAAGCCGCTCGACGACGGCTAATTTCATCCGCACCCGGGCGGCATAGTCGTGTCGCGCCGCCTGCACCGCGAAGCGCAGCGAGCTGGCGCTCTTCGGGATGAGGTGGTCCGCCACATAGGCGAGCGCCGCCTGTTCGGGATCGGCGCCGGCCTCTTTCGCAATCCCCATGGCGGCGGCCTCGGCGCCGCTGATGGCGCGGCCGGACACGAGAAGATCGAGCGCGCGGGCCGGTCCGATCAGTTCCGGCAAGAGGCAAGAGGCGGCCGGCGCAAAGACGCCGAGCTTCATCTCCGGCTGGCCGAGCGTCGCGTCGGCGGCGACGAACATCAGATGCGCCGCGAGCGCGACTTCCAGCCCGCCGCCGAGACATTGCCCGCGCACCGCGGCAAGAATCGGAGTCGGCGATTCGACCATGCGGAGGACGAGGCCATGCAATCCCGCCAACATCGCCGCGCATTGATCGGGCAAATGCTCCTCGACGCTGGCGCCGAAGGAGAAATGCGGCCCCTCGGCATCGAGCAGGATCGCGGCAATGTGGGTGTTGCCGACGTGCTCGGCGAGGGCGCGATCGAGCGCCGCGATCATCTCGGCATCGATCAGGTTCGCCTTCGGCCGGCTGAGGCGCAGCCGCAACAGGCGGCCTTCTGTCTCGCGCCAAACCGTGAGCGGCGTTGTCATCGCGATCTCGCCTTTTCCGGAGACCGTGTCCTCGGCGCAGCGTAACATGAAGTTTTGCGCTGAGGACCTGAGACCCAATGGCTCACCGGATCTCGGAACGGCAGTGCAACGTTGCGTGCTGCACTGCGACCGAGATGCGAGGGAGCCAAGTTCGTCATCACTTCTTGCCTGCGCCAGGCTGGATGCTCTCGGTGAGCTCGTCAGACCATGGCGTGTTGTCCGCGAGCGCGCGCCGCAGTGCGACAAAATCGGCCTCGCGCCCAGTTTCCTTGGTGCCCTCATTGAAGGCGCGAAAGCCGGCGCGCGCCTCGGTCATCATGTTGAGGGCGAGCCAGGCGCGCGAATTCTCCTTGTTGCGGTTCCAGGCGTCGAGCTTCGGCTTGCGCAGCTCCTCGATCGTCTTCGTGGTGCAGTCGGGGAAGGTGTAGAGGAGCTTGGTGCACAGCGCTTCGATCTTTTCGTCGAGCAATGAGAGATCGACCGTGCCGCGCTTCATCAACGCTTGCCCTGCTTTCAGCGCGTCGCCGGTCTTCGACTTGCCGAAGACGATCCGCCCGAACTCGTCGACGATACGGCTTGTCTCGACCAGCGGATTGGCGATGAACTTGCCGTCGACCTTGAGCGCGGGAGCGATGTCGCTGATCACGCCCATGAAATACGCTTCATGGGCGGAGAACGGCTCGCACAGCACGCAGGCGACCATCGCGCGCTCGGCGCCGATGACAACCGGCAGGAAGTCGGTCGCGCCGCCGATCGGGGCGGAGCCATGCTTTGGACCCGCCTGGCCGAAACGCGCCAGATCCTGCGCCACCGTGAAATCGCAGGCCATGCCGATTTCCTGGCCGCCGCCGACGCGCATGCCATTGACGCGGCAGATCACCGGCTTGTCACAGGCGAGGATAGTCGAGACCATGTCATTGAACAGCCGCATATAGCCGCGGTATTCCTGCGGATTGCCGGCGTAATACTCGGCGTATTCCTTGGTGTTGCCGCCGGTGCAGAACGCCTTGTCGCCGGCGCCGGTGAACACCACCGCGACCACGTCGCGCGCAACGCTCGCGGCACGAAAAGCGAGGATGACGCTCTTCACCATCTCGGTCGTGTAGGAATTGAACTGCGCCGGATTGTTGAGCGTGATCCAGGCGTTATAGAGCCCGGCGACGGGCTTGCCGTCGGCGCCCCGCACTGGACGCTTCTCGTAGATCACCCCCTCGGTGACGCTCTTGCGCACATGCTCGGCGACGAGGCCGTGATCCTTGGGCTCTTCGCCACGCGCGGCAGCGGCTTGTACGGACATGCACGAACTCCCTTGCCCTTCAGGCGGCTGGAACAAGCACGGCGCGGCGTTGCAACTCGCCGTGGTGGACCGCCGCGAACACTTTGTTGATGTCGGCGAGCGGATGCTGCTCGACGAACGGGCCGACCTTGACCCGGCCATCCAGCACGAGATCGAGCGCTGCAGGGTAAAGTTCGGGCGGGCAGCCCCAGTTCCCTAGCGCGCGAGCGTGAAACGCCATCAGGTTGGATAGGCGCAGCTCGACCTTGTCCATGGTAAAGCCGACGACGCCGAGCGTAGCGCCGCGATTGAGCAGGCCGAACGCGGTTTCCTGGCCGGCGCGGGTGCCGGAACATTCGAAGATGATCCACTCGTTCGGCCGCAGCCCGCGCTCCTTGGCGAAATTTTGGATTGCGCCTTTGAGCTCGCGCGGCTGGAGATTGCGGGCGTTGAGCGTGAGCGCCGCCGTGTCCGCGCCAATCGCATCGAGCTTCGGCTGGCTGACATCGATGGCGACGACCGTGCCGCCGAAGGCTTTCGCCACCTGCGCGCAATAGCCGCCGACCCCGCCGATGCCGTTGACCACCACGAGGTCGCCGTTCTGCACGCCGGCCTGCGCCACCGCTTGATACGGCGTCGTCACCGCGTCGGCGACGACCGAGACGTCGGCAAGCGTGAGGCCGGCGGCCTTGAGCCTGCCCTCGTCGACCGGACACAGACCGGTTTGCGGTACGACGATATGGCTCGCAAACCCGCCCTGAATGTCGTTACCGGGCATTTTCTGATTGGGGCAGATCGTCCCCTTGCCGCGCTTGCAGGCATCGCAGGTTCCGCACGGAATCACCGCGGGCACGATCACGGCCTTGCCCACCCAGGCTTCCGCGCCCGGCCCTGCCACCACCACGCGGCCGCTGATCTCGTGACCAAGGCAGAGCGGCAGCGCGTGATTGGTGCGCACGCCGTCGTAGTAGTAGCCGAGATCGGTATGGCAGACGCCGCAGCCGGCGATTTCCACCACCACTTCGCCCGGCGCAGGCTTTGCTTCGAATTCCGACAGTGTGAGCGGCGCCCCTGGCGCCGTCATAACCCAGCGAAACGGCTTCGCGGCCATTCGCATTCCCCTTGTTCGTTTCCTCCGCCCTTTTCGGGTCTTAGTTTCCAATCTAGCGCCCGGCTGCGCATTGACAACTGGCGAAGGCAGATATTACCGTAAATCAGTACTAGAATGCGTATTTAGAGTCAAGAAAGATTCCAACAAATAGGAACGATCCGCAAAACGACGGATCGACTTAAGGGAGCAAACGCGCACTGCTCGCGACCCCCACGAGGCAGCGGGCCGGAAAGGGAACATAATCAAATGGCCGATTCAGATGTTTCGATCGCCTTCGTCGGCAGCGGCGGAGCCGGTGTGCTCACGGTCGGCGGCATGCTGCTGGAAGCAGCTTGCACGGCCGGTTGGCACGGCTTTCTTACGCGATCCGTCGGGGCGCAAATCAGGGGAGGCGAAGCTGCCGCCATGGTTCGCCTCGCGCCGCACCCGATCGATTGCCACTCTGATTGCTTCGATCTCCTGATCGGCATCGACTGGAACAATGCGCAGCGGTTCGAAGTGGAAATTCCGCTGGGACCGCACAGTCTCGTCATTGGCGATCCGCGTGGCGGCGAGCCACCGCAAAACGTCGCGTCGGCGGGCGCCCGCGTGGCTGACGTACCGTTCAAAGACATGATCAAGGCGCAGCCGGCTTGGCGGGCGAACATGATTGCGCTCGGGATCGCCGCCAAGCTGATCGGACTTTCCCAGGACGCGATGCGGGCCGTGCTCGTAAAGCGCTTCGGCGCAAAAGGGACGGCCGCGATCGAGACGAATCTCGCCGCGGTCGATGCCGGCGCGACGGCGGCGGCGGAGCTTGATCTCGGCCGCTCGTTGATGGCGCCGGTAAAAACCGACGCCAAGCGCTGGCTCATCTCCGGCAATGAAGCGGTCGCGCTGGGAGCGGTGCGCGGCGGGATCCGCTTCGCCGCCGCTTATCCGATCACGCCGGCGACCGACATTCTCGAATGGCTTGCCTCCAACCTTGCCCGGGTCGGCGGGGTGATGCTGCAGGCCGAGGACGAACTCGCCTCCATCAACATGATCATCGGCGCGTCCTATGGCGGGACGCCGGCGCTGACGGCGACCTCCGGTCCCGGCCTGTCGCTGATGGTCGAGGCGCTCGGACTTGCAACCGCCGCCGAGATTCCCATTGTCGTGGTCGACGTCATGCGCGGCGGACCATCGACCGGAATCCCGACCAAGGCCGAGCAGGGCGACCTCAATATCGCGGTCTACGGCGTGCATGGCGACGCGCCCCGGCTTGTGCTCGCGCCGCAGTCGGTGAGCGATTGCGTCTTCACCGCGCAATGGTCGGTGTATCTTTCCGAGGCGTTACAGGTGCCGGCGATCGTGTTGTCCGACCAACTCATCGGCCAGGCACAGGCGGCGATCGAGCGGCCGGCCGACCTCGCTTTCATCGGCGAACGGTTGCGGGCCCGCGACATCGCGGCGCCCTATCGGCGCTACGCGCTCGGCGGTGCCGGCGTCTCGCCGATGGCGATTCCGGGAACCTTCGGGGGCCAGTACACCGCCGATGGCCTCACGCATACGGTGTGCGGCATTCCCACCGGCAGCGCCAGCGATCATCGCGCGCAGCTCGACAAGCGGCGCGACAAGCTGGAAACCTTCAACTACGGGGCCCACTGGGCGACGCTCGAAGGGGAAGGCGAACTGGCCGTGATCAGCTGGGGCTCGCTCACGGGGGCGGTACGAGAGGCAATCGCGCGAGGGCGGGCCGAGGGGGTTGCGGTGCGCCTTGTCGCGCCGCGCCTGATCGCGCCCGTGCGGCCGAAGGAGATGGCGGCGGCGCTCACCGGCGTGTGCAAGGCGCTCATCGTCGAACAGAGCCACGGCGCTCAGTTCCACCGTTATCTGAAAGCCCATTACGAGCTCCCTGAACAGGTGCGGGTGCTGCATGCGCCGGGCCCGTTGCCGTTGCGGCCAGGCGAAATCCATCGCGCGCTCATGGATTGGAGGAACGCATGACCGCTGACCCGCGAGTGAAGGTGCAGGATTACAAGTCGGAGATCAAACCGATCTGGTGCCCCGGCTGCGGCGACTATCACGTGCTGTTGGCGTTTACGCGCGCCTTCGCCGAGCTTGGCCTCGCGCCGGAGGAGATTGCGATCGTGTCGGGGATCGGCTGCTCCTCGCGCATTCCGGCCTACATGAGCTGTTACGGCTTCCACGGCGTGCACGGACGCGCGCTCGCGGTCGCCGCCGGGCTGAAGGTCGCGCGGCCGGACCTTACCGTCGTGGTGGCGACCGGCGACGGCGACGGCTACTCGATCGGCGGCAACCATTTCCTTCATGCCTGCCGCCGCAATCTCGACATGACCTACGTCGTCATGGACAACCACATCTACGGCATGACCAAGGGCCAACCCTCGCCCACCACCGAGCCCGACTTCGACACCGCGCTGTCGCCAGGAGGAACCGGGCTGAGGCCGTTCCACCCGCTGGTGATCGCCCTTGCTTCGGGCGCGAACTTCATCGCCCGATGCTTTTCCGGCCAGCCGAGCGAGACCGCGAATATCATCGTCGAGGCGATCCGGCATCCGGGCTTCTCGTTTGTGGAGGTGTTGAGTCCTTGCGTCACCTTCCGGCCCGACCAGAGGGAGTGGAAGAACCTCGTTCATCCCGCCCCCGTCGCGGCTACCAACGATCCGGCGATCGCGGCCCGCCGCATCATGACCGACGACGGCTTTAATCTGGGGGTGCTGTATCGGGGCGATCGGCGGCCCTATCGCCCGCCGGTCGGGGTCAGCAGCGCCGACCTGGCCGATCTGGAAAAGGAGTTCGAGATATGAACGCGTCCGATGACGGCGACCGCACAGTAGCGAAGCCAGGGGAGCCGGGCGGCGGGCCACCCATTGCAAGCCTCGAAGACCTTTTCGCGGTCGCGTGGCAGATCGAGGCCGATGCGGTCGAGCGCTATCGCCTGCTCGCCGACCAGATGGACACCTTCAACAACACGGAGCTCGCCTACGTATTCCGCGATCTCGCCCGTGCGGAGGGCATCCATCGCGATGAAATCCAGCGCCTGGCCGGCGATATCGACGTCGTCGCGCGCGCCCGCCAGTTGCCGGATTGGGGCAAGGGCGAAAGTCCGGAAAAGGCCGACCTCGGCGAGGCGCATTACCTGATGACGCCATGGCACGCGCTAACAATGGCGCTTGCCGGCGAGGAGCGCGCGCTCAGCTATTTCCAGCATGTGGTCGCGACAACGGATGACCCAAAGGTCCGGGAAATGGCGCGGGAGTTCGTCGAGGAGGAGGCTGAGCACGTCAATCTGTGCCATCGTCTGCTGCGCAAATATCCCGCACCGCAGGGCGACTCCTGGTCTGATGATCCGGACCCCCCAATCGCGCAGGAGTGAGGCGCGGGTCCAATCTTGTTGAGCACGACGTGTCGGCACGGACCGCCGGGTAACGCCCGGCGGCGGTGGCGCGACTTGGCGATGAGATCAGTTGGTTCGGATTCCAGGCTGACGAGAGCGCGCCTCACCCCTTGATGATGCGCGGTATGAGCATCTGATGAGGGGGGCAGATCGATTTCGGGTTCTGATAGACGGCGCCGGCGAAGGCCTTGAGATAATCGCGCAGGCGCGTGAGATCGACGATTTCGTCGACGAAGCCGGCGTGCGCGCAATAAGCCGGTCGTGACGTGTCGTAGTACTTCTTCGCCATCACGTTCATCTTATCGGCGATCGGCTGCAGCGGCTTGCCGCTATCCTTGTCCTTGATCGCGCGGCGCGCATAGGTCGCGACCGCCGCCGTCTCGCCATGCATGACGTAGATCTCGGTCGCTGCGGTGCCGAGGGTGAAGGCGTTGTGGCGGTTAGCGGTCGGGCCACCCATGATGTAATGGGCGGCCGCGCTGCCCTTGCGCAGCACCGTGAGCATCATCGGCACGTCGGTCTGCTGAATGGAATAGATGAGCGACTGGCCAAGCCCGAGCAGTTCCGCTTTTTCGGCGATGTCGCCCACATCGATGCCGGTCGTGTCCTGGAACCAGGCGATCGGCACGCGGTCGCGCCCGCACAGCGTCACGAACTCATTCATTTTGATCAGGCCCTGGCGGTAGAGCTTGCCGCCGATGCCCGGATAGTTGGCGTATTCCGGATAGCCGCGCGGCATCAGCCCCTGCCGGTTGGCGATGACGCCGATCAGCTGGCCGTCGATTTTGACGAGACCGGTATAGACCTCAGGGCCGTATTCGGGGCGGAACTCGAGGTGCTCGCTGCCGTCGACTAGGCGGGCGAGGATGTCTTCGAAAGAATAGGTTTCGCGCTGATTGAAGGGGAGGAGGTGGTAAAGGTCCGAGGCTGAGAGCCGCGGCTCGGCGGGCTCCGCTACCTGGAAGAACCGGGGATCGTAAGCGGGGATGGCGCGCATGTAGGCTTTGATGCCATCGAGCACCTGATGCTCGGTGTCGAACACCTGCGTAAAGAAGCCGGTGCCGCTGAAATGCGTCTCGACGCTGCCGGGCGGCCGCCCGCGCATGTCGCGCGTTTTCGCAATGAGCTCTTCGAGGCCGGCAACGTCGAACCCGCCCTTGGGCGACATGCCGGAGACGATGCCGACGCCGCCCACCGCCATGTTGGCATCCTTGTGGGCGAGCAAGATGGTGGGGCTGATGCTCTGATATCCGCCGCCGGCCGGATTGGTCCCGTAGATGCCGGCGAGAATCGGAATGCCCATCTGCTCAAGCTCGGCATGCCGGTAGAAACAGGTGCCGCCCCCGCGCCGGTCGGCATAGAACATTTCCTGGTCGGGCAGCTTGACGCCGCTGCAGTTCACCAGCCAGACGAGCGGAATATGCAGGCGCTTGGCGAGATTGGTCACCCGCAGCATGTTCTCGGCCTGTCCGGGAATCCAGGCGCCCGCCAGCACCTTGTTGTCGAACCCGATGATCACCGCCCACCGGCCGGCGATCTTGCCGAGCCCATCGACGACATTGGTGGTGCCTTCCTCGTTGTCCTCCGGATTGTATAGGCTATGCAGCGGGCACCAGCTTCCCTTGTCGACCAGGTAGTCGAGACGCTGCCAGACGGTAAGCGCACCGCGCTTGTTGATCTCGGCCGCGGGAATGCCAACTTCCATGCGCGCGGCGCGCGCCGCCGCGATTTCCGCTTCGACCGCCTCGAGCTGCTTGCGGCTCTCCAGCGTGCGGGCGATGGCCTTTTCCTTTAGTTCCTTGCCGAAACTCGGCATTTTTTCGAAATACGGCTTCATTCCAAACTCCTGCTCAGATTGTCATGGCCGGCGCGCGCTGCATTTTCATCGGCATCACGTCGTCGCGCCTGTGATCGATAAAATGGCTTTG
Source organism: uncultured Alphaproteobacteria bacterium (assembly GCA_963840055.1). Lineage (GTDB taxonomy): Bacteria > Pseudomonadota > Alphaproteobacteria > Rhizobiales > Xanthobacteraceae > Rhodoplanes. The sequence goes on along the minus strand of CAWIXM010000031.1, from coordinate 138,449 downwards.
CCTTCTTTCGTTATGCGCGGGCTTGACCCGCGCATCCATGCGACGCTTCCGAGCGGGGATTGCCTGGGCGGGCCCGGCAATGACGAAAATGAGCAACGGCGGTGCGGCTAATCCCGATTGGGCGTGAAGCCCAGGGCCATGCCGGAGATGATGATCTTCTGCACGTTCGAGGTGCCCTCGACGATCTGCAGCGATTTCGCATCGCGATAGAAGCGCTCGGCGGGAAATTCGGTCGAGTAGCCATAGGAGCCGAAAATCTTGATGCACTCGTTCGCCGCATGCACGGCAGCCTCGGACGCCGCGAGCTTGGCGACCGAGGTCTCATATTGGCTCGGCTTGCCCTGATCCTTGAGCCAGGCGGCGCGATAGACGAGCATCTGCGCGGCCTGATGCTCGACCACCATCTCGGCGATCTGCGCCTGCACCATCTGGTGCTTCGAGATCGGCTTGCCGAATTGCGTGCGCTCGTTGGCGTAGTTGATGGCGAGGTCGAGCGCGCCGCCGGCCACCCCGAGCGCACCCGCGGCGCAGCCGAGCCGCGTCTGGTTGAGCTGCCACATGCAGACGCGAAAACCGTCGCCCGGCTTGCCGAGCACGTTTTCCTTCGGCACCTTCATGCCCTCAAAGATGAACTCGCCGGTCGGCGAGCAGTGCAGGCCGAGCTTGGTATCGATCGGGCGGGCGATGCAGCCCTTCATCTTTTTCGGCTCGATGATGAAGGCGGTCATGCCCCTGTTGCCCTTAGAACGATCCGTGTAGGCGTAGAGCAGGCCGGCGTCGCCCACTTGCGCCTGCGAAATCCACATCTTGTTGCCGTGGACCTCGTAATGGTCACCCTTGTCGATCGCATGCGTCTTCATGCTGGCGACGTCGGAGCCGGTGTTGGGCTCGGTCATCGCGAAAAAGCCAAGCTGCGTTCCCGCGACCCAGCCCGGGATGTACTTTTTCTTCTGTTCGGCCGTGCCAAATTTGGCGACGGTCAAGGACGGCCCCAGATTCTGCATGTTGAAAGGCAGTCGCCACGAAGCCGAGACCTTGGCGATCTGCTCCGCCATCAGCACCGACTCCACGAAGCCCATGCCACTGCCGCCGAACTCCTCCGGCAGGCCGCAGGTGAAGAAGCCGAGCTCGCCCATCATGGCGACGCGCTCCTTCTTGAACTCATGCTTGCGCTCTTCTGCTTCGAGCGTGGGCGCAATCTCCTCCGCCGCAAACCGCCGCGCGGTGTCCTGGATCATTGTTTGTTCTTCGGTCAATTCGAACTGCATCGTTTCCTCGCTTGGCTTGCAGCGCGCTAATCGATGACGAGGAGAAGATCGCCTGCCTCGATCCTGTCCCCAGCCTTCACTTTGATGGTGGTCACCGCGCCGGCGCACGGCGCGTACACCATGTTCTGCATCTTCATCGCTTCGATAATAAGCAATTCGTCATCGACATCGACTTTGGCGCCGGGCTCGACCAGCACGGACAACACGGTCCCATCCAGAGGAGCCCGAATTTCTTCCGCCATGATCTCTCCCCCTTCCCGATCTGTCTCGATAAGTTGCGCGCCCAACCAACGAGGCTGGCGTAACGGCCGCCGCTCCGCCGAATAGAACGACGTCACTGATGGAGCGCTTTGCCGTCCGTGGCAAGCACGTCGCTTCGCACTCGCAAACCGGTTTGTAGGCGGCCATGTCAGTCGCCGGGCGCCGGACTGACCCGGCAGAGCAGCGCTCGCAACTGATACGTGCCCATGGCGGGATCATAGGGCGGCTGATTGTCGGTCAGTAAATTCACATTGGCTCGCCACACGCCATGGTCGGGCGCCGGCTCTTCGGGAAACCACCAGCCATGTTGGGCGGCGATCACGCGCGGATCGATGCCGGCAGTCACGCGCACGCGCTGCTTGATGCGGCCGCGCCGGGTTTCGATCCACATCCAGCCGCGATCCTCGATGCCGTAACGCTTGGCAGTGTCGGGATGGATCTCGGCGATCGGGTCGCGATGCGCCTTGCGCAGCTTCTCGATTTGCCGGTGTTCAGAGTTGAAGAAGTTGGAGATGCGCGCGCCGGTCGTGAGCACGAGCGGATAGTCGGCCGCGACGTCCGGGCGGCTGAGCGGGCTTTCGGGCGGTTCTTCGTAGGTGGGTAGCGGCGCATAGCCCATTTCCCCAAGCCGCGTCGAATAGAGTTCGATCTTCCCGGTTGGGGTCTTGAAACCGCCGTCCTCGTATTTGCGATACTTGAACGGGACGGTCACCGAGCCGCGCTGCTTCAGTTCGGCGAAGGTCATGTCGAGACCGCCCGCCTTGAGCTGCGCATCAAGCACCGCTTCGACCGGCTCGGTGCAACAGGGAAGCTTCATCCGCCGCGCCAGTTCGACGAAAATCTCCTCGTCGGATTTGCATTCGAAGGTGCGGACCGCGCGCTGGTTGGCAAGCACCACATTGGCCGCGACCGTCGGCAGGCCGGCGACCTGGTCGAGCTCCGGCCAGGACGCCGCCGGCAGCACGATGTCTGCGAGTTCGGCGGTGGGCGTCATGAACAGGTCGGCGCACAGCATGAAGTCGAGCTTCATCAGCGATTCGTAGACGAGCTTGCTGTTGGCGTAAGTGGTGAGCGTGTTGTTGCCGAACACGAGGAATGCCTTCACCGGGTAGGGCTTGCCTTCGCGCATCGCCTGCAACAGCGTCGGAATATGCGCGGCCGGAAGGTCGGCGCCTTCGCCGCCCAACAGCTTGAAGCGGTCGGCTCCGAGGCGCTTGGCGTTTGCCTCGGGGGTCAGATTTTCGATGAGGCTCGGGAACCGTCCGATGCCGTGCATGCCAAACACCCAGCCGCCGGGCACATCGACATTGCCGGTGAGCGCAGGTAGGAGCGATATCGCCCGCACGGTTTGAATGCAGTTCGGCGTGTGCTCGATTGCGCAGCCCCATTCCATCATCGCCGGCTTGGTTCGCGCGAACAGTCGCGCCGCCGCCCTGATCTTGTCGGCGGCAACCCAAGTGATCGGTTCCGCCCATTCGGGCGTAAAACCGCGCACATGTTCGGCGAGCGCGTCGAAGCCGTGGGTCCAGCGCGCGACGAAGGGCGCGTCGTAGAGGTTCTCGGCGATGATGACCTGGATCAGTGCGAGCGCGAGCGCGTCGTCGGTTCCCGGACGAAGCTGCAGCCAAACCTCGGCGCGGCGCGCGAGTTCGGTTTCCCGCGGATCGACCACGATGATTTTCGGATTGTGATCGAGCGCCTCGCGCACATTGAAGCGGGTTTCGCCGTCCGGCCCGGAATTGAGCGGATTGTGGCCCCAGAACAGCATGCAGGCGGGCGGCGTTCCGCCGGTGAAGTCGGACACCGGGAATTCGCCGAAGGTAAGAATGCAGGTATTGACGCGCGGGTGAAAGCATTGGGCGAAGCCCGGCTCGCACCAGTTCGGGGTGCCGAGCGCATGACCGAACCGGGAGACCCAACGGATATGGTGGCGGCCCGTGCCAGTGCCGAGCGCGATCGCCTCCGGGCCGAACTCGTTGCGAATCGCATTGAGCCGTTCGACGATTTCGTCGAAGGCCTCGTCCCAGGTGATGCGGCGCCATTGGCCGGAGCCGCGCGGGCCTTCGCGCCGCAGCGGATATTTCAGCCGGTCGGGATGATAGACGAGATCAAGCGTAATCGTGCCGATTGGGCAGAGGCGGCCGTGGTTGAGCGGAGCGTCACGGTCGCCCTCTACTTTGACGAGGCGGCCGTCTTGCACGTGCATCAGCACGCCGCAGCCGCCGTGGCAACTGCGGCAAACGCTCTTCAGCACGGTGGTGGATGGCTTTCGCGTTTCGGGTTCGATATCGGCTGTCAGTGTGCTCATGCGGGTCGCCACCGAAAGTCAGGGTTGTGCGATAGGCTGGGAACTTCAGTTACGATTTGGCCGCGGCTCGGTGTGAGCGCTTCGCAGTCCACCGTCCGCGCGACGTTTGAGCGACGCGATCGCGACCGTTGCGGCGAAGACAAGCAAGGCCGCGATCGTGAGCGGTCCGCTCGCGGCCCGCGGTCCAACCCATTCAAAGAAGTCGGAAACGATCCGCAGCGCGACCGAGAGATGCAGAAGCGCGAGCGCGCCGTAGAGCGCGGGATGGTAGCGCACCGCAACCCTGGTCACCGCCGGCAGAATGATCAAGGCGTGGCCGAACACCATCGAAAGCACGAAGCCGATGGCGATCCCGTGCACGGCGGCGTCATAGGCGAAAGCGGCCGAGGCGGGGGGCGAGACGAGCAGATAAAGCCCAGTGACGCCGAGCCAGAAGTAGCCGGCGAGCATGCAAGTGGCGGAAAAGCGCGTCTGTCCCGACTGGCGCACCGTGCGCCGGGCGATATCGTGGACGACGAGCCAGGCGGTGCAGGCGAGATAGCCGACCGCCGTCAGCGGCGCGCTGTCGCTCGCCAATTCGCCGCGTGCGGCGCCGGCGACGATCAGGGCGATGGCGATGACAAAGAATGCCTGCGCCCAGCGCGACGGGGCGAGCAAGCGGCTCAGCTCCAGTCGTTCGGCGGCGATCGTGAGCACGAGAAAGGCGAGCCACCAGCCGGTGACTTCGCCCATCGGCCGTCCGCCGAGCCAAGCCAGCGTGCCGATGCCCCATGCCGCCGCGGCGAGCGTGAGCACGGCGGTAAAGAGCGTCGGCAGCCGCACCAGGATAACGGCGGTGGCGATGGTCAGCACGGCACTCGCAAGGATGAACAGCACGATCGCGGGCATGGGCGCATTGAACAGGAGCGCGAGCGCGCCCACCGCCGATAACGTCGGCGCTGCATAAGCGAACGGACGGTTGAGCGCGACCGCGCGTTCGAGGCTGATCAAAGTGCCGAAAAAGCCGCTGATCATCAGCGGGCCGTGCCAGGCGTCGAGCTGGTCGAGATTGGGCACGGCAATGCCGATGCGCGCGAGGCCGGTCCAGAATCCTGCGATCAGCGCCGCCGCGCCGATCGCGAGCGGGAGATAGCGTAACCGCCTGCTCACCGCGGGCGCCATGCGGCTCAACTCGTCCGGCCGCCGCTCGGCCCGTCAAGAGCGCGACGCCCCTCGTCGGTCATCAGGTCAGGCGACCAGGGGGATCCCAGATCAGATGCACGCGGATTGTTTCGACATCGCCAAAGTGGCGGTGCAACGCCGCCTCGGCTTGCATGACCATCATTTCGCCGATCGGACAGGTCGGCGTGGTCATGGTCATTTCAACGACAATGCCTTCGCGCGTCCGCTCGGCGCGGTAGACGAGGCCGAGGTCGACGATGTTGATTCCGAGTTCCGGATCGTGGACTTCTTTCAGGGCGCGCAGAATATCGGCGTCGTTCATCGGGGGTTCCTCGATGGCCGCCTTCGAAGCGCAGGCTCGTCGGCGTCCAGCGGTGAAGCGATTACCGTTTCATCGAAGCGAAACGCGCTTCATTGTTCTTGTGGCTTACAGTGACGCGGCAAGCCGATTTCTCGCTTCCTTAAAATGCTCTAGGCCGTCCAATCCGCCATGTCTACGGCGCGCCGCGCGACACGTCGTCCATGCTCGCGGGTTACGGCGAATGGATTTTCACGACGCGAGAAAACGGCTGCTCTTACCCGCCCTACGGCGTTTTCGCTTTGTTGCGGAAGTCTTTGACCCGCACGGCCTTGCCTTCCGAACGCGGCACTTCGCCCGGCGCCTTGACCGTCACGTCACAGCTCACCCCGATCAACGACTTGATGCGATGGCTGACCTCGGCCGCCTTGCGGCTGCGGGCATCGTCGTCGGTGGGACCGGTCGGCAGCATCTCGACCTCCACGATCATCTCGTCGAGCGCGCCCTGGCGCGTGAGCACGAGCTGATAGTGCGGCGCGATACCGGGAAATCCGACCAGCACCGCTTCGACCTGCGACGGATAGACGTTGACGCCACGAATGATCACCATGTCGTCGTCACGGCCGGTGATCCGCATGATACGCCGATGCGTCCGTCCGCAAGCGCACGGCTCGTCAGAGAGCCGCGTGATATCGCGCGTGCGATAGCGGATCATCGGCAGCGCTTCCTTGGTCAAAGTCGTGATAACGAGCTCGCCAGTCTCTCCGACCGGCAGCGGGTCGAGCGAATGCGGGTCAATTACCTCGAACAGGAAATGATCTTCCCAGCCATGCAGCCCGTGTTGCTCAACGTAGCATTCGCAAGCGACCCCCGGTCCGAGGATTTCCGACAGACCGTAAACATCGACCGCCTTCAGCCCAAGTCGCGTTTCGAGATCGCGCCGCATCGCATCGCTCCACGGCTCGGCGCCGAACGCGCCGTAGCGCACCGGTAGATTGCGCATGTCGACGCCCATCCGCTCGGCGACTTCGGCGATGTTGAGCGCATAGGAGGGCGTGGAGCACAGCACGCGCGCGCCGAAATCCTTCAACAGCGTCACCTGTCGCTCGGTTGCGCCGCCCGAGACGGGGACCACCGTGCAGCGGAGCCGCTCAGCCCCCATATGCGCGCCGAGCCCGCCAGTAAACAGGCCATAGCCATAGGCGTTGTGCACAATGTCCCCGGGCCGCGCTCCGGCGGAGGCGAGCGACCGCGCCATCAGATCGGCCCACAGGTCGAGGTCCGCTCGGGTGTAGCCCACGACCGTCGGCTTACCGGTGGTGCCCGACGAGGCATGGAGGCGCAACAAATCTTCGCGTGGGCAGGCGAACATGCCGAAAGGATAGTTGTCGCGCAGATCGGACTTCTGCGTGAACGGGAATCGCGCGAGGTCGGCGAGCGTTGCAAGATCGTCAGGCGTGAGCCGCGCCTCATCGAATTTGCGGCGGAAATGGGCGACGTTCTCGTAGGCGCGTTTCAGGGTCCGCTTGAGGCGTTCAAGCTGAAGCGCTTCCAGGTCGCGACGCGGCATGGTCTCGACCGCGGGCTCGAACATGAACACGTCGTCTTCGCGATAGGAAGGCTGCAAACTCATGGCGTTCACTCCCCGTCAGCTTGTTTGTTCTCGATTTCCCATTGCAAAGCTCGCAACGATCAATGAAACGTCCATCCCGGCTTGACGGCAGGTCCGGCCGCGCCGGACCCGCGGACCGGCGTGTGAGTCAGGGCGAAGCCTTGATTATATCCTGCGCGCGTGACCAGGATCAGCTTAAACGCCCAACCGGCGATCAGCGTCGCAGCCCCGGCAAGCGCGAACAACGTCGGCGTAAACGGCGGCAGAACGAGACCGGGCGCGATCAGCCATAGCGGGATGGCGAGCCCGCCAATCAGCAGCCAGGGAGCGAGCGCGCGAAAAACCTCGTGCGTCTCGGTCGGCGCGCCCTCGCGTTCAAGGTCGCCAATATAGAATCGCCAGGCGAGATGTCGGGCGGTAACGAGCATGATCATCGCCGCCGCGACCGGGATGGCGAAGATCTGCATGCCGGGCACGAATGCCGCCACGATGAGAAAGAGACCGCCGCCTTCGGCAAAGCCGGTGGCGATGAGAAGCGGCACGAGCGTCTGTTGGCGCCAGGCGGGGATGCCCTTCGAGGCATAGAACATCATGGCCTGGCAGACCGTGAAGCCGAACCCGAGCAAGGAAGCGACGATCAGGCCGATGGGGCTCGCAAACCAGATCGCGGCAAGCGCGATGGGAAAGAACGCGCCGGCGACCCAGGCTTCCCGCGACATCCACGAGCGCCGCGGCTGGCGCAGTACATAGCTGAACCGGAACGGCCGCCCGATCTTGAAAATGAGAAGGAACAGGCCGAAGGCGATGACGCCGAGCGCGATGAGCCCGCCAACAAGGACCGGCGCGCCGCCGAGCCCCGCGAGCGTGACGAAGATGAACAGTCCGGCGCCGGCGCCGCCGCAAAGGAAATTGCCCGCCGCCTTCCAGTTCCAATGCTGCTGACGCCAAGGCTCGACGCCGCGGGTTCGGACCTTGCCCGCCTGTGCTTGGAGCAGCGTGGCGACCACTGAAGGCGTCGCGTTCGCCGCAGCCGCAGGCGCGGGCACGGCGTCAGTTGCGTCATCCGCCTTGCCGTAGAGGTAATAGAAGCTCGGCTCGGTTCCGACCTCCACATGCATGCGGAAATGGCGTTGCTCGCGCAGGAGCTTCGAGACATTGCTGGAGGGGTCTTCGATATCGCCAAACACGAGCGCGTCGGCGATGCAGGCATTGACGCAGGCGGGCGTCGCGCGCGGATCTAATCCAGGCGTCAGGCCGTGCTCTAATCCGTAATCGATGCGATCGGAGCAGAACGTGCATTTCTGCGCGACCCCAATCCGGCGATCGTCGAAACGCGCGGCCTCGTTCTGCATCGCCGGGCCGTAGGCGAAATGCGGCGCGTCCGCCAGAAAGCGCGCCTGGTAGGGACAGGCGACGTCGCAATAGGCGCAGCCGATGCACAGGTCGTAGTCGATGGTGACGATGCCGTCGGGGCGCTGGCGGGTCGCCGTGGAAGGGCACACATGCATGCAGGGCGGGTCGGCGCAATGCTGGCAGCCGACCGGCACGAAGGTGCGGTTCACATGGGGAAACGCACCTGCCTCGATGTCGAGGACCTTGCGCCATTGCACCGCCGGCGACGTGGCGTTGGCGTGGCGGCAGGCGGCGGTGCAGGTCTGGCAACCGACGCAGCGTTCGAGGTCCGCGAGCATCGCCCAGCGGGTCATGCGCGGGCTCCTCCAAGGCGCTTGATCGAGACCTTGACGAGGTCTGCGCTCGATCCGGTCGCATCGGTCAGGTCGAGCAGCATCGGCACCAGGGCATTCATGCTCGGCGCATGGAAATCCTTGGCGTAGGGCGTCACCCATTGCTCGAATTGGCCGATCATCAGCAGGGTGTCCGGGCGAATGCCCTGGCAGAGGACGACCTTGCCCTGCGTCGCGTTGAGCGGCGACCGCACTTCGAGCAGATCGCCGTCGGCGATGCCGAGCCTTTCCGCGGCGGTCTCGTTCATCACCACGCTGCCGTGGCCGATGACATTGTCGGAGAGCTCGCGCATGAGTTGGATGCCGACATTGTTGCCCCAGGAATATTGCATGCTGCGCGCCGTCACCAGCCAGAACGGATAATCCTCGATCCGCACCTGATAATGCTTGGCGAGCGCGCCTTCCCATAACGCGGACAGGTCGCGCCAGCGCGGCAGTGCTTCGTATTCCTCGATCTGCCGATCCCACCAGTGAATGTCGTGCTCGTGCAGCCGGCGCTCCAGCTCCTTGCCGATGCGGAATAGCCGCTCCTGATAGGGCTGCTCGAAGCGCAGCCCGCTCTCGACCAGTTTGGGGTAGAGATACCATTGCAGCCGCGAGAACGGTCCAACCCGGAACCCGTGTTCGCGGTACCAATCGAGTCCTTGCGATTCAGCGCCCTCCGTCAGCTCGGCGCTCGCCGCTTTGCAAGTCGCATCCCAGATCGTCTCCACATCGTGCGGCTCGGACGGCGCAAGGGAGAAATCGTAGTTCGAACCCGAGAGCTTGATCCCGTGCGCGCCGCGATTGATCGCCTTGTTGTATTCGGCGAGAAGCCCGGTCCGCTCGCGCGAGCTCGGTCGCGATCCAGGTGAAGTCCCTGGCCTCGCCTTGCGGCGGCACCGCAGGATCGCGCAGCGCAAAGCCCTGGAAGTCCCAGAACTGCTCGACATACTTGGTGCCACCGATGCGCAGGAGCTGCAGCCCTTCCAGATCGGTGCAGTCGGGCAGCAGCACGTCGGCAAAATGGTTCGTCTCGTCGAGGGTGAACGCGAAGCATACGGTGAAGGGAAACTTCGCCATGACCTCGCCGACGCGCTTGGTGTCCCAGAACGAGATCGCCGGATTGGTGCGATAGACGAGCCACACGTCGGGCTGCGAAGCATGCGGCAGCTTGTCGAAATCCTCGGTCTGCATCATCCAGGCGAGGTGGGTGGGGCCGAGCGCCTGGCTCCATGGCGAGTTGGCGATGAGCGGAACCAGCGTGCGATGGGCGCTGCGAACGGCCGGCTGCGCCAGCCACTCGTCCTTGCCGGTCGGGTTCATCGGGTAGTCCATGAACCCGTCCGGCCCGGGCGTCACGCTCGACCAGCGATTATCGGCGGGCCGGTTGAGCCGCACCGTGGTGCCGAGCGTCCCCCCCGGCACCTCAAGCGCGCCCACCAGGCAGGCGAGCAACGTGCGCGCCCAGCAGCACTCGTAGCCGCCCCAACCATTGTTGACGGTCTTGCCGAGAGCGATCGCGATCGGGCGGAAGGGAAGCGTCATGCCCTCGATCTCGATTGTCTCGCCGACGCGCGCATGGCTGAGATATTCGTTGGCGATTCGACGGATGGTTGCGGCCGGCACGTCGCAGATCGCCTCCGCCCATTCCGGCGTATAGTCCTTCACATGCGCGACGAGATGGGCGAGCGCCGGTTGCACGATCGCCTTGCCGAAGTCCGACACCTCGCCATCCGGCCCCACCGCGATCCCATCGACCGTGTATCTGCCTTCCAGCGCGGGGCGGATGTCGGGCGTATCGAACGGGCGCGCGCGGCCCGTCCGCAGGTCGAAGACAAGCGGCTTTCGGCTCTCCGGATCGCGCAAGAAAAAGCCGTTCGGAGCGACGAGATAGACCGCGGAAGTGCGTTCCTTCAGGAACGGCAGGTCGAGCCGCTCGCGCCGATGCTCGTGCAGGAGCACGTAAAGCATCGCAAAGAGGAAGGCCGAGTTGGTCTTCGGCTTGATCGGCACCCATTCCGCCGAACACGCGCCGGTGACCGAGAGATGCGGCTCGATCTGGACGCGCTTCATGCCGCGCTTGCGGGCGTCGGCGTGACGCTTCACCCCGCACACGCCACCCGACGCCTCCACATTGGCGCCGAACGACAACAGATATTCGCACAGCGGCGTATCCGGAGAGACGGTGAAGGCGCGATGCCACAACTCGCCGTAGAGATGTTCGGAGTGGTAGCATTTGACGCCCTGGCCGGAGCCGAAGCTCATATCGACCGGGCCCCAGGCGGCGAGCAGGGCTGGCAGCGTGCCCATATAGGCGGTCGGCGTGCCGCCGCCGCCGAAACTTGCGGCGAGCCGCGGGAACCCAGTCTCGTCGAGCACGCCCGCGGCCCGCGCCGCCTTGAGCTTGTCGGCCACGAGACCGAGCGCCTCGTCCCACGAAATGCGAACAAATCCGGGATCGTGCTCGCGACCCTTGTTCGGGTTGGTGCGCTTCATCGGATGGAGCACGCGGTCTGGCGTGTAGACCTTTTGCAGAAGGCCGAACGCCTTCACGCATGCTTTACCGCCGGCCGGATGCACCTCCGCCGCCTCGAAATTCGGCATGATCTCGGTGGCGACGCCGTCGTCAATGCGGACCTTCAAGAGGTCGGGACCGGCGACGCATTGGTAGCAGTAGGTGGAGACGGTGCGCTCGGTGCCAGGCTTGCTCGCTGGCATGGCGTGGACTCCCTATTGGGCGCGGCGCTTGGCGGCTTTCGCTTTCACCCGTTCCAGGGCCTTGGCGACGTCGACGACGAAGCGCGCATGCATGCCGCCTCCGATCGCTTCGATCTCGTCCTTCGCGGCGACCTCGAACGCGATCTTGCGGCCCTCGACCGCCGTCACCGTCGCGGTGATCTCGACCGTCATGCCGGGAGGGGTCGCCGCGGTGTGCTTGATCGCGACCTCAACGCCGACCGAGTCCTCGCCGGGTTCGGCGTGCTCAAGGATCAGGTCGCGGCAGGTATGCTCGATATCGCGAACGAACCAGGGCGTCGCGTAGACCCGGCCTTCCTCCCCCATGAAGCTGATCGTCCTGTCGGTGTCAATGACGAAGCGATTGGTTCGCGACACGCCGGGGCGCAGGCTCGCCTTCATTTCATTTCCTCCCGATGCCACAGGACTTTACTGGACCTGCGGCCGTCTTCCGGTTTCTTGGCCCAGCGCGGGCCATCGATCTGTCGCACAGGAGCGACAGCCCCGTCTTTGATTTATTGCAAACTAATTTTGCCGCGCGCCGGTCGTTCATTCGTATTCAAACGTCCTGCTCTTCATACGCCGAGATAGCCGCTCTGCACCCGCGGGTCGGCGAGCAGCATGGCCGCATCGCCGCCGACGGTGATGCGACCGGTTTCGATGACATAACCGCGGTCGGCGATGGCGAGCGCGGCGCTCGCATTCTGCTCCACCAGCAGCACGGTCATGCCGGATCTTTTCAGCTCGGCGACGACGGCGAGGATCTGGTCGACCAGGATCGGCGCAAGGCCCATCGATGGCTCGTCGAGCAGAAGCAACCGCGGCTTCGCCATCAGCGCGCGGCCGATCGCAAGCATCTGCTGCTGGCCGCCCGACAGCGCGCCGGCGACGGTGTGGCGCAGCGCGTCAAGCATGGGAAACATGGCAAAAACGAAAGCGATCTCGGCCCCCATGTCGGCGGATGCGCGCGTCCATGCGCCGAGGCGCAGATTATCCTCGACCGAAAGCGGCGTGAACAATTGTCGTCCTTCCGGCACCTGCGCGATGCCGAGCGTGACCCGCCGGTGACCGGGCATACGGTCGATGCGTTGGCCCTCGAACCGGATTTCGCCCGCGGTCGCCGGTTGCACCCCGGAGATGGTCCGCAGCAGCGTCGTCTTGCCGGCGCCGTTGGCGCCGAGCAGCGCCACGATTTCGCCGGCGCGCACCTCCAGCGATACGCCGTGCAGCGCCTCGATGCGGCCATAGCCGCTGCGCAGATTCTCAATGGACAGCACGCGAGTCCCTCCGCGAACCATGAACGCCGAGATAGGCCTCGATCACCGCCTGGTTGGTGCGCACCTCTTCGGCGGAGCCCTCGGCCAGCGTCGCCCCATTCGCCAGGACGTGAATCCGGTCGGACACGTTCATGACCAGCCGCATATCGTGTTCAACCAGCACCACGGTCACGCCGCCTGCGGCGATGTCGCGGATCACGCCCTCGAGCGAGGCGGTCTCGACCGGATTGCATCCCGCCGCCGGCTCGTCGAGCAGGAGCACCTTGGGCTCGCTCGCGAGCGCGCGCGCGATCTCCAGCCGCTTGAGGTCGCCATAGGCGAGGCTGCCGGCCGACTGCTCGGCGATGGCTGCAAGACCTACCCGGTTGAGCGCCGCCTGCGCCAGTTCGCGCGTCTCGCGATTCTGCCGGCCGACCATCGGCAGATGAATCAGATCGGCGATGATTCCGGTCCGCTCGTGGCGGTAGCGGCCGACCATGACGTTCTCGATCGCGGTCATGCGGAAGAAGATCTGCAGGTTTTGGAAGGTGCGCGAAAGGCCACGGCGCGCGAGCCTTTCTGGCTTGAGCCCGGTTACGTCTTCGCCGGCTAATAGCACGCGACCGTCCCGCGGCGTGTAGATTCCTGAAATCATGTTGAACAGGGTCGTCTTGCCGGCCCCGTTCGGTCCGATGATCGAAAACACGCAGCGCTCAGGGATGGCGATGCTCACCCCGTCAAGCGCGCGCAGCCCGCCGAACCGCATCGAAAGATTTTCGGTTGCGAGAATGGTCATGACGACCGCCCCTTGAGCGCCGCCGCGATGCTCGGAACGATCCCATTGCGCAAGAAGATCATCACGCCCATGAGGATGAGGCCGAGCACCAAGTGTTCGTACTCGTGCAGAAAGGTGAGCACTTGCGGTAGCAGAACAAGCACCGCGGCGCCGACGAGAGAGCCGGCGATCGACCCCATTCCGCCCAGCACCACCATGGCCACGAGCTCGATCGAACGCAGAAAGCCCGCTACTTCTGGCGTTATGTGCCCGTTGAACAGCGCGATATAGGAGCCGGCGACCGAGGCGTAGATGGCCGAGATGACGAAGACCACGAGCTTGGTGCGCGCGACGTCGATGCCCAACACCCGCGCCGCGGTTTCGCTGTCGTGGATCGCGCGCATCGCGCGCCCGGCCGGACTGTCGATCAAGTTCAAGGCGAGCGCGGCGCCGACAAGGAAAGTGGCGCCGGAAAACCAGTACCAGTTCTCCGAGCCGCGCACCGCCCAGCCGATGAGCACCAGCCGGCGCACCGACATGCCGTCCGGCCCGCCCGTCCACTCCGCCTCGTTGCTGAAGACGATGGCGAGCAGGAGGCCGAAACCGAGCGTCGCCACCGCGAGATAATGCCCTCTCAGCCGCAGGATCGGCCGCCCGACCAAAAAAGCGACGCCGGCGGAGAGGGCGGCGCCGACAAACAGCGACAGCCACGTCGGCAAACCGAAATGCGTGGGACCGATCGCGACCGCATAGGCGCCGATCCCCATGAACCCGGCATGGCCGAGGCTCACCTGACCGGCGAAGCCCATCAGGAGATTGAGCCCGAGCGCGGCGAGCGCGAACACATAAACCAGGGCGGCGACCCGGTAGTAATAGGTCGATGGAAAAAAAACAGGTACGACGGCGATAACCACCGCTATCGCAAGCACCGACGTCAGCCGATAGGCTGCGAAGCGGTCCGCGATCGTGGTCCCGGCCGAGCCTAGGCGCCGGCCTAAGGGCAAGGTTTCCTTCACCGCCGGTCGTTCGTCGATGCGACGCACGCTCATACGCGCTCCACGGTTGCCCGACCGAGCAGCCCTTGCGGGCGAGCGAACAGGACGACCAGAATGACGATGAAAGCGACCGCATCCTTGTATTGCGACGACAAGTAGCCGGCGGAGAAAGCCTCCAGGAGCCCGAGCAGCAGGCCGCCGATCACCGCGCCCAGCGCGCTGCCAATGCCGCCGAGCATGGCGGCGGCGAAGCCCTTCAGGGCGAGGAGCGTGCCGATATTGTAGCTCGTCAACGTGATCGGGGTGATGAGAATGCCGGCGATGGCGCCGATCGCCGCCGACACGGCGAAGGAAAAGCCGACCGTGCGTCGGGTATCGATGCCCACCAGGCGGGCAGCAAGCTTGTTCGCCGCTGTCGCGAGCACCGCTTTCCCGAACAGCGTGCGCTCGATGAAAGTCCATAAAAGGACGACGATCACGAGCGCGCCGGCGAGCACGACGAGGCTCTGCGGCAGGATGGCGGCGCCACCGAACTTGATCGGCGTATCGCCGAACAAGGGCGGAAGACTGTGATAGCGCTTGTCGAAGATCACCTGCGCCGCGCCGCGCAGGAAGATCGATGCGCCGATCGTGATCATGATGAGGCTGACGGCGCTCGCCCCGCGCGCCGGTTCGATCGCAAAGCGATAGAGCGCGAGGCCGACCGCAGTGGCGGCGACGACGGCCAACAGGGCGGCGAGGGGGAGCGGAATGCCCGCCGCGGCAATGAACACGGTGGCAAGCCCGCCGATCATGACGAACTCGCCCTGCGCGAAGTTGATCACGTCGGACGCGTTGTAGATCAACGTGAATCCGAGCGCGACCAACGCGTAGACCGCCCCGACGGTCAGCCCGGAAAAGGCGAACTGCAGGAACTCGGCCATGGCCTACCTGATTCGCTTGGCTTGAGCATTGCCGTGGTCGGAGACACGGCGTCGATCAAATCGCCGCCGCGCCTCCGCCGGTTGCGCCTCACGAACCGGATTCGGGAACGAGCACCCAGTCGCCGTTCTTGATCTCGAGCATACGGAAGGCCGACTGATCGAGGCCCACATGATTGGTCGGCGACATGTTCACGACGCCGCCGGTTCCAATGAAGCCCTTGGTCTTTTCGATCTGGTCACGCAGCTTCGCCTTGTCCTTGAAGCCGCCGGCGCGCTTGGCCGCTTCCGTCAGGATCATCAAAGCATCATAGGCGTGGCCGCCGAAGGTGGAGACGTCTTGTTTCGTCTTGCCTTCATAGGCCTTCGTATAGCCGGTGACGACCGGCTTTTGTTTGTCGCTATTCGGCAGCTTGTTGGCGACGAGCAAAGCGGCGGCCGGCAGCCGCACGCCGTTCGCCGCATCTCCGGCGAGCTGGATGTACTGCTTCGACGCGACGCCGTGGCTTTGATAGAGCGGCTGCGGTATCGCGAGCTGCCGGTAGTTGCGGGTGACGATCGCGGGCCCTTGGCCAAAGCCGGTGTTAAGAACGGCTTGAATGCCGGGTGTGTTTTTGATGTTCGTGAGTTGGGGCGTCATGTCGCTGTCGCCCGGCCCGTAGGTCTCTTCATGGGCGATGGTGATGCCGTACTTGGGCGCGATTTTTACGCATTGGTTATGCATCGACTTGCCGAACGCGCCGGTACCGGAAATGATCGCGATTTTCGTCAGCTTGCGCTTCTTGAGGTCGGCGAAGATCTTCTCGCACGCCATCTTGTCGGTGTGCGGCGTCTTGAACACCCATTTCTTCACCGGCTCGACGATCGGGATGCCGCCAGCGAGCGAAATGAATGGGACCTGCGCCTCCTCGAACACCGGGATCATCGCCATGGTCGCCCCGGTTGTGGTGCCGCCGATGACCGCGGCGACCTTATCGTCCTCGACCAGCCTGGTGGCGAACGTGCGCGCCGCGTTGGCGTCACCGCCGTCATCATAGACGATGAGTTCGAGCTTCTGCCCGTTGATGCCGCCCTTCTTGTTGATCTCGTCGACATACATTTCCAGCGTCTTCTTCTCGGGGTCGCCGAGGAAAGAGGCGGGTCCTGTCACCGACAGCGAGGAGCCGATCTTTATCTGCGCCAGGGCGACGCTCGGCGCGCCGACCATGGCAATCACGACGGCGGCGGCAGCCACCCGCTTGACGGAAAAAAGAGAACATGAAGTCACAATCGATCCTCCTTGGGGGGATTTGGGTGTTTTCCTCTTGGTTGATTTAGTTCTTTGTTCTTCGCGCATCTTGACCGGAGCGCGCGCCGGCCGCAAGGGCCATGTCGAGGCGTTCGATCGGGCGCGTGTCTAGCGAAAATCGCGGCCCTTGGGCAGGGCAGAGCGGACTTCTGCCGTGACCGCGAACTCGTCGGTGAGTTGCGGCTCTTCGCGCAACAGGGCGGCGAGCGAGCTGCCGGCGCGCAACGGAATGCGGCCTTCGGGAATTGGACGCTTGAATTCGTCGCAGCGGGCGAGCGCTTCGATGCAGCCGGCGTCGGCCGCGAGCCGCTGCAGCAGCGGCGTAAGGTCGTCGAGGCGGTCGGCGACGACATGGATCACGCCGGATTCGTTCTGCAGCTTGCCGCTGACGCTGACGAGACGGGCGCCAAGCACGATCGGGCGATAGGTTTCGAATATTTGCGGCCAAACGATCGCGTTGGCGACGCCAGTCTCGTCCTCTAGCGTCATGAAGATGACGCCTTTGGCGGTGCCGGGGCGCTGGCGCACCAGCACGATCCCGGCGACGCTCACCCTTCGACCCGAGGGGATTGCAGCGAGGCGTTCGTTGCGCAGGATGCCGCGGCGGTCGAGATCGCTGCGCAGGAACGAGGCTGGATGCGCCTTCAGCGACAGGTGGAGATGGCGGTAGTCGGCGACTACGTGTTCGCCGAGCCGCATGGGCGGCAGCGCAACGTCAGGTTCGAGTTCCGGGGTTTGTACGCGTGCAAACAGCGGCAGGTCGTCCTTGTCGCCGGCCCGGCGCAACGCGCGCACCGCCCACAGCGCCTTGCGGCGGTCCAGGCCGACGGAGCGGAAGGCGTCGGCTTGCGCAAGGCGCTCCAGGATGGCGGGCGAAAGCTTTGTGCGCAGCCATAGATCGCGCACCGAATCGAAGCCTGCTCCGCGCGCGCGCTCGATCGCGCGGGCGTCGTCTTCGGAAAAGCCGCTGATCTGGCGCAGGCCGAGCCGCACCGCGTGAGTGGCGCGGATATCGTCCTGCATCTCGGCATGACGGGGGTGAAGGCGGGGGGGTTGCCCGTCGCTCGCCCCGCTCGCGAAGTGCTGCTCCCTCCCCCCTTGCGGGGAAGGGCCGGGGAGGGGGGTGGATTCTTTCGCAATCGCCTCAACATCACCCCCCTCCCGATCAACGCTGTTGAGCCGGCGTTGATCGACCTCCCCCTCAAGGGAGGAGGTGAAGCTGGCTTGCGCGAGCTGTTGCTTCCTCTCCCCTTGGAGGGAGCGGTCAGAGGTCGGGTTGTTCGTCGCTCCTCCAAACCCGTCATTCCGGGGCGCGGCCGCGAGCCCGCGAGCCCGGAATCCATGCTCGCTAATCTGGGTTTTGGATTCCGGGTCTCGCCCTTCGGGCTCGCCCGGAATGACGTCAGAAAGGGGTCTCTCGCACGCCTCCAGCGTGTTGTCCCAGTCGGAAAAGTTCACATCGACGGGGCGCACCTCGACGCCGTGTTCCTGGGCGTCCCGCACGATCTGGGCCGGCGCGTAAAAGCCCATCGGTTGGCTGTTGAGAAGAGCGGCGGCAAACACGTCCGGATAGCGGCATTTGATCCAGGCCGACGCGTAGACGAGCAGCGCGAAGCTTGCGGCGTGGCTTTCCGGAAAGCCGTATTCGCCAAAACCCTCGATCTGATTGAAGCAGCGCTCGGCAAAATCGCGCGGATAGCCGCGCGCGGCCATGCCTTCGATCAGCTTGGTGCGGAAATATTTGATGGTGCCGACGCGGCGGAAGGTCGCCATGGCGCGGCGCAACTGGTCGGCCTCGGACGGGGTGAAGCCCGCCGCGACGATCGCGATCCGCATCGCCTGCTCCTGGAACAGGGGCACGCCAAGCGTTTTTCCGAGCACCTGGCGCAATTCGTCCGCCGGGCCATGCGCGGGGGAGGGCGAAGGGAAGTGCACTTCCTCCAGGCCCTGCCGCCGGCGCAGATAGGGATGCACCATGTCGCCCTGGATCGGTCCCGGGCGCACGATCGCCACCTCGATGACGAGATCGTAGAACGTGCGCGGGCGAAGCCGCGGCAGCATGGTCATCTGCGCGCGGCTCTCGACCTGGAATACACCGACCGAGTCCGCGCGCGACAGCATGCGGTACACCGCCGGGTCCTCCGGCGGAATGACCGAGAGATCGAGCCGCGTTTCCGGGGAGTCTGTAAGAGCCGAGGGCTGTTGTCCAACCCTCCCCTGGAGGGGGAGGGTCGGCGCGCGGTCCGCGCCGGCGGACGACGCGCCGGGGTGGGGTGAACCTTCTGAACTCACCCCCTCCCGCTTCGCTTCGCGGACCGACCTCCCTCCAGGGGGAGGTACAAGAGAAGCAAACTCTGGGAAATGTTTCTGCAACAGATCGAGCGAGCGGCGCAGGCAGGACAACATGCCGAGCCCGAGCACGTCGATCTTGAGGATGCGCAGCGTGTCGAGATCATCCTTGTCCCATTCAATGACGGTGCGCTCCTCCATTGCGGCGTTCTCGATCGGCACGAGTTCGTCGAGCCGGCCGCGGGTGATGACGAAGCCGCCGACGTGCTGGGAGAGGTGGCGCGGAAAGCCGATCAGTTCGCGCGCGAGCGCCAGGACTTTGGCAAGCCGCGGATCGGCCGGGTCGAAGCCTACGCGGCGCGCGTGCTCGTTGGAAATCGCCTCGGCCGACCAGCCCCACAGCGTGCCGGCGAGCGCCCCGATCGCATCATCCGAGAGGCCGAACACTTTGCCGACCTCGCGGATGGCGCTGCGCCCGCGATAGCAGATGACGGTCGCGGCGAGTCCTGCGCGCTCGCGCCCATAGCGTCGATAGATGTACTGGATCACCTCCTCGCGCCGCTCATGCTCGAAATCGACGTCGATGTCGGGCGGCTCGCGCCGCTCGGCCGAGACGAAGCGCTCGAACAACAGGTCCGCGCGTTCGGGATCGACCTCGGTCACGCCGAGGCAGTAGCAGACGGCGGAGTTCGCGGCCGAGCCGCGGCCCTGGCAGAGAATGCCCTGCGCGCGGGCAAAGCGCACGATGTCGTGCACGGTGAGGAAATAGGGCGCATAACCGAGTTCGGCGATGAGCGCGTATTCGTGGTCGAGCGCATGGCGCACGTTCGCCGGCACCCCATGCGGATATCGCCGGCGCGCGCCTTCCTCGGCAAAAGCGACAAGCGCGTCCTGCGGGGTGGCGAAACCTTCGCGGATTTCGTCCGGATACTCGTAGGCGAGTTCGTCGAGCGAGAAGCGGCACCGATCGAGAAAACGTTGCGTCTCGGCGATCGCTTGCGGAGCGGCGCGAAACAGGCGCGTCATTTCGGCTGCCGATTTGAGGTGGCGCTCGGCATTCGCTTCGAGCCGGCGGCCGGCGTTATCGAGGGTGAGATGTTCGCGAATGCAGGTGACGACGTCCTGCAATGCGCGCCGCTCCGGCGCGTGATAGAGCACGTCGCCCACGGCGATGAGCGGAACTTTGGCCGTAACTGCAAGCTCTGCAAGACGTGCAAGCCGCCGGGCGTCGTCGCCGCGATAGAGCATGCTCGCCCCGAGCCATACTGAACCCGGCGCGGCTTCGCGCAGGCGGGCAAGAATATAATCGTCGTTTCGGGGCGAGTGCCGCGCAGTCATCGTCTCCGTCGTCATTGCCACGGCAAATTTCTTCCCCCTCCCGCCTCGCTGCGCTCGGCTCCCTCCCCCGCTTGCGGGGGAGGGTAGGGAGGGGGTGGATGCGCGGGTCGAGCCCGCGCATGACGAGATATTGTCGGCCGCAGGCATTTCGTCCAAGAACACGATCAGGTTCAGCCCCGCGGCATGCGCCAGGAGATCGTCGAAGAACAGCGTGCAGGCGCCCTTTTCGGCGCGGCGCTTGCCGAACGTGAGCAGGCGAGTGAGCTGCGCCCAGCCGGCGCGGTCCTGCGGATAGGCGAGAATGTCCGGGGTCGCGTCGGCGAAGACGAGCCGCGCGCCGACCGCGAGGCGCACCCCATGCTCCTTCGCCGCCTCGTGCGCGCGCACGACGCCCGCAACCGAGTTGCGGTCGGCGACGCCGAGGCCGGAAAGCCCCAGCGCCTTCGCCTGCATCACCAGCTCTTCGGGATGCGACGCTCCTCGCAGGAACGAGAAATTGGTGCTGACGGCGAGTTCAACATAGGCGGACAAGGCGCACCTCGACCGGACTGAGGCAGATTCGTAACGAATAGTATGCGCGCTTGTTCCGGGCTGAAGGTGCTATATTACCTATACCGAAAGCACGAAGCCGCGGTCAGAATGCCTGCCCAGGCCCGTTCCAGGGCAGATCAAGATGGCTCGCCACGGATGCGGCGATATCGGCATAGGAGGATCGCGCCCCGATCGCGCCGGGAGGCGCAGCGCCATACGCAAGCACCGGCGCTTGCTCGCGGGTGTGGTCGGTGCCGCGAAACGTCGGATCGCAGCCGTGATCGGCGGTGATGATCACGAGGTCATCTGCGCGCAGGACGGAATCAAGCTCGACCAGGCGGCGGTCGAATGCTTCGAGCGCAGCGGCGTAGCCGGCGACATCGCGGCGATGGCCAAAGAGAGTATCGAAGTCAATAAAGTTGGCGAACAGGAAACCGCCGTCGGCAAGCGCGCGCGCCCCCTCGATGGTGCGGTCAAAGAGGGCGTCGTTGCCCGCCGCCTTGAGCACGCGACCCGTCGCGCGATGCGCGAAAATATCGGCGATCTTACCGACGGTGATGACGTCGCGGCCGGAGGCCGTTGCGAGATCGAGAATGGTCGGCTCCGGCGGTGGCACCGCGTAGTCGCGGCGGTTCGCGGTGCGCACGAAATCGGCGGCCGTCGCGCCGACGAAGGGGCGCGCAATCACCCGTCCGATATTCAATCGATCGACCAGGCGGCGGGCGATGAGGCAGACTTCGTAGAGCCGAGTAAGCCCGAATGTCTCTTCATGCGCCGCGATCTGGAATACGCTGTCGGCTGAGGTGTAGCAGATCGGCTTGCCGGTCCGCATGTGCTCCTCGCCAAGTTCGGCGATGATCTCCGTGCCGGAGGCGTGCCTATCGCCGAGAATGCCGGGCAATCCGGCTTCACGGCAAAGCGTCTCGACCAAGTCCGGCGGGAAGCACGGCCGGGCGTTGGGGAAGTAGCCCCAATCAAACCGAACCGGGCAGCCCGCAATCTCCCAGTGTCCGGACGGCGTGTCCTTGCCGCGCGATGCCTCTGCCGCGCAGCCATATTGTCCGCGCACATATTGCCCGCGCAGGAGGCCCGCCTCAAGGTTCGGCGGCACGCGGCCGCTCGCCAGGCGGCAAGCTTCGCCGAGCCCGAGTCGGGCGAGATGGGGCAGATCGAGCGGTCCGCGGCGCAGGCCCGGCCGATCGCCTTCGCCGCACGCGCAGGCTTCCGCGATATGGCCGACCGTATCCGCACCGGCATCGCCGTACTGCGCCGCATCGGGCGCGCCCCCGACGCCGACCGAGTCGAGAACGAGAACGAAAGCGCGGGGCATCGATTTCCTCTCGATGTATCTTGCTCCCGCGCATAAGACGCGAACGCGCCGCGCGGATCAAACGATCGGCCCGCACCAGCCTGGCAGGAAGCGGGCGTCGGGCGATTTCGCAAGCGTCATCGCTTCGCCGAGCGCCTTGTTGAAATCGCTTTTGACCGCCGCCCGTTTGATCCGCCGCCGCAGGAAGTCGGCCCAGAGAAATTCGCTGAAGGGCGTGGTGTCCTTGGAAAACCCCCCGGCCTTGCGCAACTCCCCGGCAAGGCTGCGGAACGGATCGTCGACCAGATCGGCGACCGCTTTGGGTATGTCGGCGAACCGGCAACGCACGCCCCTCTGGTCATAGGGGTGACACCAGCCGCGATTGTCGAGGAATATCCAGAAGGCGTCGCGGTCGAGCATGCGCAAATCGGTGACGACCGAAACGAGCACATGCTCCTGGCCCTCGTCGTGCAGGGCGCGCGCCAGGTGATGCTGGTCGATGATGTAATGTCGCTCTTTCGGTCCCAGGATCACCGGGATCATATGCCGGCCGAGGAACTCGCTTTTGTCCTTCTTCGCTTGCCAGCTCTCTCGCTTCGCCCGCACCTCGTGCATGCCGACGGTGATCTGGGTCGGCCGCAGTTCGGAAATGTCGACCGGGCTGACAAGAGGTTCGCGGACATGCATGGTTGCTCCCTCCGACGATGCGCGGGCCTCGGGTTTCACCGCCCGCGGCGCTGTCCGATACCCCGACCCTGCTTGTCGGCAGCGGTGTTACGTTGCTTTGGATTGACGCAGGCCGAGCTCACGCAGCGAATGGTCGATCCATTGCTTGGTCAATTTCTCCTGCGCGCTGTTCTGGCTGAGCCGGCCGCGCAAGCATCCGAAATCGACTTGATCGAGGTCCTGGTCCTGATTGGCGCAGGAGAACACGACTGTCTCGACGCCCGTCGCGGGATCACGATGCGCCTGCAGGCACTGGGCGCAGATCTCTTTCATCATGCACTGCATCGGCGAGTTGATCGAGCCGATCGCCTTGTGGCCGGACTTGAGGTGGGTGGCGAGAATCTCGTGCCGCGCGCGTGCGACCGCCCCCATCATCCCGTCCGAGCCGATGGCGATCACGCGGTCGACCTCGCCGAGCGGAATTGCTTGCGCCCCGAGCGCGCCCGTCCCGTAGGCGTTCAGCGCGGCGACGATATTCCCGACGAAGGTCTTGTCCTGCGGCCGGTCGGGCGTAAAGCCGGGTCCTTCGTCGCAGCACCACACGATCGCATCGGACGCGCGCTCGATCTCGGCAATTTTGTAGCGGTCGCGCATCGTCTTGTAGCCGGCGAAATAGAGCACGCGATTGTCGCGCGCGCGCATCGCTTCGCCAATCGAGAACAACACGGCGTTGCCGAGGCCGCCCCCGACCAGGAGCACGGTTTCTCCGGAGGGAATTTCAGTCGGCATCCCGGTCGGGCCCATCAGCACGACCGGCTCGCCCGGCTTGAGCTGTGCGCAGAGATCGGACGAGCCGCCCATTTCGAGCACGATCAACGAAATCAAGCCGCGTTCGCGATCGACCCAGGCGCCGGTAAGCGCAAGCCCTTCCATCGTGAGTCTGGTGCCGTCGTGGCGGCGCGCCAGCGTTTCGTAATTCTGCAGCCGATAGAACTGGCCGGGGTGGAAGGCGCGCGCGGCCATCGGCGCATGCACCACCACTTCGACGATTGTCGGCGTCAGCCGGATGACCTCAAGCACGGACGCGCGCAGCTCGCGGTCGAGGCGGGCCAACAGCTCATCGATCGAACTGCGACTGCGGGGAAGCTTGGCAAGCAGCCGGCTCACGATCGGGTAGCCTTGCTTGGCGCTCGCCATCGCCTTCACCACATTGCCGGCGAAGGAGGGATGGAGATCGCCGAAAAAACTCACCGCGCGGCCATCCGGCCGAATGGCGGAGAGCACATGGAGGACGGCGGGCTTGACGCTGCGCTCGGGCGATACCGGCATGCCGTCCTCGTCGCGTGCAGTGAAATACTTGCCGTCGAGCGTTATGCCGCCGGGCTCCTCGCGCGCGAGCGTCGTGTTGGGGAGCGTGCCGGCCGCGACCAGAATGGTGCGCGCCGGCATCACGATGTCGGCTTGCTTGCCGGCGTCCTCCGCCGCCTGTCCGGTGAGCCGCAGCGCGCGCGCATGGCCGAAATCGTCGAGCAGCACTTCGCTTGGCGTGAGGCGCTCGGCAAAGCGGATTCCTTCCTCCATCGCCTTGGCGATTTCCTCGTGATTCAAGGTGTAGCTCGGCGCGTCGATCATCCGCCGGCGATAGGCGATCGTCGCGCCGCCCCAGCTATGCAGAAGCTCGATGATGCGCGGCGCGCGCTTCTCGCGGGCAGCGGCCGCGCGTTCGGCGCGGATGGCCCGCGCATGCGCGAGGAAGGTGTCGGCCGTGCCTGCCTCCGCCGCCGACCACGCGGCGCGCACGGCGGTTTCCCCGCGTTCGGCGACCAGCGCTTCATAGTGGGCAAGGAATTTTTCTATCTGGACGGGATAATAGGCGAGAGCCTCGGTCGCCGTGTCGATCGCGGTCAAGCCGCCGCCGATGACCACCACCGGCAATTCGACCTGCAGGTTGGCGAGGCTGTCGGATTTGGCCGCGCCAGTGAGTTGCAGGGCCATCAGGAAGTCAGAAGCCTGGCGCACGCCCGGCGCCAGTCCGTTCTTCATCGGCACCACGGTTGGCTTTCCCGCGCCGGCGCAAAGCGCGATGTGATCGAAGCCCAGCGCGAACGCATCCTCGATGCCGAGCGTGCCGCCGAAGCGCACGCCGCCGAACATCTTAAATTCGGCGCGCCGCTCCAGCAGCAACCGTACAAGCTTGAGGAAATTCTTGTTCCAGCGGACTGTAATGCCGTATTCGGCGACGCCGCCGAAGCCGGCCATTACCCGCGACCCGAGGTCGTCTTCGAGCGAAGCGATATCCCGGATCGGCCGAAATGCGCTGCGCTTGCCGTCGATCGCCGCGCCGGAAATGTCGGACGGCAGCGGCTCGATCTTCAAGCCGTCGATCGCGACCACGGCATGGCCGTCGTTCATCAGATGATGGGCAAGCGTAAACCCGGCCGGCCCGAGGCCGACGACGAGCACGGTGCGCCCGCTCGCAGGCTTCGGCAGTGGGCGGCGAATGTCGAGCGGGTTCCAGCGAGTGAGCAGGGAATAGATTTCGAAGCCCCAGGGAAGGGCGAGCGTGTCTTTGAGCGTGCGCGTCTCAATCTGCGGAATATCGACCGGGTCCTGCTTCTGGTAGATGCACGACTTCATGCAGTCGTTGCAGATGCGATGGCCGGTCGCCGCGCACATCGGATTGTCGATGATGGCGATTGCAAGCGCGCCGATTGATTCGCCGCGCGCCTTAACGAGGTTCATCTCGGAGATTTTTTCCTCGAGCGGGCAGCCGGCGAGCGCGACGCCGAACTCGTTCCGCTTGAATGCGGCGCTCTTCTCCGTCAGCCCCTTCGCACAACTGTCCTTGCCCTGATTGTGGCACCAGATGCAGTAGTTCGCGTGATCGAGCGCTCCGATGAGGTCCGTCCCGGGATCGGTGAGGGCAAATCCTTCGCGGCGGCGGCGGTGATGCGCGGGCAGCTTGAGCGTGGTGACGCCGTCGACGACCTCGGTCTCAACCGGCACGAGCCGCATGGGGTCGACCTTGCCCGGCGCCTTGAACAGTACGCCGGCCTTGTGGCGATGCTGGCCTTCCGGGGTGTGGGTCGCCCAGGCGGCGTATCGCGCGGCGACGTCGAGGGCATCCGCGTGCTCGCTCTCCTTGTCGAGGCGCGCGGCGACCCATTCGGCGAAACGAAGTTCGGTGAGTTCGTCGCCGATAAGGATTTCGACCTCGCGGCGCAGCGCCTCGCCATCGAATGATTGCGCGATCGGCGGGCCATATTTCTTCATCGCGCGCCGCTGCACGAACAGCCGCTTCACCGAATAGAGCGGGCTCAGCGCATCGTGCCGGGCCTTCAGCGCATGCAATTCCGATCGTATTCCGAACAATTCACCGATGAAGTCTTCGAGGTGGGGCGCAAGCGCGATGATGAGTTCGGATTTGTCTTTGCCCGCGACCTTGTCAGGCGCTGCGCGGGCGGCGAGAAGCTGATCGTGCAGTGCGGCGTCCGCTTCGTGCAGGAAGGCGACGAATGCGGCATCGAGTCGCGCGAGACCGTCGCGGCGATAGAGGTCATCGAAACGCACGCCAAAGCCGAGCGCCAATTCTGGCGGCAGGGCTAGATCCTGGACCGGATCAGTCTTCGTAATACGCGCTGACTGAGCGATTGAATTCATTGTTTGTCTGCTTTCAACATTGATTACTTCTCATAACAAATCCGAAAATGCAAAAGGGCCCATGCGGGCCCTTTTGGAAAATATCTAGCCGACACGTTCACGATATTTTTCAAGCGCTCGCAGGTCGCTAGCTCGCTAGCATGCCCGCCTTGCCCTTCGACCAGCGCTGAAACTCCGTATCCAGAAGTTCGACATGTTCGACTTCCTCGGCGGCGAGTTCGCGGTAGAGCTCCTGCTCGGCGGAACCCGGGGGCACGCTGTCGGCGCGGTCGGTGAAGAAAGCCACGGCGCGCTTTTCGAAGGCGATGGCGGTGCGGAACAGCGTGTCCGGATCGTCGATCTTGCCCTCGACGCCGGCCTGGACCGCGGCGAGATCGACGCGGAAGCCGTCATTCGGATCGGGAACACTGACATGGTAGCGCCGCGACAGCGTCTCCATGTGCTCATGCTCCATCGCCGAGAACTTGGTGAACAGCGCCTTCAGCACCGGGTCGGCCACCTGCTCGGCGGCGCGATTGTAGAAGGCCTGTCCGCCCAGCTCGATCTGGAACGCGGTGCGGATCGCGTTCAGGCCCGCCTGGTCGGAAATGCCGGGACGGTCCAGCATCTTGAGCTGACCGCCGCAAAACGGGCACATCCCGTAGGGGAATGCAAAGCCTTCGCTGACTTTGGCGCAGCTTTCGCAACGCCACTGCAGGGTCGCATCTGCGCAGCAGATATAGGACTCATCCGTTTCCAGCGGCTGGTGGCACTTCGGACATTCGCCGGTTGCCATGATCTGAACCCCTTTCTCTAAAATATCCGCGTCATTCAAGCGAATGCGCGTTTCCGGCTGACAATTCCGCTGACGCAAGAACTCCGGCTCTACGTCAGCCCGAAGCGAGTTCGTGAAACTCGCTTGTTTTGCGCTCCCATCTTTTTCGGCGATGTGTCTCGCGCCGAAAAAATGCTTCTCCGCACTTGCCTCCGGACGCGACGCGCGTCCGGCCCATTTTCATACGCTGCCGGTCATTCGGCGGCGGGCGCGCTCGCGGCGCCCTGGTTCTGCGCTGCAGGCGTCGCCTCCGGCCGAACGCCGACCGGCGCACCCGGGACGAACGCGTCGGCGTCCGCCTTCGTCACCGGCCACATCGCCTTGCCGCTCTGCAGCCAGGCGGCCATCGATTTCGCGGCGCGGCGGCCGGCGCCCATGGCGAGGATCACGGTGGCGCCGCCGGTTACGATGTCGCCGCCCGCGAACACGCCCGGCAGGTTGGTGGCCTGCGTCTCGGTGTCGGCGGCGATATTGCCCCACTTGTTGAGGCCGAGATCCGGCGTCGCCTGGCCGATGATCGGGTTGGGCTTGGTGCCGAGCGCATAGATGACGGTGTCGCACTCCAGTTCGAGGAATTCGTCAATGGGCACCGGCTTGCGGCGGCCGCGTTCGTCGGGCTCGCCGAGCGTCATCTTCTGCACCCTCATGCCACGGACATTGCCGTCGGCGTCGATGAGAATCTCGACCGGCGTGTGCAGGAAGAAGAATTCGATGCCCTCTTCCTTGGCGTGACGCAGCTCTTCGACGCGGCACGGCGCTTCGGCTTCCGACCGCCGATAGACGCAGCGCACCGTCGGGACACCGAGGCGCTTGGAGACGCGCAGGCAATCCATCGCGGTATTGCCGGCGCCGATGACGACGACGCTCTTGCCGACGCTGATCGGCGTATCGAGGAACGGGAACCGATCGCCGCCCATGAGATTGACGCGGGTGAGGAACTCGTTCGCCGAATAGACCTGGCCAGCGAACTCGCCCGGGATGCCGAGGAACGACGGCGCGCCAGCGCCGGCCGCAACGAACACGGCGTCGTAACCCATCTTTCCCATGAGATCGGGCAAAGTGAAGGTCTTGCCGATGACCTTGTTGTTTTCGAACCGCACGCCCATGTCCTTCAGGCGTTTGATCTCGCGGTCGATAATGTCGCGCGGCAGGCGGAAGCTGGGAATACCGTATTGCAGCACGCCGCCCAGCACGTGCAACGCTTCAAAGACCGTCACCGTCGCGCCGAACCGGACCAGATCGGCGGCGGCCGACAGGCCGGCGGGTCCCGAGCCCACGATCGCCACCTTGCCGAGCGGATGTTCGATCACCGGCGGAACCGCTTTGGGCGGATGCGCGTGATCGCCGACAAATCGCTCGAGCCGGCCGATCCCCACCGCTTCGAGCTTACGCCCCTTGTTGCGGACGAGAATGCATTGCGCTTCACATTGCGTCTCTTGCGGGCAGACGCGGCCGCAGATCGAGGGGAAGATGCTCGATTCGTAGATCGTCTCCAGCGCGCCGTCGACGTCGCGGACCAGGAGCTTGCGAATGAAGGTCGGAATGTCGATGCCGACGGGGCAGCCAGCGATGCAGGTTGGCTTGGCGCACTGGATGCAACGCTCGGCCTCGCGCAGCGCGTCGGCGATCGAATAGCCGAGATTGACCTCCTTGAAGTTTTGCGCGCGCTCGTGCGCATCGCGCTCCGGCATTTTCACCTGCTCGGCCTCGAGCGCGGAGAATTTCTTGTAATTGCGCTTGCCGTCGACGATCAGCGTCTTTTCCACTTGGCAGACGTGATCAAAGTCCTCGTTGGCCTGCGTTTCTTGGCGTTTGAAGCGCCTCTGGCGCGTCAGCAGTTCCTTGAAGTCGACCTGGTGGCCGTCGAAGTCGGGTCCGTCGACGCAGGCAAACTTCACCTCGCCGCCCACGGTGACGCGGCACGAGCCGCACATGCCGGTGCCGTCGACCATGATCGTATTGAGCGAGACCATGGTTTTGACATCGAACGGCCGCGTCGTCTCGACGCAGGCATTCATCATCGGCAGTGGGCCGATGGCGATGACGAGATCGGGCTTGTCGTTCTCCAGCACATCCTGCAGCGCAGCATTGACGAAGCCGGGCCGGCCATAGCTGCCGTCATCGGTGCAGATGATCAGGTCATCGGCGTATTTGCGGAATTTGTCTTCCCAGAACACCAGGTCCTTGTTGCGGAATCCCATGATGGCGGTGGTGCGATTGCCGGCCGCCTTGAAAGCACGCAACTGCGGAAAAATGGGCGCGACGCCGAGGCCGCCGCCGACCAGCACGACGTGGCCGATTTTCTCGACATGTTGCGGCAGGCCGAGCGGGCCGACGAAATCCTGGAATTCATCGCCTTCCTGGAAGTCGTCGCGCATCTCGTGCGTGGTCTTGCCGAGCGTCTGCACGACCATGGTGATGGTGCCGCGCTCGCGGTCATAGTCGGCGACGGTCAGCGGGATGCGCTCGCCGCCGTCGTAGAGACGCAGCATCACGAAATGCCCGGGCAGCGCCGACTGCGCGATGTCAGGTGCATGGACCTCCCACAGGAAGGTCGTGTCGGAAAAGGCTTCACGGCGAACGATCGGATACATTCGTCACCTCGATTGGGCGCGCGCGTGGGCTCGTTATCATGGCCTGCCGGACGGCTGTCCGCCCGGCTGCGACGGGGGTTGGACGGCCTCGCCCGGCGTCAAGCTGCAGGCGGGCCCACGTGGTTCTTTATGGTGCATAATGCCCTGAGGGCGTCACGTCCAGCGCTCCTTTAGTTAATTATTCCGCCGCCGCGTTCCATCCCCGAAGGCGTCGTAAATGCCGCCTATCCGGTTTTATCCTGATGCAATATAAATCATGTCGCAGGGCTGCCGCCGCCAGGCTTCCGGGCGTCGTCGGCCAGGAGCGGGGTAAAGGCCGCATGCTCGTTCGGTCGGTTGCCCGCGTCGCAGGGCGCGGACGATTGCCCATGTTTCGTCCAAGTTTGCATGTCAAACGCCGCGCATAGCGCCAGTGTCGAACCTTGGAACCCGCTCGTCGAGAGCCACTAGTCTTGGAGTGAATGAATGACCAAGAACGCACGCGCATTCCGAACGATACGCTATGCGCTGGCGGGTTTGCTGCTTACCTCCGCGTCCGCGCTTGCCGCCGATGTCACCGGCGAATGGTGGGTCGAGGGCAAGTTCGGGCGGATCCGCATCGAAAAGTGCAATGAGCGCATGTGGGGTCTGATTTCCTGGGAACAGGCCTCCGGCGCCACCGATTACAATAATCCCGATCCGGCCAAGCGCAAACGCCACACCCTCGGCATGCCGATCCTGCTCGGGCTGAAGCAGACCGCAGACAACCGGTGGGATGGCAAAGTCTACAGCCCCGAGGATGGGAAGTTTTGGAACATCAATATCAGCCTGATAACTGCCGATAAGTTGCGGCTGCAGGGCTGTCTCTTGTTCTTCTGCAGCGGCCAGGTGTGGGATCGCGCCCCGGTTGGCTTCAAGGCGAATGCGGAAGCCGGCAACAATACTTACAAATCGACTGCGCCATCGAGCAGGCCTCTGCCGAAGGGGGCCAATGGTCCTCCCAAGGCCGCACCGTTCGAAACGGCGAAGGACGTCTGCAAGGCGGTTGCGGCGGCAAACCGGTCCTGACGCCGGGTTCGGCGGGGCGGTAAGCGGCGCCGTGTTCGCCCTGCGTCACTGGCCTAAGCGTCGGCAGGCGTGACCGGCTGCTCGGCGGGGTCCTTGTCCTTGGCGTTGCGTGGCCGGCCCATCAAAGCCGGCTGGAACAGCACGGCGGCGCACATCGTGGTCACAAGCGACAGCGCGAGTAGCTTGCCCATGCTGGACGTGCCGGGATGGTTCGACATCCACAGACTGCCGAACGCCGTCGCCGTGGTGAGCGCACTCCAGATCACCGCGCGGGTGAGGCTCGATTGCAGCAGATTGGTCTGCCCCGCGCGCCAGGCCATGATGTAATAGATCTTGAACGCGACGCCGACTCCGAGCAGCAGCGGCAATGCGATAATATTGGCGAAATTCAACGGCATGCCGATTAGCACGCAGATCTCAAGCGACAGCAGGCCGGCGAGCAGCAGCGGCACAAGCGTGAGCAGAACGTCGCCGAACCGTTTGAGCACGATCCACAGGAGGATAGTGATCGATAAAAGTGCGTGAATGCCGGCCAGGGCGAAGGCGGAGATTACCGTCTCGCCTGCCTTGAGAATGGAGATCGGCATTCCGGTCGCACTGGGATAGACGGCGAGGACCGCACGCGCGAACGCGCGCAACACCTCGGTGTCGTTCGGATTTCCTTTCGGCATCACGTCGACGCGTACGCGCCCGTCGGCGGTGACCCATTCGTTGACAAGCTGCATCGGCAAGGTTTCGAACGAGACCGGCTGCGCCTGAAGGAGTTCCCGCCAATCGTCGAGCACGATCCTGAGCGGCTGCAGAAAGGCGGCCGCAACCTGGTCGCGCGCGGTCTGATCCGCTTCGGCCAGCTGGGTGAGGTCGGCGGCAAGCCGTTTCGCCGCATCGGCGCCGGGCCCGGTGCGCCCGCCCACGATCTCAAGCGTGAACTTGGCGGCGTTGCGCAGCGCCGCGACATTCTCGGCATCGGTCGGCGCGGGGCGTACTTTCCTCGCCAGAGCGGGTCCGAGCTTCTTTTTCAGGTCCTTGATCAGCGTGAGCTTCTGTTCCTGGTTATCGGGAACGAAGCTTGCAAGCGTCACGACGCGTCCCGCCTCTGGCAATTGGCGCAATCGATCGGCGGTAGCTGTAGCCTCGGTTGGCGAACGCGCTAGCACGGCGATAGCGTTTGCGCCGATATTCGGGTCGTTGCTCAAGTCGATGAAGGTTGCGACCGATTCGACGTTCTTACTGCGCAGATTGACCGGGTTGATGTCGAAGGTGAGGAAGTAGAGGAGGGGCGCGCCGAGCAGCGCCACGAGCGCGGTCCCCCCGACCACAGCGATGCGGTGGCGCTCAAGGAAACGGTCGACAGGAGCAAGCGCGCGATAGCCGATCTCCTCCGGCTCCCCCGGGGGGCTGAAGACGGTCAACAGCGCCGGCAAATGGGTGATGCTGGTGACAAAGGCGATAAACATTCCGGTGCCAGCGATCACCCCAAGTTCGGAGATGCCGCTGTAGTCGGTCGGCGTGAATGACAGAAACCCGGCGGCGACGGCGGCGGCGGCGAGCGTCAGCGGCGCGCCGATCTTTTTGGCGGTTTCGAGCAGAGCGGCGTGCAGGTTGTCGTTCTCATGACGCTCGGCGCGGTAGCGAACGGCGAACTGAATTCCGAAATCGACCCCGAGCCCGATGAACAGCACGGCGAAGGCGATCGAGATCGGATTGAGGGCGTCGACCATCATGAGGCCGAGCGCCGCCGTCGCGGTGAGGCCGACGATCATATTGAGAAACACCGCTGCAATCAGTTTGCCTGAGCGCAGAGCGAGCCAAAGGATCACGAAGACGACGGCGATCGTGACCGCTATGTCGCGCAAAGCGCCGTCGCGAATGGTCGAAAACTCCTCGTCTGCCATGGCGACCGGACCGGTGAGCCGTACGCGCGCCTGGTATTCGGTCGCAAGATCGAGGTCGCGCGCGGCCGCTCGGATCGCCGCCGCGCCTCGGCCCCCGGGCTCCAGTGCAGAATAGTCAAGCACGGGACGAATTTTGATCAGGCGTCTCGTCTGGTCCGGCGCGTTCGCATGCGCGTTCATCATCGCCTGCCAAGAGAACGAGGAGGGCCGCCCGGCGAGCACATCCTCCACGGTCGCAGCGGCAAGCGTCAGCGGTCTCCCCAGTTCATCGAGCGAGATCAACTTGCCGCGGACGCCGGACATCACCAGCGTGAGAACCTGCGAAAGCCCGCGCAAGCTGGGGTCGGAAACGATGGTCCGCACGAGGGGAACCGCCTGCGACAGGGCTTTCGTTGTTTTTTCGAGGTCCTCAACCGGTTGAAACAACAGTCCCTCACGGGCAAAAAAGGCGCCGCCGGCGAGTTCTTCGACCGAGCGGAAGTCGGATGGGTTCTGCTTCAGCTTTTGCGTGAGCGCCCGTGTGGCGCTGGCGGCGAGTTCTGGGGTCGGCGCGTCGACCACGACCAGGATCGAATCATAACGGCCGGGAAACGACTTCTCGAAATCGAGCTCGCGCTGACGCCAGTCGAGCTTCGGCGAGATCAACTTGGTGATCTCCGTGTCGATCGCAAAATGCGTCGCAGTATAGTAGGCGGAGGCGATCGCCAGCAGCGCATAGGCGGCGATAACCGCCTTGGGGCGCCGGGTACAAAAGCGGACGACATGAACAATCGCAGAAACTAACATGACTTCGGGTGCTTCGGTCGAGAGGGCAATTCGGGCGGGCAGATCGGCGCGGATGCGCCGTTTGACCGCATCCCCCGGCAAGATCGCTGGCCTGGATGCCCGGCCGCGGCTGCTCCCCGCGCTACGCTGTAGAGGTCGCGGTCGCCGCTGACAAGCTTTGGGCCGCCCCCGGGGAGCAGCAGGTCTCTTTCGTACAGGATGGAACTTTCCCGGACAAACGAAGGGAGCCTGTCCGGAACAACGCAGGTCCAGCCTACCAGTTCATGAATGAGGCATAAGTCGAGGTTGCGACGCACCAACGTTCGAATTATGTCTAAGTCGGTGGAGGGAGCCAATTGCCGTCCGGATCATCCCTGGACCACGCAAGGACTCTTGGGCTCAACTCCCAGATGCGTCGAAGGGAGCGGTCGATGATGTGCAAGTCATATTGGAGCGTTTCTAGTCATTAGACCATCCCGAGCTTAAAGCCGCGCTGGGCGAAGGGCACTCTAGCGCATCGGCGCCCGGAAATAGTTGCGGGGAAAGGGGTTTGGACCCCAAATCCCCTTAGGCAACGTGCCGGACCGAACGCGCGAAGATGAGAAAGAGGAACAATGGCAATTTCTTTCTACAAACAGCTGCGCATTGGAGCTTATGTGCTCAAGCAGAACCTGTTGGGGCGCAAGCGCTATCCGCTGGTTTTAATGCTGGAGCCGCTGTTTCGCTGTAACCTGGCCTGCGCCGGCTGCGGGAAGATCGACTATCCCGAGGCGATTCTCAATCAGCGCTTGTCAGTGAAGGACTGCCTCGACGCGGTTGACGAGTGCGGCGCGCCCATGGTGGCCATTCCCGGCGGCGAGCCGTTGATCCATAAGGAAATCGGCGAGATCGTCAAAGGAATCGTCGCGCGCAGGAAGTTCGTTTCGCTGTGCACGAATGCCCTGCTTCTCGAAAAGAAGCTGCACTTGTTCGAGCCTTCGCCCTACCTGTTCTTCTCGGTACATCTCGACGGGCTAAAGCATCACCACGACCGTTCGGTGTGCCAGGAAGGTGTGTTCGACCGCGCCGTGGCTGCGATCAAGGCCGCCAAGGCGAAGGGATTTGCGGTAAACGTCAACGCCACGATCTTCGAGGGCATGCCGGCCAAGGACATTGCCGACTTCCTCGATTTCTGCACGGACCTCGGGGTCGGCGTATCGATTTCTTCCGGTTACGCCTATGAGCGGGCGCCCGACCAGAAGAGCTTCTTGTCCCGCCGCCGCACCAAGGAACTGTTCCGCAGCGTGTTCGCCATGGGCAAGGGCAAGCGCTGGAACTTCATGCATTCCGACCTGTATCTCGATTTCCTCGCCGGCAACCAAGAGTTCCATTGCACCCCCTGGGGCATGCCAACCCGCAACGTCTTCGGTTGGCAGAAGCCGTGCTACCTGCTCGGCGAAGGCTATGCCAAGAGCTACAGGGAGTTAATGGAGACGACCGACTGGGAGTCCTATGGCACCGGCCGCTACGAGAAATGCGCCAATTGCATGGCCCATTGCGGCTATGAGCCCACCGCCGCGAACGCCGTCCTCGCCCATCCGCTGCATGCGCTGAAGGTTGCAGTGATCGGCGTGCGCACCGAGGGCGAGATGGCTCCGGAAATCCCGCTCGATAACCACCGGCCGGCGCAATACGTGTTCTCGCGCCATGTCGAGCGAAAAATCGCGGAACTGCACGCGCAGGACAAGGACAAGCCGGACGAGCATCGCGCGGCGGCCGAGTAAGGCGGCCGCTCGACCGGTGACGCGGCCGGCGTCACATTCCGAATGCGACCGAGGTGCTGTTGGCGCGCTGGAGATTGCGATAGCGCGCCATCGCCCACAGCGGGAAGAATTTGCCGTAGCCGTGGTAGCGCAGATAGAAGACGCGCGGGAACCCGGTCGCAGTGAAGCGCTCCTCGTCCCACAACCCGGCGTCGTTTTGCATGTCCGCAAGATAGGCGACGCCGCGCGCCACGGCGGGATGGTCGGCTTCTCCCGCCGCCATCAGCGCAAGCAGCGCCCACGCCGTCTGCGAGGCGGTGCTCGGCGCCGGCTCATGGCCGCGATAGTCGAGCTTGTAGCTCGATCCGTCCTCGCCCCAGCCGCCATCGGCGTTTTGAATTGAAACGAGCCAGCCCACCGCCTTGCGGATTTCCGGTGCGCTATGGGGGAGGCCGACGGCATGGAGGGCGCACAGCACCGACCAGGTGCCGTAGATGTAATTGATTCCCCAGCGGCCGTACCAGCTTCCGTCAGCCGTCTGCGTCCGGCGCAGATAGTCGATCCCGCGCGCCAGCACCGGGCTGGTCTGCGGCGTCTCGCCGAGTTGCGCCAGCATGGAGACGCAGCGCGCCGCCACGTCCTCGGTCGGCGGGTCGAGCAGCGCCCCATGGTCGGCAAACGGGATATTGTTGAGATATCCGTAAGTGTTATCGGCGTCGAACGCACCCCAGCCGCCATTCGCGCTCTGCATGCCGACGACCCATTCGCGCGCGCGTTCGATCGCTGGCGCAAAGCGCGGCTCTTGCGCGGCTTGCGCGCGATCCATCGCCATCACGACGACCGCCGTATCGTCCAAATCCGGATAGTAGGCGTTGACATACTGAAACGCCCATCCGCCTGGCCGCAGTTCCGGCCGTTGCGGGCTCCAATCGCCGCGCAGGTCGAGCACTTGGAGCGGCAACAGCCAATCGAGTGCCTTGTGAGCTTGGGCCGTCGCGCGGTCGCCGCCAGCCTCCAGCAAGGTGTGGCAGGCGAGCGCCGTATCCCAAACGGGGGATACACAAGGCTGGCAGTAGGCCTCGTGCTCCCTGATTACCAGAAGCCGGTCGAGCGCGCGGCGCGCGATCGCGCGGCCCGGGTGGTCCGGCGGATAGCCGAGCACGTCAAACACCATCACCACGTTCGCCATCGGCGGGAAGATCGCACCGAGCCCGTCTTCTCCGTTCAGCCGTTCGGTGCAGAACGACACCGCCGCCTTGATGGCGCGGTCGCGCAGGTCTTTCGGAAACAGCGGCTCGACGGCGCGCAGCACCGTATCAATCGCGCGGAAGAATAGGAACCACATCCACTTTTGGTGCGGCGCTTTTTTCGGCGGGCCGATCGTCATCGGCGGTTCGAGAAACAGCTCATCGACTCTCACCCCGCGCGGATTGCGCGCCGTGGGCTTGAGAGCTTGCAAAACCAGGAGCGGCACCAGCGTGGTGCGGGCCCAGTAGGAAATCTTCGATAGGTGGAACGGAAACCAGCGTGGCAGCAGCATGATTTCCGGCGGCATGAGCGGAACTGCGCGCCAAGACATGTTCCCGTAGAGCGCGAGGAGAGAGCGGGTGAACACATTGACCGCCGTGGCGCCGCCCGCCGCGAGGATCGCGTCGCGCGCGCGCCGCATGTGTTCGGCCGCGGGATCGTCGCCGATCATTTTGAGCGCGAAATAGGCCTTCACGCTCGCGCTGACGTCGAAGACGCCGTCATGAAACAGCGGCCAGCCGCCATGCGCGCCTTGAACGCGGCGCAGATAGGCGCCGATCTTTGCTTCCAGCGCAGCGTCCGTAGATTCTCCGAGAAAATGCTGCAGCAGAACATATTCCGCGGGGATGGTCGCATCCGCTTCCAGCTCGAAGACGAAGTGGCCGTCGGGCTTTTGCTCGGCGAGCAGTGCCGTGAGCGCCTTGTCGATCCGGCCATCGAGGTTCGCGCGGAAAGTGCGAGCAGTTGGCTGCGCGTCGGATATGTCGGCAGTCATGAGGTGATCGCTTATCCTTGTGATGCAAGCACGAGGTCGGCAGCGCGATTACCGGAGCGGATCGCCCCTTCAATTGTCGCCGGTAAGCCGGTCGCCGTCCAATCGCCGGCCAGGAACAGATTGCGCCATGCGGTTTGCGCGCCGGGGCGCTTGGCGTTCTCCTCCGGCGTGGCGGCGAAAGTCGCGCGGCGCTCGCGAACGATTTGCCATGCCGGGCGGTCGCCGGACAGCCCGGTCACGGCGCAGACTTCCCGCCAGATAGTATCGGCGAGCTCCTCCCGCGGTTCATTCATGAAACGGTCCGCATTGCTGGTCGTAACTGAAACGCGCCCGGGAAACGAGAACACCCATTCGGATATCCCATTGAGCACGCCGATCAGAGGAGGCATGCGCGGCGGAGCGTCGGCGCGGAAATGCGTGTTTAGGATGGCGCGGAATGCGGTCGGCGCGGTAATGCCGGGCACCAGCGCGGTTGCGGCGAAGGCCGGCGCCGCCATGATGACGGCGTCCTGCGGTTCAAGCGCGACCGAGTTGGCGCCGAAATCGAGTCCCATCACGCGCTCTCCGTCGTAGCGAATCGCCCGCAGTTCGTGTCCAAGCCGGACGGACGCGCCCGCCTTGGCAAGGTAGTCGAGCGCAGGCGCAACGAAGGCCGTCCCGAGACCTTCCCGCGCGATGCGGGGACGGCATTCCGCGCCGCCGCGCGCGAGCGTTTCGCGAATGACCGCGCCCGCAAGCGCCGCCGACGCCTCGCGCGGGTCGGTATTCAGCGCGGCAGTCAGCAGCGGGGCGAGGAGCTTCTCGTAAAGCTGCCCGCTGCAGTCAATCACTTCGCCGATCGGTCGGTCTTCGGCGAACAGGAGCCGCGCCAGCCGCAGATAGTCCAGCGGGCGGGTTCCCGGCACGCGGTGGTCCCTGTTGAAGATCCACCACGGCAACCGGCCGTCATTCAGACGCAGCGTCCATCCCTTGCGGGTCGCAAGGTCGAAGAAGGAAAATTCCGCTTTTTCTGGGCCGACCAGAAGGTTTTCGCTGCCGATCGTGCGCGCATAGGTGAAGGCGGCGTGGTTGCCGGTGAGCAAGAGGTGATTGCCGTTGTCGATGAGGAGGCCGGTTGCGTGATCGTGATAGGACCGGCATCGCCCGCCGGGCACCGACGTGGCCTCATGCAGCGTGACGCTCGCGGACGAAGCGACCAGCCTGATCGCCGCGGCGAGGCCGGCCAAGCCGCCGCCAATAATGTGGACGGCGCGCGCCATCAGACGAACCCGTATTGCACGACGATGCGCAGCAGATGCAGCCGGCCGACGCGAACCGGCGAGCGCGGCGCGGACCATCCGCGGGCGACGAGCTGGTCGAGAATCCTGCGATACACCTTGCCCATGATCCGCGGCGCTCGCACGGTGGGACGAGGGCAGCGGTCCATGATCGCGTCGGCTTGGGTGAAATGCTCGCGCGCGCGCCGCACGAGGTCGTCGCAGACCGTTGCGATCGCCGGATGCGACAGCGCCGTGCGCGGATCGTCGTCGGTGATGCCGGCATCGCGCAACAGCTCACGCGGGAGGTAGAGCCGCCCGATTGCGGCGTCCTCGTCGAGGTCGCGCAGAATGTTGGTGAGCTGCAGCGCGCGGCCGAGATGGTGAGCAAGCAGTTGCCCGTCCGCTTCGCCCACGCCGAAAATGCGCACGGACAGCCGGCCCACCGCGCTCGCCACACGATCGCAATAAAGATCGAGTTGAGCGAGGTCGGGCGCGCGGATGTCCTCGGCCGCATCCATCTCCATGCCCTCGATGACCGCGAGGAAGTCTTCCTTGCGCAATCCGAACGCGGCGATCACCCGCGCGAGGGAACGATTTTCGGGGCGTCCGCCACCGGCATACAATGCATCGATCTCACCACGCCAGCGTGCGAGGCCGGCCAGGCGCTCGCTATGAGGCGCAGGCGAATTGGCAATATCGTCGACGCGCCGACAGAACGAATAAATTTCGAACATGCCGTCGCGCTGCAGGCGCGGCAGAATCCGCATGGCGAAATAGAACGAACTACCGGCGGCGCGGCGCGGCGCACCCGTCTCCTCATCATCGGTTCGGAGGGCGAAATCAGTCATGTCAAACGTCGATGAATACCGCACAAGATCGATTAGTCACGCGCCGGCTGTGGGATGGTCCGTCCCCCTCGCGAGAGCCGGCCCCACAGGCCTCGCGCGATTCCGAACAACCCTAGCGCAGCGACCGCCGGCTTGGCGAGGTGCACCGGTTCGCTCAGCGGGTCGCGCGCTTGTAAGACGCGTACGAGCCGTTCGGCGAGCGTTTGAATGACGGCGACCTCGAGCGCAAGCCGGGGATCGCGTATTTGCCTGGAGAAATCGCTGCTTTGGTCGAGCAGGATGGCCGTGCGCTGCGCGAGCTTGACGATGCAGGCGCGCAGGGCGCGTGAGGCGCACGCCTCGCCGAGCGCTTCGACGGGGGCTCCCTCCACCGCGAGGGCGTCGAGAGGAATGTAGACGCGATCGAGGTTGCGATAGTCGGCGCCGCAATCCTGCAGGTGATTGATGATCTGAAGGGCTGCACATAAGGCGTCGTTCGCGGGCCAGGTCGCGCGGCTCTCGCCATGCACATCGAGCACGAAGCGGCCGACCGGCATCGCCGAATAAATGCAATAGCCGATCAGGTCATCGAAGTCGGCGTAGCGGCGCTTGGTCACGTCGAGCCGGAAAGCGGTGAGCAGGTCCTGAGCATGACGGGGGGAAAGTCCGCGCTCGGCAAGCGCGGTTCTCAGCGCAACGCCTTGAGACTCGTCTGCGGTCGTTCCGAGCAGGCTGCGTTCGAGCCGATCGAGATGCGCGAGCTTGTCGTGCTCCGAAAGCGTCGGGTGATCGGCGATATCGTCGGCGACGCGGACGAACTCATAAAACGCAAGAATGACGCCACGATGGCGCCGATGCACGAGCCACGAAGCGACGGGAAAGTTCTCGTCGCGCGATCCTTTGCCCGATCGCAATGCGGCGGCGCTGTCGGTCACCGGCCTAGCCCAGCGCCTATGACGTGCTCGTAGCGACGGTGCTCATCGGTCCGGATCGAAGCGGAAGCAAGCAGCGACGACATGAGACAGGTTCGCGCGCCCTAGGAAGCGAAAGCAAAGACCATCAGGGTGTAGGCGGCTGATGGGGAGCGAGCCTCGCGGCTGCCGGCATTCTCCGCCAACGCCTGCGACCGCCGGCTGTCCAGGCCCGCGCGAAGGTGCAAAGCATGGCCTGTCGCCCAAGTCAACGGAGGCGCCGGCGGGCTGCGCGGGCCTCACGGGCGGGTGTACGAAAGGGCTCGGGTCGGATATTTTGCGCCTCAAGGAGATGAGGTGCGCCAGTGGATGGGGGCTCACTTGCTGCGCAAGACTAATGATATCGACCCGGTCGCGGCGGCGAATGCGGTTTTCCAGGAACGACTCGACCGTGTGGCGAGCGACATGGAGAGCCTGCTCGACCGTCTGCTCGCCGCCAATCCGGTGCAGGACGAACGGGCGCGACCGCCGCGCCTGCTCGAGGCCATGCGCTATGCGACGCTTGCGGGGGGCAAGCGTTTCCGCCCGTTTCTGGTGGTGGAGGCGGCGGGCCTGTTCAAGGGGGGACGCGCGCAGGCGTTGATGGTCGGAAGCGCGGTCGAATTCGTGCACTGCTATTCGCTCGCGCATGACGACCTGCCGGCGATGGACAATGACGATCTGCGGCGTGGGCGGCCGACGACGCACAAGGCCTTCGACGAAGCAACCGCGATCCTTGCGGGCGACGGGCTGCTCACCCTCGCGTTCGACGTGCTCTCGCGCGAGGAAACGCATCCCGATCCGGCGGTGCGCGTTGAGCTGGTCTGCGCGCTGGCGCGTTCGTCGGGTCTGGGCGGCATGGTCGGTGGGCAGATTCTCGATCTTGCGGCCGAGGGTCGGTTCACGAACGGTCTCCCCGAGCCTCTCGGCCAGGACGATATCGAGACGCTGGAAGCCATGAAGACGGGGGCGTTACTGCGGTTTTCCTGCGTGAGCGGGGCGATCCTCGGGCAGGCCGACCGAAAAGCGCGGCTTGCCCTTGAGCGCTACGGCGCCGCGATCGGGAAGGCGTTCCAAATCGCCGACGACCTGCTCGACGCCGAGGGCGATCCGGCGATGGTCGGCAAGGCCACCCATAAGGACGCGGCGGCCCACAAGGCGACCTTTGTCCGCATTCTGGGGATTGAAGGCGCGCGAAAGAAACTCATCGAGCTCGTGGCCGATGCAGAAGCGGCCCTCGCGCCGTTCGGGACCAAGGCCGCGGTGTTGAAGGCGGCGGCGCGCTTCGTCGCCGAGCGACGGCACTAGAACGAATTCCGTTCGAGTGGATTAGAATTCGCCTAATCTGTTCTTTGTGGTCGCATTTTCTGCGGCGAACGGGTTTCCGCTTCGCCGGAATATGCTCTCGCCCCCACCTTAACCGCTGGTCAGCCGGTCCTCGATGTCGTTGGCGGCCTCTTCGCAGATCAAGGCCAGTTCCAGCAGCTCTTTTTTTACGAATTCGTCGTCCGTCTGGGCGGCGAGTTCGCGATAATTCCTGGCCTGTTCGCGGAGGTAATCCTCGATGACGTCCATACGGCCTCCTCCGTGGTTGTCCGACCGGGGGGACCGAAAACAGTTTGAACCTCCGCGCAAGCGGGTTCAAGGCTACCACGCGCCACATGCGCGCGCGTTGGGCTTGTTTTGGCCGCACCGTGTCGTTTCCGCCACCGATGGGCTTGTTCAAGCCGGCTTGAACGCCTTGGCGAGCGTATCCGCGCTCCGCGCGAGCAACCCTCCGTCCGATCCGACCGCGACAAAGGTGAACCCCCAGCCGATATAGCGCCGTGCTGTTTCTTGGTCGGACGTCAGAATTCCGGCGGGCTTGCCGACGGCCTGCAGCCGCCTTGCCGCCCCCTCGATCGCTTTTTGCACGTCAGGATGACCGGGGTTTCCGGTATGGCCGAGGGACGCGGCAAGGTCCGAAGGGCCGATGAAAACCCCGTCAACGCCATCGACCGTTGCGATTGCTTCGAGCTGGTTGAGCGCCTCTTGCGTTTCAGCCTGCACCAGCACGCACACCCGCGCGTTGGCCTGCTGCAAGTAATCCTTGATGCGCCCATAACGGCTGGCGCGGACGCCGGCGGCGCTGCCACGAACTCCGTCGGGCGCGTAACGGGTCGCCGCGATTGCGCGCCGCGCCTCCTCGGCGCTCTGGACCCATGGGATCAGCAGGGAATGCACGCCGAGATCCATAATGCGCTTGATGAGCACGATGTCGTTCCACGCCGGCCGGACGATCGGCGTCGCGGTGCCGCGACTCATCGCCTGGAGCTGGGGAAGCAGGCCGGCGATCTCGTTGGGAGCGTGCTCGGTATCGAGCAGGATCCAGTCGAAGCCGGCGTCCGCAATGATTTCGGCCACGATATTGCTGGCGAGCCCGCTCCACAGCCCGATCTGCAGGCGGCCCTCGGCGATGGCTTCCTTGAAAGCGTTATTTGGCAGGTTCATCGGAATAAGGGTTCCGCGAGAAAAGAGGATCAATCCGATCCTCGCGAAACACCCGTGCCCCCTCTATGTACGGCAATAACAGCCTTGGCGAACCGACCGCCGCCGCGAAATCAGGCGCTCGACTTGACGCGGACCTTGGTCGCGATCGGCCCGGTGTCGCCCACGCCCTCGACATAATAGACATCGTCGCCACGAGAGAGCGAATCAAAGTCGCCGGCGAGCACGCTGTTGCGGTGGAAGTAGAGCAGCGTGCCCTCCGAGGTCACGAGGAAGCCGAAATCCTGCTCTGGTTGCATCTCGGCGACCTGTCCGAGGCGCTGGTTCTGCGCGTCGTGCAGCGGTGCCTTGGTGCGCCCATGGCGCTGATTCTTCAATTCCACCAGTTGGCGCTCGGCGATGCGGAATGCCTCATTGATGGCCTTCTGCAGGTCGGGTCGCTGAAACTTGCGCTGCAGATATTCCGGCTCGTGGCTGACGATGAGGTCGGCGCGGCCGGGAATGCCGATTTCGATGTGCACCACCGGCGGAATTGACGTGCCGTTCGGCTTGGCCCGCTTGTCGACGCGCACGCGACAGGACGCCATGCGATCGAATATCCGCTCAAGGTCAGCAATGCGCGCGCGGATGTGCTGCTCCGCCCATTCCAATGGCTCCATGTTGTGAAAGGCAATCTCGACGGGACCTTGCATGGGCCCACTCCTGGCAAATGAACACACAAACTTTAACTCTAAGCGCTCTTGGATTGGATTTCCAGGACAAGGGCGCGCCTTAGGGCGTAACGACATTTTCTTTCGCAGTCGCGAAGGCCTGGGCGAAAAAAGGCCACCGGGCGCTTGCCCGATGGCCTTCCCCATTAGCCCAACGTGCGATGCGTCAGACGATAACGCGCTGCCGCTGCGGTTCGTGCGCCTCGGCCTCGTCCTTGGCCCCTTCCGGAATGCCCGACGCAGGCAATTGGAGCACCGTCGCGTGCTGGCCCTCGCACAGCCGGGTCAGCAAGACCACTTGGCCGCTCGGGTACTCGAGCGCATCATGGTGCTCATAGGGGTTGTCCATATTGATCTGCCGGAACCGGGCGACGCGCTCGCGCAGCTTGCGGGTCGGGAAGAACCCCAAGGCATGATCGCATTCGACATCGTGGTCGAAAGCGAGTTCGGTGCCGGGAAGGATGCAAACTGCAACGTTCGGCTCGCCTACCTCGGCAAAGCCCCTGGTGATCGAATTGTTGAATTTCGTCGTCACCAGCAAATCACCCACTTTCGCGGCTCGCGTAGCCACATGCTGTAGGCTGTAGTCACACATTGATTGCTCTCCTCTTGCGATGGGCAGACGGGACGGCACGATGGCTCACGATCCCGCGTTTCAAGTCCGACCGACAATCGAGCAAA
Source organism: uncultured Alphaproteobacteria bacterium (assembly GCA_963840055.1). GTDB lineage: Bacteria > Pseudomonadota > Alphaproteobacteria > Rhizobiales > Xanthobacteraceae > Rhodoplanes. The sequence continues at coordinate 94,257 of CAWIXM010000031.1, read as the reverse complement.
CACACTGCGCCAGCGATATCGGTGCGGTCCTTAGGGTGCTCCGGCCACACGTTGCCTGGAGCTGCCTAATCAATCGAATTCGCAAGGCGCGAACTCCGTTCCCTTGCGAAAAAAAAATCGGAACCTTGCCATAGGTTAATGAAGTTACTTTTCGTAAACTTATTCAGTGCGCTCGCGGTAACAATCGAAACAATGACATCAAAATGTCGCAGGGATCCCATGTCGCATCGATGTTTTTATTGACTAGAGAAAGAGCGATTCGGCGTGAAGTACCGCGGGACTAACTGCAATGCAGCAAGAGCTTTGCATCGCAGCAGCGCAGTCGCAGCATGCAATAGCTCGCGCACACGCCATTTTTTACGCTTGTTCATGCTGCATGATCGTACCATGCTTCGCTTGATCATTGATGATCGCATTTAGTTTTTTTGGAGCGCCTCCGGTTTGATGCTTTTCGGCGGCGTTTTATCGGCGGTTTTTCGCGTCGCCGAAATTTCATTCGCAACTGCGTTAGCAGGGCGAAACAAGCACGCGGCAGCCGCGTTGGACTGAAGCATCTGCATAAAGGCCGATTTGGCATGAGTGCGGAACTCGCCAGGAGTCGCAAATTCGACCGCAAGCCCTACGAGGCGCTGTGGCGGCATCTGGCGAGCTTTGCCCCGCTCTCTGATCAGGAGATGTCGATCATCCGTCAGACCAGCGCCGCTGCTGCCGACTTGGCGGCGGGCGTCGAGCTCTATGTCGAAGGTCAGATCTTGAGCAAGCCTGCGGCGCTCTTGTCGGGCTGGGCCTGCCGGCTGAGAGTGCTCGCCGACGGGCGGCGCCAGATTTTCGATTTTCTGCTGCCGGGCGATACGTTCGGCCATTGCACCGCGCTCAGCACGGTGGCTTCGACCTCGGCGCAGACTCTGACTGCGGCGCGGATCGCAAGCGTCGGGTGCTTGTTCGAAATGTCCGGAGAGCCGAAGCGGTTTCCCGGGCTCGCCCGCGCCTGGGCGGCGGCGCAGGCGCGCCAGGACGCGTTTCTCCTCAATCACGTGGTGCGGCTTGGCCGGCAGACCGCATATGAGCGCGTCGCCCATCTTCTGGTCGAGCTGAGCCACCGTCTCGACGAGATCGGGTTCGAGACCGGCACTTTTGTGCCAATGCCGCTCACCCAGGAGATGATGGCCGATGCGCTCGGCTTGAGCGTGGTTCATGTCAACCGCACCTTGAAGCAGTTGCGGCGCGAGCGGATGATCGAAATGCGTGCCGCCTCGATACGCGTGATCAAGCCCGAGGCGCTCGCCGCCATCGCCGATTTCCGCTGGCCGCAGGCGGCGCGCTCCTCCTAACCCAAAGCCGCAAAGATAAGATCGGAGTCCCGCGCCGCAATTGCTCCTCGCGTGCAGCCTCGGGGATACGCTTGCGCAATCCCGGGCAAGCCCTCTACCATCCGGCCCGATTTCAATGGAGAGAACTCTGATGACTTTGAAGCACCGCGTCCGCATGAGCCGGCGCCACCTTTTGGGCGGGGCCGCCGCCGCGACCGCAATTCTCGCCGCGCCGGCGCTCGTGCGCGCCCAAGCCAAGGCGCTCAAGATCGCGGTCGTGCTGCCGCGGTCGGGTTATCTGGCGGCTGCGGGGCAGTCCTGCTATCGCGGCGCCGTGATCGCGCCAAAGGTCCTGTCCGATTACGGACATGCCGTCGAACTGATGAACGTGAATTTCGAATCCAATGTCGACCTTGCCCGCACGCAGACCGAGCGGGCGATCGCCGAGGGTGCGCAGTGCGTGGTCGGCGCGTTCGAATCAGGGGCGACGTTGGCGATGGCGCAGGTTTGCGAGCAGCGCCAAGTGCCGCTAGTGATCAATATCGCCGCGGCGCCGCAGATCACCGAGCAGGGCTACAAGTATCTCGTGCGTAATTTCCAAACTGGCCCGCAGCTCGTCACCAGTGGATTGCAGCTCATCAAGGAGCTCATGGCTGCGACCAAGGTCGACTTCAAGACCGCGGTCTTCCTGCACGCCAACGATACCTTCGGCACCGCGCAGCGCGAGGCGATGGACAAGCTGTTTCCCGCGGCGCATATGCCGTTCCAACTCGTTGAGTCGATCGCTTACGATCCCAAAGCGCAAGATCTCGCGGTTGAAGTCACGAAGATCCGCGCGATCAATCCCGACCTCCTGCTGGTGGTGACGCGCTCCGCTGACGCGATCAAGCTCATCCGCGACATGGTACGGCAGCGCTTCGAGCCGAAGGCGATCATCTCCCCGGGCTCGCCGGGTCTCTATGACGAGGAGTTCTACAAAGCGCTCGGACCGCTTTCCGACTACGCCATCTACAATCTGCCTTGGGCGGATCCGAAGAAGAAGATGACGAACGCCTTGGCTGCCGCTTTCAAGACCGCGCACACGGGTCATCGCTTCGATGTGGATTGCTTCAATGTTGGGTTCACATTCGAAGCGCTGTTGATCGCCGCCGATGGGTTCAAGCGGGCGGGCACAGGCACGGGTCCCGAGCTCATGACGGCCATCCGGGCGACCGATATCCCCGAACACGTCATGACCGGCGGCCCGATCAAATTCGACGACAAGGGGCAGAACAACAATATCCGTTCCGCGGTCGTTCAGAACCGCAACCGCACCCCAACCGTGGTGCTGCCCGAGTCCGCCGCAACGATGAAGCCCGTCTTGCCAATGCCGCCGTGGCAACGGCGGACCTAGGCCGGGCCACCGGCGCGACCGCTGCAGTCTTTTGCGCGACGCCCGGCGCTCGGCGGTCGGATGCCTCAGGGCGCCGGGGCGGCGGCCGAGTTGCGCCACCGCATCGATCTGAGGTAACCGGTTCACGTCCTTGTCATACGGCGGCGGACCGGCTTCGCCCGCCCCGGTGACGCCCCATGCATGCGCGATGTGGTCGATCTATCTCAACGTCGTCCTCCAAGGCGTTCTGACCGGGCTCGTCTATGGGCTGATGGCGCTCGGGCTTTCAGTGATTTTCGGGGTGGTGCGGGTCGTCAACTTCGCTCATGGCGAATTCGCGGTAATCGCCATGTATGCGGCCTTCATCCTGTTCAAAGCCTTTGGGCTCGACCCGTTGATCGCTGCCGCGCCGATTGCGCTCGCCTTTTTCGCCGTGGGCTTTGTGTTGCAGATGGCGCTGATCAACTCGTTCGTCAGTCGGCCCGAGCATGAGCAGTTCATTCTTTTGGTCGGGCTCGCCATTATCATCACGAACGCGCTGTTGATGATCTTCGGGCCGGACGCGCAGCCCACTAACCTTCCTTATGCGTTCGACAGCTACCTCGTCGGGCCTTTGATCATCGACAAGGTGCGGGTCTATGCGGCGACCGCCGCGGTCGTGGTATCGGCGGCGTTGTTTGCTTTCTTTCGTCACACCCGCACCGGCGCCGCGATCCGCGCCTGCGCCGACAATCTCGTCGGCGCGGCGGTGGTCGGCCTCAATGTGAAGCGCCTTTATGCGCTCACCTTCGGTCTTGGGCTTGCCTGCGTCGGCGCGGCCGGCGCATCGATGGTGACGATTGCCGACGCGACGCCGGGCCTGGGACCTGCTTACACCTTGCTCGCTTTCACCATTGTGATCATCGGAGGGCTCGGCTCGATGTCGGGCGCCCTTGTTGGGGGCGTCTTGATCGGCGTGTCGGAGGCGCTCGCCGGGTTCATCATCGCGCCGTCGATGAAAAGCATGTTCTCGTTCGCTCTGCTGATCGCCGTATTGGTGTTGCGGCCGCAGGGCTTGATGGGAAAGAAGCGGGCATGAGGGCGCTCTGGGGCGCAATGACTCCGCGCGGCAAGGTTCTACTCGCCGTCCTTGTCGTGGCGCTTCTCGCGGCGCCTTTGGCGGTGAACCGCTATCTCTTGTCGGTCCTGACCTTGACTTCTCTATTTCGTCTATGTCGGGCAGGCCTGGAACCTGATGATGGGTTATGCCGGCCAGCTCTCGCTCGGGCATGCGCTCTATGTCGGGCTCGGCGGCTATGTGGCGGCGGCCCTGTGGGTGCATTTCGGAATCGGGCCGTGGCTCGGCGTGTTTCCGGCGGTAGCGGTCGCGGCGGCGTTCGGGGCGGCGATCGGATGGCTCGGCTTCCGTTTCGGAATCGAAGGCGTGTATTTCGCGCTGCTCACGATCGCGTTTGCCGAATTCACCCGCATCGGCTTTGACCACATCGCCTTCACCGGCGGGGCAGGCGGATTGTTTCTGCCCTACGAGGAAAAGCGTCTCGGCGAATGGTGGAATCTGCGCGGCGGCCAGGATTTCTTCTACTATCTCGCGTTTGCGCTGGCGTCCGGCGGCGTGGTGATCGCCGCGCTGCTGTCGCGCGCCCGCCTCGGCTTCCAATGGCTCGCCATCCGCGAGGACGAGATCGCCGCGCGCGCGCTCGGCATCGACGTGTTTCGCGCCAAGATGAAGGCGGTGCTGATCTCCTCGGGCATGACAGCGATCGGCGGGGTGTTCTATGCGTTCTACAACAATAGCCTGTTCCCCGCGCAGGTGTTCGATATCGGACGATCGATCGAGCTCATTCTCGCGCCGATCGTCGGCGGGCTCGGTACGATCTTCGGCCCGGTGATCGGCGCACTCATCCTGACTCCGCTCGGCGAAATCCTGATCGCGGCGACCGAGCGGCTCGGCATCGATGCGCCCGGAGTTAAGGCGGTGTTCTATGGCCTCTTGCTGATGATCATCATTTCGCTGGTTCCGAACGGCGTTTGGCCGTGGATCGTTCGGCGTTTCGCGCTGGTGAAGCACAAGCCGTGACGCCGCTGCTCTCGGTCGTCGACATCAGCAAGCGCTTCCGCGGCTTGGTCGCGGTCGACAAAGTGAGCTTCACCCTCGCCGAGGGTGAAATCTTTGCGGTGATCGGGCCGAATGGGGCGGGCAAGACGACGCTGTTCAACATGATCGCGGGCATGCTCGCGCCCGACGAGGGGACCATCACCTTTCGCGGCCGGCAAATCGACGGCATGCCGGCCGACGCCGTATGCCGGCTCGGCATCGGCCGCACATTCCAGATCGTGCGGCCATTCCCCGCGCTCTCTGTCGAGGACAATGTGACCGTCGGCGCGCTTCTGCACCGCTCCGATGTCGCAGCGGCGCGCAGCTATGCGCGGGACGTGCTCGCCAGGCTCGACCTGTTCGACAAGCGCGACGTCGCCGCTTCCGCGCTCACGCTTCCCGATCGCAAGCGGCTGGAGGTCGCGCGCGCGCTCGCGACCGATCCCAAGCTGCTTCTGCTCGACGAAGTGATGGCGGGGCTCGTGCCGACCGAGACCGACCGCATGGTGGAGATTCTGCGCGGCCTCAATCGCGACATGGGCGTGACCATTCTGCTCATCGAACATGTGATGCGTGCGGTCATGGCGCTCGCCGGCCAGGTGCTCGTGCTCCATCACGGCGCGGCGATCGCGCAGGCCCCTCCGCAGGACGTCGTGCGCGATCCCAAGGTGATCGAGTCCTATCTCGGCGCGGAGGCGGCGTTCTGATGCTGTCCGTGCGCGATCTCGATGTCTTCTACGGCGATGCCCAGGCGCTCGCCGGCGTCTCCTTCGATGTCGCCGCCGGCGGCATCGTGGCGATCGTCGGCGCCAACGGCGCAGGCAAGACGTCGCTGATCCGCACCATCGCCGGCATGCACCGGCCCGCGCGCGGCCGCATCGTGTTCAATAACGTTGATATCGCCGGCTGGCCGAGCCATCGCGTGTGCAATCTCGGCATCGGCCAGGTGGCGGAGGGGCGCCAAATCTTCCCGACGCTCACGGTGGGCGAGAATCTCGACATGGGCGCGATGCTGCCGCGCGCGCGGGGGAAGCGCGCGGTCCAGCTCGATCGCGTCTTCGTCTTGTTTCCGATCCTGAAAGAGCGGCTGCGGCAGACCGCGGGCACGCTGTCCGGCGGCGAACAGCAGATGCTCGCGATCGGCCGCTGTCTGATGGGCGCGCCCGATCTCGTGATGTTCGACGAGCCCTCGCTCGGGCTTGCGCCCGCCATCGTGCAGGACGTGCTGCGCACCATCCGCGAACTCAACCGCGAAGGCATCACCTGTGTGCTGGTGGAGCAAAACGTCGCGCTCTCGCTCAAGCTTGCCGACCGCGCCTATGTACTGGAGAACGGGCGGGTAACGCTATCGGGGGCCGGCGCGGACCTCTTGGCAGACGACCGCGTGCGCCAGGCTTATCTCGGGATGTGAGTAGTTCTGACGGTCATTCCGGGGCGCCGCACCGGGGCGAGCCCGGAAACCATGCTCAAGCGTATTGGTTGTGGATTCCGGATAACCGGGCCTTGCCCTGCTTCCGGAAATGACAAGCAGGTTCACCCTGCGGATGCTACTTCGCCGGCGGGCCGATGGTGACGGAGAGCGTGCCGACGCGTTCGATCTCGCCGTCGAGCCGGTCGCCTGCGACCACGGGGCCGACGCCCGCGGGGGTGCCGGTCATGATGATGTCGCCCGGCGCGAGCGCGACCATCTCCGAGAGTTTCTCGATGATCTCCGGTACGGTCCAGATCAACTGGGAGAGATCGCCGTTCTGGCGGACCTTGCCATTGCATTTGAGCGTGATTCTGCCCGCATTGGGATGGCCGATCGCGGAAGCCGGCGCGAGCGCTCCGCACGGCGCGGAGGCGTCGAATGCCTTGCCGATCTCCCACGGCCGCTTGATCTCGCGCGCGGCGATCTGCAGGTCGCGCCGGGTAAGGTCGATGCCGACGGCATAGCCATAAACGAGGTCGAGCGCCTGCGCGGCCTTCACGTTGCGCCCGTGCCCCTTGAGCGCCACCACAAGCTCCACCTCGTGGTGCAAGTCCTTGGTGAGCGGCGGGTAGGGGACAGTCGCGCCGTCGCGCACCACCGCATCCGCGGGCTTGGCGAAGAAGAACGGCGGCTCGCGCTCGTCCTGCCGCATCTCGCGCACATGTTCGAGATAGTTGCGCCCGACGCACCAGATGCGCCGGACCGGAAAGAACTTGTCGGTTCCGGCAATCGCAAGCGCCGGCTGCGGCGGCGGATCGATTACGTAGGTCGCGTCGGCGCTCATGGCGTCAGGTCCTGGTGGCATTAAGTGAAACCGTTGATTATCGCTCCGGATGCCCGCGGCCTCTTCCCCTCGTGGAGAGGACCGAGGTTTCCACTAAAAGCCCTCTCACCCCTTCCGTGCCGCCAACTTGCGCTCCCATTCGAGCGCATGGGCGACGATGGTGGGGAGGTCGTCGAACCGCGGCTTCCAACCGAGCGTGTCGCGGATGCGATGGGACGCGGCGACGATTTCGGCGGGGTCGCCCGGACGGCGCGGCGCATAGTCGACGCGGAAATCGACGCCGGAAACGCGCTTGACCGTATCGATCACTTCCAGCACGGAAAAGCCGTGTCCGTAACCGCAATTGAACGTGGCGGGTGCGCCGCCGCGGGCAAGGTAAGCAAGCGCCTCGGCATGCGCCGCGATCAAGTCCGACACGTGGATATAGTCGCGGATGCAGGTGCCGTCGCGCGTCGGATAGTCGGTGCCGAACACCTCGATCTTTTCGCGCAAGCCGAGCGCGGCTTCGACCGCGACCTTGATGAGATGGGTCGCGTTGCGCGTCGACTGCCCGGTACGCAGCAGTGGGTCGGCGCCCGCCACGTTGAAGTAGCGCAGGATCACGTAATCGAGGCCATGCGCGGCCCCGGCGTCGCGCAGCATGGTTTCGGTCATCAGTTTCGATGAGCCGTAAGGCGACATCGGCGGGGTTGGGTCATCCTCGGTCACGGGAACACGCGCGGGATTGCCATAAACGGCGGCAGTCGAGGAAAAGATGAAGCGGCGCACGCCGCCTTTGACCGCACATTCGATCAGGTTGCGCGAGTTTGCCGTGTTGTTGCGGTAGTACTTGAGGGGGTCGGCGACCGACTCCGGCACTACCACCGACGCGGCGAAATGGATGATCGAACGAATGCGGTGCTCGGCGATGAGCTTTGTGACGAGCGCCTGATCGCCAGAGCTGCCGGTGACAAGCAGCGCTCCGGGCGCGACCGCCCAGGCGAATCCCGTCGAGAGATCGTCGAGCGTGACGACGCGTTCGCCGGCATCGATAAGCGCATGCACCATATGGCTTCCGATATAGCCGGCGCCGCCGGTAACCAGGATCGTCATGTCGGAGTCCGTTTCGCTGCATGTTCCATAGAGTCATTCCCGGACGCGTCAACAGCCCTGTTTTACGACGACCACGAGTGCATTCAGGTGACAAGGCATGGCTCACGCAGTAAGAGCCGCGGCGGTAGCGGCCGGCGCGGGTGAAATCCATGGACCAGCAGACATTGGAGGCGATCGAGGTCATCGTCCCTAATCTGCACTGGCGCTATTCGGGCGTCACCGCCACCAACCGCATGATCGCGCCCCGGCTTGCCAAGCGTGTCCAGATCGGCTGGCTCGGACGCCATGCGCCGGATGGCGTCCCGCGGCTCTCGTTCAGCGATCTCCTCGCCTTGCGGTGGCCTCGCCCTGGCCGGCCGCGCCTCATCTGGCACGCGCGGCGCAACGACGAAATGATGGTTGGCCTCGCGCTCAAGGCGCTCGGATGGCCGCTCGCCCTCATCTTCACCTCGGCCGCGCAGCGCCGGCATAAATCCCTGACCCGCCGGCTGATCGCTGCGATGGATGCGGTGATTTCCCCCACCGAAGCGGCGGCTTCCTTTCTCGATCGACCGGCGACGATCGTGCCGCATGGTGTGGATACCGACCTTTACCGGCCGCCACCGGATCGGGCGGCGGCGTTCGCTGCGACCGGCCTGCCGGGGCGCTACGCCATCGGCTTGTTCGGGCGCGTCCGCCCGCAGAAGGGGACCGACGTCTTCGTTCAGGCGATGTGCCGGCTGCTGCCGCGCTATCCTGATTTCTCCGCGGTAATTATCGGCCGGATGGCGCCGGAGCATGGAGCCTTCACGGCCGACCTCCAGCGGCAGGTGGCGGCGGCGGGTCTTGCCGATCGCGTGCGTTTTATGGGCGAGTTGCCCATCGAGGAAGTGCCGCGCTGGTACCAGGCGATCACGATCTACGTTTTCGCCTCGCGCAACGAGGGGTTCGGGCTCACCCTGATCGAGGCGATGGCGGCCGGCTGCGCGCTGGTGGCCGCCCGGGCGGGAGCGGCCGAAAAAGTCGTTGCGGACGGCGAGACCGGCCTGCTCGTTCCGCCGGGCGACGTCGATGCGCTGGTTGCGGCGCTCGAACCGTTGATGCGCGATCCGGCCCGCTCGTCTGCGCTTGGCATGCGCGCGCGTGAGCGCGTGCTCGGCGCCTTCAGCATCGAGGCGGAAGCGGACGGCATCGTCGCCGTCTACCGGGCGTTATGGCAGGCGACGGCCGCGAAGACGCACTGACGCACTGAGCAGGACGATCTTATGGCGTCCGCCCGTCCAGCACACCGCGAACGGCGTCGAGAACCCGCGCAGGGACTACGTCGGCGGTGCGGCGGTGGCGAACGTCCGTGCAGCCGCTGCGACCGCAGGTCGGACAGATGGTCGTGGGTGGCGGTTCCAGCACCGCGGCAAGCGGGTTGAGCGGCGCCCAGTGCCAGGGGCTAGTCGGGCCGAACACGGCGATCGCTGGCCGGCCGAGCGCCGCCGCGATGTGCATCAGCCCCGAATCATTGGAGACCGCCGCATCGGCGCAGGAGAGCACGAGGATGGCTTCGCGCAGGTCATCGCCGGTGAGGTCGCGGGCGCGGTCGCCGGCAACGCCTATGATCTCTGCGGCAAGCGCCTTCTCGCGCGGGCCGCCGATGATCCACACATTGGCGTCCTCAGCCGCAAGGGCGCGGGCAAGTTCGGCATAATGCGCGACCGGCCAGGCTTTCCCCGGCCCGACCGCGCCCGGCGCCAGCGTCACGACTGGCCCAGCAAGCTTTTCGAGCCCGCGACGCCTTCGCCACGCCATCTGCTCGGCGAGCGGCACGACGAGTTCCGGCAGCGGAAGGTCGGCTGGAGCAGGCGCACCAGCGGGGAAGGCAAGCGCGACGCAGCAGTCGATCATGCGCGGAAGCCGGCGCTCGCCAAACCGCAGATCGTTGATGAGCCCGACCCGCCATTCGCCGAACATGCCGGTCCGCACCGGAATGCCGGCGAGGCAGGGCGCGAGCGCCGCCTTCCACTTGCGGGACATCACCAGCGCCTGGCCATAGCCCTCCTGCTTGAGCCGCACCGCAAGCGCCTGATGCGCCGCGAAGGCGAGCCGATTGCGCGGCAGGTCGCAGACGATTCCCTTGCGCACGCCCGGCATGTAATCGAGGAGCGGCGCGGCCGTTTCGGTGGTGAGGAAGTCGACCGGGCGGTCGGGTTCGCGCGCCCGGATCAGCCGCACGACCGTATGGCAACGCACGAAATCTCCGAGCCACATATAGGGAACGATGAGGATCGGGGCTTTGCCGCGGCCGGTCTCCTGCGCCGGCGATGGGGACGAATGAATGTTCATCCGCGCGAATGCATGCTCTTGCAGTGGGAAAGAAAGCGAACGGCTCGTCCTCAGGCGGTAACGCGCCGCGGCTCCGAAGTCCAGGGCAGGGGCCGTTCCCGCGCTCGTTGCGGCCGCCGGCCTGGACCGATGTTGCGCCGCAACGCCGGGTGGGGCAAAGGGGTAGCGCGGGCCAGATGGGTTGAGACAATGCTGTTGGTGACGGGCGGGGCAGGGTTTATCGGATCGAACGTGGTGGCGAGCCTCAACGAGGCGGGGCGCGACGACGTGGTCGTGAACGATCTGCTCGGCTGCGATGAAAAATGGCGGAACCTCGCCAAGCGCCAACTGGCCGATTTCATTCCGCCGGACGATCTGCTGCGCTGGCTCTCGGGGCGCAAGCTCGACGCCGTCATTCATCTGGGAGCGATCTCCGACACCACCGCGCGCGACGGCGACCGCGTCCTCGGTACCAATTTCCGGCTGTCGCTGCACTTGCTCGACTGGTGCACCGAGACGCAAACGCCGCTCATCTATGCATCGTCGGCCGCGACTTATGGCGACGGCGCGGAAGGTTTTGTCGATGACGAGGCCTTGCCGGCGCTGCGCCGGCTACGGCCGCTCAACCTCTATGGCTGGAGCAAGCATCTGTTCGATCTTGCCGTCGTGTCGCGCGCGCGCCGCGGCGCGCCGATGCCGCCGCAATGGGCGGGGCTCAAGTTTTTTAACGTGTTCGGGCCGAACGAGTACCACAAGGGCGAGATGATGAGCCTCATCGCTAAGCGCTTCGACGAGGCGCACGCCGGCCGCACGGTGCGCCTGTTCAAGTCGCACCGGCCAGGCGTCGAGGACGGCGACCAGCGCCGCGATTTCATCTATGTGGCCGACGCCGTCGCGGTGCTATGCTGGTTTCTTGAAAGCCCGCGCGTCTCCGGCCTTTTCAATGTCGGGACGGGAGAGGCGCGCAGCTTTCGCGACTTGATATTGGCGATGTTTTCCGCGCTCGGCCGCAAGCCCGCCATCGAGTACGTCGACATGCCGGCCGCGATCCGCGATCAGTACCAGTATTTCACCCAAGGCTCGGTCGAGAAGTTGCGCAAGGCAGGCTATGCTCGCGCGTTCACCCCGCTCGAAGAAGCGGTCAAACACTATGTGACCGGCTTTCTCGACCGGCCCGACCGGTATCGGTGAGTTCGGCGCGCGGTGCGCCAGGCAGGACTGATGTTCGACTTCGCGACCTTTCTCGCCCGAGTTCCCGAGCAGACCGTACTCTGCATCGGCGACCTGATGCTTGACGACTTCATCTATGGCGAAGTCTCACGCATCTCGCCGGAAGCGCCGGTGCCGGTGATCGCCGTCAAACGCGAGGAAAAGCTGATCGGGGGGGCCGGCAATGTCGCCTGCAATGTTGCGAGCCTCGGCGCGCGCTGCCTTTTTCTCGGCGTGGTCGGCGAGGACGAGGCGGGGCAAACCTTACGTGCGGCCTTCGCCCGCCATGCTGGGCTGATCGAATCGAACCTCGTCGTCGATCCGCGCCGGCCGACCGTGCGCAAGCTACGTTTCGTGTCGGAGCACTATTCGAGCCATCTCCTGCGCGCGGATTGGGAGGTTGCGGCCCCGGTCTCCGCCGAGATTGAAAGCGCATTGATCGAGCGCATGCAGGTGGCGCTGCCGCGTGCACATGCGGTCATCTTGTCCGATTACGCCAAGGGCACGCTCACGCCGCGCCTGATCCGCACGACCATCGAGAGCGCGCGCAAGCTCGGCAAGGTCGTCGTGGTCGACCCGAAGGGCGCGGATTTCTCCGTCTACCGGGGGGCAACGCTGATCACCCCCAACCGCAAGGAGCTGGGCGAGGCGACGCACCGCCCCGTCCGCGACCTCGCCGAACTCGACGCAGCCGCCGCCGAGCTTCGGCGCATGGTGGCAAGCGACGCCGTCCTCGTCACGCTGAGCGAGGACGGCATGTTGCTGAAGGTGGCAGGCGCAGAGTTGGTGCACGTTCCGGCCTATCCGGTGCGCGTGCGCGACGTTTCGGGGGCGGGCGACACGGTGGTTGCGGTGCTCGCCACCTTGCTTGCCATGAACGCTGGATTCGAGACTGCTATGCGTGGGGCAAACGCCGCCGCTTCCGTCGTGGTCGGCAAGCGCGGGACGGCGACCGTCTCCGCGCCCGAACTGCGCTCCCGTGTCCTTCCCGCTGCCGCGCTCGCCTCCGAGGAAAAAATCGTGTTCGACCAGGCGCTGCTGGACGAGCGGGTGCGGGAGTGGCGGGCGCAGGGGCTGCGTATCGGCTTCACCAATGGCTGCTTCGACATCCTCCATCCCGGCCACGTGAAGCTCCTGACCGAGGCGCGCGCGGCCTGCGACCGGCTTATCGTCGGCCTCAACAGCGACGGGTCGGTCCGGCGGCTCAAGGGCGACGGCCGTCCAATCCAGAACGTCCACGCGCGCGCGGACGTGCTTGCCGCGCTCGAGGCGGTCGATCTCGTCGTCGTCTTCGAGGAGGATACGCCGATTAAGCTCATCACGCGGCTGCGCCCGACTGTTCTCGTCAAAGGCAACGACTATCGCCTCGATCAGGTGGTCGGGCGCGACGTGGTCGAGGCGAATGGCGGCGAGGTGATGCTGGTTGATGTTGTCCCCGGCCACTCCACGAGCAGTATATTGTCGCGCTCAGAGCGCGCATCTGACCGCGACAACGAAGTTTCCCGCCCGGCTCATCAACGGCGCGAGGGAGCGGCCGGCAGCTAGTGCGAATTCCGTTCCGGTGGAATTGGAATTCGCTCTTGTTTTCTTTTCGTGGTCGCATTTTCTGCGGCGAACCGGTTCCCACTAATTCGCCGGAAAATGCTCTAGCTTCCGCTGGTTTTGGGAGGCGAGTCGACAATTTGGCCGCTTTCGCTCCTTCCCCCGCGGCGCCGCCCAACCGCCCACGCGATGAATACGAGAAGGAGGGCTGCGGCGAGGCCGTACCACGTGATCACATATTGCAGATGATTGTTCGGCAGGTTCGGCCGGAGGCGCGCCGGCAGCGGCCAGCCTCCGGCGGGGACGGGTGACTCCTGCTCGATATAGAACGGGGCTGCTTCGAGGCCCTTGGCGGCGGCGATTGCGGTGGGATCGCGGGCGAACCACAGGTTCCGCCCCGGATTTGCGGCGGGCGTGAACATCGATGGAGGATCCGGCCAGCGGATGACGCCAAGAACGTTGACCGTTCCCCTGAGCTGGCCATTGGCGCGGGTCGCAGGATCGCGCAGGGCCTCCGGCACGAAACCGCGATTCACCATCACGATCGCGCCATTCAATAGGCGCGCCGGGGTGAATACGTTGTAACCGGGTCCGGTCGGCTCGCCCGCGCGGAGGCTCGAACCGACCGAGTAGACCAGCGCCTCGCGATCGTACAGATATTCGGCCGGAAACACGACGCGGCGAAATTCGAAATCCTCGCGCGAAAGCTGCGGCCATTTTGCGGGATTGGGCAGCGGTGCGGGCGGGGCGGCGAGGCGCTCGGTCAGCGTGGCGATGAGGCCGTCCTTCCACGCCTTGCGTTGAAGCTGCCAGGTGCCAAGTCCAACCAATACGAGGAACGCGGCCAGCACAGCCAAGCCGCGCAAGAGAAAAATGCTGTGGCTGGCGCGAGGCGGCGCGACCGGCTTCATACGCCGCGATCGGAGTGGAATTGCTGCTCCGCCGCCTTGTGCCGGTACTGCAACGCGATCATGAGGCCCTTGAGCGGGCGGATCGGGACAAGCGTCGTTATCAAGATGAGCGGCAGCCAGAGGGCTGCGTGGACCCAAAAAGGCGGCTGATACAGCACTTCAACGATAAGCGCTGCGGCGACCACGACAAATCCCGAAAATATCATCACGAAAAACGCGGGCGCGTCGGCGGCGTCGATAAAGCCGAAATCGAGGCCGCAAACCTCGCAATGAGGGGCCACGGTGAGAAACCCGCGGAACAGCCGGCCTTCGCCGCAACGCGGGCAGCGCCCCGCGAGCCCGGCGGCGATCGGATTGGGCGGACGCGAGGCGGGCGGATGGGTCATTCGATTCTCAATTCTTGAGCGGATCGGCAATTAGTTGCGTACCGACGCTCGGCTGCCCGGTACCTATGCTCAAATCTACGACAGGCAATACCCGAAATTGGCGCCCGCGAAGTCAGCGCGGGGTCAGCTCATAGATGATGAACGACTCGATGAGGATCGAACGTTCGAGGGCGAGGCGCGCGCGCAGCCCGGCTTGATCGATTAAGCGTCCGAACAGGTCGAGGTCGGAGTCCGACGAGACCATGACGTAAATCCGCCCCCCGGGCTTAAGTCGTTCGCACGCCTGCTCGAACAGCGCCGCTATATCGCGATAGGCTGGGCCGGCGTGCCAGCCGCGGTCGGCAAGGTCGCGCGGTTCGCCCGCGTGTTTCGGCGGACTCGATAGGATGACGTCAAACAACGGGCGCGGCGCGAAGGCTGAGAGCAGATTAGAGCACACGGCCTTGACGGCAGGAAAGCCATTTGCGCGCGCGTTATCGGCGGCGGTGAGAGCGGCATTAGGGTTGATGTCGGCCGCGAAAACACAGTCCGCGCCCGCTCGCGCCGCGGCCAAGGCCAGGATCCCCGACCCCGTTCCAACGTCAATCACGCATTTGCCCCTGAGATCGAGCCCATCGATGAACTCGGCAAAGCACTCGCTGCTGATGAAATAGCGCGGATGAAATACCGTCGGACGGACGGTCAATCGGAAGCCGGCAGCCCGCGTCACCTGGGTCGACCGCCGGCTGAGGATCAGGTGGTAGGACAGGAAGTGGATGATCGCCCGCAGCAAGCGGCGAAAGGGACCGTGCGGCGCGCTACGGCGGTCGAGGGCGCCGCCTTCGTTAACCAAAAAAATGGCGGCATTGTCTGCCCATTGATCCATGATCGTTGTTTTTCCTATGATGGCGACCGCAGGATGTCGAAACCTGCCGCCGTAAGCTGAACTTCTGCGTGACTAAGTTGATAGTTCCACTTCGTCAACGTGCCGGGTTGCGCGTCACGATCGCCAATGCCCCGCGGAGAGGAGTTGGATCTTCGCGATAAAGCGAGATCCTTCTCGATCGTCGGTCGAGTGGGAAAAAGCCGCCACGAGGAGAAGGTGGACCGTCTACTGCCTTTAACACATCGTATCAGATCGTCCTTGGGGGCGCCTCAATTTAAGGGGCTGGACCACTTTCGGACGGTCCGACCGCGAATGCGCTCCTGGCTCCGAATGTTCCGGGGGCGCGCGAGCAGCCTGTTTGACGCCGTGCGGAGCCAAGCGGCCGACAAGCATTCCCTGGAAAGCGACCAAGCCGCAAGCGAAGCAATCGACGTGCGGATGATGCGCAGATGCGTCGAACTCTCAAGAGCGGCCGGAAAAGCCGGAGAATTGCCGTTCGCCGCCGTGATCTGCAAGGACGGAGACGTCATTGCCGAAACGACGAATCAGGTTTCCCGCGACGGCGATGTGACCCGGCATGCGGAAATCATGGCCATTTCGCAAGCCCAGCGGGCGCTGGGGAGCACGAATCTGCAAGGTTACACGCTTTACACCACGATCGAGCCGTGTCCGATGTGCTCGTTTCCCATTCGCGAGACGCGCATCAGCCGCGTAGTCTACGCGATTTCCTCGCCGATGATGGGGGGCGCGTCGCGCTGGAACGTGCTTGGCGATGCGCATATCTCAAAGCGCATGCCCGAGGCTTTCGGTCAGCCGCCGGAGGTTGTGACCGGTGTGCTGTCCAAAGAGGCGGCAAGCGTGTGGCGGAAGTGGAATCCGATCGTCTGGGGGATCATCCGGCTGCGCGGGGTATTCGGCCCTTCCTGACCCGAGCTCGACGCCACGCCGGCTCGTCGCACGAACGCGTCCGCGAGCCGGCGGGGAGCGGCGGCGGACCGCTCGGCGGCTCTCCGGCCATCTCGCGAATGCACGGGGCGGGGGCCTCAACGCGAAGGGCGGTCTGCCAACCGCGTGAGCGCCGCCAGAATGCCGTTGATGAGACTGTCGCCGAGCAGCGGCTTCTCGATCATCGGCACTCCGGCTTCCTCCGCGCGCCGCCGCACGATGATGCTGGGATTTGTGGTGATGAGAATCGCCGGCAGCGCGACATGCCGGGTGCGGAGCTGCGCCAAAAGGTCAAGCCCGGTCATATCGGGAAGGTTGTAGTCGACGACCAGGCAGCCGCGATCGGGCAGTTCGGCGGCCCCGAGCATTTCATCGCCACGCGCATAAGCGCGGACCTCGAAGCCTTCGACCGCGAGCGCAAATCGCAGGGATTGGCGCACGCTGGCGTCATGTTCGACCACGATGATGGTCGGCGTCATATTTGCTTTTTGACCGTCGCACGCCATGGCCATGACTCGGGCCTGGGCAAAATCAATTACGGGGGAGCGCCGCTGTGCGAACGCCGGCCCCGGCTATTGCCCGCCAGGAAACGCCAAGACCGCATAAAAACCTTGACGCCGCTCAAAAAATCATGGGTCAAAATCAGATTGCCGACCGCTTCGCGGGCCCCTGTTCCGCCGGGAAGCCGGCGATCAAGGTCATGCGCACGAGTTCGGACAGGCTGATCGCGCGCATCTTGGTCATGACATTGGCGCGGTAAATCTCGACCGTACGTGGGCTGATGCCGAGATCAAACGCGATGGTTTTGTTCGGTTTTCCAGCTACCAGCCCTTCCAGCACTTCGCGCTCGCGTTTCGACAAAGTGGCGAAGCGCTGCTGCAGTTCCGCTCTCTCGCTATCACGCTGCGATAGGTCTTCGGCCGCGGCCAACGCCGACCTCACCGCCGTGAGCAGCACCTCATCGTCAAACGGCTTCTCCAGGAAATCGACGGCCCCGCTCTTCATCGCTTCGACCGCCATCGGCACATCGGCGTGTCCGGTGATGATGATGACCGGCACGCGCAGGTTCTTCTCGCGCAAGTGGCGCAATAGCTCGACGCCGCTCATCTCCGGCATTTTCACGTCGGTGACGATGCAGCCAGAGGGGATGTCCGGCAGCGCGTTGAGGAAGGCGAGAGCGGTCTCGTAAGTCCGCGTCTTGAACCGCGCGCTCTGCAACAGGAAATCGAGCGACCGCCGGACTGGCTCGTCATCATCGATGACATGAACGACCGGGTCAGCCGACATCGCCGAGTTCCTCGTCCACCAAGGCTTGTAGTGTAAACCGAAACGCCGTGCCTCCGCCAGGGTTGGGTTCCGCCCAGATGCGACCCTCGTGACCTTCGATGATGGTTCTTGAGATCGACAGCCCGATGCCCATTCCGTGCGTTTTGGTCGTAGCGAAGGGCATGAACAACTGGTTGGCCATTTCCGGCGCGAGGCCGCATCCCGTGTCGCGGACTTCCACCATGACATCGTGTTCGCGCGCGATAGTCTCTACAGTCAGCTCGCGGTGCTCGGAGTCTTCCATCGCCTCGATCGCGTTGCGCATGAGGTTGATCAGGACCTGCTGGATCTGCACCTTGTCGACGATGACGCGGTCGACGGCCGTATCGAATCTGAGCCGCACGCGAATGCCGAGTTCTTTGGCGCCGACCAGCGCGAGCGCGCTCGCTTCCTCGATCAGCTTGCGCAAGCTCTCGATCCGCTTCTCCGGCTCGCGATGGGCCACGAAATCGCGTAAGCGCCGGATGATCTGGCCCGCGCGCAACGATTGCTCCACGGCCGCGTCGATCGCGGTGCGGACGAGGCGCAGGTTTTCTTCGGACGCCTCGGTGATCAGCCGCCGCGATCCGGTGAGATAGTTGGCGATCGCCGAGAGCGGCTGGTTCAGCTCATGGGCGAGCGCTGAGGCCATCTCCCCCATCGCGGTCAGTCGCGAAATATGGACGAGCTCGGACTGCAGTTGCTCAACCCTCTGCTGGGTTTCCTGACGCTCGGTGAGGTCACGGACATAGCCGGTGAAGAATCGACGGCCATTGGAATTCAATTCGGCGATCGATAAGGCGATTGGAAACGTCGAGCCATCCTTGCGCTCGCCCGCCGCGACGCGTCCGACCCCGATAATGTGCGGCTGCCCGCGTCTCCAGGTAGCGTCGAATATAGCCGTCGTGCGCCTCGCGGTCGGGCGAAGGCATGAGGATCCGCACATTCTGCCCGATCGTCTCGGCCGCGGAATAGCCGAACAACCGTTCGGCGGCGTTGCTGAAGGAACGGATATCGCCCTTTTCATCGATGATGATGACCGCGTCGGGAACGGTTGCCAGAAGCGATTGTAGATGCGCTTCCCGCGCCAGCAGGTCCTGGGTCCGCGCGGCCGCGTTCGTTCGGGCGAGGCGCAGCCGCTCCCCGAACAGGGCCATGCCGATTCCGATCACGGCGAACGCGCTTGCGGTAATGAGTTGGGACCCGAAATAGGCCGTCGTTGTCATGGGCGACAGCAGATCCAAGGCGACGCAGAGGGCGGTCGCCAAGAGCCCCGGCCCCAGTCCGCCCAGCGATCCGGCCACCAGGATGGCGGGCACCATAAAGATCAAGTCAGCTTGTGCGGGGGTGAGCGGGGAGACGAGCAGGTGGAGCGTGAAGCCGCCAATGGCGAGCACAACAGCGATGACATACCAGAACGTCCGCCCGTGAGCCGGCGCGGCAAGGCCAGCAGGTCGCGCAAGCAAGGCTTGGGGCAGTTCGATTTCTGACATCCCTGATGTTCCCGATTTTATCTTTATCGCCAAAGGGCTGTGCCTCCGGGGGTTTACTTAGGGACACAACACGAGTTTTCGCGGCGGCTCTGCGTCCATAACTTGGGCTTATGGTCGTAATCTAATAATGGCGGAGCGTAAGCCATGCTGATGCAAAATGCACAAACCATCAGCCTGAGCCATCCGGTCAAGCCTCTGCGCCAATGGACCGCTCCGGACCCGAACCGTACCGGTCTGAGTGCATTTGAGGCCATGGGCGTTCCGGTCTCCTATACGCGCAACGAGGAGATTTTCGGAGATGGCGAGCCAGCCGACTACGTCTACCAGGTCGTTTCGGGAGCCGCGCGCACCTACAAGGTCCTAAGCGACGGCCGGCGTCAGATCGGCGCGTTCTATTTGCCTGGCGAAGTCTTCGGCCTCGGGGTGGGCGACGTCCACCACTATTCGGCGGAAGCGATCGGCAAGTCGACGCTTCTCGTAGTCAAGCGCAGCGCGCTGATCGCACTGGCCGACACCGACCACAGGGTTGCTCACCTGTTATGGACGCTGACCGCGCAGGAATTGCAGCGCGTGCAAGAGCACATGCTGCTCCTGATCCGCAGCGCGCAGGAGCGCGTCGCCTGTTTCCTCCTCGAAATGGCGGAGCGCATGGCCGAGGCCGACGTGATCGACCTGCCTATGTCGCGCCAGGACATTGCCGACTATCTCGGCCTCACGATCGAAACGATTTCGCGCACGCTCACGCAACTCGAGACCGCAGCCACCATCTCAGTGCCAACGTGCCGGCGTATAGTGCTGACCAATCGCAAAGCTCTGAATCGGCTGCACGCCTGATATCCGTGCCGACGGGCGCCGGATTATATCGGCGCATGGAGGTCTTACATGAGCCCGGAGCAAATCGACGCTGGCGCTGACACCCCGATTCACTCTCCGCATGTCGTTCGGTCAGAAAATGCTGGCGGACACCGCGAAGCCGGTCGCATCGCGATTGTCGCGGGGCATCGATCAAACAGCCTCATCCTGAGGCGCAATGAATTCCGCGGAGCCAAGCGACTGAGCTCGCGGTGGAATGGCAGATGGAATTGAAACGGCGCAGGGCAGATAGGCGGCTCAGCGCACAAACCATTGTTGGCGAGAGAGGCGATAATGGCGAATTTGGCAAGCGTGCAAAGTGCGGAATTAGTCCGAAAAGCCCCCGTTGGGGGTCCTGGATGGGAGCATTTCGCACATGGGGCCGATATCGGCGTGCGCGGTTATGGGCCCAGCCTCGAAGAGGCATTCGAACAGGCGACGCTCGCGCTCGCGGCCGCAGTGACCGACGTGCCGGTCGTGCCGAAGATTGCGGTCACGGTCGTTTGCGAAGCGCCTGACAACGAGCTCCTTCTTGTCGAGTGGCTCGACGCGATCATCTACGAGATGGCGGCGCGCCGCATGCTGTTCGGGCGGTTCTCGGTCACCATCAGGGGACGTCGGCTCTATGGGACGGCGTGGGGCGAGAGCATCCAGCCGCGTCATGCTCCGGCCTGCGAGCCGAAGGCGGCGACGCTCACCGAGCTCAAGGTGTTCCGCGATTCAGCCGGACGGTGGACGGCCGGTTGCGTCGTCGACGTCTGAGCCTCGGTCCGGGTAATGGATCCGGCGCGGTTCACGCGGATTGACAAGACCGCATGGCGGATTGAGCCGGTCGCCGGTATGCGGGTGCCGGCGGTCATATTCGCGGATGAGGATCTCATCCGCGCGATGGACGACAAGGTCTACGAACAGGCGGCCAATGTCGCCAAGCTCCCCGGCATCGTAAAGGGCTCCTATGCCATGCCGGACGCCCATTGGGGCTACGGGTTCCCCATTGGCGGAGTAGCGGCTTTTGATCCCGATGAAGGTGGGGTGGTGTCAGCCGGCGGAGTCGGCTTCGACATTTCCTGCGGCGTGCGCACGATGCTCACTGGGCTGGCCGCGTCCGACATTGCGCCCGTCCAGAAGGCCCTGGCTGATCAACTCTACCGCGATATTCCGGCGGGGGTGGGCAGCGAAGGAGCGCTCACCCTCGATGCGATCGAGATGGACCAGATGCTCTCCGGCGGCGCCGCCTGGGCGATCGAGCGCGGGTACGGGGAGGCGGCCGACCTCGCCCGCATCGAGGAAGGCGGTTCGATGGCCGGCGCCCGCCCGGATTGCGTGTCGGATCGCGCCAAGCACCGGCAGGCCCGCGAAATGGGCACG
The DNA here is from genome assembly GCA_963840055.1 of uncultured Alphaproteobacteria bacterium. Classification (GTDB taxonomy): domain Bacteria; phylum Pseudomonadota; class Alphaproteobacteria; order Rhizobiales; family Xanthobacteraceae; genus Rhodoplanes. The sequence continues at coordinate 72,965 of CAWIXM010000031.1, read as the reverse complement.
CTCGGCTCCGGCAATCACTATCTCGAAGTGCAGGTCGTCGCCGAGATTTTCGACGTCGCCGCGGCGAGCGCGTTCGGGCTTGCGCTCAATGACGTGCTCCTGACCATCCATTGCGGCTCGCGCGGTCTTGGCCACCAGATCGGCAGCGAATTCCTTAAGGAGATGGCGGTCGCCGCCACCGAGCTCGGCATCGATCTGCCCGACCGCGATCTCGCCTGTGCCCCGCTCAGGTCCGAGCTGGGCGAGCGCTATCTGGGGGCGATGCGGGCCGCCATAAACTGCGCGCTCGCCAACCGGGAGATTCTCGGACACATCGCCCGTCAGGCAGTGAGACGGTTCTTCCCGCAGGCGCGGCTCGATCTGTTGTTCGATGTGTCGCACAACACCTGCAAGGCGGAGACTCACATCGTCGATGGCCGCCCGCGGGACCTGTACGTCCATCGCAAGGGGGCGACCCGCGCGTTCGGTCCCGGCCACCCGAGCCTGCCGGAACCGCTCTGCTCCGTCGGGCAGCCGGTCCTGATCGGCGGCAGCATGGGCACGGCCTCCTATGTGCTCGTCGGAACCGCCGCAAGCGAGGAGAAGGCGTTCTCCTCGGCTTGCCATGGGGCGGGGCGGGCGATGTCCCGGCATGCGGCGCTCAAACGATGGAGCGGGCGCAAGGTCATCGACGATTTGGCTGCGCAGGGCATCCTGATCCGCAGCCCCTCTAATCGCGGCGTCGCCGAAGAGGCGCCCGGCGCCTACAAGGACGTGGGCGCCGTCGTCGAGGCCGCCGAGCACGCAGGCCTCGCCCGGCGCGTCGCCCTGGTCAAACCGATCATCTGCATCAAGGGCTGAATCGGCGGCCATAAAGGCCGCCTATGCTCTTCCCGCGGCCGGGAACTTGGCGCGGAGGCGGCGGGTTTTTTGATCGTCCTCAAGGGCCGGGCGTCACGCCGGCCTAACGTGACAATAGTACTTCTTGAAGCGGGGAGGCGAAGAGGAGAAGTGCTATGGCTGAAGCAAAGAGCAACGTCGCATTGAAAAAGGAAGAACCGGCGCCCGAGCGGCGGCTGCCGCGGGAATGGGAGCCCTTCGAGACCCTGCGCCGGCAGGTGGACCGGATGTTTGAGGATTTCGGCCGCGGGTTCGGCCTGTGGCGCCCGTTCGGCCGCTCGACGCTCGACATTAAACCGTCGTGGCCGTTCGAGGAGGGCTAGGGCAAGGTGCCCGCCGTGGACGTCTGCGAGCGCGAGAAGGAATACGAAATCACCGCCGAACTGTGCCGGGGATGGATGCGAGCAATGTCGACGTGAAGCTCGCCAATGGCGTGCTCACCATCAAAGGCGAGAAGAAGGAAGAAAAAGAGGAGAAGGAAAAGGACTATTATCTGTCGGAGCGGCGATTCGGGTCGTTCCAGCGCTCGTTCCAGCTTCCGGAGGGGATCGACGAGGATAAAATCCAGGCGAATTTCGAGAAGGGCGTGTTGACGGTCAAGTTGCCAAAAGGAGCCGAGGCTCAGAAGCCGGAAAAGAAGATATCCATCGCTGCGAAATAGGCTGGTAAGATCGGCTGCCCCGCTCGCCGCTTCGCGGGGGAGGCGAGCGGGATCCTCTCCCCCGCCGCGCATGAGGCCGCGGCCATGAAGGTAACGCTTACCCTGACAAAGAAGGGAGAAACCATTTGCCGCGAGGTCCGCGAGGTCGTCGATTCTGAAGTCATTCGGCGCGGCCTGTGCGGATATCTGGACTGGCCTTGAACGGCGTGCGCTCGAGCGGGCGACGAGCGTGGGTGAATTCATGGATCGTCTCAACGAGGCCGTATTCGACGAGCTTGACGGCGCGCTGCTCGCGTTCGAACGGGAATGATCCTGGAGCGCTCGGTTGCAGCGCTCGCTGGCGGCGCGGGCATGTCTGCCTCTCCAGCCGTGAGCTTGGGGGAGAAGGTCGCGTTCCTCAGCCGTCCAGAAACCTATCCGCACCGCGTCGACGACGTGATCGTGCGCGAAACGCATATGTCCTGGGTGTTTCTCGCCGGGCCGCGCGTCTACAAGCTGAAAAAGCCGGTATGTTTTCCCTATCTCGATTTCTCGACGCTGGCGCGCCGCGAGGCTGCGTGTCACGCCGAGATCAGGCTCAACCGCCGTCTTGCCGGGGATGTGTATGTCGACGCGATCCCACTGACGGCGGCGGGGCATCGTCTTGCGCTCGCCGGCAGCGGGACTGTCGTCGATTGGCTGGTCGTCATGCGGCGACTGGACGCGCGCTACATGCTCGATCATGCCATCGCCGCAAAGCAGGTTGACGAACGCGCGCTCGACCGACTGGTGACGCTATTGGCGCGATTCTACCGGCGCGCCGTCCGCGTGCGCATAACGGGGGAGATGCATCTCGCCGATTGGCGGAGAAGCCTCATCGACAATCGCCGCGGCCTGCTCGATCCGCGCGCGCAAATGCCGACGGGTCTCGTTCGCTTCATCGGCGGCGTCCAGGAACGCTTTCTCAGCCGCTTCGGCTCGCTCCTGGCCGCGCGTGCGTCGGGCGGCCATATCGTCGATGCGCATGGCGATTTGCGGCCGGAGCATATTTGGCTGGGCAAGGAGCCGCGCATCATCGATTGTCTCGAATTTAACGCGAAGTTGCGCGCTAACGACCCGTTCGACGAAATCGCCTTCCTCACCCTGGAATGCGAGCGGCTGGGCGGAGCCTGGGTCGCCCGTTATCTGCACCGTCGTCTGACCCGCGCATTGCCGGACCCGCCGCCGGACGCGCTGTTCACCTTCTATCGGTGCCATCGCGCGACCTTGCGGGCGCGGCTTGCCGTCGCTCATCTGTTTGAGAAGAACGTACGCACGCCGGACAAGTGGCCGGCGCAGGCCCGCGCCTATTTGCGCCTTGCCTTGGCCGACGCGACGCGCCTCGGTGCGCTGCTCAGAGGATGAGCAGGTCGAGGAGCGGGCGTCCGGCGTGCAAGCGGCGAATGATCTCCGCGAGGAGCGGCGCCACCGGCAACACCTCGACTTTTTCTTGCGCCGCTTTGGAGGTGAGCCGGAAGGCGGGAACGGCGTCGGTCACCACCAATCCGTCGAGCGCCGGGTCGCTGATCGCCTTTTCGGCGCCCGGCATGAACAGACCATGCGTCACCATCGCCAGCACGCGGCGGGCCCCGGCCTGACGCGCCGACCGCGCGGCGCGGACCAGCGTGGTGCCGGTGCTGATCAGATCGTCGATGATGAGCGCGGTTGCGCCCGCGACCTCGCCGACAAACAGGTCGCCGGAAACGACGCCTGAGCTGCGTCGCTTTTCCGCGAAGCCCTTGCCGATCGATTCGCCGCACGCTTTCTCCAGCGCCTCGCGAAAAAGGTCCGCGCGCTTGGCCCCGCCCGTGTCAGGCGAGATGACCGCGAGGGGCCGATCGTCCAGCTTTTTGGCGTAGTCGACGAAGAGCGGCGCCGCCGTCGCCGTGATCGTAGGACAGCGAAAGGCATTCTCGAACGCCGCCGGATTGTGCACGTCGAGCGTTATGATTCTGTCGGTTCCGACGCTTTCGAACATCTGTGCAAGATAGCGGGTCGTCACCGGATCGCGCGCCTTGGTGCGACGGTCCTTGCGCGCGTAGCAGAGATAGGGCGTCACCGCCGTCACCCGCGCGGCGCCCGCATCCTTGAGTGCGCCGACGAAGAACAGGAGGCGGCAGAGTTTGTCAGCCGCGCTCTGGGACGGCCCGCTATGCAGGCTTTGGATCACATAGGCGTCGACTCCCTCGACCGAGTCGAGCGGACGCGCCTTGTGTTCGCCGTCTTCGAACTCGCGTTCCTCGTGGGGCGCGAGCGAGACCCACAGCTCGCGCGCGATCTTCCCGCCGAGATCGGCCGTCGCGTTCAGCGCAAAAAGAGCGAGGGAGCTCACGATAGAACCATCCAGACGCTGCTGCAGCCGCCATGATCAGGCGATGGTGGCTTTAAATTGCGCCAAATGCTCGCCCAGGCGCTTGCCCTAAACGTTGATCTGGCTCAAGGCTGCCCTTTGCCCCCGGCATTGGATAGACTAGATCGAGATCGGAGCGGCGATCATGAGCAGGCCGATGGCCATCACCGACAATGATGTCCTCATCGTCGTCGATGTGCAGAACGACTTCTGCCCGGGCGGCGCGCTTGCCGTCCAGCACGGCCATGAGGTGGTGCCGGTGATCAACCGGCATGCCGCCCTTTTCCGCCACGTTGTGCTGACCCAGGACTGGCATCCCCCCAGGCACCACTCCTTTGCCTCGACACATGCCGGGCGGGAGCCTTTTCAGGAGATCGTCGTCGCCTACGGGCCCCAGATCCTCTGGCCCAATCACTGCGTGCAAGCGACCCCGGGAGCCGCCTTCCATCCCGATCTCGCGATTCCCCATGCCGAGCTGATCCTGCGCAAAGGTTTCCGGCGCGAAATCGACTCCTATTCCGCCTTCTATGAAAACGACCATGAGACGCCGACCGGGCTTGCCGGCTATCTGCGCGAACGCGGTTTTTCGCGCATCTTCATTGCCGGGCTCGCCTTCGATTTCTGCGTGCGCTATTCGGCCGAAGACGCGCGCCGAGTAGGCTTCGATGTGGTGGTGATCGAGGAGGGTTGCCGCGGCATCGACGTCAATAATTCCGTGGCCGATACGCGGGCCGCGTTCAAGAAACTCGACGTGCTGCTGGTCGATGCCGTGTGATCCACCTCCGAGGTTAAGCTCGCCCGCAGCGGGGCAGGGGGATGTGTGATGCCGTTCAGAAATCGCGCGGATGCCGGACGCAGGCTTGCTGCCGCGCTCGCAGACTACAAGAACGAGCAGCCGGTGGTGTTGGCGCTGCCGCGCGGCGGCGTGCCGGTGGCGGCCGAGATTGCCGCCGCCCTCCACGCGCCCCTCGACCTCGTGCTGGTGCGCAAGCTCGGCGTCCCCTTCCAGCCGGAACTGGCGATGGGGGCCGTTGTCGATGGCAGCGCCCCGATCATCGTGCGCAATGAAGACGTGATCCGGCTCACCGGCGTGAGCGAGGAGGAGGTGCAAGCCGTCTGCGCGGAGGAACTCGCCGAGATCGAGCGTCGGCGCCAACAATATCTTGGCACGCGCGCGCGCGTTGACCCGGCCGGCCGCGTCGTCATCGTGGTCGACGACGGCATTGCGACGGGGGCGACCACGCGGGCGGCGTTGCGCGCGCTGCGGCTGCGCGGTCCGAAGAAGCTCATCCTTGCGGTGCCGGTCGCGCCCACCGAGACGCTCGCCGCCATGCGCGAGGAGGCGGACGAGGTCGTGTGCCTGGAAGATTACGCCGACTTCGGCGCGATCGGTTTCTTCTACTCCGATTTTCGCCAGACCAGCGACAGTGAAGTCATTGCCGCGCTCGCGCGGTTTCCGCCGCCGCCCGCCGCCGGGTGATGATCGGGCGGAAGCGGGATCGCATCGAGCCGAAAAACAACCTGTCAGGCGCTCGATGAATGAGAGCGAAGCGGCGGGGTCGGCCTGGTCTCCCGATCGAACATGTTCGATCACAAATAAATGAAATGACTGTTAGCACGCAAATAATAAACGTGCGGCGCGATTCGCCTCAGCGCAGCATCCGAAGTTGCTTTCGCGCCGAAAAATAAGGAATTTCACGCTGATAGCCGACTGACGCGCATGTCAGCTGCGATGGTCAGCCGCCAAAGCGCAATCACTGAGTTGTGGCAAAAGCAAGAAACACGACCCGACGATTCGATCTCACCTGTGACGTTGGTCACACGATTCGGCCGAACAAGCGAGCTAGATAACGTGCGCGATTCTCCGAAGACGGTTTCGGAAACGCGAAAAATGACCGCGTCCGATGGATCGCCCTTTGACCGCGCCGCTTGATGAGGAGCCAATGCGTGCGAACCCATATCTTCGCCGAGCAATGGCGAATTTCGGGAGCCGCGCGGGCGCCGGGAGCGCCTATCTTTTAATTGCTCTGATGATTTGCTTTGTCATTGCCGAGCTGTTTTTGCGTCTCGCGCAGGCTTATTTCTGAGCTGCATTGAACCGGTGGCGATTGCAGCGGAACGAAACCGTAGTCGCGCGATCGGACGTTTGAAAACGAACTCGCATCAGAAGCAAGCTCGACGTGTGAAGTGATTCACAGATCGTTATGAATGAGAAGTGATTTAATGCCGATCGATATTAACCGAACCCCCGACCCGGGATGTCAGCGACCACGGCGCCTTGCCGAGCAAGACTGAAGGAGCCGAGCGATGATACCGATCAGGAATTTATGCTATGTCGCCTCGAGCGCCGCGATGCTCCTCGCTGCGATGCCGCGCGCGTCGGCGGAGGATAAGCTGATCGTAGCGACCGCACGCCACGGCGCATGGGAGTCGGCTGCGGCGGAGCTTGGTCAGCAGGCCGGGATATTCAAGAAGCACGGCCTCGTGCTCGAATTCATGTTCACTCGGGATAACGCCGAGACCGAGCAGCGCGTCATGTCGGGCGGTGCCGATATCGGCTCGGCAGTTAGCGCCATGGAAGTCATGCGCTCGTATTCGTTCGGCGCGCACCTCCGAATCATTAGCGCACATATGACCGGCAGCACCAATTACTGGTACGTGCTGAAGTCCTCGCCTATCCACAGCGTCGGGAACATCGCCGACAAGATCGTTGGCTACGAGACCAACGGGTCGTCCAGCCAATATGACGCCATCGACTTCCTGCGGAAGTTCGGCGTGAACGCCAAGCTGGCGTTGACCGGCGGGGCAAATGCGACGTTCAACCACCTTAAAGCCGGCATCATCGACATTGGCTGGGGCTCTCCCCCGTTTGGCGTCGATCGAGTCGCCAAGGGCGATATTCGAATCATCGCGCGCGCAAATGACGTGCCGAAGATTCGAAACAAGACCACCAGCGTGATGATCACGAATACCGACACTTTGAAGAAGCGCAAGGACGTTCTGACGCGCTACGTTCAGGCGTATCGCGAGGCCGTCGAGTGGATGTATACGGACCCTGCGGCTCTCGAGCGTTATGCCGAACTCGCCGACGTGTCGGAAGGCGAGGCTCAACAGCTGCGGGATACGTTCTTTCCCAAGGACATGCTGGTGCCGGGCAACATCGTCGGTCTGAACATGATCGCCAAAGACGCCGTCGTTCTCGGTTATCTTCGGAAGAGGTTGTCGCGGCGCGAGCTCAGGGATTTGGTTCAGATCGCAACGCCCGCGCCGGACGACCCGATGTCCTGCAAGGATATCAGCCGCATATGCCCGCTTTTGGTGCTTGGGCCGTAGTAGACAATTGGGACAGGCATTGGGCAGGTGAGCGTCTTGCCAGCTGACGCCATCAACCGGATTGAGCTATGTTCGCCCGATGTCCAACAACGTCAACAGCCCCCTCGCCGTGCTCAAGTCCGTCATTCCGTCCCTCGCGGGGATCAGGATTCTGGACGTCGGGTGCGGCTCGGGCGGACTGGCGCGGCTGCTCGTCGAGGAAGGCGCCGAAGTCACTGGAGTCGATCCGAATCCGCAAGCGCTGACCGCCGCGCGAACGCGGGTGCCGGCTGCCCGCTTCGAGGAGGCAAGCGCCGAAGCGCTGCCCTTCGAAGACGCCGCGTTCGACGTAGTTCTGGTTGTGAACGCATTGCATCATGTTCCGCTTGATGCGATGGATCGGGCGGTGGCCGAGGCTGCGCGCGTGGCCCGTCCGGGCGGTTGGCTGATTGTGTTGGAGCCGCTTGCAGCCGGCAATTTTTTTGATGCGCTACGCGTCGTCGAGGATGAGACCGCCGTGCGACTTGCCGCGCGGAATGCTCTGGCGCGCGCCATCGAAGGCAACCGACTGCGATTGGAAACGACGACCTCCTACGTGCGCAGGGAGGTATTTGCCGACGTCGCCCAGTTTTTTGCTCGGATTGTCGCCATCGACGCTGCACGCGAGGCGACTATCCGAGCAAGTCGGGAGACCGCCACCGCGGCCGTTCTCGCGGCGGCCCACAGGGATAAAGACGGCCGGCTCGTCCTCGATCAGCCGATAAAAGCCGATATCCTCCGCGTCGTCCGAAGCTAGAGCGAATTCCGTTCCAATGGAATCGGAATTCGCTCTAGTGGTCTTTTAGTGGTCGCATTTTCTGCGGCGAACCGATTCCCACTTCGCCGGAAAATGCTCTAGAGCACTCTTTCTTCGGGGCCCACGCAGAACCAGCAGACTCGGGCGCTTGCCAACACCAACGACTTCGTCATGCAGACGCGAACCATCGTCACCGATGGGCACGCGGGCGCAGACCGATTGAGGCACGGTCCGCACCTATAGACCCTCGGCTGGACCTATGACAGCAACGGCGTCGTCGGGGTGCCTGGCGGCGGCCCCGGCCTCTGTTCACTAGATCAATGCTTCTCAGGGTGATAGCGGAAGGACGCATGAACGCGGACTCGATACTCGACGACTTTGTTTTCTTGCATTCTGATGTCGAGTTGCTCGATTTCGGCAACTCGAAGATCTTCCAGATGCTTCGCGGCCTCTTCCAGAGCTGATTTGGCAGCGTCTTCCCAGGAGGTTGGGCTGCTTCCGATCAGACGGACGACTCTATACAGGCTCATTTGTCATCTCCACTCATTGTTTGGGTGAACTAACCTCGTCGAGAGGCAGAACCAATTCAAACCTAAACTCGCCTGGGAAGAAATCAATTCGAGATTTCCCGAGCTCTCGCGCCATCTCCTTCACGTTCGATTGGCCAAACCTAGCCTCCGTCGAGACGACGCTCGGCCCTCCAGTTTCCTCCCATAGAAAACGGAAGGTGGTAGGACTGCTCTGTTCCTCAATGAACCACTTGAGGGATACCTTCCCGCTCGGGAGGGATAACGCTCCGATCCTGGCAGCATTGACCGCGAGCTCATTGATAAGCGTGGCAAAGTTGATGGCACGAGCCATATCCAAGACCACCTCGGCGCCCTGGATATCGATTTGCTTGGAGAACGCCGCGAGTTGGACTCCGAGTAACTGCCTGAGCGGCATGCCGTACCCACCTGTGGCGGATTCGAACAGGCCGCAGATTGGATCGGAGGCTTGGGTGCAATCAATTGGCATCGGGAGATACTTTCATGCCAATGTTCGGTGACATCCTGTAACTGAATCAGCGATCGAGATTGATCGAGGTCAAAAAAACCGAAAACCACGGCAAATATCGATATCCGCTCGTGCACGCCCCACCGCGGGCGGCATTCCGCTCTAACTCCCAGGATTGCTCCCCGCGGTTGGTGGCGCAGGATTACGGTCCGCCAACAGGGCCGCACTTGGCGCTCAGCGCCGGGTCGCTGCAGCGCAACAATTCGGACCGAGCAGAGTCGACCGACCACATTTCCACGCAAGATCGAGGAGGGATCGACTATGCGGCTGATGATGAAATTCACCATTCCGGTTGAGCGCGGCAATGAGGCAGCCAAGGATGGAACAATGGGACGGGCGATCGAAAGCCTCGTCAAGGCGACGAACGCTGAAGCGGCATACTTCACCGTCATCGACGGCGAACGCGCCGGATACATCTTTTTTGAGGAGACCGATCAGGCGCGGCTGCCTCAACTTAACGAGCCGATGTTTGCCGCACTCGATGCCGCCATCACCATCGTGCCGGCACTGACCCTCGATGATTTGAAGCGAGGATTATCGCGCTAGAGCGAATTCCGTTCCGGTGGAATCGGAATTCGCTCTTGTTTTCCTTTAGTGGCCGCATTTTCTGCGGCGAACCGGTTCCCACTTCGCCGGAAAATGCTCTAGCCGCTAGCCCGGTCCTAGCGAGACGTGCGCTGTGGAGGTTGTTCTGCCTCAGCGCAGGCCGGGATATGGCGCGCCTCTGACCTTTCTTTTTGTCGAGGATCATCGTTGCGGCGCTTTTCGGATCGTCGCGCTGGAAATGAATCTTCTGCGCAGGAAAATAGATCGTCTCATATGCGCGAATCGTATCGGCCGGCGATAGCCCCTCTTGTCCGCGCGCGGTGGCTCGCTCCAACGCCCTTGTAAAACTGCAGTCGATCCATACTGAAAAGTCGTAGTACTTACGAAACGCCTTTTTCAGCAGATAAATTCCTTCCAGCACGATGACATCGGTGTCTGCGAATTCGTAAGTTTGCTTGCGGTACGTCGTGGCGGTTTCTTCCGCGAAGTCCGCCTCGACACGGATCGAGCGGTGATCGCGTAGCGGCAACACAAGCTGCGAAAACATCTCGTCGAATCTTATCGCATGCAGGTAAAAGTGCTCGGCAGGATTTTTGTCGCCGAACCGCTTGTCGGGAAGATTCAGCCATCCATCGATGTTGATATTGGCGGCGTTTACGGCCCGAGCCTGGAGGTCATCGACAATCTGCCGGGCCAGCCACCCCTTGCCGCATCCGTCGATGCCGCTGACCGCCACGAGCGCGGCGCGTTCGCGCGGAACCGAAGCCCGGACCCCGAGGATCCTTTCGGTAATGGCGCGAACGTCGGTCGCAGGGGTGGCTTGGCTCATTCATGCTCCCCGTTTTAAGGCTCGCGGCTCGTTAGCCGGCGTTCGCGCGTTCTATCGCCAAGAACGTCGCCACGCCGATCGATCAGGGTTCTCCGCCGACAGCGCGCAAGCCGGTCATGCCACGCAACCATGACGGCCATGAAGAGAGCATGCGGAACGCGCCGGGGCATCAAACGCCAAGATAGCGGTCCTGCAGCTCCTCAAACGTTGCGCGTCGTCCCGTTCCGGGCGCGATCATATCTTGTAGAGCTTCCGCACGGCGCGCAGTGCGTTGCTGCCTGTCTGTTCGAGGATATTCTTGTAGGCGTTGAGGATGTAATTGTCGTCCGGCAGCGGGCGGTAGGGACGCCAGGGCGTGGCCAGGACGGCGTCGAAGCCGAGCGGCACGGCAAGCGTGAGGAAGGCGCACTCGAGCGACAGCTTCAGGTCGGAGCCGTCGGCCGCCTTGACCGGAAGTTGCCCGCCGATATTGGTCAGCCCGCCCATGATGTGGATGCCGGCAAGCTCGGGGTCGGCGCGGATTGCGCGGATCGCGGCAAGGGTCGCGCGGTGCAGTCCGGTCGTGTCGGCTACGACCGCGCTGATGGAAATATCGATGAAGATGTCATCCATCGCCAAGCCGTAATCGTTCTTCAGGCGCAACGCGGCGCGGCGCGCGGTGGTGAATATCTCGTCGGCGGTCTTGTTCGGTTTGGCGATCCCGTCGTCCACGCGTTCGGACGCCATCACGACGACCTTGAACGGGCCGAACCGCTGATAGAGGTCCATCAAATCCCAGCGGTGCTCGGTTATCGAGTTGACCAGCGGCAGCGCGCCGCCCGCACGCGCCCGGTCATAGGTTTTCAGGCAGACTTCCTGCACCGCCGCGGTCGGAAAATCGAAGCAAAGCGGCACGGTGACGACCGCCTGGATGGCGCGGACCACCTCCATCATGAATGCGGAGTTGTTCACCGCGCGCGGACCGATGGTCACATCGAGATAGCTTGCGCCCGCCTCGACCTGCTTGACGGCAAGTGCCTGAATCCCGGGTAGGTCGTTGTTGTCGACCAGCGTCCGTACGCTCTTGAAGCCGGGATTGATACGGTCGCCCACGACGATGAGATTGAATCCGTTTGATTGGGTCACGATGCTCTCCGCGCCTCGATGCGTTTCCTGAATCCGATGTTGTGCATGAAGGTTTTCTGGAAATCGGCGCGCGTGCTGAGCTCGACATAGCGGCAGCGCCCGGCAAGCTCGCGCGCCCGCGCCCGCGCTTTGCGCGAGGTCAGCATCTGGCGCACGCCGAGACCCGCCGCATTGCCGACCTGAGAGAAGCGGTCCGCCGGCAGGACGGGGAGCAGCCCGACCGCGATGGCGCTTTGCACGTCGATATAGCTTCCGAACGCGCCGGCGATGACGACGCGCTCGAGCGCGCTTTCTTCCAGGTTGGCGATGCGCAGCAACAGCTCGATGCCGGTGCGGATCGCCGATTTGGCAAGCTGCACCGCGCGAATGTCGGCTTGGGTGAAATACACCTCGGGCGCAAGCACGACCGCGCGCTTGCCGTCGATCTCGCAGATGCTCGGATGATCCGCCACAAGCCGGCCGCCGCCGTCGAGAAGGCTGGCGCTCCGCAGCGCCGCCACTGTATCGAGCACGCCCGAGCCGCACACGCCAACGGCCTTCGTGTCGCCGATCACCCGGACATCGATTCCATTTTGGGTGATCGCGACGCGCTCGATGGCTCCACCGGCCGCGCGCATGCCGCAGGAAATATGCCCGCCCTCCAAGGCCGGTCCCGACGGACAGGAAACGGTGACGATTGCACCGCCGTGAATGAGGGATATTTCGGTGTTGGTGCCGATGTCCATGACCAGCGCCGCCGCGGCGGTCTCCCACAACGGCTCGGTGGCGAGCAGGGCGGCGACATGGTCGCCGCCGACAAATCCGCCGACATTCGGCGCGGCATGAAGATAGGCGCCGGGAGCGATCGCGATGCCGAGATCGCGCGCCTTCACATCGGCCGCCTCGCGCAAGGCGGCGACGAAGGGCGCGCGACCGAGCTGGCGCACCGGCAGTCCGAGCAGCAGGTGATGCATCGCCGTGTTGCCGCATACGGTCAGATCGACAATGTCGGATTCCCGCACTTCCATCGCGTGACAGAGATCGTGCGCGAGCGCATTAATGGCGCCGACGGCGGCCGCGCGCAGTTCTTCGGCCGCAGCGGCGTCGCGGATGGCGTGATTGATGCGGCTGATGACGTCGGCGCCCCAGGCAGTTTGCGGGTTCTCGATGCCGAGGCTGGCGACGCGCACGCCGCTCGAAAGATCGATGAGAAAACCCGCCACATTGGTGGTGCCCAGATCGACGGCGAGGCCGAGCGTCGGCCGGCCGGTCGGCGCGAAGCCGATCGCTTCGCCGTCGCGGACATGCACACGCACCGACCAGCCCGCCGCGCGCAGCAGGCCCGACAAGTCGCGGGCGGCGGCAAGATCGATGGCGGTCAGCGCCACGGGCGATACCCGGATGACGCGATCGGCGTCGGAGCGCGGATCGCTCAGCGTCGGCGGCGCAACTGCAATGTCGAAGCTCGTCACCATGGGGTCGAGCGGTAGGGTTTCGTCCCGCATCCCGGCGTCGACCTCGGCACGGACGATCGGCGCGAGCGAGCGCGGCTCCACTTCGAGCGTGCAGTCGGCGCGTGGGAGGATCTGGCATGAGCGCACCCACAGCGCGCGCTGGTTTGCCGCGCGTCCGCGCAGGGTGCGCCCGTTGACATGCTCGACCTGGCCCTCGGCGATCCGCACGGTGCAAGTGCCGCACGCGCCCCGGCCGCCGCATGCGCCGATGATGCGCAACCCGCTGCGCCGCGCGCATTGGAAGATGGTCTCTTCCGGATGGGCGAGAATCAGGCGCTCGAATTGAGGAAAGCGCAGCGCATGCGAAGGCGCGGAACCTGTGGGAGCGGCGGGCGGGCGATGCGGCATGCGGCTTCTCCGGCCAAGCCTGCGGTCAGGCGCTGGAGCGAATCTCCGCCGGACGAGCGACGAATTTGCATGTCGGGCGCGAGCGGCAATCGTCGCAGCGCGACCAGACGGCGGGAGGCAGGCCGAGACCCGCTCCAAGCACCATCGAGACCGATTTGAGCGGCCGGAGCAGGAGGCCTTCGGTCAGTGTGACACCGATCGCGGCGCCGTTCGCGAGACCGAGTACGGTCGCCTGCGCTTCGAGCGAAAGTCCCGGGTCGCCCGGCCGTAATTCTCCGGAAAGAACGAGGCCGCGCTTGTGAGCGGCGGCGAGCATGCGGTCCTGCAGCCGGCGCGACAGAAGATAGAGGCAGCGGTTACCGAGCTCGTCGAGCGCAAGCGCGAGCGACACCGAGCGCGCGGCGCACAGGGCCGTCACGCGCCGTTCCAGGCGGGCGCCGATGGTTGCGACCCCGCAGGCGAGCGCGGTCAATTCGCCCGCCTCCGGGAGGAGCCGCGGCGCATGCAAACGCATGCCGCCGGCAGAGAGCGTCGCGGTAGCCGGCTGGTCGAGATCGACGATCGCGAAGCGCAGAGCCGGCGCGACAAGCGCGTCCCGCAAAGCCAGTTCATGCGCCTCGTGCCGGAAATGATCCGCCGAGCGCGATCGTGTGTCGCTCGGCTCCGCCTCGGCGGCCTCGCGCAGCAGGGCCGTTACGGCGCTCGGCATAATCAGCTCCTCAACCCGCGTACTTACGGGCCGCGGTGAACATCGCCCGGACGTTCTCAACTGGCGTCTCGTCGGGAATGCCGAAGGCGCCGTCAAGGATCAGTTTACCGCCCTTGTGAAACACGTTCTCGGCCAGTTGCCGCACCGCGGCGTCGACTTCCTCTGGCGTTCCCGTCGTTAGCAGCGAGGGCGAGAGATTGCCGCGCAAAGCGACGACGTCGCCCAGCACTTCGAAGGCGCGCACCATGTCGGTGCGCTCGAACCAGTAGATGCACTTACCGGGCGGAATGTCGCGGATCGTCTCCAGGCGCTTGGTGCAATCGGCCTCCCACAGCGGCATCGGAATGGCGCCGCCCTCGATGAGCGCGAGCAGCATCTTGCGGAAGGACGGCCACCAGAAGGTCTCGAACTGCTTGGGCGACATGAAGGCGTCCGGCGCCCAATGGATGGGAATGAACACCACCGGATGCCGCGATGTCCTGATTCCAAACAGCGCCTGCCGGACCAGGAACGTCACCGCCTTATCAAGCAACTGCAGCAACTTGTCCTTGTTGCGGAAGAGGTCCTTCATCATGCCGGTGGCGCCGCGGAAATAGTCCGCGATCAGGTCATAGGGCGAAATCGAGGTACTGATGTAGGACATGGGAAAGCCATGCGCCGCCATGCGTTGGGTGAAGTCGTGATGATGCCCGCCCCAGCGCTCGACCTCCTCGCCCGCCTTCATCAGCGCCTCCAGCGCCTTGCGCACGCGCGGGCGCGCAAAGGTGCGGACTCCACCGATCAGCCGGAAATATTGCAGGCCGGGCAGGTAGGCGATCTCCTCGATGCCCTCGAACGCCTCGCCGACTCGCGGCAGGTATTTCTGCAGGTAGAAGCCGGTTGGGTCGAACAGGAACTCGTCGTACTCATCCGCCATCATGTATTCGCGGTCGAGATATTGATAGGGCTGGTCGTCGCGCACTCCGTGGCCGGGCCACTGCACTTGCTTGTAGCCGACGGCTTCAAGCGAAGGTCCCATGGAGACGCCGAGGATCATCGGGCTCGGCGCGTCCGGCTCGAATTCGAGAATGGCGCGCTCGGCGATCTCCTTCGTCTTCTCGTAGTCATACATCAGCTGGCGGTTGCTGATGCCGCCGTATTTAGCGAGCCAGAAGGTGGCCATCATGGTCGTCGGCATGCGATCGGGCTGCTTAAGCGCGACGCAATCCATCACGCGCTTCCAGCGCGCGTCATAGGCGGCCTTCGCCTCCGGCGTCTGTTCGTAGGTTTGCGCGGCACTCATGCGGCGACCCCTGCCCATCCTTTGCACAGGGTCACGGCGTCGACCGCGCTCCTGCCAAACGCATCCGCACCGGTATAGGCGCGCACGGTTTCGTCGATCTGGCCGCCGCCGATCATGATCTTCATGTTGTCGCGCAGGCCGGCGCCCGCGATCGTGTCGATCGTCTCCTTCATCGAGTCGAAGGCGAGCGTGAGAAAGCCGGAGAGCCCGAGCACCTGCGGCTTGAAATCGTTGATTTCGTCGAGAAAGGTCGCAACCGGCACGTCGACGCCGATGTCCTTCACCTCGAAGCCGTTGATGTCGAGCATGAAGGTGACGATGTTCTTGCCGATGTCGTGCAGATCGCCATGCACGGTCCCGATCAGCACCCGGGCGAGCCGCTGTGGCTCCCCGCCCGCGCGCTCCTTGATGAGGGGCTTGGCGACCGCGCCGATCGTTTCCAGCATCTCGCCCGCGAGCACCAGTTCGGGAAGGAAGTATTCGCCCTCGGCGAAGCGCTTGCCGACGATGTCCATGGCGGTGCGGCACAGATCGAGCACGCGCATCGGGTCGGCGCCCTGTTGCAGGATCATGCGTTTGGCGAGCGCGACTCCGTCATCCTCATTCATGTCGGCGAGCCACTCGACGAGTTGTTTCTCCTCGGCCGTCATTTCGCTCATGGTTTCCCCCTTGTTTGCTCGTCTTCGTTAAGCTTCAGGCGTGAAGTGGCTGGACCTCCGCTTGCGACGGCAAGTCCGCCTCGACGATTGCCTCGGCCAAGACTCGCTCGTTCTTGTGACCCATAAGGTGCACCCCGGCAACGCCCTCGATGTCGGCGAGACGGTGAATCATCTCGATCAGCACCCGCTTGCCTTCCGCTTTCTGATCGGCGGCGCTGCCGATGCGCGTGAGCAGCGATTCGGGGATGTGCACGCCGGGCACGTGTTCGACCATCCAGCGTAGCGCCTTGGCGGTCGAGAGGATACCGACCCCGACAATGATGGTGCAGCGCTTGTGCAGCTCTCGCTCGCGCGCCTCGCGCATGAAGGCGGCAAAAGCCTCGATGTCGAAGCAGAACTGCGTTTGGATGAACTGGGCGCCCGCCGCGACCTTCATCGCAAGGTTGGCGACGCGGTCGCGCTGCGGCGGCGCAAACGGATTAACGGTTGCGCCGAGAAACAGATTGGGCGGCACCTCGAGCTTGCGCCCTGACGTAAAGACGGCGCGGTCGCGCATGGTGCGGGCGACCCGCAGCAACGAGATGGCGTCGAGATCGAAGACGGGCTTCGCCTCCGGGTGATCGCCCTGGCTGACGTCGTCGCCGGTCAGGCACAGGACATTGCGAATGCCGAGCGCCGCCGCGCCAAGCAGTTCGCCCTGAATGGCGATCCGGTTGCGGTCGCGGCAGGCGAGCTGCCAGATCGGGGTCAGGCCGTTGGCGACGAGAATCGCGGACGCCGCGACGCTCGACATGTGGCAATTGCCGCCCGCGCCGTCGGTGATGTTGATGGCGTCGACCAGGCCTTTGAACCGGGATGCCCGCTCGACCAGCGCTGCGGGATCGGCGGAATTGGGCGGCGCAACCTCTACCGTGACGACAAAACGGCCAGAGCGACAGGCGCGCTCGAAGGCATGCATTTCGCCGATGCGCGGGGGCGTCTGCTCGACGACCGGCGAAGGCAGCCCGCCGGCGATCACCTTGACCCAGCTCGACCGGGTGTGCTGGCGATGGTCGACCGGCGCCAGCATCGGACGCGCACCATCCCCCTTGGCGATGCGGTGCAAGCCTTCCGTAGCCTCGACCCACACGCAGCGCATTGCGGGAACGACTTCGCAGCCGCCGTCGGGGCGCACGCCGCCGCACGGCCCATTGCGCATGTTCTTGGCGCAGTTCATCGGACACGCCATGCCCGTCGAGGAGAGCACGCATTGCCCGCACATTTTGCAATCGAACAGGAATCCCTTTGCCGTGCGTTCGACGGGAGCGAGCAGACGCTCGGTCCGGTCCGGACCGACCTGGCGCATCAGCGGCGCAAAATACGGCGCGTTGCGGGCGCAGGCGTCGTAGAGGCGCTTCAGTCCGCGCGCATGCCGCACGCTCCAATGACGCAACGCTTCCATAACGCGCGGTCTCGGCCCCGTCGCGATTGCAAGGATAGTTTTAGCCTAAACCATAATCGTTGACTTGTCAACGAACTTGGAGCATGCTGATATATGCGGCGGTTCGGGGCCTTTTGCGCGCAAATTCAAGAGGTGGATCGAGGAATGACGGTCCGGCGCATCCTGGCGGGCGCGTATTTCGACGGCGAGACGCTTTTTGACCGCGGCCCCTTTCTGGTCACGGTCGATGGCGGCGTGATCATGCGCGTCGAATGCGTTGCGCCGGAGACTTTCGCCGACGCCGCCGGCGCATTCCTGATGCCCGGTCTTGTCGAGGCGCATGCCCATCTCTTTCTTGACGGGGCGCTAGTGGACGCGGGCGCGCGCAATGCGCGCCTGACGGGCGAGCGCCGCCGATATGCTCGCGACGGCGCGCGACAATCTTGCCAAATCCACCCGCGCGGGCGTGACCGTGATGCGCGACGCCGGCGATCGTTACGGCATCAATCATGCGATGCGCGATGAGCTGGCCGCATGCAAGGACGCCCCGATCGCACTCCGTTCGCCGGGCGCAGCCCTCAAACGGGCGAAACGCTACGGAGCGTTTATCGGCAACGACGTCGCCGGCGGGATTGAACTGCGCGCTGCGGTCGCGGAGCTCTGCCGCGCGAGCGACGACATCAAGATCATTTTGACCGGCGTCGTCGATTTCGCGGACGGCTGCGTCAAGGGCGCCCCGCAATTCGATGTCGACGAGCTGCGCCTGATCGTTACCGAGGCGCATGCACGCGATCGCAAGACCTTCGTCCACTGCAGCGGATCTGCCGGACTTGAAACCGCCGTGACCGCGGGCGTCGATTCGATCGAGCACGGCTACTTCATGACCCGCGATATCCTTGGCCGGATGGCGGACAAGCGCATCGCCTGGGCGCCGACTTTCGCGCCGGTGCATTTCCAGTGGGCTGAGCCGCAACACGCGGGCTGGGACCGGGCGACGGTGGGCAATCTATCCCGCCTTCTCGACGACCATGCCGAACAGGTGGGACACGCGCATGAGCTCGGCGTGGCGGTTCTCGCCGGGTCCGACGCCGGCAGCCCGGGCGTCGATCACGGGGGCGGGCTCATCGATGAGCTCTTGCATCTGTTCCGGGCCGGGCTGCCGATGCAGGCGGTGCTGCGGGCGGCCACCAGTTTGCCGCGCGCACTGTGGAACATGCCGTCGGCGCGGATCGCCCCCGGCAGCCGCGCGGACATGATCCTGCTCGACCGTTCGCCTTTCGATGATCCCAGCGCGTTGCGCAATGTTCGTCTGGTGGTAAGAGGCGGGTGCTGCGTTTCGGCAGGCGCCTCCGGGCGCGTGGCCGCAGCAGCGCCGCCCGCTTCCGCTAGCGACGACGAATTCGACATTTCGCTTCCGTGTATCTCGCCATGCCCACCCGAGCGATGAACGAACGGCCTGGCGCCGCCCAGCCCAACTCAAACGAGGCGCGCGCGTCGCCGCATGCGCTCGACCTCGACAGGTATATTCCTGCCTATTTCACCTATCTTGCGGGCAAGCTCTCGGCGAGCGCCTCAGCGCTCTATCGTCCGCGCTTCGGCGTCGGCATCACCGATTGGCGGATCATAGCGCTGGTTGCCGCCGAACCATGGATTTCCGCCGCCCGCATCTGCACCGAGACCGGACTTGATAAGGCCGCAGTTAGCCGCAGCGTGCACGACCTCGAAAAATCCGGGTTGATCGAGGTTAAACCCGACGCCGCCGATCAGCGCCGTCAGGTCATCGCTCTGACGCGCAAGGGGATCGCGCTGCACGACAAGATCGTAAAACTCGCGATCGCACGCGAACAAAAGCTGCTGGAAGGCTTTTCGGCAAACGAGCGCAAGATGCTGCTCGGCTTCCTGATCCGTCTGCAGGCGCAGGTCAGCGCGGCGAACATGATCGATGTGGTGTAAAATGGAGCGCTGCGGCGCCGTGGCGGCCGTTGTTTAGTGAGAATTCTCGCAAGCTCGTGCTTACGTTTTCCCAAAGATAAGGATTTGCGCGCTTACGCAGCTTCAAGTCGCGGCGCGCAACAGCACGCACGCCGCAAGGCGCGATTGACATTCCGACCTATGCAGCCCAACCATTTCCCCATTCAGAATTACTATCTGACCGAAATCGTCAAGGACGAGAAAGGCCGCCCGATCATGGCCAATCGCGGCGTGATCACCAAGGATCATCACGACGCCTATTAAAAGGAATGAAAGATGCGAGCGGATTGACGATGCCTTGTGTCACGCGACGGCGCTGAGCGAGCCGCTTGGCATCGGCTTCGGAAATAGTCGCTGCTTAGGGAGCAAGGAAAGCCATGGCCTATATCTTCAAGGAGGACGAGTTGCCGACGCTGGTGTCGGTCGTCCCCGGACGCGAACGCACCTTTTTCGTCAATCAGGAGCTCGCGCACATCGACGACATGCTGGCGGGGGTGATGCACTATAAGCAGGGCGCATCTTCGCCCTATCACTACCATGCCAATTGCGAGCACTTCTATTTCGTCATCGACGGCAAGGCGACGGTGGAATCGGAAGATGGAGTGCGGGCGATCGGGCCGGGCGATCTGGTATTCATTCCGGCGGAAGAAAAGCATCGCCTGCGCGCGACCGAGCCCCTGTTCTATTTCGAATGGCAGGCGCCAAACCGGTTCAAGACGACCATCCTGGACGGCACGCCCGATGATCTGCGTTGGGAACGGCGTGATGGGCGCGTCTGGGTGCAGACCTGAGCGCGTCACCGCGGAACGGGAGCAAGGACGATGCCGCTGACTTTCATTGAAACGGCGAAGTTGCCGCGCAAGTTATCGACCGGGCAGGGCGAGGTGACGGAAATTTTGAACGAGGCCCTCTGCGGCGCCAAGAATGGGCGCGGCATGCTGCGCTGGCTGAAGTCCGGCGAAGCCTTCTCGCCTGAGGCAGGCGAACGCCACCAGCTCGTCTACCTGATGGCCGGCAAAGGCACGATCACGCTGGACGGCAAGGCCTACGACGTCGCGAGCGGGATGGGTGTCTATCTCGGGCCGGCCGAGACGGCGACCATCGAGGCCAATAAAGGTGCGGAGATGAAGCTGTTTCATCTCATAGTAAATAGATTTAGTAAATAGCGTCAGTAGCTTATATCGACATTGTCGAAGGCGCTCGGGCTGCGGGCTAACGCAGGGCTACCACCATCCCGACATAGCCCGAGCGGCCTCGCCGCGCCCTGCTCGCGACCGCGGATATACCGGCGTCCGGCTGACGAGGCGTGTGCGCGAGTTGACGGTTGTCAATAAATCGATTTATGAGCAATAACGTCGGGCCGTGCGAACCGACTGAGCGGCTCGGCAACCATGCGCGTGCTGGGCGTCCGCTCGCTGGCCGTGACGTGCGAGCTGAGACCACGTCAATTCATCGCAAACACAGAATTGAGAAGCCTCAAGTCCGCGACGCCTAACCTGCCCATCATACGATGAGATAGGTGCGAACCTCTTTCTGCTTCTGCCGCTGCGTGCCTAGGGTTCGCCGTCGTCGCTCGAACAGAGTTGGATGCTCATGGCGAAGGACAGGGCAGACGACGATTTTACCATCGTCGTGGCGCTAAGGCGTTTCAGCAAGCGTTTCGCCGAAGGCAAGGGCGGGCTCAGCCATGATGAGCTGGCGTGCGTGACTGGGCTCGGATCGGATCGCCTTGCGCGCTGCCTCGCACTGCTCGCGTCGCAGAGACTAATCACCAGCGCCGTGACGGAGATGAATGGGCAGCGGCTGTTCTACTTGACGCAGGCCACGATCGAGCGATTGTCCGCGAACCGCAGTCACTAGTCCAGCGATTTTGAAGTTCGAATCATATCATGCGGCCTTATCGAGTTTGTAGGTCCAGGGGTGAACGACGGGATCGTGGTTGAAATAATCTACGGCGGCCATGAGGCGATCCTTGAGCTCCTGCTTGGAGGAGACGCGAATGTGCCGCAGGACGGAGCGGGCGAGTTTCGAGAAGAAGCCCTCGACGAGATTGAGCCAAGTCAAGAGCAGATGGACGGCCAACTAACTCCACCAAAAGGATTGATAGATCGGGGGAGCTGACGCCCCCGGCGAGCCGGTTCCCACCTTGCCGAAAAATGCGTTAAGCCAAGGCTCTCTTTAACGCGTGCGAGCGACACGGCGCGTCGCACGACCGGTCCGAGATGCGATCGTCTACGAGACTGCAGAGATACTGTGGCTTTGTTGAAGGGCTGGACCGAACCGGGCTCGGTTCTCCTCACAAGCCGAGGAAGGCCTGCCGAATTTGCGGCATCGCCGCCACTTCCCGGGCCGGGCCTTCGGTGAAAGGTCGGCCTTCCGCGATAACATAGGCGTAGTCACTCAGCGTGAGCGCGAGATGAACGTTCTGCTCCACCAGCAAGATAGTCACGCCGCTCGCTTTCAACGCCTCCAACGTCTTGACGAGCTGCTGCACGATCACTGGCGCCAACCCGAGGGACAGTTCATCGATGATCAACACGTCGGGCACGGACATCAGTCCGCGCCCTATCGCCAACATTTGCTGTTCTCCACCGGAGAACGTTCCCGCTTTTTGAGCGCGCCGTTCCTTGAGCCGGGGAAACAGCGTGTAGACGCGATCGAGTTGATCCTGAAATTGTCGGCGGGCGCGTTTCGAATAGGCGCCCATTTCAAGGTTTTCCTCGACGCTCATTTCGCTGAATAACTGCCGGCCTTCGGGCACCAGTACGAGGCCGCGCGCGGTCTTCGCGTGCGGCGACAGCCGAGTAACATCCTCGCCCTCGAATAGGACGCGGCCGCCGTGTGGCCGAATGCTCCCGGTTATTGCGCGCAGACTCGTCGTCTTGCCGGCCCCATTGGTGCCAACGAGCGTGGTCATCGCGCCGCGCTCGACCTTGAGCGAGATGCCCCACAATACCTGGACGTCGTCGTAGCCAGCTTCGAGCGCCTCGACCTGGAGCAGTGCGTCGGTCACGCGCGCTCCTCCAGGTTATTGATCAGCGCGGTGTCGCCGAGATAGGCAGTGATCACCTCAGGATCGGAGGCGACCTGCTGTGGCGAACCTTCCGCCAACCAGCGGCCCACGTTCAACACCACGATGCGATCGGACAGACTCATAATGGCGCGCATAATATGCTCGATCATTAAAATGGCGACGCCACTTTGTTGAATCTTCCGGACGATCTCGATCATACCCTCCGTTTCGGTCGGGTTGAGCCCGGCGAGAACCTCGTCGAGTAGCAGAAGGAGCGGGCGGGCGGCGAGGGCACGAGCAAGCTCAAGCTTCTTCTTGCCCCCGGTGGTGAGGGTGCCGGCAAGCGCACCGAGGCGATCGCCGAGCCCGACCGTGCTCGCCGCCTCGCGTGCAACGTCATGAGCTTGGGCAAGCGGCAGATTCTCCCGACCGAAACAAGCACCCACCGTGCAATTTTCCAGCACAGTGAGCCTGGTCAGCGGCTGCACGATCTGGTGGGCGCGCGCAAGGCCATGCCGAGCGACGATGTGAGGCTGCTTGCCAGTGATGTCGTGGCCAGTAAAAATCACCTGCCCGGTATCCGGCGGATACACCCCATTGATCAGGTTGAAAACTGTCGACTTGCCAGCCCCATTTGGTCCGATCAGTCCAACGATCTCGCCGGCATTGACGGTCAGGCTCAGGTCCTGCACGGCCTGCAGGCCGCCAAAGCGCTTCGACAGATTGGTGACATCGAGGAGCGCGGTCATTCGAGCCATCTCCGCGTTTTCGGCCAGCGCCGGTGCACATAGCCGATCAAGCCGCCGGGCACGAACAGCACAATGAGGAGCAATAATGCACCCGCGATCACCAATTGGAAGTGAGAGAATGTTTCGGAGGTGAGCAAGAGGCCACGTATCTCTTCATAGACGAAAGCGCCGACCGCTGGCCCGATAACGGTGCCCTGGCCGCCCAGCATGACCATGACAATCGCTTCGATCGACAGCGACAGGTTGAAGGCGCCGCCGGGCTCGATGATGCCGCTCTTGAAAAAATAGAGGCCGCCGGCCATCGCCGGAAGAAACGCGGATATGCTGTATGCGATCGCCTTATAGTGCGCCGTCGGGACCCCAAGCACCGCGGCAGCATCCTCATTTTGGCCGATGGCGATGAGGCCCAGTCCGAACTTCGAGTTCTTTATGAAGAAACTGAGGAATAAAGATGCAGCAGTTAACAGGACGATTAAAAGATAGGTCGTCCACAATGCTTGCATCGGGCCGCCGAGCTGACCGTAGGCGTCGAGCGACAAATAAATACCGGTGGCGCCGCCCCACGGCTCGAAATTGGCGACCAGCTGCTTGATCGCCTCGTTCACTCCGATCGTCGCCAATGCGAAGAAGGCCCCACGCAAACGTAGAATGCCAAGGCCGAACAAGAGCGCGAGGGCACTGACCCCGATGCCGGCGACAAGAACGGCGATCACAATGTGCACATGCCAAGTGTCGACCAAATAGATGCAGATATAGCCGCCAAGCCCGAAGAAGACGATATTGCCGAAATTCACGTAGCCGGCGTAGCCGATCATCAGATTGAGATTGCTCGCGAGGATAATGTAGACGCAGGCAAGCAGCAGACTCTCGCGGAGCTGAACGTCATCGGTAACGTACGGAACGACCGCAAGCAGGATCGTGACGAGCGCGATCAGCCAGAAAAAGGGACGGCGCACGGTGCTACCTGACGAACGCAAAGATGCCGCGGGGATACGCGATCAGGCAGAATACGAATAGCACAAACTCCAAGACGGGAATCCAGCTGACCGGCATGAATGGCGTCGCCATCCCTTCGAGGAGCCCGAGCGCGATGCCGCCAAGGAGCGCGCCGGCTGGGTTTCCCAGCCCGCCGAGTACCGTCACGACGAATGCTTTCAGCTGATAGGCCTCGCCCGACAGAATGGTGAACGGAAACAAGGTGGCGATCAGCGTACCCGACACTGCGGCAAGGGCAACGCCGAGGCCGAAAGCCATCGCCAGAACTTGGGTTGTCGGAATCCCCGTGAGTTCGGCCGCTTCGCGATTGCCCGAGACGGCGCGGACCGCCTTGCCCACGCGGGTGTGATAAAGGAGCAGATAGAGCAAAGCAGCGATTACACCAGCCAGGATCGCGGCCATGATGTGGGTGCCGGTGAACGTATAGGATTCCCAGGTTATGCCGGGCACGCGCACTGGAACGTTATAGGGGCTCGTGGTCCAAAGCGCGGTGCCGAACCCGATCACGATCATGCTGACCGCGAAGGTCGAAAGCAGGCTCATCAGCTCGGGCTGGCCGATCACGCGATGGACGGCGATCCAATACAGCACGACACCAAAGAGAAAGCCGACGACGACCACGAGCGGAAGCGTCGCATAAGCGGGCACCCCGACCACGGACGCGAGAAAGTACAGCATGAACATGCCCAGCACGATCATCGCGCCGTGCGCCAGATTGATCACGTTCATGACGCCCCAGATCAGAGTGAGGCCCATCGCGGCAAGGCCATAAACGGCGCCGACGAGCACGCCGTCGATAACGGACGCGAAGATCCCGATCATGCAATCCCCCGCGCCGGCCGGCGGACCAGCTGCCCGCCGGCTCTCTGGGCGCCTGCAAAAGGCCTCAGTAAATGATGTCGGCAGTCTTGGCTGTTTTCGGCCAGATCACCTCTTTGAGGATCTCGCCGTTCTTCTTCTGCCACTGCGCGATCACCATCTCGTGGCCGATCTGCAATCCGTGCTCCTTGGGTGCGGTCGAGAATTTCGTCCGGCCGAACATGGTCACGACATCCATCTTGTTGAGCGCGGCGGCAACCTTGGCCTGATCGATCGAGCCTGCCGTTTCGATGGCGTGCTGCAACAGCAGTCCGGCCGTGTAACCGCCCGCCGCGTGGTATCCCGGTTCAATCTTGAACTTATCCTCGAAGGCCTTGGTAAACGCCTGCGCGGTCGGTCCGAAGTCCGGCTTGTAGGTTACCTGCGGTTCCCATTGCGAGGGTACCGAAATGCCAACTGCGGCGTCTCCGAGCGTCGCGAACTTCGGACTGTCGGGAGCGACCAGCAAAGTGATCCATTTGAGTCCGGCCTTCTGGTCGTAGAGCTGACGCGCCAGCGTCGCACCGTCCGCATAATGTCCGCCGCCGAGCAACGCCGTAGCTTTGGACGATACGATCTTATTGATCACTGGCCCGAAGTCGGTGGTATCCGGGCCGTAGGATTCATCGAAGACGATCTTAAATCCCATTTTCGTCGCCAGCCCGCGGGTCTCGTTGACGACGGTCTTGGAGAATGGGTCATCCTTGTAGACAAATGCAATCGGCGCGCCGGGGTTCTTCTCCTTCAAGGGTTGCAGCGCGCCGGCAAGATATTGGCTTGCCGGGGATAGACCTGGAACAGGGTTTTGTTGCCGAGCTTGTAGGTTTTCTCTTGGGCAGCGCCAGTCGTCAGCATTATCTTCCCGTATTGCTCGGAGATAACAGCAGCGGTTGCCACTAATCCTGATGAATACGGACTGAACAAGAATTGTGCCTTATCCTGCACGATCAAGCGGGTATAGAGTTGTTGGACGCGCGTATTTTGTGACTCGTCATCGTAGCTGACGAAATTCACTTTGTATTGTTTGCCCCCGGCCTTAATGCCGCCGGCGGCATTCACCTAGTCCCGCCATAGCTCGAAGCCGCGCATTTGGGCCGTCGAGTTGTTGTTCAGTTTGCCTGTCTGTGACGCCGTAAACCCAATAGTAATGGTCTCTTGCGCGACAGCCGGCGCCGAGGCGATCAGCGTGACAGCGGTCGCGAGGATTAGTTTCGCCGTTTCAAATCCGAAGTGCAACAGGGCAGCATAGACGGCATGGCGGAGTGAGTGGCGGGGGAAAGGGTCGGGGTCAAGGGCTTTAGTCGCCGGAGACGATGCGAGCGCAGCGAGCACCCTTGAGGCCGACGTTTTCTCCCGCCAGACTTTGCCATGTTGTGTATGCCGGTTTTTCTGGCGGTCAGATGGAAGACTATCCTTGCGTGGGACAGCACATCTCACGGAGGAAAAATGCCCGAAGGCTATCTCCATCTGACCTGCGAACAACGCTGCCAGATTTACGCGCTCTTGCAAAGCGGCCACTCGCAAGCCCACATCGCGCGGCAAATTGGCGTCGATCCGTCGACGATCAGCCGCGAGCTTGTTCGCAACACCGGCGCGCGCGGCTATCGCTTCAAGCAAGCGCACGAGAAGGCCTCGCAGAGACGCCAAGAGGCCTCGGACAAGCCGCGCAAAATAACGCCAGATTTGGTGGAGCTGATCGAAGAAAAACTGACGCAACAGCAGTGGAGTCCCGATCAGATCAGCGGGCGTCTGGCGAAGGATGGCGTCGCCTTTATCAGTCACGAGCGCATCTATCAGCATGTCTGGAAAGACAAGAAAGACGGGGGCACGCTGTATCTTCACTTGCGTCACAGCGGCAAAAAATACAACAGGCGCAAGGGCAAGAATTCGGGGCGCGGGCTGATTCCGAACCGCGTCGATATCGATCAGCGGCCTCCTATTGTCGCCGCAAAAATCCGCATCGGAGACTGGGAGGCCGACACGATTATCGGCGCCAATCACAAAGGCGTTGTCATGTCGCACGTCGAGCGAACCTCCAAATACACCAAGCTCGCCAAACTGCCGGACAAGAACGCGGACTCTGTCGTGCAGGCCTGCGCACGCGTGCTTTTGCCGCTCGCTGACCAAATCGAAACAATCACTTACGACAATGGAAAAGAGTTCGCCTCTCACGCCCAAATCGCAACCTCGCTGGGGGCACTATCCTATTTTGCCAAGCCCTATCACTCGTGGGAACGCGGCCTCAACGAACACACTAACGGCCTCTTCAGGCAGTACTTCCCAAAAGGTTCCGACTTCTCTATTTTGTCCGATGCCGATGTCCAAAGGGTCGAGGACAAACTCAACTCTCGCCCCAGAAAGATACTCGGCTACCAAACCCCTCGCGAGATTTTCTTCAGCGCCAGAAATCTGCCCGTTGCACTTCACTGTTGAATGGGCGTTTGTTAAACATCATCGTTTCCTCCGTAATCGAATTCAGTGCTTATTCACCGCACCGATAGCTGGTTGACTCCGTACCGGAACAGCGGAGTTCGGTGCCAAGGATATTTCCTTCTGGCGCGGTTGCCAACACAACACCCGCATCACAGTAGCCGCGGTACCGGCGAGCTGAGGGCCGCGTTGGCGCGTCAGATCTGACGCGAGGGATGCCTGGATCTGGCGCTTTTTCACCGCCTCTAGCGAGCGCTAGTACGAGCAATGATTATCAATTCACCCCGCTCTAGTCTTCTTCGAACATCACGTGCTCGATCCAGTGCAGTCCGAGCAGCACGAAGAAGGTCAGGACGAGCGCGATGGCAACGGTGCGCCAGGCGCCCAGGCCGCAAGCGATGCCAAGCGCCGCGGTTACCCATACCGTTGCGGCGCTCGTCAGGCCTTTGACCCTTTGAGCATTGGAGTCGCGCAGAATCACGCCGGCGCCGATGAAGCCGATACCGGCCATCAACCCCTGAATGATGCCCTGAACAACCCGGCTTGCCGCGTTGGAGTTTTCGGCAATGCCGGGAATCTGGATCGTGGAAACGACCACGATGGCGCTTCCGAGCGCGACCAGGCTGAGCGTCCGCATCCCGATCGGCCTGTTGCGGAGGTCGCGATTGAGCCCGACGATCAATCCGGCGAAAGTGGCTGCGCCCAACCGCAACAGCAATTCGTTTGTGCCGAGCGTCATCTTATAAGCCCATGTGTCCGGAGGTGATCGCAGGCGGCGGCAGGTCCGGTGCGCGGAGGGTGGTCCTGGGTGTTGCGCTGCATCCGGTCAGGCCGGGCGCTCCCGGTGGTCCCAAAGCGCCAGCAGGCGGCGGCGAAAGGCCTTCGGCGAGTCGACGAACAACCGGTTGGCGATGCGTGCGGCCGCGTGCACGTGATCGGCCCGGCGGGCGGCGATCAGCGGGGTTAGTCGCGACCGCCATCGTGCGAGCGTCTGATGCGGCGCCGTGAGCTGAGAAAAGATGATCAAGTCTTGGTGGTGCCCGAGCCGCTCGCGCAGCCGCTGCGTTTCGCCGACCCAGAACTGTCCGAAGCGCGGCCACAGCGGCTCGATGATTTCCATCTGATAGCGATGCACGACCACGCGCTTGCGCAAGTCGTGCAGCATCTCGGGGTCGGCCTCCATCCAATCGCGCGGGATCGCTTCGCGGGCGCGCCGGTAGCCCTCGGCGAGCTCGGTCGCGATTTCCTTGTAACCAAGGGTTGCGAGTGGCCAAAACTTCACCGACTCGCCGTTCGCCGCCAGGATCGCATCGATTCGCGCGCGCGTTTCGGCAGTGACCGTATTCCCCTCGGCGGCGACGCGCATCGATTCGAGCCGGCGGTGATGGTGGCGAATGACCGTGGCGAGAGCGTCTGCTCGCCCTTGCTCAGATCGTTGAGCGCATCGAGGACGGTGCGCGCATCGCGCGCGCCGGCCAGGCTGCGCGCCAGTTCGGCCGCCTCCGTCTGCATGCGCCGCCCCTCGTCGCCCAGATAGGGCCGAAGCAGGCGAAGAAACGCGCGCCAGCGCTTCATCGCCTTGCGGAAATCGTGCACGGCGATGGCGTCAACGGGGTTATTGATCGCCGTCCGCGCCTCTGCGATCACGTCGTGCGCGACCGCCCGCAGCGTTTCCGGCACGCTGGCGTTCGGCCGCAATGCGGCGCGTTTGGGGGAACCGGTGGTGCCGGCCGCAACGTCGGAGGGCGACAACATCTTGTCCAACGGCGGGCTTCCCATACGAAGGATCAGTTGTTACATAAACATCATGTGGGTGGTCGTCTGCAATTCGTTTAAGGCGGTCGCCTACAATTTCGTTTAACGCGGGGTGGAGCAGCCCGGTAGCTCGTCAGGCTCATAACCTGAAGGTCGTAGGTTCAAATCCTACCCCCGCAACCAAATAGCGCCGCCAAGTCAGCGACTTGGCGGCGTCGTCATTTTCGGCTCAGATCTCGAGCCGAATTCTGGAAGCACTGTGGAAGCAAGAGGGTGCGTAATGGTAAGCAGATCAGCGAACTAGCACGTAGGTTCAGTAGATCGGCATGGAAGATTCGAAGCGGCATGAACGATGGCGCAGGCTCGTCTCGCCCTGATTTCAATCTCTGCCGTCGTGGCGGCTTCAGTAATCGGTCAGATCGCGACCTACCCGAACCTCGCACCCTGGTACGCCAATCTCGCCAAGCCACCATTCAACCCGCCGAACTGGGTCTTCGGTCCGGTCTGGACGACATTGTATCTGCTGATGGCTTTCTCGGTCTGGCGGATTCTGTGCCTGCCGGCTGGCTCAATGCGCCGAACGGCTCTGACCTTATTCTTCGTTCAACTGGCGTTTAATGCGGCATGGTCGTGGATGTTCTTCGCCGCCAACAGCCCACTTTTGGGAATGGTCAATATCGTCCTACAATTTGCGCTGATCATCGCAACCGTTGTGGCGTTCTATCGGCTGGATAGGTTGGCGGCTTTTTGCCTCGTACCGCTCACAGTCTGGGTCGCGTTCGCCACCGTCCTCAACTTCTCGATCTGGATACTCAATCGGTGAATCGCGTACGCGATGGCTAAGCGCGGTCATGGAATATGCGCAGAAAATCAAAGTGGGTCACGGTCAATGACCGAATGCAGAAGCGATACCGCTATCAATTGACTGCACCCATGGCGCGGAACTTCGACCCTGAATTCAAACCCGAGCTGACCCCCAAAGAGATGCTCGCGCTCGGGGTATTCTGCGGCAAGTACATGACCGACTGCCGCAAGGAGTTTCCTGCGAGCTGGTTCAAGAGGGCAAAGCTATCGCCAAAGGGGCGCGACTGTTCGCTCAACCATTTCGGAGTTGACGCCAGCCGACCGCTGTCGGAGTGGCGCAAGAAAGGCTGGATCCACCCCGACGATCCGCGTGGTTGGTTCCAATGGTACTGCCGCTACTACATGGGCCGGAGGATGCCGGAAGAGGACAGTCGCCAGATCAAGCGCTGGAAGGCTTTCCGGCGTCACATCAATCAGATCAAGAAGAACTGTGAGCCCGGCGATCCCTTCTGCCGTCCACGTCAAAGGCAGGCGCTGCTGCACTGGGCGTATGACAGTCGGAAAATATGACTCCTGATACCATCAAGCCGCCTGATTGAGCGCCGCCGCAATACTCCCCTACACATGATCCGCCGCCGTCTTGAACGGATCAGCTGCCAGATGTAGTCGGTTGCATATGCACGGCGGAGGGACAGATAACCCACCGTTTACCAAAGCGCGGCAATTCTGACGGATGCCTCGCAAGCCCAAGCGCCACCTGGAAACCCCCGAGACGACGCTCTACGCACCCGTGAAGCGCTATCTCGAACGGCTCGGCTTCACGGTCAAGGGCGAGGTCTGCGGCTGCGATCTCGTCGCCCTGCGCGGAGAGGAGCCGCCAATCGTGGTGGTCGGCGAGCTCAAGTCTGCCTTCAGTCTTGAGCTTGTGCTGCAGGGTGTGAACCGCACGGCTGCCTGCGACGAGGTTTGGCTTGCCGTGCGCGTGACCGGGCGTGGGGGTCGCGTACGCGATCCGCGTGTGCATAAGCTTTGCCGTTTACTGGGCTTTGGTTTGCTTGGGGTGTCATCCATCGGGTCGGTCGAAGTGCTTGTTGAGCCGAAACCATGGCGGCCCCGTCAGGACCCAAAGCGCCGCGCACGGCTTGTTCAAGAACATCGCAGCCGGGTAGGTGATCCCGCTCTCGGGGGATCGACCAAGATGCCAATCATGACCGCCTATCGGCAACAGGCGCTTGCCTGCGCCGCCTCTCTCGCTGGGGGCCCGCGCCGCACTCGGGAACTTCGCTCGGTCGTCCCAAACGCCTCCAGCATTCTCCTGGGCAATGTCTACGGCTGGTTCGCCCGGATTGAGCGCGGCGTTTACGCGCTCACCCCCCAAGGTGCCTCCGCACTGGCGCGCTGGCCCCAACCCATAATGCCTGCCCAGCATCAACTCCTGAACCCAAGCCGTTGAGGAACGTGGTGCACCGAAAGGGTGCTCGGTGCGCCACGTGCTTATGGTTTCCGCTCCGCCTTCGAGACCGACCGTCGCGCCGAATTGCACTCGACGGCGAGTAAGTGCCACGGCACAAAGTCGGTCATACTGACAGAAGTCAGCCGCAGCAGGATTGTTCTTTCTGGACCGGCGGACATGGCACGGTTCCGTAGGAACAGAAGACGCAGCATTCGCCGGGCTTAGGTTTCAGGACCGTACCGCAGCCCTTGCAATTATAGAACCACTGGCACGCGTCTGTCGGCATGGTCTCTGTTTCGGCATGCCCGCAATGGGGGCAGGTGATGCTCGATTCACACTGCATCGGATTTCACTCTGCCTTGCTCGCGGGGAAGCCCGCATTCGTCGCCGCTTGAGCAATCCTCTCCCATGACGTTACTTCGTCATCGAAGCGCACGATTGCACGCTTTGTAGTGTATTCGACACACACCTCTGTCACGCCGTCAACGCCCTCTCTCCCGCGAGCGGGGAGGGAGTCCGTCCTGCGGCTATAGTCACTCGACTAGCGCCAGAACCCATGGCCTCTTGATCCTTGCACGCCGCCGAAATTGTTGCAGACTCCCGGTTCACGGCAGTCGCTTTGAGAGAGCCCAGCATGATCATTGGATGGGTCGCATTTGCCTCTGCGATACTCGCAGCATCCTTGGCGATCGCCGATCCTGCGTCGGATCGCCGGTACGAGCCGGGCGAGATTTTCAGGGATTGCGCCAAATGCCCCGAGATGGTGGTCGTCCCAGCCGGCAGCTTTACCATGGGCTCACCGCAAAGCGAGAAGGGTCGCTCGTACTATGAAGGTCCGCAGCATCGCGTGACATTTTCCCAGCCATTCGCCGTCGGCAAATACGCGGTGACCTTTGACGAATGGGATGCCTGCGTCGCTGACGGCGGCTGCAACGGCTACAAGCCCTCCGATGCGGATTGGGGCCGCGGCAAACGGCCAGTAGTCAATGTGAGTTGGAACGATGCTCAAGCGTACATATCATGGCTGAAACGCAAGACGGGCCGTGACTACCATCTGCTCAGCGAAGCACAGCGCGAATACGTGACGCGCGCCGGCACAACGACGCCATTCTGGTGGGGCTCCACGATATCGGCTGACCAAGCCAACTATACGCATGGCGGGGGGGCTAAGAGTTGGTATCGGTACCAAACGGCCCCGGTCGACGCTTTCCAACCAAACCCCTGGGGCCTCTACCAAGTGCATGGCAACGTCTATGAATGGACTGAGGATTGTTGGAAAGATAATTACAGCAATGCGCCAACTGACGGCTCGGCCTGGACGAGCGAAAATTGCGTATCGCGCGTCGTGCGCGGCGGGTCCTGGGAAACTTTTCCGAGATACCTCCGGTCCGCGTATCGCGACCGTTACATCGCAGTCAATCGGAGCACGCGCTACGGCTTCCGTGTCGCGCGAACGCTACGAATGAGATAACCGGCGAACCGGCCGGTTCGGGTCAGAACTCGGGCATAAGGCGTTCTCTGTACAGAGTTTGCTTCACCCTCAATGACCGGACATTCGAGAGAGCAGCCGGCAAGACCGACCACATCCGGATATTTCACGCCGGCAATGTTCTCGCGTCATTCAAGAAGCGGGTGCCCGCATCAACGAGCCGGGGGAAGTCGAGTTGCTGTGGCCGTTGTCAGCCAAGCCCCGACTTGCATGGGGACCACGCAAGCCGGCGGCTCAGCACCTGGTATCGCTCAGCAGCCGGACACGCATTTTCCTGTGTCGTCGAATGACATCGTCTTGCCGCTCACCGGAACATGCACCGGCACTTTAGCAGCTTTGATGAAGGTGTCCGTTTTCGTCCCCGCGATCACCTTGCCGTCCTTTGTCGCTTCTTCGTTGGCGTGCGAGGGAATAGCGGCGGTCGGTTTCACGAGGGTGTTGATCACATAGGCCGCTTCCGCGGGACCCGTCGTGAAAGTGTCACCGATGTTAATGACGGCCAATTTTGCCCCGTAATGGCCGCGCACCACGATATCCTGCTCGGCCGTTATCCCCGTATCGCCTGACAGATACACCACGAGGCCATTCGAAAACTTGAGAACATACCCGGTGGGTGGGCCGACATATGCAGTAATCCCGGCCTCCTTCATTGCGTCGCCCAGGGTTCCGCCTATGAATGCATGGGATAGACCATTGCTGTGAACCGCTGGGACCGTCGTGATCCCGACACCGCCAATATTTCTCATGGCGCCAAATCGGACAAGGAGCGAATCCTCAGGATTCCCACCGGCTGCCTTGAGCTTGCCCGCCAAAAAACTCGGCATCTCGCTTCCGGTGACAATCTTGGCATTTTTCGCAACAGCAATGTCTACGCTGTTCGAGTTCGGCGTTGCGCTGACCGATGTGTCGGGCTTGCCGCAGGAGCCGGCATTGACAGCCTTGGTGTGACGATCACCGAGGTGATCACCGTGGACGTGGCTGACCAGCACGACATCAATCTTGCCGAGGCGCGAATTATCGGCACCGGCGACTGTGCGTCCCGCATCATAGAGGATGCGCGTGCCATTCGGGTCTTCAAGAATCAGCGCGCGATCGAGCAGACAAAACTCCCCATCCTGTCCACCCAATGGAGTTATCTTGACTTCCCCCGCAGCCGAGGCCGGGCGCGTTGCCACCGACAGCGCGATGCATGTTACAATAGATGCGATCACTGCCCTGTACATTTGCTTCCTCCCGAGTTCGCCGCTATGCCGGCAGTAGCCGGCGAGAGCCAGTTTAACTGGCCGAGAAATGCGTGGGAGCCGATGTGAGGTTCTATTTGAAGCGTGAAAACGACGCAGTCCTGCCCGCGATCCTTCCGCCCATCCCCATTGAACGCTCGGCGGATGGTGTGCTTTCACCCAGGTCGCCTAAGGGTCACTTGCGACAGAAGTCGCCGAGGCAATTCAGCCTTGAACTTCCGCAACACCCGAAAAACGGACACGGAGTTATCGATTTTTCGTCAGCCACTCCTGCAGCTTCGACCATCGCCGTCGCCCTGACACATTGCGGACGGCGATCCCGATGGCCTTCTTCTGCCCGACAATCACGACCAGTTTCTTGCCTCGCGTGACGCCAGTGTAGAGCAGATTTCGTTGCAGCATAGCGTAATGCTGCGTCATCACCGGGATGACGACAGCGGGATATTCCGACCCTTGGCTCTTGTGGATGGTTGCGGCATAGGCCGGTACCAGCATGTCGAGTTCACCAAAGCCATACGTGACGGTCCGGTCGTCGAAGCTGGCGGTTAGTTCGCCATCGTCAGGGTTGACGTCATCGATGTAGCCGATGTCGCCGTTGTAGACCTCCTTGTCGTAGTCGTTCTCGATCTGCATGACCTTGTCGCCGGGCGCGAACGTCCAACCGAAGCGCTCGACCTTGCGGTCGCCGGCCGGGTTCAGGGCTGCCTGCAGTTCGATGTTGAGCGAGCGGGCGCCGACGCCGCCCCGATTCATCGGACACAGCACCTGGATGTCGCGGATAGGATCGAGACCGAAGCGTTTGGCGATCCGTGTTCTCACCAGCTCGATGATGCGCGACACGGCGGTCTCGGGATCGTCCGTCTGCACGAAATAGAAGTCGCTGTCTGACCCGGGAGGGCGGAGATCGGGAATTGAGCCCTGGTTGATCTGATGCGCACTGATGATAATGCGGCTCTGCGCGGCCTGACGGAATACCTCTGTAAGGCGCACCACCGGCACGGCGCCGGATGCGATTACGTCGGCTAGCACTTGCCCGGGCCCGACCGAAGGCAACTGGTCGATGTCGCCTACGATCAGGAGGGCCGCCTTGTCGGGCACGGCCCTCATCAGCGCCTGCATCAGCATAACATCGACCATGGACGCCTCGTCGACGACCAGCAGATCGCAATCGAGCGGGTTGTCCTCGCCACGCTTGAAGCCGCCGCTCTTGGGGTCCACCTCTAATAGCCGGTGGATGGTCTTCGCCTCGAAGCCCGTCGCCTCGGTCATGCGCTTGGCAGCGCGGCCGGTCGGCGCGCAGAGAGAGAGCCTAATTCCCTTCGCCGAGAGTATGCGAAGGATGCCTCTGATGATGGTGGTCTTGCCAACGCCGGGCCCCCCAGTGATGACCAGCACCTTGGAAATCAGGGCGAGCCTGATCGCGGCTATCTGGCTTTCCGCGAGGGAGAGCCCGATGCGTTGCGCGACCCACGGCAGCGCCTTATCCGCGTCGATCCAGGGCCACGGCAGGACGGCGTTGGCAAGCCGCATGAGTTGCTCGGCACTCGTGCGTTCCGCTCGATGCAGCCCCGTAAGGAACACACAGGACGTTTCGCCCACCCGATCGGCGATGACCGTGCCCTCGGCCAATTCGAGATCGAGTGCCGTGCGGACCAGTCCCTCAGGGACATCAAGGAGTTTCTCCGTCAACGGCACGAGCTCATCGGTCGGCAGCCCGCAATGCCCCTCATCCATCGCCTCGGCGAGCGCATAGGAAATCCCGGCGCGCACCCGCACCATGGCGGTCTTCTCGATGCCGAGTTTCATTGCGATGACGTCGGCAGTCTTGAAACCGATTCCGCGGATGTCGCGCGCCAGCCGGTACGGGTTCTCGGTCATGACCTGGACGGCATCGGTGCCGTAGGTCTTGAAGATCCTCACCGCCCGCGCCGTGCCGACCCCGTGGCTATGCAGGAACACCATGATTTCTCGCACCGCCTTCTGCTCGGCCCAGGCCGACAGAATGCTGGCGGCGCGCACCGGGCCGATGCCTCCGACCTCGCGAAGCCGGTCCGGCGACGCCTCGATGATGTCGAAAACTTTGTCGCCGAACGCTCGCACGAGCTTCCTGGCGTAGACCGGGCCTACGCCGCGGATCATGCCGGAGGAGAGGTACTTCTCGATGCCATCGGCGGTGGTCGGCGGCGAGGTACGCAGAAATCTTGCCTTGAACTGCTGGCCATGGGTGTGGTCGTTCACCCAGCCGCCCGAAACGGTGATCCATTCACCGGCCGCGATGGCTGCAGCGTGCCCAACGACGGTGACGACGTCCCGATGTCCGCGCACTTTGGCACGCAGGACGCAGAAGCCATTTTCAACGTTGTGGTAAGTAACGCGCTCGACCAGGCCCGCCAAAACTTCCTGATCTGACGCTTCCTGTTGCGGCTTCATCTCGATCTTCGATTGTGGTGTTGCGCGCGCCAATTCCACGGCATGTCGAACTCTCCGGACCAGATATTAATCTGACTTCGACGTGCAGAAGTCTCGCTGGCAACGTAATCCAGTGAATATCGTCTGAACGCGACGGCCCAGCCGTTTGAAACCATCCAGCGGTTCAGATCTTCGTTTCCCTTGAAGCAGACGGCTACCACGCCATCGTAGCGATCGAGATCGCGGGTTGGCAGGTCACGGCAGCGCGGCCGATCCGATCAGCCAAGGCAAAGCTCGCCTGCTGCCGGCAACGCCAACGTTCACCGGTCGGCCGAACACAGAGTTGGCTGCTTTCGGGGGCATCGATGCCAAACAGTCGAATGCGCCGGCCATGGATTTCGATGGTGTCGCCATCGATGACGGACGCGATCCCGACAATGCGATCCTGTGCGGCCGCGCCTACAGCTATGGATAGAACGATCAATAGGCCAATAGCAAAGCGACGAAGGATCATGAGCGAGCCAGGGACCAATGCTTAGCGAGAATGTATGACCACTCTTGCGTGGACCGGCTTTCTAAAGCATTCCTATCACCGCTTCGCCAACGATTGGGAACTTGCGATGCCACTTTACGGCTACGACTGCAACAAATGCGGCCACGAGTTCGAGACGCTGGTCCGCTCGTCCGAGACCCCGTCGTGCCCATCTTGCGAAAGCACTGACCTAACGCGCCAGCTTTCGTTGATCGCTGCACCCTCTAAGAGCAGCGGCGATGTCCCGATGTGCGATGGGACCGGCAGCTGCGGCATGTCCTGCCCAAGTATGTGCGACTGAGCGGGGTGGACACAATATGGTGGTGATCATGCCAAGGGCTAGGCAGCGTTAGGCTTGCAGGACGGGGCAGAATGTTCCGAACATGGCTTGATTTAACAATGCTCGCGGTGGAGTCACAGCAGGTGATCTGCCTCCGCACCATGAAGTTGGCTGCGGGCGGAAGCAAGGCGCACAAGGAAGCGCGCCTCATGTTGACGGAGAAAGCCGTTGCTGGCCTTCAAGAAAGTTGGCGCCTCATGATCGGCGCCGCTCCACAGAGCACTGTAAAGCGCTACCGAAAGAAGGTTCGCGCCAACGCGCGCCGCCTCTCGCGATAGCTCGATGGCTTGATCATTGACCCCGCGCAGCTTCGCATTTCTGCGTGAGGTTATTCTTCGGGCCCGATGTCAGGCACGGCCGTTGAGGCCTTTGTAGCGCCGCTGGCGCGCCAGATTGTCAGTTCGATCCTCTGCCGGCCGTCCGCCATTAGCTCATGCTTCGCCTTTGAACGAGGGATCGCCCGCGCAATAGCGCGTTGTTGATGCGGAAAACAGCATATACATGATAGGCTTCAAGCGAATTGGCT
This sequence comes from uncultured Alphaproteobacteria bacterium, assembly GCA_963840055.1. Lineage (GTDB taxonomy): Bacteria > Pseudomonadota > Alphaproteobacteria > Rhizobiales > Xanthobacteraceae > Rhodoplanes. The sequence goes on along the minus strand of CAWIXM010000031.1, from coordinate 34,916 downwards.
GGGCTTAAATCAAAGTTGCTGAGATGCCGTTTGTTGGAATTGACACACAAACTCTCAAGGGGCGTCCGGGAAAAACTCTTGCCGAAATCGCATCAGCGGTCGAGCAGATCGTCGCTGCTGTCGTCGATGAGCACGGTCTCACGGAAGCAACAGACCCGGTCAGCGACAGCAAGTTGCAGGATGACCTCGGCATGGATGAAGTCGACCAAATGGAGGTGCTTTTCCGTGCGGAGGAGCGGTTCGGCATCGTTCTGCCGGACCATGAACTCGGCCCATCTTCCAAGGTGAGCGATATCGTCGGGCTCATAGCCGATCGGCTGAGGGTAGGAAGCACAGTTGGCGTCGGCGCAGACCCTACCAGCGGCGAAAACGGAGTAGGGCGGCCCCCTTGAATCCTGTGTCGATTGCGTAAAGCTTCATTTCGGGGGCCTGAAGCCCGACCCAAGACTAGTGAGGCAGAAGTTCAGCATATCGCAGTCGTACCTGGTGATGTTTGCTTACTGACTTTTCTGGGCATTCTTCTTCCCACGTGCGGTGTCATAAACGCCGCCCCGCCCAGACGACGCGGCCGACTACGTTCACCTCCTCGGCCAACCGTTCGTAGTTCTGGTACTCCGGGTTCACCGACTTGATGATGATCTTTGGCGGGTCGGAATCCGGGATATGCTCCACGCGCTTGAACACGAGTCCCATGCCGTCCCAGATCACGAATAGGCCTGGGGGAACCGGCACGCGCTGGCTCGTGTCGACCACGATGCGGTCACCGCTGGAGACGAGCGGCTCGCCCGAGTTGCCGACCAGCGTAAGCATCCGCAGCACGCTCGCCGGCGCGCGGAACTCGTGACGCACCATCGGCTCAGGGAACAGCCAGGTGGTCTTCGTCTCCTCCAAGCCTTCGTGAATCGCGCCCGGACCTGCGGACGCCCGCACGTCGATCTCGGCAATCCCGACGAACCCGTCCGGGACTGTAGAAGGCCGCAACACCTGCCCGGTTCCGGCATCCTCCGGTGGACGCTTCGACCGCGGTTTGCGCGGCGGAATCCTCCGGTGCCGCAGCGTGTTCTCGTCGACGCGAAGAAGCTTCGCCAGCACCTTGCGCAAATGTTCGGGCAACACCTTCGGCGTTCCGCGGAAGAGAAACTGATGCAGATACGTGGCGTTGCGCCCGATCGCGAGCGAGGCGCTCTTGAGGTCGATCTCACGCTCCTGGAGCAGCTTGAGCAGGCGGGCGCGGATGGGATCGAGCTCCGCCATTGTGCATCTCCTTGATTTAATTATGTAGGAAATTAACAACTTTTGCCAATTGCGCAATAGCAATCATCATGACAAAAGTCCTAGCCATGATGATGGCCGAACAGTTTCGCGACGAGGTCGAGGCCTTCCTGGCCGCCACCGGCTTCAAGCCGACCGAGTTCGGCAGGCTCGCAGTGGGGGATCCTTCCTTCGTGCTCAATCTGCGCCGCGGCCGCTCTCCGCGTCTGACCACGGCAGACAAGGTGATGGCCTTCATCGCGGCGTACCAGGCTCAGAAGCCGTCGGACGGGAGGGCGCGGCCATGAGCGAGCACCCGATACGACATCTCGACCAGGTGGAGCTTGCTCGTCGATGGAGCATCAGCCACCGCACGCTCGAGCGCTGGCGCTGGAGCGGACAGGGGCCACGATTCCTGAAGATCGGCGGGCGCGTCATTTACCGCCTCGCCGACATCGAAGCGTACGAGACCGCCCAGCTGCGTTCGAGCACGTTGCCGTCCGACGGAGACGCGCCATGACCGCCGTTAGCAAGCGCGTCTCAGGGCGGCCGCTGACAGACACCGATTTCCTCGCCTGGCTCGGACAGGCGATGCCGGGTGAGCGTCTCATCTATCACCGCGGCCAGCTTGCGCTCGATCGTCTCGCCGGTTCGCGGGATCGCCTCTCACGTCTCGCCGACCGCGCGCATTGGGCCGCCACGCGGGGATTCGTGCACCTCGTGCAGCGACGCGACGGCATCAAAGACTTCAGCTACGTCGCCATCGCGCGCGAGCGGGCCAGCGGCGTCTCGAATTATCTCTGAGCGGAGAGCGCCATGAGCACCGGCTTTCAGCGCCACGGCATCGAACACCTCTCCGCCTCTTCGCTCAATCTCTGGGCCACCGAGCCCGCTGTGTGGGCGATGGAGCGGCTGATGGGGCATCGCAGCCCGCCAACGGCGTTGATGGCGCGCGGCAAGGCAGTCGAGCATGGCGTGCACCTGGGTCTGCTCGAACCGGCACGGCCGATCGACGAATGCGCCGCCCACGCGGTCAAAGCGTTCGATCGCGAAATGGCCCTCGTTCCCGATGATCGGCGTGACAGCGAACGGGAGGCGATCCCCGGCTATGTCGCCTGCGGGCTCGCGGAGCTGCGGCAGTACGGCATTCCCACCGCGTACCAGGACCGCGTCGAGCTTCTTCTCGGGGACGTCTCGGTGCCGGTCGTCGGCTTCATCGACTGGCGGTTCGATGATCACGGTCTGATCGTCGACCTCAAGACCAGCGAGCGGCTGCCGTCGGCGATCTCGCTGTCCCACGCGCGCCAGGGCGCCGTCTACGCCCGCGCCCACGGCAATTACGGCATGCGCTTCGCCTATGTGAAGCCCTCCGCCGGCAAGAAGGATGGGCGCGCCGTCGTCGTCTACGAGCTCGATCGGATGGACGTCGAACGGCAACTGGCTGCGCTGCGCCAGATTGCCTTGCGGCTTGAGCGCTTCCTCGCGCTCTCGAACGATCCCGCCGAGCTCTGCGGCCTCCTCGTCCCCGACTACGAACGCTTCCACTGGACCAATCCGATCACGCGGGCGCGTGGCACGGAAATCTATGGCTTCTAAATCGCAACGCTAAAGGAGAAAGCGTCATGACTCTGAATATCGGCGGAACGGGCGTCACGAAGCCTTACTGCAAGTTCAACGCCAAAGCCGACAAATGGTTTGTGCGCGGCGCGGACGGCGAAGATGCCGAAATCCAGCGTCCGACCTTTGTCATCGACCTCGACAATATCGCCACTGGCTGGCTGCATTTCCGCGAGGGCCAGGCGCCGGAACGGCTGATGGACCCGAGCCTCGATCAGCCGGCGCCGTCCCCGGGTGAGGGATTCAAGCGCGGCTTCGTGGTTGCGACCTTCAGCCCGAAATTCTTCGGCGGCGTTGCCGAGTTCGCCAGCGCCTCGATCCATCTCGCCAATGCGGTCAAGGACATCTACGCGCAGTACGAGGCCGAGAAGGCAAACCACCGCGGCCAGCTTCCGGTCATTACTTGCACCGGCTCGGAAGCGATGAAGGATCGTTACGGCACCAATTATCGCCCCACCTTCCAAATCGTGCAGTGGGTCGATCGGCCGAAGGAGTTGCCGAACCAGAGCCCGGTGGACGCAGCCGATATCTGGCGCGGCAACGGCGCGACGCCGTCCGCTGCCAAGGGTCCCGCCCAGCACATGCCGCCGCCGGCGCCAAAGCCCGCCGATCCGCTCGCCGAAGCGGTGTTCTGATCGCAATCGCCGGAGGGCTTCGGCCCTCCGCGCCCTTCTTCCCGATGCGTCCGATGAACATGAGCAACGTCGCGCCCATGCTCGAGCCCGCTGAGGCGATGATGCGCCGGCATGTCGGCCATCTGTTCGAGGGCTGGCTCGACGGCTGCCACGAGGGGCGCATTGAGCTCGCCTGGACCGACGGGCGCGACGGCAAGCTCAGGCATGCCGCCATCTTCGGCACCGATGAGCTTGATGAGCTGGTCAAACGCGCCATCGCCGAGAACCGCAAACCCGGACAGAACGTCTATATCGGGCAGGCGCTTCGGCATCCCGACATTGCGCCGTTCGGACGCTGCAAGGACGACGAGTTCTTCGCGCTCACCGCGTTCTACGCCGATATCGACGACGACGTCACTGCGACCGCCTCGGTGAACTACCGCAATCGCGGATGCCCCCCGACCGGCGTGATCATCACCGGCCGCCATCCGCATCTGCGCGCGCAGATGCTGTGGCGTCTCAGCGAGCCGGTTCGCGATGCGGAAGTCTGTCGCCGCCAGAATTTGGCGCTGGCGGAAGCGCTTGGCGGCGACACGTCGGTCGTCAATCCAAGCCGGGTCTTGCGCCTGGGCGGTTCAATTGCTTGGCCGATGAAGGAAGGCCGCGTCATCGAACGCACCGAGTTCCTCGATTTCGCTGATGGACGGCCCAAGTCTTATTTGGCGGAGCAAATCGCGAAGGCGTTTCCGCCACCGGACCCGCCCGCTGGTTCGCCAACTGCGAACGACGCTGGTGCGACTGGAGAAGAAGGCGTCGCTTCCGTCCCGCCCTCCGCCACGCTGCCGATCGGCACCTCGGATCTCTCGGTCGAGGCCTGCCTTGCACGCATCCGTTCGGGCGACCACTGGCACGACAATCTGGTCCGGCTCACCGGCCATTGGATTGCGCGCGGATGGTCGGACTCGGAAATCATCATTGCCGCCGAGGCGCTGACTCTGCCGGGCTACACGGCCACGCAGACCCGACGCGAGGTCGCGACGATGATCGCCGGTGGCCGCAGAAAATGGGGAAAGCCGGACATCGCGCATTTGATCGGCGAAGAGGATCCCGAACAGCGGCCCATCATCATCGACCCGCGCAGCTGGTCGGGAAAGCCGGTGCCGCGACGACAATGGCTCGTCGAGCGCTGGATCCCGATGAACTATGTCACGGCGCTCTATGGCGATGGCGGTCTCGGCAAAACGCTTCTCGCGCAGCAACTGCTGACCGCCGTCGCCACCGGCCGTCAGTGGCTCGGGCAACCCGTCCGAAAACTGCGGGCCTTTGGCTTGCTATGCGAGGACCACGAAGACGATCTTCATATCAACCAGGACCGCATCAACAGCGCGTATTGGATCGATTATCAGGAGCTCGGCGATCTTCGGCTCTGGCCAAGCGTCGGCTTCGACAATCTGCTCATGACGTTCGACGGGCAGGATTCCGGCAAAGGCCAGCTGACGGAGTTCTTTGCATCGCTTCTCGATGCCGTTCTTGAATTCGGTGCTCGCTTCGTGGTTCTCGACACCGCGGCCGACCTGTTTGGCGGCCATGAGAATGTCCGCACGCAGGTTCGCCAGTTCATCGCCAATGCCTGCGGACGCATCGCGCGCGAGATCGATGGGGCAGTCCTTCTCTGCGCACATCCTTCCCTGAGCGGAATGGCGAGCGGCTCGGGCTCGAGTGGGTCAACCGCCTGGAACAACACAGTCCGGTCCCGGCTCTATCTCACGCAGGCTGAGGCTGAGGACGAAGGTAAGGCCGATCCGGACCTGCGCGTCCTGACCCGCAAGAAGTCGAATTACGCACGTGCAGGCGAGACGTTGATGCTGCGCTGGACCGATGGCGTGATGATGCCGGCGGTGCAGAAGAATGACGACGGCACGCTGACCACCCACGCGGCCATCGAAATGCTCAAGCACATCGACGAGCGGTGGACCCAGAAGAACCCCTTCAGCTCCTCACCGCAAAGCGACCGCTACGTCGTGCCGATCATGGTGCAGCGCCTCGGCCTCTCGCACAGCGCAGCGAAGTCCCTGCTCGCCGACTGGATCGCCAACGAAATGGTGAGGTCGGAGACGATCGACAGCCACTCCAAGGCGCGCGGACTGAGGGTGCTGACATGGCCCGGATGAGACCAAATCGGCTGCGGAGGTTGCGGAAGTTCGTCTGTAACCCATTGAAATCATTGAGTGCGGAAGTCTTGCGGAAGTGCGGAAGTCCACTCCTAAGCCATTGAAAACATTGCGGAGGTTTTGCGGTGCGGAAGTCCCCCATACCCCCTACGAACTTCCGCAGCGCTTCAGCGCGCTGCGGAGTTCGTTCGACGAGGGGTCGAGGCGACCGTCGGCCGGCCGCCACGTCGACCCGCGGAGGCGCGCCATGACGCGTGCCGTTCGCAAGCTCGACCCCGCGACCGAGGCGATGGCGCCGTCGGCCTATCGCATCCAGGCGATGGCCGAGGGTCTCGATGCGGTCGCCCAGGCCATGGAGCGCAAGTGGGGCGTCGGCCGACTCCGGCTGCTCGTGTCCGACTTCCTGCGGGCCAAGTTCGACGAGCAGAAGGACCGCCTCGACGCCGCGCTTCAGTCCGGCGAGGAACGCTACGTCGCCGCGCAGGTCGAAGGGATTCGACGCGCCTGGTCGGCGCTCGATCGCGCCGCGCACGACGCCGGAGAGCAACCGCTCGCCCCGGAAGTCTGGGAGTGCGTGCTCCCGTCCACCGGCGAGGTCGTGTCGCTCGTGCACACCGAGACCGAGGCCCATCACGTCGCCCGCGAGTGCCGCGTGTTCACCGTGGCCGAGGTCGCCATCCTGATCGAGGCGCTCGGCGATGGCGTGCTCGCCGTCAAGGACCGCTTCTCCGGCGCGACCGTCACCGGCGTTCGCCGCAAGGCGCCGGTCGATTGGGAGCACGGCGACGACATTCCGTTTTGAGCAGGGGGACGACTAAATGAATCGCGCAACGCAGACCCCGCACGCCACCGGCCCTCCGGGTGCAAACCGAATTCCGCAAAGCCGGGCGACGACGACCGTGCCCGCCAGGACCAAGCCGTCGCCGCCCTGACCACGACGCTCCCCTCAACGGAGACCATCATGGCTTCGATGACTTTGACTCTGCCCGCCGAGTTGGCAAGCCCCGCGGCGGCTTTGTCGCTCGCTTCCTCCCGCGATGTGATCCTTGCCCTCGATCTCGGGACCACCACCGGCTTCGCGATTGCCGGCGCCGACGGGGACATCACCAGCGGTACCGCCGAGTTCCGGCTCGACCGCTGGCAAAGCGGCGGCATGAGATTCCTGCGGTTCAAGCGCTGGCTCACCGAAGTCAAGAACCAGGCCGGCGGCTTCGACTTCGTCGTCTACGAGCAGGTTCGAAATCACGCCGGCGTGGATTCGGCACATGCGTTTGGAGGATGGCTCGCGATCCTGACCGCGTGGTGCGATCACCACGAGATCGCCTACCAGGGCGTCCCGGTCGGCACGATCAAGCGCTTCATTGCCGGCAAGGGCAATGCCGACAAGGCCGCGGTGATCGCAGCAATCCGCGCGCGCGGATTCGATCCCGCCGATGACAACGAGGCCGACGCGCTCGCCATCCTGCTATGGGCGATCGAGACGCACGGGGGCGCGCGATGACGCGGGTGCGCCTTCCCGATCGCCGTGCCGCGGAGACCGTCGAACTCGAACATGGCGGACAGCGCTTCACCGTGACGATCGGCTTCTATCCGGACGGCCGGTCTCCGCTCCGGCTCCAATCTCGACGGCCTTTTGGCCGATGCCTGTGTCGTCGTTTCCTGCCTCATGCAGCACGGCGTTGAGCCGCGCGAGCTTGCCGCGAGCATGGGGCGGCTCGGGAACGCGCAGCCTGCATCAGTAATCGGTGCGGTCGTCGATCGCGTCGCCGCTGAGAGCACCGCCCGCCATCAAGCAACCGAGGGGGCGAGCGCATGACCGGCGAACAGATGCTTCACCGCGTCGCCGGTATCATCGCCGATCGGGGCACGGCCTATGGCGACGCCGCGACATCGATGGCGACCGTCGCGGCGCGATGGTCGATCACGCTCGGTCATCCCGTCACGCCGGCGCAGGTCGTTTTGTGCCTGATCGATCTCAAGCTGACGCGGCTCCAGCACAATCCCAAGCACCAGGACTCGGTGTGTGACCTCGCCGGCTATGCCGCCGTTCTGCAGGAGGTCAACCGATGAGGTGGCTTCCAAAGGGGTATGGCGGCGAGCGGCGTCCGCCCGAGGAGATCAAGCGGGACGGGTGGCGTGAGCGGGGCTTGTTCGCCGTCTCGATCGATGACCATCGGCTCACCTGGCCCGAGCGCGAGTTCGTGAAGCAGCTCGGCACCAAGCTCTATGGCAGCCGCGGCGCCGCGCAACACGGAGGCGAAGGCCATGATCCGCGGACGTAAACGCAAACCCGGCATTCGCCACCCCTGCGGCAAGCGCATTCATGCCGAGACGGAGAGGGAAATCATGCAGACAGCAATCGATGCTCGCCAGCGCCACTACGGCGTTACTGCCAGACAGGCGCGCGACGCGCGTCTCGGCACCTCGCTCGGACGGCTGGCCTACCAGGAGCTGATCAGCTCCGCTCAATACGAAGCAGGCCGGCGGTTTGCCGAACTCTACCAACGCCATCATGTGACGCTCGGCATGCCGGTTCCTCATCCTCGATCGCTGGCGGGACTCATGACCACCGCCGGCATCGTCGGGGAATCATCGGCAGAACCCGACCACGATCTTGTTGCCAAACTGCGTGACCGCTTCAACGCCGCAACCGATGCCCTGGATGACTGTGATCGGGCCGCTCGGATGGAGCGAGGCCGCAAACCATCGCTGCTGCTTTATCGCGTCGTCTGCGTCGACGAGGACACGACGCTGTGGCCGGCCTGCGATCTCGGCAATCTGCGCGTCGCGCTCAACACACTGGTCCGGGCGTTTGGGATGCGAGATTGAGATGTCCGGCTGAAGAGAATACGCAGGGTTACGCAGATGTCCGCACCGACACGATGACGGAAACGAAAAAATGAGGTCGTTGTCGTTTTTGTGTTGACGGGATTCGGCGACGCGGGTACGAATTCCGAAATTCGAGGATTGGAATTGCGCCCGGAGCCGATGCCCCGGGCGTTTTGCTTTTTCGTGGCGGCCCGCCGCGATCAGCCGGATGGAAGAGGGGCTAAGCTGGCTGGCATGGCTCAAAGCTGAGGATGCAAAACCCCTATGGGCCCGAGCGAGTAATCAGTCCTGGAAGAAAGTGTGCTGGCGGTTTGGTATATTGCTCACTACGCCGATGGGTGGTCGCACTCTGCCTTATCGCGATGAAGCTCAATGACGAGCGCATCCCAAATTATCGACCTCAGCTCCCAAAAACCACACTGCAGCGGCTGCGTGCCTCCTCGTAACGGAGGCGATAAACCGTCACGAGCTCAGTGGTTCGAGAGGTCTGTCGTTGGGCTTTCTTCCATTTCCAAACGAGAGCTGGCAGACGTATGCCGCCACATTTTCTGATCGAGGTGACAAAGATCTATCTGTCGCGACGGTCAGAAATTTCCCCGCCGGATGACGGTCGTTCACCGAACACGCGACCTCTGATACGCTATTCGCGTTTGAATCGGAGCGGGAAATGTTCCGCCGTTTCAAATCCGAAGTGCAACAGGGCAGCATAGACGGCATGGCGGAGTGAGTGGCGGGGGAAAGGGTCGGGGTCAAGGGCTTTAGTCGCCGGAGACGATGCGAGCGCAGCGAGCACCCTTGAGGCCGACGTTTTCTCCCGCCAGACTTTGCCATGTTGTGTATGCCGGTTTTTCTGGCGGTCAGATGGAAGACTATCCTTGCGTGGGACAGCACATCTCACGGAGGAAAAATGCCCGAAGGCTATCTCCATCTGACCTGCGAACAACGCTGCCAGATTTACGCGCTCTTGCAAAGCGGCCACTCGCAAGCCCACATCGCGCGGCAAATTGGCGTCGATCCGTCGACGATCAGCCGCGAGCTTGTTCGCAACACCGGCGCGCGCGGCTATCGCTTCAAGCAAGCGCACGAGAAGGCCTCGCAGAGACGCCAAGAGGCCTCGGACAAGCCGCGCAAAATAACGCCAGATTTGGTGGAGCTGATCGAAGAAAAACTGACGCAACAGCAGTGGAGTCCCGATCAGATCAGCGGGCGTCTGGCGAAGGATGGCGTCGCCTTTATCAGTCACGAGCGCATCTATCAGCATGTCTGGAAAGACAAGAAAGACGGGGGCACGCTGTATCTTCACTTGCGTCACAGCGGCAAAAAATACAACAGGCGCAAGGGCAAGAATTCGGGGCGCGGGCTGATTCCGAACCGCGTCGATATCGATCAGCGGCCTCCTATTGTCGCCGCAAAAATCCGCATCGGAGACTGGGAGGCCGACACGATTATCGGCGCCAATCACAAAGGCGTTGTCATGTCGCACGTCGAGCGAACCTCCAAATACACCAAGCTCGCCAAACTGCCGGACAAGAACGCGGACTCTGTCGTGCAGGCCTGCGCACGCGTGCTTTTGCCGCTCGCTGACCAAATCGAAACAATCACTTACGACAATGGAAAAGAGTTCGCCTCTCACGCCCAAATCGCAACCTCGCTGGGGGCACTATCCTATTTTGCCAAGCCCTATCACTCGTGGGAACGCGGCCTCAACGAACACACTAACGGCCTCTTCAGGCAGTACTTCCCAAAAGGTTCCGACTTCTCTATTTTGTCCGATGCCGATGTCCAAAGGGTCGAGGACAAACTCAACTCTCGCCCCAGAAAGATACTCGGCTACCAAACCCCTCGCGAGATTTTCTTCAGCGCCAGAAATCTGCCCGTTGCACTTCACTGTTGAATGGGCGCTCAGTGTATTCGAGCGCAAGGTCAAGCAATTCGACATTAATGAGGCAACCGGCACTCAGTTCGACTACGCTTTGGGGTTATTGGTCTTGTTTCTAGTCGGAGCCGCCTTTGTGTTCTCGGCGGGGCGACGGCTGCGCCGCAAAAAACAGCATTCCGGGGCGAGCGGGACATTGGTGGCCTCGAACGAGGCGCCCCGGGCCGTGGCAGCGAGCCGGTGGAAGCCAGAAACTATAGTCTATCCGCTTGGCGGTGCTGCCCCCGGGGATAGGCGGGGAAGGCTCGTCCTCTTCATACACGGTATCCTCGGTTCGGAGGCGACAAGCTTCGGAAGGTTCCCCGATCTATTGCGCAATGATCCGGACATCTCTGCCCAGTATGATGTTGCCGCATTCAACTATCGGACGGCACTGACAGCACCCGGCGGCGCCCACCTCAGTGAGGTCGCGCGGGAACTGAAAACGGTCATCGATCACCGGTTATCTGACTACTCAGAGATAGTCATCCTCGCCCATAGCATGGGCGGCCTTGTCACACGCCGCTACATCGCCGATGTGTTGATGGCCCATCAGCCGCTGAGGGTCTCCCGAGTCATCTATTTCGCAACACCGCACATGGGTGCGCTAGCCGCCAAGCTTGGATCGATCATCACCTCCTGCGCCATTGCAGCAACAAGAGCCGCTGGAGCGATTCTTTTGGGACCAAGCGCTGGAACCATCGCAGCGACAGCCGGCGCGATTTTGAAACCAAGCGAACAGCTTACTGCACTCGGCTATGACTCGCGCTTTCTCCAGGACCTTATGCTTGACGAGGCAAGTTGCGGTGCCAGTGAGAGGATATGGGCCAAATTCGTTGTCGCCGCCCACGACCGTTGGGTTGGAACTACAAGTGCCTGGGGACCTGGCGGGCCCACCGATTTCGAGGTTGTGCCAGACACCGATCATTCGTCGCTTGTGAAACCGCAGTCGAATAAAGACCTCTCCTTCTTGATCGCTCAGCATGTTTTGCTCTTCGCCGATGCCCGCGCGCCTTGGGCGGCCGAGCCAGATTTCCACCAGCCGGATCTAAAGAGGAAAGTCTTTGATCAGCAAACACCCGCCGAGCGCGAGCGCAATCGCTTCGTGTATTGGAACCTCGCCTTGCCTTTCATCGGCCGCGACCGCGAGGAGCAAGTGCTCGCAGCCTTCCTTGGGGATCCGCAGCGGCGCTTCCGCTGGCTGCTGATTTCGGGTGCAGGAGGCATGGGTAAGAGCCGGCTAGCTCTGGAATTGGTATTGGCACAGACGAGTGGCTGGTGGAACGCCGGATTCCTCGATCCGGAGCAAAAACTAGCACCTGATTGGGCGCTATGGCAGCCACGGCTGCCGACGCTCATGATCGTCGATTATGCGGGGCGTAAACCCGATTTAATTGCGTCGATGCTCAAAGGCCTCGCCGAGCGCGAACCGCCTAATCTCTTGCGGTATCCCGTTCGCGTCATCCTGATCGAGCGTAATGCCAAGGGGCCATGGCTCGACGTAATTACGCGCGCCTCCCGGCTCGTCGCCGGCGAGACGGCAAGGTCGGATCTTGCCCTCGAGCCAATTGCCGATGTGTGGCCAATCTTCGAGCATGTGCTCGGCGAGGACAGAGCGGCGACGGCCGGGCGGGACATGACCCTCAAGAGGCTATGCGAAATCGACCAGGACCAGCGACCGTTGTTCGCGCACCTGATGGCTGATGCGATGCGAAATGGCCGGGACGTGCGCCGCTGGGACCGCACGGCGCTGCTATCGGACGTGATTGAGCGAGAACGGCATCACTTCTGGCTCCCTGCCGCGAGGCTAACTGGCCTTGGCGATCGACCAGTCGATATCCTAAAGGAGGAACGCGCGCTGGCACTAGCAACTATGGTGGGGACGACGGCGGTGCCACTGACTAGGAGTGAACTTAAATCTTGCTGGTCTCCGCTGTTACCGGCATGGGATGTCGACCGCCATCCGCTAATGTTTGCGGCTATGACCGGCACCGATGCGGTCAATGTGATCCGCCCGCTTGAGCCGGATATTATCGGCGAGTTTTTCTCACTAGAGGCGCTGTCGAACCTTAGCGACACGGATGCGACATCATTAATTCAATTGGCTTGGCACATCCGCCCTGATCAGGCCTCGCGGTTTGTCAGCAGCTGTGCAGCCGATTTCCTAGACCATCGCCGATTTCCGGTAACGTATGCGATCAAACCGGAAACCTTGCTGATCGCAAAAAATTGGGTCAACGCGGCTTTCGATCTGATCCTCGCGCTTCGTGAATCTAATGTTCAGGAAGCGCAGCGGCTGCACCGCGAGATGAAAGCGCTTGCCGTCGCCCACGACGCCACCGAGCCGATGCTGCTGCAAGTATGGGGGGCAGCGGCCTGTAATTTGATTATAGTGCTGCGCCGGATTAGTCCTTCTGAGGCGCAGCGGCTGCATGGCGAGATGAAGGCGCTTGCCGAAAAGTACTCCGCCTACCCGAAGCTGCGAGAATATTGGGCCGACGCGGCCTGGGCTCTGATTTCACACTTCTGCTCGTCCGATATGGAAGAGGCATACCGGCTGCACCGAGAGATGAAGGAGCTTGCCGAGACGCACTCCGACGAGCCGAAGCTGCGAGAATGCTGGGCCATGGCAGCGGACACTCTATTTTATGCTCTTCGCGGAAAAAAAACGACCCCGGCAGCGGCGCACACCGAGCTGACGCTGCGAGAATACTGGGCCATAATAAGCTCTAAGCTAGTTACAGACCTCAGATCGTCCAAGTTGAAAGAGGTGCAGCGGCTGCACCGAGAGATGAAGGAGCTTGCCGAGACGCGCTCCGACGAGCCGATGCTGCGAGAATGTTGGGCCAAAATAACTTATGATTTAGGTAAAGATCTCAGATCGTACGATCTGAATGAGGCGCGGCGGCTGCATCGCGAGATGAAGGCGCCTGCCGAGATGCCCTCCGCCGAGGCGAAGCTGCGAGAATACTGGGCTATGGGAGCAGACAATCTGATCAACGTCATCGGCGCGAACAACATGTTGGAGGCGCAGCAGTTGCATGATGAGATGAAGGCGTTTGCCCAGACTTATTCGGCCGAGCCGAGGCTGCGTCAACTGTGGGCCGAGGCAGGTCTCATTCTCATCTTTTACTTCCGTTCATTCAATATGCAGGAGGGGCTACGCCTCCTCGGCAAGATAGAGAGCCTCGCCGAAAAGTTTCCCGAAGATGACGTTTTGCAGGAGGCCTTTCGGAGTGCAAAGCAACTCCTTTGCGATGTCGAAATCATGCGGCCCATCTGGGGGCTTAATCTAAGGGAGCGTAAAACCATATATCTATGTATATATCAATTAGTATCGCAGCGAGCCGGCTCTATTTCAACCGATTTTGTGGAGGCATTTGCCGCCGTTCTAGCGAAAGCGGCTGAAGAGGGCGTAGTGGAGAGAACACTGAAAGACATTGAATTACCACCTCCGGAGGTCGCGCTGGCTGCTCGCTTGTTAACCCTTCTCCGGGGAAATCGAAAGGAGGAAGCCAGCGCCGAACTGGCAAGCATCAAAGCGGACTGGCCGGCCAATATTTCAGCGCGGGTAGGGGAACTGCTCGCGACGTTTGGCCAAGGCTGGGTGAATTGACCTTGATCTGTTTATCGCCTGCGTTGTGCTGGTGCCCGCCCATGTCACGATCCTTGTCGACGGCAAAGCTGTGACATCATCGCGGCATGCTCGCGCGAGAGGCGCGCAAGCAATCACCTGCCATCATGCAGCTGATCATCAGCGCCAGAGACCAAGTCCTGGCGAGATACGGCAACCAGCTTGCCGCTCTGGGCGAAGGGCAAGCCCGCACCGCGTTATCTCGCGCGCTGAACCACGAAGGCGACAAGGGCCGGACGCAGATCAAGCGAGCTCTCGTCAAGCAGACCGGGGTCAAATACGGCGCTGTCAACAAGGCGATGGCCACGATCCGGGCAACGCCCGCTACCCTGACCTATGCGCTCAAGGCGCGCGGCGAGGAGACCAACATCGCCTGGTTCGGCGGTGTGCAGCGTCGCAAGGGCGTGTCGGCCGCTCCGTGGAACAAGCGGCGTATCTTCGCGCGTTCGTTCATTGTGCCAGGGTTCGGTCGCGCATTCATCCGCACCTCGAAGAGCCGGCTGCCGATCCGCCCACTGTACGGCCCGAACCTTGCCCGTGAGCTCGTGAAGGACAGCAGCGCGACTGCGTGGCAGAGCGGGGTCGCGAACATCGTAGCCCGTGTTGGCCACGAGATCGGTCGCATGCTGCCGCGGTGATGCAGATAGTTTTGTTTCCAACAATCTCATCGTAGTGGAGCGCAACAGCGAGTATCTCTGCGGAGCGACTGTGCGGGATCGCGCGTATCGCTGCGCAGAGAAAAAAGTATCTAAACCTTATCAAAGCACATGCACAAACCTTTCTAACCTATTGAAATAACGGGTCCTTCCTGCGCCGTTTTAAGAGCGAGGGCGCCGCCCCCCGAAAAACGCGCGTTTTTCCAAATCGAAAAATCGCAGTTTGGTTTGGTTTCCAGGCCGAAAACATCAATGATATCAGCGACCGCTGTCGAAAAACCCTCAGTCGCCTGGCCGGCTGCAAAGGTGGAAATCTGGCCAATCGAACGGCTCACGGCGAACCCACGCAATGCCCGCAATCACGGCCCCGAGCAGATCGAGCAGATACGGGCCTCGCTGCGCGAGTTTGGCTGGACCATGCCGGTGCTGGTGCGCGAGAACGGCATGCTGATCGCCGGCCACGGCCGGCTCGAGGCGGCGAAGCTCGAAGGCATTACCGAGGTCCCGACCATCGTTGCCCGTGGCTGGACCGAGGCGCACTGCCAAGCCTACGCGATCTGTGACAACAAGCTGACGGATTCGAGTCACTGGAAAGAGGAATTGCTACGGCTTGAACTCGGCGATCTGCAAGCCGCCAGCTTCGACCTGGCGCTCACCGGTTTCAATCAGGACGAACTCGACAGGCTGCTCGTCGTTGAGCGCGACGTGGACGGCGATCCCGACGATGCGCCGGAGCCGCCGGCCGAACCGATCAGCAGGCCAGGCGATCTCTGGATCTGCGGCGAGCATTGCGTGCTGTGCGGCGATGCCACCAGCCTCGCCGACGTCGAGAAGGTATTGGGCGGTGAACTCGCAGACATGACCTTCACTGACCCGCCGTACAACGTGAACTATGCCAACTCGGCTGATGACCGACGTGGCCGCAAGAACCGGCCGATCAAGAACGATGCGCTCGGCGATGCTTTCGGCGGACTGCTCTACGACGCTTGCGTCAATATCCTATCTGTCACCAAGGGTGCGGTGTACATCTGCATGTCGTCATCGGAGCTGGATACCTTGCAGAAGGCGTTCCGCGAGGCCGGCGGCAAGTGGTCGACCTTCGTGATCTGGGCGAAGAACACCTTCACGCTCGGGAGATCGGATTATCAGCGCCAGTACGAGCCGATCCTGTACGGATGGAAACAGGGCGCCGACCACTACTGGTGCGGTGACCGCGATCAGGGCGATGTCTGGTTCTTCGACAAGCCAGCGAAGAATGATCTGCACCCGACGATGAAGCCGGTCGCGCTGGTTGAGCGTGCCATCCGCAACTCGTCCAAGAGCCGCGACATCGTGCTCGATCCGTTCGGTGGATCAGGCACGACGCTGATCGCGGCCGAGCGCACCGGGCGGCGGGCGCGGCTGATCGAGCTCGATCCTAAGTACGTCGACGTGACTATTCAGCGTTGGCAGAGCATTACTGGCAAGATCGCTTCGCGGAACAAGGATGGCTGATCCTCCTCTCACAGCATGAAAAGGAATTGTTAAACACTCCCTTGTTGTTTAGAAGTCAGCCAGAGCGATAGGATTCGGGGGACAATGATGTCACCGGCGCTGCATACAATCGGCTACGAGGGGTGCTCTATCGGCGATTTTCTTGCGACGCTGGAGACAGCTGGGATCAATCTTCTGATTGACGTGCGCGAGGTACCAATTTCTCGAAAACCTGGCTTTTCGAAAACGATTCTCGCAAATATGCTTGCGACGCGTAACATCGGATACTTGCACCTCAAGGGTCTTGGTGATCCTAAACTTGGCCGCACCGCTGCTCGCGAGAGGCGGTACAAGGATTTCCGACGGATCTTCGCTGCCCATCTACGCAGCGAGATCGCTCAGGCGGATATGATCCGAGGTATTGAGGCAGCTTCCAAACAGAGCGCTTGTCTCCTGTGCTTCGAGCGCGACCATAGATTTTGCCATCGCTGCATGGTTGCTGAGGAAATGGCATGCCGGAGTGGGTTCGAACTTGTCCATCTCAGCATTCAATCGCCTCTGACGAGGAATAACCGCAAACGGCGCAAGTGCTCACATGATGGAGCTCTCGCCCTCATCGGGTAGCACAGAAGCGATCGTCATTATCAAAGCTGCTCCGCAGGTTGGACAGCGGCACGGTGAGACCGTTTGTTGTGCCGGCATTGACCTCTATGGCCATTGGCTCCGGCTCTATCCCGTGTCATTCCGAATGCTGGACGATGGCCAGAAGTTCGGACGTTGGGATCGCATCAAATTCAAGTGGCGGCGTCCTAACGACGATCCGCGACCGGAAAGCCGGCGTGTTGATCAGCAGTCGATAGAGATCGTCGGGGAGTTGAAGCAATCGGAGCGCGAGAAGTTCCTAGCCAATTCGATTGTGACTAGCCTTGTTCGCGAACGCGAGGCCGGTAGGAGCCTTGCGCTTCTCAAGGCTGAGATCCTCGAATTCAAGTACCAGAGGAAGAGTAACGACGAGTTAGCTGAGGAGGTACAGCGGTTTGAGGCGATTCGCGCTCAGGCGGACCTTTTTGCCCAGCAAGTGACGCCTTACCAGCCGTGCCCATATCATTTTCGGTATCGGTACAGGATCGATGATGGTCTGCGCGAAGGTACGTGCCAGGATTGGGAGATCGAGGCGACGTTTTTCAAATGGGCCAAATCGTACGGTGAGGCCCGTGCCCTCGCGGATATGACTCGTGTCTTCGGTGAAGAGTATCCAAAGCGAGGAATGTTGCTCGCTATGGGAACACATTCACTTTACCCCGACACTTGGCTGATCAACGGTGTGATCCGCTTGGACGTTGTCCGTCAGATGTCTCTGCTCTGATTGACACTTCAAATCCTACGTCGGGAGATCAACACTCAACGGCGCCGCCAGTGAACTGGCGGCGCTGGTGACATACGCGTCAGTCCGCAATGCGGTAGACCCGCCCACGCTTTTCGTCCTGCTCCGAGGCAACCTGGAGGCCGAGTTTCTTCTTCAGCGCCCCGGCGATTGCGCCCCGCACCGTGTGCGGCTGCCACTCCAGCGCGGCGGTGATCTCCTCGATGGTCGCTCCTCTTGCCCGGCGTAGCATGGCGATAAGTTGCGACTGCTTGCTGTCGGCGCGGCTGCGAGGCGCAGCGGTGCGCGAGGCGCGCGACTTGGGCTTGCTCGGAGTTTTCGGTGAATCGGCGGGTGCAGCCGCGTTCTCCGTCTCGTCCTCCGCAAGCGCTTCCTGTGGATCGATGCCGAGCGCCGCGAATGCCGCCGTGGTGACGGCGAGCGTGATCCGGCCGCGATTCTCGTCGTGCCGCCAGACGGTGTCATCGCGCTTGGCGCGCACCTCCTTGATCAGTCCCTTGTTGAGCAGGCTCTTAAGCACGTTGCCCGCGGCATTGCCCTTGAGTCTGGCGGTGACGGGAAAGATACAGCGGTCGGGCCGCTGGCAGGCGGCGGTGAGAACGACCAGCTGGGAATCGGATAGTTGTGGCATGGTTTTGCTCCGTGAGCAGGAGAGCCGCGCCTATCACGGCCCTGCTACTGCCCCGAGCCCCGCCGGCCGGATCGGACGGGGCTGCTGCGGAGCGCAGGCGATGTGATCGCATACACGCTCTGTTTGGCCGGAAAGCCAAGTCGATAAGCAGATCATGTCGTTGCTTTCTCGCGGGCCGAATGATCATGGAAGGATCGGCGCAATCGGACGGAGCGGTTAACGATTCCGCACTTGAATACATTGGGCGCCAGGGTCACGACCCTGGACACCCGGACGGTCAAGCCGCAGCCCAAGCAGACCGACCCGCATTACCTTAGCCCAACGCACCGGGCATGGCGTCAGACCGTCTGCGATCGCGCCGGATGGCGCTGCGAATGGATCGATGAGCGCAGTCAGCGTTGCGCAAAGGCTGCGCCTCAGCACCGCATGTTCGCGGATCACAAGAAGGAACGACAGGACGCACCCGACGCCGAGCTCGACCCTGCGAACGGATGGTGCCTGTGCGGCGCTCACCACTCGCTCAAGACAGCACAAGAGCGCGAGAAGCGATTGCTCAAGGGATAGGGGGAGTGAAATCCCTGTGCGCGCTCGGGGGTCCGAACCGCCCGGGGTCTCACGGACAGATTTTTTTCTCGGCCCCGAAAAAAATCGGCATCAGGAATTGGGTTTTTCCCGTCCGAGATGAGAAATCGAATTTGCCGGCGGAGGCGGTCGAGCGCCAGGCGATCTCGTATTGGCGAACCGCATGAAAACAAAGGACAAGGGCGGCCGACCGGGGCACGCGCCCGACGACCGCAGCCGGCAGATGGTCGAGGTGCTGTCCGGGTTCGGAATCCCGCAGGACAAGATCGCTGACGTCATCGGCGTCGACGGCAAGACACTGCGCAAGCACTACGCGACGGAACTGCAACGCGGTGCGGCGACGGTCGAGGCGAAGCTCGTCGGAAACCTGCTCAAGCTCGCCGGCGGCAGCGACGGAACGGCGCTCAAGGCGATCATGTTCGCCCTGCAATGCCGGTTCGGATGGTCGCTCTATGCGCCGCCTCCGCCGGAACCGAAGCGGCCGCTCGGCAAGAAGGAGCAGCTGCAGATGGAGGCTGAGACCGCGCACGCCGGCAATAGCTGGGGCGAATTGCTGCAGTGACCGGCTGGACCTTCGCCTGCGCCGACTGGGAGCAGCGCCTCAGGGAAGGCCGGTCGCTGGTTCCCGACCTGCCGCTGTTCCAGGATAAGGCCGAACGGGCTGTCCGGATCTTCGATAAGCTCTGCGTTCCGGACATCGAAGCTCAGCCGCCGTTTGCCGTAGCTGCCGGTGAGTGGTTCCGCGACATCGTCCGCGTCATCTTCGGCTCGCTCGACGACGAGGGCGTCCGCCACGTCCCCGAGGTGTTTGCCCTCGTAGGCAAGAAGAACTCGAAGACCACGAGTGGCGCCGGGTTGATGGTGACGGCGCTGCTGATGAACGAGGTCCCATGGGCCGAGTTCCTGTTCATCGGCCCGACGCAGGAGATCGCCGACCTCGCCTTTCAGCAGGCGGCCGGCATGGTCGAAGCCGACCCTGACGGGTATCTGGCCAAGCGGTTCCACGTCGTCGACCATAAGAAGACCATCCGCGATCGGCGCAACAGGGCCTTCGTGAAGGTCAAGACCTTCGACATGAAGGTGATGACCGGCTCGAAGCCGATCGGCGTCTTGATCGACGAACTCCACGTGATGGGGTCGATCCACTACGCGGCGCGGGTGGTCGGGCAAATCCGCGGCGCCCTCGAATCGAAGAAGAACTCGTTCCTGCTGATCATCACGACGCAGAGCGACGAGCCGCCGGCCGGCGTATTCAGGGCGGAACTGCAGTACGCGCGCGGCGTCCGGGCGGGACGCATCGTGGAATCGCGCATGCTCCCGCTGCTGTACGAGTTTCCGGAAGCGATGCAGACCGATCGGTCGAAGCCGTGGGCCGATCCGACGTATTGGCCGATGGTGATGCCAAATCTCGGTCGATCGCTTCACCTCGATACGATGATCGCCGGCTATCGGGCGGCGAAGGAGAAGGGCGAGGAGGAGGAACGGCGCTGGGCTTCCCAGCATCTGAACATCGAGATCGGCCTCGCGCTGCAGTCCGACAACTGGGTCGGCGCCGATTTTTGGGCAGCATCGCCGGCACATATCGCATCGCTGGCCGAATTGAAGGCCCGATGTGAAGTCGTCGTCATCGGAATCGACGGCGGCGGGTTGGACGACCTGCTCGGTCTCACCCTGCTTGGTCGGGAACGCGGAACCGGACGTTGGCTCGCGTGGTCGCATGCCTGGGCCCACAAGATCGTGCTGGAGCGCCGCAAGGAGATCGCCCCGCGTCTACTCGACTTCGAAAAGGACGGAACGCTGACGATCGTCGACACGCCCGGCGCCGACGTCGCCGCGGTCGCCGACATCGTGTGCGACATCGAAGCCGAGGGGCTGCTGGCGGAGAAGCAGGCCATCGCCGTTGACTCGGTCGGCATCGTCGACATCGTCGACGAGCTGACCAGCGAGGAACGTGGGATCGCGCTCGAGCGCATCGTCGGGATCAGCCAGGGCTGGAAGCTGAACGGCGCGATCAAGACGACCGAGCGCAAGCTCGCCGGCGGCGAGCTGATCCATGACGGCTCCGCTTTGATGGCCTGGTGCGTCGGCAACGCGAAGGTTGAACCGAAGGGCAACGCCGTGACGATCACGAAACAGGTCTCCGGCGCCGCGAAGATCGACCCGCTGATGTCGCTGTTCAACGCCGTATCGTTGATGGCGACCAATCCGCAGGCGCAACCGGCTATCCCCGCCAACTATGAACTTCCGATATGGGCATGAAGCTCTGGCCAAAATGGCTGGGTTGGGGACCGTCAGCCCAGGACCGCTATGTCGATGACTGGCTCAAGGGCATCGAGCGCGGGCTTGCGACTGCGACCGGGATCCGCGTGACGGCGCAGGACGCGCTCACGGTGCCGGGAATTTCCGCCTGCATCCAGGTGCAGTCCGAGGATATCGCCAAGGTTCCGCTCGATCTGAAGCGACGTACCGAGAACGGCTATGAGCCGGCGACCGAACATCCGCTTTACGCCCTGCTCAAATACGGCCCGTCTCCGTGGCTGCCGTCGTACAAATGGCGCAAGGCCTTCGCGCATGCGGCAATGGCGCATGGCAACGCTTATTCCCGCGCCTGGCGCAACGGTCGCGGGCTTTTGAAGAAGATTACGCCGATCCAGACGGGTCGCTGCCTTATTCGCTGGGCTGAAGACGGCGAGCCCTTTTTCGACATTACGTCGCCTACCGGAATCGAGCGCGGCCTGTCATGGCAGGACGTCATCCACGTCGCCTATCGGGATTCGAACGATGGCGCCGAGAACGGCGGGGTGCTCGGCATCTCGCCGATCATGCAGAACAAGGAGACCGTAGCACTGATGATCGCCGCCGAACGGTTCGCGGCGTTGTTCTTCGCCAACGGCGCGCAGCCGTCGATGATCCTGGAATACGACAAGAAACTGCCGAACGATGAAGTAGCGCAGCGCATCCGGGCGGGCATCGAGCGCGTCTATGGCGGCCTCGACAACAAGTGGAAGGTTGCGATCCTCGAGCTGGGGATCAAGATGCGCGAGACGTCGTTCGACCCGGCGAAGACGCAGCTTGTCGAGACGCGCAAGCTCGGTGCGGAGATGGCGTGCACGATGTACCGGACGCCGCCGCACAAGATCGGCCTGCTCGAGCGCGCAACGAACAACAACATCGAGCACCAATCGATCGACTACGTGACGGGACCGTTGTCCGCGATGGCGAAGGCGATCGAGTCGGCGATCACGATTGCATGCCTGACGCCGCCGGAGCGCGAGCTCTACAAGGTCGAGCACAATCTCGAAGGCCTCATGCGCGGCGATCTGCTCAGCCGATACCGCGCCTACGCGATCGGCCGGCAATGGGGCTGGCTGTCGGTCAACACGATCCTGCGGCGCGAGAACGAGAACGAGATTGGGCCGACGGGTGATGAGTACCTGACGCCGCTCAACATGGTACCGGCCGGTGAGGATCCGACAAAGGACGATCCTCAGCAGGATCAGCCTCGCAACAGGGCACTCGAACACATCCCGCCCGCGTTCGAGTCGTTCAATCCGAAGAGGCTCAACGGCCACGCACGGCCGCGCCGATTGGCTTCCCTCAAGGGCCCGGCCGGCGAGCCGCTTTACCTCAACTGAGGATTTCCGAGATGAGCCGCGTTTCTCAGGCGCTCACGGCGGAGCCGTGGGCGATCGTTCCGTCCGAGCTGCAGAAGATTGCCGCGATCGTTCAGCGCCATTCGCCATGCCGGATGCCGCCGCCAAGGGTGAGCCGGAATACCAGAAGCGCGACTACCAGCTCATGGCTGGCCCGGGCGCGCAACGGCTCGCCGGCACGAGCCGTGCGTTCCTGGTCGACGGCGTCGCGATCCTGCCGATCACCGGCCCGATCTTTCCGCGCGCGAACATGATGACGGAGTATTCGGGCGCGACCTCGATCAACACGCTGACCGACGATTACCGCAAGGCGCTCGACAGTTCTGACGTTGGGGCCATCCTGCTGCTGGTGGATAGTCCGGGCGGTGCCGTGTCGGGGATCAACGCCTTTGCCGACATCGTCGCTGCCGGGGCAAAGAAGAAGCACACGACGGCATTCGTTGCGGGCGCAGCAGCATCGGCCGCGTATTGGATCGCGAGCGCCGCCAGCGAAATCGCCATGGAGCGCACCGGCATGGTCGGCTCGATCGGTGTCGTGGCGGCGATTCCGGTTCAGGTCGCGCCTGATGCCGGCGGCGATTTGTGGATCGAGATCGTCTCGAGCAATGCCCCGAGCAAACGGCCAGACCCCGTTTCCGAGGACGGCCGCGGTGAAATCGTCGCGATGCTCGATGCGGTCGAGAAGCAGTTCGTCGCCGACGTTGCGCGTGGCCGAAAGACCACCAGTGAGAAGGTGCTCGCAGACTTCGGCCGCGGCGGCGTCAAGGTCGGCGCCGACGCCGTCAAGGCCGGCATGGCCGACAAGGTCCAGAGCTACGATGCGGCGCTGAACGCGCTGCGGCGCATGGTCGCCAACCAACGCAAGCTCGCCGCCCTCAAGCAGAACTGATCACCGTTTCCGCGACGCAAGGCGCGGATAGTTCGGCGCTCCAGCGCCTGTCTCACCATGGGCGAAAGGAGAATCCAATGCCCGATCTCGTGACCCTTCGCCAGAACCGGGCGAAGGCCTACGACAGAATGGAAGCCGTTCTTGCCGCCAAGGATTCCGAGACGCGGCAGGCGGATTTCGACGCCGCTGCGGCCGAAGTCGAGGCGCTCGATAAGGAGATCGCGAACGCCGAACGACTGCAGAAGCTGCGCGGCGAGCGGGCGCGCGGGACGCCGGAGTCGGAAGGATTGGACAGCGTTCCGGCGCAGGGCTTCATGGCGAAATATCGCAATCTGCCAATGGCCTATCACGAGGTCCCGAGCGGCAAGGCCCTCAGCTTGGCGCAGAGGGCTGCGTTCGGGGACATGCTCTCTGCGGTCATGCGCGCCGCCCATCACCGCGGGGTCGACGAGCGGTTGATCGAGGCCTCGCTCGGGTCGAATGAATCTGTCGAAGCCGATGGCGGGTTCCTGGTCGAAAAGGACATCGCCGACGGGCTGCTGCGGCGTACGTTCGAGGTGAGTCGCATCGGCGGCCGCGTCCGGCGCATCCCGATCTCGGCACGATCGAATGGGCTGAAGATCAACGCGCTGAAGGACGACAGCCGGGCGACCGGATCGCGCTGGGGCGGGGTTCAG
This sequence comes from uncultured Alphaproteobacteria bacterium, assembly GCA_963840055.1. Taxonomy (GTDB): domain Bacteria; phylum Pseudomonadota; class Alphaproteobacteria; order Rhizobiales; family Xanthobacteraceae; genus Rhodoplanes. Next base: position 10,940 of record CAWIXM010000031.1, on the reverse strand, counting down.
GGCTACTGGATCGGCGAGGGCGACTCGCTGACGCCCACGCGTCCGAAGTTCCGGCAGATGAACCTCGAATTGAAGAAGCTCGCGGGTTTGATCTACGCGACGAGCGAGGTTCTGCAGGACACGACTGCGCTTGCCGCGATCATCGGCGAGGCGTTCCCGGACGAGTTCGCCTTTATGGTGGACGACGCGGTCTTCGAAGGCTCTGGTACGGCTCAGCCGCTTGGCTTCATGAACGCCAACTGCAAGGTGACGGTCGCGAAGGAGACCGGCCAGCCGGCGAAGACCATTCAGTTCGAAAACATCACCAACATGTGGGCGCGGTGCCCGGCGCGTTCGATGGCGACCGCGGAATGGTGGATCAACCAGGATGCGTTGCCGCAGCTCATGGGCATGTCCATGGTGATAGGCACCGGCGGCGTCCCGGTCTATTTGCCGCCCGGCGGGCTTTCGCAGTCTCCCTATGGCACCCTGATGAGCCGGCCGGTGATTCCGATCGAATACTGCAACACCGTCGGCACTGAGGGCGACATCGTGCTCGCCGACCCGTCCCAATACGTGATGATCGACAAGGGCGACATCCAGTACGCTACCTCGATCCATGTCGCGTTCCTGACCGACGAGCAGGCGTTCCGGTTCATCTATCGGGTCGACGGGCAGCCGGTCGATGACAAGCCGATCACGCCGTTCAAGGGCACGAACAAGCAATCGACCTTCGTGACCCTCGCGACGCGCGCATAGGCCTGCGCGACGTTCATCTTCATTCACCGAAACCTGCGGGCGCTTGAACTGGCGCTCCCGCAATCATGGAGAACTACATGTCGGGCGGCGTTTCCATTCCGCAAGGTCTGCAGCCCGTGCAGCTGCTCGCCCCTACCACGACCAATGGCGGCGCCACCTCCCGCGGCGTCAGCCTCAAGAATGCTATCAGGGCGTTCATCGTTGTCGATCTCAAGCACGCGGTCGGTCACGCGACCGCGATCTCGCTGCGGCAAGCGAAGGAGATTGCGCTTACGAACAATGCCGCGGGCCCGTCCGTTCCGAACTGGAAAAACGAGGACTGCGCAGCCTCTGATGCGCTGACGAAGAACGCGGATGGCGCGTCCATCACCGTAACCAACGACGTCAAGAGCAAGCAGGTCATTTTCCAGGTCGATCCTGTGAAGCTCTCGGCGGATTACGGCGTCGTTTACGTCACGGCAGCGGACAGTTCGCAGGTGACCAACTTCCTATCGGCTGTTGCCTACTTGGTGCCCCGCTATGCGGGCGACGCGCCGCCGTCCGCTGTGGTCGACTGATCGGTATTCGGAGTTGAGTGCGAAGAAAGCGCGGTCCACGGGCCGCGCTTTTTCCAAGCCTGTCTTCGTCAAAGGCGCGGCGACTTCCGTCGGCACCCTGCAAGCCGACTGGTTCGCGGTTGGCAAAAGCGGTCGTAAGCGCTCATGCTCAGTATTCCGTCGCCGAACACGGACCGATCGCTGCTGACGCGAGCACAGCTGCGGGCGGCTGTCGGCGTTGAGGACGGAAGCAAAGATGCGGCTCTGATCGACGTCGGAAACTACGTCGCCGTCCTGATCGCCCAGGCCTGCCGCGTTGCCCCTGCGGCCGGAATTCCGCCAACACTGCGGCTCGAAACCGTCGTCGAGACGATCGTTCTCGACCGTTGCACTGAATGGCTCGATCTTGCGCGCCGCCCGATCGTATCGATCACCTCGGTCATTGAAAACGGAGCCGAGATCGATTCGACCGGCTATCGCCTGGCCGGCAGTGCCGGTCGACTACAACGGCGATCCGGATCATTCGCGGCGCTCTGGCCGCGGGATTGCGACATCGTCGTGACCTATAGCGCCGGATGGGCGATCGTGCCGGACGATCTCGCCAGAGCGGCCATCAAATTCGTGCAGGCGGAGTGGAATCAAGGCTCGCGCGATCCGCTGTTGCGGCGGGTACGCGTGGAAGGCGTTTCCGAGCGCGAATATTGGGTCGATCCCACCAAGGACTCGGTCGTCCCCGCCGACGTGATGGACATCCTCGAGCGCGGCGGCTTCGTCATGCCGGTTTTTCCATGAGGGGTATCCCACGATGATTTCCCCCGGCATCAAGTCGCTTGGCGACTTCGCGATCGCAGCTGCCGGCACTTTTGTCGGCGACTGGGTAAGCGGTTTTGATGGCCTGCTCGCCGTCGCCGCGCAACTGCGCTTCACTGGCGGCTCGGGCGGGACCTGGGTCAAGGCCTACCTGCAGACGTCGCTCGATCAAGGCACGACTGCGGTCGACATCGCCTGCGTCGTGTTCGGGATGACGGCCGAGGTGGCGGCGCTGAATTTCTCGGCGCTAACACCGAAGCTCGCACAGGTGATACCGAGCGATGGCGCGCTCGCCGACGACAGCGCAATCGACGGCATCCTCGGTGACAGGTTTCGGCTCAAATATGTCGTGACCGGAGCCTATTCCGGCTCGCCGGTGCTGTCCGGAAGGCTGTGCGTACGGTGACCGAAGCCGAACAGGCGATCGCCGATCTTGACGCTGCTCTTGCAGCCGACGGCGAATGGGTCGAACTCCAGCGACTGACCGGAACAGCGCTGCTTCCATTCAAAGTGACATGCCGCGCCTTCATCCGCGGCTACACCGCACAAGAGCTCGTCGGTGGAATTTCGCAGACGGATTCGAAGCTGATCCTATCGCCGACCGAGATTACCCGCTCCGGCTGGCCGGGCCCGAATTCGAGCGCTGCGCCGACAAATCGGGATCGCCGCGTGCCGCGCAGAGGCGACGCTGTGGTCATTGCTGGTCGCAAGCGCGCGGTCGAGGCCGCAGGCGGCATCTATCTTAGCGGCGAACTCGTGCGCATTGAAATGCGCGTGCTGGGCTGAACTCTGCAAAGATGCCTGATACGACTGACCTTGCCGGCGTCGAAGAAAGGCAAGACCGAGTCCCAGACCGACGTGAGTCTTCCCCGTGCCGCTGTTGCCGACCGCGATGATGTTCTCGCGCCGCGCGACATATTCCGATCGCGCCAGCTCCATCACCAGCGCTTTGTTCAACGACGGAAAGGCCGCAAAGTCGAAACTGTCGAGGCTCTTCACGGTCGGGAACTTGGCCGCCTTGATGCGGCGCTCGATCGTACGCCGCTCGCGATCAATCAACTCCAGCTCGGCGAGCCGCAGCAGATAACGCGGATAGTCGACGCCCTCGGCGGCGCATTGGCGCGCCACCTTGTCGTACTCGCGCAGGAAGGTCGGAAGCTTGAGCGTCTTGAGGTGGTGCGCCAGGAGAACCTGCGGGGTATCGGTCATGACGCCACTCCCGTGAGCAGACCCAGATAGGCCTTGGCCGAGGTGGTCGCGACGACAGCTTTGGGCAGATAGGGGTAGATCGTCATGTCGAGGCGCGGCGGCCGGCGCTCGATCCGGCACAGCAGCAGATGCTTCACGGCGTCGAAGCTGAGGGCACCGCGCGCCATGGCATCGCGCACGGCAAGTGTCACCTCCTCGATCCTGAACGCCTCCATCAGGCGCAAGACCTGAACGAACTCTCGCTTGCCTTGCTTGTCCAGGCGAGCCTCGAGCAGGCGGCGCAGCGCAGCAAACTCCTCGGGCAGTCGCCAGTCCGCCAGGGGCGCGGCCTGGTCGAGCGCGTTGATCTTCTGCTCAATCAGGGCGAGATAGTGCAACGGATCGAACACAAAGTCCTCGCGCTCATAGGACCGCGGATGACGCGCGATCACCTCCGCGCCGCATGAGATCACCACCTCATGGACGTAACCGCGCACCAGCACGTCGCGGTGACCGTAGGTCGTCGGCGCCGAGTAGTCGTTGCGTCGATACCGCACGAGCGACAGCGAGGAGACCTTCGTCGCAACCTTCTCGCAGGCGTCGTAAGGCGCCGGCAGCGGTATCCGGAAGGCGGCAAGATCGCGCTCCAGTCGGTCGCCGATCGTCTCGTCATGGCCGCGCAGGCGGTCACCCAGGCGCTTGCGGCAACACTCCAGCAGATGGGCGTTCAACGCCGCAAAGCTCGCGAACGCTGGGATCGGCACCAGAAAGTTCCGCCGCGCATAGCCGACCAGCCCTTCGACCTTGCCCTTGTCGTTGCCTTTGCCAGGTCGGCCGAACCGGTCCTCGAACAGGTAGTGCGATTGCAGCTCGGTGAATGTCCGCGTCCGCTGGCGCTTGCCGTCGCCAAGAATGCGGGCCACCGCAAGCTTGGTGTTATCGTATAAAATCGACCGTGGCACGCCGCCAAAAAACGCGAACGCCTGAACGTGGCCGTCGCAGAAGGCCTCGGTCGTCTCCGCCGGATAGGCCACCACAAAACAACCGTCCGAGTGCGGCAGATCGAATGCAAAGAAGTGAATCTTGCATTCGATGCCCCCGATGATGCCGATGGCCTCGCCAAAGTCCACCTGGGCATGGCCAGGCGGATGCACCAGCGGCACGAACATCTCCTGCGATCGTTGCCGCCAACCGGCCACGTAGTCCTTCACGATCGTGATGCCGCCCGTGAAGCCGTGCTCGTCGTTCTTCGGCCGGCATTTGTCGTCCGCCAGGATATTGTCGATGGTCGCAATGTACGCGCCCAGCTTCGGCTTCGCCGGCGGCCGCGACCGCCGATAACCAGGCGGAACAGAAAACGCCATCATCTTGGCGACCGTCCGCGGATCAATCCCAAACCGCCGCGCCGCCGCCCGCTCGCTCAGTCCCTCAACCTGAACCGCATATCGAACCTTCGCATAGAGCTCCACTTGCTTCATCCCTCGCCCTTCGCCGTCGCAGGCACAGGGCTTCCAACTGCCGGATTTTTACTCCGGCGCAACCGACCAACTCGGCTGCTTCACTGAGGGATTTTTGCTCCGGCGCTTACAAACTTAGCAGGTCGGTTCAAATCACCCCGCAACCAATACACGACGCAATCACACGCCCATATGTCCCGCTTGCCGGGTGAAGGCGGTTGTCTAATGCTTCCGATTCTGCCCCTGGCTGTGTGTCGTTGACGATCAATTCGTCAATCTTCCTCAAGGGACGCCTACATCCTCACGAGCCTGTGAACACAGTCGTGATCATGGCTGATGACGTTATCGGCCGTGAGATTATTGGGTGATGCGCGAAAATCTGCGCAACCTCTACGGGCAGGTCCTAATTTTCAAATTCTTTATAAAATTCAATAATCCATTAACGACATCGAAGCCATATTTCCCTATTCAAACTATTGAATGGTCTCGGTTGTGCCTGATTTCATAGATAACAAAAATGTGAGCCGCTGCGATAATGCCACGGCAGATGGACGACTGAGAGGGACTCACGGGGAACCGACCTTAAGCCAAAGCGACCGATTGATGAGGAGACACAATGCTCCGGACATTCGGGGATTCACGCGGATTTCGAAAGGTCTTGGTGGGCTTGCTAACCGGCATCGCGGTGCTTGCGATCGCGATCGACGGTGCTGATGCGAAGCGCCGCCGCCACAGGCGACACAGCAGCTACAACCCGCCCTATGCGGGCATCGTCGTCGATGCCAATTCCGGAAAGGTGCTCTATTCGGATCGAGCCGATGCCAAGCGGCACCCAGCCTCGCTGACCAAGATCATGACGCTCTATCTGCTGTTCGAGCGTCTCAAGGCGGGTAAGCTCAAGCTCAGCAGTAAGCTCGAAGTGTCCAAGCGTGCCTCCAGGCAGCCGCCGACCAAGCTCGGCCTCAAACCGGGGCAGACCATCAAGGTGGACGATGCAATCCTCGGCCTTGTCACCCGCTCGGCGAACGACGTCGCCGTGGTGGTCGCCGAAGCGATCGCCGGCGACGAGGAAGACTTTGCCAAGCTGATGACGCGCAAGGCCCGCGCCCTCGGCATGAAGCACACCGTGTATAAGAACGCCTCAGGCCTCCCCAACAAGAAACAGATCACCACCGCGCGTGACCAGGCCCGGCTCGGTCGCGCGATCCGGGATCGCTTCCCGAAATACTACCGCTACTTCTCGCGGCGCTCCTTCACCTTCCGCGGCAAGAGGATCCGAAACCACAATAGGCTGCTCGGCTCGGTGCGCGGCGTCGACGGCATCAAGACCGGCTATATCCGCGCGTCCGGCTTCAACCTTGTCGCTTCGATGAGGCGTAACGATCACTATCTCGTCGCCGTGGTATTCGGCGGCAAGTCGAGCAGCCGCCGCAACCGGCACATGCGTAAACTGCTCACAAAGTACGTCAAGATGGCTTCGACCAAGCGCACAACCCCGCTGATCGCCGAGGTGCCGGTAACCGGCAGCGAGCCGATCACCGTAGCGAGCGCCAATAGCCGCGTCGCAACGCCGGTGCCAGCCAAGCCGATCAGCTCGACGACCATCAGGACGAGCGCCCGTCGCCGCGGTGCGGCAACGGCTTCGGCGGCCGCCGCCAGGCGGCGGTCCCGCGGCGCCCCGATCAGACCGATTGCTGTCAAGACCATCAAGGTCAAGCTCAGTGGCGTGAAGACCGCTTCGGTGATACTTCCGCTGTCGAACATGCCGGAAGTAAGCCCAGCCAAGAGCGAGCAGACGATGCAGCCGGCGGCCAAGCGCGCCCTGGTCCCGACGCCTACGGCTGCGCCAAGCTCGGCCCCCAGCCGAATCCGGGTTGCTTCCGCCGGTCCGGCTTCGGTCCCCGCCACTGCGGTCAAGGCCGTCGCTCCGGCTCTGGCGCCGGCAGCGCAGGACAGCGAGGCCGCACCGCGCAAGCGTACCGGCTGGATGATCCAGGTCGGCGCCTTCGCAGCCGAGCGCGATGCCAAGGATCGCCTGAGGTCCGTTCAGAGCAAAGCCAAGCACTTGCTGGGCGACGCCGATCCCTTCACCGAGACCGTCGTCAAGGACGACAAGACCTTCTATCGCGCGCGGTTCGCCGACCTTGAGAAGCGCGAAGCGACCGCCGCCTGCAAGTACCTCAGGCGCAAGCACTTTGCCTGCATGACGCTGAGGAACTGACCTTGTTTGAAGGGGTTTTTTGGGGCTGGCTGCGCGTTTGCGACGCCGCCGTCCAAGGACGAATTCCTGGATGGTAACAACCTGCAAGCCTTTCATACGCGATCGCTTAATACCCGAACAAGGCGTGAATTCAGGCGTGCAGAAGCGGACGCTTCGTCGCAGTCGCCGCCAAACGCAGGGCGATCGGGTGAAGAAGTTCGTGACAAACTGATGGAGTGCTGAATCTGTCGTTGTCCTCTGATTCGGATTTGGGAGGACGCGCGATGGGGCGGGCGGATTCGGAGCTGACGGCGTTTGACGAGACGGTTGTTTTCCTGGACTATTTCAAGGATTTGCCGGACCCGCGCCAGGCCGGCAAGGTGATCTATCCGCTCCCGGAAGTGCTGCTGTTGTGCCTGCTCGCGGTGCTGGCGGGGGCGGAGACGTTTGTCGATATCGCGCGGTTTGGTCGCTCATGCGTGATTTCGGGGAGAAAACTAACAGAGAAAGAGAACTACCGCCTTCTCCGCGGGCTTGCCGCCCCGCACACTGCGCTCGCCGACGTTTCAGCACAAGGTTTTGATCTGCCTCAACATAATCTTGCGGCAGCGGCATTAACTAGAGAACACGAAGTCTGCACCATATGCGCGCTCTGGGTTGTGCGTCTGCCGCCCAACGCAGGAGACCACAGTTCTGCGATGGTGCCTGATTATCGGCACGATCATTGCCTCCGCAACATTGGTAGCCGCGATGCTGTTCATCGGCTCCGTGATCGGTTGGCGTTTGTATTAAAGCCCACTTGCGGGATTCGGTACCGTCACACTGGTGGGAAGTGAAAAACCGGCGCGCACTCGACGTTAAGAGTGAAGAATGCCAACGAAAAAGTCCAAGACAGCGAAGGAGCTGGAGAGCGAAATTTCCAACCATTTGGGCGGTTTCGAAGTGACTGTGTACAATGACCCCATGTCAGGCTGGACCGCGACCGTATTTGGACCGCCAGTCACGAAGTACCCAGAAATTATTCAGATCGTTTCCGAACTCCACGCCAGATATGATTTAAGGGAGGAGCCGGAGCCGCGTGTCGCGGGTGCTGACGTAGGCCCTTTAGAAACTGCCGCGCCTTTCGCGGAGCCTGGAGGTACGGCGGGCGGGGAGCCGGTTGAATGATATTCAAATTTTACCATTATTGTGCCGAGAGAGCGGCGACCTCACTCTCTCCGGCGAGCCTCGGGTTGGCTCCCAAGACCGCGTACCCGGGGCTCGCCGTCACCGGAGCATTGTCAACGCTTAGTCGCCCAGATAGGTCGCGGGGTTCAGATGGACGGGTAGCGGCTGTAGAACGCTGGTGAATCCCGTCTCCGAGAGCGGCTAATGATTGATTACTACTCATTGGTTGCGAAGGCCGTCACCAACCTGCAAAGCCGCCAAGCTCGCCGCGCGGTCTACGAACGCGGCCGAAACGCTCTCACGGCGGAATTGAAGGCCGTCAGGCCCTCTCTCCGCCAATCGATCATCACGCAGGAGATGCTTATTTTCGAGGAAGCGATCCGCAAGGTTGAGGCTGAAATGGCACGCCGCGCTGGAGAGGCGGGATAAAATTCGGCCATGCCCCTTACTAGACGATCAATTCCGTGAAAGTTGTCATAAGCGCGGGATTCATCTGAGTTTTCCGACTCCTATATACGTCACGTGTGCCCAAGAAGGAGCGGGGTAGTAGGTGTCATGGCAGCGTGGCGGCGGGCGATTGGCCGGCATCGACCTCGTCACCGGCAAGGTCCATGCGCTGGTCGAGGATCGCCATCGCAGCCGGGAATTCATCGAATTCCTCAAGCTTCTCGATTCCGCCTATCCGGCGCGCACGGCGATCAAGCTGATCCTCGACAATCATTCTGCACATATCTCGAGGGAAACCAAAGCCTGGCTTGCCGATCAGCCGGTGCACCGCTTCGAATTCACTTTCACCCCCAATCACGGCTCTTGGCTCAATCTCGTCGAGCGCTTCTTCTCGAAACTCGCCCGTTCCGTCCTGCGGCACATTCGCGTCTCCTCCAAGCAGGAGCTCAAGGATCGCCTCATCGCCGCCGTGGATTATTTCAACCACGATCCCGTCGTTCACACCTGCACCTATAAACTCGAAAGGGGACCCGCTGACTTTCGATGTGACACCCGGCGAGGCGCACGAAGTCAAAGGCTACGATGCGCTGATGGAGCTTCACGATGTCGATCCCGACAGGCTTCTCGGCGACAAGGGTTACGATAGCGATGAAATTCGCGACGATCTGACCGACCGCGGCATTGACCCCGTCATCCCACCGCGATCGAACCGCAAGACGCCGATCAATTACGACCGCGAAGCCTACAAGCGCCGGAATCTCATCGAGCGGTGCGTCAACCGCCTCAAACAATTCCGTCGCATCGCCACTCGCTACGAGAAAACCGCCAGGGCCTATCTGTCGATGCTATGTATCGCCTCAACAATGCTCTGGCTGAAAACTGTCAACACGGCCTAGTACCTCTGCACGGTGATTTTGATCGATTGAAACCGTGATCAGAGTAGCTCCGGCAGTTGTTTGGGATCAACGAGCAGCTCGATGCTGCGCGGGGTCCTTGGTTGTTTGCGGATGAAGCCCGACCGTTCGAGCGTCAACACCATCTGGTGAACCGAGGGCGGGCTGACGCGGAAGTATTCCTGCATGTCGGTTTCTGCCGGCGGCCGACGGTGCAGGCGGGTATACAGGTGGATAAACGCCAGATACTGACCCTGCTTGGGCGTAAAGGATTTCCCAGAGCGACTCACGCCGGCCATCCGATTCAGCTGTGCGTCCGTGCCTCGATCGATGAGGAGGCAGGGATGAACCTACGCTATCGGGTCGAACTCAGCCAAACCGAGCGCGCGGAACTCACCGCACTTCTGAGCGGCGGCAAGCATGCGGCACGCAAGCTCAAGCGCGCGCAGGTTCTGCTGGCAGCCGATGCCGGCGCCGGCGACGAGGAAATTGCCAGGAGCGTCGGGGTGGGCGGGTCCACCGTGTCCCGGACAAAGCGCCGCTTCGTGCTCGGCAACCTGCCGGCGGCGCTCGGCGAGCAGCCGCGGCCGGGGGCGAAACGAAAGCTCTCCGGCAAGGAGGAGGCCCTGCTGGTCGCCACCGCCTGTTCCAACCCACCCGCAGGGCGGGCGCGTTGGACGCTGGAGCTTCTGGCGGGTGAACTGGTCCGGCTCACCGAGCACGCCAGCCTCTCGCGGGAAACCGTGCGCCGGCGCTTGGCCGAAAACGACTTGAAGCCCTGGCGCAAGGACATGTGGTGCATTCCACGGGTCGATGCCGAATACGTCGCCCGGATGGAGGACGTGCTCGATCTCTATGCCGAAGCCCCCGATCCAAACCGCCCAGTGGTCTGCTTCGATGAGAGCCCGATCCAGCTGATCGGCGAGGTCCGCCAGCCGATCCCGGCCAAGCCAGGCCAGCTCGAGCGCTACGATTGCGAGTATAAGCGCAACGGAACCGCCAATCTGTTCATCTTTCTCGATGTTCATCGACCCTGGCGCAAGGTCAAGGTCACCGAGAGCCGGGCCGCAGTCGACTTCGCCACCTGTATGCGCGAACTTGCCGACCTGCACTTCCCAAAGGCCGAGCGTATCCGCGTTGTCCTCGATAATCTGTCCACCCACTCCGCCGGGGCGCTCTACCAAGCCTTCCCGGCGCCAGAGGCGCGCCGCTTGCTGCGCCGATTGGAGTTCCACTACGTTCCCAAGCACGCCAGCTGGCTCAACATGGTCGAGATCGAGATCGGCGTGTTGGCGGCCCAATGCCTCGACCGCCGCATCGAGAGTATCGCGCAGCTGACCGCCGAGACCGCCGCCTGGGAGCAACAGCGCAACGCCACCGGCGCCCGCATCAAATGGATGTTCACAACCGAAAAGGCCCGCGCCAAAATGGGCCGCGCCTATCCCCCGCCTCAGGCCAATTCAGATCGGACTCAACGAGTTCAAATCCTCTGTGCAGCGGTACT
>CAWIXM010000030.1:0-104199 GCA_963840055.1 uncultured Alphaproteobacteria bacterium | reverse complement strand
TAGCCACGCTAGAATGGCTTCTTGCCCGCCGCCAGAAAAGTATTCCGAAAAGACGAGATTGAAAATATCGGTTTACTTGCATCAAGGAAAGGCCACCCGAAGTGGGTGCCTTCGGAGGCAAGGCCCCGGCTCGGCGTCAATCCGCGGGCTCGCGCTAGCGGCAACCTTGCGTCACTTTCAGGATAAGTCTTGTATCGGCCGGGCGCCCCGCATTAGAGCATTTTCCGGCGAAGCATGCCCTCGGACTTGATCCGGGGGTGGGAACCGGTTCGCCGTAGAAAATGCGACCGCCCAAGGGAAACCAAAGCGAATTCCGATTCAACCGGAACGGAATTCGCTCTAGACGCGGTCATCGCTGCGCGATCTTTCCCCCCGCCAAGAACCCACTGAGGGGAAAAGTAGCAGTCCGCTCGCGCTCGCCGCCGGCACATCCGGGCTCTTTCTGTCGCCTTGGGGGACTAACTGGGGGCCAATCGGATAATGGCATTAGGAATGTTATTAATATCAATTAGATGCATGATCGAGTTGGCGGAGCCGGAGGGATTCGAACCCTCGATACGCCTTTAGAGCGTATAACGGTTTAGCAAACCGCCGCCTTCAGCCTCTCGGCCACAGCTCCGTCTTTCGATATGCCGAGGCAAAGCCGCTTTGGCAAGGTCGGAGGCGAGGCCTGCCCGCGCTACGCCTTGAGCGGTCGCATTTTCTACGGCGAACCGGTTCCCACTTCGCCGGAAAATGCTCTAAGCGATCAGCAGCCGAGCCAATCACGGGCAGCGCGTTGAGCGGCGGAGATCTCGGCCGCGGACATCAACTCCGCCATTTCTCGGCGCAGGCGGATAGCTTCCTTGCATCCACGCATCGCCGCGAGATTGAACCATTTGTGCGCGGACACGTAATCGGCCGGCATGCTGCTGCCGGTCGAGCACATCATTCCCAGTTTGAAGAATTCGTCCGCGCCGCCGCCGGCCGCGTCCAGCGCTCCCGCTTCGGTGACCGCTTGCTCGAACCGTCCCATATCAGCCTCCCCGCCTCACGTCGTCGCCTGAGTCTGGTCGAACCCGCCGCTGGGTCCTCGCCCGCAGCCCGCCAGCGCGATCATCGGCGAGGAGTTCTGAATCGGGATTTAAGCCGTGGGATGAATCAGCCGTGAACGCCGGCGCGCCCCTTCGCAAGGACGACAGCGGCGAAACGTTTGAATCGCCGCTTTCGTGGCCGTGTTCATAATTTGGCGACGGCGCGCTAACCACGCCGCTTGAACGCCTGCTAACCACGGCCGCACTTTGTGCGCGGATCAATCCCATGCGAGCCGCGGCTTGCCTACCGCAGCATCAAGCGGTTCGCGCGCGCTGCGTGAATAAGACGGCGCGGACCTTCGGGTCCTTCATGTCCACTTGCGCGGCGGCCTCGACCCGGACGCCCATGCCGCGCTTGACCGCAGGACGGCCCATCAGCGTCTCGAACCAGCGCTTGAGATGCGGGAATTCGTCGAGGTCCTGGCCCTGCTGTTTATACCGGCTGATCCAGCCGATGCAGGCCATGTCGGCGATCGAGTACTTGCCGGCTAGAAAGGGGCGATCCTTAAGCCGCAGATTCATGACGCCATAGAGCCGATTGCATTCGTTCGTGTAGCGCTCGATCGCGTAGGGGATCTGTTCAGCGGCATAATTGCGGAAGTGATGGGCCTGCCCCGCCATCGGGCCGAGCCCGCCCATTTGCCACATCAGCCACTGCTCGACCTCGACCCGGCCGCGCTCGTTGGCCGGATAGAACTTCCCGGTCTTGCGCCCGAGATACTGGAGAATCGCACCCGACTCGAAGACCGAGATCGGGCGTCCGCCCGGACCTTGCGGGTCGACGATCGCCGGCATGCGGTTGTTGGGCGAGATCGCGAGGAATTCCGCCGCGAATTGTTCGCCGGCGGCGATGTTGACCGGACGCACCACATAGGGCAGCCGGCACTCCTCGAGCATGATCGATATTTTCCATCCGTTCGGCGTCGGCCAGTAGAACAGCTCGATGGGCCGCTGCATCGATGGCTTGGCGCGAGCCGTCGCCTTCGCGGATTTGCGCTTGACGGACGCGCCCTGCTTTTTCGCAGGACTGGCGGCGCGCTTTGAAGAGCGAACGCTCCGCGCCGACGAACGCTTGATTGCCATGGTCTTGCTCTCCGCCAATGGTTTTCCTTGCCACACCGCCGCGAGCAATAGCGGCGGCGGACGTGGACCAGATGCAAAGCTAGGGACTCTCCTGCCTCGCCCATATCACAGCGGAGGGGAGATCATGACCAAATATTTCGTAGCCGCTCTCGCAATCGCCTTTGTTGCGGCAAGTTCGGCCGCGCCCGGCATAGCGCAGACCGGCGACAAAGCCGAGAACCAGGAGAAAAAGCTTTCCACCCGGCAGCAGAAGATGAAGGACTGCGGGGCTAAATGGAGGAGAAGGCGGCCAGAACGTGAAAGGACGTGAGGCCTACCGCAAATTCATCACCGCCTGCCTGAAAGGCTGACCCTCACGCCGCTCATGAAGGGAGGGCGTCGGCGAGAAGCCCGAGCGGCAGACCCGCATCTCGGCAAAGGCCGGTAACGATGCGGGACTGCGCCAAACACTGCATTGCCGCAATTGCGCCCGGCGGTCTGCCCGGCGCCAGGAATGCTTGCCTCGGTCTCGCCGACGCCTTCTTCCGTCGAATTCTTTCGGCGTCATCGGCGGCGCTGTCTGCGATCCTCTGATGCCGCCCGTCGATCGACGAAGTTCACGGAGGCTTCGGAGGCAGATGCTCCGAAGCGCCGTTGCGTTATTTCTTGCGAGTGGTCGTTTTGCGCTTGGCAGTCGACTTCTTCGCAGTCGTCTTCTTGGCCGCAGGCTTTGACTTCGCCTTCGTTGCTCTTTTCGCCATGCTGTCCTCCTGACCGTGATAGATGGCGACTTGAATTTGTGCCCGCGCGAATCGCAGGGCACCGCAACTCGATTACTACAGCACAATAAAAAAATCAGCGAGTCCAACGTGACTCTGCCGGCGGCGCGCGGTTGGGCGCGCACGCTCGCGCAGGGCGCGCCGGAAGCCGCTCCATCGCCATCGCGACTGTCCGCATCGGTTATCAGCGTCAGCTGCGCCCAACGCCAGCGCGTCAAGAAATGTCGATGAAATGGGCACTTTCATACACTCTTCGCGGCGCGCTACGACGCGGCGGCGCAAGCGCGTTCAATCTTTTTTCGTTGCCCGACGCGCGCGGCGAGCGGGTTCGGCCGCGTTTATCTTATTCGAAAAAATTTCTGCGGATTCTTCCCCTAGGCGGGCTTTCGCGCGCGCTGACGAAGAAAAAAGTGCGCGAATCGCTCGTCAGCGATTCGGCTGAGGCATCCGCCGGGGAGCGCTTTGCATGGACGCGAACGATCTCCGCGCCTCCGCGCGGACGCTCTTACAGTCCGAGCTTCGCCTTTAAGAGCTCGTTGACGGACTGCGGATTGGCCTTGCCGCCCGAGGCTTTCATCACTTGGCCGACAAACCATCCGATCACCGTCGGCTTCGCCTTCGCCTGCGCGACCTTGTCGGGGTTTTTGGCGATGATCTCGTCGACGATCGTCTCGATCGCGCCGAGGTCGGTGACCTGCTTGAGCCCGCGCGCCTCGACGATCGTGCGCGGATCGCCGCCTTCGCTCCACACAATCTCAAACAGGTCCTTGGCGATCTTGCCGGAGATGGTGCCGTCCGCGATCAAGTCGAGGATCGCCCCGAGCTGATGGGCGGAAACGGGCGAGCCTGCGATGCACCGTCCCTCTTTATTGAGGCGGCCGAACAATTCGTTGATCACCCAGTTCGCCGCTGCTTTGGCGTCGCGCATAGAGCCGTCCGGTCGCCTCACCACTTCTTCGAAAAAATCGGCACTGTCGCGCTCGTCGACCAGGACGCCGGCGTCGTAGGCGGAAAGCCCATACGCGCTCATGAACCGGGTCTTCTTTTCATCCGGCAATTCCGGCAGGCCGCGCTGGAGGGCATCGACATAGGGCTGATCGAATTCGAGCGGCAGCAGGTCCGGGTCGGGGAAATAGCGATAGTCGTGCGCCTCTTCCTTGTTGCGCATCGAGCGCGTCTCGCCCTTCGCCGCGTCGAACAGCCGCGTCTCCTGTTCGATCACGCCTCCATCCTCGAGAATGCCGATCTGGCGCCGGGCCTCGTAATCGATCGCCTGGCCCATGAAGCGCAGCGAGTTGACGTTCTTGATCTCGCAGCGGGTGCCGAGCGGCTCGCCCGGCCGACGCACCGATACGTTTACGTCGGCGCGCAGGTTGCCCTTCTCCATGTCGCCGTCGCAGGTGCCGAGGTAGCGCATGATCGTGCGCAGCTTGCCGACATAGGCCTTGGCCTCGTCGGCCGAACGCAGATCCGGCTTCGAGACGATCTCCATCAGCGCGACGCCGGACCGGTTGAGGTCGACGAAGGACATCGCCGGATGCTGGTCGTGCAGCGATTTGCCGGCGTCCTGTTCGAGGTGCAGCCGCTCGATCCCGACATGGACGGTCTCGCCGTCCGGCATGTCGACGATCACCTCGCCCTCGCCCACGATCGGCGACTTGTACTGGCTGATCTGGTAGCCCTGCGGCAGGTCGGGATAGAAGTAGTTCTTGCGGTCGAAGACGGACTTCAGATTGATCTTCGCCTTCAGCCCGAGGCCGGTGCGGATCGCCTGCTTCACGCATTCCTCGTTGATCACCGGCAGCATGCCGGGCATCGCCGCATCGACCAACGAGACATGCGAGTTCGGCTCGCCGCCGAACTCGGTGGAGGCTCCCGAGAAGAGTTTTGCCTGCGACGTCACCTGCGCATGCACCTCCATGCCGACGATGACTTCCCAGTCGCCGGTCGCGCCCCTGATCAGCTTGCTCTTGGTCGCACTGCGCACGGCTTCGTTCATGGCTTTGCCCGTTCTTGGTCTAGTCGAGAGCTATGGGGCGCGTGCGAAACGGTCAAGCCTGCCGATGCTATGGCGCACGAGCTCGTGCAGGCGTACCGATGCGCCCTGCGTTGGCCGATGGCGAGTTCACTCGGCGTCGGCGAGCAGCGTCTCCACGATCGCATCCCATTCCGCTTCGGTACTGGTCGTCGGAGGCTGAGAACCCGCGTGGGCATACCAGTAGCGCGCATTGGCGAGATCGCCTTCGGCGCGATGTAGATAGGCATGCACCCAAGCCGCGTCGGCGCCTTCGTCGCTCTGCGCGATCTCATGCGCCTTATTCCAATCGCCCTTCGCCGCCCACCACAGCGCGCGCAGCGGCGGCGGAATGTTTTTTGGCGGAAGCCGTTCATGCAAACTGTCACGGAAAGCGTCGGGGGTCATGCTTTCACCTTTGCGGGGGCGCCGAATTGCAGCAGAAACCGAAAAAGCGCATTCTGCCGTATGCCGCAAGCTCGTCTTGGGCGATCTCGACCCGGCGGTTATGTTCGTAGCGGTCATGAGGCGTGATGAAGGGCAAACTCACCATCTCCATCGACCTCGAACTGGCCTGGGGCGTCTGGGATCAGATTACTTCCGAAGACGTGCGCATGGCGGAGACCGCCGAGCGGCCAATCTGCGCGGCGCTGCTCGAGTTGTTCGACCGCAACAGCGTACCAGCGACATGGGCGATGGTTGCCGCGCTGCTCGACGAGCCGAGCGCCAAAGAGCACCCCGGGTCCGTCAGCTGCTGGTATGCGCCCGACATTGTCGAGCAGATCGTGCGGGCGAGGGCCAGCCACGAGATCGGCAGCCATGGCGGCCGCCATATCGATCTTTCCGCCGCTGACACGAAAGCGGCCGAAGACGACCTGCTGTTCGCCAAGCATATTCACCAAAGCCAGGCCCTGCCGTTTCAGTCGCTGGTCTTCCCCCGCAACCGGGTCGGCAGTTTCGATGCGGTGGCGCGCACAGGGCTGCGCGTCTACCGCGGCCGCGACGTCGGCTGGACCAGCGCTGTGCATCGCGCCGGCCGATGGGCCGCCAAGGCCGCCAACCTCGCCGACAAGGCGCTGCCAATCCCGCCGCCCTCGGTCACCCCGCAAGCGCGGGCGGGCCTGATCGACGTGCCTGGCTCCATGCTGCTGATCGGCCGCAATGGCGCACGCCGCTTCGTGCTCCCCGCGGTCACGCGCGCAAAGCTGTCGATGGGGCTGAGCCGGGCGATGGAAACGGGCGAGGTGTTTCACCTCTGGTTCCACCCTTCGAATTTCTATTACCGGCGTCAGGAGCAGATCGACACCCTGGCCTGGTTTCTTGAACTCGCTGCCGAGCAGGCGAGCCGCGGCCGGATCGAGATCGCCACGATGGGGTCGTACGCGACAAGCTCACCCGCGGAATCGCAGGGCGGCTCGGCGCGCCAACCCCAGTCCGAGGCAGCGCCGTCAGCGACCGCGCCGGCGGCGTGAAACAAAATCTAGCGCCGCGCGATCGCGATCAGGTGCCCTGCGAACGCCCTGCCCCACGCGCTGTCGGACAGCCTGTCTTCGCGCGGCATGGTCCGCCTCGCAACCGCCCGCGCAAACTTGCGCGAGACCTTATCCAGCGTGCGCAGCGGCGCGAACATCGCCCCATGCACGGTCACTTGCGAGAACCCGGCCTCACGCAGTTTCGCTTCGATCGATGCGGGCGTTTCGAATTCGACATGGTAGCGCTGCGGGACGCCGCGCAGGCGCGCGGCCGTTGCGTTCAACCAGGCGAACTGGCGGAAGCCATCCAGCGCCCATTTGTTCACGTAGGTTCCGAAATAGATGCCGCCGGGTTTGAGCACGCGCACAATTTCCCGGTGACCGGCGGCGTTGTCAGCGGCGCCCAAATAGCGGAACACCTCGATGGCGTAGACGAAGTCGTAGGCGGCTTCGCCAGCCGCAAGCTCCAGCACCGAGCCGTCGGACACCAGCGCCGCTGGGCACGTGTTCGGCGGCGAGGCGGCGCATCTCCGCGCTCGGCTCGATGCCGGTCACATCGAAGCCCAAGGCCAACAACCGCGCCATGTAGACGCCCACCCCACATCCGATATCGAGACACTTCGCCTGCTTGGGGAGTTCGGCCACGCATTGCGCCCAGGCCCGATCGATCAGATGGCGGCCGTAGCGGAAGGGCGAATCGAACGCGTCGTCGCTGCTGTATTCGGCGGCGAACGTGCCCGCCGTCTCATCGTGGATTTCGACCGCCCGCCGGCGCGACCAGTCAGCTTCTGCATTCATTCACGCCCACCATTGCTCCGGGATGAGGCGGCCGGCCTGCGTCTCGATCGCGGCGGCCAGCGAGAACAGCGTCTCCTCGTCGAAGGGGCGGCCGATGAGCTGCAGGCCGAGCGGCAGACCTTGCGCGTCGAGGCCGCCGGGAACCGAAATGCCGGGAAGCCCGGCCATGTTCACCGTGACGGTGAAGACGTCGTTGAGATACATTTCGACCGGATCGCCGGATGATTTCTCGCCGATGGCGAAGGCGGCCGAGGGCGTCGCCGGCGTGAGAATGGCGTGAATGCCCCGGGTGAAACAGTCCTCGAAATCCCTCTTGATCAGCGTGCGCACCTTCTGGGCGCGCAGATAATAAGCGTCGTAATAGCCGGCCGAGAGCACATAGGTGCCGATCATGATGCGCCGGCGCACCTCGCGGCCGAACCCGGCGGCGCGCGTTTTTTCGTACATGTCGGTGATGTCGCGTCCAGCCACGCGCAAGCCGTAGCGCACCCCGTCATAGCGGGCAAGATTGGACGAGGCTTCTGCCGGCGCGACGATGTAATAGGCGGGTAGCGCGTATTTCGTGTGCGGCAGTGAAACCTCGACAACCTCGGCGCCGGCCGCCTTGAGCCATTCGGCGCCGCGCCGCCAGAAAGCCTCAACCTCGTCCGGCATCCCCTTGACGCGATATTCCTTCGGGATGCCAATCTTCATGCCTTTGATCGAGCGGCCGACGGCGGCCTCGTAGTCGGGCACCGGCAAATCGACCGAGGTCGTATCTTTTGGATCGTGCCCCGCCATCGAGCGGAGCAGAATGGCGCAGTCCTTCACCGTACGCGCGAACGGCCCAGCCTGATCGAGCGAGGAGGCGAAGGCGACGATCCCCCACCGCGAGCAGCGGCCATAGGTCGGCTTGATGCCGACGATTCCCGTGAAGGCCGCGGGCTGGCGGATCGATCCGCCGGTGTCGGTGCCGGTCGCGCCGAGGCAGAGTTCGGCCGCGACCGCAGCCGCCGAACCGCCCGAGGAGCCGCCGGGCACGAGCCGCGCGTCCAAGCCTTTGCGCCGCCACGGCGAGACCACCGGTCCGAACGCCGAGGTCTCGTTCGACGAGCCCATGGCGAACTCGTCGTTGTTGAGCTTGCCGAGCATCACCGCGCCGTCGCGCCATAGATTGGCGGTGACGGTCGACTCGTAGACCGGAACGAAGTTCGACAGGATTTTCGAGCAAGCGGTGGTGCGGACATCGCGCGTGGCGAACATGTCCTTGACGCCGAGCGGAATGCCTTCGAGCGGCCCGCCTTCGCCTTTTGCGATCCGCTCGTCGGCGCGCGCCGCCATGTCGCGTGCGATCTCGGGCGTCTCCAGCACGAAGGCGTTGAGCATGGCCGCCTGCTTGATGGCGGCAAGATGCGCCTCGGTCAGCTCGAGCGCGCTGAAATCGCGCTTGCGAAGAAGATCGCGCGCCTCGGCAAGCGTCAGCGAGGTGAGTTTGGTCATGTCGGGCGCGCCTTTTGCCGGTTGTCAGAGGCCAGGCGCATCACTCGACCACCTTGGGCACGAGGAAGAAATGATCCTCGCTCGCCGGCGCGTTCTTCACCACAAGGTCGGCGATCTCTCCGTCATTGACGACATCCGCGCGCTTCTTCATGGTCATCGGAGTGACCGAGGTCATCGGCCCCACGCCCTCGACATCGACTTCCGACAATTGCTCGACAAAGGCGAGGATCGCGTTGAGCTCGCCGCGCAAATGCTCGACCTCGTCGTCGGCGACCGCAATGCGGGCGAGGTGAGCGATGCGCCGGACCGTCGCGTGATCGACCGACATGCGAATTCCTCGGATGTGCGTTGGTCAAACGTTTGACCGGGTGACCGGGAGCGCGGCCGCGCAGGGCCGGGGCGCGCGCCAATACCAAGGGTCGCTATAGCAGAGGCGATTTCACCGCCGCAACCGGGGTTGCCGCGTGCGCGGTTTCTCTCATGGTGAGCAAGCGTAGCCCGGATGGAGCGCAGCGCAATCCGGGTCTTCGGGCGGCGGCGGAGGGCGTGGGAGGGGCGAAGCGGGCCGTGCTGCATGGATGCGCGGGTCAAGCCCGCGCATGACGGTCATTCCGGAAGCCGAGCGCAGCGAGGCTGTCCGGAATCCACAGACAAGCTTGCGATTATGGATTCCGGGCTCGCGGGCTTTCGCCCGCGCCCCGGAATGACGAAACTATATGGCCGTTTAGACTTGCCCGTTCGTCCCCGCGCAAGCAGGACCCAGCAACGCGACAAGGTGGATTCCCGCTTTCGCGGGAATGACCGGATGAGGTCAGCCGGCTCGCGCATATACTTCGTCATTGCCGGGCTTGACCCGGCAATCCATGGTGAACCGCCGCATTCGCGGGTTTGCCGTATGGATGCGCGGGTCAAGCCCGCGCATGACGAGTGAATATCCTCATCCTGAGGAGCCGACCGCAGGTCGGCGTCTCGAAGGATGCATGGTTCGAGACGCGTCGCTGCGCGACGCTCCTCACCATGAGGTAGTGCGTTTTCTGATAATGCGGAAACGTTTGGGACAAGCTTCGCGTTGCCCTCCCCTTCCCAACCGCCCGAATGGAGCGCAGCGCAATCCGGGTCTTCGTCTCCGGTGCGGGTAAATCCCGCATTTCGCTTCGCTTCATGCAGGCTACGGACTGACTTTTCCTTCTCCCCTGGCGGGAGAAGGTGGCGAGCCGCATTGGCGGCGAGCCGGATGAGGGGGAGAGCCGCGGGCAGCACACCGGGTCCGACGCCCCCTCACCCGGCTCGGCCTTCGCTGTGCTCATGCCTCGCCACCCTCTCCCGCGAGGGGAGAGGGAAGCCGTCACTAAGTGCGGTTTCCCGCGAAGGAACGCTCCCTTGGGACTGAGACTGTGACACGGTGTGCGCGACGCAGGTCCCTTGCCGAAGAAAACAGCCTTCGCTAGCGTCCGCGCAAACGCGGGGACGCCGGCGCCATGCTGCACCCAATCAATTGGTCGCTCGCGCTGCCCTACTACTCGGCCGCGTTCGCGTTCGGCTATCTCCTCGGCTCGATCCCGTTCGGGCTGATCGTGACGCGGCTTGCCGGCACAACGGACCTGCGCGCGATCGGCTCCGGCAATATCGGCGCGACGAATGTGCTGCGCACCGGCCGCAAGGGGCTTGCCGCGCTGACCCTTCTCTTCGACGCATTCAAGGGAACGGTTGCCGCGCTGATCGCCTATCGCTACGGCGGGCAGGATCTTGCGGTGCTCGCCGCGCTCGGCGCCTTCCTCGGCCATCTCTTTCCGGTCTGGCTCAAGTTCAAGGGCGGCAAGGGGGTCGCGATCTATCTCGGGCTCCTGATTTTTTTCGACTGGCCAGTAGCGCTCGCATTCGCCGCGATCTGGTTCGCGACCGCGGCCATCACCCGCTACTCCTCCGTCGCCGCGCTTGCCGCGAGCACAGCGGCGCCGGTGATTCTGTGGCACGGCGTTTTTTTGCAGGAGGCCAAGCTCTTTGCGCTATTCACCGCTCTGATCTGGCTCAAGCATATCGGCAACCTAAGAAGACTCATCAGCGGCCAGGAAGGCAAGATCGGCCGCAGCCGACAGCCGACCGACGATGCGCCCGGATGACCTCGCGCCGGACGGCGCGCAAGCGCGGCCGTGCGGCCATATGACATCTCGAAAGCCCCAAGCCTGCTTCGCACCATATGGCGCGATCGCGGGCTGGCGATTGCTTAGGGCGACGGGGGCTTTTGGTGGCCATCGAATGGGTGGACGACGACGTCGACTTTATTCGTCGGCGCTACGACCGCATTGGCAATCGGCACGACTTGATCGACTGGCTGCTGTTCCTGCCCTTCGGGCTGCGCAAAAGGGCGGTCGAATGGATCGGCCTGCGGCCGGCCGACCGGGTGCTGGAGATCGGATGCGGGACGGGGCCCAACCTCCGACTTCTGCGCGAGGCCGTCGGACCGGGCGGCCGGGTTTACGGCGTCGACATATCGGCCGGCATGCTGACCCATGCGCATGCGCTGTGCGCGCGCAATGGATGGACCAATGTGAGCCTGACGCAGTGCGACGCCATCGACTATATCGCGCCTCGGCCCCTCGACGGCGCGCTGTTCAGCCTCTCCTACAACACTATGCCGCACCACCGTTCGGTGCTGGCGCGTACGCTCGAGCAGGTCCGGCCGGGCGGCCGGATCGTCGTCATGGACGCGAAGCTGCCGCCTGGCGTCGCCGGCAAGATCATTCTGCCCTTCAGCGTTTGGTTGATGAAACGTACGGTGCTCGGCAACCCGTATGTAAAGCCATGGGAGCACCTCGCGTCCGCGACCATCGATTTCGCGATGCAGGAGCGTCTGTTCGGCTCGTATTATGTTTGCCGGGGAAGCAAACCTCAGGCCTGCGATCTGCCGAGTGGATGCGACCGTGACGCATGAATTACGCCTGAGCGACGAGCAGCGGCTCGACTGGCTGCGCCTGATCCGCAGCGAGAATGTCGGGCCGCGCACATTCCGGGCGCTACTCAATCATTACGGCGGAGCGCGGGCGGCGCTTGAGGCGCTGCCCGATCTCGCTCGCCGCGGCGGAGCCTCGCGGCCGATCCGGGTCGCCTCGGCGGAAGAAGCCGAACGAGAACTGCAGGCTGTCCGCCGGCTCGGCATCGACCTGATCGCGCTCGGCGAACCCGAGTATCCGCGCAACCTACAGGCGATCGATGACGCCCCGCCGCTTCTCGCCGTGCGCGGCCGGCTTGCGCCGCTCGCCGCGCCGGCAGTCGCCATGGTCGGTTCGCGCAACGCGTCCGCCGCCGGCATGACGATCGCCGAGCGTCTCGCGCGCGATCTTGGTGACGCGGGATTCATCGTCGTCTCGGGCCTCGCGCGCGGGATCGATGCCGCCGCGCATCGCGGCAGCCTCGCGCGCGGCACCATCGCAGTGCTGGCCGGCGGACATGATCGTCCCTATCCGCCCGAGCATGTTGATCTGCTCGAAGCGATCGTCGCGCACGGCGCCGTGGTCTCGGAAATGCCGCTCGGCTGGACGCCGCGCGGGCGGGACTTCCCGCGGCGGAACCGGCTCATCGCCGGCTTGGTGTTCGGGGTCGTGGTGGTGGAAGCCGCGCGGCGTTCGGGTTCGCTCATCACCGCGCGCCACGCTCTCGATTACGGCCGCGAGGTGTTCGCCGTGCCGGGCTCCCCGCTCGACCCGCGGGCTGAGGGAACGAACGAGCTTCTCAAGCAAGGAGCAACTTTGGTGAGCAGCGCGCAAGACGTGATCGCAGCGCTTTCGTCGATGATCGACCGGCCGCCCGAGCGTCCGATGGAGGAGCCGCCCTCGATCGCGCCGCAGGTTGCGATTGCGCCGGACGGCGACGCGCAGCGAAGCATTACGCAATTACTCGGGCCGACGCCGGTCGCGATCGACGATCTCATCCGCTGGTCGGGCGCTCCCACGCCCGTGGTGCTGACCGCGCTCTTGGAGCTCGAACTTGCCGGCCGCCTCACGCGCCAAGCCGGGGGCCGCGTGGCTCTGCTCTGATCCTGCGCGCCGACCGCAGCGCCGCCGTTCGGACTATAGCTCAGCCCTGTCTCAGGGTGGGATTTCCGCTTCGAAGAAACGTTTCACGGGCGCGGACCAGTAACGACGTGGTCGTCGTGCAGCTTCGCGATCTCCCCTTCGCTAAACCCGGTTTCGGCAAGGATTTGGTCGGTATGCTCGCCGAGAATCGAGGCGCGGCGCGGCGGCTCGCGTTCAAGCGCGCCGAACTCGATGGGGAGGCCCGGCGCGAGGTAGCTGCCGATGCCTGGCTGCTCCAGCATGCTGAACATCGGATTCTGCGTCGAGCAGTCGGAATCCTCCTCCACCGCCTGCTTGAACGAGCGGAACACCGACCAGGTGACCCCATGTTCGTCGAAAGAGCGGGCGAAGTCCTCGACGCGATGCGCGCGAAACCAAGGCTTCAGCAGCGTAGTGATCTCGTTGCGCGCCTTGAAGCGCTCGCCTTCGCGGGCGAGACTGACGCCGAGGCGCAGACTGAGTTCCTCGAACTCCACCTGCAATCCCGTTGCCGCCCGCAGCCCGTCCCACTGCCGATTGGTCAGGCCGATCACCATCACGCGCCGCCCATCGGCGGTTTCGAAGTCCTGCCCGTAGGCGCCATACAATGAATTGCCGTATTTTGCGCGGTCGACCCCGTTGACCATGACTTCGCCGAGAATGCCAAGATGGCCGAGCATGGCGAGCGCGACGTCTTTTAGGGCCAGCTCAATAAGCTGGCCGTGTCCGGTATTGCGGCGGTGCCGTTCCGCCGCCAGCAGGGCCAGCGCCACGGTCTGCCCGGTGATGCAGTCCCAAGCCGGCAGCACGTGGCAGACCGGCTCCTCCGAGCCCTCCGGCCCAGTCGCAAAAGGAAATCCGACCGCAGGATTTATGGTGTAGTCGACCGCGGGGCGGCCGTCGCGGGTCCCGCGCAGGGAGACCATGATCAGGTCTTCGCGATGCTTTTTCAGGTTGTCGTAATCCATCCAGCCGCGCACACGCAGATTGGTCAGGAAAAGGCCAGCCTCCGGCCCCGGCGCACAAATTACGCGGGTGACGATCTCTTGTCCGCGCGGGGTCGACATGTCCACCGCCAGCGAGCGTTTGCCCTTGTTCAATCCCGCCCAGAACAAGCTCCTATCGTCCTTGGTCACCGGCCAGCGATAATGGTCGAGGCCGCCACGGATGCGATCGAACCGGATGACGTCAGCGCCCATCTGAGCGAGGGTCATGCCGGCCAGCGGAACGGCGACGAAAGCGGATCCTTCCGCCACGCGCATGCCCTGAAGGATTTTCGTCATCGCTCTCTCCGACTGGCAACACGATCCACGTCGCGCCGACCAATATGAGGCGGCGGCAATCATCAGACCACCTACGTGTGCTCAACCTGCGTGAAAGCGCGAGCAGTCGCCCGCGAGCAGCAGGCCGCTTGGACCCGATACTTCTCAAGATTCAGGCGCTGATACAAGCTTTCAGCAAGTGCTACTACCGCCTCAAATTTCCAAAGTGACGGCGAGTCTACACGATCTCCGCGCCTGGTTGGCTCAGGCGAATTCCATGATCAGCGCGTCGACCGCGAGGCTGTCGCCCTTCTTGGCGAGGATGCGGGCAATCACGCCGTCGCGCTCCGCCCGGATCACATTCTCCATTTTCATCGCCTCGACGATGGCGAGCGTCTCGCCCATCTTGACTTCCTGTCCCTGTTCGACGTCGACCGACAGGACGAGGCCGGGCATCGGGCAAAGCACCTGTTTGGCGGACCGCGCCTCCGGCTTCGCGGGCATGATCCGCGCCGCAGTCGCCTCCCACGGCATGTAGACGAAAGCCTTCACGTCCACGCCATGAAAGGCGAACTCATAGCCGTTGGGGATCGGACGCAGTTGCACCGCGACCGGGTCATCGTCGATCACGCCCTGCCAAACCGGCTCGCCCGGCTTCCACGCCGATTCGGTATAGCGTTTCGGCCCGCGCTTTCCGCCTTCGATGAAATGCACCGCGATGCCATTGCTCTCGCGCTCGACCTCCAGCTCGACGTCCATCCGGCCGAGCGCCACGATGCGCCGCCGCTCATGGGTGACGTGCGGGCTCGGCATCTGCCCGCTGATCAGCCGGCGGCGTTCGGCAAGCTGGAAATCGATAATGGCCGCGACTGCCGCGATGACTTTCGCGGATTCGCCCTCCGCAGGCAAAGGGTGGAAACCGTCCGGCCATTCCTCGGCCATGAAGCGCGTTGACAGCTTGCCGTCGATCCAGCGCGGGTGCTGCATCAGCGCGGCGAGGAACGGTACGTTATGGCGGATGCCTTCGACGCAGAAGCAATCGAGGGCGCGCGCCTGCGCATCGATGGCCGCCGTGCGGGTCGGCGCATGGGTGACGAGCTTGGCGATCAAGGGGTCGTAGTAGAGCGAGATCTCGCCGCCCTCGTAGACGCCGGTATCAACCCGGACGGTGATCGGATCGATTTTATCGCCCTCCCGTTCGACCGGGGTACGGTAGCGCACAAGCCGCCCAATCGAGGGTAGGAAGTTCCGGTACGGGTCCTCGGCATAGACGCGCAACTCCACCGCCCAGCCATTCAGCTTCACGTCGCTCTGTTTGACGGTGAGCTTTTCGCCCGCCGCGATCCGGATCATCTGTTCGACCAGATCGATGCCGGTAATCAGTTCGGTCACCGGATGCTCAACCTGCAGGCGCGTGTTCATTTCCAGGAAATAGAAGCTGCGATCCTGGCCGGCGACGAACTCGACGGTGCCGGCGGAGTCGTAGCCGACGGCCTTGGCGAGCGCGATCGCTTGCGTGCCCATTTTCTCACGGGTGGCCTCGTCGAGCAGAGGCGACGGCGCCTCCTCCACGACCTTCTGGTTGCGCCGCTGGATCGAGCATTCACGCTCGTGCAGATAGATGACGTTGCCATGCTTGTCGCCCAGCACCTGGATTTCCACGTGCCGGGGATCGACGATGAATTTCTCAATAAAGACGCGGTCATCGCCGAACGAGGATTTCGCCTCCGAACGGGCGCGGTGGAAGCCCTCGAGCACCTCCGCCTTCTCATGGGCGATGCGCATTCCCTTGCCGCCGCCGCCGGCGGAGGCCTTGATCATGACCGGGAAACCGATTTCCTCGGCAATTCTGAGGGCGTGTTTGTCGTCCTCGATCACGCCGATATGGCCCGGCACGGTCGAGACATTCGCTCTGGCGGCCGCCTTCTTGCTTTCGATCTTGTCGCCCATCGCGGCCATCGCCTTCGGATTTGGTCCGATGAAGACGATGCCGGTGTGTTCGAGAGCAAGCGGAAAAGCCTCGCGCTCCGACAGGAAGCCGTAGCCTGGGTGAACGGCTTCCGCCCCGCTCCGTATGCACGCCTGCAGGATTTTCTCGATGACAAGGTAACTTTCCGCGGCGGGCGGCGGGCCGATATGGACGGCCGTGTCGGCCATTTCCACATGCAGCGCATCCTTATCCGCATCGGAGTAGACGGCGACGGTCTCAATTCCCATCCGGCGCGCCGTCTTTATGATTCTACAAGCGATTTCACCACGATTGGCAATTAGAATCCGTCTGAACATCCCACGCTGTCCGTTTTACGAACTTATCAGAGGCCTGACGCGAGCCCCCGAGAGGCTTTGCCGTCGCACTGCAAAAAAGTCAACGTCAATCCGCCGCGCCGCAATGAGCTAGCTCAAATATGCAAGGCACGCTCGCGGCGCGTGAGCCTACGTCTAGCATTTCCTTCCGCTTCGGCATCTCCGTCCATTTGCGCATCCGTCTCCGGGCTCAAGGTCAGGGATGCTGCACCCGGTCGCCCGCGAATGGAACGGATAGGCAAATGGAACGGATAATAATGTAGGAGGAATTGCTTTCGCGAGCGTTCGACAGAGTGCCGATTGCTTCAGATTTGGAACCAAACGAAAGGAAAAACTTATGTAGGTTCTTATGCTTATGGCCGTTTACGCGGCCGGGCAAGACCCTATATAGGGCTCGCGCCTGCCGCCGGCGCATTCGCGGGACCGGCTCCCCGAGCGGCACAGGAGGAAGCACATGACTCTTCAAATCGGCGACCTTGCGCCGGACTTCGAGGCCGAAAGCACGCAGGGGCGCATCCGCTTTCATGATTGGATCGGCAATTCATGGGCCGTACTGTTCTCCCATCCCAAGGACTTCACCCCGGTCTGCACCACCGAGCTCGGCTATATGGCGAAGATCGCGCCGGAATTCACCAAGCGCGACGTCAAGATCATCGGGCTTTCGGTCGATCCGGTCGATAGCCACGCCAAGTGGGCGCTCGACATCAAAGAGACCCAAGGATTTGCGCCCAACTACCCGATGATCGGCGATCCCGATCTCAAAATCTCGAAGCTTTACGGCATGCTCCCGGCCGCGGCATCGGGAGACGCTTCGGCCCGCACGCCGGCCGACAACCAGACCGTGCGCAATGTCTTCGTGATCGGGCCGGATAAGAAGATCAGCCTCATTCTCGTCTATCCGATGACGACCGGTCGCAACTTCGACGAAGTGCTGCGGGTCATCAATTCACTGCAGCTCACGGCCAAGCACCGCGTGGCGACGCCGGTGAACTGGAAGCAAGGCGAGGACGTGATCATCGCGGGCTCGGTATCCGAGGCGGAAGCAAAGCAGCTCTACCCGCAGGGCTGGGCGGCACCCAAGCCCTATATCCGGATTGTCGGTCAACCCCGCTGAGGGTCTTCCGGAAACAGCTGTTAGAGCATTTTCCGGCGAAGTGGGAACCGGTTCGCCGCAGAAAATGCGGCCACTAAAGGAAAACAAGAGCGAATTCCGATTCCACCGGAACGGAATTCGCTCTAGGAGTTCTGTGCGCGTCGCGCGGAGCGGCGCGCCGGTCGTTTGTGGCACGACACGCCAGCGCGTGACCTTTTGGCAGGCGCCCGGTGCGCGTGGGCGTGGGCTGCCTCTAGGATTGCGGCGACGAAAATACCTTCGACAGGCCAGTCAAGGACTCCGTGTTGCGGGTCGCGAGCTTCTGCGCGAGCGTGCCGAGTTCCGTCGTCTGGGCGGTGACGGTTTCTAATTGCTTGTGGGCGAAGCTATTCGACAGCTCGATGAATTCGGTGGGCGATTTCACCGTGGCCAGTCGCTCCGCGTATTCGAGCATCGAATTGAGATTGGCTTTCATGTACTGGAACATGCGTGACCGATATTCCTCGGCCGCCTGGGTCGCGGAAGAGATTTCGGTTAGAGCGGGCGCCGACAGCCCATGCTCGCGCGCCTTTCCTGCGGACAAGCCCATGAAGTCGGCGGGCCATTTGATGCTTGCGAGATTGTTCGCATAGTCGAGCGCGGCATTCATGTTGATGCGCATGTATTCGAACACCCTATTGCGGTAGTCATCCGCGACCCGGCTCGCCGCCGACACGTCGTAGCCCATATTTGCCATCGCACTCTCGGTGCGCGAGATCGCTTCATCGACGCTTTTCTTCACCTCGTCGAGCATCTGTTCGGCGGGGTTGGGGTTTTCGTCCGGCATGACGGTCTCCATTCTATTCGCGTAGCTCAATAAGTCTGCCCCCTCCCGGACCCGCCTGTTCGGGTCTCGGCGCGACATTGGACAGGTCGCAGGGGAGAAGGAGCTTTCCGGGTCGACGTTTACCTTACCCTTTTCGCAGCCCTGCGACAGCCGGAAAATGCGCGCTCCGAGCGCCTGACGTGCCATCAGCGCGCCGTCCCGCCTGGCCATCGGCGGCGCCGGTCCGTTGACGGGCAATTTCCGCAAGGCTTCCCCTCGTCTCGCCTCGCCCCTATAAGGGCGGCCGGGCTGCCGAATGAGTCGGTTCGGACCATGCTCTCTCCGCGGAAGGCATGCCATGGCGCAAACGGTCTATGTCCTCAACGGCCCGAATCTAAACCTGCTCGGAATGCGCGAGCCGGAAATTTACGGCCATGCCACGCTTGCGGACATTGAGAAGCTGTGTCGCGCCGCTGCTGAGCCGCACGGGCTCGCGATTGAATTTCGCCAATCCAACCACGAGGGCGAGTTGGTGGGCTGGGTCCAAGAAGCCGGAGCAAGGCACGCCGCTGGAATCGTGCTCAACGCCGCCGCCTACACCCATACGTCGATCGCACTGTTCGACGCGATCGCTGCCTGCCCGTCGCCGGTGATCGAAGTGCATATCTCCAATATCCACGCGCGTGAGGATTTTCGTCGGACTTCTTATGTGGCAAGAGCAGCAAAGGCCGTAATCTGCGGCTTCGGCCCGCTGGGCTATGCGCTGGCGATTTCGGGACTGGCCGCGATCACCGAACGGGGAGCTAAGTCGTGAGCGCGGACGAACAACGCGTCGCAGCGTCCAGCGTGAGCTCCGGCGGCGCAGGGGATGAAAACGCCTCCGCGCCCAGCGAGCAGATCGTTCGCGCTTTGGCGCGGCTGCTGCAGGAAACCGGCCTCACCGAGATCGAGATTGAGCAGGCGGGTCTTCGCGTGCGCGTCGCCCGTCAGGGGATATTGATGGCATCCGTCCCCGTGGCGCCGCCAGGGGCACCCGCGCCCTACGGGCTTACGGAATTCGTGCCTGCCGCCACCGCGGATCCGGTGAAGCGCCCGGGCCTTATCGCCTCGCCGATGGTTGGAACGGCCTATCGGGCGCCGGAGCCGGGCGCAAAACCTTTCGTCGAGGTGGGCACCGTGGTGAAGGCGGGGGACTCGATCCTTATTATCGAAGCGATGAAGACGATGAATCTGATCCCGTCTCCGCACGCCGGGACGGTTACGCAGATTCTGATCGAGGACGGCCAACCCGTCGAGTTCGGCGAACCGCTGATGATCATCGAGTGACGGATTCGCATTCGCCTGCCCCAGCGGAAAGTAGCGCAGGTGCGGCCTCCCAAACATTGGTGCGTCGCAGGGCTGAAGCGATAAGTTGAACGGGGCGCCATGTTCGAGAAAATTCTGATCGCCAATCGCGGAGAGATCGCGCTGCGGGTACTGCGCGCTTGCAAGGAGCTCGGCGTCGCAACGGTCGCGGTGCACTCGACCGCGGACGAGGACGCGATGCATGTGCGGCTTGCCGACGAAAGCGTGTGCATCGGCCCACCGCCGGCGAAGGACAGCTATCTCAACATTCCGGCGCTGCTCGCCGCCTGCGAAATCACCGGCGCGGACGCCGTGCATCCGGGCTACGGCTTTTTGTCCGAAAACGCCCGCTTTGCCGAAATTCTCACCGAACACGGGCTGCATTTCATCGGTCCCAAACCCGCCCACATCCGGCTGATGGGAGACAAGATCGAGGCGAAGCGCACGGCGAAGAAGCTCGGCATTCCAGTAGTGCCGGGATCGGAAGGCGCGGTCGGCTCGGGCGCGGATGCGCTGGCGATCGCGCGCGATATCGGCTTTCCGGTTCTGGTGAAGGCGGCGGCCGGCGGCGGCGGCCGCGGCATGAAGATCGCGCGCACGCAGGCCGATCTGGCAAGTGCGCTTGCAACAGCGCGCGCGGAATCGATGGCCGCCTTCGGCGACGACACTTTGTATGTCGAGAAGTATCTCACCGAGCCGCGGCACATCGAGTTTCAGATTCTCGGCGACGGCCACGGCGGCGCTATTCATCTCGGCGAGCGCGACTGTTCGCTGCAGCGGCGCCATCAGAAGCTCCTGGAGGAAAGCCCCTCGCCGTCATTGAACGCCGACCAGCGCGAGACGCTCGGCGAGACCGTCGCCCGCGCCATGCGCGAGTTGGAATATCTCAGCGTCGGGACCGTCGAGTTTCTCTATGAAGGCGGCGAGTTCTATTTCATCGAGATGAATACCCGCATCCAGGTCGAGCATCCGGTGACCGAAATGCTCACCGATTTCGATCTGGTGCTCGAGCAAATTCGGGTCGCCGCCGGCGCCCGGCTCGCGATCGAACAGAAGGACGTGACCTTCCACGGCCACGCCATCGAGTGTCGCATCAATGCGGAAAATCCAGTGTCGTTTCGCCCATCGCCGGGAAAGATCGTGCACTATCACGTGCCGGGCGGAATGGGCGTGCGCGTCGATTCCGCGGTCTATCAGGGCTACACGATCCCCCCGCACTACGACTCGCTGATCGGCAAGTTGATCGTGCACGGCAAGTCGCGCTCCGAATGCCTGATGCGGTTGCGCCGCGCGCTCGACGAATTCGTAGTCGACGGCGTCGACACAACGCTGCCGCTGTTCCGCGCGCTGGTGCGCGACAAGGACATCCTGGACGGCGCCTACCACATTCACTGGCTGGAGCAATTCCTCGCCCGCCCCAGCGTCGAGGATTGACCTTCTCTAATTCTTATAGGTGCAGTCGGGAAACCCGAAACTCATCGCGCATGCGCATTGCGCTGACGATATTCGGTCGCGCGCCGCGCGTATAAACGAACGATTAATCATGATCGCAGAATTGTCCGACGGCCGCCCGAAACGCACCGTGCAACAATAGAAGCGCGCCGACATTTGATATGGGGTTGACCTTCACGCCCACCCCGGCCAAGCGGGACCGTGGCGCGATCTGATCAGGCGCTCGCCATCTGCGCGACCTTCTTGCAGACATCGGCGAGAGCGTAAGGTTTCGGAACGAAGGTTGAGCCCGGCACGGCGTCGGCCACCGACTTCATCGAGCCCGATGCGTAGAGCACGGCCAGTTCGGGGTGTAACTCGCGCGCCCGGCGCGCCAACGCCGACCCGTCCATATCGCCTTCAATATTAATATCTGTGAACAAGACGTCGACCTGCGGCCCCTCGGTCAAGACTTGAAGCGCCTCGCCAGCACTGGTCGCCGTATAGACCTCGAAGCCGAGCGCCACCATCGCGTCCTCGATCATCATGCTGATGAGCACTTCGTCCTCGACCAACAACACGCGGGGCGCCCGCGAACGACTCTGGTCCATAGCTACTCTCCCGCCCCGCAGGGCGTTTACTCGTGGAATACTGTTCAGAAAATTTGATTTCGTTTCCTTGGAGAAGTACGTATCGCCGGTTAGCAACCCGTTAAACGCGTCGGCGTGATCCTTCACGATCCGTTGAACGCCGAAGGAGTTGACGCCCGTTCGGCGGCGACGACGGCCGACAAGCGCGAGAAGAGGTCTGGCGGAGACCATGCGATCATGCAGAACGCGCGGAGCGAATTCCGAACGCCGTCAGTTCGTAGCTCCCTCGAACCGATCGGTCGTCTGATGGCGCGTCGCGATTCCGCTTCGGTCGAGATTACGCCCGAGGTGCTGCTCAAGGCCTATGCGTGCGGCATCTTTCCCATGGCCGAGAGCGCCGACGATCCGGCGCTCTATTGGATCGAGCCCGAGGAGCGCGGCGTCGTTCCACTCGACAGCTTCCATATCCCCTCGCGGCTCGCGCGCCTCGTGAAATCCGACCGTTTCGTCGTCCTCGCCGATCGCGATTTCGATGGCGTGATCGACGGCTGCGCCGCACCGGCGCTGGGCCGAACCCGCACGTGGATCAATGTGCGCATCCGCAAGCTTTATCGCCGGCTCTACGATGTCGGGCATTGCCACACCATCGAGGTCTATGACCACGGCCACGGCCAACTGGTGGGCGGACTTTACGGCGTGAGCCTCGGCGCGGCGTTCTTCGGCGAAAGCATGTTTCACTGCGCGCGCGACGCCTCCAAAGTCGCCCTGGTGCATCTCGTCGCTCGTCTGCGGGCGGGCGGCTTCCGATTGCTCGACACGCAGTTCGTGACCGACCATCTGCGCCAATTCGGGGCGATCGAAGTTTCGCGCCGCGCTTACCATAAACTGCTCGCGCAGGCCGTGGGCGGCGCCGCGAACTTTGCTGCGCTGCCGCCCGGCCGCCCGATCTCCGGCGCGACTGCGCTCGCGCTCGCAAAGGGGCAAGAACCCGTCGGCGGTTGATTAACGTCGCTGCGGCGTCGACCGGCGCGCAGCGCCTGTGCTCGGAGGCGTCGGTTGTGACCGCTGCGTCGGCAAGGGCGGTGGCGTGGGTGTCGGCTCTTCGACCGCGGCGGTTTGAGCGCCTTTGCAGTCGGACAGCCACACGTCATAGATCGGATG
Source organism: uncultured Alphaproteobacteria bacterium (assembly GCA_963840055.1). GTDB lineage: Bacteria > Pseudomonadota > Alphaproteobacteria > Rhizobiales > Xanthobacteraceae > Rhodoplanes. The sequence goes on along the minus strand of CAWIXM010000030.1, from coordinate 81,480 downwards.
CTCAACCCCGTGCAGTCCGGGGCTTGCCGCAAACATCCACCCACGGAACAGGCGTTTCACCTCGCCCTGCAGGGTGACCTCGTCGACCTCGATAAATCCGGTGGTGTTGGGCGCTTCGGTCGGTGGGCGCGTGTAACAGGCCCGTGGCCTTACCCGAAGCGCGCCAAACTGCACGGTCTCGTTGATCGCAACCTCGAATTTTGTGATCCGACCGGTGATCTTGTCGAGCCCGGAAAACACCGCGGTCGGATTGGGAATCTTCTGCGACGGCGGCTCGGTCACGACCTCTTCGATCGGAGGACCTGCAGGTGCAGGCGGCGTCTGCGGCGCGCCAGAGTTCGGCGGAAGCGACGCGGGTTGCGGCGGCGAGCCGGCCGGCACGCGGCCCGGATCCGATAGGCCGCCGGGCGGCGGAGGCAGCGGTTGCGATTCGACGCCCGAGCCGCGCAACGGCGCGGCCGCTGTCGGCGGCGGCGGGGGCGGCAATTGCTCGAGCTGAGCCGGGTATTCGTTGGGTCGCGGCGGATATTGATCGGGCGCGCTCTGATACTGACCGGGCGGCGGGGGAAGCGCGCGCCCCGGACTCGACCGGTTAGGCACCGAAGATGGAGGCCGCGGCGGCCAGTCCCCGAAAAACCCTTGCGCACTCGTTGGAGTGGCGGTCGCCATCAAACCGAGCATCGCAAGCTGGGCGGTCACGCCGAGAATCGCAAAGTTTGCGCGAAGATGTCTGGCCATCGGCTTCCGTTGGCGGAGATTCCGTTATTGCCTTTAGCGCAAGCCCGCCCGCCGGCAAGCCGAGTTAACATGCCGAATGCGGCAGCGAAAGGGTGACGCAGCCCCTGCGCGGGCGGCGAAAGTGCCGCGCGGTATTCAGCGGTTCGGTGTCCAGGCCCGATAATCGCCGGTCGCGGGCGGACGCCTGTTCTGCGCAAGCGTCGAGCCAGGCGGGCGATAGGCGCCGGGAAGTCCCGTGAGATTCGGCCGGTGCGGCTTCCACCAGGGTCGCGGCGTAACCTTGTCCTCGGTCGGTGGCACATCGACGATGTAGTGCAGCCACGCGTGCCAAGCCGGCGGCACGCGCGAGGCTTCCACCACGCCGTTATAGATCACCCAACGGCGATTGTAGCCGAGTGCGGGACTTATTCGCCCGCCCTTCTCACGATAATAGCGATTGCCGAACTCGTCCTCGCCGACGAACTCGCCATGGCGCGACGTCCAGAACTGGGTCCCGAAGGTCTGGTCATTCCACCAGCTGAACATGCGCGTGAGGAAGGTCTTGAGATTCATCGGGCTCCCGAGCCGGTGCGGCAAAATCCAATGGGCGGGCCGGTGATGCCACTTCGTCCGTTCTTTGTCCAGGTGGCGATCGGGCGCGCCGATTCGGCGCGGGGAATGCATGGTTTTCGGGCGGAATTGTCCGGCGAGCTGGCCGAAAAAACGAGCGATAACCGTATATTCTGATGACCTGTTAAGAGCGGGCACAAATTATTGACGGGTGGGCCGATATTTGTCGTCGACCCAGCAGGATAATTGCAGGAACTCCTGACCAAATGAGCCGGGAAAACCGAGGCGGGGCTTCGCCTGTTCGGCAGCGCTCCGTTTTCCCTCCGACGGTCAAACCGGACCGGCGATGGCCACTCGGCTTCGTGAGAACATCCCGCTATAAGCAATTGGCCCGATCGGAAGCAATGGGAGCGACCGTGACGCATCGAACCGCAGTCTCTCTGCTGTTCGCCCTGCTCCTGCCGTTCGGTGCCTGGGCGGCAGACGATGGTGGGCATATCCAAGTCAGCCGCGGGCGTGTTCTCGATCAAACGAACATCCCGGTCTATACCTACAGGATCGCGCAGACCTATCCGCACGACCGGTCGTCCTACACTGAAGGATTCGTCATGGTGAACGGCGCGATTTACGAAGGAACGGGTCTTTACGGAAAGTCGAAATTGCGGCGATGGGATTTGCGCACGGGACAGGTCTTGAATGAATTGCCCCTTGATCGGCGCTACTTCGGCGAGGGCGTCACCGTCTTCGATGGCGTGGTCTATCAGCTGACCTATCTGTCGAATCTGGGCTTCGCCTATGACCAGGCGACGCTCCGACGCAAGGACAGTTTCCGCGACGTCACGCAAGGATGGGGCCTGACGCATGACGGTAAGCAATTGCTGATGAGCGACGGCTCCTCGGCCATCGTCTTCATCGATCCGAAATCATTCCAGGTCGTGAGCCACGTTTTCGTATCCGACGAGGTCGGGCCGGTCGGCTTTCTCGACGAGCTCGAATATGTCGACGGCAAGCTTTACGCGAATGTCTGGCAGACGAATTTCATCGCGATCATCGCGCCGCAGAGCGGAAAAATCATTGGATGGATTGATCTCACGGGTCTCAATCCCGATCCGAAGGTTCTCGTCTACCCGTATGTCCTCAACGGTATCGCCTACAACAAGGAGACGGGACGCCTTCTGGTGACCGGCAAGTGCTGGCCGCATGTCTATGAGATCGAACTTGTTCCGCGAACGACCCAGTAGCGACTCATGCCGGCCCGGATTCCCCTGCCTGCTCGAATCGGCTGGGCTTGCTGCATGCGATTTTGCGAGGCCGCCTACCGTTTCAAGTCAAGGCCTAGACCTGGAATGGCCAACGAAAAATCACCATATTTAGCGCAGGCTGTTAAGACCGGGTACAAGGGCTTGACCAAAGCCGTCGAGTTGCCCTAGCGTTCTTCTCCGGCGGCAGGGGTTCGTTCGACGCTCCGCCGGTCGATCGGAAAAACGTGTGCGTTGCCCGTTCGCGGGGAATTGGCCCTCGTGGACCATAAAAGTGGCGCTTGGGTCTTCCGGATTCGACTGGCCGGGCACGCAAACGGGAGCCGCGCGTTGAAGTAAAGCCGGTTGCGTAGTTCGTCAGAGCGACAATTTGGGATGGGGACGGCAGCGGGCGAGCGTCGCTTGCAGCTGCGCCCAGGGCACGCGCCAGCGGCGCCGGCGCGTGGCGAGGAAAAGGTCGAAAACCATGCGGATCGAGCGGCGCTACACTAAAGACGGCCAGTCTCCTTATGCGGACATCGAGTTTCGGCTCACCACGAGCGAGATCCGCAACCCGGATGGCTCGGTGGTGTTCCGCGCCGACGATGTCGAGGTGCCAGAACCGTGGTCGCAGGTCGCCTCCGACGTGCTCGCGCAGAAATATTTCCGCAAGGCCGGCGTTCCCACCCGCCTGAAGAAGGTCGAGGAGGAAAGCGTCCCCTCCTTCCTGTGGCGCTCGGTCGCCGACGAAGCGGCGCTGAAGGAACTGCCGGAGAAGGAACGCACGACGGGCGAGCATTCGGCCCGCCAGGTTTTCGACCGCCTCGCCGGCACTTGGACCTACTGGGGCTGGAAGGGCGGCTATTTCGATTCGGAAGCGGACGCGCAGGCCTTCCTCGACGAGCTGCGCTACATGCTCGCGATGCAGATGGTCGCGCCCAATTCGCCGCAATGGTTCAATACCGGGCTGTTTTGGGCCTACGGCATCGATGGGCCGAGCCAGGGCCACTTCTACGTGGATTTCAAGACCGGCAAGCTCATCAAGTCGAAGACGGCCTACGAGCACCCGCAGCCGCACGCCTGCTTCATCCAGGGCATCAAGGACGATCTCGTCAACGAAGGCGGGATCATGGACCTGTGGGTGCGCGAGGCGCGGCTGTTCAAATACGGCTCCGGCACCGGTTCGAATTTTTCCCGCCTGCGCGGCGAGAACGAGAAGCTGTCAGGCGGCGGTCGCTCCTCCGGCCTGATGAGCTTCCTCAAGATCGGCGACCGCGCGGCGGGCGCGATCAAGTCCGGCGGCACCACGCGGCGGGCCGCCAAGATGGTGATCGTCGACGTCGATCATCCCGACATCGAGCAGTACATCGATTGGAAGGTGACCGAGGAGCAGAAGGTCGCAAACCTCGTCACCGGCTCGTGGATCAACCAGAAGCATCTGCGCGCGGTGATGAAGGCCTGCATCAACTGCGAGGGCTCGGGCGACGATTGCTTCTCGCCGGACAAGAACCCCGCGCTTAAGCGCGAGATCAAGCTTGCGCGGCGCAATTACGTTCCCGACAGCTACATCCGGCGGGTCATCCAGTTCGCGAAGCAAGGCTACAAGGACATCGAGTTCCCGGTTTACGACACCGACTGGGATTCCGAGGCCTATCTCACCGTGTCCGGCCAGAACTCCAACAATTCAGTGCGGGTGACCGACGAATTCCTCAAGGCGGTGGAGGCGGACGGCGACTGGGACCTGACCTGGCGCACCTCGGGAAAGGTCGCGCGGCAGGTCAAGGCCCGTCATTTGTGGGAAAAGATCGCCTATGCGGCCTGGGCCTCCGCCGACCCCGGCTTGCAGTACCACACCACCATCAATGACTGGCACACCTGCCCGGCCTCGGGGCCGATCCGCGCCTCGAATCCGTGCTCGGAGTACATGTTCCTCGACGACACCGCCTGCAATCTCGCCTCCCTGAACCTGCTCGCGTTCCATCAGGCGAGCGAGGCTTCTCCTTCACCCTCCCCTGCAGGGGGAGGGTCGGCGACCCTCGACCCGATCGGGGGGAGCCGGGGTGGGGTGGACGTCACCCCCTCCCGGTCCGCCGCGCGGACCGACCTCCCCCCTCCAGGGGGAGGTAAACTCAGCCCCGGCGAGTTCGACATCGCGGGCTATGAGCATGCGGTGCGGCTGTGGACGGTCGTGCTCGAAATCTCGGTGCTGATGGCCCAGTTCCCGTCCAGGGAAATCGCGCAGCTCTCTTACGAGTACCGCACGCTGGGCTTGGGCTACGCCAATCTCGGCGGCCTCTTGATGTCGTCGGGCATTCCTTATGATTCGGAAGCGGGCCGCGCGATCTGCGGCGCGCTGTCGGCGATCATGACCGGCGTGGCCTATGCGACCTCGGCGGAAATGGCGGCCGAGCGCGGCGCCTTCCCCGGCTACAAGAAGAACCGTGAGGCGATGCTGCGGGTGATCCGCAATCATCGCCGCGCGGCCTATGGCGAAAAGACCGGCTACGAGGCGCTTGCCAGCCCGCCGGTCCGCCTCGACCACGCCGCCTGCCCCGACCCGCGCCTGATCGAGCACGCCAAGCTCGCCTGGGATCGTGCGCTTACGCTCGGCGAGCAGCACGGCTATCGCAATGCGCAGGCAACCGTGATCGCGCCCACCGGCACGATCGGCCTCGTCATGGACTGCGACACCACCGGTATCGAGCCCGACTTCGCGCTGGTGAAATTCAAGAAGCTCGCCGGCGGCGGCTATTTCAAGATCATCAACCGCGCGGTGCCGGAGGCGCTGCGCGTGCTCGGCTATCCGAACGCAGCGATCGCCGACATCGAGACCTACGCGGTCGGCCACGGCACGCTCGCCAACGCGCCCGGCATCAATCACGCCGCGCTCAGGGCCAAGAACTTCACGCCCGAGGCGATCGAGCGACTGGAGAAGGCGCTGCCGACCGCCTTCGACATCCGCTTCGCCTTCAACAAGTGGACGCTCGGCGAGGCGTTCTGCACCGACGTGCTCGGGCTTCCCGCCGAGGACCTCGCCAAGCCCGCCTTCGACATGCTCGCCGCGCTTGGCTTTTCCAGGCGCGAGATCGAAGCGGCGAATGTGTACGTATGCGGGGCGATGACGGTCGAGGGCGCGCCGCACCTGCGCGCCGAGCACTATGCCATGTTCGACTGCGCCAATCCGTGCGGGCGCAACGGCAAGCGCTTCCTCTCGGTGGACAGCCACATCCGCATGATGGCGGCGGCGCAGCCCTTCATCTCCGGCGCGATCTCCAAAACGATCAACATGCCGAACGAGGCGACGGTCGAGGACTGCAAGCAGGCCTATCTGCTCTCCTGGAAGCTCGGGCTGAAGGCGAACGCGCTCTATCGCGACGGCTCGAAGCTCTCGCAGCCGCTGCAGAGCCAGCTCATCGCCGACGAGGACGACGAGGAGGACGTCATCGAGGCCTTCGTCGAGAAGCCGGCGGCGGCGCGCGCCGCGGCGCTTGCGGAGAAGGTGGTCGAGAAGGTGGTCGAGCGCATCGTCGTCATGCGCGAGCGCGAGCGCATGCCCGACCGGCGCAAGGGCTACACCCAGAAGGCCGTGGTCGGCGGGCACAAGGTCTATCTGCGCACCGGCGAATATGACGACGGCCGCCTGGGCGAAATCTTCATCGACATGCACAAGGAGGGCGCGGCGCTGCGCTCCCTGTTGAACAATTTCGCGATCGCGGTCTCGCTCGGCCTGCAATATGGCGTGCCGCTCGAGGAATATGTCGACGCCTTCACCTTCACCCGTTTCGATCCGAGCGGACCGGTGCAGGGCAACGACACCATCAAATACGCAACCTCGATCCTCGACTATGTCTTCCGCGAGCTGGCGGTGAGTTATCTCGACCGCTTCGACCTCGCCCATGTCGATCCGACCGTGGTGGCCAGCAGCTTCGATGCGCTCGGCAAGGGCGTGGAGGAAGGCAAGCTTCCGCCCGACGGCCGCCAGGCGTCCAAATATGTCTCGCGCGGGCTGACCCGCTCGCGCACCGACCGGCTCGGCGTGATCGCCGGCGGCGGCGAACGCGAGGGACGTGGCGAGGCCCGTGGTGGCGAAGGCCGCGGCGCCGAGGGACGTGGCGGCGAGGGCCGGAGCGGCGAACGCGCGGGGACCGAGGCGCGCGGGACTCTACCCTCCCCTGGAGGGGGAGGGTCGGCCGCCGAAGGCGGCCGGGGTGGGGTGAGCGGCAAAATCACGTCGCTCCGCGCAGGCGACACGATCGAAGGCGTCGCCGCGCTCAAGGCCGAGCTCGAGCAAAAGCTTTCGCCGACCGAGCAGCTCGAAGCGCATCACTTGGCGATGTCGCGCGGCGAAGCGCGCGCCGAAGCCAAAGCCCACGCCGCCGAAATGCGCGCCGAAGCCAAAGCCAAAGGCTACGAGGGCGAAGCCTGCGGCGAATGCGGCAACTTCACCCTCGTGCGCAACGGCACCTGCCTCAAGTGCGACACCTGCGGCGGCACCACGGGGTGTTCGTGATGTAGACATTGAAACTAAATGGGTGCCTTGCCGTTAAATGGAGAGCAACTATGGCCTCAAATACTGGTAAAGGTTATCGAAAGGGCGCGGTTACTGCACGGACGCAGTTCCAACGTCCGGATGGGCATTATCAGAAGCGGGATGAGCCTACGGGATACTTGATGGAAGTTAAGCAGACGCCAGGTAAGTTTAAGTGAGTGGCGGCGGAGCCGGATGGACGCGACACTGAGAACTCGTGAGTACGAGAGCACTCTGCTTAAGTGCTCCCAGCAGCTACACACCTCGCGCTTTTTTGCTTTTTCCCTTCACCTCTATGACGAAATTACTTAGCGCCATTTCTAGTGATCCTGTAAGCGTGGGCATCGCTTTGGCTGCCGCGGGTCTTATTGGCGGCGCATTTTTCAGCTGGTTATTTACCTTCTACTATTTTAAGAAAGCCCAATCTCGGAAGCTTGTATGTTTCACAACGACTAGCTGCAATTTTCTTGGTTATCGCCGATCCGAATTTCACGATCTTTCAATAAGTTATGGAGGCAGACACTTAACGGACCCCGCGAGATATACTATATATTTTTGGAACTGTGGGACTTTAACAATAAATGGCTCTGACGTCTCCGCGACAGACCCGATATCATTTGGTAGGAATGATATTGAAATCCTAGAGGTTGCGTCGATGTGGTCAACCAGAGCAAGCATCAGTCCTACTATCACCCCTTGAGGCAAGTAAGAACAAGCTAATTCTTGGATTTGATTTTCTAGACCCTGATGACGGAGTTGCGATCCAGTTCTTGGCAGATCGTTCCCTTAAGGATCCTTGGTTAGATAACTTGGAGGTGTATGGCACTATCAAAGGGCTACATCGGGCTCCGTTCCACGTCGCAGCAGAATTTGAAAAAAGCAATTGGTGGACACCTTACATCGCCTGTGCAGCTCTCGTATTTTTCGCTTTTAGCACGGGTTCAACGGCCTATGATGCTTGGCTTTCAGGACTTGGCATAACGAGTCTTATTAAAGTACTCGCGACAATCTTTTTTGCGATAGCAACTATTATCGCTACGATGGAATTTTTTGCTACACTGAGTTCATTCCGATCTCTTACGGTTCCGGATTTATTGAGAAGACAAGGCGCTTCGGCTAACCTGACCGATGACACTGGGAGTCGTGCAGAACTTGCAGAACTTAATGCTCGCATTGAATACCAAAAAGACCGCATCGAACAAATTCAGACCTCCTGACATAGCGGATTTCCACGACTGAAATCACTGGCCTTTCTCTCCCCCGAAGTGCGGACCAATACATGTCCGGTTTTTTCTGGCCGGCAAGACACAACTCTCTGAACCGGCGAAGGTTTTGCGGCGGAGCTTGCGGACTCAAACTTGTCCGCTCTAGCCCGGCGTATGAGCACCCAACAAGCCTTGGCGCTGCCCTCGCCGGCGGCCTCGAATACCGTGGTGATCAATGCGCGCTGCAGCTTGCGGATCGAAGCGGGTCAGCGCGTGATCATCGTCGCTGGACTGCCGGTGCATCACTATTGTGCCGAGGATGCGGTCGCCGAGGCCTATGCGATGGTGTTCTTGGTGGAGTCGGGCTTTGCCCAGCAAACGGACGTGGCGCGGGCGTTTGCCCGATCGGTGCGCACCGTGCGGCGGTATCAAAGGCGCTATGCGCAGGGCGGGATGGCGGCGCTCGATCGAGAAGAGGGTTGGCGTCGCGGTCGACGACGCATCTCTGGGAAACGTCTGCGCAGCATTGAGATGCTGAAGAGCCAGGGAATGAGCAACCGGGCGATCGCGCACCGGCTGGGCGTCAGCGAGAAGGCCATCCGCAAGCTGGTCGGACCTTCGAAGCCCGCCGACAGCGCGCAGCTTGCGCTCGTCGGGATCACGACCGCGGCGGCGGGAAAGTCACCGGCGTCGCGCGTGCCGTCTGCAACATTGACCGGCGACGATGCGGATCGCACCCCGCCACCGGCTGAGGACCGCGCCAGCGACCGCGATCTGATCGCCGCGCGTGGGGACGACGGCGAGCCGGCGCCGATGAGCCTCGACTGCGACGCGAGCGACCGGACGTTCGATCGGCGGCTCGCCTATCTCGGGCTGCTCGATGATGCCGCACCGCTGTTTCGCGAGGGGTCTTCGGTTCCTGGTGTCGGTGTCCTGCTCGCGCTGCCGTGTTTGGTCGAGAGCGGGCTGCTTCGGATCAGCCGCAAGCTCTACGGTGAAATCGGTCCGGCGTTCTATGGCCTGCGCACGACGTTGCTGACGCTCCTGTTCATGGCGCTGCTCCGCATCAAGCGGCCCGAGCATCTCAAGGAACGAGACCCGGCCGCATTCGGCAGCCTCCTCGGGCTCGACCGAGCGCCGGAAGTGAAGACGCTGCGGCGGCGGCTCACCCGCCTCGCGGCGCATCATTGCGCCGAGCAGCTGGGCGCGGAGCTTGCGCGGCTGCGTGTCGATCAGCGCGGACATCTCATGGGGTTTTTGTACGTTGACGGCCATGTGCGCGCCTATCACGGCCAACGCGCCATCGCATCAAAGGCTTACGTGACGCGCCGCCATCTGGCCATGCCCGCCAGCACCGACTACTGGATCAACGACCGCTCCGGCGATCCGTTGCTGGTGATTACCGGGGAGGTCGACGCTGCGTTGACGAAAGCCTTGCCCCAGCTGCTGCGCGAAGTGCGGGACGTGGTCGGCGAGCGACGGGTCACCATCGTGTTCGACCGCGGCGGCTGGAGCCCGAAGCTGTTCAGCACGATGATCACCGACGGCTTCGACTTGCTGACCTATCGCAAGGGCCGGTGCCGTCGCATCAATGAGCGGCGGTTCATCCGCCGTCGCGCCGAGCTCGACGGGCGCTGGGTGGACTATCTTCTGCACGACCAGCCCGTGCGCTTCCTCAAAGGCAAGCTGCGCTTACGGCAAGTGACGCGCTTGTGCGACGGCGGCCATCAGACGCAGGTGATCACCAGTCGATGGGACCTGCGCGACATCGAGGTCGCCTACCGCATGTTCGAGCGCTGGCGACAGGAGAACTTCTTCAAGTACATGCGAGAAGAGTTCCTGCTCGATGCGCTCATCGATTACCAGATTGAGCCGGAGGATCCGACCCGGACCATCCCCAATCCCGAGCGCCGCGCTCTGGATAAGGAGATCCGTGCGGCCCGCGCCGATCTCGCCAGGCTCGAACGCGAATACGGTGCCGCCGCCGCGGACAATGCCGAACGGCGCCGGCCGACCATGCGGGGCTTCAAGATCGCCCATGGCAGGCTCGGCAAGCAGCTGCGCACAGCCCGCGCTCGCGTGGCGCAGCTGTTCGAGCAGCGCCGCGACGTTGCCAAGCGCGTCGAAGTCCGAGACCTCAACGAGCGGGCCGTCGTCAAGCTCGCCACCGAACGAAAGCACCTGACCGACATCATCAAGATGGTTGCCTATCAGGCCGAGAGCGATCTGCTTGCGCTGCTGCGACCTCACTACGCCCGTGCCGATCAAGAAGGGCGAACCCTGCTGCACGAGCTGTTCGCTACTGCAGGCGACATCCGCGTCTGCAACAACGAGCTGCATATCACCTTGGCTCCGCTCAGCTCGCCGCATCGCACGCGCGCCGCCCAGGCTCTCTGCGAGATGCTCGACCAAACGGCGACACTCTTCCCCGGCTCTCGTCTGCGGATTCGCTTCGCACTGCGTCCGCCACCGCGTATCGGGCTTGCCTTCCCTGGCTCGCCGGTCGAGCGCAGCACCGCAACGGCCGTCGCGCCGGTCCCCTGATCGGCGCGAAAGCCGGACATTTTTGCGCTACGCTATGTCAGGAGGTCTGAAATTAGATCAAAGCAAGCGTAGCCCGCATGGAGCGGAGCGAAATGCAGGACCAGCACGCAAAGCCCGGATCATGGCTTAGGAGCGCGTAACCGCACATGCCAGCTCCCGGATTGCGCTGTGCTCCATCCGGGCTACGAAGACAAAACCTTCCCCTCGTCACCGCCGGGCTTGACCCGGCTCTGACCGCGATGCGCCCGCAACGCGCGCGCTCCGGTCGAATTGCGGCAAATGCCGTCTCAACTCTTGTGGTCAACCGTGGCCCGGCAAGCAGGGCTCAGGTGCGCTCGCTCCTTTTTCAGGCAGGCGACGACGTGATCGACCCGCGGGGCAGCCGCGCTGCACAGGCGGAACACATCGGCGGTGCAAGGGGCACGCTTGCCGTCCGCGCTCGCCGCCCAGCTGGGCAAAGCGAAGGCCGCAAGCGCAGCGGCCAGCACAGCGGCAAATGCAAACGCATAGCGCGTCCTCGCCGGGCGTCTGATCGGGATCGGCACGAGAGCATTCCTTCGGGCTGCGGCGAGGCGGTTCGGTGAACAGTCTGCAATTCGGCCACTGCGCGCAACGGGTAACAAAGCCGCCCGGGCGCTTCTGTGAGCTCGCTCACATGGGAATTGCGAGTTTGCTGTGATCCTGTGGACGCTGCCGGAAAGGACCGGCTGGGCCGCCGCATGAGCGGTGGCGGGCTCGCACCAGGGTCATGAACAACCGCTCGTGCCGGTGGCGGCGCCAGCCGCTATACTCGGGCTGCGACGGGGAGGACCGGCCGAGGCGGCGCTAGGACAAGCGAGGATGAGACTCTTCACGCGCTTCTGGGGAGGGCTGTTCGGCAAATATGTCGCCTATTTCGTCGGGTTCGCCGTGTTCATATTGATCGTGAACATCTCCCTCGAAACCTGGTTTACCTATCGCGAGGCCACCGGCGCCGTCGTTCGGCTCGAATGGGAGAAAGCGGACGCCGCCGCTTTGCGAATTGATCATATGTTCGCCGAGATCGAACGACAGATCGCCTGGACCACGCGGGCGAGCGCCGATCTCAACCAGCGTCGGGCCGACTATGTGCTGTTGCTCCAGCAGGTCCCCGCGATCGACGAAGTCATGCAGATCGACGGCAACGGGCACGAATTGCTTCGGGTCACCCGTTTCGCCACCGAGGCGATCGCCGGCACGGATTACTCCAATGACCCGCGTTTCACCCAGGCGCTCGCCAAACGCGTTTGGATCGGGCCGATCTATTTCCGCAACGACGTCGATCCCTACATCACCATCGCCATCGCCCATTCCGGCCTCTATGCCGGCGTGACCGCGGCGGAAATCGATTTGCGGTTCCTGCGCGACGTGGTCGGCGGCATCCAGGTCGGGGAGACCGGCTACGCTTACGTCGTCGGACCGCAAGGCCAGCTGCTCGCGCAATCGGATCAGCTCAAAGCGCCGCGCGGGACGGCGATGTCGGGGCTGGCCCAGGTTGCGACGATCCTCGCCAACGAGGAGAACAAAAGCGCGCTCTGGGACTACGGCCGCGATCTCGGCGGCCGCTCCGTGCTGGCGGCAGGCGCCGTGGTCCCACGCTTCAATTGGTTCGTCATCGTCGAGCAACCGCTGAGCGAGGCGTTCAAACCGGTCTACGCCTTCCTCACGCAGATTGGCTGGCTCGCTTTGCTGTGCATCAGCGTGGCCGCACTCGCAGGCGTCCTGTTTGCGCGCCACATGGTCGTGCCAATCCGCGCCCTCCATGCCGGCGCCGCGCGCCTCGGCGCGAGCGAGTTCGGCACCCGCATCGAGGTGCATACCGGCGACGAAATCGAAGGCCTCGCCGATGAATTCAACAATATGGCGCAGAAGCTCAAGGAGTCCTATTCGCGCCTGGAACAGACGGTCGAGGAGCGCACGCGCGACCTCGCGCGGTCGGTGCGCGAGCTCAAAGCATTGGAGGAGATCGGGCGCACCGTGGCGTCTTCGCTCGATCTCACGGCGGTGCTCGCCACCATCGTCGATCGGGCGGTCGAACTCGCGCAGGCCGACGCGGGCGCGATTTTTGCTTACGATAAATCGCTTCGGGTTTTCCGCCTCAAGGAGGCGCACGGGCTCGATCGCGCCTTTGTCGAGGAAGCGCGGACGCTCAGCATTCCGCTCGCCGAAAGCATGCTGGGTAAAGCAGCCCTTGAGCGCAAGCCGATCGCCATCCCTGAGCTGGAGAATGCCGACTTGCATCGCATCGGCGAACTTGTTCGCGCCGCCGGTTTCCACTCGGTTCTGTTGCTGCCGCTGGTCGGACCGGAGGAAATTCTCGGCGCGCTTGTCGTGCAGCGGCGGACCGCGGGCGACTTTCCGCCGAACACCATCAGCTTGATGCAAACTTTCGCCGATCAATCGGTGATCGCCATGCACAATGCCGAGCTGTTCCGCGAGGTGGAGGAGCGCGGCCGCCAGCTGCAAATCGCCAACGAACACAAGTCGCAATTCTTCGCCAACATGAGCCACGAGTTGCGCACGCCGCTTAACGCCGTGCTCGGCTATGCCGAACTCCTGGTCGACGGCCTTTACGGAGAAATGCCGCCCAAGGCGGGCGAAGTTCTCGAACGCGTTCAGGCGAACGGCCGTCACCTGCTCGAGCTCATCAACGACGTGCTCGACATCTCGAAGATTGAGGCCGGGCAGCTCACCCTCACAATGTCCGACTACTCGATGCGCTCGATCGTCGAATCGGTCGTCGCCTCGACCGAATCGCTCGCCAAGGCGAAGGGGCTTGCGCTCACCACGGAGATTGCCGACGATCTGCCGATCGGGCGCGGCGACGAGCGGAGACTGACGCAGGTGTTCCTCAACATCGTGGGCAACGCCATCAAGTTCACCGAGCGCGGCTCGGTCGATATTCGCGCCCGCACCGTCAACGGCGCTTTCGACATCGCCGTGCGCGACACCGGGCCGGGGATTGCGCCAGACGATCAGAGCCGCATATTCGACGAATTCCAGCAAGTCGATGCGAGCAATACGCGCCAGAAGGGCGGGACGGGACTCGGCCTGGCGATTGCACGCCGTTTCACCGAAATGCACGGCGGGACAATCAGCCTGTCGTCGGAACTCGGCGTCGGGTCCGAGTTCCGCGTGATCCTGCCGGTGCGCACCGATGGCGAGGGAGATCGGTCATGAGCCGGCGCATTCTCGTGGTCGAAGACACCGAAGACAACCGGCAGATCCTGCGGGACCTTCTGAGCCATGCAGGTTTTGAGTTGGTCGAGGCGGGCGACGGCGAGCGTGGCGTCGCGCTCGCCGCGGAAACGAAGCCCGATCTCATTCTGATGGACATGCAGATTCCGATCGTCGACGGCTACGAGGCGGCGCGCCGCATCAAGGCGATGCCTGCGCTCAAGCAGACGCCGATCATCGCGGTGACCTCCTATGCGCTCGCGGGCGACGAGGAGAGGGCGCGCGCGGCCGGCTGCGACGCCTATGTCGCCAAGCCTTACAGCCCGCGCCAGCTGCTCGCCAAAGTGCGTGAACTGCTCGCGTAAGAACGCCAAGCATCATGCGAAACCCGGCCCGCATTCTCGCCGTCGACGACGCGCCGGAGAATTTGGAGATTCTTCGCACGCGGCTGCAAGCGCACGGCTACGAGGTGATTACCGCGGCCAACGGCGAGGAGGGCCTGGCGCGCGCCCGCGACAGCGAGCCGGACCTCGTTCTTCTCGACGTCATGATGCCGAAGCTCGACGGCATTTCCGTCCTCAAGACGCTCAAGGAGGACGCCACGCTGCGTCTTGTGCCGGTGGTGCTCGTCACCGCGAAATCGGACATGCGCGACGTGGTGGCGGGCCTCGAAGCCGGCGCCGACGATTATCTGGTGAAGCCGTTCGATCAATCGGCGCTGATTGCGCGCGTCCGCTCGCTGTTGCGCATCAAGAGCCTGCACGATCTCGCATTGGCCCAAGCGGCGAGGCTCGAGGAGCAGGCCGCCGAGCTCGCGGCCTATAATCGGTCGCTCGAAGAGCGGGTCTCCGCGCAAGTGGCCGAGATCGAGCGCATCGGCCGGCTGCGCCGCTTCCTGCCGCCGCAGCTCGCCGAGCTGATCTCGACCACCGCGGAAACAGACGCCGTATTGCACAGTCATCGGCGCGAAATCACGGTGGTGTGCTGCGACCTGCGCGGGTTCACCGCGTTCACCGAAGTCTCCGAGCCGGAAGACGTGATGAACCTTCTGCACGAATACCATCAGGCGGTGGGCGAACTGATCTTCAAATACGAGGGCACGCTCGAACGCTTCGCCGGCGACGGCGTCATGGTGATCTTCAACGATCCGCTGCCGTGTCCGGACCACGCGGAGCGCGGCGTGCGGCTCGCGATCGAGATGCGCGCGGCAGTCGCCCGCCTCGGCGAGCAATGGAAGAAGCGCGGCAATGAGATCGGCTTCGGGGTCGCCGTCGCGCTCGGCTATGCGACGCTTGGGCAAATCGGTTTCGATCGGCGGCTCGAATATACCGCGATCGGCGGCGTCGTAACCCTCGCCCACCGGCTATGCGCGGCCGCCGAAGCCGGCCAGGCGTTGATCAGCCAACGCGTGTTGGCAGCGGTCGAGCCGTTGTGCGAAGCGGCGGCGATCGGCGAGCTATCGCTCAAAGGATTTACGCGGCCGGTTCCCGCCTACAACGTCGTCCGCTGGCGCGACGAGCTCCCTGCCACTCCGGCGGCAGGCGCGTAGAGCGTGCAAGGTGAAAGATCGCCCCGGTTTCGAAGCCAATCCAGGTCCCAATTACCTCGTGGCCGGTGCCGTTCCGGCAGCGCCCGGCGCCGCCGGCGAAGTCGTCCATCACGAGAAAGAAGGCCGGCACGAAATCGATATGATTGACCCCGACAATCGCTGCAACCGCGTCCTCGACGGTCTTGGTGACCTGGGCTTCCAGCTCGGCGGGAGACGCTCCGAACTGCGTGACAATCACCGAGACGATCGGAACGTCGACGCTCGGATAACGGGTGATCGGCAGCTTGTTGAAGCTGATCCAGCCGAGCAGCAGGGCGATGATCGAGAAGACGATGGCCGGAAGCGGCCGGCGAATGGAATAGGCAGAGATATTCGCGTCACTGCGCTCCCGACTCGCCGCCGTTTTCCTCACGCGGCACCGGCTTCACCTTCTCCCCATCGCGTAGCGACCCGCCGGCGTTTGCAATGACGGTCTCGCCCTCACGCACTCCGTCAAGTACCTGCACGGCGTGGCCCGACATCAGTCCAACCCGGATTTTCCTGGTCTCGACGACGTCGTCACGCACGACCTGAACGGTTGCCCCCTCAGTCCGGAAATACACCGCCGAACGCGGCACCGAGACGCCGTCGCAACTGCGCTCGGCGTCGATTGTCGCGCGCGCAAAGGTCCCCGCGCGCAGCGACGGATCGCTTTCGATCTGGATACGGACAGCGCCTAGCTGACTGACCGGATTGATTTCGGACGGCACCTGGCGCACCCGACCCGGCAGGTCGCGGCCATCCTCGAGCTCGACTCGAGTTCGGCAGGTCGGGCTTAAGCTTGGAGACATAGAGGCTCGGCACCTGAGCTATCAATTCGATGTCACCATCGACGGCGATCCGAAACAGCGGGTCGGGCGAGCGCGCCGACGCCAGCGCCCCGAGCGTCGCCGCGCTCTTGATCACAGTGCCGTTGACCGGCGACGACAAGCTGACGCTCGCTCCGTCGGGGCGCGTCAAGCGGGCAAGCTCCTGCCCGGCGGTGACGTTATCGCCCTCGCCCGCCATAATCTTGGACACGCGGAATCCCTCAACTTCCGGCATGATCCTGGCTTCGTTTTTCGGCATCAGGATGCCGTTGACGCGGATCGCGCGGCTGAAACAGGCGTGGCGCGCTTTGGTGACGATCGCCATGATGCCCGGTTTGTTCTTGGCGTTTTTCGGTTCGGCGGAGGCGGCTGGGCGCATCCCCGGCGCTGCGACCGCCGCGGCGAGGCACACAAATCTCGCGAACACCGCTATTCTTTTGCTCGCAAAGTCCATACGAATGCGTGGCCCGTTTGATCGGATGGATGTTGCCGTTGCGACCTATGCACGGCCTTGCCGCATTGACAACGCCGAATATCGACGGCGCTCCCGGCCCTTGAGAAGCCGGCTCAGCCTTTTCTCGCCTCTGCGGCGAGCCGCTCGGGATCGACCAAAATGCGGCCGCGGCTCAGGGTCACGATGCCGCTTGCGCGCCACTCCTGAAGCTGGCGATTGACGCTTTCGCGCGTGACCCCGACCAGTCCCGCGAGTTCGTCCTGCGTGATCTGCACCTCGGCTCCGAAGTCTTGGACGAGCGTGTCGAGGCGGCGGGCCAGTCGGACCGAGAGCGGCAGAAACATCATCTCCTCGGTGCGATCGTTGGTCGAACGCAACCTCGCGCATAAGAGCTCAATGATGCGGATGGCAAGCCGCCCGTCGCCCTCAAGCGTCTTGAGGAAGTCAGCGCGCGGAAGCACAAACAGTTCCGCATCTTCTTGCGCGATGGCGTCCGCTGAGCGGGGACGGCCGTCGAGCACGGCGATCTCGCCGAACAAATCGCCGGCCCCGAACACCTCGATGGTCAGGCGCTCGCCCGCGCTCGTCCCAGTCTCGATACGGATCTGGCCGCGACGAACGCCGTAGAGCGCGTCGCCGGGGTCGCCCTTGACGAACAGCGTCTGGCCGGCCGGCAGCCGGCGCGTCTGGCACAGGCGCGCCAACGATCCGATCGCCTCCGCGCCAAGCCCCGAAAACAGGGGATTCATTCCAAGAATGGTCGCGAAATCCAGCGGCCTCTTCATCAATGACCTCACCCGTGGCGATTCAGGTTAAGCCCGCGATGCCTTTACCGGTGTCGCCCGCCGCCGCCAGCGAGCATAGAACGAACCGCGCGGCCGTCAAACAAGCACCATAGGCACACTGTCCGCCTCGCCTCGCACGACGCGTCCGCCGCAATCGTCGATTTCTATTGGTCTTGCTCAAGGCGGATTGCATACCCATTCCAAGGGGTGCGCAGGTGCCGCCGGCCGGACCGTCCGGCTCCCCTGCATGCGTGCATATAGATGCGGGTATGGACGGGTATGGACTAGATGCGGGCATGGACAGAATAGGTCGCCCGCCGAAGGGAAATATTTTCAATGGCGCTGCCAGAGTCCGGTCCATCGGCCGATCGACGCGGGTTTTCCGAGGTCGATACCTGGGTGTTCGACCTCGACAACACGCTCTATCCGCATCACCTCAATCTGTGGCAGCAGGTCGATGTGCGGATTCGCGACTATATCGTGAAATTCCTCGACGTGACGCACGACGAGGCCTTTCGCGTGCAGAAGGACTATTACCGACGCTACGGCACGACCCTGCGCGGGCTGATGGTCGAGCACGGCATGAAGCCGGATGATTTTCTCGACTACGTTCACCAGATTGATCACACCCCAATCGAACCCAATCCGGCGCTCGCGGCGGTGCTTAAGAAACTGCCCGGCCGCAAGCTCATCCTCACCAACGGAACGCGCCCGCACGCCGAAGCGGTGATGCGCCGGCTGGACGTGCACGAGATTTTCGAGGACGTGTTCGACATCGTCGCCGGCAAGCTCGAGCCAAAACCGCTGCCGCAGACCTATGAACGCTTCCTCGCCCGTCATGATGTCGATCCGCATAAGGCGGCGATTTTTGAGGACCTCGCCCGCAATCTCGAAATCCCTTACGCGCTCGGGATGACGACGGTGCTGGTCGTGCCGGAGCGAACCCGCGAGGTTTTTCGCGAGGGCTGGGAGCTGGAAGGCCAGGACGCCCCGCATATCGACCACGTGACCGACGACCTTGTCGGGTTTCTGGTCTCCCTCTCGGCTGACCCAGTTCCCTCCCCTTGACTCCCCCTGCGCCTGCCCCGACACAAGCGGTCGCGATTGAGCCCGGGGAACCCGCATGACGCACGCCGACCTTGCGAAAACCATCGACGACGCCTTCGAGCGGCGCGACGACATCGGCCCGACAACCCAAGGGGCGGTGCGCGACGCAGTCGAGGCGGCGCTCAATCTCCTTGACGCGGGAAAAGCGCGCGTTGCCGAGAAGCAATCCGACGGGTCCTGGCGGGTCAATCAGTGGCTCAAGAAGGCGGTGCTCTTGTCGTTCCGCCTCAATGACATGAGCGTCATTCCGGGCGCGCCCGGCAAGGCCGCGTGGTGGGACAAGGTGCCCTCGAAATTCGACGGCTGGAGCGAAGCGCGCTTCCGCGATGCGGGCTTTCGCGCGGTACCGGGCGCGATCGTGCGAAGGTCCGCCTATGTCGCGCCGGGGGTCGTGTTGATGCCCTCCTTCGTTAATCTCGGCGCCTATGTCGATACCGGCACCATGATCGACACCTGGTCGACGGTGGGCTCCTGCGCGCAGATTGGTAAAAACTGCCACATTTCCGGCGGGACTGGGATCGGCGGCGTGCTCGAGCCACTGCAGGCCGGACCGGTGGTGATCGAAGACAACTGTTTCATCGGCGCCCGCGCGGAGGTCGCCGAGGGCGTGATCGTGCGCGAGGGCGCGGTGCTGTCGATGGGGGTATTCATCGGGGCGTCCACCAGAATCATCGATCGCGAAAGCGGCGCCGTACTGCAGGGCGAAGTGCCGCCCTATTCGGTAGTGGTGTCGGGCACGATCCCCGGCAAGCCGATGCCCGACGGTGCGCCTGGCCCCGGCCTTTACTGCGCGGTGATCGTCAAGCGCGTCGATGCAAAGACCCGCGCTAAGACCAGCATCAACGAACTGCTGCGCGACTGAGCGCAGTGTCCGCCCACTCGCGCGGAGTATGGCTTTGGATTGGAACTACCTTCTCTGGCGCTTCGACGGTCGCATCGGCCGCCGCACCTTCTGGATCGCCTTTGCGACGGTCGGATTGATCGAACTCGCCTGTCACCTTGCCGCGCAATCGCTGGGGCAAGATCGGCTCAGCTCGATCATCAGCGTCGCCTTCGGCTATCCGGAGTTCGCGATTCTCGCCAAGCGCGGGCACGACCGCAACATTTCGACCTGGGTGCCGGCGGCATTCTATGCCTACAGCTCCCTGATTGATTTTCTGTTCGTGATCGGCCTCGCAGGGACGGAGGATGAACCAAGTTCCCTCGTCGTCGCCCTCACCATCCCTTGGTTGGCCTTCGCAATCGGGCTGCTGATCGATTTCGGCTTCCGCAAGGGCACCAGCGGACCCAATCCCTTCGGCCCCGATCCGCTTGGACCGCGCATTGGCCCGGTCCAATGATGCCCGCCGATCCCGTCGCCATCGCCCGCGATCTCATCCGCTGCCAATCGGTGACGCCCGCCGAAGGCGGCGCGCTCGCCGCGCTTGAAGCGACGCTCGCCGGTGCGGGCTTCACCGTCGAGCGGGTGACGTTCTCCGAGCCGGGCTTCGCCGACGTACAGAACCTGTACGCGCGCATCGGCTCATCGCCGCCCCATTTCGTCTTCGCCGGGCATACCGACGTCGTTCCCCCGGGCGACGAAGCAAAATGGACGCATCCGCCGTTCGGCGCGGACATCGCCGATGGCGTGCTCTATGGGCGGGGCGCCGTCGATATGAAAGGCGCGGTCGCCTGCGCAGTCGCTGCCGCGCTCGATTACCTTGCCGACAAGGCTCCCGAGCAGAAGGGCTCGATTTCGTTCCTGATCACCGGCGACGAGGAAGGCGTCGCAGTAAACGGCACGGTCAAGCTCCTGCAATGGGCGGCGGCGTGCGGCGAAGCATTTGACCACTGCATCCTCGGCGAACCGACCAACCCGGCCGCGCTCGGCGACATGATCAAAGATCGGCCGGCGCGGCTCGCTCAACGGCACGCTGATCGTCACCGGAACGCAGGGGCACGTCGCCTATCCGCACCTTGCCGACAACCCCATTCCCCGCTTGATCCGAATCGTCGATGCGCTGTTGTCGCAACCGCTGGATCGCGGCAGCGCGCATTTCGATGCGTCGAACCTCGAATTCACCTCCGTCGATGTCGGCAACCCGATCGGTGAACGTCATCCCTGGAGAAGCGCGCGCGCGCTTCAATATCCGCTTCAATGATTGTCACACGCAAACTTCGCTCAAGGCGCTGATTGAAAAGCGCGCGGCAGAGGCCGCCGCGGGCGCGCGTTGGCGGATCGAATGGGAGCCTTCCAACGCCGACGCCTTCCTCACCGCGCCGGGGCCATCCGTCACGCTGGTGAGCAAAGCGATTACGGAGGTGACCGGCCGCACGCCGGCGCTGTCAACCTCCGGCGGCACCTCGGACGCGCGGTTCATCAAGGACTACTGCCCGGTGGTCGAATTCGGTCTCGCCAATGCGACCATGCATCAAGTGGACGAAAGCGTGCCGACCGCGGACCTCCTCACGCTCACCGCAATCTACCGGCGCATTCTGGAGCGGTATTTCGGTTGATGGCCGACCGATTCGTCGTCATTCCGGGGCGCCGCGCAGCGCCGAGCCCGGAACCCAAACTTCTTAAGACCCACGATTATGGATTCCGGACAGCCTCGCTTTACTCGGCTTCCGGAATGACGCTCAAGCCGTTCCCAGAGCGAATTCCGTTCCAATGGAAGCGGAATTCGCTCTGGCTATCCTTTAGTGGTCGCATTTTCTGCGGCGAACCGGTTCCCACTTCGCCGGAAAATGCTCTGACGATCTCAATACTCCACGTTGACGAGATAAAGCCCGTCGGGCGGGGCGACTGGGCCGCAGGCCGTGCGGTCGCACGCCTCTAGCGCACGGGCGAGATCATCCGTGCTCCACTTGCCTTCCCCCACGAGTGCGAGCGAGCCCACCATCGAGCGCACCTGATGATGCAGGAAGGAGCGCGCGGAGGCGTGGATGCGCACTTCCTCGCCGCACCGCTGCACATCGAGGCGGTCGAGCGTTTTCACCGGCGATTTCGCCTGGCACTCGGCGGCGCGGAAGGTGGTGAAATCGTGCCGCCCGACGAGGCGCTGCGCAGCCGCGTGCATCGCCTCCGCATCGAGCGGGCGGGCGATGCGCCAGGCCCGCAAGGCTTCCAGCGCAAGCGGCGCGCGCCGGTTGACGATGCGGTAGAGATAGTGGCGCTTCAGCGCGGAAAAGCGGGCGTCAAACGTAGCCGGCGCGATCTCGGCCGACAGCACCGCGATCGGGTGCGGCTTGAGATGCGCATTGATCGCGTCGCGCACCGTGTCGGTATCCCATTCGCGGCTGAGATCGACATGGGCGACTTGGCCGAGCGCATGCACGCCCGCGTCGGTGCGGCCCGCTCCGCGCACCGATACGGCCTCGCCGCAGAACGCCGCAACGGCGGCTTCGAGGGCGGCCTGCACCGAAACGCCGTTCTCCTGCACTTGCCAGCCGACGAACGGCGCGCCGTCATATTCGATTACGAGCTTGTAGCGAGGCATCCAACAGCTCAATCAAACCGACCGAAGGTCGCAGGATAGCGGACTTGGTCGGCCGTTGGCGCGTCCGTTGAAAGCGGCCGTACGCTCACGCGAGCCGTGTCCCAGCCGGTAAGGGCGTCCCGCGCAAGAATTCCTCGGCATTCATTGGTCCGCGGCCCGCGCGCTGCAGTTGGAGGATGCGGACCGCGCCTTCGCCACAGGCGATGGTGAGCTTGTCGTCGAGCGCCATGCCCGGCGTCCCTGTCCCCTCCCCTTTCGTCGTGCGCAGGACTTTCACGCGCGCCGGGGGCTTGCCTTCGCTTCCGCTCATCTCGAACCACGCGCCGGGAAACGGCGACAGCCCGCGGCAATGGTCGTGCACCCGCTTCCAGGGCTGTCGCCAGTCGATGCGGGTCTCGTTTTTGTCGATCTTGGCGGCGTAGGTGACGCCAATCTCCGGCTGCGGCGTGAGCGTGAGCGATCCTCGCTCCAGCGCCGCGAGCGCGCGAACCATCAGATCAGCCCCGAGCCGTGCAAGCTGGTCGTGCAATTCGCCCGCGGTCATGTCGGGACCAATCGCGACGCGCTCAGCCATCGCGATGGGACCGGTGTCGAGCCCCTCGTCCATGCGCATGACCATCACGGCGGTTTCGGCGTCGCCCTCGATGATCGCGCGGTTGATCGGGGCAGCGCCGCGCCAGCGCGGTAACGCCGAAGCGTGCAAGTTGAAGCAGCCGAGCGGCGGCGCATCGAGGATGGGCTTAGGCAGGATCAATCCGTAGGCGACCACCACGGCGGCGTCCGCCCCATGGGCGCGGAATTCCGCCCGCACATCCTCGCCCTTCAGGCTGGCCGGCGTGAGCACCGGCAGTGCGAACTGACGCGCCTTCCGCTCGACGGGGCTCGGCTGCAGCTCCATCCCCCGGCCGGCAGGCTTGGGCGCACGCGTATAGACGGCGATGACCTCGTGTCCGCGGCCGACAATCTCAACCAGCGTCGGAACGGCGAAGTCCGGCGTACCCATGAAGACGAGGCGCAGCGGCATCTTGTGTCTGGCAGTTCCTCACGTCGGCGACGGTGGTTGCCCGGCCCTCGGTCAGGCCGGTTCGACTGCCCGTTTCGCCGCCTTGGTGAATTTCTTAACGATGCGGTCGCGCTTTAGCTTCGAAATATGATCGATGAAAAGGACGCCGTTCAGGTGGTCGATCTCGTGCTGGATGCAGGTGGCGAACAGGCCCTCGGCCTCGCTTTCCTGCGTTTTTCCCGCAAGATCGAGGTAGCGGACGATCACCCGCGCCGGCCGCTCCACGTCCTCATGAATGTCCGGGATCGACAGGCAGCCCTCCTCGTAGACCGACTTTTCGTCCGACGACCACAGGATCTCCGGATTGATGAACACGCGCGGGTTTTTGGCATCCTCCTTCTTGGAGATATCCATGGTGACCACGCGCTTCGCCACGCCGACTTGGATCGCCGCCAGCCCGATGCCGGGCGCGTCGTACATTGTTTCGAACATGTCCTCGACCAGCCGCTTGAGCTCGGCGTCGACCTTATCCACTGGATCGGAAACGAGCCTTAGCCGCTTATCGGGAAGCTTGATAATGTCGCGCAACGCCATGCCTGCGATGTAAGCAGAGAGGCCCGATGCGTCAAATGGTTCGCCCTGTGATTCGTCCCGGCCGACCCAAAAACGAACCCAATCGGCTGCAAGCCTTGGGCTAAGGCTCCACCACCGATAGAGTTTGCATGACCTCGACCCCCGAGCTCGCGCCTGCCGCCCGGCCCTCCTTCGTCAACACGCTTGCCGTCTACCTGCGCCCCCGGGTGCTGGTCGTGATGTTTCTCGGGTTTTCGTCGGGCCTGCCGCTGGCGCTGTCCGGCTCGACGCTGCTTGTGTGGATGCGCGAGACCGGGGTCGATCTCGGCACCATCGGCCTGTTTGCGCTGGTGGGGACGCCCTATACCCTGAAATTCATCTGGGCGCCCGTGGTCGACGCGCTTGATGTGCCGCTGCTGTCGCGCTGGTTCGGCCGGCGGCGCGGCTGGCTATTGCTCACCCAGTTCCTGCTGATCGCGGCGATCATCTTCCTCGGCGCCTGCGATCCCGCCACGACCCCGCTCCTGGTCGCATTCGGGGCTTTGCTGGTCGCGGCCGCCTCGGCGACCCAGGACATCGTCATCGACGCCTTTCGGGTGGAAAGCTTGCCCGACAACGAACAGGGGGCCGGGATGGCCTCCTACGTCGCCGCCTATCGTATCGGCACGCTTGCCTCGACCGCCGGCGCGCTGTTTCTGGTGACGGGGTTTGAGGGGCTCGGTCTGAGCAAGGGCGACGCCTGGGCGTGGGGCTATTACACGATGGCCACCCTGGTGGTGATCGGCATTTTCACGACGCTGATTGCCCGCGAACCGAAGAACGTAACCGCTGCGGCCGAACACCGGACCGGCAAACCATTGCAGCGGGTAGTAACCTCTGCGGTCGGCGCATTTTCCGAGTTTCTCACCCGCGATAGCGCGTTCGTCGTGCTCACCTTCGTCATCCTCTACAAGCTGTGCGACGCCTTCGCGGGGACGATGACCGCGCCCTTCGTGATCGATCTCGGCTTTTCTCGCAACGACTACGCCGCGATCGTCAAGGGCGTGGGGCTCGCCGCGACCCTCATCGGCGGGTTCGCAGGCGGCGTCGTGTTCCGCGCTTTTCCGATTGCGGCCAGCCTATGGATCGGGGCGATCCTACAGATGGTTTCGAATTTCGTGTTCACTTGGCAGGCCCATGTCGGCGTCAAGCTCTGGGCCCTCACCATCACGATCATCGTCGAGAACTTCACCGGCGCGATCGGCACGGTCGTGTTCGTGGCCTATCTCTCAGCACTGTGCAAAAGCCCGCTGCACACGGCGACCCAATATGCGCTGCTCACCGCGCTCGCTGCGATCGGACGCACCTACCTCGCGTCGAGTGCGGGCTTTCTTGCCGAAGCCGTCGGCTGGGGCACGTTCTTCATGCTGAGCGCCGTCGTCGCGATCCCAAGTCTCGTCCTGCTGGTCTGGCTGCAGCGCAGCAATCACTTCGCCTCGCTGGCGAAGCAAGAAGCGGCGTTCGGCGATCTGGACTGACGCGCCAGGATCGATGTCGGCTCGAAAAGCAACGCCTCCGATCGGAGCGCCATTGTTTTCCGCCGGTGGCGCGCAAACCCAACCCGCTCGGCAGGCGCGTTCACACGGAATACCGAGGTAGCGTGAGTTGGTCGGCAATGTCCCGTCCGAAAGTCATCCGCGCCAGAGACGGAATCGCAAACGCCTTCATGACGGCATTGCGCACCCACAGCCCGAACGGCGTTCTCGGGACGAATGCGCTGGCGAAGCGCTCGGCGGCTCTCTGCTTGATGGCGAGGTAGGGCCGCAAAAGCTGCTCGTAGCGCTGGAACGCTTCGGCGTACTGACCGCGCGACTTCGCAAGCTCTCCGGCAAGAACGTAAGCCGCAGTCATGGCGAGCGCTGTGCCCTGCCCGCCGAGCAGCGAAATGCACGATGCAGCATCGCCCGCAAGCACGACGCGCCCGCGCGACCAGTGATCGATTTTGATCTGACTGACGCGATCGAAATAGAGATCGTCGCAGCGATCAAGCGCTTCGAGAATCCGCGGGCATTCCCAGCCGACGTTCCCGAATTGGTCCATCAGAATTGCTTTCTGCGCGCCGATGTCATGCCCGACGTCAAGCTCGCCGACGAATATGAACAGGAACAAGGTGCGATCCTGGTGCAGAGCGAAGCGCGCGACCTGCCGGCCCGGGACGCCATGAATGACATAGACGCGCTCGTCCCGCGGCCGGTAACCCGCCGTCTCGAAAGCGGCAACCATGTAGCCCAGCCGCGCCTCGCAGCGCTCCTGCGGACCAAAGACAAGACGCCGCACGCCCGAATGTAGACCATCCGCGCCGACGACCAGATCGAAGCGGCGTTCGCCGCTGCGTTCGAACCTCACGCCTATTCCGGCCGCATCCTCTTCCAGCTTGACAATGCAGTCATCGAAAATGACTTCGCAGTCGCGCTGAATCGTCTCGAAGATCAGCCGGGAAAGATCGCTTCGCCCCACGGTGATGAAGCGGCCACCAGTCAGTTCCGAAAAGACTCGCGTGCCGAACCCCGCTACGCGCGCGTTACCGCTGTCGACGACGCGAAGTTCCTGCATATGGTAACCGACTTGCGACAGCGCCGGAAACAGCCCCATCATCTCCGCGATGTCGTAGCCAAGTCCCCAAAAGTCGATTACATATCCGCCGGATCGCAGGCCCGGGGCGCGCTCCACCAGGGTTGGCGCAAATCCGTACCGCTTGAGCCAATAGGCAAGCGTTGGCCCGGCGATGCCTGCGCCGCTAATTAGGATTTTCATCGCCAATCCAGGCTTTAGCATCCGCCGCCTGCGCTATTCCAAATACGTCCGTCTTTGAAGGCAGCAAGAACCCGAACAGCTGCGTGGCATGCTTGATCCAGTCGATGTCGGTGACGACCGCGATACGTTCCCATTGGCCGAGATGGCCGAACCCAACGCCGATGTCCTTCAGCATCGCGCCCAGATCCATTCCGGTGAATCCCGGTCCGATTTCATAATAAAATCGCAGCCTTTTGCTTCGCGTGAGCGCCGTTTCGACCGCAGGAATCAGGACCTTGTCATAATCCTGCGCCGTGACTTGCCCTTCCGCGCGAACGGCGACAACATTGTCGGGAAATCCTTCCAGCAGCGTGATCATGGCGCGACCCTCATTATCAGCATAATTGGCCTTGCCGACCGACCGATCGGTCAGCGATACTAGGAAAATATATGCCGGACAGCAAGCGCAAAGAAAAAGTGCCCCCGAGAGACACACGCGCCGCGATTATTGAGGCGGCGGTCTCCATTTTGGGGCACGAAGGCCCTGCCGGCCTCACCGCGTCGGCGCTTACGCGTGCGGTGGGAATCAGCAAAGCGACGCTGTTCCATCATTTCCGGACCATCGACGAAATCCCCCTCGTCGCCTTGGAGCACCTCGCGCTACAGCTTCAGGCATTCTCGCCGGTCCAGAAAAAGCGATCGTCCCGGCGGACCATTGAGACTCTCGGTGACGGAGCGCGCATCCTCGTCGAACAGCACCGCGACTTCATCAGCGCCTACTTTGTGTTTTTCGGCAAAGCGCTGTTCGACAAGAGGCTCCGCCAGAGTTCTGGCGAACTGCGGCGCACAGTCACGCGCCATTATCGCGCAACTCGTTCGCAAGAATATGAAGGGGGTCAAAACCGACCGCGACGTGGACGATGTCGTCAACGTCATCATGATCATGCTCGACGGACTTGCGCTGCATCTCTTGCTGGCCGACGACAAACGGCCAATCATGAGAGCGTGGTCGAGATTTGCGAGGAGCTTTCCGACAAAACGTGCGCTGCGCAAGCGGCCAGCGCGCTGACGCTCTAGAGCATTTTCCGGCGAAGTGGGAACCGGTTCGC
Organism: uncultured Alphaproteobacteria bacterium; assembly: GCA_963840055.1. GTDB lineage: Bacteria > Pseudomonadota > Alphaproteobacteria > Rhizobiales > Xanthobacteraceae > Rhodoplanes. The sequence continues at coordinate 53,804 of CAWIXM010000030.1, read as the reverse complement.
CGCAGAAAATGCGGCCACTAAAGGAAAACAAGAGCGAATTACGATTCCACCGGAACGGAATTCGCTCTAGGCAGCGGCGGCGCCGCCGGCGACCCAGGTATCGAGCACCTCAAAACCGATCGGGTCGAAGGCGACCAAATCGGCCCGATATCCTGGCGCGAGGCGGCCAAGCCTGTGGTCGAGACCGAGGAAGCCCGCGGGGTGCGCGGAGGCGAACCGCAGTGCGTCTTCCAAGTGCACGCCGAGCAGCCGCACGCAGTTGCGGACCGCCGCCGCCATGCTCAGTGCCGACCCGGCCAGCACTCCATCATCGCGCACGCATCGTCCGTCGCGAACCGTTATGCGCCCCCCGTAGAGCGCAAACGTCGTGCGGCTTCCCCCGACCGGCGGCATGGCGTCCGTCACCAGCATCGGCTTGGCCGCGCCCCGCAAGGCGAGCCGCAGCATCGCCGGATCGACATGGGCGCCATCCACGATCATGCCGAACCACGCATTGGGAGATTCCAACGCCGCCGCGATCGGGCCGGGCTCGCGGCTCGCCATCGGGCGCATCGCATTGAAGAGGTGGGTGAAGCCAGTCAACCCCTCGGCCATGGCGGCGCGAGTCTCGGCGTAGGTCGCCATCGAATGACCGAGGCAGACCCGCGCGCCGGCGCGCGCCAGTTGACGAATGAACCCTTGCGGCGCCCGCTCGGGCGCGAGCGTGACCACGGTCGCCCCGCGGCGCGGCGCGGTGAGCATTGCGCCGTCCTCCGCGGTAGGAACGCGGATGTAGCGCTGCTCGTGCACGCCCGGCCGCTCCGACGAGAGAAACGGGCCTTCGAGATGAATACCGAGGATGCTAGGGTCGGCATCGACCAGTTCTTGCACGGCGGCGATCGCCGTCCGCATTTTCTCCGGCGTATCGGTAATCAGCGTCGGCAGCAGCGCCGTTGTGCCGAACTTGCGATGCGCGGCGGCGATCGTGCGAATTCCTTCGACGGTCGGTACGTCGTTGAACAAAACATCGCCGCCGCCATTGACCTGCACGTCGATGAAGCCGGGCGCGAGCCACGCGCCATCGGGCAAGACGTGCATGGGCATTGTCGCCAGCGCTTCAGTCCGCGGCGTCAGCGCAACGATACCCGCGCCGTCGATGATAACCGCCGCGTTGCGGTGAACGACCGCGCCGTCGAACACATGGTCCGCTGCGATGGCGTGCTGCGTCGCTGTGCTCATCGCGTGCGCGTCACTTTCTGCAAATGGCGGGGCCGGTTGACGTCGACGCCGCGCCGTTCGGCAATGCGGATGGCGAGCGCATAGAAGCTTTGTATCAGACACACGGCGTCGGCGTCCGGATGATCGGGGGCGAGCACCGGAAGCCGCCCCGCCGCCTTCTCGTCGTGATCAGCAGAAAAAAGCGCCGCGCCCTTGCCGCGCAAATCGGCAGCAAGCTCGCGCATGCCGGTCGCGGCGGCGTCGGTCGGCATGAACATCAGAATGGGATAGAGCGGCGACACCAGCGCCACCGGGCCGTGCCGGAACTCGGCGCTGCTGAAAGCTTCGGCGTGGAGATTGCTCGTCTCCTTGAGTTTCAGCGCCGCCTCGCGCGCGATCGCAAGCGTCGGCCCGCGGCCGATGGTGATGAGGCTGCTCGCCTGCGCCACAACGCGGAGGGCGGAACTCCAATCGAGATCGACCGCAGCCGCGAGGCGATCGGGCAGGCGGTCGATCGCCGCGCCGAGGGCTTCGTCGCTGGTCCACGCCGCCGTCAGTCGCAATAGCGCGGCAAGGGCGGCGACGAAGGATTTCGTCGCTGCAATGCTCAACTCGGGTCCCGCCGCCATCGGCAGGACGATGTGGCAGGCGGCAGCCAGCGGGCTATCGACCTCGTTCACGATGGCGACGGTCAAAGCGCCCGCAGCTTTGGCCGTCGACGCGAATTCGGCGAGGTCGTCGCTGCGCCCGGATTGCGAAATGGTCAGAAGGAGCTGGTCCTTGAGCCGCATGCGTTCGCCATAGACCGTGACGATGTTCGGCGCGGCGGCCGCGACAGGAATGCCGAGACGCCGTTCGATCAAGTGCTTGCCGAAGGTCGCCGCATGCGCGGAGCTGCCGCGCGCGCAAGTGACTACGACGCCGGGCGGGTTGCGCCGTAGCCGGGCAGCAAGCTCGGCTATCGGCTGCGCCAAGTTTTTTTGCCGCCGCACGACCGCGGGCGCTTCCCGCAGCTCCGCAGCCATCCCGATCTCGTGGTCGGTCATTGCCGATGTCCCCAGGCGGCGTTTGACGGCCCTGAGACGAATTCCGGTCTGACGGAATCGGAATTCGTTCTGTTGGTTCTTTGACGCATGTCCATTGTGGGGGCCTGAACCACGAACCAGGCATCGACCCTGGCCTTGGCTTTTCGTTGTGCGCCCTGATTCGAGCGTTTCTTTTCTCGCCGGCGCGGCCGTGTGTCGCTGATGGAATGCCGGCTTCCTTGTCCGCGGCGCTAAGCGGTCGCCCTGCGACCTGCGGTTGGCGCAGAAATCTCCGCTATATCAATCAATTATGGCGCTGCCCCGGCTTCTCCGCGCCTTCACGCACGGCCGCTGGTTCTTCCCTTGAGGCCGCGCGCACGAGTCGTCGGAACAGCGGGCCCACCATCCCCTCTGGCGAAGCCGGCGGGACCTATAGCGGGTCGCGGGCGATTGCGCTAACTCTGGGCGCATGGACCACGACGTCTATCCCGACAGTTATATCCGTGGCATCCTGAGCACGATGAAGTCGATCGCCATGGTCGGGGTGTCGGCGAACGACAGCCGGCCGAGCTATTTCGCCTTCAAATATCTGCTCGAACGCCGCTATCGGATGATACCGGTCAATCCTGGCCTCGCCGGCAAGGAGCTGCTCGGCCAGCGCGTCTACGCTCGCCTCGCCGACATCCCCGAGCCGGTGGATATGGTCGATATATTCCGGGCGTCGCGCTACGCGCTGCCGATCGTCGAGGAGGCGCTGAAACTGACGCCGCGTCCGCAGGTGATCTGGATGCAGCTCGGCATCCGCAACGATGCGGCGGCGAAGCTCGCGGAAGACGCACGGGCTGAAGGTCGTGATGAACCGCTGCCCCAAGATCGAATATGGCCGGCTCTCCTCCGAGATCAGCTGGATGGGCGTGAATTCACGCACGCTCACTTCGAAAAAGCCGGCGCTGTTCGGCCGCGGCATCCAACGCATGTCGCTTGACCGCGTCACGACATCCGGGGCGCCGACGGCCGCCTCCGACCGCGCTTTGCGCGACGACGACGACCATCATTGACGCGACGCCGCTCGCTGCGCCGTCCGTCGCCCAGCCCCGCGCGCGTGTCACGACACGGACGATCGCGGCCCGCCACTTCCGGAGCACGCGTTTTCCTTCCTGCACGATCGCGCCCGCCTCTCGGCGTCGCTCCGAGCGTCCTGGCCGCAGGTCGCGCGCCAGACTTGCCATTGGCGGGCAACGCCGGGCTCGTTATAAAGAAGGGCAAGCGGGTGTGGCGGAACTGGTAGACGCGCACGACTCAAAATCGTGTTCCGCAAGGAGTGTCGGTTCGATTCCGACCACCCGCACCAGTCACGTTGCAACGTTCGATCCGCCGCGGGGCTACCGCCGAATTTTTTTATCGGCCTGATGGATCAGGCGGCTTTGGCTTAAGGCGTGGCCGATCGGGCGATGACCTCTATTCCGTCGGCGAACTTCACACCTGTGATCAGCTTTGGCAACTGGTGGTGGCCCGGCCTATGAGCGCCGCCTCGACCAGCCAACGCTCGTCGGTGGGCTACACTACCAATACGTCCAAACCTGAGTTTTCGGTACGCACAAGTCTTGCGCATCGCGATCCCCGAATTGAACGCAACTGGAGATCACAGATTCCCCCCTATGAATCGCCCCCGGTTCCGGAATGCCCAAAAACACTAGGGGGCGGCAGGCGCGCCCGCAGCGCCCGGCGCCGCCGGTGCTTCCGGTGGCGGCGGAGCCGACCCGTGCGGCTTGTCGGGTTCCTTCTGGCCACCGACAAAGCGACCAAAGATCCGGTGGAGCAGCCCGCCGAAATCATCCATCACGAGAAAGAAGGCCGGCACGAAAACCAGCGTGAGCAGCGTCGAGATGATGAGGCCGCCGATTACAGTGATGGCCATTGGCGATCGGAACTCACCACCGGCGCCGACGGCGAGCGCGGCCGGTGTCATGCCAGCGGCCATCGCAAGCGTCGTCATGATGATGGGGCGTGCCCGCTTGACGCCGGCGTCAGTGATCGCCGTCGTGCGATCGACGCCGTTTGCCCTGGCTTCGATCGCGAAGTCGACGAGCATGATGGCGTTCTTGGTGACGATGCCCAGGAGCATCAACAATCCGATCATCACCGGAAGATTGAGCGAGTTGCCGGTGATGAGCAGGGCGATGACGGCGCCGCCGATCGACAGCGGCAGCGAGAACAGGATCGTGACCGGCTGCAGGAAGCTGTGGAACAAGAGCACCAGCACCGCATAAACCATCATCAGGCCCTTTGACATGACCGGGGCGAACCCATCCATCAACTCCTTCTTCGCCTCCGAATCGCCTGACTGCAGCACCTCCACTCCCTTGGGCAGAGATTTCATCACCGGCAGTTCTTCGATTTCCTCGTCAGCCTTGCTCTGCGCCGTGTTGCCGACCAAGTCCGCTTCGATCTTCACGGAACGCTGGCGGTCGTAGCGCGAGATCGTCGCCGGCCCTTGTCCAAGCTGGATGTCGGCGATGGCCAAAAGCGGTACCGTGGTTCCGCGCAGCGTGGGCACGCGCAATTGCTCGAGCACTTGTCGGTCGGCGCGGCCGGATTCCCCGATCATCACGCGTATCGGCACGAGTTGATCGCCCACATCAAATTTGGCGAGGCGCGGCCCGACATCGCCGATGGTCGCGACCCGGACGGTCGCAGCCAACGTTTCCGTGGTGACGTTCAAGCGGGTCGCCAACGCCTTGCGCGGAATGATGCGCAGTTCGGGACGGTCGAGCGCGGCGGTGGAGACGACATTGGCCACGGACGAAAGCCGTCGCATCTGGTTGGCGATTTCGGCTGCGACATTCGCCACCGTCCTACCGTCCTGGCCGACGACAATTCGCGAAATCGTCCGCTGGCCATTTTCGTCGAGGAACCAGTAGCGGATATCGGGAACGTCGGCCAGGTCCCGGCTGATATCCTGCTCGAGCTGCGCCTGGGTGAGCGAGCGATCCCCCTTCGGAACATAATTGATGATCAACGCGGCGGTGTTGACCTCGGTGGTCTTCGGCGGGATGCGTCCGCCGTCGACGAAGACGCTGCGCACCTCCGGCCGACGCTTGATCAGGTTGACGATCTTCTCTGTTACGGTCTGCGTATCGGAAAGCTGCGTGCCCGGCGGCAGTTCGATGGCGAGCATCGAGCGCGCCGTATCCAGCTGCGGCATAAACCCTTGCGGCAGAAGCTTGAGTCCCAGCACCGACAGGACGAACAGCGCCAATCCGACGACCACGGTGACGTAGCGCATGCCCACCGATGTCTTGAGGATCCTGGTGTAAAGCCGCATCACCGGTCCCGGCGGCTTTTCCCGATGCGGCTTTGGCCGCAGGAAATAGGCCGCGAGCACTGGCGTCACGAGCCGCGCGACTAGCAGCGAAAACAACACCTGCACCGACACCGTGATGCCGAATTGTTTGAAGAACTGGCCCGCGATGCCCGGCATGAAGCTCGCCGGCAGAAACATCGCCACGATCGTCAGGCTGATCGCGACGACCGCGAGGCCAATCTCGTCGGCCGCCTCCATCGCCGCGTCGTAAGGCGACTTGCCCATCTGGATATGGCGTTCGATGTTCTCAATCTCGACGATCGCATCATCGACGAGAATTCCGGTGCTCAACGTGATAGCGAGAAGGGTAATGAGATTGAGCGAGAATCCGAGCAGGTCCATCGCCCAGAAGGCGGGAAACACCGAGAGCGGCAGCGCCACGGCGGCGATGATGGTCGCCCTGAAATCGCGCAGGAATAGAAACACCACGATGATAGTGAGCGCCGCACCTTCGAGCAGCGTCTGCATCGCGTTGTGGTAATTCTCGCGCGTGAAGTCGACCGAACTGTCGATCGTCCGGACCTCGACGTCAGGGTAATCCTGTTTGATCTGCGTAAGCCGCTCGTCGACCGCATTGGCCACCCGCACGTCGCTCGCACCCTTCGCGCGATAGACGGCAAAGGCGACCACCGGCTCATCGTCCAGCCGGGCAAAATAGCGTGGATCGGCCACGGTGTCGGTGACCACTCCTAAATCATCGAGCCGTACTTCGCCGCCGGCGAGCAGGCTAAGCGTCGTTCCGGCGAGTTCGTCAAGCGTCGTCGCTCCGGCGATCGTGCGGATCGATTGATCGCGCCCGCCAATTTCGGCGCGCCCGCCGGCGAGATCGACGTTGCTTTTGAGCAGCCGCTCGCTGATGTCGGCCGCCGTCAGCCCGACCGCCTGCAGCCGATCGGGATTGAGCGAAACTAGAATTTCGCGGTCGACGCCGCCAATGCGTTCGACCTGGGCGACGCCTTTCAGGCCCTGCAAAGCCCGTTTCACCACGTCGTCGACAAACCACGAGAGCTGCTCGGGCGTCTTTCCGGGTGCGATCGCGGCATAGGTCAGGATCGGGAGCGGGATCACCTCTTGGCGTTGGACCAGCGGCTCGTTGATTCCGCTTGGCAGATTGGCGCGGACGCGCGTGATCGCGTCTTTCACGTCGTTGAGCGCGCGGTCAGGATTGGCGTCGAGATTGAAGGTGATGGTCGTGACCGACACTCCATCGGTGACGGTGGAATCGATATGATTGACCCCGACAATCGCTGCAACCGCGTCCTCGACGGTCTTGGTGACCTGGGCTTCCAGCTCGGCGGGAGACGCTCCGAACTGCGTGACAATCACGGAGACGATCGGAACGTCGACGCTCGGATAACGGGTGATCGGCAGCTTGTTGAAGCTGATCCAGCCGAGCAGCAGGGCGATGATCGAGAAGACGATGGCCGGAAGCGGCCGCCGAATGGAATAGGCGGAGATGTTCATGACGCTACCGTCCCATCTGCCAAAACGCTTTCATTCTAGCGCAAATCCATGTTTTGCCGCGAGGGCAAAAGCCCAAAGGGGAAAATGATTACGGTAGAACCGATAGTTCAACATGCAAGTGCGATTGAAAACGCCGGTCATGCCTTGTTGCGGCCAGTCGCCATTGGGCAGCTGCCGCTCAAGGAGAAAACGTATGCCGCGCTGGATCGCGTCCCGGTGACGCTCCGGCGAGGCGGCTAATAGGGCTAAAATCGCCCAAGCCGTCATAACCACTTGGCCGCCGTCCGGGTGCGGCACATATTCGCGGCGGATGCAGCTCTTATAGCTTTCGCCCCACCCGCCGTCCTCACATTGCTTGGCGCGGAGAAACGCTGCGGCGCGCACGATCGCAGGATCGTCGGGCTTCGCCCCCGCCGCGAGAAGCCCGCATATTCCGAACCACGTGCCATAGGTGAAGCAGATCCCCCAATTGCCCTCCCAGCTTCCATCCCCGCGCTGCAGCGCACGCAGAACGGGATCAGCGCGGGCGATCGCAGCGTCAATCCGACGCTTGCGCTCGGCGCCGAGCCGATCGCCGAAATGTGTCCGCGCCGCCGCGAGTCCCTGCACCGCCGAGGAGGTCAGCTCGACTTGCGACACGTCGACCATGATATCGCCGAATATTTCCGAGGCGTTGAGGGCCTCAAGCCAAGCGCCCACGCGTTGTCTTTCGTAGGTGCCCCAGCCGCCGTCGTCATTCTGCCAGAACAAGAGGAGATCGACCGCGTCGAACAGCCGCGCCGGTTCGATTTTCTTGTTCGCATAGGGCTCAAGCGCAAGCGCAGCCATCAGCCCGAGCGCCGTGCAATCGACAATCGGCCAGCCGTGTGCGCGATTGGAGAAAGGCCAGCCCCCCTTGGAAGGATCCCGGTAGTAGCGCTCGCGCTGATCGACGTCTCCAAGGACTTGGTTCTCGTCGATAAATCGATACGCTTCCCGAGCCATAATCGCATATTCGAATGCGTGACCCGATTCGGCGAGAGCAAGGGCGATGAAGCCCGTGTCCCACAGCTCCGAAGAATTGTAGGACTGCATGGTTCTGCCGCGCTCGCAGTCGAATATGTACTGCGGCAGCGCCGCGACCGCCTTGCGAGTATGTTCAGAATGAGGCTCTGAGCTCCACAGCGCAACGGTGTCAAAGGCCTTGTTTACAGGGCCAATGTCGATGAAGTTCGTGGTGAGCTGCTCATGCTTAATATGGTCAAGCACGAACTGAAGCGCTTTCGCGCGTAGCCCCTTGGGAATGCGTGGTTCGATCTGTCCCAGCACGGCGTTGGCGAAACGTAGCAACCGCGACGGCGCAAAATAGCGATCCCGAGGGCAGACACTGTCGCGCAACGCGCGCCAGTTGATCGAGTCGAACGGCTCCGAGAACAACTCGCGCCGCAGGGCGGTCAGCAGCGGATCGAGCGGCGCCTGATAGCGTCGTCCGTAAAGATAGCAGACCGCGAGCACGACCACCCGGCAGTGGCACCAGAAACGGCTGGGATGAAGGGGTGCCTTCTCCGGCAACAGCCACAGCTCGGGGGGAACCGGATGGCATCCCTCCCAGGAATAAAGGTTGAGGATCGAGAGCCAGTATTTGCCCCACGACGGAACGGCGGTTGCACTTCCGTTCGCATGAATCCAACGGTGGGCGCGGGTTGCATCCTCATCGTCGGCGGGCACGCCCAACAGCCGCAGCGCCACGTAGTTGAGCACGGTCGTGAAGAGATAGCCCTCGCCTTCAAGGTGAAGTCCAAAGCTGCCATCATCGTTCTGCGCGCGGCGCAGCGTCGCGATGAATGCAGACCGGTCGGCGCCGCTCAATGGCTGGCCGATGATGTAATGAGCGAAGATATAACCGGGCAGCAAAAACAAAGGGCCGTCATAGTCGCCGGTCCATCCGCCATGCGCTCCTTGGATGCTTTCGAGATAAGAAAAGCCGCGGCGTAGCAGGTCCAACCTCCCAGCGTGCGAAATGCGATCGACTCCCTCCCCAAGGTCCGTGCTCATGCCCGCAACCTCCTGGTCGACGATATCGGTTATTGAAAAGCCGGTGCCAGACCTCACTTTGCGGCGCCGCGAGTTTTAGGAAACCAATCGGCATTTGCCGAGAATTTGTCGGAGTTGGTGGGTGAGAAGGCTCGCCAGGCCATACAACGACTCGCCCAAACTCGAGTTCTGACGCGTGTGAGCCGACTTCCAGCGACCGACTTCCACGATAAAGCTGTGCGTAAGCACCATTACGAATTGGCGGATCAACGAGTGCGGGCGCCCGTCGGCGGTGGAAAGCAGCGCCAAGCTGGCGGTAGGGCCGTTTGAACTGCGCCAGTAATGCAGAACCCCCCGGCGCACGATCTGCAAATTCGGATCGCAGCCGCAGAATACGTCGCGCAGCGTTTCAGCAAGCGAGAGCCGCGTGACCTGCCGCCACCGACGGCGACGCCTGTGAAGCTCCAATGCCTGTCGGACATCGTGGCGCCGGTCCGCGATGGCGTCCCGTAGCAGCAGTGCGTCTGTGATGCAGAGCGTCATTCCCGTCGCCGTGAGAGGGTGGCACGTCACGGCCGCGTCCCCCACCAAAACGACGCGTCCGTTCGTCAATTGCTGCGCAGCGACTTCGTGGATGACGGCGCTCACCTGCGGCTGAGAGGCGATGACCCACTCTACCTCACGACGCAGATCAGGAGGAAGCGAAGCCGCCAGATTCAGGCAATCCTTTGGAGTGGGCTTACGGTGGGCGTCGTACGGAATGTCGAACATGATTCGAGCTTCCGATTCGTTGATCGGATAGATCAAGATCGGCGTGCGGCTGCCGATAAACACGAAACCGTAGTCCCGTTCAGGCAGTGTGGTCGCGGGAAATCGATATCCAAAAATCGTCGCGATGCGTCGGTTATTGGCGCCGATCCCGGCAAAACGGCGAATTGCCGATGACGCGCCGTCGGCGGCCACTAGGAATTGGCATCGATACTGCGTCGCGGTCTCCGGGCCCGCCACCTGCACGGTGACGTGAGAGGCTTTGCTCTGATCGACATTCGTGACACGCGCATTTTCAACGACCTTGACCAGCGGTTGTTCTTTGGCGGCTTGCATCAGCCGTTGTCGGATAAGGCCATGTTCGAGAGACAAGCCCGGCGCGCGATGAGCGCGAACGGCGTCGTAAGGAAGCCTGATCTGTTCGGGGTCATCCGCGTCGACGATGCAGAAACCTTTCACGGTCACCGCAGGCTGACGCATCAGCGAGTTGAGCACGCCCAATTCGGCGAGTTCCGCGACCCCTGGAGGATGCAAAAGCTCGCCGGCCAGTCGCCGGTCGTCGTTCAGACCAGGTTCGACAACCAGCGTCTCGTAGCCCAGCTGTTGCAGCGCAATAGCCGTAACCGCGCCCGCGACGCCGCCGCCCCCAATGACCACATCGACATCCACTACGTTGCCCATCGCGCCCAACGATCGGTTCGACATTCGGAGTGCGGACTAGTCTGGCTCTCGACGGTCATATATTTGCGACTTCGCGCCTTCTCCCTGAATTTCGAGTGTTTGGTGAGTTTTGAACCGATGACGGTTCACGCGATCGCCGGTTTTTAACAGGCAAACAGCGCATCGAGCGACTCGCCAGATCGTCAAGAATCAAAATTCTCACAAGAGCGGTTCGGACACGTAGACATGCGACCTCAAGCCTGACGCACCGCGCAGAATATGAACTTTGGGCAGTCGTAGACAACCAACTTTCCCGTCATCTTCGCCGCCGAGGAGGTCTGCCTTTCGGTGGCCTCGTAAAAAACGGTGACGCCGCCAATTCAAAGATGAGGACAGCATGCCAATTCGGCATCGACAGCGCACCAACCTCAGGGCGAGAGAAGCCAAGAGAACTTAGATTAGACGTGCGCGAGAGCGTACGCGATCGCCTTCTCGACCGGGCGGACGGCAACGAACGCGGTGAGAGCGGAGAATGCCGGCGTCCGCGCGAAATACATCGCCGCCAATGCGCCCCTGAGCCGCGGCGTGAATGCCCGCTTGAGCTCCCGCTCATAGTGTTTGCCAACCGCATCCAATGAATAGCGCTCGATGCAGCCTGCGGCGATAAGCGCACTCTGCATGGCGTGCCCGATACCCTCGCCAGTGAGCGCATTGGTGAGGCGCGCGGCCTCGCCGATCCACAACGCGCCCGGCTCGTTCACCGGCCCGACGCGCTCGGTATAGACGATCGGCGCGCCACGAAACTTGATCACCTGATCGGCGTTTCGCATCCGGCCTTCGCCGACATGGCGGGCAACGATTTCGTGGAAGATATCCCGCGGGTTCGCGGGATCGTCCGGATCATAACAAATGCCGATATTGATCCGGTTCGCAGTTTCCGGGAACAGCCAGCCGTACCAAGGGCTCAGCCGCCTGTCGAACCACATTTCCATATGACCTTCGGTGAAGGGGACACCTTCGTACCACGACATGATGGTTGCGATCCGCCGCTTTGGGCGAGGGTCGGGCGAGAAGCGCGAGTGCGCCCCGTCGGCCAGCACGACAAGATCGCATTCGATTTCGCGCTTGCCGTCGCTGACGCCGCACACGCGGCCGCAGCCGTCGCGCAACAGTTTGCTCGCCTTGAATTGCTGGATGAAGCGCGCCCCGTGCCGTTGCGCCAGAAAAGCCAATTCGGCGTCAAACTCGGCGCGCGCGATAACCCAAGCGCCCTCTTTGCCGCTAAGGACAGTCAAGCGCCCGGCCGGGCCGGTAAAGCGCAGGCCGCGGATTCCGTATGCGCGGGGCCGCAGCCGCTCCGCGACGCCGAGTTTCGCCATGAGGGCAAGGCAGCGCGGCGACAGCGCGGAGCCGCAAGTTTTCATGCGCGGCCAAGCGTCGCGATCCAGCAGCGTCACATCGTGCCTGCCGCTCCGAGCTAGTAGCAGGGCCGCCGTGGACCCCGCCGGCCCGGCACCGACAATTGCTATTCTCGCCATTGCCTCCGCATTGAACATGCGCGTCCTGTGATTGCAAGTCGCGCGCTGCGAGTGCGGAAATGGCGTCCTCTGCACGCGGCCGGTTTTCGGCCGGCGCATCGCTTAATTGGAACTTGACTGTGAAGGCGCAGATCTGTTCGGAGTAGCCTGAGTGGCCCAACCGTTGTCCTGTCCGCGTGCTACGTGGAGCGCGGCCCTTCAGGGTGCCGGGTTTTTTCGTTCAGGATGTCCAATTGATTTCAGCGTCATGCTTCGTCAGCGGTCATCCATGCTGCTTCAAGTCCGAAATGCATGCTGTCACGCAGGCCCTTCAAGAAGATGAGGTCAGGCGGCGATGATCCTGGTGACGGGCGCTGGCGGACACCTTGGGGCCAATCTTGTGCGCCTGCTCAGCGAAAGTGGTCAGCCCATCCGGGCCGCGCTTCTTGATGCCCGCGAGCTCCCCGCCGTCGAAGGCCTCGATCTCGACCTGTTTTTTGGTGATTTGAGCGAGCCGGATGTCGCCGCGGCGGCCGTTGAAGGTTGCAATCTAATTTACCATTGCGCGGGACGCGTTTCGATGGACGTCGCGAACCCGGCGGCGATCTATCGAGCAAACACCGTCGTAACGCGCGAAGTTTTACGCGCCGCACTGAGACAGCATACCGAAAGGATCGTCGCCACCAGCTCGCTGAGCACGGTCGGGCTCCGTGTGGACCGGCCGAGCAACGAGGATGATCCCTTCGATCCGCTCGAGCGCGACGTGCCGTACGCATACGCCAAGGCCGCCGTGGAACACGAGTGCCTGAAGGCTTTCGCGGACGGATTGCCTGTCGTGATCGCCAACCCCTCGGCGATTATTGGTCCGTACGATTTCAGGCCCTCGTTGTTGGGCAAAATCCTCGTCCGGTTCGCGGAAAAACGCCTTTACGCCAGTACGATCGGCGGATTCGCGTGTGTCGCCGCGCGGGACATCGTGCAGGGATTAGTACTTGCCATGGAGAAGGGGCGCCCCGGGCAACGCTACATCTTCGACTCGGGTTATCTCTCTTTCGACGAACTGATGAATATCTTTTCGCAGGTTACAGGCCAATCGAAGCCACGCCTCCGTATTTCGCCTGCCATTCTCTCGCCCATAGCCAGGGTCAACGATGTTGTAGCGCGAGTGCTCGGATCAAAGGCGGAACGGACGTTCACCGTCGGCGCAATTCGGTTCATTCGGCGAGAACAGCGCGTCGACATCTCCAAGGCTCAGCGGGAACTCGGCTTCAAACCAACCAGTCTGACGGCCGCAGTGCGGGAAGCCTATGAGTGGTTCGTCTCGCAAGGCGTGATCAAGACCAAGCGCGTCCAGCGCGACTGAATCGGATTGCGCTTCCGAATGGGCCGGTCGCCTCTACGCGACGCCGTGTTTCGCTGCTTGCGTCAACACCGCCGAGAAGGATTTGAGTGCCCTTTTCTCCGGCAGATCAGCGCTTGCGTTCAGCGACGAACCGGGCCGCCGCGCGCAACACGTCGGCCTTGGCGCCGAAGGACGCGAGCGCGTTCTCGGCGTCGGCGACGAGCTCGGCCAGCTTCCCGCGGGCGCCCTCGGCGCCGAGAATACGCACGAGGGTCGCCTTATGGGCAGCATCGTCCTTGTGCGTCGCCTTGCCCACCATCGCCGGATCGCCCTCGGCGTCGAGCAGGTCGTCGGCGATCTGAAACGCCTTGCCGATCGCCGTACCGTAACGCTCGAGTGCAAGCCGGGCTTGCCGGTCGGCCTTCCCCAGGATGGCTCCGCCCGAGCAGGCGAGGCGCAGGAGCGCACCGGTCTTCATGGCTTCCAGCGTCTCGATCTCGCTTTGGTCGAGCGCTTCCGGCTCGCCGTTCGCGAACCGTCCTTCAGCGCTGAGATCGAGCATCTGCCCGCCGACCATGCCGCCGAGCCCGGCAGCGCGGGCAAGCGCGAGCACGAGTTCCATGCGCACGGCCGGGTCGGTATGGGTCTCCTCGCGCGCCAGCACGTCGAAGGCGAAGGTCAGGAGACCGTCGCCGGCAAGAATGGCGGTTGCCTCATCGTAAGCTTTGTGGGCCGTCGGCCGCCCACGCCGCAGATCGTCATTGTCCATCGCCGGCAGGTCGTCATGCACCAGCGAGTAGCAATGCACGAACTCGACCGCGCTGCCGACCAGCAGCGCCTGGCTGCGGGGGCAGTCGAACAGGCCTGCCGTCTCCACCACCAGGAACGGGCGGAAGCGCTTGCCGCCGGCGAGGCTCGCATAGCGCATCGCCGCGAGCAGCCGCGCCGGCCGCGCACGCTCGCCCTCGACCGGCTCTGGACCGAGCAGGCGGTCGAGCATGTTCTCCATGTCGGCTGCCACGCCGTCGAGACGCTGCCGGAACAGCGCGTCAGCCGAGGCATTCCGCTCGGATTCTGCGGTCATGCGTGACACTGTTCGCCCCCGCAAATGCTGGTGCATGGCCTGGCGATGCGTGCTCTTCGAAAGAATGAACCCCGCGTGTCCCGCGCCCACCAAAGCATTCACTTGGTGCGGCAACGATCGAGCCGGTTCAAGTTGAACTTGGTAGGCGCCATGCTTTAATGGCGATAACTGAGAGCGAGCGACTTCAGCGAGCTAGGCTGGTGGTTTTTCCTCAAGATCGTCGATCAACTCTGATCACATCTCTAAGCAAGGTGAAAAGATGCAGCCGCAACGCGCATGTGAAATCGAACGAGCGGTCGATGTCGGGTTGTGGCGCTGGAAGCGCTCTGGCGCAGAGTTGAACGCGCCGCCGCCGCGCCCTGCTCAAACGGGCGTGCTGCGGGCTTTGCCTCGCCGCCAACTCGTTCACAGGATCGAGGCGGCCCACGTGTCGCTGCCGATGGCGCGGCGGCCGGTTTTCAAACCGGGAATTCTTCTCCCCTTCGTCCGCCTCTCGGTCTGGCTGGCAGTCGCCCTCGCATATGTTTTCGGCAACGCGTTCGACTCCTTACTTGGCCGTGCGTCCGTCGAGCGCCGCGCGGTCAGGTTCCGCCGATTGCTCGAGTGGGCCGGCGGCAGCATGATCAAAGTCGGGCAGCAGCTTTCGGTACGCGCCGACCTGTTGCCGTATGCTTTTTGCGACGAGCTGAGCAAGTTGCTTGACGATGTGCCGCCGATCCCCCCCGACGAAGCCATCTCCATTCTGGAGCGCAATCTCGGCCGGCCGATCAAGGATGTCTTCGAGGCTTTCGACCCGGTCCCGATCGGCTCCGCCTCTCTGGCTTGCGTCTACCAGGCGGTTCTCAAGACGGGCGAACACGTCGCCGTCAAGATTTAGCGGCCGGGAATTGGTCGATTGATTTCCGCCGACTTGCGGGCGCTCGATTGGCTTCTGATTGCAGGGGAAGCGCTGACCTTGATCCGGCCGGGAATGACGACGCAGTTCCGGCGTGAGCTGCGCAAGACCCTGATCGGCGAACTGAACTTCCGGACCGAGGCGCGTTACAACGAAATGTTTCGGCTGCGGGTCGAGGAGGATAACGAAGGGATCACGGCCCCGCGCGTGTTCTTCGACTATTGCACGGAAGAAGTCCTAGTCAACGAACTGGTTACCGGGACGTGGATGTGGGAGTTCATGGTCGCGGTAGACAAGAACGACCAGGAGTTTCTCGGAAAGCTGCGCGAGGTGGGCATTGAACCTGGCATCGTCGCGCGCCGGCTGCTGCGCGTGCTCCATCGCGAGCTTCTCGAGCATCTGTTTTTCCATGGCGATCCGCATCCCGCCAATCTTATCGTGCTGCCGGACAGCCGCATTTGTTTCATCGATTTCGGCGCTATTGGCCGATTCTCGACGGAAACGCGGAACGGTTGGCGTGAACTGCTGTTTCATATGCAGAACCGCGACATCGAGCGCATGGTCCGCAGCTCGCTCACGCTTGCTGGACGCCTTCCGCCGATCAATGTCGACGACGTTCTCGAGGCGATGGAGGAAATTTACGCCGATTGGGTTTACGCCATCAGCAGCACAGACGCCGAGTGGTGGGAGCGATGCTCGGCTCAGACCTGGCTCCGTCATATCAAGGTCGCGCGCCAGTTCGGCATGCCGGTGACTTTGGAGATGATCCAATTCTTCCGGGCGACCTTCCTCTACGATACGATGATCGTGCGGCTGGATAGGACCATTGATCCGATCGCGGAGTGGAAAAGCTATGCGAAGGTCGCCGGCAAGGCTGCGCGCAAGCGCGTGCACCGCGAGATAAGGCAGCGCGTTAACGGGCCTACCGGCGTCGACTATCTGCGCATTGAAGCGCTGGCGGACACCATGAGCCAATTTTTCTTTCGGGTGCAGAGAAACCTCGACGATCCGGTTTTCCAGTTCAGGCAGACCGTCGGCAAGCTCGCATTCGGCATTTCGACCGTTCTGCGCCTGGCGTATACCGCGGCAGTTCTCTTCGGCTTGGCGGTTATCGCCGAATATCTCGCCCGCGTGGTCTTTGGCATCGATCGACTTTGGTCGATGGCGACGCTGGAGACGATCGCGTCCTTCGCATGGCTCAAGCTTATCGGCGTTATCGTCGCGCTCGTTGTCGTCCGGCAGGTCATCATACGGATGAGTGAACCTGATACTCCACCCGGCGGCCGCGGATGAAAGATCGAGCCCACCCGGCGGCCGCGGATGAAAGATCGAGCATGGAAAAGCGCGATACATCGCTCCCCGAGGCGACAATCGCAGCCGATGTTGGACTGTTCATTCATTTGGGCGGTTGGCGGCCAGCTGAATTGGAGCGGCTCAAGACCGGCGATGGCCGCTGGATGCGCCGGATCGACGCGGCAATCGAAAACTGGCGCGAAGATATCGGGGTGAGCGACGCACGCCTTGTCGTTGTTGTTCTGCTTTATCGATGCCGCGGGCGGGGCCTCAGGGGCTTCGACGCCTCCGAACCGGTCAAGTCCGAGGGCGGCTGGAGGTCGCGGAATGCGGCGCCGATCGTCGTCGAGCTTGGTGAAATCGGCAGTTCTCAGATCGAAGACTTGCTTTGCGGCTGCGGAAAAGTGCTGGAGGAAACACGCGAGGCGATGCGGCTCGTTCAATCGAAGGCCGCAGACGAAGGAGCCACAAGGTTTTTCGTTCCCGTCGTTGCGACCTATGACGCACCGCAGCATCGGCCTCGATGGAAGAAGGACCGTAAGCTCGGCGAAGACGGCGCAAGCGGAGATGCTGCGAGAAAGGCGCTCCCCATCCGATACTTCTACGCGTCGCCTGTAAGGACCGGAGCGAACCGAAAACGGATCACTATTGTTTGATCATAAATGACGCAACGACGCGGACCTGGAACGACACTACGATGTTGCGTCTTCACGGTCCGCTCGTCCAAGCTTGCTAATACGACGCGGCAATCTATAATTTCTGAGTGCGCAACGGGTCGAGTGCGGGACTGCTCCTAAATCTTGAAACCTAGACGGTCACGTGTCGCCTGATCGCAGGAGCGAATGCATGTGACCCACGGCCGTCATCGCCAGAGAGGTGTCACATGGGAGATCTCTTCCAACGCGTCACGGTCATTCGACGCGACGGCAACGAGTTGGAGTTGGTCACGGTCTACAAAGACCCGGAGAGCCGGCGCCGCGTTTCCGTGATCACGGAGCCGTTTGAGCGGATGGCGCGCCAGCTCGTTCGCGCGCAGATCGTTTTCGGCCAAGAGGTCCTTCGGCGGCACGAAAGGGCGAACCGCAGGAGGCGAGACGGCTGGCTAATTGAAGCCCCGACAACCCTCATCGAGTTGAGCCGTAGGGCCTACAACGAAGCGCGCAAGGGTGTCCCCTTCAAGATTTTGCCAAAAGCCTAGTCGGATCGTTGGAGTTCGCGAACATGTCGACAGAGACCAAGACGCATGAAGAGGGTTCAAGCCGCGATGCTGAAAAGGATCGCGCGGCGCAGCTCGTCGTCGTGGAGTTGGCACGACGACGAAGCCCTGAACAGATAAAGCGCCTGCGGAAAGGACAGGGCAGGCTGGTCAGAGATATCGACGATACGGTTCATGAACTGGTGAAATCCGGCACGATCGGCGCCGATGCGCAGCCGGTGGTGATCGTCGTCCGCGAAACATTGGCGTCGTCGTTGCTCTGGCCGCTTGGCCAGGATGATGACGATGACGATGACAATGACAATGACGAGCGTGACGATGAAGACGACGACGAGGATGATGACGACCGGTAACAAAACCCGGATGGTTCTGCGATAGGTGACCTTCGGTACAGAGCCTGCGGCGAAAGACCGAGGCCATTTATCGGCCATGGTCGTCGTTCGACGCCGTCGCGCTGAGCTGCCCTGGAATGAGTGGACTGGCTCAACAGCCGTTGACGACCTGAACCTATCGGCAACATCCCGTCAGCTGAGGCAGAAGCTAACTACTTCGCGGCCCTTGAGGGGCCCAGAAGGGCCACGCGCGCAGGGACGTGCGAGGGGCTGTCGCGACCTACCGGGGCTTCCACGACGAGCAGGCAGACGGCACCGTCGACGCGTGCAAGGACGCCTACACGACCATGGTGAGCGGGTATTACGACCTGGTCACCGACATCTACGAGCGCGGCTGGGGCGCGGCTGATGACGAGGTTTTGGCCGTCGTCGGCCTTGCCTCGGACCAGCAGATGGATATGCGGGTTGTCGGTATTCCAGTGCTCGGCGGCGACCCAGTCGGGCTTAGTCTTGAGATCGCGCCGGAAGAACTCGCGGCGGCCGGGCGAGATTACTGCGCGGCGCTCGAATCGCTCGGATCACAAAAAATCGTGTTCCGCAAGGAGTGTCGGTTCGATTCCGACCACCCGCACCATGCCGACATCGGCGGCCCCGAAGAGCAGAACAATCCGCGCCTCCCCGACGAGTCAACTCGCAAAAGCGCAGCGCCCGAAAGACCGCTATTGTGGTCGGAGTTCTGGGCGGTAGACGCTGTCGACCTGTGCGGGGGCTCCCATGGCGAAGAATATTCTGATCTTCTCCGACGGGACGGGGCAGGCTGGCGGCCTGCGTCCGGATCAGCGGTTGACCAATGTCTATAAACTTTACCGCGCCACCCGCACTGGCCCCGACGGCCCGATCGACCCCGCAAAGCAGATTGCGTTCTACGATCCGGGGCTCGGTTCGGGGGAGCTGAGCGGCCCGTTCTGGTCGCACCCCGTCACTTCGATCCGCAAGCTGCTCAGCTCGGGCTTCGGCACCGGGTTCACCCGTAATGTCGCGGACTGCTACGAGGCGATCCTGCGTTTCTATGAACCGGGCGACCGCATTTATCTCTTTGGCTTCAGCCGGGGCGCCTACACGGTGCGCAGCGTCGCGGGGGTCATGAACTTGTGCGGCGTGCCCGTCAAGGACGCGGACGGCAATCCGATCCCGCGCCATGGAAAAGCGCTCCGCGCCATCGCCGACGAAGCTGTCCACACCGTGTACGAGCACGGCGCCGGTCGTCCCCGCGAAATGTTCGAAGACGAACGGGAAGAGCAGGCCCGCCGTTTCCGCATCAAATACAATACCGAAGACGATCCGGTGAAAAACCAGCGCGGCGACGTCGTTCCCTACTTCATCGGCGTGTTCGATACCGTGGCGGCGCTGGGAGCGACCGGAGTCAAGAAGGCGGGGATCATCGCGCTGGCGGTTCTTGGCGTCCTGGCAGGGTCGGCGCTGGCGGGATTGTTGCTGAGCTTCCTGTTCGGTCTGCCGTTTCTGACTTCCGCGACCATCGCGTTGGTCGTCTTTGCCGCGATCATCGCGATCTACAGCTACAACGCGCGCGTGAAAGTCATCCGCGATTTCCCGGAAAAGGGCATGGTTCGGCGCCACTGGTCGGCGTGGCGTTTCAAGCATTACGACCGGTTTCTCGACAAGCGCGTGCGGTACGCCCGGCACGCCCAGGCCATCGACGAAAGGCGAGCGACCTTTGCAAGAGTGGGATGGGGCCGGAAGGCTGATATGGAGGATGCGCCCGACGACTGGCTGGTGCAGCTCTGGTTTGCCGGCGATCACTCGGACATCGGCGGCAGTTACCCGGAAACCGAATCGCGCCTGTCCGACATCGCGCTGCAATGGATGGTGGAGCAGGCGACGCAGATTCCGCACCCGCTCATCATCGACAAGAGCAAGCTCAACTTGTTTCCCGACCCGGCGGGCATGCAGCACTGCGAGATTTGCAGCGTGCTTGATCTATATCCCACTTGGTTTCCGGCGGGTTGGCGGCGGTCATGGAATGAGCAAGCGCGGCCGGATATTTTGCTCTCTTTATGCCATCCCACCGTCCTCCAGAGAATTGCGCTTCCCGCCATCCGCAAACTCGGCGTCACGCAGCCGTACCGGCCCGAGCCGCTGCGGAACGATCCGGCCTTGCATAAATATTATAAGGACGTTTCAACGGTTGGAAAGATAAGTATATAAGAACAGGGCAGCATAGACGGCATGGCGGAGTGAGTGGCGGGGGAAAGGGTCGGGGTCAAGGGCTTTAGTCGCCGGAGACGATGCGAGCGCAGCGAGCACCCTTGAGGCCGACGTTTTCTCCCGCCAGACTTTGCCATGTTGTGTATGCCGGTTTTTCTGGCGGTCAGATGGAAGACTATCCTTGCGTGGGACAGCACATCTCACGGAGGAAAAATGCCCGAAGGCTATCTCCATCTGACCTGCGAACAACGCTGCCAGATTTACGCGCTCTTGCAAAGCGGCCACTCGCAAGCCCACATCGCGCGGCAAATTGGCGTCGATCCGTCGACGATCAGCCGCGAGCTTGTTCGCAACACCGGCGCGCGCGGCTATCGCTTCAAGCAAGCGCACGAGAAGGCCTCGCAGAGACGCCAAGAGGCCTCGGACAAGCCGCGCAAAATAACGCCAGATTTGGTGGAGCTGATCGAAGAAAAACTGACGCAACAGCAGTGGAGTCCCGATCAGATCAGCGGGCGTCTGGCGAAGGATGGCGTCGCCTTTATCAGTCACGAGCGCATCTATCAGCATGTCTGGAAAGACAAGAAGACGGGGGCACGCTGTATCTTCACTTGCGTCACAGCGGCAAAAAATACAACAGGCGCAAGGGCAAGAATTCGGGGCGCGGGCTGATTCCGAACCGCGTCGATATCGATCAGCGGCCTCCTATTGTCGCCGCAAAAATCCGCATCGGAGACTGGGAGGCCGACACGATTATCGGCGCCAATCACAAAGGCGTTGTCATGTCGCACGTCGAGCGAACCTCCAAATACACCAAGCTCGCCAAACTGCCGGACAAGAACGCGAACTCTGTCGTGCAGGCCTGCGCACGCGTGCTTTTGCCGCTCGCTGACCAAATCGAAACAATCACTTACGACAATGGAAAAGAGTTCGCCTCTCACGCCCAAATCGCAACCTCGCTGGGGGCACTATCCTATTTTGCCAAGCCCTATCACTCGTGGGAACGCGGCCTCAACGAACACACTAACGGCCTCTTCAGGCAGTACTTCCCAAAAGGTTCCGACTTCTCTATTTTGTCCGATGCCGATGTCCAAAGGGTCGAGGACAAACTCAACTCTCGCCCCAGAAAGATACTCGGCTACCAAACCCCTCGCGAGATTTTCTTCAGCGCCAGAAATCTGCCCGTTGCACTTCACTTGATTTGACCGCCCGCACTATGGACCCAGTCTTATCTGATGGAGCTGAAAGCTCAGCACGCTCGGTTAGGCGGACTGTTGGGGCACTATTGCAGGCGTAAGTTATCAATCGACGCGAACCGCCATGGGCCTGTTAACGAACGATCCTCTGACGCAGCTCGCGTTCTCATTATACGAGAACAAGGGAGTGTTTACCCTTTTGATCGGTTCTGGGCTTTCGCGCTCCGCGGAAATCCCAACCGGCTGGGAAATCACCCTAGACCTGATTCGTCGCGTTGCTCTCGCAAAAGGCGTTAAGGACCAGCAAGATTGGGCGAAATGGTACAAAGACCAGACCGGAGCCGAACCAGACTATTCGGCACTTCTCGCAGAGCTGGCTACTTCACCTGACGAGCGGCGCGCCATTCTGCACAGTTACATCGAGCCCTCAGAAGAAGACCGGGAGCAGGGCAGAAAACTTCCGACGCCTGCCCACCACGCTATCGCTGCTTTGGTCCGCGGCGGCTATATTCGCGTTATAATCACCACCAATTTTGATCGTCTAATGGAGAACGCACTTCGCGAGCGCGGAATCGAACCCACTGTTGTTTCTTCCCTGGACGCTTTGAGGGGCGCGGAGCCCATCGTGCACAGTACCTGCTACGTCCTGAAGCTTCACGGCGATTACAAGGACGCGCGCATCCGCAATATCAATGAAGAATTGAGTGAATACCCGCCGGAGTACAACGCGTTGCTCGACCGCATTTTCGACGAGCACGGTTTGATTGTGAGCGGATGGTCAGGCGAATGGGATCATGCCTTGCGAGCAGCAATTCTTCGCGCGCCCAACCGGCGTTATCCCCTGTTTTGGATGGCTCAAGGCACCCTGCGTGCTTCGGCCCAGGAACTTATTGACCATCGCAAGGGGCGGGTTGTGACGGCGCCGGACGCTAATGCATTTTTCGGCACTCTTCAGCAGCGTGTCGAAACGCTTGAACAAACGCACCAGAAAAATCCCCGAAGTATCGAGTTGTTGGTCAACACCACAAAGAGATACCTGGGCAAACCAGAATACCGAATTCAACTGGACGAACTGATTTCGCAAGAGGCCAACCATCTCATTGAACAAATGGATAGCCCTGAGTTTGCGCCGCAAGGACCCGCAACTGAGACTGCCTTGCGCGCAAGGGTTAAAGCCTACGAAGCAATTACAGAGGGATTGGCCCGCATGGCTGGAGTGCTGGGCCGCTGGGGCGACGGCACGGAACTGCCGCTCGTCCTCGATCTCTTACGCACGCTTTATGCGCACGCTGAAAAGGTCGGCGCTGGAACGGTTGTCTATCCCCGTTTACGGTCGTATCCCGTCGTTCTCATATTCACCGCTTACGGTCTCGGTCTGGCACGAGCACAGAGATGGAAGACGCTGCATGCTCTTTTCACCGCTGAGCTTGCGCGAGAGAGCCGGCAGCAAAAACGCGTAGTCGAATGTCTGTTTCTGTGGGCGTGGAAGGGTGGCGACAAGAACTACTGGAACTGCATAGAAGGCCTAGAGCAGCGCAAAACTCCCCTCAGCGACTACTTACTGAGCCGATTCACTGAATGGGGGAGTATCTTTTTGAGTCTCCTCGCCGATCGTGAACTTTTATGCGAGCGTTATGAACTTCTGGGCTCACTGGCGCACCTCGAACGGCACTCTGAGGCCGAGCTTGAAGCATTTCTACAATCCGACGACCGACGTGCTTGGATGCCCATGGGACGAGCTGGTTGGGATTCATCCAATTTCGAAATATTGGTCGCCGAATTACAATCGAGCGATTTTCGCGATAAGCTATGCAAGGCGGGTTTCGCTCATAGCAGCCCGAAATTCCTCGACCTATTCATTGCTAACGCGACGCGATTTGCAGAGCAGATGAGCTGGTAAAATCCGCGTCGTCGCGATCCCGGAGCCATCTGGCATCGAGCACCTAACTCACCGGCATTCGCCTCAGCTGTCAGCGCTTCAATTCCCAACCCTTGAGCTTCCTCCGCGCTGTTCCGAAATTGCCGAGCTGGTAGACGGCCGACCCGATTGCGGAGAAGGTGAAATCCTCAAACCTCTCGTCGAGCATTTTTTGCAAGAAATCTTCGTGGGCGAGGCCGATGGTCACGTGCGGGCTGAAGTTCTGGCCGACCTGCGTGGGGACGAAAGCTGTGACGTAGTCGATCGTCGCCTGATTGATCTCGGGCTCTCGCTGGGTGGTGACGAACGCGGCCGCACTACCCGCCTCGACGGACAACGGCGCGACGGCTTCGATCATTCTTAGCTGGAGCCTGATGAGATCGTTCGTCGGTTCGATAGCGATCCCGGCAATGCCGAGGCCCTCCCACAGACTGTAGTAGTATTTGTACGCCTTCAGCTTCCAGTCGGAGGGATTCTCTTTAGCGAGGAGGTCGCCGACGGCCGCATAGACCTTGCCGAGATCCCTAGTCCTGACGAAGCGGTGCAAGATCGTGACATGCGGTCGATGCGTCGCGTCGAGCGGAAAGCCTCGCGGGTAGTTCTCACGCAGGCGCTGGTTTGCGGCGATCGCGCGCGTTAGCATCGTCGCATCGGGTTCTAACAGAATGTCGATGGCGGTGACCGGCGCGGCAGCGACCGACGAAAGTGGGGTCGCCGCCGCCGAAGCCGATATCGCAGGCAAGGCCTGAGCGCTGGATGTCAGCTTTTTGTGCGCGTCTTTCATGTTTGCTCCGCCTCGATAGGGCGTTCGCCTTACCATCGCACAAGCTTTCCGCAGCGTGACCCCTTCCCCCGCTCGCGGCAAACTCAAACGCCCGCCAGGACCGCTCCTCCCATCGCGCACAGCAACACCACCAGCCAAGGCGGCGTGCGCCACATGTGCAGCAGCAGGAAAGCCGCGGCTGCGAGCGCGAAGTCTCCCGCATTGAGAACGCCGGCGGTCCACACCGGATTGTAAAGCGCAGCGAGCAGCAAGCCGACGACAGCGGCGTTCACGCCCCGCAATGCCGCCTGCGCCGCCGGCCGCCGGCGAAACTCTCCCCAAAACGGCAGCGCGCCGAACAACAGCAGGAACGACGGCAGGAAGATCGCGACCAGGCACAGCGCCGCCCCCGCCCAGCCGTTCGGCTGGGGGCCCATCACTGCGCCGAGATAGGCGGCGAAGGTGAATAAGGGTCCGGGCACCGCCTGCGCCGCGCCGTAGCCCGCGAGGAAGGTGTCGTTGCCGACCCAGCCGGGCGGCACGACGGAAGCCTGCAATAGCGGCAACACCACATGGCCACCGCCGAACACCAGCGAGCCGGCGCGGTAGAACGCATCGAACAGCTTGACGCCTTGCGCCTGCGTCGCTGCGGCGAGAACCGGCAAGCCGACCAGCAGCACGAAAAACAGCACCAGGAACGCCACTGCCGCCGCGTATCCCACATTCAACGGCAGCGAGACGGGGTTGACCGGGGCATCGGCGCGCAATCGCCACACGCCGATGAGCCCGCCCAATACGATCGCGGCGATCTGTCCCCAGGCGGTCGGCATGAGCAGCACGATCGCGGCGGCTCCGACCGCAAGGGTCGCGCGCTCGCGGTCCGGCGCGAGCGTGCGCATCATCCCGAGCACGGCCTGCGCCACCACCGCCACCGCCGCCACTTTCAGTCCGTGAATCCAGCCGACGCCGGACAAGTCCCCCAAGGCGCTCACGCCATAGGCAAACAGCACGAGCGCAAGCGCGGACGGCAGCGTGAAGCCGAGCCACGCCGCGAATGCGCCGAGATAGCCCGCGCGAAACAACCCGATCGAAATGCCGACCTGGCTGGAAGCGGGTCCGGGCAGGAACTGGCAGAGCGCGACGAGGTCGGCGTAGGCGTGATCGTCGAACCATTGCCGGCGCGCTACGAACTCTTCGCGAAAATAGCCGAGATGCGCGATCGGCCCGCCGAACGAAATTAGGCCGAGGCGCGTGAAGGCCGCGAGCACCTCTCCGGCATTGCCGGGAGATGGCGTCTGAACGTCACCTCGCGCCATATCGTCCGCAGCCATGGTCAGTTCCCAGCAAACCGGCGAGTTCCGGCGCTGCAGAACTACCACGCGTCATGTGACGGAAACTATGCTTCCGTTAGAGCGTGCTGATTTCGGCTTGGGCCGCTTACCTTCATCCTCGTCGTCATGCCCCGCGGAGGTGGGGCATCCAGTAATCGCAGAGGGCGCTTGTGTTTACGGGATCGCCCGCTTTCGCGGACGATGACGGCAGGAGATCAGTCGATTCCACGTCAATTCATCCTGCCCTAGGCAAGCACGAAACATCGTCAGAGTTCGGCGCTCAATACCAGATCGATCAGGAAAGGCTTGTCGTCGCCAAGCGCACGGTCGAGCGCCGGCGCGATGTCGTCGGGGCGTTCGACGCGCACCGCGTCCACCCCCTGCCCTTGCGCGAGCTTGTCGAACCGCAGGTCAGGCGGCGCAAGATCGAAGCTGTCAGGAAAAGCTTGATTGTCCGGCGAGTTGAACTGCTCTCCCGCCTCACGCCGGTCGCGCCAATATTGCTGCAGATTGTATTTGAGGATGCGGTAGCTCTTGTTATTGCAGACGACGAACTTGGCGCCGATGCCATAGCGCGCGGCGGTCGCGAGCGCCTGGATCGTGCTCATCGCGCCGCCGTCGCCCGCGAATCCGAACACGGTGCGGTCGGGATGGGCAATCTTCAGCCCGACCGTGCCCGGCAGCCCCGTGCCCAGCATGCCGACGCGGGTCTGGAACCAAGTCCCCGGCTCGTCCTGCGGCAGGTAGCGCAACAGGTCGGGCGCGCTCGTCAGCGCCTCGTCGAAGATGAGCGCTGGCCGCTCAAGCGCGGCGAGCCGTTCCGCCAAATCCGCCATGAAGCGCGCCGGCTGCATCGGGACGCGGTCGCGCACACGCGCGTCCTTATCCAACTCGGCGCGTCGGCGCGCGGCCCTGTCCGCTTTGCGCCGCTTGCGCCGCTCGGCTGCGCGCTCGCTCTCCGCCCCCGTCATGGTTTCGCGCAGAGCCGCGGCGAGGCAGGCGAGCGTTGCTTTCGGCTCCGCCAAAGCGCCGATCGTGAGCGGGAAATTCTTGGCGATCTCGGTCGTGTTCAAATCGAGATGGATCACCTTGGCGTTCGCAGCGAATACGCCTTCAAGCGCGGGAAAAACCTCCGGCAGCACGGTGGTGCCGCAGATAAGCACGACATCGGCGGCCGAGATGACCGGCAAGCTGTCCGCGCCAAACATGTGGCCGAGATAGCCGCCGAACAGCGGGTGCGAGGCGCGCATGTTCACTTCGGAGCAGTTGCCGCCCCACACCACGGCGCCGACAAGGTCGGCGACTTCGGTAAGTTCGGCCTGCGCGCCCGCCGCGGCGATGCCGTCGCCCATCAGGATCAGGGGACGCGCGGCGGAGCGCAAGAGCCGCGCCGCCTCGGCGATGAGCGCCTGCTCGGGGACGACGGCTGTACGCACAGGGAATGAGCGCGCGACCGGCTCGGCGTTAGGCTGGTCCAGTACATCCATCGGCAGGGTGAGGAACACCGGGCCCATCGGCGGCGTCGCCGCGGTCTTGATCGCGCGGCGCAACAGGCGCAGCAGCGAGCCGGGATCGACGACGCGCCACGCGCACGGTCCGTTGGCGTCGGACTTGACGAACGGCCGCGCGATCGCCGCAAGGTCGGCCGCCATCTGCCCGTCCAGCGCCTCGTAGCGCAGCCCCGCCTCGCCCGCGATCACCACCATCGGCGTGTAGCCGCGGCGCGCGTAGTACATCATACCGAGGCCGTTCGCGAGCCCGGCATAGCTGTGCAATTACACCAACGCAGGCCTTCGCCACGCGAAGTCGTCGCCGTTTTTCGCGACAGCGGGCGACGCGCGCGCAAACGCATCGGCGATCGCGACGACCGCGCCTTCCTGCATAGCGAGGTAGTAACGGAATTCCTTGAACTCGGGGCTCTGCAACGCGTCCAGCAGATTCTCTTCCGAGCTGCCGGGATTGCCAAACATGCAGGTGACGCCGTCGGCAAGAAGCTGCCGGAAAAAGGCGAAGCGGCCCGTATTGTCGTTCCGCATCGGTGCGCTCCGCCTACCAGCCGTATCGCCTGAGCCCGTTCTCGATCACCTCCACCACCATGCGTCCGGTCATGTAGGAATTGGGCGTCGAACGGCCGGTGATGAACGGATAGTCGACGATCACCGAGGTCTCGCGGCCGACATTGCCGTGGAACTGGCCGTCGGGGCCGGTCGCGTCGCGCAGCATGTATTCGAGCGTGTAGAACGGCGGGCCGAAATTGACGAACTCGTTGTGCTGATTGTTCAGGATTTCGCCGGTGCCGGGATTAAGCACGCCGGTGTTGTTGCGATAATCGTATTCGATCGCATGCCCGGTGACATGCTTGCCCCAGATGATGCTCCTGCGGATGCTGTAGTCGCGCGCCTGGGCGAGACACGCGACCCCATAGCACTCGGCCGCGATCGGCTTGCCGTGATCGAGAAAGCCGAGAACGAGGTCGTGGACGCGGTAGTTGTTGACCATGTCGATCATCGGGCCGCTGCCGCCGACCAGCACGATGGCATCGAAGCGGTTGGCCTCTTCCTGGGCCGCGCTGCGCCTGCGGTAGTACTCCTCCCATTGCCGCAGGACCGGACTTCCATTGTCCATCGCGCCGTTGTCGTCGGCGCCGCTCCAATAGGGACGCTGCGGAAACCATGCGGACAGGTTGATGGGATTGTCGAGCCGCTGATTGTTCGGATTGTCGATCGCGCGCACCTTCTCGGCCATCTCCGCCGAAGTCACCGAGCGCCCGAGCGGCGGATCGACGAAGCCGGCGCTCATGCTGGGCGGAAGCGCGCGTGGCCGCCGCCCGGTCGGCGTGCAGAAGATCGACTTGTAACCCCGCTCGTCAAACACCTCCAACGGGCCGATCAGTTCCTCGCCCCAGTAGCCCCACTCCGACAGCACGAGCAAAATCTTCCGCATCGCAATTGCCTCCCGATCGATAGCGACTCCGTGCCGGCGCGCCCGTCGCAAAAAAGCCTGGCTGCCGGTCACGCGTAAGGATTCAGGGGAACAAGTTCCCCGGCTCGCGCCCCTGTCTTCAGCGCGCAGATCCGCGCGGCGATCGCTGCGATAAAGGGCAGCACCTGATGCTTGCTGAAGCCGGTGACGAGGTCATCATCAGCGACAACCCGCTCAGGATTGACCACGATCTGCGCGCCGCAATTGATGATGTCGGCCATCACCACCGAGTGGCAGATCACCTTGCGGCCGCGCAGCAGCTTCGGGTTCGGCGTGAGCACCCAAAGGCCGTGGCAGAGCAGGCCCTTCACCAGCCGCTTGTGCTGCATCGCTTCGGCGAAGAAGCGCACGACCGGCGCGGATTGCACGTGTTCCCACGCGTCGAACGGCGCCAAGTCGTCCGGCAGTTCACCGGGATAGCGCAACCGCACGCTGGTGTAGTTCGCCGCCATGATGACGGCGTCGAAATCGGCGGGGCGCACCTGGGAAATATCGCGCCTGACATCGATCTTCTGCGGCGACGCCCAAACCGGATCGTCGGAGGGATCGACGTCGCTGTAGAACGTCGTCACGGCCGGCTTGTAGTCGCCATACCAGAGGCGGGAGATCAGTTCGACCTGCGCTCCGAGCAGCGGAAAGCCGGAAAGATATGCCGCGATCTCTTCCGGAATGAACTTGTTCTCGAGCACGACGCCGATCTTGGCGCCGTCGATGTGCGGCGCCTTCAGAAGCGCGCTCATGACCCCGAACCCTTCGGAGAGAACTCGACGACGATCTCCGACCCGAGTTCCTCGCGATCAAGTTCGATCTGGAAATTCTCCGGATTGAAGCTCGCGCGCGGCACGCCATTCACCCTGATGCTGGTGACCTCGACGGCGCCGGGCGGCATGAAATCGGGCAGCACGTTCAGTGTCAGGTGACGTGCGTCCTTGTCGGGTTGGAAGAACAGGCAGAAATTGTGGTCGGTGGTGGGGAAGGCGGCTTCGCCGGTCATTGTCTGCGGCTTTGCCTTCGGCTGCACATAGGTGCAAATATAGGCGTGGGCGAGATAATTAAGTTCGAAACTGTGATAGCCCGCGACCGCGTGCCCCGCCTTTTGCGAGTAGTTGCCCTGGACGATCGGAATGCCGTCGGCGGTGACGCGGAAGAAGACGCCGCGATTGTCATGATCGATAAAATACAAATTCCAGAACGCCATCATCTCGCGGGCAAGCTGCAGATGCGTGGGGTCGCCGCTGAAGCCGTGGACGATGAGATAGGCGAGGATCGCCTGCTCCTGCTGCCAGAAATCCTTGGTGTTGCTCCAGGCGAATTCGATTGGCAGTCCGTCGCGCGGCCTTCGCTCGACTGCGTCAAAACAGCCGCCGCGAACCTGGTCGATGCCGGCGACCGCCATATCGTCGGCGAGTTTGCGCGCGAACCCCTCAAGCTCGCCGGCGAAAGGCTCTAGCTCGCCAGCGCCGTCGGCATCCCCGCGCTCGCGCAGATGCGCGGCGCGACTGCGGCAGTAATGGGCGACGCGGGTCATGTTCCAGGCGATTTTCAGATTATGGCCGACGATCGCGCGATTCTTCTGCCACCCCCAGTCGTGATCGACCGTCCAATCGGCATGGAACCGCTCGTTGACGAACATGCTGTCGCGGTCGGGAAACTTGGTGACGATCAGCCTGGACGTTTCCATCAGGATCGCGCGGCACGTGGTCAGCAACTCCTCGGCGGTGTCATGGCCCTCGCCGCCGCGCGGCAGTGGGTCGAGCGCGAGGATCAGATTGACGAGATAGGCCGGAATGTGGTCGCCGATCGAATTCCAGTTCTTGCGCAGCTTGTTCTGGCCAAGGCTGTCGACATCGGGGCGCAGCGTCGCGTAATCGATGTGCGAGAAGTAGCCGCCCTTGCCGGTGTAGCCATAGCGCGGCTCGTCGCGGAAGAAGTCCTGGAACGCGCGGATCGTGCGCCGAATGTCCTCCAGCACCTCCCATTCCTGGGTGATCCGATAGTACTGGCACAGCCCCGCCAGCGCGTAGATTTGCTCGTAGAGCGCGATCGTGCCGCGGTCATCTGCGTTTTCGGAAGGAAAGATCAGCGTGGCGCCGCGGTCGCGCTTGCGCTTGCCGAATTGCCAGAAGCAGTAGCGGCCGTCGTGGCTCAGGCTACGGAAGGTTTCGCGCTGATACCTTACGCCCGCGCGCGCCGCGAGGAGATAGCGGTCGCCGCCAGTCAATAGATAGCAAGACGAGAGTCCATAGATCAGACGCGACAGCGTCGCGCATTCCTGCACGTTTTCGTCGGTCGGCTGACCCAAAATATTGCGCCCATTCAACAGTGAAGTGCAACGGGCAGATTTCTGGCGCTGAAGAAAATCTCGCGAGGGGTTTGGTAGCCGAGTATCTTTCTGGGGCGAGAGTTGAGTTTGTCCTCGACCCTTTGGACATCGGCATCGGACAAAATAGAGAAGTCGGAACCTTTTGGGAAGTACTGCCTGAAGAGGCCGTTAGTGTGTTCGTTGAGGCCGCGTTCCCACGAGTGATAGGGCTTGGCAAAATAGGATAGTGCCCCCAGCGAGGTTGCGATTTGGGCGTGAGAGGCGAACTCTTTTCCATTGTCGTAAGTGATTGTTTCGATTTGGTCAGCGAGCGGCAAAAGCACGCGTGCGCAGGCCTGCACGACAGAGTCCGCGTTCTTGTCCGGCAGTTTGGCGAGCTTGGTGTATTTGGAGGTTCGCTCGACGTGCGACATGACAACGCCTTTGTGATTGGCGCCGATAATCGTGTCGGCCTCCCAGTCTCCGATGCGGATTTTTGCGGCGACAATAGGAGGCCGCTGATCGATATCGACGCGGTTCGGAATCAGCCCGCGCCCCGAATTCTTGCCCTTGCGCCTGTTGTATTTTTTGCCGCTGTGACGCAAGTGAAGATACAGCGTGCCCCCGTCTTTCTTGTCTTTCCAGACATGCTGATAGATGCGCTCGTGACTGATAAAGGCGACGCCATCCTTCGCCAGACGCCCGCTGATCTGATCGGGACTCCACTGCTGTTGCGTCAGTTTTTCTTCGATCAGCTCCACCAAATCTGGCGTTATTTTGCGCGGCTTGTCCGAGGCCTCTTGGCGTCTCTGCGAGGCCTTCTCGTGCGCTTGCTTGAAGCGATAGCCGCGCGCGCCGGTGTTGCGAACAAGCTCGCGGCTGATCGTCGACGGATCGACGCCAATTTGCCGCGCGATGTGGGCTTGCGAGTGGCCGCTTTGCAAGAGCGCGTAAATCTGGCAGCGTTGTTCGCAGGTCAGATGGAGATAGCCTTCGGGCATTTTTCCTCCGTGAGATGTGCTGTCCCACGCAAGGATAGTCTTCCATCTGACCGCCAGAAAAACCGGCATACACAACATGGCAAAGTCTGGCGGGAGAAAACGTCGGCCTCAAGGGTGCTCGCTGCGCTCGCATCGTCTCCGGCGACTAAAGCCCTTGACCCCGACCCTTTCCCCCGCCACTCACTCCGCCATGCCGTCTATGCTGCCCTGTTGCACTTCGGATTTGAAACGGCGTTGAGATTCGAGCGATAGAATTGGGCGAAGTCATCCCATCGGTAGCTGCGCCGTTCGGCGAACAGATCGTCGAGCCACTCGTCGGCGAAGCAAGCGATCTGCGTCAGCCACCAATGGGTATCCTCGAACAGAAAACGGCCGGGCTGAATCGCGAGCAGCGTCACCTTGCGTCCTTCGAAATGCGTCTCGCCGCCGTGATCGATCACGACGCCCTCGACCGCGAGCAGATCGCCGTCACGGACATATTTGCGCAGCCGGTCGACAGGCTTTTCGCTGTCGAAGTCCTGCGGATTGGGCACGCGGTCGCGGTCGAGATCATCCGTGTTTCGGAGCACGGCGAACCATGTCTCGACGCTGATGCGGATGCGGAACTCGTCGCCGCTGCGGCACCGGACCACGAAGCCCGGATCGTTCGCATCGGGTTCGACCTTGGTCACGACGCCCAAGAGCGACGTGGCCTGGGTGTAGAATTTCCGGGAAGGCCTGTTCGGGGATGCATCGTTCATCTCACCACCTCCCCATGGATCGAGCCGCGCATGACGCTGCGTGCGTCGTTCAGCGAATACTCTCAAAACGTGTATTTCTGGTCAGCACAACTCTGCGTGATAGCCGCAGTTTTTTTCGGCTGACGCGGGCAGAGGCGCGAGCCTCGCCGCAGCAGGCCGCTGTCGCGTGCGACGGGGCCTTGAAGAACACCCGAGATCAGGCTCCCGGTTGCGACGCCGAGCGCAGCCTTCGCGTCAACGGGTGGTCGGCGCCGAGCTTTTCCGCGGCGAGATCGTGTGGAAGCTTGCTGTCATAGCCAACAATGTCGGTGCGGGCGCCGGCGTCGATCAGCGCCGCAGCGCAGTCGGCAAAGCCGTGCCAAAGCGCGTCGGCAAGCGGGGTGTAGCCGTTCGACGGTCCTTGGTAATCGAGGTTCACGCCAAGCGCTGCGGCGAGCAGGCGGGTGATGTCGAGATGGCCGTTATAGGTCGCCTTGTGCAACGGGACGGCACCGAACACCGGCTCGACCGCATTCACGTCGGCCCCGGCCTGCAGAAGCGCCCGCACCATCTCGGTTTCGCCGTTGCGCGCGGCCACAAGCAGCGGCGTATGGCCGTCGTCAAAGCTTCCGACGATGGGATAGCGCTCTTCGGTTTTCGCGCCCGCGCGCAATGCGTCGGTCAGATCGTCCAATTTCTTGTTCTGCACCGCGGTGATCAGGGTCGCGGCGTCGCGCGCCCGCGCGTCACGGGCGCGTCTTTGCGCAACCAGCTCCTTGATGCGGGCGAGCTTGCGCTGATCGTCCTGTCCCTGGCTGACCGTGACCGCGTAGTTGATGTGATCGTCGATGGCGAAACCATAATAGGTGTTCAATTCGATCCGCGCGTTGCGGTCGACGAGGTAGGCGACGATGTCGTCTGATTTGAACCAGATCGCCTCGACCAGCGGCGTGTGCCCGGTTGTCGTCGCTTGCAGATCGATATGCGCGCCGGCCTCGACCAGCATTTTGACGACCTCGAGATGTCCGCCCTGGCACGCCTTGTGGAGCGCTGACGCTCCCGCGTCGCGGTCGATGACATTGACGAGAGCGCCCGCCTCCAACAAGAAGCGCACGATGTCCAGTGCTCCCGCACCTGCAGCGAACATCAATGGCGTCAGGCCGGTGGCCGGATCGAGCCTATTCGGATTCGACTTGGCAGCGAGCGCCTGGCGTGTCGCAGCCACCGAGCCGAGGCGAACGGCTTGAAGGAGGTAGGAAGCGGGACCGGTGCGGCGCGCGTTCATAGCCGCCCCGTCAAAGATTGCGATAGGCGCGGACAAGCGGCGAGATGTCCCAGAACACCCGCCATTCGACGATCTTGCGGTTCCGCACGCGCAGGAATGTCGCGACATAAAGGTCGTATTCGTTCTGATTGGCGATGCACTGCGCGTGCTCGTGCACGACGCCCATGGCGCGCTCGCCATCGATCATGGGTTCGCCCAGGAGCCGGAAAGCCAGCATTCGCGAATGGGCGGACCAGACCTCGAAGCTCCTGAGCACGGCCGGCAAGCCGCGATAGGAGCCGAGCCACGGCGCGAGGTCGCTGACCCCCGGCACTGGCGGTATGTTGTCCCAAATGACGTCCGGGTCGACGAGCTGGAGCGCGTCGTCGAACTTGCCTTGTTCGAGGTTCCTGAACCAGCTCGTGGCTATTTCGCGCGTGTCGGCGGGATTGGACGGTTGCGGGCTCGCCGGCAGCGCCGCGAGCGCCGCGAGCTGCTCTCGCGTGGGAAACTTCGCCTTTACGTCCTCGAGGAAGCCCTCGTAGTCGCGCAGCGCCCAGACCTGCTCGAACTCGAGGAATTCCCGCATGGGCAGCCAGCCCATGGAGTTGCGATCGAGATTTTCCAACGAGTCGGCGTTGACGATCGCGATGATCCGGTGTTGCGAAACCACCTTGTAGAGCTGCACGAAGCCCGCGCGGATGCCTTCCACGCCGTGCACGCCTTCGAGCGCTTCGAGATCCCAGAGCTGGTCTTGCGAGATCCGCCCCTGATAGTTCCACCGCATCTGCACATAGAACAGCATCGCGTCTTCCTCCCTTTCGCGCGCGTCACCGCCCGCCCGGTGGAATGATCCAGTGCTCGCGCGCGACGAAATTGAAGGCATAGGTCTCGTGCACGTAAGGGCGCGCCGTGAGCGTTTCGGTGAAACTGCGGTCGGCGAGCAGCGTCTCGAGCAGCGTGAGATCGCGCACCGCCAGAAGCTCAACCGCATCGAAGGGAGGCTCGCCGAATCCGTAGAGCGGATCGCGTGAAAAGCCGACCAGATGGTGGCTTAATCCGAACCGTGTCGCGATCTCGGCCCGATCGTCGATCAGCTTCTGCCGAAACGCCGCAAGCGCAAGCTCCGGTCGTCGTTTCAAAAGCACGTAAAGCTTGGCGTATTCCGGCGGCGGCCGCCCTCCGCCGTCATCCTTGAACATGTGCGGACTGGTG
The DNA here is from genome assembly GCA_963840055.1 of uncultured Alphaproteobacteria bacterium. Taxonomy (GTDB): domain Bacteria; phylum Pseudomonadota; class Alphaproteobacteria; order Rhizobiales; family Xanthobacteraceae; genus Rhodoplanes. The sequence goes on along the minus strand of CAWIXM010000030.1, from coordinate 18,720 downwards.
TCGAGCACGAGCGTGCGCCAGAACGCCGCCCAGCGCGGTTCGTCGAGCCGCGCGCCCTGCAAAAACTCCGGAGACTGCAGCGACGCAAGCTGCGCCGCTTCATCGGCGAGCCAAATCTCGGCGACGCCCTGATAGAACCACGGGACGTCCCGCGCGGTCTTCACCGGCAGGCGCGCGGCGACGAGGTACTGCGTTATCTGCGGGATCTTTGCCGCGTAATCCACGGCGTGAAAATTGATCCAGTAGCTCGTGAAGGCGTCGTCGGCGAGGCCCGGCTTCGGACCGGCGAAGATGAATTGATGAATCATCGTCGGCCCCGTGGTCAGATGCGTTGAAAGACGGCAATGCCGCTCGCGGGCAGCCGCGCATTGAAGGCGCCGCCGCCTGACGTCAGGGTTCCATCGTTGGTGACGCCGAGCCCGCCATAGATGTCGGCGTCGCTGTTGAGCACCTCGACGAACGCGCCGTCGCGCAGCGCAGGATGCGAGATCCAGTAGCCATCGGCGAAGGCGGCGTTGTTTAGGCTGGCGAACACGAGAAATTCCGCATCGCCGAGCCAGCGGCGGAACGCCAGCACGCGGTTGGCGTCATGGACGTGCAGCACCTCGACATGCGGCGATTTCAGCGCGGCGTAGCGCCGTCGCAGGCGGATGATGTCGCGATAGAAGGCGAACAGCCTTGCGCCGCTGGTCGTCCGCAGCGCTCGAAAGTCCTCGCGGTGATCGAGCCAATCATTGTGGCGATACGGCTCCTTCGCCCCGACCTCCTCGCCCATGAAGAACATCGGGATGCCGGCGGCGAGCAGCGTCAGACCGCACACCACGCGGCAGCGCGCCTCGGCCCAATAGCGATTGCCGTCGAGGTTCCAGTTGACCGCCGTCTGGATCGTACGGGCGGAATGAACCTCGTAATCCCCGACGCGATAGGAAGCGTTGCCGGCCTGGTCGTGGGATTCGTGATAGATGACGCGGCCGGGCGTCGCTTGCAGCGCGCCGGCGAGATAGGACATCGCAAGCGCGTCATTGCCGCCGAAGCCCGCGACATAGAGCAGGCGCGCATTATGCGTGTCGTTCTGCGAGTTGCCGATCAGGTGGTGATACCACTCCGCCCACCAGATGGCGTCGAAGCCGATCCCGCCCGTCTCCTGCGGCTGGGTGATCGCGGACCAGCCGGTGTGATCCTCGGCGCTCAGCATGACCGAGGGCTTGATCAGCCGCAGCGTACGCACCCATTCGCGCAGGAACTTGGCGCCCATGAGGTTGCCTTCCCCGCAGGGTGCGCCATTGGCGTGGATGACGTTGTCGCGATGAAAGGCCTGGGTGAGATCGACGCGGAAGCCGTCGAGATGGAATTCGGTCAGGAGCATCGCCGCGCTGCCGATGAACATTTTCCGCACGAATTCGCTGCGGAAGTTCGGCAACCAGCCGGTCGATCCGTTGTCGAGATAGCCGCCGTCCGGATGCGGCCAGTCGGACTCTTGCCCCTGGTACCAGTAGTAGACGTTCTTGTGATGGGTGTTGGTGTCGTACAACCACTCCGCGCGCTCGGCGTCGTGGACGAAATGGTTGTAGACGACGTCAAGCAGCACGGCGATGCCGCGCTGGTGGCACGCGCGCACGAAATGCTTGAACTGATCGCGACCCCCGCCGGAATACTCGGTCGCAAAGTAGTGCGACGTGCCGTAGCCCCAGGTCCACCCCTCCGCTTCCGACATCGGCATCAGCTCGACCGCGTTGACGCCAAGCTCGACCAAGTGATCGAGCAGAGCGACCGCGTCTTTGAACGTGCCGGGCAGCGGGTTGCCGTTGGCGTCGCGCAGGCCGGCGCCGAGGCCCCCGACATGCATCTCGTAGATGATGAGGTCCTCGTGTCGGTCCGGCACCGGGCGCAACGATCGTATTCGTTCGCCCAGAACTCCTCCTCGCTGTCCCACTGCGCCGGCGGGAAGTTCTCGTCGTCGAGATGCCTCGTCACCATCTCCGGGTCGATGACAACCGAGCAGCCTTTGGTGCCGTCCAGGTCTTGGCGCGTGCCGTTCCAGGGCGGCTCGCCCTCGCGCGGGTCTTCCGGCTTTCTGCGCCCGCTTCCGACTTGGCAACGCGAGTAGAGATCGGTGCGATAGGCGATGCTGCGATGCTCATCGGTGTGATCATCCTTCCGGATGCGGAACATGTAGAGCTGGTGATCCCTGCCAGAAAAATCCGCGAGCGCCGGATCGGTGGGGTCGCTTGACCAGATGCCGTCGTCGGCCTTGGAAAGCTTGAACGCGTGCTTCACCCCGCGGCCGTCGCTCCAGATATAGCCCGAGACCGGCTCCCCGATGACCGCCTCGACCTGCTGGGCGTTCGGCGCCCAGACGGAAAAGCACAGCGCCGGTTTTTCCGCTCCCTCGCGCCACAGCTTGTTGGCGCCCAACCGCCGGCAATGCGTGAGCCAATAGCGCTCGACCTGCCCGTGGTCGCCGCGGAGCGCAAAATTGCAATGCTGCATGCGCGCGTTCGGATCGGCCGTCTCGGTCGGAATGCCCCACAGATTGCTCTGTTGCGGGGCGTCGACAACCACGCCCCAGTGGAACGTCCATCCGCGTTGTGCATCGTCGAGCAAAACGTCGGCGCGCCAGGCGGGACACCCGTCGGGAGCGGTGAACTCCTCCATGGCGGCCGTGCGCCATTGATCGGCGTAGCGCCCGTCGCCGTCCCAGCTGCCCATCACGCGCACATTGCGGAAGATCGGTCGCCTCAGGCCGGTGAGCCATTCGAGCCGCACCCCGAGCTGCGCCATGGGCCACCTCCCCGCGTGCCGTGGAGCTCTGCATATCTATAAGCGAGTATTATTACATAAATACTACTTTAGCGAGCGGCGCAAGCCGAGTGTGGACGTTGGGAAGGATGGAAAGGAAAGGAATGAGACCGCGGACTGCGCCGTCATCAGCCGCGTCACGCAGCGAACCGCCCTACGCATTCCGGTTGCGCACGTCGCGGGAGTCCGTTCGCCCTATTTTCCTTCGAGCGTGAACACGGGCTCCCAATCCGACCCGGGCGGAAGCGCTGTGAGTTGTTGCGCCCGCAGAAGAAACCGCGCCGCGGGCGGATCGCCGTCAGCAGTGCGCGCGAAGCAACGCATGGCGCCGGCGAAATCGCGAGCCCGCCAACAGGCGAGGCCCTCGGCGTAAATCGCCGCGCCCGCCGCTTGCTCCGGGGTCTCGCGTCCGCGCTCGGCGAGTAGATCGTAAATCTTGACCGGCTGGGTGCGGCCTTTAACGCGGATCGCATCCAGCTCCCGCCAGGCGAAGGCCGCGCCGGTGAGTTTGACCGTCGCCTCCGATACCATGATCGAGGTGCCGAAATACTTGTTCGCCCCTTCGAGCCGCGACGCCAGGTTCACCGCATCGCTCATCACCGTGTAATTGAACCGCCGTCGCGAGCCGATATTGCCGACCAGCGCATCGCCCGAGTTCAGGCCGATCCGGTGGGAAAGTTCGCGGCCCTGGAACGGCGCCGCCATCCGGTTCAGTTGTCCGAGGCGGGCCCGGCACATGAGCGCCGCACGGACGGCGTTGCGGGCGTGATCGGCGTCATCGACGGGCGCGCCGAACACGGCGACGATCGAATCGCCGATATATTTATCGACGTACCCGCCATGCTCCTCGATGATGTCGGTCATCGCCGACAGATATTCGTTCATGAGGGCGACCAGCGCGTTTGGCGTCATCGTCTCGGCAAACGACGAAAAGCTCGCGATGTCGGAAAAGAATACGGTGACGTCGCGCATCTCGCCGCCGAGCGCCGGCAGCTTGTTCGACGAAAGCATCTTGTCGATGACTTGCGGGGCGAGATAGAGCCCGAAGCTGTGGCGCAGGAACCGTTCTTCCTTGTCGGCGATGATGAAGCGATAGCCGATCGTCGCCGACAGCGCCGCGAGCCCGGCGAGAAACGGCTCGACAAGCGGCAGCGCCAAGGCCTGGGTGAAGGCAGCGGTCGCGCCGGCGGTCCACGCCGCGGCGAGACCGAGATAGACCAGCACCGCGCCAAACGGGGCAAGCATGATCGCCGCAAACGCCGTCAGGCCGGCAAAGATGACGACGATCAGCCCATCAGCGACGCGGCCGGGCTCCATGAGCGCGTCACGGCGGATCAGATTGTTGACGCCGGTCGCGTGCACGTAGACGCCGGCGATCGAGTTGCGCGCGAATTGCGCCGTCGTCGGCCGCATCGGCAGCGCGCATCGCGGCGCTCGCGCGCCTTCGACCCCGGTAGCAAAGCGTTTCGACGTAACCCTGCGGTCTTCGGTATTGAGCAGCGTGCCGAAGACCACAACCTTGCCGTCGAAGTTGCGGCGGAAAAACTCCGCGTCGCCCTTTTCCGCGCAGGCATACAGGTCAGCGAACGAATAAGTCGGAATTGCATCGGCGCCGCCCTCGAAATTGAGGGTGAGCGTGTTGGGGACGGCGCTCGAGATGCGATAGCCGGCGAGCGTCGTCGTCCCGTCGGGCGCGACCTCGGGCGTGGCGCCGAGCGCGCGCGACGCCAGTTCCACGGCCATCGAGGGCTCGCGCCGCTTCTCGGCGGGAAGGGCGAGCGGCAGCCGTCGCACGACATAGTCGGGATCGCTGTAGGTGTTGAGCGCGCGGACGTTGCGGTTTCGCCCGACGGCGATCCGCTGCGCGGGCGACGGACCGATCGGGCGGTCACGCTGCAGCACCTCCCCCAGCACCACCTTTCCGGCGCGGGCGCCGATGGCGAGCGCGCGCAAAAAATTGCGGTCAAAGCCGCGTAACCGCGCGCCCAACATCTCACCGTCAAACGGTATCTCCGATTGTTCGATCAGGGCGGGAAAGACGATATCGAATCCCACCACTTTCGCGCCGCCATCGATGACCGCCGTCAGAACCTTGCCGATTTCACGCGTCCAGGTGAGGATCGGCGAGCCTTTGAATGGCGGGGTGTCAAAGCTCTCCTCATCGAGCACGACCACGACGGTCGGCGCGGCCTCAGATTGGGGGCGCTGGCCGAAAACTCGCCAGCGCAGTGCCGTAAGCACGTCGATGGAGAGGCCGTGAGCGATGTCGAGCGCTGGCGATGCAAACACGAGCCCGGACACCAGAGCAATCACAAGGGCCGCAAGCGCATCGCGCCTGCGCACCCTGCTGACACGCGATACGGCTTGGCGACCGGACAATTTGCTATTCGAGGCGAACGAGCCGGCCGATCACCGGCGTTGCACCAGGCTTGGCCGCGGGATCGATATTGAAGATGATCTCCTGCCCTCCGAGCCGCGCCAAGTAGCTTGCGCCGGGGGTCAGCGCGATCCCAGCCTTGGCGAAATCGTAGAACCTGCCGCGCAGGAGCGACTTCTTCCCGAGCGTCAATACGTGCCGCTCGCCTTGTTTATCCAGGCGTTCGATCACCAGCCTCCCAGAACCTTTGACTTCTAAGATCGGCGACAGGCCGTAGATCGTCACCTGCTGCTGGGTTGCTGAGCGCGAATGCGCCATGCCGCGAAAGACCGTGGCGGCACCCTCCTGCGTCTCTTGATCGGCGACATGCTGTCCGGTCCCGTGGCAGTCGACTTTGACGCGTTCGATCTCGCTCTCATGCACCATGCTTTGTTCGGCGCCGACCAGCACGGTGCCGCCGGTGATCGTCTCGCGCCAGCATGAGTTCATGTATCCGAGCACGATCGAGTCCGTCGGCCCGAGCTTGATCACCTTTCCGGGCGCGACATAATCCATGAACTCGACGCCGGAGGGCTTGCCCTTCACCTCCTCGACGACGGCGACCGGCGCCTGAGCCGTGGCCGACGCCATGAAGCCCAATGATCCTATGACCGCGAGGGCCATCGATAGAATGCTTCGCATCGCGCCATCTTTCGAGAGACGGGAAATTCCTCTTACAAAGCTAGCTCGGGAACAGTTATCGCATTTGATCTAGATCAGCCAGACGGGCGCCTGTCCGGCGCATTGTTTAGTGTCGCAACCCTCTCATCAGGATTGGTCAGTGCACGTAATTTTGAACTGAAGCGAGCGGAGGGAACGTGACCTCGCCGAAAAAAGTGAATCTCGCTCTGCAGGGCGGCGGCGCCCATGGCGCATTCGTCTGGGGCGTGCTCGATGAATTGTTGGAGGATGGCCGGCTGTCGATCGATGCGATCAGCGCAACGAGCGCCGGCGCAATGAACGCCGTCGTCGTCGCCTACGGCATGATGGTGGGCGGACCCAAGGCCGCCCACGACAAGCTCGAGGAATTTTGGCGCGCCGTCTCGCGAATGGAGCGGCTGTTCGGTCTCGCTTGGTCGCCCTTCGACCGCTTGGCGCAAGCGTTCGGCCTGCCGCCCGAATATCATCCGTCCCACGCGGCGATCCATGCGGTGACGCATATCGTACCGCCGAATCTCCTGAACCCGCTCAAATTCAACCCGCTCAAGGATCTGCTGCTCAAGGTCGTCGACTTCAAGCGTCTGAATAAGCAGCCGCATGCGATCCACTTGTTCCTCAACGCCACCAATGTCCGCACGGGCAAGATCAAGGTGTTCGAAACCCCCTCCATCACGGTTGATGCCGTGCTCGCTTCCGCCTGCCTGCCGCCTTACTTCCAGGCCGTGGAAATCGACGGGGAGCACTATTGGGATGGCGGCTATTTGGGCAATCCCGCGCTCTTCCCGCTCATCTACCAGCGCGGACCCAGTGACATCGTCATCGTCCAGGTCAGCCCGATCACGCGGAGTGAGCTGCCGCGCACGGCCGCGGACGTGGTGCACAGGATCAACGAAATCAGCTTCAATTCCTCGCTGATGCGCGAAATGCGTGCGGTCGCGTTCACGACCAAGCTGATCGACGATCACGAGCTCGACGAGAACAAGCACCGCCGCATGTTCATGCATTTGATCAGCAATGATCGCGTGATGGCGCAGTTCGGCGCGGCGACCCAACTGCACCCGGATTGGGGGTTGCTAAGCCGGCTGCGCCAGGAAGGACGCGAAACAGCGAAGCAGTGGCTCGTGCAGAATGTCGAGCGGGTCGGCTGCGGCTCCACCATCGATCTCGCCGAGACGTTTCTCTGACGCATGCGCCACCCTTCCCGCCAGCGGACGGGAGGGGCGCGCATTGATCAAGGGCCGAGCGCTCCCGCCGGTTCAGGGCGCGACCGATGCGCCACCCGATGGCGAGCTCGGGATGCAAGCGCGATAGTACTCTTCAGCGAAGTGGAGCCGGTTCGCCGCAGAAAATGCGATTAAAAAACAAACGAGAGCGAATTCCGATTGCGCCGAAATGGAATTCGCTTAAGCCCCGTCAGCCGGCATGCCGACGCAGTGCGCTCGCGATCTCGCTTGCCGTCAGCCGCGTGCCATCATCGCTCTCAATCGACACGACAGCGTGGCCGGTCTTGCTCATATGCGAGGCCCAGCTGATCGCCTCGTCCATCGTGCCGACCTCTTTGTACAGAAGACGCTCTTTCTCCATGGGCGAGACTTCCTGCCCGCCGGACGGTGCGCTGTAGACCCTGTACATGCGGAGCTCCTTCGTCGGTTATCGGAAGAGAGCCGAATTTGTCGGCTCCGTGCCGCCCGGCTGCCGCGCCGGGCGCTGCCTTACTCCCCCCGCCCGATTGATCTTTCGCAATCGATCCTTCGAGCCGAGACAAAACCGGAAACGAGATGCATGAGGCAACCAAAAAACGACGGATGTCCGTTTGAGCCAGATCAATAAAATCTGATCATGTACGCTCGTACCGCTCGGCTATCAAAAAAAGCTCTTGTTGCGTGCATCGCAGCCTGGTGCAGAATAGCTTGGGAACAGATCAACCGGACGACAGCGTCATGGTGGCCTATCCGATCCTGCATTACGACGAGCCGCTCTATCGCCCGCCCAGCGAGGGTCACAACCTGATCATTCAGGCGACGATCGGCTGTTCGTTCAACCACTGCACGTTCTGTTCGATGTACAAGACGAAGACGTTTCGGGCGCGCCCGCTTCCCGACGTCTTCGCTGATATTGAAGCGTCGGCGCGGCTGTGGCCGGACGCCTCGCGCATATTTCTCGCCGACGGCGACGCGCTGGTCCTTCCCACCGACACGCTTATCGCCATCCTCGACAAGCTCGCAGCGACGTTCCCGGCGCTCGAGCGTGTCTCCTGTTACGCGACGCCCATCAACCTGACGCATAAGTCGGTCGCCGAACTGCGCGACCTGCGGGCGAAGAAATTGTCGCTCGTCTATGTCGGCATCGAATCGGGCGCCGCCGTCATCCTCAATCGCATTCGCAAGGGCGCAACGCCGTCCACAATCGCCGCCGCGATCGACCGCGCGCACGAGGCCGGCATCGCCGTGTCGGCCACCGTCGTCCTCGGCATTGGCGGACGGCGGCTCTGGCGCGAGCACGTCGACGGCACCGCCGCGGTGGTCAACCGGGCGCCGCCAAACTTTCTCTCGACCCTGCAGCTTCGCCTTGCCGAGGATGAGGTCGAGGAATTCGTGAGCCGGTTCGAGCGCGACGGCACGCCGTTCGAGGAGCAGGACGACGCCGGCGTCCTTGCCGAGCAGGAGCGGCTGTTGCACCACCTCGATCCGCCGCGGCCCGTGGTGTTCCGCTCCAACCACGCCTCGAACTGCCTGCCGCTCGCGGGAACCCTGCCGCACGACCGCGAGCGGCTGCTCTCGCTTATCGCACAGGCGCGTACAGGCGCGCCCATCCTGCGGCCCGAGTTCATGCGCGGGCTTTAGCGCCGCGCGAGGACCCAGTTTGCTGGCGCTGTCCGAAGAAAAGCCGGCCCGCCTCTCTCGGGATAAACAGCCTGTGACGGTCTCATAATACCCCTTGCCGCTCCGCTACCCAGGCGGCCTATAATGAATACATGGGCGGGGGCCTCGATTGATCCATCCCGCGTCTTTATGGATAGCGCGATGCTGCCGGCCTCTGTAACGGCGAGTTCCGACGCCAAGCCGCGTGCGAGCCCCTCTCAGGCTTTTCTTTATGCGGAACGTGCGGTCGCCGCCCTGACGGCCGTCCTCGCGCTGATGCTGCCCGCTCTGTGGAACGGGTTTCCGCTGCTACAATACGACAGCGGCGGCTACATCGCGCGCTGGTACGAGGGCTATCTCGTGCCGAGCCGCTCGACGACTTTCGGGCTCTTCCTGACGGCGAGCGAGAGATTCGATTTCTGGCCGGCGGTCGCAATTCAATCCATCCTGACGGTCTGGGTCGTGGCGCTTGCGCTGCGCGCGTTCGGGCTCGCAAAGAGCCCGTGGCGGACGACCGCGGTCATCGCAGTCCTGTCGGTCCTGACGACGCTGCCCTGGCTGACCAGCATTCTGCTCACCGATATTTTCGCCGGGCTCGCGGTGCTGTCGCTGCACCTGCTCGTGTTTCGCCCGGCCGCGCTGCGCCGCTGGGAGAAGATCGGCTTGTTTTTTCTGATCGCGTTTTCCGCCGCCACCCACAGCGCCACATTCGCGGTGCTGCTCGCGCTGCTCGGCGCCGGCTTCATCGCTCGCATTTGGCTGCCCGCAGCCGTGCCGCTGCGCGGGCTCGTCCGCGGCCTCGCCGCGCTCGCCGTCGGAGCGGCGCTTCTGCTCACCACGAATTTCGCGCTGTCCCATCAGTTCGCATGAACTCCGGGCGGATACTCCATCCCGTTCGGACGACTCCTCCAGGACGGAATCGTCACACGGTACCTCGACGCGCACTGTCCGCAGGAGCAACTGAAGCTCTGTCCCTACCGCCACAAGCTGCCCCGCAGCGCGGACGATTTCCTATGGGGCGACAGCATATTCAACGAGCTTGGCCGGTTTGCCGGGCTGCAAGGCGAAATGCGCCACATCGTTCTGCGCAGCCTCGTCACCAATCCTTGGGATCATGTTCGAACGGCATTGGCGGCAACGCTCAGCCAGCTCACCCTTACCGCGACCGGGGCGGGCGTGCACGACAAGCTGTGGCACACCTACGGCATCATCGAGCGCTATCTCCCGGCGATGGTTCCTGCGATGCACGCGGCGCGCCAACAACGCGGCGCCTTGCGCTTCGATCTTCTCAATCGTCTGCATAAGCCGGTTGCGATTCTGTCGCTGCTCCTGGCGCTCGGCTTGCTCGTGCGCTCGATGTATCGACGAGACGGCGATGCGCTTGCGCTGCTCGCGGCAACGGTGCTCCTCGCCGTGCTTGCCAACGCGCTCGTGTGCGGCACCCTGTCCGGACCGCACGACCGCTACGGCGCGCGCCTCGCATGGGTCCCGGTCTTCGTCGCCGCCCTTGCAGCTTTGCGAGCGTGGTTCGGCGCCACGCGACCACTAGCGGGGGAACATCCCAACACGGCGGCGACGCCGCCGCCCGAACTCCCCGGCACAACAATCAAGCAAGCCTAGCCCGCTCACGCATTTAACGCCTCCTTAACTGAACTGTCGCGTAATCCGGCGGCAAGACGCGGGGCGCCCCATTGTCCCGCGGGCATATGCGGGTTTTTGCGGGGGCAAAATGCCCTCTTTTAGTCATGTTTGGCGCAGATTCGGGCCTCCAGAGACCGCTGGCTCAACCGAGGACGGGGGCGCAAGGAGACCTGCGCGGCGCGTAAGCCGATTGCGCATGCCGCCAGGGCAAGCGCGCCGGCGCAAGATTGCGGCCGCAGGGGCCATGCGGGGCGTCTGTGACAGGCGCGCGTCCATCGAATGGCATGGCGGGCGGAGTGCCCGTTCCCGGCATCGAAGAGCCGTAGGTTAACCCATGGATCAACTACCGGCCGTCGCCTCCGAAATCTCGATCCTTCACCTGTTTTGGAAGGCCGATTGGGTCGTGAAACTGGTGATGATCGGGCTCCTCACGGCGTCGGTCGGCGTGTGGGCGATCGCGATCGACAAGTTCATCCTCTACAGCCGCACCCGCCAGGCGATGAAGCATTTCGAGAACGTGTTCTGGTCGGGCCAGTCCCTCGAAGACCTTTATCGTGCTCTCGCGGCGCGACCGACTGATTCGATGGCGGCGCTGTTCGTCGCCGCGATGCGCGAGTGGAAGCGCAGCTTCGAGGGCTCGCATCCGGCCATCGCCAGCCTGCAGATGCGGCTCGAAAAGGTCATGGACGTGACCATCCAGCGCGAGGTCGAGCGACTGGAGAGATGGCTCTTGGTGCTGGCGACGGTGGGCTCGGCCAGCCCCTTTGTCGGGCTGTTCGGCACGGTCTGGGGCATCATGAACAGCTTCCAGGCGATCGCCGTATCGAAAAACACCTCGCTCGCGGTGGTTGCACCCGGCATCGCCGAGGCGCTTCTCGCGACTGCAATCGGTCTCGTGGCTGCCATACCGGCGACCATTTTCTACAATAAGTTCTCGTCAGAGGTGAACAAACAGGCGACACGGCTGGAGGGATTCGCCGACGAGTTCTCCGCCATCCTGTCGCGACAGATCGATGAACAGGTATAAGCCCCTGAAAATAAAGGGGCACGGGATACACGAGGGGGCGCGCGTAGAGGGACGCGCGCGATAAAGCACGGGGACTGCCTGAATGGCCATGATGCTGGCCGCAGGCGGCGCATCGGGGAAGCGCCGCCGCCGTCGCAAGCCGATCATGAGTGAGATCAACGTCACGCCGATGGTCGACGTGATGCTGGTCCTGCTTATCATTTTCATGGTGTCCGCCCCGCTCTTGACGGTTGGCGTGCCGCTCGACCTGCCGCAGACCCAGGCCAAAGGGCTCGAGCAGAACAAAGAGCCGCTCACCATCTCGGTCGACACCGAGGGCAAGGTCTTCCTCCAGAACAGCGAAATCTCCGTCGATGAGCTCGTTCCCAAGCTCAAGGCGGTGACCGAGGCGCGCGGCGGCCTCGACGAGCGCATCTTTGTGCGCGGCGACCGCCGGGTCGACTACGGAACGGTGATGCGGGTGATGGGCCGGATTTCCGCCGCCGGGTTCCGGCGCGTCGCGCTCGTCACCGAAGTCGAGCAGGGGTCGTAGGCCGATGCGGACCGGGCTCGCGATATCAGCCTCCCTCCATGCGGCGGTCTTGCTGTGGGGGCTCGTCTCTTTCGGCGTGAAGCCGCTGGAGTCGGCGCCGGGCGATTCGCTGCCCGTCGACATCATCTCGGACACCGAATACTCGCAATTGACCGCCGGTGTGCGAAACGCGCCGAAGGTCGTGAAGCCCGCGCCGTTGGTCGAAAAAATCGACAAGCCCAATCCCGTTGATGAGTCGACCCCGAAGGTCGCTCCCAAGCGGGAAATCAGGACGGCGTCGGCCGCGCCGGTTCCCATCCCCGAGGTCAAGCCGCCCGAACCGAAGCCGGAAAAAGCCAAGGCTCCGGAGCCGGACCCGATCGCCGAAGCGCTGAAGAAAGAAGAGGCGAAGCGCAAGGAAGAAGCGAAAAAACGCGAGGAACAGAAGCGCAAGGAAGAGGCTAAGAAGAAGCGCGAAGAGAAGAAGAAGCAGGAGCAGGCGTTCGATCCGAACCAGATCGCGGCGCTCCTCGACAAGCGCCGCCCGCAGCGCCACGCCGCCGCCGGCGCCACCCTCAATTCGACTCCCTCACTCGGCCTGCCGAGCGGCAACGCCGCCACGCTGTCGCAGAGCGAGATCGACGCGCTGCGCGCGCAAATTCAGGCGTGCTGGAATCCGCCCGCGGGCGTGGTCGACGCGAAGGAGCTGATCGTCCGGATCCGTCTCCAGCTGCGTAAGGACGGCTCGCTCTCGGCCAATCCGACCTTGCTGAACCACGGCAGCCATCCGATCTTCCAGATCGCCGCCGAAAGCGCGATGCGCGCGATCAAGCGCTGCCAGCCCTACACGCTTCCGATCGCCAAATATGCCGTGTGGCGGGATGTCGAGGTCACGTTCGATCCTCGCGACATGTTCCGCGGCTGATCGCCGAAGCCCGGAGCGGTACAGACACTCGATCGGTTCAGGGCGATCCCGTCGCGGCTGAGAATAATGTCCTTGTCGAACAGGACAGATTTCGCCGCCGCAGCGGCGGCGACCGATCATTAACTAATCGTATGCGACGCTTGCCGCCCTCGGGCGACCATAATTCGCTCGCATTCCCACGGGCGAAGGAATTCGACGCCAGAATTAGAACACCAGGTTCGGAGGATGCGTTCGCCATGAACGATCGTTTTTCGCGTCGCGGTCTGCTAGCCGCGACCGCAGCGGCGGGAGCGGGGGCGCTGCTTGGCCTGCCGCCCCTGCGGCCGGCGCATGCGGTACTCAGCATCGACGTCACTCAAGGCAATGTGCAGCCATTGCCGATCGCCCTGCCCGATTTCGTCGCCGGCAGTCCCGCCGATTTCGAGCAAGCGCGCGCGATCACCCAGATCATCACCGACGACCTCAAGCGCAGCGGCCTGTTCGCGCCGATCGATCCGTCCGCCTACCTCGAAAAAATCACGACGATCGACACCGTGCCGCGCTTTCCCGACTGGCGCGCGATCAACGCCCAGGGGCTGGTCACCGGCCGCATCACCCGGCAGCCGGACGGCCGGCTCAAGGCCGAGTTCCGCCTGTGGGACGTAATCAGCGGCGCCCAGCTTACGGGCCAGCAGTATTTTACCTCGCCGGATAATTTCCGGCGCATCGCCCATATCATCGCCGACGCGATCTACGAGCGGCTCACCGGCGAGAAGGGCTACTTCGACACCCGCATCGTGTTCATCGACGAGACCGGGCCGAAGGAGCGCCGCATCAAGCGCCTCGCGGTGATGGACCAGGACGGCGCCAATGTGCGCTATCTGACCCGCGGCGAGGAGCTCGTGCTTACCCCGCGCTTTTCACCGACGACGCAGGAGATCACTTACATGTCGTTCGGCCAGGGCGAGCCGCGCGTCTATCTCCTCAATGTCGAGACCGGCCAGCGCGAGATTGTCGGCAATTTCCCCGGCATGACGTTTTCGCCGCGCTTCTCGCCCGACGGCCAGCGCGTGATCATGAGCTTGGAGCAGGCCGGCAACGCCAACCTGTTCGTGATGGACCTGCGCTCGAAGGCGACGACGCGGCTCACCGACACGCCGGCGATCGACACCGCGCCTTGCTATTCGCCCGACGGTAGCCGCATCTGTTTTGAGTCCGATCGCGGCGGGCGGCAGCAGATTTACGTGATGCCGGCGAGTGGCGGGATGGGGCAGCGCATCAGCTTTGGCGACGGCGCCTACTCGACCCCGGTATGGTCGCCGCGCGGCGACTACATCGCCTTCACCAAGCTGACGCCGAACGGCTTCGGGATCGGCATCATCCGGCCGGATGGCAGCGGCGAGCGTCTGCTCACCGAGGGCTACCACAACGAGGGGCCGACATTCGCGCCGAACGGCCGCGTGCTGATGTTCTTCCGCGACCCCGGCAACGGGCCGTCGCTGTTCACCATCGACGCGACGGGCCGCAACGAGCAGCACATCGCCACGCCGAGCTTTGCGTCCGATCCCGCCTGGTCGCCGCTGTTGAGCTAGCATTTTCCGGCGAAGCATGCCCCCGGACTTGATCCGGGGGTGGGAACCGGTTCGCCGCAGAAAATGCGACTGCGCAAGGAAACCCAGAGCGAATTCCGATTCAAGTGAAACGGAATTCGCTCTAGGCGCGCCGTTGTTGCGTTTGGCGCGCGTTATTGCGCTAAGCGTGCCGCTTTCGTGTTAGGCGCGCCGCGGGTTGCTATCCCCTCTCCCTTCAGGGAGCGGGGCGCGAGGGATGAGCTTTGCAAATCCCTCGCCGGGTGAGGGGGGGTCGCGCCGAGCGGCAACAAGGGCACGCCCCCTCACTCGCTCTTGCCGGTGAGGCAATTGTCTCTGCTGTCGAGCAGAGCGGCGCAGCCGCGCTTCAGCCGCATCTCGCTGTATCTCTCTCGGTCTGCGGCAGGCGGAAAATATACTCTCGCCCGCCGATACCTTTCACCTCTCCCCCGGTGGGGAGAGGTCGGCGAGCATCGAGCAAAGCGAGATACGAGCCGGGTGAGGGGGCAGTTGATCCTCGCAGTATCCCCCTCACCCGGATTCCTCGCTGCGCGCGGAATCCGACCTCTCCCCACCGGGGAGAGGTGATTAGTTTAACTGCCGCTTCACGCTGCTTGTCCCCGCGGCAGCTACGCGGCAGCTGGACCCAGCCACATTGAAGCCAGCCACATTGACGCAATCTGGTTTCCCGCTTTCGCGGGAATGAATGGGTTATGGATTGGCCGAAGCGACGGCCGACTACCCTAATGGCGAGTATCGCACTCGCACTATTCTTAAAAGTGGCATATCCTCTGGCGGCAGGTTCAAGCGCTAAGCCAGGGTTTACAAATGCTCGGGAAAGTCTGGAGCTTTCTTAGCAAAGACAGGAACCGAAAAATTCTGAGTTGGATCGGCGGGGGCATCGTCGTCGTCATCAGCGCCCTGTGGGTTGCCTTTGTCTATTTCGCGCCTCCATCGAAATCGGGGTCAGCGCCGTCCCCAGAAGGGAACGTGACCGCCGAGTGCGGGAGCGCTGCGCAGCGGGGCTGGAGCTGGTTTTCCTCGGTGACGATCACCGGATCGCGCGATTGTGGGAGCGCCGTGGCCGAGCCCAACAAGAAGAAGTGAGGGGCGTGGCATGAGGGCTTTTCCCTCCAATCGTAGACAGCCTTTGGTAGCCGGGCTGCGGCGCGGGACGCGCCTTGTCTTGGCGTCGGTCGCTTGGAGCGCGCTGGCGATGTCGGGTGCGAGGGCGGAGATCAAGGCAGCAGATTGTTCGATTGCGATCAGCGGAACGACGGCTTTTTCGAGCCAGACCATTCATTGCCTGAGCGAAGATCAGATTGGCCGCGTCATTGACGTTCTGGTCAGCCGCGGCGTCATCTTGCGGGCCGCGGATGCGGGCCTGGGGATCGCGACGGTCCGGACGCTGGCCAAGCGGATCAAGCCGACGCAGCAGCTTGATGATGTCCAGGCGGTCGCTGAAGTGTCGCATGTGGTCGATGTGGCGCTGTCCTTATTGGCTCAAGGGGCGCAGCCCTCTGGCGATGCGCTGATTGACGAAACGCTGCGGCGGGTCGCCGAGCGCACGAAGGTGGACGACGCCGCCGGCGCGACACGCGCGGCGGAGGCGGGATTTGCGCAATGGGAGAAGGAGGAGTCGGCACGGCGGACGAGCGCCTTGGCGCGGGGCGTGAAGCTGCTCGAGGTGGCGTTGCAGACCGATGTCCTGCGTTTCGACGCGGATGCGGTGGCGCAGCGGGTGGAGAAGATCGTCTCGCTTGAACACGAAAGCGATCCGCAGGCGCGTTTCGAAGCGCTGCGCAAGCGGGAGGGTCAACTCTATGTCGAGGGGCGCGACAAGGGCGTCAATTTTTCGTTGCAGGCAGCAATTGCGGTTGCCCGCCGTGAGGTCGCACTGGCGCAAGGACCGGACGAGCGTGGAACAGCCCTGAACGATCTCGGCACCGCGCTCGTCACGCTGGGGAAGCGCGAGAGCAGGACGGATAAGCTCAATGAGGCGGTCGCGGCCTATCGCGAGGCGCTGAAGGAGAGCACCCGCGCGCGCGTTCCGCTCGCCTGGGCCGCAACGCAGACTAATCTCGGCAATGCTTTGACGAGGCTCGGCGAGCGCGAGGGCGGCACGGCGCGGCTGGAGGAGGCGGTTGCGGCCTATCGCGAAGCCCTGGAGGAATTCACGCGGGAGCGCGCGTCGCCCAATAGGGCTATAATCCAGAACGATCTCGGCGGTGCGTTGGCGAGTCTCGGCGAGCGCGAGCGAGGTACGGCGCGGCTTGAGGAGGCGGTCGAAGCCTATCGCGACGCGCTGAAGGAATACACGCGCGAGCGGGCGCCGCTGCGATGGGCCGCAATCCAGAGCAATCTCGGCACAGCGTTGCAGAGTCTCGGCGAGCGCGAGAAAGGCACGGTGCGGCTCAATGAAGCGGTCGCTGCTTATCGCGAAGCCCTGAAGGAACGAACGCGCGAGCGGGTGCCGGTGCAATGGGCCGAGACCCAGGACAATCTCGGTACGGCGATGCAGACGCTCGGCGCGCGCGAGAACGGCACGGCGCGGCTCGCGGAGGCGGTCGCGGCCTATCGCGAAGCCCTGAAAGAATACACGCGTGAACGCGTGCCGCTGCAATGGGCCATGACGCAAAACAATCTCGGCGCTGTGTTGCGAACGCTCGGCGCGCGCCAAAGCGGCACGGCGCGGCTCGAAGAGGGGGTCACGGCCTATCGCGAAGCCCTGAAAGAATTTACGCGCGAGGGGGTGCCGCTGCGATGGGCCGCGACCCAGAACAATCTCGGCAATGCGTTGCAGTTGCTCGGCGCGCGCGAGAGCGGCGCGGTGCGGCTTAAGGAGGCGATCGCGGCCCTTCGCGAAGCCCTGAAGGAAGGCACGCGGGAGCGTGCGCCGCTCGGCTGGGCGAAAATCCAGAGCAATCTTTGTTCTGCCTTGCAAACGTTTGGCGAGCGTGAGAGTGGCACGGCGCGGCTGAAGGAGGCGGTTGCGGCGTGTCGCGAAGCGCTGAAGGAAAGAACGCGCGAGCGCGTGCCGCTGCAATGGGCAGCGACCCAGAACAATCTCGGCCTTGTGTTGTGGAGGCTCGGCGAGCGCGAGACCGGCACGGCGCGGCTGGAGGAGGCGGTCGCAGCTTTCCGCGAAGCGCTAAAGGAAAGAACGCGCGAGCGCGTGCCGCTGCAATGGGCCGCGACCCAAACCAATCTGGGCATGGTGCTAACGAGGTTCGGCGAGCGCGAGAGCGGCACGGCGCGGCTTGAGGAGGCGATCGCGGCCCTTCGCGAAGCCCTGAAGGAAAGGACGCGGGAGCGTGCGCCGCTCGGCTGGGCGAAGATCCAGAGCAATCTTTGCTCTGCCTTGCAAACGCTTGGCAAGCGGGAGAGTGGCACGGCGCGGCTCGAGGAGGCGGTCGCAGCCTGTCGCGACGCCCTGAAAGAATACAAGCGCGGGGGCGCGCCGCTCGACTGGGCCACAACCCAGAACAATCTCGGCCTTACGTTGACGGCGTTAGGCGAACGCGAGCGCGGCACGGCGCGGCTCGAGGAGGCGGTCGCGGCCTTTGGCGAAGCCCTGAAGGAAAGAACGCGCGAGCACGTGCCGCTCCAGTGGGCTCAGACCCAGAACAATCTCGGCCTTACGTTGATGGCGCTAGGCAAACGCGAGCGCGGCACGGCGCGGCTCGAGGAGGCGGTTGTCGCCTATCGTCAAGCGCTAAAGGAAGTCACGAGCGAACATGCGCCGTACTATTGGGAACGCACGCAGCGCAATCTCGATCGCGCGCTTGCGCTCCTGGACGAGCGCAAGCGGTGATCAACTGGCGTTCCGCGCATATCGACGGTCGGTTCGGCTGCCACCCCCTCCCCTCGCGGGAGAGGGTGGCGAGGAATGAGCGCCGCGAATTCCGAGCCGGGTGAGGGGGCGGTCCCACCGACGCAGCACCGCGGCTGGCCCCCTCACCCGCCCTCGCCGCTGACGCGGCTTCGGGCGCCCTCTCCCGCAAGGGGAGAGGGCAACGCTGCGCGATAGGTGCGTGAGCCCTTAAGAGCGGAAGCGTGTCCAATCCTCGCCGCGCGATGCCGCGCGCCGCTCACCCTCATCCTGAACCACGGCTGAACACGGCGAAAATTTAATGTTTCGGCCGGCCTTCAGTGCAGCGCGCAGTTCTTCTACTAACGCCGCGGGGGCTGGTAGAGGAAATGATTATGCGCAAACTTATTCTCGGCGTTCTGTCCGCCGCCGCACTCGGCCTGATGATCGCGCCTACGGCGACCGCCGCGCCCGCCGACGGCCTGGCGATCCAGCGCGGCG
>CAWIXM010000029.1:0-218138 GCA_963840055.1 uncultured Alphaproteobacteria bacterium | reverse complement strand
CAACGCTCTATCCAGCTGAGCTACGGGCGCCTGCGCCTGACGATCCAACCGGCCGCAGGCGCACAAACTATCCGATTGCCGGCAGGCGGGCAACACGATGGATCGGTGCTGCGATGACAAGCGGCAAACGTGACGATAGAAAAACGTGTCGTCGGAAAAACGTGCGACAGAGGCGGGCGCCGGAGGGCAATTCGGCGATAAACGAGCACAGGAAAGGCGAACAACGCGGTGGCAGGCAAGTAGCCGGCGGGGAGTGGACAATGCGGCGCGTGAGCCGGCGATGGGCGTGCAACGCGGCGCGAACGAGCGGCCGGGAAGGCACAAAGCAATGAGTTTTCGCGGCGGGCGCTGATCATTGCCGCCCCGTTTCATCGCATTCATTGTCGCCCCGTTCATCGCATCCATCGCACGCGGATCCTCGTCAGCGCATGCGATATGCTCTATTCAATGCCTTTCGTCATGCTACGCATGTCGTCGTCCGGATGATGGTCATGAAAGTCGACGGTGAACCGAGGCGCACGATTTGGCTCGAGGCCGATGGCTGGTCGGTCGGCGTGATCGATCAGACGCAGCTGCCGCATCGTTTCGTCTGCCTGCGCCTGACCACCC
This sequence comes from uncultured Alphaproteobacteria bacterium, assembly GCA_963840055.1. Taxonomy (GTDB): domain Bacteria; phylum Pseudomonadota; class Alphaproteobacteria; order Rhizobiales; family Xanthobacteraceae; genus Rhodoplanes. The sequence continues at coordinate 217,529 of CAWIXM010000029.1, read as the reverse complement.
TCGAAGAGGCGGCTCGGGCAATCAAGAATATGGTGGTGCGCGGCGCGCCGCTCATCGGGGCCGCCGCGGCGTATGGCGTGTGTCTGGCGCTGAACGCCGATGCCTCCGATGAGGCGCTCGACCGGGCCTGCGACGTTCTTGCCGCGACCCGTCCGACCGCCATCAACCTGCGATGGGCGCTGGACCAAATGGCCAAGGCCGTCCGCAATCGTCCACGCAGCGAGCGCGTCGCCGCGGCCTATGCGCGCGCGCGAGAGATCGCCGACGAAGATGTGGCTATCAACGCGGCGATCGGGCGGATCGGCGTCGAATTGATTGAAGCGGCCGCCGTGCGCAAGAACGGCGAGCGCGTCAATGTATTAACGCATTGCAATGCCGGCTGGCTTGCGACCGTCGATATCGGCACCGCCACGGCGTCGATTTATACGGCGCACGACCGGGGGATCCCCGTCCACGTCTATGTCGACGAGACGCGCCCGCGCAATCAGGGCGCTGCGCTTACCGCGTGGGAGCTTCAACAGCACGGGGTGCCCTGCACGGTGATCGCCGATAACGCCGGCGGCCACCTGATGCAGCATGGCCAAGTGGACGTGGTGATCGTCGGCGCCGACCGCGCCACGAGTCAGGGCGACGTCTGCAACAAGATCGGAACCTATCTGAAAGCGCTCGCTGCTCATGATACCGGTGTGCCTTTCTATGTGGCGCTGCCTTCGCCCACGATCGATTTTTCCACCCGCGACGGCCTTGCCGAAATTCCGATCGAGGAGCGCGGGCCCGAAGAGGTGACGCAGATCACGGGAATGACCGCCGATGGGAGGATCGAGACCGTGCGGATCGTGCCGGAAGGCGCGGCGGCGGCGAACTATGCGTTCGACGTCACCCCCGCGCGCTTCATCACGGGCTTGATCACCGAGCGCGGCCTGATCGCGGCGCGAGCCGACGCCCTTGCGGCTGCGTTTCCTGAGCGGATCGCCAAGGCGAAGGAGCGCGCCGCCGGCGGATCACGATAGGGGAACTCAACTGAATTGGACTCACTTATTCGCCCGCTCGAATTGACGCAGCAGCTCGTTACCTCGCTTCACTGCGTCGTCGAGGGCGTCTTTCGGGCTCTTCTTGCCGGAAAGGGCCAGTTCCAGCTCGTCCTCGATAACGTCGCGAATGAGGATGAAAGAGCCGAGCCGGATCGCCTTGGAATTATCGGTCGGTGGATTCAGAGTGACCTGCTTGATCGCAAGCTCGGCGCCCAGATTGCTCCGGTAGAATCCCTGCGCTCGCGTCAGCTCGTAGGCCGCTTGGGTGATCGGCAGATAACCGGTGCTGCGGTGCCAATCCGACTGCACGTCCGGCTGCGACAGATAAGCGAAGAACCTGGCGGCGCCGCGATACTCCGCGCTCGGGCGCCCGCGCAACACCCAAAGACTCGCGCCGCCGATCATCGAATTTTGAGGCGACGCGCGAACATCGGGCCAATACGGAAGCATGCCGTAGCCGACCTCGAATTTGGCGTTCCGGCGGATGTCGGCGATAAGCCCCGAGGAGCCGAGAAACATGGCGCACTCGCCTGATTGAAATTTCGGCTCCGCTTTGGTGCCGCGCCCGCCATACTCGAATATCTTCGTTTTCTGCCAGGCCGCGAGCGCGGTGATGTGCCGGATCACTGCGGGGTTATTGAAGGTCAATTCAGCATCGAGGCCACGCAGCCCGTTCGCCCGCGTCGCTATCGGCAAGTCGTGTAGTGCGGAGAAATTCTCGATATGGATCCAGGAGGGCCAATGGCTGCTGAAGCCGCAGGGCACGCCGGCATCGCGCAGCCGCTGTGCCGCCTTTTCGAGCTCTGGCCAGGTTCGAGGCGGGACATTGGGGTCCAGCCCGGCCTCGCGAAACAGCGTCTTATTATAATAAAGAATAGGGGTAGAGACGTTGAATGGATACGACAACAGGTTGCCTGAGAGATCGGCGTAATACCCCGCGATTGCCGGTAGGAATGGTTGGGCGTCGAGCACCTCGCCTGCGTCCTGCATGAGCTCGAAGATCGGATAGATCGCCCCCTTGGCGGCCATCATCGTCGCGGTCCCGATCTCGTTGACTTGCACGATCGCCGGATGCGTGCGCGTGCGCATGGCAAAGATGGCCGCCGTCACGGTCTCGGTATAGCTGCCCTTGAATACCGGGATGACGCGATACTTCGTCTGTGAGGCATTGAAATTAGACACAATTCGTTCGAGCTGACGACCGAGTTCGCCAGGCATTGCGTGCCAGAGTTGAATCTCCGTCGCGCCGGCCCAGGCCTGGCTCACGAAGAAAATGAGCGCAAACCCAGCGGCAAAAAACAGGCGCCTGAGCGGCATCGGCAACCTCCGCGCGAGTTGGCCACCCTCGTCGGGTCCGCCCCTAGGGGTGGGCCCGACGCGCCCCCGTCAGGTTTCTCGCCGCATGTTCACCACAGACATGGGGCAAAAGCACGATCGGGTCCCGGCGAGTGAGAGTAGCCAGCGGGCCGGCCTTTCGGTAGAATTTCGTGTTTACAGAACCGAGTTCAATCGATTGACAAGGCGTTCGAATTTTGTCTTCAGCATGGAGCGCTTGCATACTGGCGGTGATCCTTGCGACGACGGCGCCGGCGTCGCAGGCCGCCGCGCGGGAGTTTCGTGTTGCGGATACCCAGTCCGCGGACTACCCGACGGTCGAAGCCGTTGTCTTTATGGGCCACTTGATCGAGGAGCGAACGAACGGGCGGCACAGCATCCGCGTCTTTCATTCGCGCCAGCTCGGCGAGGAAAAGGAGACGATTGAGCAAACCAGGGTCGGCGCAATCGATCTCAACCGCAGCAACATTGCTCCGTTGGGGTCTTTCGTACCGCTCGCCAATGTGTTGGCTTTGCCGTTCTTGTTCCGTTCGCCCCAACACCTTCGTGCGGTCCTTGATGGGCCGATCGGGGAGGAGATTCTGGCAAGCTTCGAGGCCCACGGGTTTATCGGCCTGACCTTTTACGACTCCGGAGCCCGCTCGATTTACACACGCGACCGCCCGATCCGCACCATCGAGGACCTCAAGGGTCTGCGCATCCGCGTGCAACAATCGGACCTGATGGTCGAAATGGTCAGAGCGCTCGGCGCCGTGCCGGTTGCGCTCCCCTATGGGCAAGTCCAGACTGGGCTCACTACCGGTATTATCGACGGAGCCGAGAACAATTGGCCGTCCTATGTGACGACCAACCACTATAAAACCGCGCGCTACTACACCGTGACCGAGCATACGATGAGCCCTGAGGTTCTGGTCATGTCGAAGCGCGCCTGGGACACGCTTTCCGACGAGGACAAAGCGATCTTTCGTGAGGCCGCCCGCGAGTCCAACCGCTTCATGCGGCTGAGATGGGATGCGCTCGAAGAGGAATCGCGCCGGCGGGCCCTGGCCGAAGGCAACGTCATCATTACCGAATTTCCGCGCCGGGCATTCGAAGAGGCCATGTCATCGATCTACGCGAAGGCGATGAGCGATCCGACGCTTGCCCCGTTGATCAAACGCATCCGTCAGGTTCAGTGAGACGCGCCCTTGGCGGTGATTGCACAAGATCGTTCCCCGGATCCCACGAGCCACGCACAGGCGAAGGCCGGCGGTTGGCGCGTCGATCTTGAAAGTCTCGTTCGCTCATTGCCGATCGGCTGGCGAATTCTTTCGATCGCAGTGCTCAACTCGACGGTGGTCATCATCCTTGCCGGCCTCATTTGGACCGGCGGGAGCACGCTCAGCCGCGCCTGGGACGAATTGCGGCATGTGCGGGAATCCGACGCGCTGCTGGTGCTGCTCGAAGGCGAAGCTGGCCGCCTGCAAAACCTCATCCACCGCTACATCAACGAGCCGAGCCCGGAGATTTTCGCAGAAATCCTGCTGGTGCGCGAAGCCGTGCTAGGCACTTTGCGTAGGCGCAGCCCGGCCGATCCGGTGCTCTCTTCGGCGATGGCGAACCTTGCCGGCGTGACCGAACGCTTTCTCGACGGCTTCAATGAATTGCGCGCGGTGCAGGCGACCATCACGCATACTTACGAGGACGAAGTGTTGCGGCCGGCGCGGGAGATGGCGGGCCTCTACTCGATCCTCGAAGGGTCGATCGCGCAGCAGGACGCCTTGATCCGGCCGGCGCTTGGAAAATCGCGCGAGGCCTTCACGGCGGCCGTCGTCGCCGCCAACGCCTACTATCTTTCGCTCGCTTCCAACGCCGTCGAGGAGGCGCGCCGCAATACCGAGACGATCGAAAAGACCATCCCAGTCATGATCGATCTTGCCGACGACGACATTCAACGCTCCGCGCTCGAAGCGCTGAAACAGCGCGCCAGAGCGTTGCGCGCCGGTCTTACCAATCTTGCCGCGAAGTTCGCGGCCCGCACGCATGTTCTGCGCACTGCGATCGACGGCAATCAGGCAACGATGATTTCCATCATCGACGGCCTGCAGGCGCAGATGCGAGAGCGCGAGCAGCGCGCACAGGCGAGCTTCGACCGCACCTTGGCGAGGACTTTCCGTACCGTCTTGTTGGTCGCTGCGGCCTTTCTGTCGGCGATCGTCATTGGCGGCCTGATCGTCACGCGCAGCATTCGGTTGCCGCTGCAGGAACTGCGCACCGCAATGCATGCGATCGTCTCCGGGCACTATGGTCGGGTGATTGCGAACGCCGACGCGCGTGATGAGATCGGCGAAATGGCGCGCGCCGTCGAGGTGTTTCGGGAGAACGCAATCGCCAAGCGCCGCGCCGAGATCGAACTGCGCGCTTCGAAGGAAGCCGCCGAGAACGCGCTCGCCGAATTGCGCAGCACCCAAAAAAGCCTGATCGACGCCGAGAAGCTCGCTGCTTTGGGCGGGCTCGTGGCCGGCGTGGCTCATGAAGTGAACAATCCGGTAGGCATCAGCCTCACGGTAGCGTCAAGTCTTGTCCGCCGCTGCGATCTGTTCGCGACCGAGGCGAAGGAGGGACCGCTGCGCCGATCGCGGCTTGACGAGTTCATCGGACACGTCAGCGATGCGGCGGGCCAGCTCGTCGCCAACCTGCACCGCGCCGGCGAGCTGATTCAGTCGTTCAAGCAGGTTGCTGTCGATCGCAGCCATGCCGAGCGGCGCGAGTTCAGTCTGCGCGAGGCGACCGAGCAGATCGTCGTCAGCGTGCGTCCGGTGCTGCGCAAGGCGCAGGTCCCGATCGACATTGACATCCCGCCAGACATCGTCACGGACAGCGACCCGGGATCCTATGGACAGGTGCTCACCAACATCCTTCTCAATGCGGTCATCCATGCCTTCCCGGATGGACGCCCCGGCAAGATCGAGGTTCGAGCGCGCCCGCTTGGCGTCCGTCATGTCGAAATTGTCGTTGCTGACGACGGCGTCGGCATGAGCGAGGAGGTGCGCCGGCGCGCCTTCGACCCGTTCTTCACCACGCGGCGGAGCCAGGGCGGCACCGGGCTCGGCCTGCATATCATCCACAATCTCGTGACCCAAAGCCTTGGCGGACGGCTGCACCTCGATTCCGCGCCCGGCCGCGGCACAACGATCCGCATCGTTCTCCCGCGCGTGGCCCGGCACGAAGACGCGTCGGCTTCCGCTCGCCAAGCGACGGAACAGGCCCATGGCTGAACGCGACGACATCATCGACTTCATTGAGGATTCCGCCGGCGAACCAGCTGCGGCGGTTGGTCCGCGCTGGAAGGTGGCCATCATCGACGATGAGCCGGCCGTGCATGACGGCACGCGCTATGCGCTCAGCGACTACACGCTCAATGGGCAAGGACTTGAGATTCTATCCGCCTATTCGGCCGAGGAAGGGCGCGCGTTGATGCGCGATCACCCCGACATGGCGGTCGTGCTGCTCGACGTGATCATGGAGACCGACAGTGCCGGTCTCGACCTCGTCAATTTCATCCGGAACGAACTCAAGAACGAAACCGTCCGCATCATTCTTCGCACCGGTCAACCCGGCCAGGCGCCGGAGCGCCGCGTCATCGTCGATTACGACATCAATGACTACAAGGCGAAGACCGAACTGACGGCCGACAAGCTGTTCACCTCGCTCACCTCGGCGCTGCGCGGCTATCAGCAATTGCAGCGGGTGACCGAGACCCGCCGCGGCCTCGAGATCATCGTCGACGCGGCCGCGACTCTGTACGACTTCAAGTCGATCCAGCGCCTCGCCGAAGGTGTGCTGACGCAGACCGCGTCGCTGCTCAAAGTCGAGTGTGACGGCATTCTCGTTTGCCACGACTACGGACAGCCGGACCGCGCCATTGCGGTGCTGGCCGCTTCCGGCTGCTACGCTCATCTCCTGGGCGCCCACACGGCGAACGCCTTCGATCCGGAGTTGCGCCATTGGGTCGAGGAGGCTTTCCGCAGCCACAGTCACCAATTCACCTCGGGGTGGTCGGCGCTCTATATCGGCACGGCGAGCGGGCGCGAAGTCGTCGTCGTGTTGCATGCGCGGCGTCCGCTTTCCAGCACCGATCGCACGCTGGTCGAGTTGTTCGCGAGCAAGCTGTCCATCGCCTTCGACAACGTCATCCTCTATGAGCAGCTTCAGGAGGCGAACGCCCGGCTCGAAGAGCGCGTCAACCAGCGCACACGCGAATTGACCGCTGCGAACCGACGCCTCGCGGCGCAATGGGCGCGCTTGCAGCGCGCCAACGCGTTCAAGCGGGAGATCCTCGGCACCGTCGCCCACGATCTGCGCAATCCGCTCTCGGTGATCATCGGCCGGGCGGAGATTCTCGACCGCATGTTGTCCGATCCCAACCACTCGGTCGAGAACGCCAAAGCGCAGATCAGCCACATCCATAGCGCCGCCGACCGGCTAACCGAAATGGTCGAGAGCCTCATTATCGACGCGATGGCCGATGCGCTGAACATCACCATCCGCCGCGAGCCGGTCGATCTTGCAACCATCGTCCGGGACGTTGCCGAAGCGAATCAGCCGCTCGCTGCGAAAAAGCAGCAGCGCATCGAGGTGTCCGCGCCGAGCGGTAAGCTGATTGCTTGCGACGCCGATCGCATTCGGGAGGCGATCGACAACCTGCTCAGCAACGCCATCAAATACAGCCCTATCGGCGGGCGTATCGAATTGTCCCTCGATCTGCAGCAAGACAGCGCGCAAATCCGGGTGAAGGACGAGGGGCCAGGCATGTCGGAGAAGGACATTTCCCGCCTCTATGGACGTTTCCAGCGGCTTTCCGCCAAGCCAACCGGCGGCGAAAGCTCGATCGGACTCGGACTTTCCATCGTCAAGCGCATCATCGATCTGCATGGTGGGGCGATCGGCGCCGAAAGTCCCGGACTGGGCCACGGCACGACCTTCACGCTAACGCTTCCGGCGAAAGAGGACGACGCCGACGCGCCCGCCGCCTGAGCAGCGGCGGGAAACCCCGCCTATTCGCGTGAGCTGCGAAACAGCGGCTTGCCCTCGGCAAGGTCGGCGAGAAGCGCCTCGGTGTCCGCGCCGAGGTGCGGCGAAGCTTGCTCGTAACTCAGCGGCGTGCGCGAAAACAGGATCGGGGTGCGAACGCCCGGGACGGTGCCGGCCGCCGCATCGGGCGCCGGTAGTTCGAGGCGCATTGCGCGGGCAATCACCTGTGGGTCGGCAAAGACTTCGGCGATGTCGTGGATCGGCCCGGTCGGCACTCCGGTTCTTTCCAGCGCCGAGAGAAGCTCGGCCCGCGTCATGCGGATGGTTCGCGCGGCGATGCTTGCGACGAGCTCCGCCCGTGCGGCGACGCGTCCGCCATTCGACTGGTAGCGCGGGTCCGCAGCAAGCTCCGGCAAGACCAGGACCTCGCACAGGCGCAGAAACTGCGCGTCGTTGCCCACTGCAATCACTACATGACCATCGGCGGCCGGGAAGACCTGATAAGGGACGATGTTGGGATGCGAATTGCCCATGCGCTTGGGCGAGACGCCCGACACGAGATAGTTAAGCGCTTGATTGGCGAGCACGCCGACCATCACGTCCAGCAGTGACATGTCGATGTACTGGCCCAGTCCGCTGCGCGACCGCTCGATCAACGCCGCTTCGATGGCGATCGCCGCATACAGCCCGGTAAAGACGTCGGCGAAGGCGACCCCGATCTTCATCGGTTCGCGCTCCGGCTCGCCGGTGATGTGCATGATTCCGCCCATCGCTTGGATGAGGAAATCGTATCCGGGGCGCGGCGCATATGGCCCGGTTTGGCCGAAGCCGGTAATCGAGCAATAGATTAGGCGCGGGTTGATCGCCTGAAGGCTCTCGTAATCGAGCCCGAAAGGTTTGAGGCCACCCAACTTGAAATTCTCGATCACCACGTCGGCTTCGCGCGCGAGCGCACGCACGAGATCCTGGCCCGCCTGAGTCTCGAAATCGGCGACGACGGAGCGCTTGCCGCGATTGGTCGCGTGGTAATAGGCGGAATCGAGCGTCTCGCCGTTACGTCCTTGAACGAAGGGTGGCCCCCAAGCGCGCGTATCGTCTCCCGAGCCCGGGCGCTCGACCTTGATCACCTCCGCGCCGAGATCGGCGAGCAATTGGCCGGCCCACGGACCGGCCAGCACGCGGGCGAGTTCGAGAACGCGAACCCCGGCAAGAGGCATGGTGTTCATGGATGGCTGCGCGACCTTGGCTAAGCGTAAGGGAACGAGGCGGAAAGGAGCCGGATCCCGCTTCTGATACAGAAGCTTGCGGCTGCCGCCAATCGTCAATCGATCATCGCTTGTCTGGCGCTTCCATCGGGCGTTGCAGGGCCCAGCCGCGGCCCGCCGCGCCCCGCTAGGCGGGATGCTTGATGCGTGGCGAGTGAACTCACGGCTCATCGTCCTCAGGCCGCGTCACCACGTGCCCGCATTCCTCACACTGGTAGGAAACGAGTTCCGGATTGGCGCCGAGTTTGGGGAGACGGCGCACGAACTGCATCATTGCGCCGCAATGGGCGCAAGACGGTCCGTGTGGTGCAGTATCGTCCGACGATTCCATGTCGGCCTACGTCGGGTATCCTTTTGTTGGGCTACAATCGGACGCAGCCGTCCGATCGGCAATTCCGGCAATATACCTAAGGGATAACCTCAGGATCGCGGTTAACCGCACGTCATCGGGGGTTCAAGTTTTTTTACACAACGGGCGCTCGATCCTGAGGAGCAGTCCTTACGCGTTTTAGCGAGGCGCTTGTTGCGAACGCCTCTTGAGAACGCATACGCAGGGAGCGTGTTGGCAAGCGCCGCGGTGGAGGAACGAGAGGCAGGCAGCGGGACGCCAGCCTATAGCTCGCGACCGCTCATCAACCCCAACTCAACCAGCACCTGCTCCGCCTCGGCCATCGCGTGATTGCCTGCCGGTACGCCGCAATAAAGCGCGGATTGGAGGATGATTTCCTTGATGTCGGCCGGCGTCATGGCGTCGTTCAGCGCCGCGCGCACGTGCAGCTTGAACTCCCCCCAGCGGCCGAGCGCAATCATGCTGGCGAGCACCATGCAACGCCGTGTCTTGCGATCGAGGCCGGGGCGCGTCCAAATTTCGCCCCAGACGATACGCGTGATCATCTCCTGGAACTCGGTATTGAAGGCGTTGCGGTTCTTGAGCGAGCGGTCGACCCATGCGTCGCCAAGCACCTCGCGGCGTACTGCCATGCCTTTTTCGTAGCGCTCATCCGGCGTCATCGCGGTCTCCCTGATCGTTTGCAGCCGACGCAATTAGCGCGCAATCGGGCGTCAATGTCACCCGGCGAGTCGGCGAGAGACGCGAGCGAGGGGGCCTCGTCGCGTCGGTTTATTCTCCGCCGGTCTCGTGGCATTGTGCGCCGATGCTGATGACTGCCCCAGCAACGCCCCGCGATGGGCGGCAATCCGCAACCGCACTCGCCATCTCGCGCGGCGCACAGCGGCTTTTGCTATCGCTCGGCCTTGCCTGCGTGAGCGAGCTGCCGCTCGCCTCGGGACGGCGCGCCGACCTCGTCGCTCTCAGCGGCGACGGCGAGGTCTGGATCGTTGAGATCAAGTCGTCGGTCGAGGATTTCCGGACCGACCAGAAATGGCCGGACTATCGTATGCACTGCGATCGGCTATTCTTTGCGACCACTCCCCACGTGCCCGTCGCAATCTTTCCTGACGACGCCGGGCTCATCCTGGCCGATGGCTTTGGCGCCGCGCTGGTGCGTGAGGCCCCCGAGCATCGGCTGCATCCTGCGACCCGCCGCAGCATGCTGCTATCTTTCGCCCGCGCTGCGGCGCTCCGGCTGCAGACCCTCGCCGATCCGGCGGGACCCTACGAAGCGCTGATTTGAGAAGCTCACGCATGCCCAAGCTCAAAAAGGTCGCGTTCTGGGCCATCGCCGGACTGCTGATAGCCACGCCGGTCGTGCTCGCCGAGCTTTATCTCCGGAGCATCGGACTCGGAAACCCCATCCTGTTCTACGCCAACGCCTCCTATCGCTTTGCGCCGCAGCCCAATCAGCAGCAATTGCGCCGACGCGGCGCCAGAGTCACGATCGACAGCAAAGGATTGCGCAGCACGACCGACTGGGCCGATCCGGCCGACGCCAAGCTTCTGTTCATTGGCGACAGCGTCACCTGGGGCGGCACCTATATCGATGACCGTGAGCTCTTCTCGGATGGCGTATGCCAGCGGTTGGCGGCGGCGACCGGCAAACGCTATGTCTGCGGCAATGCCGGCGCCAATCAGTATGGAACCGACAATATGGCGGAGCGCATCCGCTACAAGAACGTCGATGACGAATCCGTGCTCGTCGTGACGTTGATCGCGCAGGATACCGTGCGCGGGCGGGTCGATGCGGAGGGCCGCTATTTCTTCATGCAGCGCCCGCCGCCTCCGTTCCGGGCGCTCTGGGAGGCGACGACGTTCTTGACCTGGGTGCTCTACAAGACGCTGCGACCGCAAACCTACCGATCCGAAGACGATTTGCGAGTCGCCGAACGCAGCCTGGAGAACCTGTTTTCGGCGATTCGCGAGACGCAGCGACCGGGCCGGAAGGTTCTGATTGTCCTGTCGCCGGAAAAGGACGAACTGGGCGGCCGGGACAGCGCATTGACGAAACATGTCAGATCCATACTTGCCCGCTCCGGGTTCGATTGGCTCGACCTTTACGGACCGGTCTCCAAGGCGGTGACTCCGAATTTCTATTACGACCAGCTTCATCTCGACGTGCCGGGCCACGCCTTTTATGCCGAGCAGATCGCAGCCCGACTGATGGAGCCGGCAGGCGGTGAGCCGCGCGACCGGCCAACGGCCGCTCGCAGCGAGGGCAGCGAATAAGCGCAAGGCAGGGGCCTTTCGGTCGGAACCAATTTTGGTGGGCGGCAACTGACGCAGGCGGTCAGCCGTCGCTACTCGGTCATGTCGGCATAGGAGAGGAACCCGACCGTCGCGCCTGGCGCGACCGAAGTCGTGTCCTCGGGGAGCTCCACCAAGCCGTCGGTCTGCGTCAGCGACGTGATGACGCCGGCGCCGTCCTGCGAGAATTTCACCGCCTCGATGGTGCCGTCGCTGCCGTGGCGAAGCGATGCGCGAACATATTCGCGCCGCCCCTTCTTCTTGCGGTAGGCGAAGGCGGCGCGCACCGGCAGCGCCACCAACGGGCGCAGCGTCGCCCCGGCGAGGCGCAACAGCAACGGCCGCACGACCCGGACGAAAGTCACGAACACGGCCGCCGGATTGCCGGGCAGGCCGACGAAGGCGGCTTGGCCGATCGGACCTCGGGCGGGCAGGACGCCCATCGCCACTGGACGGCCCGGCTTGATGGCGATCCGCCAGAACACCAATCGTCCGGCGCGCTCGACGGCCGCGCGCATGTGGTCAGCTTCCCCGGTCGATACCCCGCCTGAGGTAAGCACCAGATCGTGGCCGTCGGCGGCGGCGGCGAGCGCAGCGGCGAGCGTGTCGGGATCATCGCGCAGAATGCCGAGATCGGTCACCCGCGCGCCGAGCTTCTCCAGGAGCGCGAGCAGCAGAAAGCGATTGGCGTCGTAGATCGCACTGGGCGGCCGGACTTGGCCGGGTTCGATCACCTCGTCGCCGGTTGAAAACAGCGCGACCGCCACGCGTCGGCGCACCGGCAATTCGGTCATGCCCTGGGCCGCCGCGAGGGCCACGTCCTGCGGAGACAGGCGTTGTCCCGCCGGAAGCATGACCGCGCCGGCGCGAATATCTTCGCCGGCGAGGCGTGTATTGGCGCCGCGGCTAAGTCCGGTCGGTACGACGACGCGGTCGCCATCGAGGCGCACGTCCTCTTGCATGACGACGGTGTCGGCGCTCGGCGGCATCGGCGCGCCCGTGAAGATGCGGATCGCCTCGCCGGCAACGATGCCGCGCGCTGCGTCCTGGCCGGCGGCGATCCGGTCGACGACCGCAAGACGCGTTTCCGTGCGCTCATCGAGATCGGCATGGCGCAGCGCATAGCCGTCAACAGCCGAGTTGTCGAACGGCGGCAGGTCGATCGCAGCGGCGAGATCGCTTGCAATCACGCGGCCCGCCGCCTCCCGCAAGCCCACACGTTCGATCTCGGCCACCGGTTGGACGCGTTCAAGGATCAGCCGTTCCATCTCCGCGATCGGCATCAGCGGGCCGGAAAAAGCGAAGCAGTCATCGCTCAGCTGCGCCATGCTCGCTCCGTCCGCGCGCGATCGCTTCCTCGACCGGGATCGCGCTTTCGAGCAGAATATCGACAATCGTGTGCATGTCCTCGAGCAGCACCGAGCGGATCGGCGCTTCCGGCATCGGGCGATCGGAGGCGATCGCGACGATGTCGGGATCGTCGATATAAAGGCAGGGCTTGCCGACCACCGCGCGATAGACTTCGAGCTTGGGATGCGGCTCGCGCTTGAATCCCTCGACGAGGACGAGATCAACCGGCGCGAGCTTGCCCAGCAGTTGCGCCAGTTCCGACTCCGGCGCGCCGCGCAGTTCGTGCATCAGCGCAAACCGCACGGCCGAGGAGACCAGCACCTCCGTCGCTCCGGCGACCCGGTGCGCGTAAGAGTCCTTGCCCGGATGGTCGACGTCGAAGCCGTGATGAGCATGCTTCACGGTCGATACGGTGAGCCCGCGGCCGACGAGGCGCGGGATGATTCGGGTAAGAAGCGTTGTCTTGCCGGCGCCGCTCCAGCCGGCAAGCCCGATCACGCGCATGTCTTTTGAGCCTGTTCGCACGATTTTGCTTATGTGGGCCCAACCGGTGCAAACGGTCAAGCGTGCGAGGCTTGACCGTTGCGGTCGCCTGCGGCGAAAAGGACGGAATGGCGGAGACGCGGCTCGACCTGCGTGGGCTGAAATGCCCGCTTCCGGCGCTCAAGACGCGCAAGACGCTTACGCGCCTCGCGCCGAATGATCTTCTCACGGTCGAATGCACCGATCCGCTCGCCGAGATCGACATTCCCCACCTCGTGAATGAAACCGGGGATACGTTGGAGAGCGCGCTGCGCGAGGGGCAGCTGCTCGTCTTCCGCATCCGCAAGCGATGAAGGTGCGGGCCGGCGAGCTAACTGCGGTCCTCGGTGTGATCGACGAGCAATCCGAGGGCTTAGCAGAGGGTCAGAAAAGTTGGCCTGCCAATCGTCATTTCTTATCGATATTCCGGCTCAGCCACAGGCCGACAATAAACGCGCCGACCAAGCCGATCGCAATCGTGCGCCGTCCCCCCAAGTTTTTTCCGAAATTGAGCCCGGCCGCGAGCAGGCTCGGGTCGAGCAATGCAGCGGCAGGGCTAGCGGTTGCCGCGATCTGGGCCTGCCGCCGCGCAGCAGCCGCGCGCACGATGACGAGGGCGATGACCGCAATTAACGCCACGGCGAGGAATAAACCGCCGAAGCCGAGAAGAGTCGGCAGCGTCCCATATTCGGCTTGCGCGAAAACAAAAACCGCCGCGCCGAAAAACAGTAGCGCGCCGAGCAGCGCGACGATGGCGATCGCACCCCAAATGCCGCACTTGACCAGCGCGTCGACGCGCATGCGCCAGCGCAAAATGATACCTTCGAACACTGCTAGCCCCCGGCCTGCGGCGTTTGGCTAGCGCCGCCACAGCGCTCCGACGATGAACCCGAGCCCGACCGCAATGGCAATGGTCGCAAGCGGCCGCGTACGCATGCTTTGCTCAAGCGATGCGCCGACGTCGTCGATCATATCGGTCGCGATGTTCCGGCTGCGTTCGCTGAGGTCGGAAACGGTGTCTCCCATCTGACGGATGCGCTGCTTGACGTCGCTGATCGTTTGATCGCTCGTCGCGCCGACGAGCGTCGAAACCTGACCGGCGAGACGCAGCACGTCTTCACGCAGTGTCTGCAAGTCCTTGCGAATATCGTCCACGGCTGTTGCCGGTCCGTTCGCCGCATTCATCGATATGCTCCAGGTCAAATGAACTCGCCGGTATAACGCCGCTGCTCACGAAAGGTTCAGAGAGCGCTTCCGGTCGGGTTCACTAATTTACCCCGGAGCTGGGTCACGCGCTTGCGTTGGCCGGGGAGACCAATCATCACTGAAAGGAAGCCAAACTAGGCGTTTCGCCCTATTATGGCCGATTGGCATTTCAATCCCCGTGTTTCTGCTCCTCTGGGCTTTCGGCGTATTGTGAGAAAAGCCGGGCACCATCATTAACCATGCTGCGAAAAAACGCGGGCGTTAAGCGCGACGAAGCTTGTTCGCGATCTCCGCGACGTGGCGCCCCTGGAAGCGTGCGCCAGCGAGTTCGTTATCGCTCGGCTGGCGGGAGCCGTCCGCGCCGGCGATGGTCGAGGCGCCGTAAGGCGAGCCGCCGGTGATGTCGGCCATGTCCATCTGACCCGGGAAAGAGTAGGGCAATCCCACGATGATCATGCCGAGATGGAGCAGCACGACGTGGGTGGTGAGTATCGTGCTCTCCTGTCCGCCATGCTGCGTGTTGGAGGATGTGAACACGCTCGCCACCTTGCCAATGAGCTTGCCCTGCGCCCATAGGCCGCCGGCCTGATCAAGAAAGTTCTTCATCTGCGCCGCCATATTGCCGAAGCGCGTCGGCACGCCGATGATGATCGCGTCGTAGTCGGGCAGCTCGGCGACGGTGGCGATCGGCGCTTTCTGATCGAGTTTGAAATTCGACTTGCGCGCCACCTCCTCGGGCACGAGTTCCGGCACGCGCCTGATGACGGCTTCGGCGCCGGCCTGTCGCGCGCCTTCGGCGACCGCTTCCGCCATGCGCTCGATATGACCATAGCTCGAATAGTAGAGAACCAGCACTTTGCTCATGCGAAATTCCTCCATTGAGCCGTGAATTGCCGCCAGGATAACGCGAATATCCCGCTTTGATCACACCGCCATGTCGAACAGGAGCACTTCCGTATCGGCGGAGGTGCCTATGATCGCCACGTCGTCAATCGCTTCGATGGCGACGCCGTCGCCGGGATTAAGCTGCACGTCATTCACCGTCGCCGTGCCGCGTGCGACCTGCAGCCAGCCGGCGCGGCCCGGCCGAAACGTGTGGCGTGTGCGTTCGCCTTCGCCAAGCAGCGTCGCGTAGAGATCGACGTCGCGGTGAACGGTGACCGAACCCTCGCGCCCATCGCGCGAAGCAACCAGGCGCAGCGTTCCGCGCTTGTCCTCTGCCGGGTAGCTCTTCTGCTCATAGCTCGGCGCGAGGCCTTCCGCCTCCGGAATGATCCAAATTTGCAGGAAGTGCACCGGCTCGGTTTTCGAGGCGTTGAACTCGCTGTGCTTGATCCCGGTGCCGGCACTCATGCGCTGCACATCGCCCGGCCGGATCACCGAACCGGTGCCGAGGCTATCCTTATGGGCGAGCGCGCCATCGAGCACATAGGAGATGATCTCCATGTCGCCATGCGGGTGGGTGGGAAAACCGGCGCCGGGTGTGACGCGGTCGTCATTGATGACGCGCAGAGGGCCGAATCCCATGTGGGCGGGGTCGTAATAGTCGCCGAACGAAAAGCTGTGACGGCTGTCGAGCCACCCGAAATCGGTTCGGCCACGCTCTTCGGCCCTTCGGATTCTCAACATTGACTTGCTCCGGTCGGACGCCCCGGCAGGGCGTTCTGTTTCCAAAAACAAGCTGATATCGACTCATATAGGAAGCAATAGTAGTATAAAGCAACACTCTGGTTCCAAAACGGAAACAATATGGACAAACTCGACGCGATGCAGGCCTTCACCAAAGTCGTCGCCCTCGGCGGTTATGCCGCGGCGGCCCGGCAGCTCGGGCGCACGCGGTCGGCGATCAGCAAGGCGGTGATGGAGCTGGAGCGGCAACTCGGGGTGCGCCTGCTCGATCGCACGACGCGGAAGGTTCGTCCCACCGAAGCAGGGCTCGCTTATTACGAACGCTCCACGGCTGTCCTCGCCGCGATCGCGGAGACGGAAATCCAAATCGCCGGTCTGCATGAAGCGCCCGCGGGCGTGCTGCGCATCAACGGGCCGATGTCGTTCGGCACGGCCTATCTTGCCGGCGCAGTCGCCGACTTTCTCAGCCGTTATCCGGACCTGAAGGTCGAGCTTTTGCTCAACGATCGGTTTATCGATCCACTCGAAGAGGGCGTCGACGTCACCGTGCGCATCGGCGAGCTTGC
This sequence comes from uncultured Alphaproteobacteria bacterium, assembly GCA_963840055.1. GTDB lineage: Bacteria > Pseudomonadota > Alphaproteobacteria > Rhizobiales > Xanthobacteraceae > Rhodoplanes. The sequence continues at coordinate 200,971 of CAWIXM010000029.1, read as the reverse complement.
GGACTCAAGCCTCGTCGCGCGACGACTCGCCGCGACGCGCCGCCTTCTGCTCGCCTCCCCCGACTATCTCGCCCGTTACGGCGCCCCGCAAGAACCCGACGATCTCATCCATCACCGCTGTCTCGTCTACGGACACGTGGCGGCGCGCCAGCGCTGGCAGCTCACGCGCGATGGCGCGAAAATCTCGGTGCCGGTCGCGTCCGCGCTGTGCGCGAACAATGGTGAGGTGCTGCGCGAAGCGGCCTGCAAGGGGTTAGGCATCGCGCTATTACCGACGGTGATTGCGGGAGACGCGATCAAAGCGGGCCGACTTGTCGTCGTGCTCGATGCGTATAGCCCGCCGCCGCTGCCGATCCACGCGCTCTACGCGGCGAACCGATTCCTCGCCGCCAAGACGCGCCTGTTCATCGATTTCCTCGCCGCCCGTTTTGCCGATGCGCCGTGGGAGTGACGGATTAGAGCATTTTCCGGCGAAGTGGAAACCGGTTCGCCGCAGAAAATGCGACCACTCAAGGACAACCAGAGCGGATTCCGATTCGATTGGAACGGAATTCGCTCTAGCGGCGGCGACTTGTTCGCAGCGGTTCGCCGACCGAGAAGCCGCGGGCTCGACGCGGCGGTTGCTGCAATGCACCAAATTTCGTCGCGCGCGGCCGTCGCGACATATTTCCCCGCGCACGCGCGCAGGAACGAAATTGACGGCGAGGCAAAAGCGCCGTCTTCTTGTCGCAAAGCCCGGCCGCCCCATATCGCTTAATAAAGCTTGAGGCGGCTTCACGAGGCGGCCGAATTTTCGCGACAAGCCGCCCGCGTCGACCGTTTCGGAATGCCGCCTTACACTGCGCAGGATTGCTGCGATGCCGCTCAGGCCCGTCACGCTCGCCGACAAATACAATCTCGAAAAATCGCCGGTCTTCGTCACCGGCTATCAGGCGATCATTCGCCTGTGCCTGATGCAGAAGGAGCGGGACCGCCGCGCAGGACTCAACACCGCGGGCTATGTCACTGGCTATCGCGGCTCCCCGCTCGGCGGGCTCGACCAGCAGTTCCAGCGCGCAGAATCCCTGCTCAAGGCGAACGACATTCTCTTTCACCCCGGCCTCAACGAGGACTTGGCTGCGACCGCGCTGTGGGGCTCGCAACAGGCTGAATTGCGCGGCGAAGGCAAGTTCGACGGCGTTTTCGGCATTTGGTACGGCAAGGGGCCCGGCGTCGATCGCTCCGGCGACGTGTTCCGCCATGCCAATTTCGCCGGCACCTCCAAGCATGGCGGCGTACTTGCCTTGATGGGCGACGACCACACCGCCGAATCCTCCACCACCGCGCATCAGTCCGACTTCAATTTCGTCAATGTCGTGATCCCGGTGCTCAATCCCGCCGGCGTGCAGGAGATCATCGACTACGGCCTCTATGGCTGGGCCATGTCGCGCTACACCGGCGCGTGGGTCGGCCTCAAATGCATGCACGACACGGTCGAGTCGACGGCGGTGGTCGACGGCGACCTCGATCGCGTCAACATCGTCATCCCCGGCGACGACCTGTTCAAAATGCCGCCGGGCGGCCTGAATATCCGGCTCGGCGACACCGTGCTCGGCATGGAAGCGCGCCTGCAGGACTACAAACGCGACGCCATGCTTGCCTTCGTGCAGGCGAACAAGCTCAACCGCGTCATCATTTCCGGCGGCCGCAAGCCGCGCATCGGCATCGTCACGGTAGGCAAGAGCTATCTCGACGTGCGCCAGGCCCTCGACGAGCTCGGCCTCGACGAGGTGCGATGCAATGATTTCGGGGTCAGACTTTACAAGGTCGGTTGCCCTTATCCGATCGGCCGCGCCGACATGCTGGAGGCGGCGAAAGGCGTCGATCTTCTCATCGTTGTCGAGGAGAAGCGCTCGCTCGTGGAAGTGCAGGTCCGCGAAGAATTGTACGGCACGGCGCACCAGCCGGTCTGCATCGGCAAGAGGGACGAAGAGGGCAATTGGCTGTTCCCGGTCAAGGGCGCGCTCGACGTCAACGATATCGCGATTTGCATCGGCGAGCGCCTGCTTCGCTTCTCGCCGAACGACGAGCTTCAGGCGCGCGTCGCGCGCCTGAAGGAAGCGCAGCGCGTCCTCGCCGAAACGCAGGACCTGGCGGTGCGCACGCCTTATTTCTGTTCTGGCTGTCCGCACAATTCCTCCACTGTCGTACCGGAAGGCAGCCGCGCTTACGCCGGGATCGGCTGTCATTACATGGTCCAGTGGATGGATCGCGCGACCTCGGGCTTCACCCAGATGGGCGGCGAGGGGGCGAATTGGATCGGCGAGGCGCCGTTCTCCAAACGGCCGCATGTGTTTCAGAACATCGGGGACGGCACTTACAATCACTCCGGCTCGCTTGCGATCCGCGCCGCGGTCGGCGCGGGCGTCAATGTGACCTACAAGATCCTGTTCAACGACGCGGTCGCGATGACCGGCGGTCAGAAGAACGATGGCGGCCTCAACGTGCCGCAGATCGCGCAGCAGGTCGCGGCGGAAGGGGTCAAGCGCATCGCCGTCGTGACCGATGAGCCGTGGAAGTACCCGCGCAAGACCCCATGGCCCAAGGGTACGACGATCCACCACCGCGACACGCTCGACGACGTGCAGCGCGAACTCGCGGGCACGCCGGGCTGCACGGTGCTGATCTACGACCAAACCTGCGCCGCGGAAAAGCGTCGCCGCCGCAAGCGCGGCCTGTTTCCCGACCCGGACAAGCGCATCGTCATCAATGAACTCGTCTGCGAGGGCTGCGGCGATTGCGGGGTGCAATCGAACTGCGTATCGATCCAGCCACGCGACACCGAGTTCGGTCGCAAGCGCGCCATCGACCAGTCGAGCTGCAATAAAGATTATTCCTGCGTGAAAGGCTTCTGCCCGTCCTTCGTTTCGGTGATCGGGGCGAAGCTGAAAAAGGGGAGGGGGATTGGCGAAAGCGGCGAGTTGCCGCCATTGCCCGAGCCGAAGCTCCCCAAGATCGATCAGACCTGCAATGTCATCGTCACCGGCATCGGCGGCACCGGCATCGTGACCATCGGCGCGATCATCGGCATGGCGGCGCATCTCGACGGCAAGGGTGTCGGCATCATCGACATGGCAGGGCTCGCGCAGAAGGGCGGCTCGGTGCACAGCCATATCCGCATCGCCGAGCGACCGGAGGATATCCATGCGATCCGCGTCGCTGCGCGCGGGGCCGACCTCGTTCTCGGCGGCGATATCGTAATCGCCGGCGGCAAGAAGGTGCTCGCGGCGGTTAAGCCCAGCGTGACGCAGATGGTCGTTAACCTCACCGAGGTGCTGCCGGGCGAGTTTACCCGCAATGCGGATTTCTCGCTTCCGAGCGAACGCCTGAAGCGCACGATCGCGGCGGCGGCGGGCCCGGATCATGCGCATTTCGTCGACGCCTCGCGCATCGCAACCGCGCTGCTCGGCCAGTCGATCGGCGCGAATTTCTTCTTGCTCGGCTATGCCTATCAGATCGGCGCGGTGCCGCTCTCCGGCGATGCGATCGAGACCGCGATCGCCCTCAACGGCGAAGCCGTCGCCATGAACCAGGCGGCGTTCCGCTGGGGCCGCCGTGCGGCCATCGATCTTCCTTCGGTTGAGGCGCTGATCAAGCCCGCGCCGGACACCGAGGACCGTGCTCGGCGTCTCTCGCGGTCTTTCGAAGAGATGGTGGCGCGCAGAGTTGACTACCTCACCGCCTATCAGAACGCAGCTTACGCCGCGCGCTATCGCGCTCTGGTCGAGCGGGCGCGCGCGATCGAGGCGGAGAAAACTCCAGGGCGGTGTGGACTTGCCGAGGCGGTCGCGCGCTATCTGTTCAAGCTCATGGCCTACAAGGACGAGTACGAGGTGGCGCGGCTCTATTCCGACGGTTCGTTCCTGCGCCAGGTGAAGAACGAAGTCGACGGCGAAAATCTGCGGCTGCACGTGCATCTCGCGCCGCCGCTGATCGCGCGCAAGGACAAGCACGGCGTTCTCAAGAAGATGACATTCGGCCCGTGGATTTTCCCGGTGTTCGGCTTGCTTGCAAAGCTGAAGACGCTGCGCGGCACGCCGTTCGACATATTCGGCTATACCGCAGAACGGCGGGCCGAGCGGGCGCTGATCCGTGACTATGAGACGATGCTCGAGGAAGTGCTGGAAAGGCTTACGCCGGAAAACCATGCGATTGCGGTCGGACTCGCGGCCATCCCGGAAAAGATCCGCGGGTTCGGCCATGTAAAGATGCGCCACCTCGCCGCCGCCAAGGCCGAAGAGGCCGCGCTGCTCGCGCAGTTCCGCGCGGACTCGGGGGTATTCCTGAGGGCGGCCGAGTGATTCTTCTCGCCGGCGCGTTGCTCGGAATCACCTTCCTCACCGATGACGAATAGTATGGCCGCGAGGCCCTGCGCCTGCTATGCGCTCAACGCGCCAAGTCCGATCTTCGAGGTCCGATGAACGACGAACTTACTCCGCCCCCTGGCCCCGCCGCCAGCCCGCCTGCCGGACCGGCGGGCGTCCCTGCTGCGGATGATGCGAGCGGGCCTGCGAGCATGGCGTCGCACAAGCCTGCCGATCATCCGGCGATCGCGAGCGGCTATATCGGCGTGCTGATCGTCAATCTCGGCACGCCCGACGCCCCTGATCCGAATTCGGTGCGGCGCTATCTCACTGAGTTCCTCAACGATCCGCGCGTGATCGAAGAAAGCGGCATCGTCTGGCAATTCGTTCGCGACGGTTTCATTCTGCGGTCCCGGCCGCGACGGCGGGCGCGCGATTACGCGAAGATCTGGAACCGCGAGGCTGATGAATCGCCGCTCACGACGATCACCCGGTCGCAATGTGAAAGGCTCGCAGCCCGGCTCGAGCCGATCGGCAGGCCGATCGTCACGGACTGGGCGATGCGTTACGGCGAACCGTCGATCGGCGGCCGGCTGCGCGCGTTGCTTGCGCGCGGCTGCGACCGCATTCTGCTCGTCCCGCTCTATCCGCAGTATGCCGCCGCAACCACGGCGACGGCCTGCGATGAAGCGTTTCGCACCCTGCTGCGGATGCGCTGGCAACCGACGCTGCGCATCGCCGCTCCCTATTACGATGACCCGATCTATATCGATTCGATCGCGCGTTCCCTCGAGGCGGAGTGCGGCAGGCTTGCGTTTTCCCCCGACGTGATCCTCGCCTCGTTCCACGGCATTCCGAAAGACTATTTCCTCAAGGGCGACCCTTATTACTGCCAATGCGCCAAGACCTCTCGCCTGCTGCGCGAACGTCTGAATCTCGACGAGTCCAGGTTCATGATGACCTTCCAGTCGCGGTTCGGGCGCGCCGAATGGCTGCAGCCCTACACCGACGCAACGGTCAAACGGCTCGCTAAGAGCGGGGTGAAGAACCTCGCGGTGATCGCGCCCGGCTTCTCCGCCGATTGTCTGGAGACCCTCGAAGAGATCGGAGTCGAGAACGCCGAGATTTTCCACCGCAATGGCGGGACGAACTTCGCCGCCATTCCCTGTCTCAACGATAGCGATCTTGGCATGGATGTGATCGAGACCCTCGTGCGGCGCGAACTGGGGGGCTGGATCCGCGATCCCGATTGATAAGCCGCACTCATAGAGGCGGCGCCCGTCCGCCGACGGGAATCCGCGCTGATGCCGCTTCGATTCTGCGGCCTCCTGTCTCGCATAAGGAAGGGGCGTGGTTCATCGAGCCAGGTGAGGCGAAGCTTTGGGTTGAGTTCTCCTCCTTTCTCCCGGCAGATATTGTTGCGTTGCACATATTCAAGATAAAGGTAATGAAATAGGTATTATGCATTAATTGTAGTTGCGAATGACAAGCAAAACCACAATTTCCGGAAAATATGCAGAAAAATGCATTGAGCCCGGCGTGGCAATCCAATAGCCTGTAGGTGGCGCGTTGTTGCCAAGTTGGGCGCATTGGTTCTTGGGATGTCGGATGACGACAGAGTGCGACCCGCAGTCTGATATGAGTACCGAAGAGATTGATGCGCTGTTTGCCGATCGCACGGTGAACGGCGTTCTTCTCGACCGTTCGGGCGCCATTGTCCATGTGAGTCGGGGCTGGAAGGCGTTTGCGCAAGAAACGGGATTTGCGCTTCCGGATTTCGGGATCGGTCAGAACTATCTTCGCCACTGCGCCTATGCGGATGAGGAATCGGCGCGAATCGTCGAAGGCATCGCGCAGTTGCTCGCTGGCCGGATCGATTTTCTGTCGTTCGTCTATCCCTGCCATTCGCCGACCGAGTGTCGCTGGTTTCTGCTGCTCGGGTTCCCGTATGTGCGGGGCAATTTGACCGCCCTTGTCCATATCAACATCACCGGATTCATGCCGCCAATGACGGAACACCGGGAGCCGGTGGTTGTCACCGACCGGATTGGCGCAGAGATGGCGAACGCGCTGCTCAATGAACGAAAAATGGCAGCTAAGGACATGCCGGCGCGACCCCCGGTCGAGGCGGACGCCCGCGGTCTGGGCGGCGGCGGCAGGAGCGGCTCGTCGGCGCCGGCGCTGAGCAAGCGGCAGGGCGAAGTGCTCGAACTTATGTCCAAGGGCATGAGCAATGTCGAGATCGCCCGCGCCCTCGCAATCTCGCCGAACACCGTCAAGATTCATGTATCGGGGATATTAGCGCGACTGGGCTTGCCGAGCCGCACACAGGCGATCCACTGGATGTTGACGCGCGGCCCGGAACGTCCCACCGAATCCGGCCGCTGACGCAGCCGGGAACCGGCCGTCAGGCCACTCCCGCGCGCAGCAGATCGTGCAGATGGATGACGCCGATCGGCTTGCCCCGCTCGATCACGAACACGGCGGTGATTTTGGCGGCGTTGAGCAATTGCAGCGTCTCACTCGCAAGCTGCTCGGGCTTGGCGCAGATCGGGCCTGCGGTCATGACGTCTTCGACCGCCAGGTCGAGTAGGTCGGGGCGCATATGCCGGCGCAGGTCACCGTCGGTGATGATGCCCACCAATTGTCCCGCCGCATCGATGATGCCGACGCAGCCGAATCCCTTGGTCGACATTTCCATGATGGCGTTGGACATGCGGCGGCCGAGCATCACCAGGGGCATGGCGTCGCCCGCATGCATCAGGTCGCGGGTGAAGGTCAGCGCTGCGCCCAGCCGCCCGCCCGGATGCAGAATGCGAAAATCGAGCGGCGTGAAGCCGCGGCTTTCCAATAGGGCGATGGCAAGGGCGTGGCCCAAAGCGAGCTGCATCAGCGAGGAGGTCGTGGGCGCGAGATTGTGCGGACAGGCCTCGCGCGCCTGCGGCAGAACGAGCGCGATGTCGGCGGCTTGGGCCAGCGTGCTTACGCCGTCGGAGGTCACTGCAATCAGGCCGATGCGGAACCGACGAGAGTAGTCGATCAGGTTCTTCAGCTCGACCGTCTCGCCGGACCAAGACAGAGCCATGATCACGTCGTCCGGCGTGATCATGCCGAGATCGCCGTGTCCGGCCTCGGCCGGATGCACGAATATCGCCGGGGTTCCGGTCGATGACATCGTCGCGGCGAGGCTATGGGCGACATGGCCGGACTTGCCCATCCCGCTCGTCACCACCCGGCCGCGCGCGCGACGAATCATCTCGACGGCCGCGATGAAGGGCTGGCGCAGCCCGTTCTGCATGGTCGCGGCGAGCGCGGCGATGCCGCTCGTTTCCGTTTCGAGCGCCCGCAGGCCCGAGGCGATCGATGCATGATTTTGCTCGTCGGCCGGCTGGTCGGTCACACGCTTGATCCGCTCGGGCATTCGCGATCTGGGTGCTCCAATGGCCGGGATAATTGGCCGACAAGGCGCCTAGCCGGCAAGACGGCAAGACGGCAATCAAGTGAACGGCTTGTGCCTCCCCGTCAACCCCATGCGCCGCGCCGGCCGTCCCCTAATAGACGATCATGATCGGTGATTAGCGGTGAATTTAGCGTCGCCGCTTCTGGAGGCGCGTTGGCGCGACATGCTCACTCGCGAAGGAGTTCTTGGAGGCTTTTGCGAAGTCTTGGGCCGATGTCGGGGCGTGCCAAGGCGTAAGCGATATTGGCGATGAGAAAACCGATCTTGGAGCCGCAGTCGAACGCCCGGCCTTCGAATTTCACGGCGTAGAAGGGCTGGTTCAGCGCGAGCCTGATCATTGCGTCGGTGAGCTGGATTTCCCCACCCATGCCCCAGCTCTGCGTTTCGAGGAGGTGGAAAATTTCCGGTTGCAGAATGTAGCGGCCAGTGATGATCAAATTCGAGGGCGCCTTGCTGTGCGCCGGCTTCTCCACCATCGAGGTGACCTCGAGAGCCTTGCCGACCTGACGCCCGGTGCCGACCACGCCGTATTCGTGCAGCCGCTCCGGCGCCATTTCCTCAACCGCGATCACATTCACCGGCTCATTGATCTCCCGGTAGGCGTCCATCATCTGTCCCAAGCAGCCGCGCTCGGCTTGCACCAGCACGTCAGGCAGGAGCAGCGCGAACGGCTCATCCCCAATGAGGTCGCGCGCGCACCAGACGGCGTGGCCGAGCCCCAGGGGGGACTGCTGGCGGGTGAAGCTGGTCTGGCCGGGAACCGGCAGATCGCGTTCGAGATGCTCGAGATCGGCAAAACGGCGCCGCTCGGTAAGGCTGACTTCGAGCTCATACTGCCGGTCGAAATGATCCTCGATGACCGCCTTGTTGCGGCCGGTCACGAAAATGAAGTGCTCGATCCCGGCCTCGCGGGCCTCGTCGACGACATGCTGAATCAGCGGACGGTCGACGACGGGCAGCATTTCCTTGGGGATCGCCTTGGTCGCTGGCAGAAAACGCGTGCCAAGGCCGGCGACCGGCAGAACGGCTTTGCGAATCGTTTTCATGTCTCGGCGTGTTGTCGAATAAGTGAGGGCGTTTTGTGGTTCTGCGACGAAACCACGCCCTTCGCGGCAAGTCCATGACTAAACGCTTGTCAAAGCGGCTGGTTCGCGCTTGCAGATCGCATCCCATTCGATCTCCTGCGGGGTCTTGCCGATGCCCCGGAGCCGCCTCATTTACGCGTACAGGTTAGTACCAATTATTCCCGGACTCGAACCGTGCCTCAGGCGGAGGAATACATGGCCGCACGAACGAACGGGATCACGCCAAAGGATATTCTGCACGCAGCGGCGGTTGCCGTGCCCGTTCTTCTGGTGTTAGCGGGACCAACCTGGGCCCAGAGCGGCGGCGGCTCCCAGGTTGGTGCGCAGTCGCCAAGCGCAACGACGCCAACGACCGATGCGGCCGCATCTCCGGCACCGGCCCCGTCGGCTTCCTCGGGCACCCGCGAATGGAGCGGCGAGTCGGGCAGTTCCGGCCATCCGCTGATGAAGGCCGACGCCATTCGCCTAGCTGCGGCAAATTTCCCCGCCTGTCTTGAGAGGCTGTGGCCGTTGGCGGCGCGCCGCGGCGTGACGCGCGAAAGTTACCAGCGGCTCACCGCCGGCCTCACGCCGGATCTGCGGATCATGGACCTTATGGATGCGCAGCCGGAATTCACCAAGGCGGTCTGGGACTATCTCGACCTGCTGGTCAACGACGCCAAGATCGAACGTGGCCGGGAAATGCTCGCCCAATACGCGCAGGCCTTCGCGGCGGCAGAGAAGGCCTATGGCGTCGATCGCTACATCATCGCTGCGATCTGGGGCGTTGAATTCGAACTACGGAACGGCGGGCGGCGGGCGACCGGTGCTGCGGTCCACGGCAACGCTCGCCTGCATCGGCCGGCGCCAAGACTATTTTCGCGACGAGTTCCTGGCGGCGGTTGAACTTCTCCACCGCGGCGATGTCGCGCCCGACCGGCTGGTCGGCTCGTGGGCGGGCGCGTTCGGGCCGACCCAATTCATGCCGACGTCGTTCAAGCGCTATGCGGTCGATTTCGACGGCGACGGCCGGCGCGACGTGGTTGACTCGATTACCGACGTGATCGGCTCGACCGCCAATAACCTCAAAAAGGATGGCTGGGCGCCGGGTCACACTTGGGGCTATGAGGTCGTATTGCCGAAGGGCTTCGACTACCTGCTCGCCGGTTCCTCGCGCAAAATGCTCTTGAGCGAGTGGATGCGCCTCGGCGTGACGCGGGTCGGCGGCAAGCCGTTCCCGCGGCCGAACGACCAAGCCTATCTGCTTATACCCGCTGGGGCGGGCGGGCCGGCCTTCCTCATGCTCAACAATTTCCGCGTGATCATGAAATACAACCCGGCGGAAGCCTATGCGCTTGCCATCGGGCATCTGGCCGACCGGCTGCGCGGAGATGGGCCGATCGTGCAGGCCTGGCCGCGCCACGAGCGCGTGCTCACGAGCGCCGAGCGCTACGAACTGCAGCAGCATCTGGTTCGCCGCGGGTTCGATATCGGGGGCGAGCCGAACGGCCGGATCAATGCGAGGTCGCGCCGCGCGATCAAACGCTACCAAGCCTCGGTCGGCCTGGTGCCTGACGGCTTCGCGACCGCCGATTTGCTCGACCATTTGCGGGCGCGCTGACTCCATCCGAATACCGTTTAACCCAGCCGAACATTCGGCGCTGACCCGAGTTTTGATATGTGCTACTCCATACGATCGCGCGTCTCGGCTGTCGCCCGAACGCCGGGCAAGCCCAATCGCTGGAATTCGGGTCAGATGACAAGGCGTGTGTTCTCGTTCCGGTTGCCGATCCTCGCGGCGCTGATCGTGGCGGCGGCGATCCTCTTTCTTACCCTGCCGGTCGGGTTTACTCCGCCGGCGCAGGCACAGTTTTTTGATGGCGGCTTCTTCCCCTTCATGCAGAATCCGTGGGGCCGGTCCTCGCGTCGCTCGCGACACCAGCGCTATGGGGAACGCCGGTCACAGCCGGATGCCGATTACTCCAAGGCACCGGCACCGCCGAAGAGGCCCGACACGCCGCCGCAGACGAATGTTCTCGTGTTCGGCGATGCAATGGCGGATTGGCTCGCCTATGGCCTCGAATTGTCGTTCGCCGAATTGCCCGAGATGGGCGTGATACGTAAACCGCGCACCAATTCCGGGCTCATCCGGCAGGAGGTGCGCAACGATCCGCGCGGCGAACATCCCGATTGGCCGAAGCTGATACGGGAGGTGCTGGCGACGGAGAAGCCGGATTTCATCGTCATGATGATCGGCCTGAACGATCGCCGGCCGATCCGTGAGCAGCGTCCGCCCCAGCCTGCCATCGTCAAGTCCGGTCAGCCCGGGGAAAATCCCACGGCCGATCCGAAAAAGGCGCAGGAAGGCGCCCAGAAGCAGCCGGCACAGCAACCTGCGCCTGGCGAAACGGCCGCCGCAGCGGAGCCTGCGCGCACTTACGAGTTCCGCTCGGAGAAGTGGGTCGAGCTCTATATCAAGCGGATCGACGAGACGATCGCGGCGCTTAAATCGGCAGGGGTCCCGGTATTCCTGGTCGGCCTGCCGCCTGTACGCGGGGCGCGGTCAACCTCCGATTTCAGCTTCCTCAACGATTTGTTCCGCAGCCGCGCGGATAAGGGCGGCGTCGTCTATGTCGATGTCTGGGACGGGTTCGTCGACGAAGCGGGCAACTATGCCCTGTATGGACCGGACGTCGAAGGTCAGAACCGGCGGCTGCGCACACCCGACGGGGTCTACTTCACTCAGGCGGGAGCCCGCAAGCTCGCCCATTTTTTCGAGCGCGAGCTCCAGCGTTGGATGACGTCGCGCGCAACCCCGGTCGCGCTCCCGGTGGAAGAGCCGGCGAGCAAGACGGTGGAGCAGCAGCAAAAGTCTGATTCGCCGGCAGGGAAAACGCGCCCGCTCACCGGGCCGGTGATTTCGCTCAATGCGGCCCGATCGACCGAAGAGGATGACGTCCTCCTTGGCGGCGGAAAATCGAGCCAAACGTCAACTCCGGACGCGGTTGCGTCAAAGGTGCTGGTGAATGGCGAATTGGTGCCCGCTCCGGCTGGGAGAGCCGACGATTTCGCCTGGCCGCGGCGGGAAATTGCGCCCGTCGGCTCCGATCCTGCGGTTACCGTCGCGACCTTGCCGATGACCCCCATGAAGTCGGAGCGGCGCGCCGCGCCCGAGCCGGAGGGCCCGGCAGCGCCTGCCGCGACCGAGCAGGCGCGTCCGGCGGCGCCCGGGCAAAGCCCCCGCACTGCGACGCGCCGCGCGCGGCGCCAACAACAAACGGGCTGGTTCGGAAACTGGGGGGGATGGCAGCAGCAGCGGCCGCAGCGGCAATACCGGCAGGCGCCGCAGCAACGCAGCCAGCCCGGCTTCTTCCCGTTCCTGTTCCGGCGATAGGAGGAGTGGTCGCATTTTCTGCGACGAACGATTCCCACTTCGCCGGAAATTGCTCTGACCGTCGGATCCGCCGCGGCGCGGTAGAGCGGGCGCTGCAAATCAGCGGCGCCCCTATGGTTGCGACCGCGCGCTACCGTGGCAGAGATGAGCTTCCCATCAGGAACGTGTCGACCGCTTGCGCAGCCTGCCGGCCTTCGCGGATCGCCCAGACAACGAGGGATTGGCCGCGCCGCAGGTCGCCCGCGGCGAACACCTTGTCGATCGAGCTACGATAGTCGCTGACATCGGCTTGCACATTGCCACGTTGATCGAGCGCGACGCCGAGCGCCTTGATCATGCCCTCGTGCACCGGGTGCACGAATCCCATGGCGAGGAGCACGAGATCGGCTTCGAGCGTGAACTCGGAGCCCGGCACCGGCTGGAACTCGTCGTCGACCTGCATGCAATGCAGCCGCTTGACTACGCCGTTCTCGCCGGACAAGCGCTGCGTCTTGACTGAGAACTCGCGGGTGACGCCCTCCTCCTGACTCGAAGAGGTGCGAAGCTTCAGCGGCCAGTTCGGCCAAGTGAGGAGCTTATTCTCCTTTCCGGGCGGGCGTGGCAAGATTTCGAGCTGGGTGATCGAGCGTGCGCCCTGGCGCGTCGATGTGCCGATGCAGTCCGACCCGGTGTCGCCGCCGCCGATCACCACCACATGCTTGTCGGTGGCGAGAATGGGCTCGACGCCCTCCTGCGGTTCATTGCTGACGCGCCGGTTCTGCTGCGGCAAAAAATCCATGGCGAAATGCACGCCGCTCAATTCGCGGCCAGGGATCGGCAGGTCGCGCGGCTTTTCGGCTCCGCCAGCGAGAACGACCGCGTCGTAATCGCGGAGCAGGTCCTCCGCCCGGACGTTGACCCCGACATGCGCGCCATAATGAAAGGTGACGCCTTCCGCCTCCATCTGCGTGACACGGCGGTCGACGAGATGCTTCTCCATCTTGAAGTCGGGAATGCCGTAACGCAGGAGTCCGCCGGCCTTAGCGTGTTTCTCGAACACATGCACGTCATGGCCGGCCCGCGCGAGCTGTTGGGCGCAGGCAAGCCCGGCGGGTCCCGATCCCACGATCGCGACGGCTTTGCCGGTCTTGTGCGACGGGGGCTCCGGTCCGACCCATCCTTCCTCGAAGGCCTTGTCGACGATCGCGCATTCGATCGTCTTGATCGTCACCGGATTGTCTTCGAGATTGAGCGTGCAGGCCGCCTCGCACGGCGCTGGGCACACGCGGCCGGTGACCTCGGGAAAATTGTTGGTCGAATGGAGATTGCGCGCAGCCTCTTTCCAGTCGCCCAAATAAACGAGGTCGTTCCAGTCGGGGATCTGGTTATTCACTGGGCATCCCGTGTGACAGTACGGGATGCCGCAATTCATGCAGCGCGCCGCCTGCTCGCGCAGTTCCGTCTGCGGCAGCGGGACGACAAATTCATTATAGTGCCGGACGCGCTCCTCTATCGGCGCGTAATGGCGGTCCGTGCGCTCGAACTCGAGAAAACCGGTGACCTTGCCCACGACGTTTCACACTCACGCTGGAATGAATAGAAGGAGTACCAGTAGCTGAACCGGGTCACAGCTCCGCGAACGTCTCCAGCTTCGCCTACCATCGAACCGCGCGATCGCCAACGGCAAGGTGAGCCGACGACGATCGAACCGGGCCGTGAAGGTCCCGCGATGCTGTGGACACCTTGTTATTCGGCCGCCTGCATCGCCGCCGTTTGTTCCTTCGCCATCTCTTTCAGAGCGCGGCGATATTCGAGCGGCATCACCTTGCGGAACTTGGGCAGGTACTCGCTCCAATTCTCAAGGATGTGCGCGGCGCGGCGCGAGCCGGCGAAGCGTGCGTGACGTGCGATGAACAGATACAGCCGGCGCGCGTCGAAGCGGCTCATATCGCTCATCACCTCGACCCGGCCATGTCCGTCGAGATCGCCGGCATGGCCATAGAAGCGCGCATTGATGTCCTCTTCGTCCGGCACCGGCTCGAGTTCCACCATCGCCATGTTGCAGCGGCTCGGGAAAGTGCCGTCCTCATCGAGCACATAGGCGATGCCGCCCGACATGCCAGCGGCGAAGTTGCGGCCGGTCCTGCCGAGCACGACCACGACGCCGCCCGTCATGTACTCGCAGCAGTGATCGCCCGCGCCTTCAACCACCGCGACCGCGCCGGAGTTGCGCACAGCGAAACGCTCGCCCGCGACGCCGCGAAAATAGCATTCGCCGCTGATCGCGCCATACAGCACCGTGTTACCGACGACGATCGACTCCTCCGGCACGATGCCGGCGTCATGGGGCGGCCGCACGATGATGCGTCCGCCGGACAGGCCCTTGCCGACATAGTCGTTGGCGTCGCCCTCGAGGTCCAGCGTCACGCCATGGGCGAGCCAGGCGCCGAAGCTCTGACCGGCGGTGCCGGCCAACCGGATATGGACGGTGTTGTCGGGCAGCCCGGCATGGCCGTAACGCTTGGCGATTTCGCCCGAAAGCATTGTGCCCACCGTGCGGTCGGTATTTTTGATCGCGCTGGAGATCTCGACCGGCGCCCCGCGGTCGAGCGCGGCCTGCGCCTGCGCGATGAGCTTACGATCAAGGATGCGGTCGATACGGTGATCCTGCGGCTCACACTTGTAGATGTTGACGCCGCGCGGGGCGTGCGGCTTGGTGAACAGGCGCGAGAAATCGAGCCCTTTCGCCTTCCAATGTTCGAGCAGGCGGTGCTGGTCGAGCATCTGCACCTGTCCGATCATTTCGTCGAAGCTGCGATAGCCCATCTCGGCCATCAGTTCGCGTACCTCTTCGGCGACGAAGAAAAAGTAGTTGATGACGTGCTCGGGCTGGCCCTTGAAGCGCCGGCGCAGCACCGGGTCTTGCGTCGCCACGCCGACCGGGCAGGTATTGAGGTGACACTTGCGCATCATGATGCAGCCCGCCGCGATCAACGGGGCGGTGGCGAAGCCGAACTCATCGGCGCCGAGCAGCGCACCGACGATGACGTCGCGTCCGGTGCGGATGCCGCCGTCGACCTGCACGGCGATGCGGCCGCGCAGGCGCTGCGCGACCAGCGTCTGGTGCGTTTCGGCAAGCCCGATCTCCCACGGACTGCCGGCATGTTTGATCGAGGTAAGCGGCGAAGCGCCGGTCCCGCCGTCGTATCCGGCGATGGTCACGTGGTCCGCGCGCGCCTTGGATACGCCGGCCGCGACCGTACCCACGCCGACTTCCGACACCAGTTTTACCGAAACGTCGCCGGCCGGGTTGACGTTTTTGAGATCGAAGATGAGCTGGGCGAGGTCCTCGATGGAGTAAATGTCGTGGTGCGGCGGTGGCGAAATCAGGCCGACGCCCGGCGTCGAGTGGCGCACGCGCGCGATCGTCTTGTCGACCTTATGGCCGGGCAATTGGCCGCCCTCGCCGGGCTTTGCGCCCTGCGCCATCTTGATCTGCATCACGTCCGAATTGACGAGATACTCGGTGGTGACGCCGAACCGCCCCGAAGCGACCTGTTTGATCGACGAGCGCATGGAGTCGCCGTTCGGTAGCGGTTTGAAGCGGTCGGCTTCCTCGCCGCCCTCGCCGGTATTGGAACGACCGCCGATGCGGTTCATCGCGATTGCGAGCGTGGTGTGCGCCTCGCGCGAGATCGAGCCGAAACTCATCGCGCCGGTCGCAAAGCGCCGCACGATGTTCTTTGCTGGCTCCACCTCTTCGAGCGGGACCTTCGCCCGGCCGTCTTCCTCCGCCGGTCTGATGCGGAACAGGCCGCGGATCGTCAGCAGCCGCTCGGATTGCTCATTGACCATCTCGGCAAACGCGCGGTAGCGCTCGTACGAATTGCCGCGCACCGCATGTTGGAGCAGGGCGACGGTCGGCGCCGTCCACACATGATCCTCGCCGCGCACGCGATAGGCATATTCGCCGCCGACATCGAGCGCGTTGCGATATATGGGCGCGTCGCCGAAGGCGTCGCGATGACGGCGCACCGTCTCCTCGGCGATCTCCTCGACGCCGACGCCCTCGATGCGCGTCGCAGTCCCGGTGAAGAACTCGGAGACGAACTCGCTCTTGAGGCCGACCGCGTCAAAAATCTGCGCGCCGCAATAGGATTGATAGGTCGAGATGCCCATTTTGGACATCACTTTCAGAAGGCCCTTGTCGACCGACTTGATGTAGCGCTTGACGACTTCCTTCTCGTCGAGCTTGCGCACCGCTTCTTCCTGCATGGACAGCAGCGTCTCGAAGGCGAGGTAGGGATTGATCGCCTCGGCCCCATAGCCGGCGAGGCAACTGAAGTGGTGCACTTCGCGCGGCTCGCCGGATTCGACGACGAGGCCGACCGACGTGCGCAATCCTTTCCGGATCAGGTGGTGATGAACGGCGGCGCAGGCGAGCAGCGACGGAATAGGAATGCGCTCGGCGCTCGCGGCGCGGTCCGAGATGATGATGATGTTGACGCCATCGCGCACCGCCTCCTCCGCCTCGCGGCAGAGTTCGGCGATGGCGGGCCGCATTCCGGCGGCGCCGTGCTCGGCGGGCCAAACGGCGTGCAACGTCACCGACTTGAAGTGTGGATCGCCAACCTCGGAAATCCACCGGATTTTTTCCAGATCCGTATTGGTGAGAATCGGCTGGCGCGCCTCCAGGCGTTTCAGATGAGAGAGCCCTTCGAGATCGAACAGGTTCGGACGCGGCCCGATGATCGAGACGAAACTCATCACCAGCTCTTCGCGAATCGGGTCGATCGGCGGGTTCGTCACCTGCGCGAAGTTCTGCTTGAAATAGGTGAACAGCGGCTTCGGCCGGTCCGATAACGCCGAGATTGGCGTGTCATTGCCCATCGAGCCGACCGGCTCGTCGCCGGTCGAGGCCATCGGCGTCATCAGGATCTTGATATCTTCCTGGGTGTAACCGAACGCCTGCTGGCGATCGAGCAGCGAGAGATTCGACAAAGCCAACTGGCTCTTCGCCGGAGGCAGGTCTTCGAGAATGATTTGCGTGCGTTGCAGCCACTCGTGATACGGGTTGCTGCGCGCCAACGTCGCCTTGATCTCCTCGTCGGGAATCAGGCGGCCTTCTTCCAGGTCGACGAGCAGCATTTTGCCCGGCTGCAGTCGCCACTTGACGACGATATCCTTCTCCGCGATCGGCAGGACGCCCATCTCCGACGCCATGATGATGCGATCGTCGCGCGTGACGAAATAGCGGGCCGGACGCAGGCCGTTGCGGTCGAGCGTGGCGCCGATTTGGCGCCCGTCGGTGAAGGCGATCGCAGCCGGGCCGTCCCACGGCTCCATCAGCGCGGCGTTGTATTCGTAGAAGGCGCGGCGCTCCGCATCCATGAGCTGGTTGCCCGCCCACGCCTCGGGAATCATCATCATCACCGCATGCGCGAGCGAATAGCCGCCCTGCACCAGGAATTCGAGCGCATTGTCGAAACAGGCGGTGTCGGATTGCCCCTCATAGGAGACCGGCCAAAGCTTGTGGATGTCCTCACCGAACAAGGGAGATCGCGCCGAGGCTTGGCGCGCCGCCATCCAATTGAGATTGCCGCGCAGTGTGTTGATCTCGCCGTTATGGGCAATATAGCGGTAGGGGTGCGCGAGCGACCAAGTCGGAAACGTATTGGTCGAGAAGCGCTGGTGAATCAGGGCGAGCGCGCTCTCGAAGTCGGGATCGTGCAGATCGGGATAGTAGGTGGGTAGCTGATCCGCGAGGAACATGCCTTTGTAAATTACCGTTCGGCAGGACGACGAGACCGGGTAATAAAGCGCGGTATTGCGGCCGCGCCGCTTATAGAGCAGGCCGGAAATCGACTTGCGCAGAATGTAGATGCGGCGCTCGAAATCGTCCTCGGACAGGTCGTTTTCACCCTGTCCGATGAAGAGCTGGCGATGGACGGGTTCGGTCGGCTTCACCGACTCGCCCAAGGTGGAATTGTCGGTGGGAACATCGCGCCAGCCGAGCAACTCCATGCCGGCGCGGGCGCTTTGCTCGGCATAGAGGTCCATGATCTCTTGCCGCAGGCCATCATCATCATGCGGCAGGAACAGCACGACAACGGCGTAACGGCCGGGCTCCGGAAGCGTGAAACCGAGTTCTCGGGCTTTTTTGGCGAAGAACTTGTGGGGAATCTGAACGAGAATACCGGCGCCGTCGCCGGCGCGCGGGTCGGCCCCGACAGCGCCGCGATGCTCGAGATTGCGCACAATCGTCAGCGCGTCTTGCACGATGGCATGCGACTTTCGGCCCGTGATGTCGGCGATGAAGCCGACCCCGCAGGAATCCTTCGCCAAGGCCGGATCGTAAAGTCCGCGCGCCTCTCCCGCCGCATCGAACCCCGCCGCCTCGAATTCGCCGGACCGGATGCCGAACTCTGTCGTGCTCATCCTTAAATCCTCGCCTCGCTCGGCCGGCATACTCAAATTCGCCGGCGCACCCACCTCGTTCGCAGCACCGGCTAGCGCCGCGACGCGAAGGGTTCCTTGTGTGGCGGGCAGCCTTCACGCCGGGTCCCCGACCGGCCGTGGCTGCTCCAGTTGGGCGCGCGTTCCTCCGCGAGCGCCGGGCGAATAGCGACCCCAGAATGGAAGTCGCGCCCCGCCCACAGGACAGCAATGCTGTCCTAAATGAGAATGCCAAAATCTGGTCCCGCGTTCAAGCTTTTGAAAGGCTCGAAACTGCCGGCTTACCGCTGTCCTCTCTTATTCAAATCCTAGGCCACTGAAGGCTCAAAGCAAGCCTGGCGAAACCCGCTCGTCGGCCCGGTTTCGCTCCGGGCGCCGAGTTCGCGCGGCGGCCAAGCACTTAACGCCGGCGATGGCCCCGGCATCGCCCCATTCGCCCGCTATTTGTTAACCTTCCTAGAGGGGGAGTGGGGTCATGACAACCGGGCGCGGTCTTCTATTTACCGCGGCGCTGCTCATTTTTACGCCGATTGCTGCCGCGCAAGAATGGCAGCCGCCGGCGCCGGGTGTCCCGCCGCAGGCGCTGCCGCTGCACGACATCCTTACCAGCGTCCGCTCCGGCGGCTTCGATCCGGTCGGTCGGCCGGTGCGGAGGGGATCGCGCTATGAAGTCGCGGCGGTCGATCCCTACGAGCTTGACGTACGGCTTACGGTCGATGCGCAGACCGGAGAGATCCTTGCGGTTCGTCACGATCCTGAGATCGGACGGATGCCGCCGCCCGCTATGCGATCCTACGCTCAACTGCCCTTCCGGCCGTGGCGTGAAGGCCGGCCCGTCCCGCCGCGCACCATTCCTTCGGCACGTTCGGCGGAATTGGAGAGGACCAAGACGCCGCTGCCGCGTCCCCGACCTGATGAAATCACCGGCTCGATAAAGATCGTGCCGGTCGCGCCGCTGGAATAAAGCCGCATCGCCTTAACCGGCGGACGTGGTACGGGGTGAGAGGGCCTTGCCGCCGCTGCCGCATGAAAAAGCGCTCCCTTGCGGGAGCGCTTTAAGAACTCGCAAGGCCTTGCCCGATCAGGCGGCCTGGGAACTAATCACCTTGTCCTCGCCGGAAGACGCGATCTTGATCTGGCGCGGTTTCATCTTTTCCGGAATCTCGCGTACCAGGTCGACATGCAGGAGGCCATTCTCCAGAGTCGCGCCCTTCACCTCGACGAAATCGGCGAGCTGGAACACCCGCTCGAAAGCGCGTGCGGCAATGCCCTGATAGAGCACCTCGCCTTGCTTCTCCTCGACCTTCGTCTGCGGTTTCTCGCCGCGGATGGTCAGGGTGTTTTCCTTGGCCTCGAGCGAAAGCTCGGGCTCAGCAAAGCCGGCGACGGCGAGCGTGATGCGGTAGCTGTTTTCGCCGGTGCGTTCGATATTGTAGGGCGGGTAGGCCGAACCTTGGCCATCATAGCCCGCCATCTGGTCGAGCAGCGAAACCAGACGGTCGAAACCAACGGTAGAACGATAGAGGGGCGTAAGATCGAAAGTCGTGCGCATAGCATATCCTCCTAGGATTGAGCGACATGCGAAACGGTCCGCCCAAGGGCCGAACCACCTCGTCGCGCCGCACTTTGGCCGGCGCATAAGTGATATGGGCAGGCGGGCTTGATGCTGCAAGACCGACAGCGGGTCTCCGGGCCGTGGCCGGGCTTCCCCTTCACTCGGGTTGAGCGGGCCTCGCCGACTGATATAAGCGGGCTTTTGCCGCGCGGATCCTCTCGATGAACCTCGTCTCCATCCCTGCCAATCCGGCTCCCGCCGACGGGGTCGTCGGCGTGCTCAAGACGCCGGACGGCGTCGCGCTTCGCTTTGCGCGCTGGCCGCCTCCCCCCGGACGCAAAGGTACGGTCTGCCTGTTTCAAGATCGCGCCGAGTTCATCGAGAAGTATTTTGAAGTCGTTCGCGACTTACGCGCGCGCGGCTTCGCCGTCGTCACCCTCGACTGGCGCGGCCAGGGCCTGTCGCAACGCTTGACTCGCAATCCGCACAAGGGCCATGTGCGCCGGTTCGCGGACTACCTCACCGACCTCGAAACATTCATGAAAGATGTTGTGCTGCCCGACTGCCCGCCGCCGCTTTTCGCGCTGGGCCAGGGGATGGGCGCGACAGTGCTGATCCAATCGGCCGGGCGCGGCCATCGCTGGTTCGACCGGTCGGTGCTGAGCGCCCCGATGATCGGGCTCGGGCAAAGCTCGCTTTTAGGCGCCGGCCCGGCCATAGCACGCGCGTTAAAGCTGCTCGGCTTCGGTCGCCTCTATGTGCCGGGTGGTGGCCCGACGCCGTCCGCCGCGGCTCCCTTTGCGGGCAATGTAATGACGTCTGATCCAGTCCGGTATGCGCGGACCGCCGCCATCCTCGAAGCCGAACCGGCCCTCGGCGTGGGAGCGCCGACGATCGGTTGGGTCAGCGCGGCGTTCCGCACGATGGCGGCTTTGCAGCAGCCATCCTACGCCGCCCGATTGCGCCAGCCGATGCTCCTGCTTGCGGCTGCCAACGATCATCTGATGTCGCTTGCGGCGATCGAGGACTTTACCTGGAACCTCCGCGCCGGCTCACATCTCATCGTCCCGGGCGCGATGCACGAGCTCTTGATGGAGCAGGACCAGTATCGGCAGTTGTTCTGGGCTGCGTTCGAGGCTTTTGTTCCGGGCACGCCGCTTTTTAGTTGACCGTCAGACCGATGCCGGTGCGGCGATCATGACCGGGCGCGGCCGGGCACCCAGTGCGACTATTCCTCTTGCTTGCCACCGATCTTCTTGAGGCGCGCGAACACCGCCTCGACATCGAGCTCCTCGGCAGGTTTTTTCTCTGGTTCTTCAGATGCTTCCGTGGTCGGCGCGGCGGTGGTCACGTCGGCGGGCAGCAAGGTGACCGCCTGTTCGGCCGGAAGCGGCTTCTCCTTGGCCGCGCGGCTGACTTCGAGATCGAGATCGATCTGCGAGCACAGGCCGAGCGTCACCGGGTCGAGCGGGTTGAGGTTCGGCGCGTTCCAATGGGTACGTTCCCGGATCGCCGCGATCGTCGCCTTGGTCGTGCCGACGAGGCGCATGATCTGGCTGTCCTTCAGTTCCGGATGGTTGCGCACGAGCCAAAGAATGGCGTTGGGGCGGTCTTGGCGGCGGGACACCGGCGTGTAGCGCGGCCCGCGCTTGCGCTTGGCTTCGGGGAGGCGCAGCTTGGATTGGGCAAGCCGCAGCCGCGCATGCGCGTCGCCTTCAACGCGTTCGATCTCATCGCGGGTGAGCTGGCCGGTGAGGATCGGGTCGAGGCCCTTGATGCCCTGGGCCGAGTCGCCGTCAGCGATTGCCTTCACTTCAAGCGGATGCAGCTTGCAGAAATCCGCGATCTGATCGAACGACAGAGCCGTATTTTCGACCAACCACACGGCGGTGGCTTTGGGCATCAGCGGTTGGTCCGACATGGTAAAGCCTCCTTGGCGCCCCGCCCGCCGTCAGACGGCGAAGCCTTTTCTTGTCTGAGAAAGAGGAAGTTGCACTCTATATAGGCGACCAGCCGTAACTGAGGCAACCCGTGACCAGCTTGACAGCCGCTGGACCGAAGCTCAAGACCGACCAGCGCGAGAGAGAGCCAGAACCACAAGGCCAGCCATGACCGCACCATCCATGCCCGGCGGAAAGCCGCCGCTCAAGGTCCTTCTTTGTTCGCCCCGCGGCTTCTGCGCCGGGGTCGTGCGGGCGGTTGAGACAGTTGAGCGCGCTCTCGCGCTATATGGGGCGCCGGTCTATGTGCGGCACGAGATCGTACACAACCGCTATGTCGTCGAGAGCCTCAAAGGCAAGGGGGCGATCTTTGTCGAAGAGCTGGATGAAGTTCCCGATACGCAGGCGCCGGTGGTGTTCTCAGCCCATGGTGTGCCGAAATCGGTCCCGGAGGAGGCTGCCAAGCGCAATTTCTTCGCTCTCGACGCGACCTGCCCCCTGGTCACCAAGGTGCACCGCGAGGCCGAAATTCATTTCCGCCGCGGACGCGAGATCGTGCTGATCGGACATGCCGGCCACCCCGAGGTCGCGGGGACAATCGGCCAACTGCCGGCCGGCGCGATCACGTTGATCGAGACTGTAGCGGACGCGGCCCGCTTCACGCCCCAGGATCCGACAAAGCTCGCTTACGTTACGCAGACGACGCTGTCGGTCGATGACTGCGCTGAAATTATCGCCGTCTTGACTGAGCGATTCCCGACCATCGTCGGACCGCAGAAGGAAGACATCTGCTACGCCACCACCAATCGGCAGGAGGCGGTCAAGCGGGTCGCGCCGATCGTCGACGCGCTGATCGTGGTCGGGGCGCCCAACTCTTCGAATTCGCAACGCCTGAAGGAAGTGGCGGAGCGCAACGGGTGTTCGCAGGCGCAACTGGTGCAGCGCGCCCATGAGATCGATTGGTCGCGGCTCGCCGGGATTGCGCGTCTCGGCATCACCGCGGGCGCGTCGGCGCCGGAGGTGATCGTGGAGGAGATCATCGACGCTTTCGCCGCCCGCTACGAGATCAGCGTGGAAACCGTCTCGGCGGTCGAGGAGAGCATGTTCTTCCCCTTGCCCCGCCACCTCAGGGACATCGACAAGGCGGCCGGCACGGCGGCTGAATAAGGCCGTCCGGGGGCGGGATGGCGGTCTATACGGATATCGCTGTCGAAGAGCTGCAGGCCTATCTCGGCGACTACGATCTGGGCGAACTCCTCGCCTACAAGGGGATCGCCGAAGGGGTCGAGAACTCCAACTATCTGCTGCACACGTCCCGCGGCAATTTCATCCTGACCTTGTACGAGAAGCGCGTCGCGGCGGCCGACGTGCCGTTCTTCCTCAGCCTGCTGGAGCATCTCGCGGGGCGCGGGCTCACCTGCCCGCAGCCAATCAAGACTCGCAAAGGGGCGGCGCTCGGCCGTCTCGCCGGCCGTCCGGCGGCGATCTTCACCTTCCTCGACGGCATGTGGATCAGACGGCCGAATGTCGCCCATTGCCAAGGAGTGGGTGAGGCGCTCGCGCAGCTGCATCTTGCCGGCCTCAATTTTCCGCTGCGGCGGCGCAACACGCTCTCCGTCGATGGTTGGCGGGCGCTCTACCGGAGCGCCCAGGGGCGCGCCGACACGGTGATCGCCGGTCTTGCGGAAGCGATCGAAACCGAATTGTCGCAGCTCGAGACCTCATGGCCGCGCGACCTGCCCGAAGGCGTGATCCATGGCGACCTGTTTCCGGACAACGTCTTCTTTCTCGACACGCGCATTTCGGGCCTGATCGATTTTTATTTCGCCTGCACCGACATGCTCGCCTATGACGTGGCGATCTGCCTCAACGCGTGGTGCTTCGAGCCAGACCATTCCTACAACGTGACCAAGGGGCGCGCGCTGCTGCTCGGCTATCTTCGCAAGCGGCCATTCTCCGACCGCGAGATCGCCGCCTTGCCGATGCTTTGCCGCGGCGCCGCGCTGCGCTTCTTGTTGACCCGGCTCGTGGACTGGTTCGCGACCCCCCCTGGCGCGCTCGTTCGGCCGAAAGACCCGCTCGAATATTACCGCAAGCTCCGCTTTCATCAGATGGTCGCCGACGCGCGCGATTACGGCATCGACTGAGCGAGGGTCTCGTGTCGGAAGGCTACGTCACCATCCATACCGACGGTGCATGTTCCGGTAATCCCGGGCCCGGCGGTTGGGGTGCGATTCTCGAATGGAACGGCCGCCGCAAGGAAATCAAGGGGGGCGATCCGCATACGACCAATAATCGCATGGAGTTGACCGCGGCGATCATGGCGCTTGAGGCCCTCAAGCGGCCGTGCACGGTCGATCTTCACACCGACAGCCAATATATGCGGCAGGGCATCACGAGCTGGATTATGTCATGGAAGCGTAACGGCTGGCGGACCGCCGATCGGAAGCCGGTGAAGAACGTCGATCTTTGGCAGCGGCTCGACGCCACGCTCACGCAACATAAGGTCCGCTGGCACTGGGTGCGCGGCCATGCCGGCCACGATCTCAACGAGCGCGCCGACGAACTCGCCCGCGAAGCGATCAAGGAAATGCGCGCCGCTAATACGGAAAGCGACGCGTCATGAGAAAGACCGGCGCGCCGAGGCTCACATCTGCTTGAGCAGGTTCTCGGCGCTCGAAACCTCGGCCTTTCCCGGCTCGCTTT
This sequence comes from uncultured Alphaproteobacteria bacterium, assembly GCA_963840055.1. Lineage (GTDB taxonomy): Bacteria > Pseudomonadota > Alphaproteobacteria > Rhizobiales > Xanthobacteraceae > Rhodoplanes. The sequence continues at coordinate 176,074 of CAWIXM010000029.1, read as the reverse complement.
CGACGCTGAGCTTTTTGACCACCCCATCCTCGACCAGCATCGCGTAGCGTCGCGAGCGCAGCCCGAGGCCGGCGCCGCTGGCATCGAGCGCAAGGTCGATCGCTTTAGCGAAATCGCCGTTGCCGTCGGCGAGGAACTCGATCTTTCCCTCAGCGCCGGTCGCCTTCTTCCAAGCATCCATGACAAACACGTCGTTCACGCCGGTGACGGCGATCGTGTCGACGCCCTTCGCCTTGATCGCGTCGGCGTTCTTGAGGAAGCCGGGGAGATGATTTTTGTGACAGGTGGGGGTGAAGGCGCCGGGCACGGCGAACAGCACCACCTTTTTGCCTTTGAAGACCTCGTCGGTCGTCTTTACGGCCGGTCCGCTCTCGCTCATGACACGGAACTTCGCCTCGGGAATGCGGTCGCCGACTTTGATGGGCATGAATGTGATCCTCGTTCGTGACTGGCCTGTTTTAAGACATCCATAGGCGACCCCGCACGCCTGTGGGAGCCCGAGATGAACCCGCGCCGGCATCACCCTAACGCGCGCTCGGTGAATTAGTCGAGACGGTACGAGGCCTCGACCGCATCCGCGCCGGCGACCGCGGTGAGTCTCAGCGTTGCCCCTTTTGGATCGACGCCCGGCGGCACGCCGTCGATATCGAAGGTGAACCGGTGTATGCCGTCGCGCGCTTCGCCGGCCGGTTCGGGCAACGGCAAGGCCCAGTCTGGGGTCGGTCCTTCGGCGAACAGATCGACGCTTTGGCCCGCAGGCGCCGCCACGTCGACCATGATGCGCGGGTGCGGCCATGTGCCGTCGCGCTTGACGGCGCGAATCGCCAAGCCGGTACTAGCGCCGACCACGCTTTGCTTCGGCACGCGCGCCTCTGCCGCCGCGAGCGCGGCGTCATGCTCCGGCGCGGAGGCCGAGAGCTGCAATTCCGTGCTGCCGGACTCGGGAACGCATACGCGCTCGCAAATCGCGTAGTCGAATGCAAGTGCGAGCCCGACCGGTTGCATCGGGTTCTGCGGGACCACGCGGAGGGGCAATAGGACGTTGTCCTTGTACCCGATCGAGGTCCCCGCGTCGTCTCGCCAGGCGTGCGGCGCTGGCCATGCGACTTCGACCGACTTGACGTTCGTCGATCGGGCAAAATCGAATCGAGCCGCGATGCCCGAATCCCCCGGGTAGCGCCAATAGGTCTTCCAGCCTGGCGCGAGCCTTATTTCAATACCGGCGCGCAGGAAACCTTGACCGCTCGCCGGCGTGCCCGCAATGAGGCGAAGCGCGGAGCGCGAATTGCCGACCCAGGCGGATGCGTCGGCCGCGTGCGACCGAGTCCAGCCGATGAATGGGGCGGACATAGAGGCGACGATGCAAACGAGGAGAACGATACGTCGCCGCAATCCTGGTACAATCATGGGCGATCATTTATCGACGCAACCAGGGGGTTGCTACTGAAATGGTCGTGAGCGAGGCATCACGCGCGGACACATGCGTTGCCGAATGCGATCGGATCGGGGTAACCTTGCACTGATGAGAATAGCCAGGAAGACCTCGGGAGATGGCCCGCCCAAGCGCGGCTATCTCGACGGACAAATGCTGATCGCCATGCCCAGCATGCGCGACGAGCGCTTTGCGCGCAGCCTGATTTATGTGTGCGCCCATTCCTCCGAGGGCGCGATGGGAATTATCGTCAATCACCCAGCGGCGAACATAAATTTCGCGGACCTCTTGGTGCAGCTCGAGGTTATCCCGGCGGCCGACCTGATCATGTTACCGCCGCGGGCGGGCTCGGTGCCTGTCCTGCGCGGTGGCCCGGTCGAAACCGGGCGCGGCTTCGTGCTGCATTCGGCCGACTTCTTCATCGAGAACTCGACACTTCCCATCGACGACGGCATTTGCCTCACCGCAACGCTCGATATTCTCAAGGCGATCGCACGCGGCGACGGCCCGCTCAGCGCGGTACTCGCGCTCGGCTATGCGGGATGGGCGCCGGGCCAGCTCGAAAGCGAAATTCAGGCCAATGGCTGGTTGCACTGCACCGCCGATCTCGAGCTGATTTTCGGCGCTGACATCGATAGCAAGTACGGAAAGGCGCTCAAAAAAATCGGCATCGATCTCGGCATGTTGTCAAGCGAAGCCGGCCATGCTTGACGGCGCGGTTGCGCCGATGATTCCCCCCTAGTCCTTGACGGCATTGGGCCTGCGGTCGGAGCAGCCGGGGAGCGAGTGGAAAGAACTGAGCCATGAACTGGATCTCCAACGTCGTTCGGCCGAAAATCCGTAATTTCCTTAACCGTCGCGACCTGCCGGAAAACCTGTGGATCAAGTGTCCCGAAACCGGGCAGCTCGTCTTCTACAAGGACGTGGAGGCGAATCAGTTCGTCATTCCCGGCTCCAATTACCATATGCGGATGGGCGCCACCGCGCGCCTCAAGTCGATGTTCGACGGCGCGACCTGGCTTGACATCGGCGTGCCGTCGGTGCCCGTCGACCCGCTCAAGTTCCGCGATGAACGCCGCTATTCCGATCGCCTCAGAGACGCCCGCGCCAAGACGGGCCTCGCCGATGCGATCAAGCTCGGCCTGGGCAAGCTTGAAGGTCAGCCCGTAGTGATCGGCGTCCAGGATTTCGACTTCATGGGCGGGTCGCTCGGCATGGCGGCGGGCGAGGCCGTGATCAAAGGCGCGGAAACCGCGATCGAAAAAGGCACGCCGTTCGTCTTGTTCGTGGCTTCGGGCGGCGCTCGCATGCAGGAAGGCATTTTCGCGCTGATGCAAATGCCGCGGACGACGGTCGCGATCGAGCGCCTGCGCGAGCAGCGAAAGCCCTATATCGTCGTGCTGACTAACCCGACCACGGGAGGCGTAACCGCTTCCTACGCGATGCTTGGCGACATCCATATCGCGGAGCCGGGGGCATTGATCGGTTTTGCCGGCCCGCGCGTGATCGAGCAGACCATTCGCGAACGCCTGCCGGAGGGGTTCCAAAGAGCGGAGTATCTCAAGGCGCACGGCATGATCGACATGGTGGTGCCACGCCAGGAGATGCGCGCGACATTGGCGCGGCTATGCCGCTTGCTCACCAAGGCGTCGCCGCCTTCGCGCAACGCGCAGCCGGCATTCGAAACGTGACCGCCGCGCGTGATCGAGGCAAAGATTCGATGCGCGGCGCCCGCCGTGTCGCGCCGCATCGCGCGCCTCCCGACCGGTGGGAGGGAAATTTACAACCGAGACTTCTGCAATGACCGCGCTGCCGGCGGCGCCCATCGGGTCGATCCTCGCCCGGCTTCTCGCGCTCCATCCCAAACGCATCGATCTTTCGCTCGAGCGCATGTGGCGCATTCTCGCCGCGCTCGATCATCCGCAGAAGCGGTTGCCGCCGGTGATTCATGTCGGGGGAACGAACGGCAAGGGCTCGACCATCGCCTTTATGCGCGCGATGCTCGAAGCCGCGGGCCGGAGCGTCCACGTCTATACCTCGCCCAATCTCGTTCGCATCAATGAGCGTTTCCGGCTTGGCCGTCCCGGCGGCGGCGTGCTGGTCGAAGATGGCGAACTCGCCGATGCGCTCGAATTCTGCGAGCGCAAGAGCGGCGCAGCGCTGATCACGGTGTTTGAAATCGAGACCGCCGCCGCCTTTCTCCTGTTTTCCCGCCATCCCGCCGACGTGTTGCTGCTCGAAGTGGGACTTGGCGGCCGCCTCGACGCCACCAATGTGATCGATCAACCGCTCGCGAGCGTCATCACCTCGGTGTCGATGGACCATATGGATTTTCTCGGCGGCGCCATCGAGATGATCGCAACCGAGAAGGCGGGGATCATCAAGCCCGATACGCCGACGATCATCGGCCGGCAGAGCGAAAACGCGCTCGCGCCAATTCTCGCGCGCGGAGAGCAAGTCGGAGCATTGCTGCATGTCGCCGGACAGGACTGGATCGCCGGCGAGGAACGTGGCCGCCTGGTTTATCAAGATGTGGGCGGATTGCTCGACCTGCCGGCGCCGCGCCTGTTCGGTCGGCACCAATTCGACAATGCCGGCACGGCGATCGCAACCTTGCGCGCGGCCGGGCTCGAACTGCCGATCAGAGCCTACGAAGAAGGTCTGGTGAAAGCCGAGTGGCCGGCGCGCATGCAGCGACTCGCTGCCGGCAGGTTGGTCACCCTTACGCCCGTGGGGGGCGAACTGTGGCTCGACGGCGGACACAATGCCGATGCCGGACGGATCGTGGCAGCGGCGCTCGCCGACCTCGAAGAGCGTGTCTCACGTCCGCTTATTCTGGTCGTAGGAATGTTGCAGACCAAGGACGCCGCGGGCTTCCTCCAAAATTTCGTTGGGCTTGCGCGCCGGCTGATCGCGGTTCCCATGCATCAGGACAAAGCGTTACCCCCCGAAGCGCTTGCGGGGATCGCGCGCGAAATCGGCATTCCAGCGGATGCGAGCGATAGCCTGGCGGCGGCGCTCGCCGGAATCGGCGGGCTCGGCTTAGTGCCCGCGCCGCGCATTATTATTACCGGCTCGCTTTATCTCGCGGGCGAAGCGCTCGCCGCCAATGGCACATGGCCGGAGTGAGCTGCTGCATTAGTTCCGAACCGCGATTCTGATTATCGCCAGTCGGCGCCGACCGCGTCAGCGACGTGGGCGAAGCCATCGGCGCGCAGGAGTTGAGCGAGATCGCGCTTGATCGTGGCAACAAGGCCGGGTCCGTGGAACACGAGCGCGGTGTAGAGCTGCACCAGCGAAGCGCCGGCGCGGATCTTCGCATAGGCGTCGGCGCCGCTCGACACTCCGCCGCAGCCAATGATGGGAATCCGTCCTTCGGTGACGCGATAGAATCTGCGCAAACACTCCGTTGACGGCTCCATCAGCGGTCGGCCGGATAGTCCGCCTGCCTCGCCGCGATGCCGACTGCGCAACGTCGGGGGGCGCGCGAGCGTGGTATTGCCGACGACGAGTCCATCGATCCCGGTCGCAAGCGCGACCTCGGCGATATCCTGCAGCTCGTTATCATTGAGATCGGGTCCGACCTTGGCGAGCAGCGGCGGCGGGCGAAGCGGGGAGGGGACCGCGCCCGCACGGGCGGCGAGCGCGCGCCGCAGCAGGTCCTCGATCGGCGCGCGCGCCTGCAGGCCGCGCAGCGCGGGCGTGTTGGGAGAGGAGACATTCACCACGATATAGTCGGCGACAGGCGTCACCGCGGCGACGCCCTTCTCATAATCGGCGGCGGCGTCCGCGCTGTCGCGGTTTTTCCCGACATTTGCGCCGACAATGCCCGGCGCGTGCGAAGCCTTTCGGCGGTCGGCGAGGCGCTGCGCGAAGGCCGCAAGCCCCTCGCTGTTGAAGCCGAACCGGTTGATGACCGCCTCGTCCTCGTCGAGCCGGAACAGCCGCTTGCCGGGATTGCCGGGCTGCGGCTCGGGCGTCACCGTGCCTGCCTCGACAAAACCGAACCCGAAACCGAGCATTGGGTCGATGACTTCGGCCTGCTTGTCGAATCCGGCGGCGAGCCCGATCGGATTGGCGAAGGAAAGCCCCCACACCTGCGTAGCCAGAGCAGGGTCGTCCGGCTCAGCGTGCGGCCGGGCGAGCCCGTGTTTCACCGCTGCGATTGCGAGTCGGTGCGCCCGCTCCGGGTCGATGACATGCAGCGCGGGCCGCGCGAGCCGGTAGAGGAAATCGTGCATCAGACCAATGAACCAGTGATCATTCCGGGGCCCGAGCGTAGCGAGGGAGCCCGGAATCCATAGCCCTATTAGTGAGCATGGATTCCGGGCTCGCCGTTGCACGGCGACCCGGAATGACTGCATGGGCATGCGCAATGAGGCCGCGCATCGGCTACTCCGCGGCGGGCTTGGCGATCCCGCCATGCGCTTTCGACCAGCCGGCCGGGTCGTGCATGAACTTCTCGACCTCCGCCAGCATTTTCGCATCGAACTTGTCGCTCGCCTTGGCGACCGCGATGACGTCCCACCAGGTCGCGAGCGCATGCAGCTTGACGCCGAGGTCGCCGAGGATCTGCCGGCTCTCGGGGAAAATATCGTAGAAGAAGAACACGAGGATATGCTCGACCCGCGCGCCCGCCTCGCGCAGCCCATTGCAGAAATGCACCTTGCTACGGCCGTCGGTGGTCATGTCTTCGACCAGCAACACGCGCTGGCCCTCGACGAGATGGCCCTCGATCAGCGCATTGCGGCCGAACCCTTTCGCTTTCTTGCGCACATAGAGCATGGGCAGAGCGAGCTTGTCCGCCATCCAGGCGGCGAAGGGAATGCCCGCCGTCTCGCCGCCAGCGACGCTATCGAATTGCTCAAACCCCGCGTCGCGGAACAGGGTCGCGGCGCCGAAGTCGATCAGCGAGGAGCGTGCGCGCGGAAACGAGATCAGGCGGCGGCAGTCGGTATAGACCGGACTTGCCCAGCCGGAGGTGAAGATGAAGGGCTTGTCGGTCATGAAGCGGACCGCTTCGACCTCGAGCAGAGTCTTTGCGGTCAGCTCCGCCATCACCGATTTGTCGGGAAATCCGGTCGGGGTCATGCTGTATTCCTTGGTTGCGTTCGTTCACCGGCCGTCGGCGCGTTGCACGCGGCATCCGCAGCCCCGGCGCATTCTATAGGCTCATTCGTTCACGACCCGCCAGGGCGGGGTCTCCCCGCCGTGATAGACGGTGACCCGCTCCTCGACGCCGGCGACGCCGACGTGGTCCGGCACCGTCCAGGGCGTGCATTCGAGCGTTATCGTGCTCTCGTTCGGCGGCAGGCGGTAGTGCCTCGGGCCGTTCAAGGAGGCGAACGCCTCCAGCCGGTCGAGCGCGTTCTCCTCTTCGAACACCTGCACATAGATCGCAAGCGCAACCGGCGCATTGAACACACCGGCCGAGCAAACGGCTGCATACTTTGCGCGCGACCTGGTGCGGCGCCGAGTCGGTGCCGAGGAAAAAGCACGCCTCGCCGGAGGTCGCGGCGGCGCGCAGCGCCGCTCTGTCGGCGGCGGTCTTGATTACCGGCATGCAGTAGAGGTCCGGCCTCAGCCCCGCGCCGAGCATGTCGGTGCGCGTCTCCGTCAGGTGATGTGGCGTGATGGTGCCGGCGAGTTGGGGCGCGGCGCTGCGCACCACCTCCACCGCCTCTTTCGTCGATAGATGCTCCAACACCATGCGCAGGCCGGGAAACGCCGTCAGGAGCGGCAGCAGCGTGCGGTCGATAAACACGCGCTCGCGGTCGAACACATCGACGTCGTCGGCCACATCCTCGCCATGCATGAGGAGCGGCATGCCGATTTTTTCCATGCGCGCGAACACCGGATACGCCTTGGCGATGTCAGTGACGCCGGAGGCGGAATTCGTGGTGGCATGGGCGGGGTAGAGCTTCGCGGCTGCAAACACGCCGCCGCGAAAACCGCGTTCGAGATCGTCCGGGTCGGTCGTGTCGGTGAGATAGCAGGTCATCAGCGGCGTGAAGGCCGCGCCTTCGGGGAGTGCCGCGAGGATGCGCGTGCGATAGGCGATCGCGTCCGCGGCGGTGACCACCGGCGGTACGAGATTGGGCATGATGATCGCGCGGGCGAAGTGCCGCGCCGTGCATGGCAGCACGGCCGCGAGCATGGCGCCGTCGCGCACATGCAGGTGCCAGTCGTCCGGCCGGCGGATGGTGATGCGCTTTTTCATGTCAGATGACGGTCAACTCAGGGAGGCCGACCGCCGTCAGCAGGCTTGCGCATACGGGTCCTGAAAATGTTGAGCCGAGGCAAGTCACCACAGGCACTCCGCTCCAATATGCATCGCTAGCCGTCGTATGGCGTTATAGGGCAGCGTGTCGAGGAAATATCGCGCAGCCGCACGACGGTCGCGGCTACATGAGACAGAAATCCACCCCTCCACATCCCTCCAATCACTCTCAGGACATTAATGCCAATCGCGCTGATGATCTCTATGCACCGCCGTCAGTCCGCTCTTGAAGAAGCGATCGTAGTAGTTCTCCTCGACATGATGCACCTGCAGCCAGATGCCGGGGACATGGATCGTCTCGCAGTGGGCCGGGAAGCGCCCGTGAGTTTCGTAGATATAGTTGCAAAGGTCACGGGTACATTCGATGACGTCGGCGGTGTAATCGCTGGCCTCGGCCAGATAGCGGTCGCCAAAATCTCCCTTATAGATTTTCTCAAACAATGCGCGGTCTCGATATATTCCATGGGGACCGAATTTTTCCGCAACCACCGCGTCGACGGCTTCACTCATGCTGTCGTAGTAGGGCGGGCACATTCCCTTAATCAGTATTTCGCCCTTGTGCCTCAAGCCGACGGCGTTCGAACGGAGATCGGCAAAGCGCGGCAATGGCACGTGCCATCGCAGCAGATCCATGATTTTCCATTTCGGCACGACAAAATCGAAATCCAGCATCTTGCCGTAAGTCTTTCGGAACTTGGGATCACCCAGGAGCACGGGCGGCGAAATCGATCCGTGGATCCAGGCGCCGAGTCCCATGGCGTCGGCGGTGAGGAACAGGTTCTGAATAAGCAGGTCCGCTTCAATCTGGGTACGCATGGCCCAAATGATGCCGAGCGGCACTTTGAGGTCCTTGTTGAGGAAACCGTTCTTCACCCATTTTTTCACGCCAGCAACGCGATAGAAATTGCGATCGTCGACAATGGTGGGTCGGACGCCCGCCGGCTGGGTGAGCAGATACATCATGCCGTTGATGTATTGGTGCGAGAGATCGACGACGGGGAAGAGAATGGTCGTCCCCGGCCGGTTGGAGAGGAAGCGGTTCGAATCAAGATACGCGGGGAAATCCCGTTCGCCGGGGACGTCGATGCGACGGTCAAGAATTTTCACTTTCGCCTGCTCGGCACGCGCGATGAGCGTCGGCGCATCGAAAGGCAGGGGCTCGCCTTCGGGCGGCGCCAGCTTGCGCAAGAAATAGGTTCCCGTGTCGTTGATGAGAAAGAAGTGCGTGCCTTGCGCGTTGTCGGGGCTGCCGGCGGTGCGGCCGGCCATGTTGACGTTCGGCTTCGCCATGATCGGCGTTCCGTCCCGGGGATCAGCAAAGGGCCGATCGGGCATAGTGAGACCCGTGCAACCGGTCGTCGCGACCAGCAGCGCCTCTTCGAGGTTCGACAGAGGCTGCGGGGGATTGTCCGGCGTGTAACTCATCGACCCGGCCACCACCTGAGCGCCACGGCTGACCCGGTGAGTGCGGCGTCGAAAAATTGCGTCGATCAACGGCCGGGAGAGCAGCTTGCTCAAGCCGGCGTGGCCGTGCCCGTCATCTGTCATCGGTCAACTCCCACTCTATCGCTGAGCCGCCACTGGCCGCCACGGTGCGAATGCGCTCGCCTCGCGCGGCAACACGGCGGCGAGCTCGGGACAGTGACGTAGGATGACGCTGGTCATGCCGTTGTTGGCGATCCAGTCCATGCCGAGCGGCGAGTAGATTTCGGGCCGAAAATCGACCGTGAGGAACCGGTCGCTCTGGAGCCTGCGCGTCGCCATTAGGATAAAGATGCGGAACGCTGTGTCGGAGAAGCCGAACCCCTGCGGGCACGGCTCGGCGAACAGCCCCACCATGGTGTCGACCTTGTCGATGTCGCCCCGGTAGATGTCACGCATGATGCGCACCGACTCCGGATCGTTGCAGATATCCTCCCACCGCGTAATGCGAGGCTTGTGGAGCCCGGCGCGAAAATCGTTGTAGCGCGGAACGCCGCGCCGTCGGGTGCGGACGATGTCGACAACCGATAGATCGAAGCGCTCGCCGTCGCGCTCGAAGCCTTCGAGCGAGCGAGGGTTGTTGTGCAGAGTTATGGCGCCGGGATGGGCGATGCCGAAAGAGTATAGAAGATTGTGCAGCCTGAGGCGGCGCAGCTCATCGTCCGCGTTGGCGCCCTGGATATCGAGAAAGGTCTTCTCACCACGCTTTTCGCCGGTGTGGCAGTCATAAAAGACGTAGTCGTCCGGTATCAGCGCGTGAAGCCGGTAGACGGTTACGAAATCCTCGGTCAGGCAGTACGGGGCGCCGTGATGATCGGGGCGTGTCTGGGGAATCCCGGTCGCCGCGTGGGCGTCGATGGCCCAGATCCCGAGCCTGGTCAGCCAGTCGTTGGCCGGCGGGCCGTTCCAGTTGGCGTGGAGCCCCACGTCGATCGTTCTGGTCGCCAGGATAGCCGGCGTCCATTCGACTGTATGGATTTTGGCGATCAGGGCCGAAACGATGAGCCTTGCCGTGTTGTAGACTTGATCATCGCTCCACAACGGATAGTGCGCTCGCAATTCGTCGCAAAGGACGTTGTGTTCGCGCGTAAAGAGCGTGTGAAGGCCGCTCAAGCCTAACCACCAACTTTCCCTGAAGCCGGTGATCTCGAAGCCCTTGACGTCCTCCGGCAGATAGCCGTCGGGAAGAAAAATCTTCGGACCCTCGCGAAGAGCGCGTGCCGCCTTGGAGTTCGCACCATAGACCTCCGAACCGTCCCACCAATGGGAAACCTCGTTGGCAAAGAGCCGCGGGTCATCGCTATCGAGGGACTTGTTGCCGGCGATCCGCATGACGCCTTCCGGCTGGCCGTTCACGACATTCAGCCAAGCATCGACTCCCTTGGGCAGGGGGACCTTCACATCCTTTTCGCCGAGCGGATAGCGGGCGTGGACGACCCAGTCGTGCACCTGGAACTGGATCCACGCCGCCGCAAGGAGATTGAGCGAGCGTGCTGGCAGGAAAACGTTGCGATGCAGAAGTTCGCGGCTGACCGTAATCGGGTTCGGCTCTTCGACATCCTGGGAGAAATCGGGCTTGAGATTGTGTCCGAACGCCGAGCCGACCGCACCCATCTTCGGCGCCGAAAGGTCGTTATAGCTTCCGTCGAAGCTGCGCGTGGTGCGCATTTCCTCAAGCGGCGGCGGCGGCACGTTACGCGCTTGGGGCGGCGCTTCGTGCGGTTCCGTGTCAATGAGATTTTCCTTGCGCAATTCACTGCGCAATACATCGAGATTGAGCAGGCTCGTGCGCAGCGGCAATCTGTGCCATTCGACCAAGCGGTTGACAGCTTTAAAGAGGCCGTGCGCCCCAGCGCCAAGGATCCGGTTGCGAAGGGGGACCTTCTCTTTGAAACTCCAACCGCGTCGGTGCGCGGCGCTCGCGCCATAAGCGGCTTTGCGGGCGCGGTTGAGATTGCCGAGCGGGCGAAACTCGTCCGTCGTATTCCAAGGATTGAAGGCCATCTCCTCGATCTCGCGCCACCGCGCTCGCGTTGTGGCGAGACTTACGTCCTGCTTGGGGATTGTCAGGATGGCGACGGGCACCGGCGGCGTCGCCCGAGCGAGCCACTCAACCGACGTGTCCTCGATGGGCGTCGTCTTTTCGTCGATGAAGCGCTGGATGCAGAGTTCGAGCCGGATTGGGCCTTCAGCCAAGCGGCTTGCGGCTTCGTGTGAGAGATATTCAGAGTCGCGGCCGGTTGGAACCGGCGCCGGCTTTGCCCCAGGCTCCGGACGGAGAAGATAGCGGACCGCAAGTATGTCGCCCCAGCGGATGGCGCCGCGGCTCCAATAGGATTCGAGGGCAACGCTCGTGGGCTGGTGTTGGCGTCCGGCTGCAATGTTGCGCAGCATGCGAATTGTTTCGGAGGGGCCCAGTGTAAAAAGCAGCGTGAAAAGCCCCCAGACCCGCGACAGCCGTCCCCCGGCAACCGCTACTGCGAAGGCGACAAACTGATGCGCATCGCGGGCATGGGAAACGGGGAAATTGGTCGCGAGCAAGTCGTGGTGTTCGTTTTCAGAAACAGTGTAACGGATCGCGAGGCCGCGCAGATCAGGCTTATTGTCATCCGTTCCAACGCTTGCGGCATTGGAAAACCGCACGATGGCGGCGTATGAAGCGCCAGGCCGTATATGACCAGCGATCAGGTCGGGGGGCAGCGTATCGAGGAAACGCAACTCGGCGCCATCAAGCGCCAGCGTTGCCTTGGCATGGAAAGCGCGATCAATTCTTTGCAGCTTCGCGGCTGTTCGCGACTTGAGCTGCGCCAGCATGATGTCCTGCGCGAGCTTTTGGAACTCGCGATACTCGGCTTCCGCGCTGCCGCCGGAGTAGTGTTCACGCCATTCCTGCATCGCGTCCATCCTTGCCGCGGATTGGGCGGCGTTTCAGTGACCGCGCAAACGCTGCTCAATCGCCTCGAATATCCCGGCGAGCCGACCCTGCGGCGATGAGCTGTAATTGGGGATTGCCCAGCGGGTGATCTTGGCGTCGATGAGGGCAGGTCGATTTCGCACCAGCGCCTCGGCAAAGGCGGCCTCGAATTCCTCGAGAGTCTCCACCCGGTAGCCGGACGCGCCGCAGGCCCGCGCGTAAGCGGCGTAATCGGGGTTCTGAAATTCGACCAGGCCGGACTTGCCATAGGCCATGAGCTGATAGGCCTTGATCAGCTTAAACTCACCGTCGTTGAAGATGATCCAGACGATCGGGATATTGTGTTCGACCGCCGTCATCAGCTCGAATCCAGAGAGATTGTAGCAGCCGTCGCCGCACCCGACAACGACCGCGCGGTCAGGATGGGCGAGCTTCAGCCCGATTGCGCCATTGACGTGGCCCGCCATCGGGCCAAAGCCGCCGGGCTTGCGGAAATTCTGGCCCTCTTCGAGTTCGATGTAGTAGCCCATCCAAGCAAGATGAGCTCCAGCATCGGCAAGCACGATTCCGCCGGGGGGCAGCATGCGGCCGATCGCCTGCGCCAACTGGCCGGGATGAATATCGCCGACGATGTGCGGAATGCGGCGAGCCTCATAGTCGCGTCCGTCGACTTTGGCCGGCGGCCGCTCCTTTACCTTCGGCTCAAGGGCGGCGTGAAGCGCTTCGACCGCAGGCTTGGCATCCGCGACGATGGCGGCATCGGCCTTGTAGACTTTGTCGATCTCCATTTCGGAGATGTTGACGTGGATGAGCTTCTTGCCGTTGAAGAGGTCGTCGCGATAGCCGAAGGTGGCATGCTGGTTAAGCGAATTGCCGATGGCGAGCACGACATCCGCATCCAGGAACGCTTTCCACGTACTGGCATGGCCGCTGTCGCAGAACACGCCGATAGCGAGGGGGTGATTTTCGCCGACGATACCCTTGCCGTCCAGGGTGGTGATAAGCGGGATCTGAAAACGCTCGATGAAGGCACGGATTTGCGGCCCCGCTCCGCTGCGGATGGCGCCGAATCCAACGAGAGCGATCACCTTCTTGCCCTTGGCAAAGGCATCGGCCATTAGATCGGCGGCCGCCGTTACGCGGGCGGGATCGGGCAACACGGGTTTCACGGCAATTCGCAATTCCCGGTAATTGTGCACCTCAACGCCACGATGGGTCAGGTTCTCGGGCACGTGTATATGGACGGGTCCGGGACGCCCGTCGAAGGCGAGGTTCACCGCCTCTTCGAGCACGTCGATCGTGTCGTTGATGTCGGTCAGCAGCCAGCTTTTCTTCGTTGTCGCTTCGAACATGGCTTGTGAATTGGGCGTGCGGTTGAGACCGGATGTCTCGTTGAGCGAACCCTTTCCGCGCCAATCGAGCGATGCATATCCGGTGATCGCAAGCATCGGATAGCTGTCGGACATCGCGACGGCGAGGCCCGAGAACAGATTAAACGCGCCCGGTCCGGCGGTCGCCCAGCAGACGCCCAACTTGTTGGTGAACATCGCATAGCCGCAGGCCATGAACGAAGCCGCCTGCTCGTGACGTGTGATGATCCCCCGGATTTTATTGGAATGCTTGAGCGCAACCATCATCCCGGCGGCATTCTCGCCAGCGCCGCCAAATGCGGCCTCGACACCGATGCCCTCGAGTCCACGGACAATTGCTTCGTAGACGCGCATCGTTTGCCTCCTGGGCGGAATTTAGCGTTGGCGTCGGGAACGAGAGTGTCGCTTCGGAACACTATGCTTGTCTGAAGAGAAATCACTATCAGCCGACATCGTTTAGCGGGTATGAGCTAGTTCACAGACGAAAACCGCCTGCGCCATACTTCTGCGCTAACCGCTTGTCAGCGGGTCCGTGCTCTAGAGTATTTCCGGCGAAGTGGGAACCGGTTCGCCGCAGAAAATGCGACCACTAAAAGATAACTTGAGCGAATTCCAATTCCATTGGAACGGAATTCGCTCAAGTTGATCCACGGTGATCATCCACCGGCAGACCCGCGCCAGCGCGACTGGATCATCCAACTGGGTGATATCGTCGTGGTCAGGATGTGCCGGTGACGAAGGTGCTGGCTCTGGGATGACGGCGACCGCCCCGAGGGCTTCTCAAGTATCGAGCGCGCCTTTGTCCACAATGAACCGCGCGACATCGTCGAGGCCTTGGCCTTCGCGCAGATTGGTCATGACGAATGGGCGCGGCCCCCGCATGCGTCTGGCGTCGCGTTCCATGACTTCGAGCGAAGCCCCGACATAAGGCGCAAGATCGATCTTGTTGATGACAAGGAGGTCGGATCGGGTGATGCCGGGACCTCCCTTTGACGGAATCTTGTCGCCGGCGGCGACATCGATGACATAGATCGTCAGATCCGCGAGTTCGGGCGAAAAGGTCGCGGCGAGATTGTCGCCGCCGGATTCGATGAGAACGAGATCGAGATCGGGAAACCGCCGGCGCATATCTGCGACCGCCGCAAGATTGGCCGACGCGTCCTCGCGGATCGCCGTGTGCGGGCAGCCGCCGGTCTCCACGCCCATGATGCGTTCCGGCGCGAGCGCGCCCGACCGCACGAGATATTCGGCGTCCCACTTGGTGTAGATGTCGTTCGTGATCGCGGCGATGTCATAGCGATCGCGCATGCGCTTGCAAAGCGCATCGACCAGCGCCGTCTTGCCGGAGCCGACCGGCCCTCCGACGCCGACGCGCAGCGGACCGTGGTTGCTTCTCATTGCGACGAGCCTTCTGCTTTGCGACGCCCGCGAAATAGCATTCATCAGCTCCGAAACAAGCGCGTGTATTGCGTTTCGTGCCGCATCGACGCGAGATCAACACGAAAGGCGGCGCTGCCGACATCGTCGAGCGCCGCCGCAAGGGCCCGTTCGGCGGTCGCTGCGACGATCGGCTCAAGCGCTGCGATCACGCGCTGGCCGTCGGTCTGGCCCAGCGGAATAAGGCGCAGGCCGGCCGATACCCAGTTTGCCGCCAGCGCCTGAAGGTAGGCCGGCAAGGCCGGTTCAGTAGCGGAATGTCGTGACCCGCTGCGGCGGCGCCAGCGACGACCGGATAGGCAAGCGCGTCCTCGCCCATTGCCGCACAGCGATCGAGGGTCGCGCATGGCCAAGCGGCGCGGGTCGCATCGAGGAAGGCGCGGCCTTGCGCCGTTGTCTCCAGAAATCGCTCGCGCGACGGCGTCAGCGCGGCGGCAAGCTCGATGACCATGCGAAGGGCGTCATCGTTGGAAGTCGTGCAGGCGCGCCACGCATGCGAAAAGAAAACGCCGTCACAAAACCCCGCGCCGTCGCTTATCATCACCTTGAGCCAGTCAAGCAAGGTGTCGGCGTCGCTGATGTCGCCCGCTTCGACCGCCCATTCGATCCCGCTCGAGTAGGAGAATGCGCCGATCGGATAGGACGGCGAGAACCAGGCCATCAGCTTATAGAGGGCGAGGGCGTCGACGTTCGAGGATGAAACTACCGTCGCCTCCCTTTCACTGCCCGCGGTGAGAGGTGAAGCATCACCGGGAGCGCTGCCGGTGCTAGCAATGGTCGTGGTCGTGCCCATGGCCGTGTGAATGTCCATGGTCATGCGAATGGTCATGCCCATAAGCGCCGCGCTCGGGCTCGAACACCGCGTCGACAGGATGAAGCGTGGCGCCGAGATTGTTCAGCATTTCCTCTAGCACGTGATCGCGGCGGATGCGCAGTTTCTCTCCGACGATCTGCATCTCCGTATGCCGGTTGCCGAGATGCCAGGACGAGACGCGCGAGCGCTGGGCGCGTCGGGCGCGGAGATTTCGATCAGCGGCTCCGGTTTTCCCTCGACACGCACGATGGTGCCATCGTCGAGCACAAGGCCGTCGCCATTCTGCAGGCTGACAGCTTTGGGCAGATCGAGCAGGAAGCGGGTGCCCTTCTCGCCGGTCAGTACGATGCGCCTACGATGACGTTCGCCAGCGTCGAGGACAACGGCATCGGATGCGCACGTGCTATCCCACTCACCGGCTTTTTTGATTTGGCTCGCTCGTTTCACGAGATACGCCTGCCGATTGATCGATTCGGTATTCTTGCGCAATACCGGCCAGTTTCCCTGACGGCCTTGCCAGGATGAAAGACGCGTTTGACGCAAACCCATCCTCCCCCGCGAAGCGGGGGAGGGGGACCATGCGCAGCATGGTGGAGGGGGTAAGCTAGAAGCTGAAACTTGGCTCCCCCCTCCACCGCCCTACGGGCGGTTCCCCTCCCCCGCTTCGCGGGGGAGGATGGTTTGCCGAGATTATCGATGGGTGACGCCAACTTCCGATCGGAAGCGATCATCAGGTCCTCGCGCCGCGCATCAAAACAAAAAATATCGCTGCGCTATCGGCAGCACCTCGGCCGGTTCGCAGGTCAACAGCTCGCCGTCTGCGGTCGCCTCGTAGGTCTCCGGATCGACGGTGATTACCGGCGTCGCGCCATTCAGCACCATGTCGCTCTTCGAGAGTTCGCGCGTATGCGAAACCGCGACCAGTTCCTTCTCGACCCCCAGTGTTTCGCGCAAGCCGGCGTCGAGCGCCGCCTGGGAGACGAACACGAGCGACGAGGCGGTGAGCGCCTTGCCGAAGGCGCCGAACATCGGCCGGTAGTGCACGGGCTGCGGCGTCGGGATCGAGGCATTGGGGTCGCCCATCTGCGCCGCGATGATCGAACCGCCCTTGATGATGATCTCGGGCTTCACCCCGAAAAAGGCCGGGTGCCACAGCACCAAGTCAGCGAGCTTCCCGACCTCCACCGAGCCGATATGCTTGGACACCCCATGCGCAATCGCTGGATTGATCGTGTATTTCGCGATGTAGCGCCGGACGCGAAGATTGTCGTTGTCGCCAGTCTCCTCTTTCAGGCGGCCACGCTGTTTCTTCATCTTATCGGCGGTCTGCCAGGTGCGGATGATCACCTCGCCGACGCGACCCATGGCTTGGGAGTCCGACGACATCATCGAAAGCGCGCCGATGTCGTGCAGGATATCCTCGGCGGCGATCGTCTCCTTGCGGATGCGGCTTTCGGCAAATGCCAGGTCTTCCGCAATCAAGGGATCGAGATGGTGACACACCATCAGCATGTCGAGATGTTCGTCGATGGTGTTGCGGGTGAACGGCCGCGTCGGGTTGGTCGATGATGGCAGCACGTTTTTGAGGCCCGCAAGCTTGATGATATCCGGCGCATGTCCGCCGCCGGCGCCTTCGGTGTGGAAGGCGTGAATGGTGCGGCCCTTGAACGCCGCGATCGTATCCTCGACGAAGCCCGACTCGTTGAGCGTATCGGTGTGGATCATCACCTGCACGTCGTAGTCATCGGCGACCGAGAGGCAGCAGTCGATTGCGGCCGGCGTGGTGCCCCAATCCTCATGCAGCTTCAGCGCGCATGCCCCGCCCTTCACCATCTCCTCTAGCGCCGAAGGCAGCGACGCATTGCCTTTGCCGGCAAAGCCGAGATTGACCGGAAATGCATCCGCGGCCTGGATCATGCGGCCGATGTGCCAGGGGCCGGGCGTGCAGGTGGTGGCGTTGGTGCCCGCCGCCGGGCCGGTGCCGCCGCCCAGCATCGTGGTGATGCCGCTCATCAGCGCGTCATCGATCTGCTGCGGGCAGATGAAATGGATATGGCTGTCGAACCCGCCAGCGGTGAGGATCTTCCCCTCGCCGGCGATGGCCTCGGTGCCGGGGCCGATCACGATGGTGATGTCGGGCTGGATGTCGGGATTGCCGGCCTTGCCGATGCCGGCGATGCGGCCGTCCTTGAGGCCGACATCGGCTTTGACCACGCCCCAGTGATCGACGATCAACGCATTGGTGATGACGGTGTCGACCACGCCCTGCGCGTTGGTCAATTGCGACTTCCCCATGCCGTCGCGGATCACCTTGCCGCCGCCGAACTTCACCTCCTCGCCATGGTGGGTGAAATCCTTCTCGACCTCGATGATGAGATCGGTGTCGGCGAGCCGCACGCGGTCGCCGACGGTCGGTCCGAACATCTCGGCATAGACGGCGCGTGAGATTTTGATGGCCATCGGCGTCCTCGTCCGGTCAGTAACTGCGGCCGTCGACCGCTCGTGGCGAGAGCGTTGCCGGATCGACGCCATCCAGGCAGCGGACATTGACGGCGACCATCGGCGTGCCGTCCGGCATGGCGCCGCGCGCGAACGATTGGATGCCGCAGGTCGAGCAGAACAAATGCTCGATGACTTTCTTGTTGAAGCGATACTCGGTTTGCGCGTGCTCGCCGGACAAGAGCTTGAAAGACTGCGCAGGCGCAAAGGCGAGAATAGCGCCAAGCCGGGCGCAGCGTGAGCAATTGCAGGAGACGGTGTTGTCGAGATCGGCCGTCACTTCGTAACGCACCGCGCCGCATTGGCATCCGCCCGTATAGTGTTTGCTTGTCATTGCTCTGTTTCCGCTTTCACTACGCGCTGCCGACTCCAGCGATGCCGGACTACAGCTTCCCCATAACCGCCTGGCGGAATCCGTAGACAGTGCGATTGCCGGCGAGCGCGACTAGCGTTACCTCGCGGGTCTGCCCTGGCTCGAACCGCACCGCCGTTCCCGCCGGAATATCGAGCCGCATGCCGCGCGCCTTGTCACGGTCGAACTTGAGCGCCGGGTTGGTCTCAAAAAAATGATAGTGCGAGCCGACCTGGATCGGCCGATCGCCGGCATTGGACACGGTGAGGCGCACGGTCTCGCGGCCGACATTCAGCTCGATCTCGCCGTCCTTGATGAAGAATTCGCCGGGGATCATGCTCCGCTCCTTGTCGAGAGCCTCGTCCTTCGAGACGCCCGCTTCGCGGGCTCCTCAGGACGAGGCGCACCTCCGTCCCTCGCCCAAGAACCTTGACCCTCATGGTGAGGAGCGCCAAAGGCGCGTCTCGAACCATGAGGCCACCCGCGCACCCCCGACGCTCACCTGATCGGATCGTGGATGGTGACGAGCTTGGTGCCGTCGGGAAACGTGCCCTCCACCTGGATATCGTGAATCATCTCGGGAATCCCGTCCATCACTTGGTCTCGGGTAAGTACATGCGCGCCGTCGCGCATCAGTTCGGCGACCGTCTTGCCGTCGCGCGCCCCCTCCAGAACAAAGTCGGAGATCAGCGCCACCGCTTCTGGGTGATTGAGTTTGACCCCGCGTTCGAGCCGTCGCCGCGCCACTATCGCAGCCATGGCGACGAGCAACTTGTCCTTTTCCCGTGGCGTTAGGTTCATATGTCCTCACTGCAGCCAGAGTCGCGGCAGTTTTGCGTTAAGCGCCGCCAATACAGCGATCAGATCGTGGCGCAGCGCGGCGCCGTCGCGCGCACAGAAACGCACGAGCGCGACGCCGTTCCAGGCCGAAACGCCGACCTCGCCGGCGAATCGTTCCTCGAGCGCCCGCACTGCATCGACCGCTCCGTCGTGACACGGAGCGATCAGCGCCGTCGCAATGGCATTCGCTCCCGCGGCGACCGCCGGCCGGTCGAGCGTCTCCGCAATACGGCCGTCAAGCCGCACGCTGTCGGCGAAGACAAGTTTTCCGGCCCGACGCACGCGCCAGCGGTCGGTGAAACAGCCCTCATTCATCGTCTCGCCCATGGCGGTGCGGCCGAACACCACCGCCTCCGCCATGATCAGCGAACCGCCGGCGGCGAGTTCGATATCGATGCTGCGCTTGAGGCGCGAGCGGTCGAACAAGATGGTTTCCTGCGGCAACCAGGAAAGATGCGCGTCGTCGCCAACCGCGAGCGTGACCGTCATTTCGGCGTCGGCGCCGGTCGAGCGGTAAATCTTTTCCGCCGCCGCGGTGCAGGCGATCAGGTTTGCTCCCGGTGCGACCGACAAGTCGATCGAAAAGCGGTCGCCACCGGTCATGCCGCCGGCCGTATTGACGATCACCGCCTCCAGCGCTTCGGCAGCGCTGCGCGGAAACCTCACCCGCAGCGAACCTTCTTCATGCACGCGCGCGCGGCGGGTGCGTCCGTCGACAGCGTCGACGCCAAGCGCAATGTGGCCCGTCGCGCGGTTCGCGGCGAAAATAGCGCTCCGCGCGGTGTTCGACGGCAGGTATCCCTCGGAAGACGAAGTTTTGCCCATCGAAATCAAATCGCCAGTGCGCGTTTCAGCGCGGCCTCGTCCATATTCTCCCTGTCGCACGAATAAATGATGGACCCGCGATCCATCACCACCAGATGATCGCCAAGCTCCTGCGCAAAATCGAGATACTGCTCCACCAAGATGATCGCCATGTCCTTCAGCGAGCGCAGATAGGAGATGGCGCGGCCAATGTCCTTGATAATCGAAGGTTGGATGCCTTCCGTTGGCTCGTCAAGCAGCAACAACCGCGGCCGCATCACCAGCGCGCGGCCGATCGCCAGCTGTTGCTGCTGACCACCCGACAAGTCGCCTCCGCGCCGCCTCAGCATGGTGCGCAGCACCGGAAACAGCGTGAACACATCGGCTGGGACTTTGCGCTGATCGCGCCGCAATGGGGCGAAGCCTGTTTCTAGATTCTCCTCTACCGTCAGCAGCGGAAAGATCTCGCGCCCTTGCGGGACGTAGGCGATGTGCCGGCGGACGCGCTCGACGGTCGAAAGCCTGGTGATATCGGAGCCATCAAAGGCGATCGATCCGGCGCTCACCGGATGCTCGCCCATCACGGCGCGCAGCAGGCTGGTCTTGCCGACGCCATTGCGGCCGAGCACGCAAGTCACTTTGCCCGGCTCGGCGGTCAGCGAGACCTCGCGAAGCGCCTGCGCCGCGCCGTAGTGCAGATCGATGGAGTTGACTTCGAGCATTGTTGCATAGCTTCCGTAACCTCATCCTTCGAGACGGCCCTTCGGGCCTCCTCAGGATGAGGTAAACTCAATCATCCCCGATCCTCATCCTGAGGAGCGAGCAAAGCTCGCGTCTCGAAGGATGAGAACTTAAACAACGTCAGCGCCCAAGATACACCTCGACCACCCGTTCATTCTGCGAGACCTGATCGATCGAGCCTTCCGCCAGCACCGAGCCTTCGTGCAGACAGGTGACGTGCACGCCGAGATCGCGCACGAAGGCCATATCATGCTCGACCACGATCACCGTGCGGTCGCGATTGATCTCCTTGAGCAGTTCGGCGGTCTGCCGCGTCTCGGCGTCGGTCATGCCGGCGACCGGTTCGTCGACAAGCAACAGCTTCGGCTCCTGCGCGAGCAGCATGCCGATTTCGAGCCACTGCTTCTGCCCATGCGAGAGGCTGCCCGCGACGCGGTCGCGCAGGTTTTTTAGGCGAATGGTGTCGAGAATCTCGTCGATGCGCCCTTGTTGCGCGGGCGAGGACCGCCACAGCAATGTCGCACGCACGCGCCGGTTGTCTTTGAGCGCGAGGAGCAGGTTGTCCTCGACCGTGTGCATGTCGAACACCGTCGGCTTTTGGAACTTGCGGCCGATGCCGAGCTCGGCAATTTCCGTCTCGTCGAGCTTGGAAAGATCGTAGGTGCCCTGCTCGAAAAACACCTCGCCCGAGTCCGGCCGGGTTTTGCCGGTGACCACGTCCATCATGGTGGTCTTGCCGGCGCCGTTCGGCCCGATCACGGCGCGCATCTCGCCCGGTTCGATCACCAGCGAGAGATTGCTGAGGGCCTTGAACCCGTCGAACGAGACGGTGATGCCGTCGAGATAAAGCAGCGCGGAGGTGGTATGCGGCTCGAGCATGCGTTTACTCCGCCGCGTGCGGCGCTACCGCTTGCGTGGCTTGTGGCGTCTCCGGCGACTGCCGCACTTTTGCATCGCGACCGCGGTCGCGCCAATGCGCAAAGGCGCCGATGATGCCCTTCGGCAGGAACAGCGTCACGCCGACGAACAGGCCGCCGAGCACGAACAGCCAGTAGGGTGCGAGCACGCCGGAGGTGAAATAGGTCTTGGTATAATTGACGAGCACCGCGCCGAGCGCTGCGCCCACCAGCGTGCCGCGTCCGCCCACGGCGACCCAGATCACGGCTTCGATGGAATTGGCCGGCGCGAACTCGCTCGGATTGATGATGCCGACCTGGGGCACATAGAGCGCGCCCGCAATCCCGGCCATGCAGGCGGACAGCGTGAACACGAACAGCTTGTAGGCCTCCACGCGATAGCCGAGAAATCGCGTGCGCGCCTCCGCGTCGCGGATCGCCACTAGCACCTTGCCGAATTTGGAGGTGACGATGGCGCGGCAGACGAGGAACATGGCCGCGAGCGCAACGCAGGAAATCACCAGCAGCGCGTTACGGGTTGCGTCCGCCTGCACGTTGAAGCCGAGGATGTCCTTGAAGTCGGTGAGCCCGTTGTTGCCGCCGAAACCGAAATTGTTGCGGAAGAAGGCGAGCATCAGCGCGAACGTCATCGCCTGGGTGATAATCGAGAAATACACGCCGCTGACCCGGCTGCGGAACGCGAACCAGCCGAACACGAACGCGAGCAGCCCCGGCACCAGCAACACCATCAGCGCCGCATAGGGAAACCAGTCGAAGCCGTACCAGTAGTACGGCAGCTCCTTCCAGTTCAGGAACACCATGAAGTCGGGCAGGATCGGGTCGGCATAGACGCCGCGGGTGCCGATCTGGCGCATCAGATACATGCCCATGGCGTAGCCGCCGAGCGCGAAGAATGCGCCGTGGCCGAGCGAGAGAATGCCGGCATAGCCCCAGATTAGGTCGATCGAGAGCGCCAGCATGGCGTAGCAGACATATTTGCCGAACAACGCGACGAGATAGGTCGGGACGTGCAGACCCGAGCCCGGCGGGATCAGCAGGTTGAGCGCGGGAACAGCGATAGCGAACGCGCCGAGCAGGACGAGAAAGACGAGCGCGGCGCGATCGACGAGGCGCGTGAGCGGAAAAGCGGTCATGCTTCCACCGCCCGGCCTTTGAGCGCGAACATGCCGCGCGGGCGCTTCTGGATGAACAAGATGATCAGCACGAGGATCGCGATCTTGGCGAGCACGGCGCCGGCGTAAGGCTCGAGGAACTTGTTGGCGATACCGAGTGTGAAGGCGCCGACCAACGTGCCCCATAGGTTCCCGACGCCGCCGAACACCACCACCATGAAGCTGTCGATGATGTAGCCCTGACCAAGATTGGGACTGACATTGTCGATCTGTGACAGCGCAACGCCGGCGATACCAGCAGTGCCGGAGCCGAGGCCGAAGGTGAGCGCGTCGATGCGCGCGGTGCGAATGCCCATCGCCGCCGCCATCGTGCGGTTCTGCGTCACCGCGCGCATTTCGAGGCCCAGCCGCGTAAAGCGCAGCATGGCGAGCAGGGCTGCGAACACGACGAGCGTGAAGCAGATGATCCATAGCCGGTTATAGGTGATGGTGATGCCGCCGAGGTCGAAGGCGCCGCTCATCCAGGAGGGATTACCGACCTCCTTGTTGGTCGGACCGAAGGTGGAGCGCACGGCCTGCTGCAAGATCAGCGACAGGCCCCACGTGGCGAGCAGCGTTTCCAGCGGCCGGCCGTAGAGGAATTGGATCACCGTTCGCTCGATCAGAATGCCGACTGCGCCGGAGACGACGAAGGCCAGCGGAATCGCGGCAGCGAGCGAATAGTCGAACAGGCCGGGATAATTCTGGCGGATGACTTCCTGCACGACGAAGGTGGTGTAGGCGCCGAGCATCACCATCTCGCCATGCGCCATGTTGATCACGCCCATCACGCCGAAGGTGATGGCAAGGCCGATGGCGGCGAGCAGCAACACCGAGCCGAGCGAAAGGCCGTACCACGCATTCTGCGCCGCGTTCCAGAGCGCGAGATTGTTCTGAATCCGTTCGCTCGCGGCGCGCGCGGCCCTGTGCACCTCCATCGGCACATTCGCCGGCAAGCCTTGCAGCAAGGCGAGCGCGTCCTGATCGCCGCGTTCGCGCGCAACAGCAATCGCGGCGATCTTGTCGGCTTCGCTTGCATCGCTTGAATTCAGGATGATCGCGGCGCGGGCCTGCTGCATCGCCTTCTTGACCTGCGGGTCTGTTTCGGCGGCGAGCGCCTTGTCGAGCGCCGGCAAGGAGTCCGCATTGCGCGACTTGAACACTGCCTGCGCCGCATCGAACCGGCGGTTCGGATCGGGCACCATCAGCGTGAGGCTTCCCAAGGCCGCATCGATGAGATTGCGCAGCCGGTTGTTGATCCTCACCGTTTCGAGGTCGTCGGGAGGCGTGCCGGAGACCGGGTTCGTGGTGGCCGCATCGAGCAACTCGCCGTCGCCCGTCTTGATGAAGACCTTGTGGTCCTTTGCGCTGAACACGAGGCGCGACTCGCGCAGGGCTTCGAGCAGCGGCGCCGCGCGCGGGCTGCCGGTCGCGGCCACCGCCCCGACCGCATCGGCGGTGTCGCTGAAAGAGTCCGTGGTGAAGCCTGTGAGCGCGTCTTCGTAAGAGCCGGCCCGCGCCGCCGCCGCGCCGAGAACGAGCAAACCGAGGACGAGCGTGAGCGCGATCAGGCGCCCGCAAACTTCACGCATCTCGAATATTCCCGGCGCTGCAACACGCAATGAAAGAACACGCAATGGAAGAAAGGCGGCGACGAGTGCCGCCTCGCTTCTATGGTCGTCAGTCGAACGACTTTAAGCCTCCTTATCCCCCGCACTTCTTGGTGACGGTATTGTAGTTGCCGCATTTGAGCTTGACCCAGTCGGCCTCGAGATCCTTCGAGCCGGGAAGGTAATCGGACCAAGCGTCGCCGGGCACCAGATTCTTCGTTTTCCACACGACATCGAACTGGCCGTCGCCGCGGATTTCGCCGATATAGACCGGCTTCGTGATGTGATGGTTCGCGAGCATTTTCGAGGTCCCGCCGGTCAGGTTCGGCGCCTCGATGCCGGGCAGCGCCGCGATGACCTTGTCGGGATCGGTCGACTTCGCCTTCTCGACCGCTTTCACCCACATGTTGAAGCCGATGAAATGCGCCTCCATCGGATCGTTGGTGGTGCGCTTCGGGTTCTTGATGAACTCATGCCAGCCCTTGATGAACTTGGCGTTCACCGGCGCCTTGATCGATTGGAAGTAGTTCCATGCTGCGAGGTGGCCGACGAGCGGCTTGGTGTCGAGCCCGGCGAGTTCTTCCTCGCCCACCGAGAAGGCGACCACGGGAATGTCGGTCGCCTTGACGCCCTGGTTGCCGAGCTCCTTGTAGAACGGCACGTTGGCGTCGCCGTTGATCGTGGACACCACCGCCGTCTTCTTACCCTCCGAGCCGAACTTCTTGATCCTGGAGACCTCGGTCTGCCAGTCGGAGAAGCCGAACGGCGTGTAGTTGATCAAGATGTCTTCATCCTTGACGCCCTTCTGCTTGAGATAGGCCTCGAGGATTTTATTGGTCGTGCGCGGATAGACGTAATCGGTGCCTTCCAGCACCCAGCGCTTCACTTCGCCGCCGTCCTTGCTCATGAGGTAGTCGACGGCGGGGATCGCCTGCTGGTTCGGCGCGGCGCCCGTGTAAAACACGTTGCGCTCGCTCTCCTCGCCTTCGTATTGCACCGGGTAGAACAGGATCGAGTCGAGTTCTTTGAACACCGGCAGCACGGATTTGCGCGACACCGACGTCCAGCAGCCGAACACGACCGCCACCTTGTCCTTGGAGATCAGCTCGCGCGCCTTCTCGGCGAACAGCGGCCAATTCGACGCGGGGTCGACGACCACGGCTTCGAGCTTCTTGCCGAGGACACCGCCTTTCTTGTTCTGCTCATCGATCAACATGAGCATCACGTCTTTCAACGTTGTCTCGCTGATCGCCATGGTGCCCGAGAGCGAATGAAGAATGCCGACCTTGATGGTCTCCTGAGCCGTCGCGGAACTTGTCGCCGCGAAGCCGATTGCGAAACTTACGACGGCGGCGGCAAGCCAACGCCGAGCATGCGGCCGCTGCGCGACCGCTCCGAGCTGTTTGTGCATCGTGCTACCTTTGTTTGACGCCCACGATGGGGCCGGGCCGGTTCCCGTTGCGTCGCAGCTGCAATCCGCATGCCATCAACGTGACGGCATCAATATTGGCGTTGTTGCGAAAATTTATAGGACATGGACCACCGCTGCCGCCGGCGGTTTGCCGCGCGCATTTCTGCACACTTTTTAGGCGACCAATGTGCTGTCCTTGTGCAAAGAATGAATCGAATAGGCTCTTGATGCGCCTTAGCATGCCTACCAACAATTGCGGCAGGACGACCGCACCGTCGCGCACATGCAGGCGCTAGTCCTCCGCCGGCGGATAGATGCGCTTTGGCAAAACGAGAGACCGCGCCGGCTTAGTCGTTTCTTTCCATCACCACGGGGCGAGGGGCCGGTTTGGCTAGATGCCAAACATGTCCTCAGTCTATTCGCTGCGTGGCCTTATCATGAATAGTCACGAACAGTCTGCTTCCGAAGTCTCAATTGCTTCCAATTGCTTCCATCGGCCAAGATCATCCATCTCTCAACCAGGAATCAGTCGGCCAGCCGATCAACGAAGACGCTTGCACCGGCGAGCGTCAAGCGGGTTCACTGTTCGCCGGGGCGCGCCGAGGAGTTCTCGTAAGACCATGACTGCCGCGGACAAGGGTGGCAGTGGTCATCAACCGTGGAGCAGGCGAAAGTATCCGTTCAAACAGAGTTCGCCGCTTGCCAAGCAGCAAACCGGCAAAGCCGATCTTGAGGCGGACGATGCTCGCAGCCGATGCGCCGCAAGAGCGCGAGTATTGGGTGCCAGCAAGGTAGCGGTTGCGCAGGCCCCGCGGGTGACGAAGCCTGCCCGACAGCCCTGGGGGAGCCGACGACCGGACACGGTTGCCCAAGGGCTTCACCTTCATCGTTGGTTCGTAAACAACAGGGCGTGACAGGCTAATCACTTCTCCATACCATGCGTCATGGCCAAGAACCGCAAGGCGCCAACCCGCAGGTCTCAGGAGGAAACACAGCATGAGGTACACGTCACCCCGCGCACTCGCCATTGCGGTCGCCGCGCTCGCCATTCTCGGCAGCGGCTCGCCGGCGACCGCGGCTGATTTCATCAACATCCTGACCGGCGGTACATCCGGCGTCTATTATCCGATGGGGGTCGCGATCTCCAACGTCTTCACGAAGGACATCAAGGGGGCGCGTCCGTCGGTGCAATCGACCAAGGCCTCCGTCGAGAATCTCAACCTGCTGCAACAAGGCCGCGGCGAGCTTGCCTTCACGCTCGACGACACCCTTATTTTTGCTTGGGAAGGAGACAAGGATAAAGGATTCGCCAAGAAGCTCGACAAGCTGCGCGGCCTGACAACGATCTATCCCAATTACATCCAGATCGTCGCCTCGAAGGACTCCGGCATCAAGACTCTGCAGGACCTCAAGGGCAAGCGTGTTTCGGTCGGCGCCCCGAAGTCCGGCACCGAGGTCAACGCCCGTGCGATCTTCAAGGCAGCCGGTTTGAGCTACGACGATCTCGCCAAGGTCGAGTACCTGCCGTTCGCCGAATCCGTCGAACTGATCAAGAACCGCCAGCTCGACGCGACGTTGCAATCGGCCGGCCTCGGCGTCGCCTCGATCCGCGATCTCGCCACCTCGGTGCCGATCACCGTTGTCCCGATCCCGGCCAGTGTAACCGAAAAGGCCGGCAAGCCCTTCGTGAAGAAGATCATTCCCGCCAATACCTATGACGGGCAGACCGAGGCGGTCGAAACAGCCGCAGTGCTCAACAGTCTCGTGACTCGCGCCGGCGTCTCTGACGAGCTCGCCTACCAAATGGTCAAGGCGATCTACGACAATCTGCCCTCACTCCAAGCTGCGCATTCTGCTGCCAAAGCGATCAAGCTCGAAAATGCCGTGGAAGGCATGCCAGTCCCCCTTCACCCGGGCGCCGAGCGTTACCTGAAGGAGAAGGGCGTCATCAAGTAAGCCACGGCGCTCACTGACCCCGCCCGAGGGAACAGCCATCCCCTGGGGCGGCCGGTCAGCGACGGCGACCGCTGTTGCAGGGCTGCCATGGATCCCTCGGATCACCATCCGGAAATGGCCGGCCAGGCCGAGCTCCAGAATCCCGAGCACGGCCTGCCGGACTCCTTCGGCGCCGGCCTGTCAGGCCGCCTCCTGTTTTGGATCGCCGTTGCGTTTTCGGCCTTCCAGGTCATCACCGCCTTCGGCATTCCGCTCGACCGGCCGCTTTTCCTTGGGCTGACCGCCATTCGCGGCGCTTGGATGGCGCTCGCGCTGTGGGCGATCTGGCTCGGCGTCAGCGCGGTACGTGGCCGCGCCGTGCTCAACGGGGTGATCGCGCTGACGGCGCTCGCCGTCGTGGCGTTCCTCATCGACAAATTCACGGGCAGCCTGCCGAGCATGGTGGTGCGCACGCTGCATGTCGGCTTCCTCTGCCTCGTCGCCGGCGGCTTGCTCGCCAATCACCGGGCGCAAAACCGTGCCACTTTTGCGTTGGCCTGGCTGTTCGGGGCGGCAGGCTTCGCCGTCGGCGTCTATCACTGGGCGTTCTACGAAGACCTCGTGATGCGGGCGGGCGAGGTCACGGATGCGGATCGCGTGGTTGGAATCGTCGCGATCGGCCTGCTGTTCTACTTCGTGTGGCGGATCATGGGCCCGGCGCTCGTGATCGTCTCCGGGCTGTTCCTCGCCTACTGCCTGTTCGGCCAGTATCTGCCGCCGCCCTTCGACACCCGGGGCTATCCGCCCGATCAGGTGATCGAGCACATGGCTTTCGGCACCGAGGGCATCTATGGCGTGCCGACCTATGTGTCCTCCACCTACATTTTTCTGTTCATCCTGTTTGGCGCCTTCCTCGAGCGCGCAGGGATGATCCAACTCTTCACGGACGTCGCCATGGGCTTATTCGGCGGTGCCCGGGGCGGACCGGCCAAGGTCGCGGTGTTCTCCTCCGCGTTGATGGGGACGATCTCCGGGTCGGGCGTCGCCAACGTCGTCTCGACGGGACAATTCACGATCCCGCTGATGAAACGTTTCGGCTACCGCGCCGCCTTCGCGGGCGGCGTCGAGGCGACGGCGAGCATGGGCGGGCAGATCATGCCGCCGGTTATGGGCGCCGTGGCCTTCATCATGGCCGAGACGCTGGACGTGCCCTATGTCGAAATCGTCAAAGCGGCGATCATTCCCGCAGTTCTCTATTACGCATCAGCCTTCCTTGCCGTGCACCTCGAGGCTGGCCGAACGGGCTTATCCGGGCTTGCGCGCGATCAGTTGCCGGACCCGAAGGCGGCGTTGCGCGCAAAATGGCACCTGATTCTGCCGCTCGCCGTGCTCGTCTACCTGTTGTTTGCGGGTTACACGCCGCTGTTCGCTGGGTCGGTCGGCCTGGCGTTGACCATGCTTCTCATCATCGCCGGCGCGATCGCGCTTGGCCTTGTCCACCAGACCGTCCGGCTCGTCTTCTGGGTCGGTCTCGGTATCATCACCGGCACTACGCTCTGGCTCGGCATCACGCTTGTCCTCGCGCTCGTCCTCGTGATGGCAATCGTGAGCCTATTCGTTCGCGGCGGGCTGAAGACGCTCCTCGTCTGCCGCCAAGCGCTCGCCGACGGCGCTCGACAGGCTCTCCCCGTCGGGCTCGCCTGCGCGACCGTCGGCATCGTCATCGGCACAATGACGCTGACGGGGATCGGCACGATTTTCGGCAGCTACGTCGTCTCCATCGGCCAGAGCTCGCTGATCCTGTCGTTGGTGCTGACCATGATCGTCAGCCTGATCCTCGGCATGGGGATACCCACGATCCCGAACTACATCATCACCTCGTCGCTCGCGGCGCCGGCGCTGCTCCAACTTGGTGTGCCGCTGATCATATCGCACATGTTCGTCTTCTACTTCGGCATCATGGCCGACCTGACGCCGCCGGTGGCGCTTGCTTGCTTTGCCGCCGCGCCGATTGCACGGGAATTGCCGGTCAAGATCTCGATCGAAGCGATCAAGATCGCGCTTCCGGGCTTCGTGATCCCCTATATGGCGGTCTACGACCCGGCGCTGATGGTCCAGGCCGTGAACGGCG
The DNA here is from genome assembly GCA_963840055.1 of uncultured Alphaproteobacteria bacterium. Lineage (GTDB taxonomy): Bacteria > Pseudomonadota > Alphaproteobacteria > Rhizobiales > Xanthobacteraceae > Rhodoplanes. The sequence goes on along the minus strand of CAWIXM010000029.1, from coordinate 145,954 downwards.
CCGGCGGGGCCGGCTTCGCGCTCGACGTCGTCTACATGGTGGTCAAGGCCGGCCTCGCCATCGGTCTCTGGGGCGCGGCGGTGATCGGCTATCTGCGGGGGCCGATGCTCGGCTGGGAACGACTGGTCGCGCTCGTCGCCGCCCTCTCGCTTGTCCTCGCTTACCCGGTGACCGACCCGATCGGCTTTGCGCTCGCGGCCTTCATCGTCCTCGTCCACTGGCGACGCGTGAGTAAGGCCGAGGTGGCGCGGGCATGATGCTCTGCCTTCTCGCGGGGGGGATAACAGTGCCGCTGATGGCGGCGGATATCACCCTGTCCTGGACGCACTCCGTCGAGCACACTGTATGGCAGGAGGATTGGCACGCCGACCATGCCGGGCTTCGACTGGTCGCGGCGCGGATCAAAGGCTCTGGCGCCGGAATGGAGCCTCCGCCCGACGCAGTGCTTAGGAATGGCTTCTGGACCTGGACCCCGTCGCTTCCGCCCTTGCCCAAGGTTGTGCTCCGCCGCTCGGGCGCCACGGCGGACTGGCGGGTCTGCCGCGACAAGAGATGCGTCGCGATGGGCAGCCTGTTGCCGAAGGACGCCGATCCGGTGGAGCTGACGACCTGCGACGAGCCCACGCCTCGATGAGAATGAAGTTGTGGAGTGATTGGCGTTATCAGGTAGCAGCGAACGCCTTCAATCCCGCTACATGCTGCGTACAAGAGGCCTGTGGAAAGCCGAACCGACCGGCGACCGTTCGCCCGCCGCAAGGGTACGAACGAAATGGTCGGAGCGCCGAGATTTGAACTCGGGACCCCCAGTCCCCCAGACTGGTGCGCTAACCGGGCTGCGCTACGCTCCGAACGGGCCGAACTATAAGCATTCCCCCGCCCAGAGGGAACCGGCTCCCACGGAAAATCCAACAAGAGCGCCGACGTGGGATCGCCGCCCGGCCGCAGCGAAATGGGACCGCCACCGGACGCGGCCAAGGATGCTGCCGCAGGACGCAGCCGAACGACCGCCGCCTCGCCTCACGGGTTCGTGGGGTTCCTCGCGAGGCTTCTCGGGGCGCGCCTCACGCGGTTCGTGGGGGCCGCCTCGTGAGGCTTCGTCGCAAACTCACGAGGCTTGTCGCGGGCCACCCTCAGGCGGCGCGGGGTCGGGCCGGGACATCCATTTGACGAGCGGCATGGCGATGACGAGCCAGCCGAGCCCGGCGACCACATAGAAGACCGCCCCGGCGAGATCGCTGTTCGCGCTGAACGCGACCGGCGCGAGCGCGAGCCCGAGCATCACCCAGCACGCCAGCAGCACGAACAGGATGATCGTGCCGATCAGCTTGCGGGTGCGGATGGTCAATGTCGGTTCTCCTCTCCAGCGCTTTTCCCGCGAAGCATGCCCTCGGACTTGATCCGGGGGTGGGAACCGGTTCGCCGCAGAAAATGCGACCACTAAAGGATGACCAGAGCGAAATCCGATTCCACCGGAGCGGAATTCGCTTCTGACGCCGGCGGCGGCTTGCGCCGAGCGACCCCGCGCACCCGTTTCGGCTCCCAAACCGGTTCCCCAAGCAGCGGAAAATGCTCTATATCGTCCCATCTGCGCCGTGCAAGCATATCAACGAAAAGGATTGTTCGTGTCCTCGGATACTACCCGACCGGTTCGCCTGTGGCTGTGGTGCGTCGCCGCGCTCGTATTCGTCACCGTCCTGGTCGGGGGGGCGACGCGCCTGACCGAATTGGGCCTGTCGATCGTCGAATGGCGGCCGGTCACCGGCATGGTGCCGCCGCTCTCGCAGGCCGAATGGGCCGCCGAGTTCGAGAAGTACAAGGTCATCCCGCAATACGAACTCGTCAATCGCGGCATGGGCCTCGATGATTTCAAGGTCATCTACTGGTGGGAGTGGGTGCACCGGATTCTGGGCCGCCTGATCGGCGCCGCTTTCCTGTTGCCGTTCCTCTATTTTCTGTGGCGCGGCGCGATCGCTCCCGGCATGCGCGCCGGGTTAGCGAGCATCTTCATCCTGGGCGCGGTGCAGGGCGGGGTCGGCTGGTGGATGGTGGCCTCAGGGCTCGCCGATCGCATCCACGTGTCGCATGACCGGCTCGCCTTCCATTTCACGCTCGCCTGCGTCATCTATGCGGCCATCATCTGGACGGCGGCGCGGCTCCTGCCGGCGACCACCGCCGCCGCGGCGCCCGTGCGCTTGCGGGCGAGCGCGTATGTTATTGTGGCGCTGACGCTCGTGCAGTTCTTTCTCGGCGCGCTCGTCGCTGGGCTGCGCGCCGGCCTCATCTACAATACCTGGCCGTTGATGGACGATCGCTTCATCCCGCGGAGCGCGGACTTGTTGTTTGCGAGCCCGTTCTGGATCAATTTTCTCGAAAACGCGATGACCGTCCAGTTCAACCATCGTATGGCCGGCTATGTGCTCTTGCTGGTGGCGCTCGTGCATCTCTTCGACGTGCGGCGAACGCAGGATCGCGGTGAGGGCACGCTCGGCTGGGCCACGGCGCTTACGCTCGCCATGGTCGCGCAGATTGGGCTCGGCGTGCTCACCTTGATCCACCACGTGCCGATCGATCTCGCGCTATTGCATCAGGCCGGCGCGCTGGTCGTGCTCACGATCGGAGTGCTGCACGCCGAGCGGCTGACGCCGCGCCGCGCTGCGCAAACAGCTGAGGCAAAAGCCGCGCTCGACGCACGCTCCGTTTGAGCAAGCATCGTGCGCGCCATCTCCGCATGACGCTGATCCGCATGGGATAAGGTTGCGGAAGCGGCGCGGCGATCGGAAATTAACGCCTGTTCAGCAATGACTTATCGGCAAATATTTCGCCGAGCGAGCGCGGATTCGTCAAACTAACGACAAATTGGCCCGGCTTTTTAAGCAGGCAACTCATCCTGCGATGCTAGGCGTTTGCAGGTCCGATTTTTCGGTCAGTCGCAGAGCGACGGTTGCGCCGTCTGACTTGGGGGGACTCATGACAAAGACGCTGACTGCCATTACCGCCGCGGCGGCGCTGACCGCTGCGCTCACGCTTACACCGGCTGACGCCTTTGCGCGCCCGCGCGGCGGCGCCATCGCCGCGGGGATCCTCGGCGGCCTGGCCGCAGGCGCGATCATCGGCGGCGCCATCGCCGGCGCGCCGCCGCCTCCGCCTCCGCCGCCCTATGCGCCGGTCGTGGATTATGGGCCCTATCCGCCCGCCTGCCCGGGCGGCTATTGGGCGCGTCGTCCGCTCTATGGCCCATACGGGGAGTTCGTCGGCTATTCGCGGCCGCGCTTCTTCTGCCCTTGATCGGGCCGATCGCGCCGACGTTGAAAACATGAATTGCGACGGCCGGCTCAGCCGGCCGTTTTGCGTTTGCGTTATTTTGCTTTTGTTCTGGCTCAGTCGCCCGCCGTGCGCGCGCGCATGTGGGCGAGCGCGTCGGCGGTCGGCCAGCAGTCGAGACGCAAGTTGTTTGCCTTTTGATACGCGCCGAGCGCCAGCCGGGTGCGCATGCCGGCCTTGCCATCGATCTTGTCGCGATAGAGGCCGGCCGTCGCCAAACGCTGCTGCATCTCTTCGAGCTGCTTGGTGCGAAGTTGCACGACCTTGTCCCACGGCTTCTCGAACCGACCGCCCCCTGCGATGCGATCGCTCACGTTTCCGACGAACAGCACGTAAAGGTCGGAGAAATTGTAGTCCTTGATGACGTAGTAGTTCTTGAGAATGAGAAATGCGGGCCCGTAAATGCCGGCAGGCATCAGGAGGGACGCCTTCTCGTCGAGGTCGGCCGCGTCGATCTTGCGGTTGCGGGCCGGGACGAAACCGCGCTGCAGCCATTCGCGGAGCGTGCGCGTGTAATCGGGATCGGCGATCGTACAATCGACGCCTTTGGGGACGTGCACTTCGTAAGCCCAGTTCTTGCCGGGCTGCCAGCCTTTGTCCGCGAGCTGCTTTCCCGCCGAGGCAAGCGCATCGGGCACCGAATGCCAGATGTCGCGGCGGCCGTCGCCGTCGAAGTCCACGGCCTGCTTGTAGAATTCGGACGGCAGGAACTGGGTCATGCCCAGGGCGCCGCCCCACGAGCTGCGCATGTCCGCAGGCCTGACGCCATCTTGAAGCATTTTCAGCGCCAGCAGGAACTCATTGCGGAAGAAATCCTTGCGCTTGCCGTAGAAACCCTGCGTCGCGAGCACGCGGATCGCGCTGTGCGGAAGCTTGTAGGTGCCGAACGCCGTTTCGCGGCCCCAGATCGCGAGGACGACCTGCGGCGGTACGCCGAACTCGCGTTCGATGCGGGTAAGCGTCGAACGATGCTGGCCAAACAGCTTGCGGCCCTGCGCGGCAAGATTCGCGAGCGTCCTCTCGCGCAAATAGGTGGCGGGGGTCTGCACGAACTCGGCCTGGCCGCGCGGCGGCGCCTCTGGCCGGCCAGGAATAACGAGATCGGGCAGCGACAGGTCGGGCTCGAGGCCGCGCGTTGCGGCGTCGAAGGTTGCGCGCGAGACGCCGAGCGTTTCCGCCTCGGGCCACAAAGATTGCAGCCAGGCCTGGAAGGCGGTATCGGCCGACGCCGACGAGGCCATGCCGACAAGCGCTATGAGGGCCAGAGTGATGGCTGCAAAGACCGACGCCCAGCGGCGGATCGAGAGGGGCATCATGCGCACGCTCCTGCGGCTTAGAGTCTGGCAGACGAATCTGACACGCAGGAAACCGGCAAAAATGGGCTTAAATGCGTTGCCGGCTCACTTGACGGGGCGGCGCGCCGCCTAGCGCGTTCTTGGTCCGGTCCGGCGAGACGAATCGGAAACAGAGCGTGTCCGGTTAACAAAGCCTTGCGATAACAAGGCCGACTTTGTTTCTCGCCGGGCGCCGTTGATCGGCTGCGCCGGGCGCGACCGTCGGCAATTTGCGGGAGACGCCATCGCCATGACCACAGAATTGAGGATGCTTGCCTTCAGCATCGTGCTCGGTTTTGTCCACATCATCCTTGCGTCGCACGCGAAGAGCAGGGTCTACGGCTATCGCTGGTCGGCGGGGCCGCGGGACCAGGCGATGCCGCCGCTCCCTGGCGTCCCCGGACGCTTGGATCGCGCACTGCGAAATTTCGGCGAGACGTTTCCACTGTTTGCGGCCGCCGTGCTCCTCGCCCAGGTCGCCGGCCGGCACAACGCATTCACCCTCTGGGGGGCGCAGCTCTATTTCTGGGCGCGCGTCGCCTATCTCCCGCTCTACGCCTTCGGCGTGCCCCTCGTCCGGTCGTTGGCCTGGAACGTGGCCGCCGCCGGCATCTTTCTCATTCTGCTGGGCCTTCTGTGATGGGCTCTTCGATCGCCGCACCGTTGGCCCTACATTCCTCTCGTGCCGAAAGCCGCCCGCGTCGCCGACCGAAACCTGCTGCCTGATCCCTTCGCTCGCTGGTTCGAAGCGCGCGGATGGACGCCGCGCCAGCATCAGCTTGACCTGCTCGCCGCGGCGCAGGCCGGCCGATCGGTCCTATTGATCGCGCCCACCGGCGCCGGCAAGACCCTTGCGGGCTTTTTGCCCACGCTGGTCGAGCTGACGGAGACGCTCCGCACTTCAAAAGTACCCTCTCCCCTTGCGGGAGAGGGTGGCGAGAGACCGAAGGTCACGAGCCGGGTGAGGGGTGTTGTTACGAATACGGCGGCCGATAGCTCCATCGCTCAAGACCCCTCACCCGGTCCCTCGCTCCGCTCGGGACCACCCTCTCCCGCAAGGGGAGAGGATAAGCACCAGCGTGAGGGCGGTCTCCACACCCTCTACATTTCGCCGCTCAAGGCGCTGGCGGTCGACATCGCGCGCAACCTCGAACGGCCGGTCGCCGACATGGCGCTGCCGATCCGCATCGAGACGCGGACCGGCGACACGCCGGCGAGCAAGCGCAGCCGGCAGCGTCGTTATCCGCCCGATATACTGTTGACCACGCCCGAGCAGCTCGCGCTGCTGCTCGCAAGCGCCGACGCCCCGTTTCTGTTCAGCGGGCTGCGCCGCGTCGTGCTCGACGAACTGCACGCCCTCGTCACCTCGAAGCGCGGCGACCTGCTTGCGCTCGGGCTTGCCCGCCTGTTCCAGATCGCGCCGCAACTTGCGACGATCGGACTGTCGGCCACAGTGGCGGACCCGGACGACCTCAGGCGCTATCTCGCGCCGCAGCCGCCCGGCAGGCAGGCGCATGCCGAGCTGATCGTCGCGGAAGCCGGGGCTGCGCCCATCGTCGTCATGCTCGATACTGCCGAGCATCTGCCTTGGGCGGGTCACTCGGCGCGCCATGCGCTCGGCGAAATCTACGCGCTGATCAAGCGCCACCGCACGACGCTCGTCTTCGTCAATACGCGCAGCCAAGCGGAAATGCTGTTTCAGGAGCTGTGGCGCATCAACGACGATGCGCTTGCGATCGCGCTGCATCACGGCTCGCTCGACGTCGCCCAACGCCGCAAGGTGGAAGCGGCGATGGCGCAAGGGCGGCTGCGTGCGGTCGTCTGCACCTCGTCCCTCGATCTCGGCATCGACTGGGGCGACGTCGATCTCGTCGTCAATGTCGGCGCGCCGAAGGGCGCTTCGCGCCTCACCCAACGCATCGGCCGCGCCAACCACCGGCTCGACGAGCCGTCGCAAGCCGTGCTGGTGCCGGCCAACCGGTTCGAAGTTCTGGAATGTTGCGCCGCCATCGATGCGGTCGCGGAGAGTGCGCAGGACACTCCGCCGCTGCGCACCGGCGCGCTCGACGTACTCGCCCAACATGTGCTGGGCACGGCCTGCGGCGCGCCCTTTCGTCCCGACGATCTCTACGCCGAAGTGCTGTCGGCTGCGCCTTATGCGGGGTTGTCGCGCGAAGACTTCGGCGCCGTGGTCGATTATGTCGCGACAGGCGGCTACGCGCTCAAGGCCTATGAGCGCTTCGCCAAGATCAGGCCGGGCAAGGATGGCCGCTGGCGCATCACCCATCCGCGCGTCGCCCAGCGTTACCGGCTCAATGTCGGCACCATTGTCGAAGAAGCGATGATCAAGATCCGCCTGGTGCGGTCATCCGCGTCCCGGTCGAACGCACCGGGTCCGGCGGGCCTGATCGGGCGCGGCGGGCGCGTGCTCGGCGAGGTCGAGGAATATTTCATCGAAACGCTGGCGCCGGGCGACACGTTCGTCTTCGCCGGCGAGGTGTTGCGCTATGAAACGCTGACCGAGGACGCGGCCTATGTCTCGCGCGCGGCGGCCGAGGACCCCAAAGTGCCGGCCTATGCCGGGGGGAAGTTCCCGCTCTCGACCTATCTCGCCGAGCGTGTGCGCAAGCTCCTGGCCGAGCCGAAGGCTTGGGGGAAGCTTCCCGACCAGGTGCACGAGTGGCTCGGCCTGCAGCGCGTGCGCTCGCGCGTGCCGAGGGCAGGCGAGCTCCTGGTCGAAACCTTTCCGCGCGCCGACAAGCATTATCTCGTCTGCTATCCGTTCGAAGGGCGGCTGGCCCATCAGACGCTCGGCATGCTCTTGACCCGCCGCCTGGAGCGCGCCGGACTGCGTCCGCTCGGCTTCGTCGCCAACGAATATGCGCTCGCCGTCTGGGGCCTGCGCGATCTTTCCCAAGCAATCGGCCATCGCGCGCTGTCGCTTGCCGCCTTGTTCGAGGAAGATATGCTGGGGGACGATCTCGAAGCTTGGCTCGCCGAATTGGCGCTGATGAAGCGCACCTTCCGCCAATGCGCGATCGTCGCTGGCTTGATCGAGCGGCGCACGGGACGCGAAGAGAAGACCAGGCGACAAATGACAGTGTCGACCGATCTACTGTACGACGTGCTCCGCCGCCACCAGCCCGATCACGTGCTATTGCGCGCCGCCCGTGCCGAGGCCGCCACCGGGCTTCTTGACATCCGCCGGCTCGGCTTGCTGCTGTTACGGGTGCGAGGCCGAATCATCCACGCACCGCTCGACCGGGTCTCTCCGTTGGCCGTGCCGGTCATGCTGGAGATCGGGCGGGAAGCTATCGAAGGGGAGGCGTCCGATGCGCTGCTCGCTGAAGCGCAGGCGCAGTTGGTGCGCGAAGCCATGGAATGACGACGCGGCGGTTTCCGAGGGGCGGCGCTGATGGACGCGCGGGCGCGGTCGTCGCTTGACGCATCGCGCGCTTGCGCACCTGAGGCGTGTGCATTCGCTGCGGACGAAAAGGACAGACCGCGCCGGCGGCGCGACAGCACGATCACCGTCGACGGAACAGAGTTGCTTGCCGATCTGTCCGGCGCGTTTTTCTGGCCGGACGAAGGATTGTTGGCCGTTGCCGACCTGCATCTCGAGAAAGGCTCCGCGTTTGCGGCGCATGGCGTGCTGCTGCCGCCCTACGACACCGCTTCGACGCTCGAACGGCTGGCCTGGGTGATCGCTTACTACAATCCGCGCATCGTCATCGCGCTGGGCGACAGCTTTCACGATCGCAGGGGCTGGGCGCGCCTCGACGAGGAGGATCGCGCCGCCCTCGCATCGCTGCAGCATGACCGCGATTGGGTGTGGGTTGCGGGCAACCACGATCCCGAGCCCAGCCGCGGCGTCGGCGGAGAGTTCGTGCAGGCGGTCGCCTGCGGAAAACTGCAATTTCGCCATGAACCGAGCGAGGCGCGGGCAATTGGCGAAATCGCCGGCCATCTGCATCCGTCGGCGCGGATCAGCCAGCGGGGGCGGACGCTGATCCGCCGATGTTTCGCTGCGGACGGTGACCGGATGATCCTGCCGGCCTTCGGCGCCTATGCGGGCGGGCTGAACATTCGCGATCACGCCTTTCTCAGGGTGTTCGGCACGCTCTTGTTCACCGCGCATCTGATCGGCGATCACAGCATTTATGCGCTGCCGGCGAACCGCTGCCTCGGCGGGTGACATACCTGACGGCGGAAAGCGCTACAAAAAGGGCCGCACGGCACCCTCGTGGCGCTGCCGCCGGGCATATCCGTCAGGACTGCGCCGGTCTGCTATCGAGGCCGAGCCGCTTTGTCGCCCAACCGAGGCTTAGCCCCTGCGCGACAATGGTGAACACCGCGACAGTGTAGGTAGCAGCGAGCAGGATCGGGCGATACGTCACATTGCCGATGGAGAGCGCAAGCGCGATCGAGATGCCGCCGCGTACGCCAGCCCAAGTCAGAATAACGATGGCACCGCGTTCGAAATGCGTACGGATGCTGAGCGCCAGCACCGGCAGCGCGACAGCACACAACCGAGCGAATAGGCCGATCGGAATAGCCGCTAGAGCAAGGGGCACAAAGCTTGGCGCAAATTGTAGGACGAGCACTTCCAGGCCGATGAGCAAGAACAGCACCGAGTTGAGGATTTCGTCGATAAGTGTCCAGAAACTTAACAGATAACGCTGCGTCGTGTCGCTCATCGCCAGCTTGACGCCGCGATTGCCGATCAGTACGCCGGCGACGACCACGGAGATCGGTCCGCTGACATGCAGGTGTGACGCCAGCGCATAGGTTCCGGTGACCAGCGCGATGGAGATCAAAACCTCGATTGCATAATCGTCGATCCGGCGCATTGCGCGGTAGGCTATGTATCCCGTCGCCAAGCCCAGCAACGCACCGCCGCCCGCCTCCAAGAAGAATAGCTTCAGGAATTCGCTCGGACCGAACGAACTTTCTCCGCCGTGCGTCGCCGCCGCTAACAGGATCGTAAACAGAACGACGCCGACCCCGTCATTGAACAACGATTCGCCCGCGATATCGGTGGCGACCGACTCCTTCACGTCGGCTTCCTTGAGCGTGGTCAGTACCGCCACTGGGTCGGTCGGGCTGATCAACGCACCGAAGACAAGCGCCCAGGCAAAGGGAACCGGGAAATTAAGCCACTGCGAAGCGAGCCAGAACAGGCACGCAACGACAGCCGTCGAAATGAACACGCCGACGGTCGCCATGATGCCGATGACCCAGCCGCGGTCCCGGAGCTGCGCAAGATCGACCTGCAGGGCGCCGGCAAAGAGCAGGAAGCCGAGCATGCCTTGGAGCAAGGCCTCGGAAAAGTGCACTTCGTCTAGCAGCCGGCTCAAGTCGTCTGATAGCGAAATGTGCGGTAACAGCAGTTCGACCCCAACCAGAACCAGCGAGGCAGCAAGCGCCATTAACAGCAGCCCGATCGTATTCGGCAGCCGCAGAACAACGTGATTGATCCACGCGAACAACGCGGTGAGTGTCAGAAGAATGGCTATGATTTCAAAGATCGAGAACATCGCGTGCTGCTTGTACCGCTACCAGGACACACTATGCGGACGGAACCTGGACATCTGCACTCGATTGAATAGCGGACTTAGCCGATCATCGACCGTTGCATATGAATGCTGCGATCAGAAGGGCGCGAACTATTTAGTTTCTTGTTCGAAGTGACGCGCAAAGCGAGAGGGAACTCACGGCAAGCAGGCTTTGTGGCCAATATTTTATAGCTTTTCGTCAAGCTCGTGTTGTCGAATCCGATGCGGAGACGCCGTGGCGGCCAATGGTCGCCGCTTGCGTCAATCCCGCCGGAACACGATCGAGGCGAACCAGCCGGTCGCAAGCGCCATCATGACGGTGACGATCCCGTAGAAAAGCCCGTATTCGCGGGCGGCCGTCACCACGAATCGCTCAAACCCAACCTTGAGAATCGCGAAAGCCGAGGTCGTGCGCGTAATCAGAGCGCCGTCGGCGAACAGCATGACGTCGACTGAGTAGCTGCCGACCGACGCGTCTGCCGGCAGCGGAACCGAAGCGCGGAACAGCGTCGGCGCGAGGAGGGTCACCGCCTTCGGCGATTCCAGGTAGAGACGCCGGTCGACCTTGAGCCGCAAGAATGCTTGGCGGAAGGCGTCCCCGCGCACGACGTCGGCCGTGTCCGGACCGATCCGCTGGCGGAGGATCGTGTTGTCGAATCCGATATGGAGCCGCCGCAGCACCTCCGGTTTGGCGATTTGATCGAACGGGCGGTTCGCGTAGATGGCGAGATAAGAGGGCACGTCGACGAAGGTGCGCGATTCGACATTCACCCAGATTCCAACCACCCGCTGCTTGCGTAGCGTCAGCAGGCTCTGGGTCGGGCCGGAGATGATCGCGGCAATGTCATAACCGAAGCGCCGCGCCGGGGCGCTTGCGTCGCGTTCGATCGCACCGAACAGGACGAGTTCGGCGCCGGAGAAGACCGAGTTGATCAGCACGCGTTGGGTCGACAGGGAGACGACGAGCCGTTCGGCCGCGCCAGCCGCGGACGGGTTGGCCAGGAGCAAGAGCATCGCGCCGATGAACAAAGCCCGTCTCATCCCTGCCCCTCCAAGAGACGGAAAGAATAGATTTCGCTGGGCGGAAGAAACAGATTGACGGCGAAGCGGAGGCCGACCGCGAACACCAAGAGGCCGAGCAGGAGGCGCAGTCTCTCCGACCGCATCCTTTGTCCGGCCTGGGCGCCAAACTGGGCGCCGATCACGCCGCCAACCATGAGTATCAGCGCCAGCACGGCGTCAACCAGATGGTTCGTCGCCGCATGAAGCACCGTCGCGCTCGCCATCGTCACGAGCGTCAGCACCATCGATGTCCCGATCACCACATTGGTGGGGACGCGCACCAGATAGATCAGCGAAGGCACAAGGATGAAGCCGCCGCCGATGCCCATGATGGCGCCGAGAAAACCTATCGTCCCGCCGATGATCCAGATGGGGATGACGGATACGTAGAGGCGGGACTGCTTGAAACGCACTTTGATGGGCAGCCCGTGCAGCCAAGTGTGGCTGCCGGGACGTCGCGCATCGATGCGCTCGCCTTGCTGCAACCGAATGACGGCGCGGATGCTTTCAAAGATCATCGTTGCGCCGACCGAGCTGAGCAGGATCACGTAGGACAATGCAATCACAAGGTCGAGTTGGCCGATCGCCCGGAGCAGGGTGAATAGCCACACGCCCGTCACCGTGCCGATCAGTCCTCCGGCAAGCAGCATGAGGGCAAGCGCGAGGTCGATCGCGCGGCGACGCCAATAGAGCAATGCGCCGGAGAACGACGACGCCGCGATATGGCTCGATACGGTCGCAACGCAGACCGCCGGCGACACGCCGAGGAAGATCAGGAGCGGGGTCATCAGGAAGCCGCCGCCGATGCCGAACATTCCCGAAATGAAGCCGACCGCGAGGCCCATCGCGAAGACGAGAAAAACATTGACCGGGAGGTCGGCGATCGGAAGGTAGATTTCCAAGGCGCATCTTCCGCGGCGCGCGTTCGATGAAACGCGCCGCTAAGGGCTACAAGGTTAGTACCTGACTACCGTAATTGAGGAAGCCCTACAGGCTTGTGCAACAAACTCAAGCGGAAAACACCGTACAACCTCACCGCCGCGGCTGCGCCGAAGGCAGACAAGCCACGCGGCGCGACCTCGGGGCTTCGTGAGGCGTATCGCGACGATTTCGCCGCGCCAAGCCAGCGCTATCACGCCCGCGCTATTGGTTTGCGCTGATTGCCGGCGCGGGGCTTGGGTTTGGCTGGGTCAGCGTCGTCCCATCCGCCGGGAGGGGCTGGCACCGTCGTTGCCTCTTCCGGCTGCGGCTTTGCAACGAAAGCGCTTACAGCGCGCCGGACCTCGGCAAGCGTCGTCGGATCGAGCTGCAGGGCGATTTCATCGCGCTTTGCGCCTGCATCCCGGTCGCCTTTGTCGGCAGCGATCGAAAACCACTTGTAGGATTCGGCGAGGTTCTGCTCCACTCCGGATCCGCGGGCGTAGAGGACGGCAAGATTGTACTGACTGTCCCCGATCCCGTGCTCGGCGGCTTTACGGAACCACTCGACCGCCGCCGCGAAATCGGGCTTTCCGTCGACGCCTTCGGTGTAGAGAACCGCGACATTGTGCATGGCGGTGGCGTGGCCTTTGGCGGCGGCGGCGAGATAGAGCCGGCACGCCTCGGTCAAGTTCTTTTTTACGCCCAGCCCCTTCTCATACATGGCGCCTAGCCGAAACTGGGCCGACGCAAGTCCGCCTTCGGCCGCGCGCGCAAACCAGACGGCGGCCGTGGCCATGTCGGCCGGAACGCCGCGGCCTTCCGCATAGCGCATCCCAAGCTCATAGGCGGCGGCCGGATTGCGCTCGGCGATGCCCGCAAGCAGCGGCTTGGTCGCTAACGACGCTGGAAGCAGCTCGGACCACGGTCGGCCTGCATTGGGCTGCGAGGCCTTTCCGGGCGGTTGTGCCGGTTGCTGTGTGGTGGCGACGCGGGCGCTGTTGTGTTGCGCCGCGATCGAGCCTGTGGCTTCGACGGCGGGGGCCGACGCCGGCCCTTGGGGGGAGCGGGGCTTTGGTTCGGCCGCTCCGAGCGGGGTTGCAAGCTTGATCGACGGCGCGTCAGGCTCAGCCGGGCGTGGCGCGGCAAACGGGGTCACGCGCGAAAATGGATCGGCCATAGCGGAGGGCGCGGAGGCGGCTTCGCTCGGAGTGGGCAGTCTCGATGGCGGCATTGCCGGTAAGGCGACCCGGGCGATCTCGGCCGGCCGCGAACGGTCGGCCAGCCGTTCGCGGCTGGGGCCGAGAAGATCGGCGGACGAAAGCGCGATTCCTGCAGCGCCGAGCCCGACCAGGATGAGGCTGGTCGAAATGAACATCGACTTGACGCGTTCCGCGAGCTTTTGGCTCACGGCGCCTGGGTCTGATTCCGCGATTGATTCGTTGACGGCGACGGCTGGATTGTGCGGCTCGTTTGCCGCTTGGGCCGCACGGCGCGCGGCGACAATGAAATTCGACCGGGAGGGTGGCCGGCCGGTGCGATCTGACGTTGTCGGGCCGAACGTTGGCCGTGCCGTCTTGCGATGGATTGCGCCGCGATGGCCGCGGCCTCGCGGCGGTCCGGAGCCGGGTTCGATCGGTGCATCGGGAGGAAGATTTGTTTCAACCGCTGCGGGATGCCCGGGCGGAGAATGTCGTGCAGGCTCCGGCTTGGCCGCGGTTGCGGGGGTGAGGCTGATAGCGGGCAATGCCGCCGCAGTGGTTGCATGCTCGACTTGCGGCGATGCCGATTCCGGCGTCTGTCCTTGTTCGGACGACGGGCTGGATTCGGTTACAGCCCGCGCCGTTTCCATTTGGCGGGCGGCGGCGTTTGTCTCCGGCGCGATGTCGTTCACTTCAAGCGGCGGGTTGGTGGCCGCACCGCTCCTTCCAACAAAGCTGCTCTTTTCGACCTGATCGAGTTTTTCGACCAAAGTCCGGATGCGCTCCTCCATCGGTGCGAATGCGGGCCATCGCCCGTCCGCCAAATTCATTCGCTCGAGCGTCTCGGCGAGTTGGGCGAGACGCTGCTCCAGCGGGCCGAGCGTCATTTGGTCATTCGCGGGTGGGTGGAGGCGGTCGATCTTTTCTCCGAGCTGGCTGATGTGTTGCTTGATCGGCTCAAGCACCGATTCGCTATCGGCCAACAGGTCAAACCGATCGAGTTTTTGCGTGAGCGCCTCGATCAACGGCGCAGTCGTCGCCTCTTCAATCTTTTCGCCAAGCGCCCGCACTTGCTTGACCAGCGCGGCGAGGGCATCGCCGGAGGCGATCTGGCTCACAATGCCGCGTAGCGCGTCGATGGCCTTGTCGAGCTCGCGAAAGGTCAACGGATCGGGACCGAGATCGCTGATCTGATCGATCTTGCGCGACAGGGTCTGAACGGCGCGCTCGAGTTCTCCGGGCGCGAGCCCGCGCACGGCGTCGCGGAGTTCGGCTAGCCCGTGTTCCAATGCGGCGAACGCTGAGCCGTCGGCGCATCTGGTCATGTCGAGTCGCGCGCCCAGCGCCCGCACCTCGTCCTCAAGCGTCGCGAAGGCGCTGCGCGAAACGACGGTCTCGAGGACCTGTGCAATGTTCGCGACCTGGCGGCGGTGTTCTTCGATCAGAGCGTCGGCGCGACAGGGGGAGCGCAGAATTTCGAGCTGCGTCGTCAGGAACTTCAACTGCCGTTCGAGCGCAGCGAGATCGGGCGCGCCTTCAGCGGAGGCAGGCTGTGGCTGCAGCGTTTCGCTTGCTAGGAGCCGATCGAGTTGGCGCGTCACGTCATCCAAACGATGGCTGAGGGCCGAAAGGTCGCAATCAGGCTGGGCGGCGGCTCGGTCCGCGCTCGGACGCGCCGGCGAAGGATCAGTTCCCTCCGACGGGAAGGCGGCGTTGGGCCGTGGCGAACAGGCGCCGGCCGGGGCCGGACCTATTGCGTCGGGAGCAACTGAACGGAGCCAGGTTCGGAAGCCTGAGCCACTGAGGCGGGCGGCGGCAGGAGAGGCGTTCTGCACCGCGCGGCGCTCCCCGGGTCCGTGCGCGCTCGCCCCTCTCATCTTGCTTTCCTGGCGCGGGGTGGATTTGCCGAACTGGGCCCGCCGACCACGCGTCGGCCGCTTAATTTCCCGTTTTCGATCGGTGAGGCGAAGCAAGACCTGCAGACCCGCTCCGACTGTCGGCGAAGCACGGTAAAAAAGTGGTTAACGTTTCGCCTCTGTTCGTGCTTTGCCTGACGCGTGTTGCCGGTCCGATCGCTCGAACCTGTTGCTCAAACGATCGCGTCGCAAAAATCCGATGGCGCACTTGAACTCACGGCCGTCCGTCCTCCGCTGGCGCGAAATCCCAGCCGGCGTGTGGGCGCTTGGGGTCGTCTCGCTCCTGATGGATGTCTCCTCCGAAATGATCCACGCGCTTCTGCCGCTGTATCTCGCGACCGCCCTTGGGGCCTCGATGCTCACCATTGGCGCTATCGAAGGCTTCGCCGAAGCGACGGCGATGATCGTGCGCATCTTTTCCGGAGTGCTCAGCGACCGCCTCGGCCGGCGAAAAGTCCTCGCCGCGATCGGTTACGGCCTTGCTGCTTTCACCAAACCAGTATTTCCGCTTGCGCCGTCGATCGCTTGGCTCGTCGCGGCGCGATTGATTGATCGTGTCGGCAAAGGCATTCGCGGCGCCCCGCGCGACGCCCTTATCGCGGACTTGGCGCCCGAGGCGCTGCGGGGAGCGAGCTTCGGCCTGCGGCAATCGCTTGATACGGTCGGCGCTCTGCTCGCCCCGCTGTTCGTCGTGGTTCTAATGGCGCTGACCGCCGACGACTTCATCTTGGTGTTCTGGATCGCGGTACCGCCGGCATTTCTTGCTTTCGCGGTCATTCTCTTCGCCGTGCGCGATCCCGACCGACGCGAGGTGCGGGTGGTGCGCGCGCCGTTCTCCCGCATGGAGCTGGGTCGCCTCGATCGATCCTATTGGGTGGTCGTGACCATCGCTGCGATCTTCGCCTTGGCGAGATTCAGCGAGGCGTTCTTGCTCCTGCGCGCTCGGTCGGTGGGCGTGCCTCTCGCGTTTGCGCCCGCGGTGATGGTTGTCATGAACGGCGTCTTTGCCCTATCGGCTTGGCCTGCCGGGGTGCTGTCGGACCGAATCGGCCGCCGCGGCCTCCTCATTGCCGGTCTGGCTATGCTGATTATCGCCGATCTCGTGCTCGGTCTGGGGTCAAACTTCGCCTGGATCGGGCTTGGTGTCGCGCTCTGGGGCCTGCATATGGGTTTGACGCAAGGGCTGTTTGCGGCGCTGGTCGCAGACTTGTGCCCCGCTGAACTGCGCGGAACCGCTTTCGGCATGTTCAATCTTGTGACCGGGTCTGCAACGCTGACTGCGAGCGTCGTTGCAGGTGCTTTGTGGGATCGTGCGGGGCCATCTGCCACGTTTCTCGCGGGCACCGTTTTCGCCGCGACCGCGCTGATAGCGATGTTGCTGGCGAGAAGGTTAAGAGTTGCTTGATCCGCTCGTTCGATGCGTGAGGCCAGCCGCGTACGAGAATGTCGTCAGCCGACGGCGCGGGCGCGCTCCGCCAGGTCCTTCAGGACCGACCGCAGGCCGGCGGCGTCAGTGATGCGGTGGGGGAAGGAAAGCCGCAAAGTGGCGTCGCCCAGCGCAAGATCGAGCCCCTCCGGATCAACGCCGGTCACCCGCCACTCGCCCTCCGCGCCGCCGATCAGCTTGGTCGCATAAAGCGCTGCCGCATCCGCATGATCCGCGTTCATGTGCTCCACCGCGCTCTCCTCGGCCGCGACGAGGCCGTCCGCGCCGTCGAGATCGGTGAGCACGTCTTGTGCAGTCAGATCGGCGGCGCGCGCAAAGCCGCCATTGAGATGCGCCGAGACCACGGTCATCCGCCAGAACGAGAAATCCACGAAGCCCGCGTAGAGCTCAGACTTCGGGTGGCGGGCGAGAAAACGGCGCCGCAGGCGCGGATCGTCGTCGCGGCGGACGAATTTGCCGAGCACGGTGAGCCGCGGGTGGGCGAGGGGGTCGCCCTTCCCGCCTGCGGCGAGCAGAATCGAGGCGCGCCCATCGCGTTCGATATTGGCGGTATGGGTCGACAGGTGTGAGACCAGGATGATCGGGGAGCCGTCCAGGTCGGTCGCCACGTTCACGAGCGAGGCGAAGGGGTAGCCGCTGCTGCGGTCGAGCGTCGCAAGCGTACCGGCGCGGGTGGCGCGCAGCAGGCGCTTGGCGAGCCCTACCGGGTCGAAATCCTGCGGTGGCCGGGCGTCTTCGGGTATTCGGCCGGGCATGGAACCCGGCAAGGGGCCTTGCACCCTGGGCATCGCCAATCTTCCTCACGCATCAATGGGGTAGCAGAATTGTTCCCAATTCATTAGACTTACTCATGACTTGATGTCAGCGGGCCGATCCGCGACAGCAATGAAGGTCACATTTCGGCCCAGCTTTGCAGGCTTTCAAAGCCTGGTAAATTCCCAGGAATCGACCGTCACGGGAAAGGCCCAATGCCCACCATCGCCCTCGTCGACGACGACCGGAACATCCTTACCTCGATTTCGATCGCCCTCGAAGCTGAAGGTTACCGCATTCAGACCTACACCGATGGCGCGTCCGCCCTCGATGGGTTCAAGACGAGCATGCCGGATTTAGCGATCCTCGACATCAAGATGCCGCGCATGGACGGAATGGAAACGCTGCGGCGGCTGCGGCAGAAGTCGGACCTTCCGGTGATATTCCTGACTTCGAAGGATGAAGAGATCGACGAGCTGTTCGGCCTGAAAATGGGCGCCGACGACTTCATCCGCAAACCGTTCTCTCAGCGCCTGCTGGTTGAACGCGTAAAGGCGGTCTTGCGCCGCGCGACGCCCAAGGATGGAACGCCGCCCAAAGAGACGGACTCGGCCAAAGTCCTCGAGCGCGGCCTGTTGCGCATGGACCCGGAGCGCCATACCTGCACGTGGAAGGGCGAACCGGTTACGCTGACGGTGACCGAGTTCCTGATTCTGCAGGCGTTGGCCCAGCGTCCGGGAGTAGTGAAGAGCCGGAATGCCCTGATGGACGCGGCCTATGACGACCAGGTCTATGTCGACGACCGTACCATCGACAGCCATATCAAGCGGCTGCGCAAGAAATTCAAGCAGACCGACGACGATTTCGACATGATCGAAACCCTGTATGGCGTCGGCTACCGCTTCAAGGAGTGAGGCGTCGTCCGCCCGTCGGGACATGCGGCGAGCTGATCGCGGGGACTTCCTGCGGCCTCATCGAGGTGTATCAACCGGCGAGACGCATTAACCGTGCTCGATCGTACCGTCGAGACTCAGGGGGCTGAGTTCAGTCCGGCCCAAAGTCCGGCGCCTGCCCGGCGACGAAGGTTCGCGCTGGCTCCGCGCGGGCTGAGCCGCCGCGAATTGAGGCGGAGCTGGCTTGCCTCGCGCGCCATGCTGCGCGCGGCCGGGAGCTGGTTGCGATCGTCCGACCTCCGCACAAAAGCCGGGGCGCTCCGCATCGGCACCGCCCGGTCAGATATATGGTTGCGGCTGGAGCGGGCGCGGCGCGTCGTCGTCCGCTCGACCCGGCGGGGCTGGGCAACGGCCCAACCCCTTCTGCGGGAAACGGCGGCGCGCTGTCAGCTTGCGGCGAAAACAGCGGCCCATGCGGCCGAGCGGGCGGCGGCCGCCGCCATGCCGGTCGTCAAGGCGCTCCGCGTCGACAAGATGGTCGGCTTTCTGCGCCCGGCCTGGCAGCTGTTCATCACCGCGACGTTCTCAAGCCTCACCCGGCGCATCGTGTTTCTCAATGTCGCCGGCCTGTTCGCCTTGATGCTCGGCATTCTCTATCTCACTCAGTTCCGCGCCGGGCTGATCGATGCGCGCGTGCACAGCTTGCTCGTGCAAGGCGAAATCATTTCCGGCGCGATCGCGTCCTCCGCGACCGTCGATATCGACACCATCGCCATCGATCCGCAGCGCCTGTTGGAGCTGCAAGCCGGCGACAGCTACGATCCATCCGACGATGCGCTGTTCGGCAATGAATTTCCGCTGAACCCCGAGCAGGTCGCTCCGCTGCTGCGGCGGCTGGTGACGCCCATCAACACGCGCGCGCGCATTTATGACCGCGAGGGCGTGTTGTTTATGGACAGCCGCAACTTTATCGGGCGCGGCGACGTATTGCGTTTCGATCTGCCGCCGCCGACGGTGGAAAAGCCGGGTCTCGTCGAGCGCACAGTCATCGCGATCCGCCGGTGGCTCAGTCGCGGCGATCTCCCCCACTATCGCGAACTCAAGCCAGAAGAAAGCGGCAAGGCCTACCCGGAGATCGCCCAGGCGCTGGAGGGCCACAAAGCGAGCGCAGTGCGGATTGACGATCGCGGCAATGCCATTGTGTCGGTGGCGGTGCCGATCCAACGCTCGCACGTGGTGCGCGGCGCGCTGTTACTGTCGACGCGGGGCGGAGACATCGATCAGATCGTCGAGGCCGAGCGGCTCGCCATCGTCAAGGTGTTCCTGATCGCCGCCGGCATCATGACCGTGCTGTCGCTTCTGCTCGCGGGAACGATCGCGGGTCCGGTGCGCCGGCTCGCCGACGGCGCTGAGCGGGTGCGCCGGCGCATTAAGTCACGGGTCGAGATCCCCGACTTTACCGCGCGGCGCGACGAGATCGGTCACCTTTCGGGCGCATTGCGCGACATGACCAACGCGCTCTACCGCCGCATTGAAGCGATCGAGAAGTTCGCCGCAGACGTCGCTCACGAGCTGAAAAACCCGCTGACCTCATTGCGTTCAGCGGTGGAAACGCTGCCCCGCGCCAAAACGGGCGAGAGCCAGGCGCGACTATTGGCAGTGATCGAGCATGACGTAAGGCGCCTCGACCGGCTGATCTCGGATATTTCCGACGCCAGTCGAACTCGACGCCGAATTACAGCGGCAGGAGACCGCGCCGGTCGATCTGCGCCGGCTCCTCACTACCGTCGTCGCCATCGCCAACGAGGTCAAGAAAGGCGATGTCGCGGTGACGCTCGGCTTTGAAGGGGGCGGACCACGATATTTCGTTATATCTGGGCATGATTCGCGATTGGCCCAGGTGGTTCATAATCTCGTCGACAATGCGCGTTCCTTCTCGCCGCCCGGCGGCAGCGTGCGCGTGACCTGCCGGCGGCTCAAGGACGAGGTCGAAATCGTGATCGACGACGACGGACCTGGCATCAGGCCCGATGCCATGGAAAAAATATTCGCCCGGTTCTATACCGACCGGCCGCATCAGGGCTTCGGTCAGAATTCCGGCCTCGGCCTGTCGATCTCCAAGCAGATCGTCGAGGCGCATGGCGGCCGCATCTGGGCCGAAAACAGGGTCGAGGTGCAGTTCGACGGCGAAGCCCCAATGGTGCTCGGCGCTCGCTTCATCGTCCGCTTGCCGGCAGGGTGAGGATGACGCCGACCATTCACGCCTCGGTCGTCTTGGTGGGACCGCGCGCGATCCTGATCCGCGGCCCCGCTGGTTCCGGCAAATCGCATCTGGTGCTGCAAGCTCTCGCCGCGGCGCAGACCGGGTTCTTTGCCTTCGCGCGGCTCGTTGGCGACGACCGCGTCGAACTCGCAAATGTTCATGGCCGCCTGATCGCACGCCCGGCGCCGGAGCTCGCTGGCCTGATCGAGGTGCGCGGACTTGGCATTCGGCGCGTAGCCTACGAACCGGTAGCGGTCGTGGCGCTCGTTTGTGATCTCGCCGATCCGCAGGCCCGGCGGATACCCGAGGCGTGCGACGCCGCGATCGTAATCGAGGGGGTCTCGCTGCCGCGCGTCTCCATCCCGGCTGGAATCGACCCGCTACCGATTGTCGCGGCGGCCCTCGAAACCGAGCAGGGGTGGCCGTGAATGCATTGTTTTATCCGCTTTCCTGGTTTTCAGGCGGTGTGATGCATCACGATTGGTGTTGCCGCATGCGTCCGATGGTGCCCAAAGGAGCCCCTTGCGCTTGGCCTGCCGGCTGTCATGATGGCTCTTGGGTGCGGTGCAGCAGATGCATCGCGGGGAGTTCCCATGATCGGGCTTGTTCTCGTCACTCACGGGCGCCTCGCCGTCGAGTTCCGATCCGCGCTGGAGCACGTGGTTGGCCCGCAAAGCCAGATTGAAACCGTAACGATCCTGCCGA
Organism: uncultured Alphaproteobacteria bacterium; assembly: GCA_963840055.1. Lineage (GTDB taxonomy): Bacteria > Pseudomonadota > Alphaproteobacteria > Rhizobiales > Xanthobacteraceae > Rhodoplanes. Next base: position 124,585 of record CAWIXM010000029.1, on the reverse strand, counting down.
CCGACAATGTCGAACAAAGCCGCAAAGACATCATCGAGGCGGTGCAGCGGGTGGATACCGGTGATGGCGTCGCCATCCTCACGGACATGTTCGGTGGAACCCCATCAAATCTGGCGATTTCGGTGATGAGCCGGCCCAATGTGGAGGTGCTGGCCGGCATTAATTTGCCAATGCTGGTGAAGCTCGCCAAAATCCGGGCCGAATGCCCGCTCGCGGAATCAGTTGCAGCGGCGCAGGAATCCGGGCGAAAATACATTACGATCGCAAGCAGGGTGCTGGCCGGGAAATGAGCGAGCAAGTTCAATCCGAACCCGAGTGTCCGCCCGAGGCGCCAGAGCCTCGGCCCGGGGCGATCGTGCGCGACTTGCAGATCGTCAACCAGAAGGGGTTGCACGCCCGCGCCTCCGCGAAATTCGTGCAGACGGTCGAGCGGTTCGACGCCGATGTTCGTGTGTCCCGCTGCGGCGAGACCGTTGGCGGAGCATCGATCATGGGGCTGATGATGCTCGCGGCCTCGCCCGGCACTTCGATCAGGGTCGAGGCGGTCGGAAACGATGCGGCCGGCGTGATCACGGCGCTCGAGGAACTGATCGGCAGCCGCTTCGGCGAGGACGATTAACTCGGCACCGATCGCCGCGCGGCCGGCGGGTGACATAAAGACATCTTTATATGTCATTGCAGATTGACCACGGCCCTGCTATAGGCCGTGCGCATCCGCCTGGGCTCGGCCGGGCAGGATCCCCCAACGATGGAGTCCGCAATGACCGCTGCGTCAAAAGCCGCCAAGCACCCCGCACACGCGAAAGCTCCAGGTGCGGCCGTGGATTATGCGGTGAAAGACATCGGCCTCGCCGGATGGGGACGCAAGGAGATCGCCATCGCGGAAACGGAAATGCCGGGGCTGGTGGCGACGCGCGATGAATTCGGACCGCTGCAGCCGTTGCGCGGGGCGCGGATCGCCGGCTCGCTGCACATGACGATCCAGACTGCGGTGCTGATCGAAACGCTCAAGGCGCTCGGCGCCGATGTGCGCTGGGCCTCGTGCAACATCTATTCGACGCAGGACCACGCAGCCGCTGCGATCGCCGCCGGCGGCACTCCCGTCTTCGCCGTCAAGGGCGAGACGCTGAAAGAGTATTGGGACTACACCCACCGTATTTTCGACTGGGCGGACGGCGGCGCCCCCAACATGATTCTCGACGACGGCGGCGACGCCACGCTGCTGATTCATCTGGGGCTGCAGGCGGAGCAGAATCCGCAGGTGCTGTATCACCCGAACAACGAAGAGGAGGAGGTGCTGTTCGCCGCCATCAAGCAGCGCATCGCCGAGCGCCCGGGGTGGTATGCGGAGATGGCGAAGAGCATCCGCGGCGTCACGGAAGAGACAACGACGGGCGTGCATCGGCTCTATCAGATGGAGAAGGAGGGACGGCTGCTCTTCCCCGCCATCAACGTCAATGACAGCGTGACCAAATCAAAATTCGACAATCTCTATGGCTGCCGCGAGAGCCTGGTCGATGGCATCCGCCGCGGCACCGACGTCATGATGGCCGGCAAAGTCGCGATGGTGTGCGGCTTCGGCGATGTCGGCAAAGGCTCCGCCGCCTCGCTGCGTCAAGCGGGCTGCCGCGTGCTGATTGCCGAGATCGATCCGATCTGCGCGCTGCAGGCGGCGATGGAAGGCTATGAAGTCGTCACCATGGACGACGCCACGCCGCGCGCCGACATTTTCGTCACCGCGACCGGCAATGTCGACGTGATCACCGTCGACCACATGCGGCGGATGAAGGATCGCGCCATCGTCTGCAACATCGGGCACTTCGATTCCGAGATTCAGGTGCAGGCGCTGCGCAATTTCAAATGGCACAATGTCAAGCCGCAGGTGGACGAGATCGAGTTTCCCGACGGCAAGCGCATCATCATGCTTTCGGAGGGAAGACTCGTGAACCTCGGCAACGCCATGGGGCATCCGAGCTTCGTGATGTCGTCGTCCTTCACCAACCAGGTGCTGGCGCAGATCGAACTGTTCACCAATCCGACCAAGTACGAGAAAAAGGTCTACACGCTGCCCAAGCATCTCGACGAGAAGGTCGCGCGGCTGCATCTCGCCAAGATCGGGGCGAAGCTGACGCGGCTCTCCGAGAAGCAGGCGACCTATATCGGCGTGCACATGGACGGGCCGTTCAAGAGCGACCACTATCGGTATTGAGGCGCTTCAGGGAACGGTCGACGGCCGCCGCATGGCCACTTGAAGGCCTATCCGTTTTGCTAATCACTTCGGACCGGTCACGGCTGGTCCTCGGCGTCACGCCGGGTTGGAGGAGGACGAGGGTCACAGCGCGCAGCGATCATAGGAGATCTCGACGCCCTCCAAACCGGGGAATATGCGCGTTATTCTGTTCTCGTTGACGATTTTTGCGCTGAACTGCACGTCCGACAGCATGATGTCGGTCGAACACGACGCCAAAAGGTGGATGATCTGGGCGGTCTCCTTTCGCGCCTTGATGGTGCAGTTTGCCGTTTTTCCTCTGATCGTATTTCCATCGACGATAAATCCGCCGCCGGGCACTTCCAGCTCGGGGCGAAACGCAAAGCTTTTTCCTTTCTTGACGAACAGCTTTTCACACGCGGCCGCATCGGTGGCCCATGCGCCGGTCAGATCGAGCGCATGGGCCGGAGAAGCCAGAATGGACAAAGCGGCCAGCGGAACAATCAGCAACGACAGGCGCGTTGGCGACGTCATGAGGTCCCTCATCGGGTTCGTTGGCCTCGTTGGCGGGCGCTCAATCGCTGCACGAATTGCCGTTGGCGCCCTTGTCCTCGGTCAATTCTTCCCTCTCGCGAGCCGGTGGTTTCCACACGAATGACGATCGCGGCGATACGCGGTGAACGGATGGCGACCGATCATCTTGTCGGTCCGCCGCCACGAGCCGCCACAGGTGTTCGAATTGTTCCGCAGCGCTGACCTTTGCGTCGTCAGCAGCTTGCATGACGGCATGAATCTCGTCGCCAAGGAGTTCGCCTCTGCGCGCGACGATGAGCGCGGCGTTCTCGTGCTCTCCACCTTCGCAGGAGCCTCGCGGGAGCTCGCCGAGGCACTGATCGTCAACCCTTATCATGCCCATGAAATGGCGGAGGCGATGCACCGCGCGTTGACCATGCCGGTCACCGAGCAAGAAGCGCGTATGCGCCAGATGCGTGCGCTCGTGCGCACGCGCAATGTCTATCGATGGGCTGGCCAAATGCTGCTTGACGCCGCTCAACTGCGGCGGCGAGAGGCAATCGAGACGTTGGCGCAAGCAAACGCGCAGGCTGCTCTTGCGACGATTCGCGGGACAGCGGCGTAAGCTTGAGTTGGTCGACTTGGCGATTGCGGGATCGCCGCGGACGACGATGAAGCGGCGCCGCGAGGTCAGCCGTTCTCGCCGGTATCCGGCGGCGGCGCCTCAATTGGGACTTCGTCGATCAGCGTTCCGATCCAAGAGCGGACATTGGCAGGCTCGCCGCCGAAGTCGCGGCCGACATGCAGGCCGAGACCGCCAAGTTCGCGCGCGGCGGCGATCGCTGGTTCGTCGGTCACGTCGTCGCCAATATATAGCGGAAGCCGACCGGCAAAGGGGCTGGACTGCATCAGCCGCTTGACCGCTGACGCCTTCGACACGCCGCGCCCGCGAATCTCGAAAGCCATACGCGCCGGCAGGACGTCGAAGCGATCGGCGGCGTCTGCAACGAGCGCGTCTACGGCGTGGCGCGCGACGGGCTCGGCTTCGGGCGCGAGACGGAAATGAACGACGATCGAATGGCGCTTCTCCTCAATCAGGATGCCGCGATGCTTTCGCGCAAGATCGGCGAGCGTCGCCCGCCATTCCACCGGAATAGCGACATCGGCCTCTTCTATGTTTCCATCCGGAAGCCGTAAGATTGCGCCATGCTCGGCGGCCACGGTGGTTCGCAATGGGGCGAATAGCTGGTCGATCTCATCGAGGGAGCGACCGCTGACGAAGGCGAGCGCTTCGTCCAAGTTCTCGCGCAGTCGCGTCAGCGTGGCGACGAGACCCTCGGGGACGCGCACTGCGTGCGGCGTCGGCGCAATGTCCAATAACGTCCCATCGACATCGAGAAAGACCGTCCATCGACCCGACGTGGGCAATCCCAATAGCATTATTCGTCCTGACGATTGCCGCTGATCGATAGCTTGAGCAAGAACGGTCGTTGGATTTAACCATAGGCGCGCGGGCCGGTAGACGCCAGTCATGAAATGATCGAACTGGGCCTGCATTGATCCAGTCGGCCGTAACGCGATTTGGCTCGGCGCGATTTGGCTCGGCGCGATTTGGCTCGGCGCGATTTGGCGATTGCCTGGCGCGGCGGCTTCATCGCGGATGGTTGCTCAACAACAAGGCTTTTCGCACCAAGTCTGCAAGGTTGGTCGCACCCATTTTTTCCATGACCCAGGCGCGGTAGTTCTCCACCGTGCGTGGGCTGATCCCGAGGGCGTGCGCGATCTCCTTGTTGGAGAGTCCCTCGACGACGCGGTCCATCACCTCACGCTGCCGCTCGGACAACTCCTCGAACCGCTGCGTAAGATCGGCGATCTGCGCCTGTGCGATTTGCGCCCGGTCGCCATAGTCGACCGCTTTCATGATGCTTTCGATCAGTCGCTCATAATCGAACGGTTTTTCGATGAAGTCGAAGGCGCCCTCTTTGATAGCGTTGACCGCCATCGGGATGTCGCCGTGGCCCGTAATAAGAATCAGCGGCAGAGTCGCATCGCGCGTTTTTAACGCCTGTTGCAATTCGATACCAGACCAACCCGGCATGCGCACGTCGGAGACCACGCATCGAGGCCGGGTCTCGTCGAGCGACGCCACGAACGTCTCCGCGCTGGTGAAGCAGCGTACGGGGATGCTTCGACTCTCCAGCGCCATGCGTAGCGAGTCGAGAACCGCTTCGTCATCATCGATGAGAGCGACAGTCATCGGGCGACCTCGTATTTCCTCGCGGCCGTAGGCAATGTGAACGAAATTTCTGCGCCGTCGGCGTCGCTGCCGATCGTCAGGCGGCCGCCGTGGGACTCAATGATGGAGCGGCTTAGGGAAAGGCCGAGTCCCATCCCCTCGGGCTTGGTCGTCGTGAACGGAGTGATCTGCTTTCCAAGCAGAGAACGGTCAAATCCAGGACCGTTGTCGCGCACGCGAAGAAGAACCTGTTTGTCTCCTTCCCGCTCGGCTTCGATAGTGACCCTCCCGTCGCGGCGGCCCGCGTCGGTGATCGAACTCCAGCGAATTGCGCAGCAAATTGACGATGACCTGCTGCACTTGCAGCGAATCGCAAAGAACGTTGGGAAGGTCGCGATCGAACTGAACGCCGAGCTTCACGCCGTGGCGGTCGTATTCCGGACGACAAAGCGAGGCGGCGTCCTCCATGAGCTGCGGCAGCGGATTTAGTCCAGTGCCGCTGCGGCCCAATCGGATGAACTCCCTCAGCCGCCGCACCACTTCGGCGGCGCGGTGCACCTGCTCGGCGGCCTTTCCCGCCGCCTCTGCGACACGCGCGTTGTCGGGAGGCTCCAGCATGGAAGCGCTCTTGACGAGGCGCACATAATTGCCGATCGCGGTCAGGGGCTGGTTGATCTCATGCGCGAGGGCGGCGGCGAACTCACCCATGCTGCTGAGGCGAGAAACGCGGGCGATCGCCTCCTGATGCATGCGCAGCTGCCTCTCGGTCCGGTATTGCTCCGACACGAGCGCCCCGACGGCGAGCCCGGTGACCGAAAGAACGACCATCAGGGCCTGATAGGCGGTGAGGTTCCAGGTGCTTTGCCCAGACAACTGGATCAGGATAATCAAGCTGACTTGGCTGATCAGGAGAGCCCAGGTCACGCCTTCGAGGCCGAACCGGACGGCGGTCCATACCACCGGCAGAAAAAGCAGATAGAACAATTGGAAGCGATACGCGCCGACAAAACCGAAGACTAGCCACAGCGCGGTGCCCAAGAGCGCCAGCGGCAGAAGCATTTCCCACGCTGGCGACGGCAATCGGGGACGCGTCATGAGAACCAGCAGAAACGGGGTCAGAATGGTGATGCCGATCATGTCGCCGACCCAGTATCTCAGCATCGCAGGGCCGAACTGCGCGCTGTCGATCATGCCGGCCGCGATGATGAGTGCGACATAGCAAGAGGCGACGACAGCCGACGCCACGGCTGCGGCGGCGAGCAGCAGGAAAAGGTCGCGTTTCGATTCGAGCTTTGGGTCGAAGCGGAGCGGACCCAACAAGGCCAAGCACATCCCGCCATATCCGCCTGCAATGACGACGCCTGTAAGAATCTCCACGCCAGTCGGCAAAGGCAGCCCGCGCACCAGACTGTCCGCCGCGCCCACCGACAGGACCAAGCAGGGAATGAAGCGATAGCCCAGCAACAAAATAAGCGCCACGCTCAGGCCGGTAGACGGGCTCCAGGGCGTGATTCCGGCCGGTGAAAAGGGCTCCACATAGCTAAGCCAATCGAGCGCGACATAGCTCGCTATGTAGCCAAGCGCGATGACGATGTACGGTCGTGACTCCAGTTGTGCGAGCACGGTGCGCTCCTCCTCGAACCCGCGAGCCCGTTTTAGTCTCCTTTCGACCGCGATCAGCCCCCGTATTTCTACTCCGGTGACATTACGAGGGGCATCAACCGGAGGCGCTCTTACCGAATTGCTCAGAACCGATCTGCTGCCTAATTTTATAACGAAATACTTATCCAAGCATGCGGTAATAGCGCAAGCGTTTGGTCACGGGGCCGCCGCCGTCCTTTTCCCCTCCACCAGAATGACGGAAGCGGCCTCGTGACCGACCGGCTTTCGCCCGGGTGCCGATGTGACGCGCCAATTGGTTTATTTTTTTGCGGAATACCGCAGCGGATCGAGCCGGCGACCTTCGCGGTCGCGTTCAGCTTGAGCAAAAAGGCAGTCCGACGCCATGGTCACTGTGCTTGAAGAGGGACGGAGACCGGCGCGATCATACCAGCCCAACCAAGAGATCCGATTAAAGCGGGTGCTCGTTGTCGTCGACGGCTCCGAACAGATGGCCCGCGTGCTTGAGTACGTCATCAGTCACGCCGTTTACCGCGCGCCGATTGACGCCGTTCTTCTCTACATTCAGCCGCCGGAGAAACGCGGGACGCCCGGCGGGCCAGGCTCTAGGGGGGATTGCGGGCGGCTCGCTTTAAGCAGCGCGGCCCATCGGCTCGATCACGTCGGCATCGTGCATCGGGAGCGCGTGGAGGTCGGCGATCCCGGGGTTGCCATCGTGAAATGCGCGGAAGAGGAACGGTGCGACTTGATCGTCTTCGCCGATACGGAGCGTAGCCCTTCAGGGGAGCCGCTCGAGTGGAGAGCGGGGCTTGCCGTGCGATCCATGCTGAAGCAAGCCGTGCATAAAGCCGGCCCGATCCAGGTGGTGATCGTCAAATAGCCGGCAGCGCCTCGGCCGCTTGCCCCTCCATGTCCCGGTCGCCCGATCTGTCTTCTTGGTCCCATCGACCGTGCGATCTCGGCGCGTCATTCATTTGCCGGCAGCCGCTAACGCCGCAGCGTGTTGGCTTTGGCCGCTTCGATTCGCCCAGCGGCACAGCGAAGATGTTGAAGTCGCGATCAGGGAAGCGGCCGGTGCAGAATTTTCAAATGAGGTTTGGTCGGCGATCCGCCGGCCGCGATAGCGATGCGCGCCGAAGAACGCGCTGCGATGCGATCATCGCGGGCCCGGCACGGGCGCCCTCGCAACGTCACAACGGTTCGATTGCGACCAAAATGGCCCATCTAACAAATCTGACTGCCGCCTTGATAAGATAGGCCACGGCATCGCGTATGCGTGGAGGGGATCTTGCTGTTGGCTTGGTCGCAGTTTCTTGTTTGCGCGATCGCGATCGCGATCGCGGGATATCAGCTTGCCCGTTACGGAGACGTGATCGCCGAGAAGTCCAAACTCGGCAGAACCTGGGTCGGCGTGATCCTGGTCGCGACCGTTACCTCTCTGCCGGAACTCGTGACCGGGATTTCGTCAGTAACCCTTGCTGACGCGCCGAACATCGCAGTCGGCAACGTGTTGGGCGCATGCGTGCTTAATCTCGTGCTGCTCGCCGTCCTCGATTTCCTTTACCGCGAGATGCCGATTTACCAGAAGGCGAGTTCCGGCCACATCCTGTCGGCGGGCTTCTCCATCATACTGCTCGGTCTTGTCGTCTTCAGCCTGATCACCAACGACGCAGCCACCCTGCACCTCGGACACATTGGTATCTCTACGCCGCTGATCCTGCTGATCTATGCCGTGGCGATGCGAACCCTCTATGTTCAGGAGCGCCGCCAGTTCGGCGAAGCGGAGGCCGTGGAAATCTACACCGAGTATTCGGCGAGAGTGGCGGCCATCCGATACCTGCTCGCCAGCACCGTCGTCGTCGCGGCCGGTCTTAGCATGCCTTTCGCCGCGCTTAATGTGGCCGAGGCAATGGGGTGGGGCCAAGCATTTGTCGGCACATTGCTGGTGGCGACCGCGACGACCTTACCGGAAGCCGCGTCCACCATCGGGGCATTGCGGATCGGCGCGATCGATCTCGCCATCGGCAATCTGCTTGGGAGCAACCTGTTCAACATCACCATCCTGGCGTACGACGACATCGCCTATGTCAATGGACCTCTGCTTACCCACGTGTCGCCAACGCACAGCATCTCAGGCGTTTCCGCGATCGTCATGACCGGAGTGGCGGTGGTCGGGCTTTACTATCGTCCTGCCGCGCGCGTGTTTAGGATCGGCGGCTGGGTGAGCCTCGCGCTGTTCCTGAGCTATATCCTGAATTCGTGGGTGCTGTATCTGCGCGGACATTAGTCGGATACGCGCCAGAATCACAGCGGTCTCGGTGACGGGCGGCAAACAGACCGATTGCAGGCCGGTTGCGGCTTTATCCGTAATAATCCCAAGGGGGTAATCCCTCCGGCGTCGAACCGGAGGCGCTCGTACCGAATTGCTCATGTATGTTGCTCTGCGCACATTGGAACGCCTCTCGTCGAGGCACACCGAACTGGGAACCCAAGGATGGAAGCGGAGATCGGCTTGATTGAAGCTCCCGAGCTGATCGCGCAACAACCGGGTCACGGGGTCGCGGCCATGTTCGCCGATGTCCTCCCGAATGTCGCGGCCTCGTGGCTGGCCAGTATCCGCGCGGCAACCTCTGCACCCCCGAATGTTTTGAAATAATCCAGGAAGGGAAGGAGATTCGCCATGCTGACGGCTAGGTCTCTGGATGAGGTTGAACCGCGGCTGAGGGCTCTCCTCGGCCTAGTCGACGGTTCGGAGCAGACTCGCCGCGTACTGGATTTCGTTATTGCTTACGCCGCCAGCGTCGGCAGGGGCGCGGTCCAGCTGAAGGAAAAACAAAGCGCCGTTCAATATCCGACCAGAACCGCCTCGCCGCTCAAACGCATCCTCGCCGTCATCGATGACACCGGGCGAACCAGCCGCGTGCTTGATTACGTGATTGGCTATGCTGCCAGCGTTGGTCCCGTCGAAGCAGTCGTTCTTGACGTCCATCCTGAGCCGATTATCGCTCCAAGTTTTCCACAAGGAATGATTCAGACACCGTCTATAGGCGAACTCACCAAGCGAGTCGCCAAGAGCGCGTCGCGCCGCCTGAATCACTTGGGCATCGTTCATAAGACCCGTGTCGAAATCGGCGATCCTGCGTCGACCATCATTAGGTGCGCTAGGGAAGAGGCCTGCGACATGATCGTCATCAATGATCCCAACCCCGGAGTTGCTGCCGGGAAGTTGGCGCGGGAGATGGCCAATTCGGAAGGTTCCGTGTCGCAACGGGTGGCGCACCTGGCCGAAGTGCCGGTGGTGATCGCGAAGTAAGGAGCAATATTCGACTGCCACGAGTTCGATAAACAAGGCGATTTACACCACACTCCGTTTACGCAGACGGCATCGCCGGTTTTCTTTCTGTAATTATCGCATTGCGGAGGGGCGGCCGGTAGGGCCTCGGCGCGAGAGCGAATTCCGTTCCAATGGAATCGGAGTTCGCTGTAGTTATCTTTTAGTGGTCGCATTTTCTGCGGCGAACCGGTTCCCACTTCGCCGGAAAATGCTCTAATCCATCGGTGCGTTCGGCCCGCGGACGTGGCGCCGGACAGAGCGCTCGATCGCGGCTTTGGCGCCCCGCTCGATGTCGCCGTGACCCCAGAAAGCCGAATAAAGAGCATCGAAATCCAGCGCCTGGAGACGTTGTCCGACACGCTCTGCCGCTTCTGCCGGAAGCGGCACATAGTTCGGATAGGACCACATGAGCGACACATGCTGGCGATCCCCAGCGACCAGAACCGTGTCGCCAGTTAAGAGCGAACGGCGGTCCGCGAGGTGGAGCACTGCGCTGCCGGGGAAATGTCCGCCGATCCGATGAAGCGAAACGCCGGACAGCACGTCCATCGCATCGCTCGTCCAGAATTTTATGCATGGATCAGGGGCAACCACCCAATTCGTGTCGGCTTCGTGCACCAGCACAGGGCAATCGAAGGTGCGGCCCCAAGTGGCCATCGCGCTGTAGAAGTGTGGGTGGGAGAGAGCAATCGCTTTGAGACCGCCCAAGGCGCGAACAATATCGATCGTTGCTGCGTCCAGAAAACTGATGCAGTCCCAAAGAACGTTTCCTTCGGGCGTGATCACCAAGAACGCCCGCTGCCCGATGGCGAACTGCGGGGTCGTCCAGAGGCCGAACAGGCCAGGCGCCACTGTTCTGAAAGCATTGAATTGTCCGACAGCAAGTTCTTCGGGCGTGACCCATTCCTGGCCCGTTTTGGGAACGAACTGCCGGTCATCCTCGCAGATGATGCAGTGTTCGGGCGGTGCGACGCTGTCCGGATACTGAACGCCGCAGGCTTTGCATAAGAATTTTGGCATGCCGGTTCGTCCTCAAGAGAATGAGGCGATTGTACACCGAGGAAATGCTCTGGAGCATTTTCCGGCGAAGTGGGGACCGGTTCGCCGCAGAGAATGCGACCACTAAAAGACAAGAAGAGCGAATTCCGATTCCATTGGAACGGAATTCGCTCTAGCGTTCCAGCAGGTGCGCGACTACTCGGTCGGCCAGCTCTTCGGCGCTGATCGCTGCGGTGTCGAGATGGAGGTCGGGGGCTTCCGGCCGGTCGTAAGGGGAATCGAAGCCGGTGAAATTCTTGATCAGCCCCGCGCGCGCCTTGGCGTAGAGGCCCTTCGGGTCGCGCTGCATGCACAGCTCGATGGGCGCATCGACGAAGATCTCGACAAACTCGCCCTCCTGCACCAGTTCGCGAACCATCCGGCGCTCGGCGCGGAATGGCGAGATCGCGGCGCACAGCACGATCAACCCGGCGTCGAGCATCAGTTTCGCCACCTCGCCGATGCGGCGGATGTTCTCGACGCGGTCGACTTCGGTGAAGCCGAGATCGTGATTGAGGCCGTGGCGCACGTTATCGCCGTCGAGCATGTAGGTATGGCGTCCCTGTCCATGCAGCTTCTGCTCCACAAGCTTGGCGATGGTCGATTTGCCCGCGCCGGACAACCCCGTGAACCACAGAATGCAGGGCCGCTGGTGCTTAAGCTCGGCGCGGGCGTCCTTGTCGAGCGCCAAGTTCTCCCAGCGGAGATTAGTCGCGCGCCGCAGCCCGAAGTCGATCATGCCGGCGGCGACGGTGTCATTGGTGAAGCGATCGACCAGAATGAACGCGCCGGTTGCCCGGTTATCCGCATAGGTGTCGAACGGAATGGGCGTGGACGTGGCGATATTGCAGACGGCGATCTCGTTGAGCGTGAGCTCTCGCGCAACCAGACGGTCAAGGGTGTGGATGTCGATCTTGTGCTTGATCGCGGTGACAGAGACCGTGGTCCATTTGTCGCCCGCGCGCATGAGGTAGGAGCGTCCCGCAAGCAACGGCTCCGTTCCCATCCATAAGATGTGAGCGGCGAACTGATCGCTCACCTGAGCGGGCGCATTGCGTGGCGCGATCATGATCGCCGCGCGATACGTCGATGTCGTCCGTGAGCGTGAGCGTTACAGCGTCGCCTGCCGCCGCCTCTTTGCGATCGCCGTCGGCTGTCACGATCCGCGCCACCCGGCTCGCGGCGCCCATCGGCAGAATCACCACTTCGTCCCCGACGCGGACCACCCCGGACGCCACCGCGCCGGAAAAGCCGCGGAAGTCGGCGTCCGGCCGGTTGATCCACTGCACCGGAAAACGAAACGGCTTTGCCGCAAGATCGCTTTCGATATCGATCGACTCCAAGTACGCAAGCAGCGGCGGCCCTGCATACCAAGGCGTCTTATCGCTTGCGGCCGTGACGTTGTCGCCGAAGCGAGCCGACACCGGGATCGGCACGAGGGAGCAGAACCCGAACTGCGCCGCGAATTTGGCGTAGTCGCCGACGACGCGGTCGAAGACGTCCTTGGCGTAGGAGACCAGGTCGATCTTGTTGACGGCCAGAACGATGTGCCGCACCCCGAGCAACGCACAGATGACGGTGTGCCGCTTCGTTTGCGTGAGAAGGCCTTTGCGCGCGTCCACCATGAGCACGGCAAGGTCGGCGGTCGACGCCGCCATCGCCATGTTGCGGGTGTATTGCTCGTGGCCGGGCGTGTCCGCGACGATGAAGGCGCGGCGGTCGGTGGCGAAGAAGCGCCAGGCGACGTCGATCGTGATGCCCTGTTCGCGTTCGGCTTCCAAGCCGTCGAGCAGCAGCGCGAAGTCCAGATCATCGCCGGTCGTGCCGTAGCGGCGGGAGTTGCGCGCAAGCGCCCGCTCGTGGTCCTCGAATAAGAGCTTTGCGTCGTAGAGCAGCCGGCCGATCAGCGTCGATTTGCCGTCGTCCACCGAGCCGCAGGTGAGAAGACGCAGATGACCGCGCTCGCGCTCCCGCACGGGCTGCGGCGTCCGCGCTTGTTCCTGCTCCTCACCGCGTGTATCCGGGCACATCAGAAGTAGCCTTCCCTTTTCTTGCGTTCCATCGACGCCGTTTCGTCGGTATCGATCAATCGTCCCTGACGCTCCGAGGTGCGTGCGGCAAGCATCTCGGCGACGATGTCGTCAAGCGACGCGGCGTCGGATTCGATTGCTCCCGTCAGCGGGTAGCAGCCAAGCGTGCGGAAGCGCACGCGCCGAAGTTCGGGCGCCTCGCCCTCCGCGAGCGGAAGCCTGTCGTCGTCCACGACGATGAGCGCGCCCTCGCGCACCACGACCGGCCGCTCGGCGGCGAAATAGAGCGGCACCACGGGTATTCGCTCGGCGCGGATATAGAGCCAGATGTCGAGTTCCGTCCAGTTCGACAACGGGAACACCCGCATCGACTCGCCGGGCCTGATCCGCGTGTTGAAAAGCCGCCATGGCTCCGGCCGCTGACTGCGCGGCTCCCAGGCATGGCTCGCGTTGCGCATGGAAAAAATCCGCTCCTTGGCGCGCGAGGCTTCCTCGTCACGGCGCGCGCCGCCGATTGCGGCGTCAAATCCGTGGCGTTCGAGCGCCTGCTTCAGAGCCTCCGTCTTCATCACGCGCGTATGCACCGCCGAACCCGCGCGGATCGGATCGATGCCCGCCCGCAGTCCCTCCTCATTGATATGCACGATCAGCTTAAGCCCGAGCGCTTGCGCCGTGCGGTCGCGGAAAGCGATCATATCGCGAAATTTCCACGTCGTATCGACATGGAGGAGCGGGAACGGCAACCGGCCCGGGTGAAAGGCCTTGCGCGCGATGTGCAGCATCACGCTCGAATCCTTGCCGATCGAATAGAGCATTACCGGACGGCGGAACGCGGCGGCTACCTCGCGCATGATGCCGATCGACTCAGCTTCAAGCTGACGCAAATGTGTCGGCAGGGACCTCGGGATCATTGTGCCGTGCATTCGGAAAGGAGCTGGTCGCTGTATTGCATGTCCTCAGGGCATTGGAAAAGAGGCGGCCTTGTCGCGCGACGCGCCCACGAGAAAGGGGGCCTCATTCCCTCGCGCTGCCTTGGTCAGTAGGTTAACAGCACGTAAACCGCGTCGGCGATTGCCGCTCCACCAAGACAGGTTGGTCATTGCAGTCTGCGATGGTTGGTTGATTGCGGAGTTCCCCTAATGTTGGGCGCCTCTCTTATCCGTATGCTCCTTGAACCTTACGCCGGTTGCTGGATAGCGCAAAGTAGCCGTTCAGTTCTGGACCATGAGCAAAACCTTAAGAATGTCGATTTATCGTACGCAGCCAACCTTGCAAAGGACACATTGATGTTCAGTGTAGCCTAGCGTTTTTTAGATCGATCATTCCAACGCGACCAGTATTATTACTTCCAGTATTATTACTTATAGGGATTTGGGGGACTTCGGACTATCGGGGATCAAGGGGGGACTATGATCCTAAGGCTGCCTTTCGCCGCGCTCATGCGCGCTCTTTGTGCACTCCTCATCCTGACGGTTGCCGCCAGTGCGCAAGTCGTACCTTCGGGTAGCGCACAGGTTGGTCCTCCAGCGAGCGAGAGTTCGGGCGAGAAAGCCGCTCCCGCAAAAAGCGCTGATTCTTTGGGAAGAAGCACGCCTCAGGGTCTCGTGAAAGGCCTGATGAGCGCTTTTGCGAACCGCGATTACGAGCGCGCAGAGAAGTTCTTCGAAACCAGTTCCGCTGATGTCAAAGGTAAGCCGCGGAGACTGGCCAGCCAGTTCCATGAGATTCTTGATCGCGTGGGGACGGTCACCACGCCCACCGAAATGAGCCTCAGCCCCGAGGGCAATCAGAACGACGGGCTTGCCGAAGACCTCGAGCAGTTCGGCACTATACAGGCCGATGATAAGGAAATCGCCCTCCTGGCTAAACGCGTTGAACGGGAAGGTTCGCAAATCTGGTTAGTTTCGGCGGACACACTTTCGGAAATGGCGACGCTTCCCGGGCCGAATGTCCGTAATCCGCCAGAGCAGCCTCTACTCAACCGAATTCCTGAGGGACCAATCGTCGGCGGCGCCCCGCTTTCGCACTGGCTTGCGCTGCTGCTTGTTGCGGCCATCAGCTTCGCGGTGGCCACCGGACTGGTCATGCTGAGGAGGCGTGCCCTTAGACTGCTGGCGCGCAGATATGACCAAAACAGGGTTTCGCGGTACGTTAATGCCTCGGCGATGCCGTTGCGATTGATGATCGCGGCGGGTCTTTTCATTGCGCTCGTCGGCAGCCAGACCTTGGGCCTGTCGTTGCTCGCACGCTACCACGGAGTTTACGTGGCGCAGTTTGTCGCCGGGATTGGGGTCGCGTGGCTTATCTGGCGAATTGCTGACGCCGTTTCTGTCTACACGCTCGATCAGATGTCGCGTCGCGGACAAGTCGCCGCTTACTCGGTCGTGAGCTTCCTGAAACGGTTGGTCCAAGCGGCGATCGCTGTCGCATTTGTCTTTGTACTCATTCGAAGCCTCGGCATTGATGTTACGACCGCTCTCGCAGCACTCGGCCTCGGCGGTCTCGCTGTCGCGCTCGGCGCGCAGAAGCTGTTCGAAAATCTCATCGGAAGCCTGACATTGGTCGCTGACAGGCCGGTGCGCGTCGGCGATTTCTGTCGGTTCGGGACGGCGCTCGGAACCGTGGAAGACATCGGGATTTGCTCGACGCGGATTCGAACGCTCGGCCGGACGATTGTGACGGTGCCGAATGGTGAATTCGCATCGATGAAGATCGAGAACTACACGAGTTGCGATCGCTTCTGGTTCAATCACACGCTGAACCTTCGCTACGAAACGAGCCCGGAGCAGGTGAAATACCTGCTGCATGAACTGCGCGCGATGCTTCTCGCCCATCCGCGGGTTAGTCCGGACCCGGCGCGTGTGCGCTTTATTTCGCTGGGGGCCCATTCGATCGATCTCGAGATCTTTGCTTATGTTCATGCCCACAGTTACGATGAGTATCTCGAAGTCCAGGAGGACTTGTTGCTGCGCTGCATGGATGTCGTGAAGCAAAGCGGAACCGGGTTCGCCTTCCCGTCGCAAACCCTTTATGTCGCGCGGGACGATGGGGTCGACAAGGCGAAGGCGCGCAGCGCGGAGGATGCCGTACGCGATTGGCAGCAGAACGGCCCGCTACAAAGTCATCGCTTCGATAGCGACGTCGTTCGTACGCTGCGTGAACCGGTTGCCCATGTGCCCGGCGGAGCCGCGATCAACGGCAAGGGCAATGGCAAGACGAACGGCAAACGCGCGAATGGCGCTTGAGAACGCGGCGCGCTCTGCGCGGCGGAGATAGCGGCGCGTGTTTGCGCGCGGTCTTTCGGGGCTCTTTGCGGAATCATGACCTCGACGCGCCGGAGTTGAGCGCGGCGTTACCGTCGCGCGGCGAATTCGAGCCAGAAACGCATGGCGGCGAAGGGCATGCTCATCGTCACGCCGGCGAGATCCGCGTTCGACAGACGCGTTACGAACGCTCGGCTATCGGGCGGCGCGAGCCAGCGGTAAGGCCATTCGACCGCCATGCGCCGGAAAAAATCGCTGATCAACACGGCGTCGATGCAGCTCCGATCGGCGCCGATATCGCCGATCACGCCTTCGAGCGTGTGCAGCATCTTACGCATGACCAGCATCTTGGCGTCGAAACGCATGCCTGCGTGCAGGGCGTTGTCGAGCAGGTCGGTGAGCCACAGCAGTCCCGGCAGCCTAAGCGCCCGCAATCGCCCGAGCGCTGCGTGAATCACGGGCATCACCGCGTCCGGAAAGGAATCCGGCCGCTCGGACAGCGCGGCGAGCGCTCGCGCGACGCGATCAGCGTCAAGAGTGACGGCGCCGAGGACGATCTGGACGAAAGCGACGCGGCGCTTCTCGTCAAGCGTCGTTGCGAGGCTCCAGTCGAGGATGGCGAGGCGGAGATCGCGGGTGTACAGCAGGTTGCCTGGGTGGGGGTCGCCGTGAAACAGCGCGGTGTCCCCGGCCGAGAGGATCGGTCGCGCGATTAGGGAGGCAACGATCAGCTCGGCGCAAGCGCGCCGGTCCCCGTCGCCATCGAAGCGGCAGTCCGTCACCTTGTCTCCGTGTATGCGCTCCATGGCGGTGACGCGCGGCGTGCAGAACGGAAAGAGCGTCGGGATTTGGATGCGCCGGTCGTCCGCGTAGGTCGCGTGGGCGAGGGCGAGGTACCGCTGCTCGACATCGAGCTTGGTCTCCTGCCGCAGATGCTCGGCGAGGCCCTCGAATGTCTCCCGGTAGGCGAGGCGTGGAATCGCGAGCGCTTCGCACTCTTCGTCGAGGTGCGTCCCCACACGTTCGAGGAGCGCCAGTTCCTGCTCGAGCCTTTCTTCAATGCCGGGCTTGAGGATCTTGAACACCCCTTCGTCCTGCTCCCGGCGAAACGGCACGACGACCGCGACGCTCGCCTCCGCAAGCGCGGGAGGCTCAAGGGCGATGCCGAGCCGGTCGAGCGGCCCCAGTTCGCGCGCCAGGATATCGGCGATGTCCTGCAAGGGAATCGTGGGCGGCAGCGATTTCGAGCCGCTGCAGTTGCAGCCGCAGTTCGGGCGCGAGCCGCCGGTCGCGCGCCAATGTCTGGCCAAGCTTGTGCAGCGCCGGACAGCTTCGCGCGAGCCGTGCGACCCGTTCTGAGAGCGTCGCCGCCGACGGCAGGGCCGCTTGGTCCTCCACGATCGCGTCCTGATGGGCAGCCGGCAGCCCTTCAAGAAAGATGGTCAGCGCCCGCTTGATCGGCCACCGGTAATGCGCATACGCCTCCGGCAGCAGGGAGGCGATGTCGGCCTCGTCGATCAAAAGGTCCCAATCGCTCATCGGCTGGTCGCGTCAAACGGGGTCTGTGTGCGGCCCCCGATAACCGCGCGTTTTCCAAAGCGGCAATCACACCGGATTGCTCGAAAGCGCAACCGTCATGTCGAGCCGTCAATCAGTGGTTCATTTTCTTACTTAGATCAATGGCTCAGGAGGTTTCGGCGTGGCGCGGCATGCAAAATCTGTTCCTTCGTCGGTAGATCGGCCATGTTCCCAGCCGCCGCCTTGTGTGTCACGCTTCTATCGCTCAACCGCGGAGGTCGCCATGTTCTCCGATCGCAAACTGCGCTAGATCAGCGTCGCGAGCCGTCCCCGCGCCCCGATACTTGCGCGATGCGTCCTCGCCCGTGGTGCCGCCCAAGACCCGTCGTCGATGTGCAGGAGGATTACGAGCCATGACCAGGATGACAGAGGCTGCTGCCGGCACCGGGCTTTCGTCCATCATCGACCTCAGGGCCGGCCTCGATTCGGAAACCTTGTGTCGCGCAGTTTGCGACTACCTGTACTTCTTCCAGGGACGGCATCCCGCGACCGCCTCACGCAATGATTACTACTTGGCGACCGCCTACGCGGTGCGCGATCGCCTGTTCCAGCGCGGGGTGCGATCGCTCGACCTTCTGTTCCAACACCCGGAGGCTCGGGTCGTCGCCTATCTCTCAGCCGAGTTCCTGATCGGCCCACAGCTCGCGGCCAATCTCATCAATCTCGGCATTTACGACGACATGCAGAAGGCGCTGGCGAGCATCGACGTTCGTCTTGACGAATTGATCGAACATGAGGAGGAGCCGGGCCTCGGCAATGGCGGCCTCGGGCGCCTGGCTGCGTGCTACCTCGACTCGCTCGCCACCCTGGAACTGCCCGCACTCGGCTATGGCATCCGCTACGAGTTCGGCATTTTCGATCAGGCGATCCGCGACGGCTGGCAGGTCGAGCTCACGGACAAATGGCTCTACCTCGGATATCCTTGGGAGATTGCCCGGCCAGAACGCGCCGTCGAGGTCCAGTTCGGGGGATACACGGAACACTACGTCGATGAACGCGACCGCCTGCGCGTGCGGTGGCATCCGGCTGAAGTGGTCCGTGGGGTGCCGCACGACACGCCTATTCTGGGCTATCGCGTCGACACCTGTAACCTGCTCCGGCTATGGCGTGCGCAAGCCGTCGAGACCTTCGACTTCGCCGCCTTCAACGTCGGCAACTACCATGAGGCTGTGGAGCAAAAGGTCACGTCGGAAACGATCAGCAAGGTCCTGTACCCGAACGACGTGTCGCCGCAAGGCAAGTTGCTCCGACTTAAGCAGCAATATTTCCTCGTGTCATGCGCGATGCAGGACATGTTGCGCAGTCATCTGCGCTATGGCGGTACGCCCGAGACGTTCCATTTGCGTTGGGCTGCCCAGCTGAACGACACCCATCCGGCCGTCGCCGTCGCCGAATTAATGCGTCTTCTCCTCGATGATCACGGTCTCGATTGGGATACTGCCTGGGAAGTGACGCAGAAGACCATGGCGTACACCAATCACACGCTGTTGCCGGAAGCGCTGGAAGCCTGGTCGGTCGGGCTGTTCGGATCGCTCTTGCCGCGCCATTTGGAGATCATTTTCGAGATCAACCGCCGCCTTCTCGATGACGTACGCCGTCGCTATCCCGGGGACACTGATCGTGTCGCGCGCATGTCGTTGATCGATGAGCATGGCGGCCGCTACGTGCGAATGGCCAATCTCGCATGCGTTGGCAGCCATGCCATCAACGGCGTCGCCGACCTTCATACCGAGCTGTTGAAACGTCAGGTTCTGCCTGATTGGGTCGAGCTGTATCCCGACCGATTTGTCAACGTAACCAACGGGGTGACGCCGCGCCGCTTCCTGGTGTTGAGCAATCCCGACCTCAGCCGCCTGATCACCGAAAAGATAGGCGATGCTTGGCCGACCGATCTCGATGCGCTGCGTGGATTGGAAGCATTTGTACAGGACCCGGAGTTCCGGCAGCGTTGGCGCGACGTGAAGAGAAACAACAAGCTTCGCCTATCCAAAATCATCAAGGATCGCACGGGGACCGTGGTCGATCCGAATTCCATGTTCGATATCCAGGTCAAGCGCATCCATGAGTACAAGCGACAACACCTGAATGTCCTCCACATCCTGACCCTTTACCGGCGGCTGAAGGCTGATCCCGGTCTCGACATCGTTCCGCGCACATTCATTTTCGGGGGGAAAGCCGCGCCGGGCTACTACGCGGCCAAGCTGATCATCAAACTGGTGAACTCGGTCGCCGAGGTGGTCAATGGCGATCCGGACGTCGGCGATCGCTTGAGGGTCGTTTTTTTCCCCGACTTCAACGTCACCTCTGGTCAGTGGATTTATCCGGCCGCCGATCTCTCCGAACAGATATCGACCGCCGGAAAGGAGGCGAGCGGCACCGGCAATATGAAGTTCTCACTCAACGGCGCGTTGACGATCGGCACGCTCGATGGCGCTAATATCGAAATTCGCCAAGAGGTTGGAGCTGAGAATTTTTTTCTGTTCGGGCTTACCGCTGACGAGGTCAGCGCATTGCGAACGAGGGGCTACAATCCGCACGCAATATACGAGCAAAATGCGGAATTGCGCGGCGTCCTCGACACGATCGGATCAGGCGCGCTTTCCCGTGGCGATCCCGCCCTGTTTCGTCCACTCCTCAACAACCTGTTGTGGAACGACCCGTTCATGCTATTGGCGGACTATCAATCCTATGTCGATTGTCAGGACCAGGTCAGCGCGCTCTGGCGTAGGCCAGATTCCTGGACGAGCAAATCGATTCTCAACGTCGCGCGCATGGGCAAGTTCTCATCCGATCGCTCCATTCGCGACTACTGCGCCCGGGTCTGGCAGGTCAAACCAATCGAGCCAGAATCCGAAATCTGATTCAACTCGCCGCCAAAGTGATCCGACGGGCGAAGAGATCGCGCCGGCATGGCCCAATTTCTTGCCGAGCGGCGACGCGGCGGGGTCATGCCCGTCGATGCAGTCTGCGGCCTTGCAAGTTGCACCGCGTCCGGTTCGTCGTGCCTGATGAAGGCTGATCAAAAAGCATTCCCTTATTCGTTATGCGCCGGTCTTTCCTGAGCGAGTAAGGCTTCGATCATTTCGCGGAGGGAGCGGCGTAAAATCTTTCCCGCCGGCGAAATGGGGAACTCATCGACGATCTCAAGGCGCTCTGGAAGCTTGAATTTGGCGATCCGCTGCGCAAGGAGGAATTCCCTTAGCTCATCGAAGGTTAGTCTTTGACCTGGATTTAGTGTCACAAAGGCGCAGGCTTTCTCCCCGAGAATCGCGTCCGGCATGGCAACCACAGCAACACCACGAATTGCGGGGTGCTTGAGAATGTAATTTTCGACCTCGTCGGTGCTGATCTTTTCACCTCCACGATTGATCAGGTCGTTCTTTCGCCCCTCAGTGACGACGTAGCGGCCGTATTTGCGCACGATATCGCCCATGCGATAAAACCCGTCCGGGGTAAATGCTTTTGCATTAACGTCAGGCGCATTGTAATAACCACGAATTGTATACGGACCGCGGACAACCAATTCGCCTGTTTCGCCGTCAGCGACCTCGTTGCCGTCGACGTCCAACACCTTAATCTCGTCGTCGTCACAGATGGGCGCTCCGGAACTATGGAGCACTCTCTCGTCGGGATCGTCGAGACGCGTCATATTAAGCAAACCCTCGGCGGTGCCGTAAATCTCCTGAAACTGACAACCCAGCCGCCGGCGGATCCGCTCTCGCAACTCGGGCGATAGACGCGCGCCGCCGTTCTGTATCACCCGCAATGAAGTCGCCCTAAATGACTCAAGGCGGGGATCGTTCAGCCAATTCACGATCAGCGGCACCGCGGCGGGAATGATTGTAACGCCCTCGCGATCGACCAGCGCGAACACGGTTTCGCAATCTATCTTCGGTGAGATCACCACGCGCCCGCCGTGAGCAAGCGCACCCAGCGCGCCCGGTGACCCAAGCGTATAATTGTGGGCCAGAGGCAACACCGCGAGCAAAACCGTGTCCGGACCGAAGCCCGCGATTTTGGCGCTCTGTTTGAAGTTATAGATGTAATCGTTATGCGTGCGCGGAATCAGTTTCGGCAAGGCCGTCGTACCGCCCGACAGGAGCATCAGAGCAACGTCGCCCGGATCAAGGTCGGCAATGTCGGAGCCGCCATAATCCTTTCCCGACGGTGTTGCCGCAAGAGCGGTCAGCGATATCTGCCCTTCTAGCGCCTCTCCCAGCACAAAAACATGCCGTAGCGAGGATACTGCATCGCGGACGCTTTCCGCCATCGGCCTAAAATCGAACTCGCGGATTTGAGCAGGGACGAACAGGGCGGTTGCATCGGAGAATCGCGCAAAATGGATCAGCTCCGTCTCGCGATGTGCGGGGAGCGCCATCACCGGAATGACGCCGATCCGCAATAGCCCAAAAAAGGCCGAAAAGAACATCGATGCATTCGGAAGTTGGAAGACAACCCTCTGGCCTTTCGCCAATCCGAGGCGGTCAAAATGTGCGGCAAATCGACCGCTCTCCGCCCAAAGGTCAGCCAGCGTCGAACGCAGGTCGCCTTGGATTACGGCGACGCGATCAGGCGCTTCGGTGGCCATCTTTGCGAACAGATGTGGGATTGAGGTATCTTCCCAATACCCTTTCGCCCGATAGGTGAGCGCGAGTTCATCCGGCCACGGGATACAGCCTGCCAGCACCAGTTTCCTCCCAGTAACATTTTCTCAACATCTTGCACGCCGCTTGTTTGGGAGTCACCGGCGCGTCTCGATGCGTGCACGAAAGTCGTTCAGGGCTTTCTCAAATTCAGCGACATCCGCAGGCGGCACTTGTGCGCCACACTCATAGCAGCGATTGGCCATGCGATCGAACCACCGGCAGCCGCACTCGTTGCAGGCAAGTTCCGGCGCACCCGAGGGATTGGTGAAGATCATATCACGTGCGCCTCCAATGTCCTGGCGATCGAGCAACAACGAAATTCCATCATCGGCAAGCGCCCAACACGGCAAGGCCGAGCGAATCGAGGAAATTCTCATAACCGGCCTCGATCAACGCATCGCGCGGCTTGACGACGTAAAGCAGGATGTCGCGGCGGCGCAGTTTGCTCCTGATCTCCGCAAACGGCGCGGACGTCGCAGAATTGTGCATTCGAACAATCGTCGGGTCATCCGCGATGAACAGAAGGTCAATCGCGACGCGCTCGAAGCCGGGAAATGGCTCGTAGCTTGCACGCATTCCCTGCTCGGTCGCTTCCCACACGAGCATCGTTGCCGTGGGAGGCTCGAAATCATCCTTCGAGACCACCCCGACGCGGGCGCCCGGCTTTATGTCGTGAAAGACCTCGGCACTGCGGTCGAGCAGCAATTGCCATCCGTCGAGGTCGAGCCGATCGATCTGTTGCAAGGTGTTTTCCACGGTCCGCAACCCACTTACAGTCGGCAACCGAGCCGATAGCCGTCATGGATCGCCTGGGTCAGGCCGCGCGGGACGGCGCAGTCGCCGCAGACATGCAGCTCGTCGATCGACCATTCCAGCTCTGCGACAAGGTCCTGATTGCCCCGACTGGGCGCCGCCGCGATCACCATGTCCGCGGGCACCTGGCGCTCTTCGCCTTCGCCGTTCAACAGGGTCACGCCGTCCACCGCGATGCGAACAACGCGACTCTTTGTGAAAGTCGGTATGTCCAGTTCCTCTATCCAGGCCATGTGACGCCACTTCCAAGACGGCATAACGTCGCCTGCGATCCTTTTCTCACTTTCGACGACCGCGACTTCGTGTCCCGAGTTCTTCAGCGACTCCGCCAGCGTCAGGCCGATCTTGCCACCGCCGACGACGACGATTCTATGGGCCGGGGCGACGCGGCCGAGCGCAATATCCTGCGCCGTGACCAGCACGTCCGGCGTTTCGGGCGCTGGGAGCGCGGCAAGATCGGTGCGCGCTCCCGTCGCTACGACGGCCGCATCGAACTGATGCAACAGGCTGCGCATCAGTTTGGGGCTGACTTCGGTATTTAGGCGCACCTCGATGGCGAGTTTCTTGGCCATCACCTCGTAATAGGACACGACGCTCGCAAGATCGTCCTTGTGCGCCAAATCGTGCGCTGCATAGCCGACGAGGCTGCCGCCAATCCGATCGCTGCGGTCGAACACAACAACGTCGTGGCCGCGGCGCTTCGCCGTGATTGCGCATTCCATACCGGCCGGCCCGGCGCCGACGATCATGATCGTCTTGCGGATCGCCGCCGGCGTCACCTGGTACTCCGGTTCGACTTCGTGGCCGAGCGCCGGATTCATGGTGCAGGTGTAAGGAAGATCGCGAAATAATCGCGACAGGCAATTCAACGATCCGACGCAGCGCTTGACCTCGTCGAGCCGTCCCTGCGCCGCCTTGTGAACGAGGTCCGGATCCGCCAGGAGCGGACGGCATACTTCCCAGAAGTCGAACTCGCTGTCGGCAATACATCGGTTCGCCATGATCGGGTCCGGCAGCCTCACGCCGAAGGCGATTGGCACGTTCGGCAGAAGCTTCTTGGCGCGCGCCGCGAGATGATTCCAATGACCGGGCGGGATGTCACGCCCGATCGAGGATTCCGGCGCCTCCTGCCAGCCAACGGTTACGCTGATCATATCGACGCCGCAACGTCCCGCCTGCTGCATCAGCTCAAAGCATTCATCCTCGTTATTGCCGCCCCATTGGTCCATCAGCTCGGTCCCATTCAGGCGGACCACCAGCGCATGGTCGGGCATCGCCTGCTTGATCGCGTCGATCATCTCGCACATAAAGCGCCCGCGATTCTCTACTGAGCCGCCGTATTCGTCGGTGCGGCGATTGGTGAATCGCGAATTGAAGCTGGCGAGTAAGTAGCCCATGAAGCTCGTCAGCTCGACGCCATCGAAACCGGCTTTGATGGCGCGTTTCGCCGTCTCGGCGTGCTCGCGGATGACCTGGCGAATCTGCTCCCGCGTGAGTTCGCGCGGCGGCCGAAAATGCGGCAAGGTCTGCGGGACGACGGACGGCTGGACGCAATAGCCGAGGTCGATGCCGCCGTAGCGGCCGGCATGCAGGATCTGCTGGATCGCGATCCCTCCCGCCTCATGAATGAATCCGGCGATCCGCTCGAATTGCGGGAGAAACTTGTCGTCGAACAAAGCGATCTGACGGAAATAGGCTTTGCCCTCGCCCCGCGGGTCCGGATAGGCGCCCTGGTTCGTGATGATGCCACATCCCGTCGCCGCGATCACGCGCGTGCGGGCGACCTCCCGCTCGGTGATGAAACCATCGCGCGTGTTGTAGTTCGATACGCAACAGGCGCCATATTTGATACGGTTTTTCACGGGGAAGCGGCCCCATTGGACCGCCTCGAACAGGCGGGGCAGTTTTGCTACGCCGGGCGGATTGTTCATCGCTTTCCTTTCTTAGGCGACGGCCGAACCAAGTTGAGCCGCTCAAATGCCCGCGCTCTAAGCGCAACGGCGGGACCGAATTTAAGTCAGCATCACCTGCATCGACCCGTACCTGCGGCGGGTTCTCGTCGGCTCAGACCAACCCTACGAAGCCATTGCTGGAACGGGGGGTCGAGCCACAGGCGTATCTGGGATAGAAGACGAGACCTGCTTTATCGCAATCGCCCCACTCGATGGTAATCCGAGTTTCGTAGCTCACGGACGTCCTCCCTGCGGGTGGATTCATTAGCACAAATTTGCACATTGCGCAATTGATTGTTATATGTACAATAAGCGCGGAAGGAGTTCAACATGCGGGTCGCGATTGTTGGGGCCGGTCCGGCCGGCCTGTACTTCGCCTATCTCTGGAAGCGGCGACACCCCGAAGCAAAGATCGAGGTGTTCGAGCAGAACCCGGCCGATGCAACATGGGGCTTTGGAGTGGTGTTCTCGGATCGCGCTCTAGAGTTTCTGCGTGTCGACGATCCGGAGACAGAGAGGATCATCACCGAACGAATGGAAACGTGGCAGGATCTCGTGATCTGCCACAAGGGCGAGAAAATCCACATTGACGGCGTCGGTTTTGCGGCAATCGGACGCTTGGATTTCTTGCTCATCCTGCAGGAACGCGCTCGCTCCGCAGGCGTTGAGCCACGCTACAATCACACGATCAAATCCGCTGACGAGCTGAAAGACTTCGATCTGATCGTCGCGGCTGACGGCGTAAACTCGGTGGTTCGCCGCAGCTTCGAAGGGGACTTCAAGACCTCCCTATCTTACCTAGATAACAAGTTTGCTTGGTATGGCACGACGCAACGGTTCGAGACCCTAAGCCACACCTTCGTCGAAAACGAGATCGGTGCTTTCAACGCACATCACTATCGGTATTCGCCAACGATGAGCACCTTTATCGTTGAATGCGATCGTGACACCTGGCTGCGTGCATCCTTTTCAGAAAAAACCCAGGAGGAGGCCAAGGCTATTTGCGAAAGCGTATTCGCCGAGACGTTATGCGGTCATTCGTTGGTCTCCAACAAGTCAGTCTGGCGCAACTTTCCCTGGATTTGGAGTGAACGCTGGAGCTTCCGCAATATGGTGCTGGTTGGAGACGCGCTCCGAACCGCGCATTTCTCCATTGGGTCGGGCACGCGTCTGGCAATGGAGGACGTCATCGCCTTGGTTAAGGCGCTCGATGCCGAGCCGGGCGACATCCGGGACGGTCTGAAGCTCTACGAGGCGACGCGCAAACCCGTTGTCGAAAAATTTTTCAAGGCCGCAAAGGCGAGCGCGTCATGGTACGAGCGCTTCCCCGAACACATGCGGCTTGATCCCCTCGATCTTGCTTACAGCTACGTAACCCGGTCCGGTCGGGTGGACAAAGCCCGCCTCCGACGCGCATCGCCGAAGCTTATGGCGCGATACGACGCTGCGCACCCTGCAACTCGGCGCTGACAAATGACATTCACAATGACATTCGCCATGCAAACCGTCAGGTGCTCGTCAAGCTTGCATAGGTTTGGTCCGGTAACCCGACAAAGCCGCATTGCCATTTGCGCCGCCGAACCTTACAGCCTTCAATGACAGAAACAATCATCGCTGCATAGGTAAGCGTCTTGGGCAACAGGAAGCATCGGAGTTGAAGTGGTGCACATGCAGCGCCGAAACCCCGGCGAGGTATTCAATCAGTCGGAATCGGTCTTCGGGTATTGGCGGCACTCAGCGCGGAAAGCGGTCCAGCAACGCTGACCGAGGTGGCCAGACGCGCCGAGCTCTCCGTATCCCAGACACATCGTTACCTGGCTAGTCTCATGGCCGCTGGGATGGCGCGGCAGAATGGGGCGAACGGGCGCTACGATCTTGGCCCTGAAGCGATCCGGGTGGGATTGGCTGCGCTGGCTCGGATCGATGTATTTGCCGAGAGTGATCTCGCCATTGCCGCTTTCACCCAGGAGACCGGCCGCACGACGCTGGTCGCGGTTCTCGGTCCTGCTGGACCTACGGTCGTCCGTTGGCATGCCGGGCCTAGGCCTGTGGTCACTTCGCTTACGGTCGGGTCCGTCCTGCCGCTCACAGGGTCGGCAACGGGACGCGTTTTTCTGAGTTTTCTTCCCGAAGAAGAAGTTCCTGGCGCGCTCAAACGTTACAATACCGGTGCCTCGGTGAAGTCAGCCGATGTGCAAGCGATCCGCCGCCACGTACGTGCGGATATGTCAGCGTCCGTCGATGAAATGCTGATCCCCGGCTTGCGAGCGACTGCGGTGCCAATCCTCGACCTCCAGGGTCGCCCGGCTTTGGTCGTGACCGTTATTGCGTCAACTGCTGTGGATCGCGGGCAGGATGCCGCCATAGTGCAGCGGCTAAAAGAGCTTTGTCGCTCGCTGACCGAGAAAATAGGCGGGCGCTGGCCTGCGCAAGCCCTTTAAAGGGCTTGACCCAAGCGACTCTGCCGGCACCTTGTCCGCACTGCCTTGATCCGCAGACAGCTCATTTCTTTCCAAACAGCATTTTGAACCTTAGGAAAGAACGCAGACCTTCAGCCCCAAGTGGGGGACTTCCTAACGTTTTGAGGCTGTTGCGGCCACCGCTGCCTGTTTACCAACTGCGGCTTGAACGCTCACGTACCGGCGGTTTCGGGCAGCGCCGCCCAAGCGATACGCGCAAGTTTGTTGGCCAGGGCTACCCAGGCTGACAAAGTTTTTGGGAGCGACAGGATCAAGCGGAGGTCTGCCACCTGGTCAAGTGCAGCACCTCTGATAAGCTTCAAGCTTTTCGCGCATCCAGTCCGGAATTGGCGTCGCCCGGTGGTCGACTAGGTCAATAGCACAGGAAACCAACGTCACACGAAAGGCCAGACGGTTGTCCTCCGCCACTCCTTCTACTTCGAACGTAATGGAACTTCGTCCGATCTCTCGGATGTATAAACGAAGTTCCAGGCTTTGATCGGGTCTCAGAATGCTGATGAAATCGCAAACGGCATTGACTGTCGGCAAGCCCGGACCGCCGGTCGAATTAACGTGCCACCAGCTGGCCTTGAGTTCTTCGCGCAGCCAGGCGTCGACTGTTTCGCAAACGTAATCAAGAACGCGGGGCGTATAGACGATCCCGGCCGGGTCGCAGTCGCCCCAGTTCACAATGCGGCGGACGGTGAATTGGCGTTTGGAGGTATTCGGTGTCGCTTTTCGCTTGGTCGTCTTTCTGAGTGTGGGTTCTGAAGTCTTCATCAGCTTCTTCATTCCTCATCAGGACACTCTTCGGCTCACTCCCAGAGACTACAGTATTCGCGACCAGCCAAGGGCATTGAGAGATCGGGAAAGGCCGGCAATCCGCGCTTTGAGGTCAGCCTCCGATGCACCCGACAGCTTTCGGACGAACGCAACGATGGAGCAGATTTCCTTATCATCGCTCCTCATCTTGATCCCGTTCCCGGTAATGTCCCTCCCGATCGGCTGCCGAGTCACTCATGCTCGCACCGCCGTGCATTCGTCGGGGAAGCCGTCACACCCCCAAATAGCGGCGCTGGACCGCCGGTGACGCCGCCAGTTCCTTGGAGCTGCCGGCCCACACCACCGTCCCGCGCTCGACCACGTAATGGCGGTCGGCGACGCCGATCAGCGCCTCGACGCTCTTGTCGATCACCAGGATTGACTGGCCGGCGGCCTTGAGCCGCGTAAGGCACTGCCAGATCTCTGCGCGGAGGAGGGGTGCCAATCCTTCCGTTGCCTCGTCGAGGATCAACAGGCGCGGATTGGTCATCAGCGCGCGGCCGATCACCAGCATCTGCTGCTCGCCGCCGGAGAGCTGGCTCGCCATAGTGGCGGTGCGCTCTGCAAGCCGGGGAAACAGCGCATAAACCTTGTCGAGTGTCCACGGCTCGGCCGCGCTGCTGCGGTTCGCGGCGGTGGCGACCAGATTCTCGCGCGTGGTCAGGTTGGGGAAGACCTGGCGGCCTTCTGGTACCAGTCCAATGCCGAGCTTGGCCACTTGGTAGGCCGGCAGCCCGCGGATTTCCCGGTCGTTGAAGCGGATAGATCCCTTCGTCGCCGGAGTGAGCCCCATGATCGAGCGCACGGTTGTGGTCTTGCCCATACCGTTGCGCCCCATGAGCGCCACCACCTCGCCCGGTGCGATGGTAAGTGACATGCCGAACAGCACCTGGCTCAGACCGTAGCAAGTATCGATATCGGCGACCTCGAGCAACGCGGCGTCAGCCATGCGCCGTCTCCTGCTCGCCGAGATAGGCTTGGCGGACCTCAGCATTGGCCCGGATCGCCTCCGGGCTGCCCGATGCGATAATGCGCCCGTAGACGAGGACCGTGATCCGGTCAGCCAGTGCGAATACCGCCTCCATGTCATGCTCGATCAGTAGGATGGTCAGCTCACCCTTCAACTTGCGCAGCAGATCGACCATGCGCGCACTCTCCTCCGGGCCCATCCCGGCCATCGGCTCGTCGAGCAGGAGTATGCGCGGAGTTGTAGCCAACGCCATGGCGATCTCGAGCTGCCGATGCTCTCCATGGCTGAGCTTGGAGACGAGGACGTCGCCTCGGTCGGCGAGGCCGACGCGCGCGAGCGCAAGACCGGCCGGTCCGCGCAGATCGGCTTCGCAGCGCGCATTGCTCCAGAAGTGAAACGAATGGCCGGCATGCGCTTGCACCGCCAGTGCCACGTTGTCGAGGGCAGTGAAGTTGAGGAATAGCGAGCTGATCTGAAACGAGCGCGCCAACCCGAGCTGGCTCCGGCGATAGACCGGCAACGCCGTAATGTCGCGGCCGTCAAACCGGATGTTCCCGGCGTCGGGAGACATCTCGCCGGCGAGCTGGCCGATCAAGGTCGTTTTGCCGGCGCCATTCGGTCCGATGATGGCGTGCAGCTCGCCTCTGGGCACCGCAAGCGAGATCGCGTCGGAGCCGACGATGCCGCCAAACCGTTTCGAGAGGCCCTCGATTTCGAGCAGAACATCAGCCACGCGACGCTCCCGCCAGCAGACCTTCGATTCCTCCGCGCGCAAACAGCACCACCAGCAGCAACATGGGGCCAAGGATGATCTGCCAATATTCGGTGACGCCGGAAAGCCACTCCTCCAGCAGCAGCAGCGCCACCGCGCCGATTAGCGGACCGAATGGCGTTCCCATGCCACCGAGGACGACCATCACGATCAGGTCGCCGGAACGCGTCCAGTACATGACCGCTGGGCTGATGAAGTCGGTCTGATTGGCGAGTAGCGCACCGGAGAGCCCGCATATCGTTCCGGCGATCATGAATACGACTAGGCGGTAGCGGTAGGTAGGGAAGCCGATCGCACGCATGCGCCGGTCGTTCGAGCGCGATCCCTGGATCACCATGCCGAAGCGCGAATTGACGATGCGCCAAGTCAGATAGATGGTCGCCAGCAGCAGCCCAAAACAGAGATAGTAGAACGAAATCTTGTTCGAGAGATTGATAATCCCGTCGAACTCGCTCCGCTGGTAGATCGTCATGCCGTCGTCTGCCCCATAGCGATCGAGGCTGACCGCGACGTAGTATAACATCTGCGCGAAGGCGAGCGTGATCATGATGAAATAGACGCCGCGCGTGCGCAGGGAAAGGGACCCGATCGCGAGTGCGGTGACTGCCGATACGAACAGCGCGAGCGGCCACTGCAGGAATCCGGAATAGATGCCTTCATGCGCGAGGATGCCGACAGCATAGCCGCCGATTTCGATGTAGGCGGCATGGCCAAAGCTCACCATCCCACCATAGCCGAGGATGAGATTGAGGCTGGTCGCGGCCAGTGCCAGGATGACGATACGCGTGTACAGAGTCAGCGGGAATAGATTGTCCGTAACGATCGCGTAGAGCGGCACCAATACGAGTAGAATCAGCAGGCCGGCAACGAAGACATTGCGCGCGGTGAGCATACGTTTCATTTGCTTGCCGCTGGGAACAGACCTTCGGGACGCACCACAAGCACGGTCGCCATCAGCAAATAGATCAACATCGATGAGACCGCGGGTCCCGCCGTCGATGCTGCCGCCGAACTGAGGATGAGCTTGAAGAAATCGGGCAGGAAGGCGCGGCCGACGGTGTCGAGTAGGCCAACGAGCATCGAGGCGATGAAGGCGCCGCGGATCGATCCAATGCCGCCGATAATAATGACGACAAAGGCGAGGATCAGGATGTTCTCGCCCATTCCGATCTGCGCGGTGAGGATCGGCGCCTGCATCAAACCGCCCAGCCCGGCGAGCGCCGCACCGAGCCCGAAGACGAAGGTGTAGAGCAACTTGATGTTGATGCCTAGCGCACCGACCATCTCGCGGTTCGATGCGCCGGCACGGATCAGCATGCCGACGCGTGTGCGCATGACCAGCAAATAGAGGAACAGCGCCACCAGCAGCGCTACGACAATGACGGCGATCCGATAGGCCGGGTATTGGATCCCAGGCAGGATCGTCACCGAGGCATTGAGCCAGTCCGGCAACGGCAGGTTCATGCCGCCTGGGCCCCAGATCAGCCGCACTGCCTCGTTGAAGAACAGGATCAACCCGAACGTTCCCAATACGTGATCGAGATGATCGCGCCCGTAGAGCTTTCGAATCGCGATCAGATCGAGCGCCATGCCGACGACGAGTGTCGCCAACAGGCCAAGCAGCGCGCCGAGCAAGAAGCTTCCCGTTAGCGCGGCGAATGTGGCCGCAAAAAAAGCGCCGAGCATGTAGAACGAGCCGTGCGCCAGGTTGACCAGGTCCATGATGCCGAACACTAGCGTCAGACCGGCAGCGATCAGGAACAGCAGCAATCCGAATTGCACACCGTTCAGAGACTGTTCGACAAGTAGCAGCATGGCGTTCCGATTCGGGCGCAACCGCACGGACAAGCGATCAACCGCCAAAGCGAGACGGCAGCAACGCGCTAGCGCTGCTGCCGTCTATGCATCAGCCGATCATTACTTCATCGGGCACTTGCCGTGGAAGCGATCCTGAGAATCCTTGACGATAGTCGCGACGGTCTTAAGCGTCAGAACGCCGTCGGGGTCTTTCACCACATCCTGCAGATAGAAATTCTCGATGGGGAATTGATTGTTGCCGTATTTGTACGGCCCGCGCACCGATGCGTAATTTACCTTCTGCATCTCTTTGCGCATCTCGTCTTTCTTGCTGAGGTCGCCCTTGACGGCAACCACCGCGCTGTTGATGAGATTCGCAGCGTCGTACGACTGCGCCCCGTAGAAGGATGGATAGGCCTTGTGTTTGGCCTTGAAGTCGGCGACGAATTTCTTATTGGCATCGTTCGGCAGGTCGTTGACCCACTCCTGTGCGCCGGGCACGCCGAGTGCGAGATCACCCTGCCGCGGCAGCGACAGCGAGTTGATCGTGAACGCGGTGTAGAGCGGGATCGTGCCCTTGAGTTCGGCTTGGGCGTATTGGTTGAGGAACTGCACTCCGGCCGCGCCTGGATAGAACACGAACACGGCGTCTGGCTTAGCCGCCTTCACCTTCGTCAGTTCGGCGGAGAAGTCGAGCTGGCCTGGCCACTTGGTCAGCTCCTGTCCAATGATCTTGCCTTTGAAGGTCGAGCGCGCGCCCGCCAGCATATCTTTGCCGGCTGCGTAGTTCGGACCTAACAGGTATAAGGTCTTCACGTTCTTTTGGTTCATGTAAAGACCCATCGCCTGTGGCGTCTGATCGTTCTGCCAGGACGTGGAGAAGAAATAGGGCGAGCACAGCTCTCCGGCGATCTGGTGCGGCCCGGCATTGGCGCCAATCAGGAAGGTCTTCGAATCCACGACCGGTTTGAGCGAAGCGAGCAGGACGTTCGACCAGATATAACCGACGACGAAGTCGACTTTATCGGACTGGATAAGCTTTTCGGTCTTCTGCTTGCCGACTTCGGGCTTCTGCTGATCGTCCTCGTAGATCACTTCGACCGGCTTTCCGGCCATCTTGCGGCCGAGGTGGTCCAGCGCCAGCTCAAACGAGTTGCGCATGTCGTTGCCGATGACGGCGGTCGGGCCGCTGAAGGTGCTGACGAATCCAATCTTAATGGGTTCCTGCGCCACCGCCGGGACAGAGCCCAGCAACACAAGCGCAGCCGTTCCTATCAAAATTCTCTTCATTTCGTTTCCTCCGAGATTCTGGCAAGGTTTTTGGGGCGGTCTTATTGGATCGGTTCAAGGCCTAAAAGTCCTCCCGCTCCTGACCTGTCGTCCTTGCACTGGCTGCATTGTAGAAAGCCGTCGGGCGATCAGGTTCCGAGCAACAAGGACGTCCTGAGTTGGGTGCTTGAGTGAGCGGACGTGTCATTATGGCACAAGTGTCGCTTTGCGCTAGGTGGATAGATCGACCGGAGATCAATTCATGCCTTTCTCAATTGGGCGGTGTCAACCGACGTAGTGGTTTCTCAGTCAGCGCAGGCCTGGGCTGATGTTCCGCGCGCGACGTCAATGCGTGCATTGATCGAGCTCCACGGGGCGGCGGACATGCCGGCGAACGCCCAATTGATGCAACCCTGGTTGTCTTCGAAGCGCGCTAGGCATGTAAAACGACAGGCCCATTCGCTTTCTTGCCGGGATAGCATTGAGCGCAGCTTCTCTCGTCATCATCGCGCAGAGCGCTACGGTCGCGGGGGCGCAACCGAGGTGGATTTGCTTCTGGCACTAGCCGCAGTTGTTTTCGGCAGCGTTGATGATCAGAAGTTCGCTCTACAGCATGAGGGCTGTTCCGCCGCGGTCACGAATGGAATATTCTTCTCCGATAAGTCGGCGCAACGTTCTTGTTTGTCTAATTGATGAATGGTGGCTTAGCGCATTTTCCGGCGAAGTGGAAACCGGTTCGCCGCAGAAAATGCGACCACTCAAGGACAGCCAGAGCGAATTCCGATTCGATTGGAACGGAATTCGCTCTAGCCGCGACGAACACATTCGCGGCCGCCAATTGTAATTCCATCGCTTTGCTGCGTGCCTCGGCTCCCTCGTCTGTGATGCCATCAGATCAGAACTGGAGGATCGTACATGTGACGGTTGCCGCCGCCGGCGAACGCGACCAATGCACCAAAGCCAAACATTTCCCTCCAAGAAAGGTCATACCACCAGGCTGCACATTCGATCGTATTCGTGTGCACTGCACCGATAGTCGCCCTCTGAAGGCGCTGCAATCAATGCACCTGTAGTTTCTGAAGACCGGCCCTCGATATGGGAAGACGGTTCTACTCATCCCGCGGAGGGTTTTGAACGATGTTACGAATGAGACGTCATTGGCGGGCCCAGTGCCTTCGTGATGGTAGCAAAGGATTATGTCTTGTTCGACAGCGCCATAATTTCCGGTGTTCTTCAGAACAAATCAAAATACTCTCTCTGCTCCCAGTCCGTCACCTCTGCGTCGAAACGAGCGATTTCGGCTTCCTTGATCTGAACGAAATACCCGATGAACGCTTCGCCAAATGCCTCGCGGAAACATGCATTACACTTCAGCGCCGCGAGCGCCTCGGCGAGACTTTTCGGCAGCGCCGGCGCCGCGACGTCGTAAGGAGCGTCGGCAGAGGGGCCCGGATCCAGCGCCCGCGCGATCCCGTCGAGCCCGGCGGCGACCTGCGAAGCGATATAGAGGTACGGATTGGCCGCCGGCTCGCCGACCCGGTTCTCCAGGCGTGTCGCTGAATCCCCTGTCCGTCCTCCGATCACGCGGATCATGACGCCGCGATTGTCATGCCCCCAATTGGCGCGGTCGGGCGCAAGCGAGTATGGGCGGTAGCGCCGGTAACCATTGACGGTCGGCGTCGAGAACGCGGCCGCCGCCGCCGCGTTCGCCAACAGGCCGGCGAGATACTGCCGCCCTACAGGCGAAAGCCCATCCGCGGCGGCAAACGCGTTGACACGGGAGCCGCGCGCCGCGAGCGACTGATGCAAATGCCACCCGCTAGACATCGTATGGGCGATCTTTGGCCGGCACATGAAACTCGCATGGTAGCCGCGTCGCCGGCAGATTTGCTTCACCGCGGAGCGAAATAGGGTCATCGTGTCCGCGGAGGCGAGGCCCATTTCGGGATGAAACGTGAATTCGCACTGGCTCGGGCCGAGTTCGAGTTCGGTCGAGCGCAATGGCAGGCCGAGCGCCAGAAGGTCGCGGCGGATGGCTTCGATCAATGGCTCCAGCCGATCGTAACGCACCTCCGTTAGATACTGGTAGCCTTGCGCGATCATGGTGACTTCCGGTGGTTCTCCCGGCCAGCCAGATTCTGCTGGACGCAGTCGCGCATCCTCCAGCTTGAATAGATGGAGCTCGACTTCGAGGCCGGATTTGAGGTCAAACCCGGCATCGCCAAGGCGATCGAGCGCACGTTGAAGAAGGCGCCGCGTCGAGAATGGCACCGGCTTGCCATCGGCGAAATAAAGGTCCGACAGCACCCATCCCGTGTTGGTGGCCCACGGCAGGATACGGAACGTCGTCGGGTCGGGGACCATGAGGAAGTCGCCGCCCCCCTGCATCTCCGGCATGCCGAAGCCGCCGCCAGGCGTGAACACCGGGAAGACCGTCTTGTGAGCGGTGTCCTTTGCGAGCAGGGTGGTGGTGATCGAGCAGCCGTTACGCAGCGCGCGCGGCGCTTCGCTCGCGAGTAAGGTCTTTCCCCGCAGAATCCCATGCTGGTCCGCAAACGAGACGCGGACGACCTCAAGTCCCTTTTCCTCGATCAAGCGATCGGCGTGTTGCGCCGCTTCAAATTGCTGGTCGGTCCATAACCCATGCCGCTCGACAAAACTCGCGTCGGACTCGACCTGCGGTGACGACATCATAAATCTCCACGGGGCGGGCTACAGCAAGCGGCTCGCCCACGCCGAGCTTTCCCGTCGTTTT
Source organism: uncultured Alphaproteobacteria bacterium (assembly GCA_963840055.1). GTDB lineage: Bacteria > Pseudomonadota > Alphaproteobacteria > Rhizobiales > Xanthobacteraceae > Rhodoplanes. Next base: position 88,509 of record CAWIXM010000029.1, on the reverse strand, counting down.
CGGTCCGTCTCCCGCCAGTAGTCGTCCCACGCCTCGGTCGGCGCAATGCCGTCAATGGCGACGGGCCCGCGCAACGTGTCGGCGGTCGCCGTGTCGAGCGCCAACGGAAGCTCTCCGCCCTGCGCCGTGGCTAGAATCGCTTGGCGTAGTAGTCGACGATAGGCGGTAATCGCACGGTCCGAACGACCCAGATGCTCCTTCGTGCGGTCCTGGATGGGGCCCATCGATTCGACCGCCCATTGATCGTGCACGTTGATGTCGCGGCCCATCCCTGTATAGGTTTCGCTCTCTTGCTCGTGCGGATCGAAGCCGTAATCGTTCGCCTTGTTCTTGCGTGGCGCATAGTCGGGCAAGGTGTACAGCTCCAGCCGTTGGCGTCGCATCGTCTCTTTATCAATCGGCGCCCCGAAACTCGTAAAGATCGCGTACCAGTAGCACTGCACGTCATTCACGGGCACATGCCACTGCGTGATGGTCATTTCCTCGCTCATCGGAATGACGATGCCGTGTGGAAAAATCTGGTTGGTCACCCGCACATGCGTGTGTCGATCGCTGATCCGGCGCAGCGAAACGATGCGGAGCCCGTAGTCGGTGAGTTCGACCTCGATGCGCGGGCGCGGGTGTTCGCGCAACACCTTGGTCATCGGCATTGCGGAATTGGCCGACTGGCCGCGAAACTGCTGCCCATAGCCACGCGACGGATCATCGTCGTTGAAGAAGCGGTGTAGAAAAGAGGCATGGGCGGGATCGATGCCTACCTCCAAGGCTTGCAGCCAATTGCAATCGATCAGGCCTTTAAAGGCGAAGGTATACGCGTCGGGCGCGACGAAGCAGTCGAAGCTCGGGAAGGCCGGCGGCTCGCCCGCACCCAGATAGGCGAACAGGATGCCGCTCTTCTCGCAGACGGGATAAGCTCGCTGATGGATTTTCGCGGCGAGCGAGCCGTCTTCCGGCTCGGCCGGCGTCTGCAGGCAGCGACCGTTCACGTCGAACAGCCATCCATGGAACGAGCAGCGCAGCCCGCCATCCTCCAGCCGCCCGAATGAAAGATCGGCGCCGCGATGCGGGCAAGCGCGGTCGAGGGCCCCATAACGGCCGTTCTCGTCGCGGAACACCACGATATGCTCACCCAAGAGCTGCGCCCGTTTGATCGGCCGCGGACCGGAAAGCTCCTCGGCAAGCGCAATGGGTTGCCAGTAACGCCGCATGAGGTCGCCGGCCGGGGCGCCGGGGCCGACACGCGTGATCTCGTCATTCTGCTGCTGGCTCAGCATTGGCCTAGTGTCCTCAATGCACCTCGTCGCGCAAGCGCTCGCGTCGTCGTCTCGGCGCCGTTCCTTGGCAGGACGCGAACGCGCGCCGGGCGCTTGCATCAGGCTACGCGCGGTTAGTTTGCAGGTCAAACCAGTTTGTACTGGGACGACACCGCGAGCCTAAATGGTGGCGATGAAAAATTAGGCAATCAGGCCGCGCCAAACCGATCCATCCGCGCGCAGCGCGTTCACGAGACCTGGCGCGCAAACTGCATCTGCACCAGGGTCTCGGCGTTGGGACAGTATTCTTGATAAGTGTCAGCGATCCCGCCCTCTTCTAGATCATGCATGCAGCGCTCCTGGCTTTCGCACGTCGCGCAACGCCGCTGCATTTCGATGATCACTTGCGGCTGCGCCACCGCGACCTGCGCGAAGTCGAGATTGAGCGCCTGCATGAGGCGGCCGAGCAGATCCGCGGTGAGCCACTGGCGCAGTCGAAAGCGGCGTACTTTACCGGTTGGGGTCCGAGGAATGACGTCGATAAACACGATGTTGCGCGGGCATTTATATTTTGACAGCGTGGCGAGCAGCTTCTCCTGGACCATGCGCTTGAGCGATTCGCTCGCGCCTTCGGCCGCGACAAGGAACATAGCGAGACGGACCAATCCATCGCGATCGGGCACGCCTACGACTACTGCTTCGGCCACGCCCGGCACCGTGATGGCGCATTCCTCGATTTCACTGGGCGACACCCACTGGCCCGATATTTTCAACAGGTCGTCGCCGCGACCCTGATGGCGCCACCATCCGTCACTCCCGACGACGAAAACATCGCCGGTACGAAACCAGCCGTCGCAGAACGAAGCCGCCGTCTTGTCCGGCTGGCGCCAGTAGCCGCTGCAGAGCGAGCCCATTCTCACCCACAGAACGCCCGGTATCTCCGCTTCAGTGACCAGACGATCATCGTCGACAAGCTTCGCCTCGACATAGGGCATCGGCTTGCCGGTGGCGCCTGGCTTGTGCTCCTCCGGCGTTCCCGAAATCATCATGAAAATGGTCTCGGTTGCCCCGATCCCTTCGATGATCGGACGTCCGGTGACCTCGCGCCACCGAAGATACAGGCTCTCCGGCAAAGATTCGCCGGCGGAAATGTAATAGCGGACCGCTTTGAAGGCTGGCTGCGTCGCCTGACCTTCCCGCAAGAGGTTGCGGAAAAACGCAGGCACGCTGAGCATGATGCTCGGGCGAAATCGCTCGACTATTGCGGCGATGGCGTTGCCATCCGGCCAGCCGTCATAAAGGACGAGGGTCGAGCCTGTGCGCAGTGCACCAATAAGCACATGCCCCAGCGCGAAGGCGAAAAACATTTTCGACGACGAAAACACGCGCTCGCCGGGACCGAATCCAAATGCTTTCAGGTAAGAATCGCCTACCGTCACGTCGCCGTGGCGATGCATGGCTCCTTTCGGTACGCCCGTGGTTCCCGATGTATAAAGCCAGAACGCAATATCGATAGCCATGGTCGGCGCCGAATCAAGCTCGGATGCGGCGTCACTCGTGAATGCGTCGATCGTCGGAAAACCCTGGCCCTGCGTTCCGCGCACAATCACCAAATCCGGGCTTCGCTTGCCCAACGCGATCGCGTCGCGATAGAGCGGAAGGAACTCCTCGTCGATTAGGAGCACCTTCGCTTCGCTATCCTCCATCACGAAGGCGAAATCCCCAGCACTCGAGCGCGTGCTCAGCGGGACCACTACGGCGCCGATTCGCATGATGCCAAGGAAGGCGGCGACGAAGTCGGGACTATCTTTGAGCAGCAACAGCGCCCGCGCTCCGGGCGGAAGATTGGGCTTGAGAGCGTTTCCAAACCGGTTCGCCGTCGCATTAAGCTCGCCATAGGTGAACTTGGCGTCGCCAAACAGAATAGCGACATTGTTTGCCCCGCCGCACTTAAGCGTCGGACCCAGAAGTTCGTCGGCGGCGTTGACTTGCGCCTTGCTTATTTCAGGTCCGCTCATGCGATTGCCTCGCTGCAGCGCTCCCGTTCACGGATCAGCAGGACGCTCGAGACAGGCTCCAGCCGCCCCGCCACGGCCTGCGCGGGAACGAAGCCGCTCAGACCGAACACACAATCCAAGACACGCTCTGCGGCCACCAGGCGTTCGGGCGTATCGACTTGGTTGATGAAAAGCGCCCTCCGGGCCTGCGCCGGCGCCCCCTGTGCGAGTCCTTTCGGGTCAACGACCATCCGCGCAAGCGATTCGGGCGTCACCGGCTGCGAAGGCTTAAGTCCGGTCAAGTTAGCCCAGCGCTCGGCTCGGAAAACGGTGCTTTCGTCGAGCGGCTGCCCAAGCCCGCTCGCTCCCGCGACCATCACGACCGCATCGGCTGTGCGCGGAAAAACTGGCTCATGCGGAGCGGGCGCCTTGAGGGGCTTGCGCGCCGCGCCATCCACCTCGACGATAATGCGGCTGAAGCGATCGGTTTGCGCGAGGGCGTCGATTGCTTCGGGCGAAAAGCCGAGAAGGCGTCCACGCGCGCGATCAACGGCGCGATAAGCAAGAACTGGCGAAAGGTCCGTAGCCGAGTGTGCAAGCAGATCATCTGCGCCGCTTGCTTCGCAGGCGCGCCAAGGCCCTTCCGCCTCCTCGATCGCCATCTTGGTGGTTGTTGTGGCGAGCACGCGTTCCCCACGCGCGCTAAATTCGCGGACAAGCGCGGCCATGAGGCTCGTCTTGCCGCCGGCCCCGCAGATCGCGATGAGGCGCGCCTCTCTGAGCCCAAGCGCGCGCGTCAGGTGCGCCCGCGACAAACCGCGGTTCACGCCAACGCCGGGGCAGGCGGCGAGCAAGGCGGCTAGATCGCCGGGACAATCGACGTCACGAAACGGCGTTTCGTCCGAAAACGACACCGCGGCGACGGCATGTGGGTTTGCGTCGATGATCGACCGGCCGCCGACGTCCCCTTGCAAGCGGCGTAGCGCTGCGAAATGGCGCGCGCCGAAAATTGCTGGGCCGCGGCGTCGGCCAGCAACGACTGGATGGCAGATATCGCGCCCACCTTGTTCGAACGCAGCAACCAACCGGTCGATGACGGCGCCATCGAGCAGAGGCTGATCGGCCGGCAGAAACATTGCTGCGTCGACGACGGTCTCGATAGCGGCGAGGCCGGCGATGACCGAGCCGCTTTGCCCCCCCGCGTATTGCTCGTTGTGGACGAAGACGAGCCGCGAGTCGGCCGGTAGATCGCTCAACGCCACCCGTACCCTCTCGTGCTCGTGGCCAAGCACAACGACAACCGGCGAAAGACGCGAGCAAAGCGCGCTCTCGACCGTCCAATGGACCAACGGCTTATCCATAAAGCACGCCAGCAATTTGTTGCCGCCAAAACGCCGCGACAAGCCGGCCGCAAGCACGACCCCGCCGACCCGCGAACGCCGTCCCTCCCTTACATCTGTGCGCACTCCGACCGTCTCCACGCGTACGCCGCGCCGCCGCATCGCCCGCGATTTCCGGCGGCGTCGAACTAGTTCTTGCCCCGCCGCTCCCGTTCCAACTTGCGCAAACCCTTTAGTATCTTATCCGGCGTGAACGGAGTCGAGGTGAGCCGCACGCCCGTCGCGTCGTAGATCGCGTTGGCGATCGCAGCGAGAATTCCCGACACAAGTCCCTCGCCGACTTCCTTTGTGCGGTAGGGCTTCCCGACGACATATTGCTCGGTGATCACGTCTGCGTCGTCCGAGGCGGCGATCTCGTGGATTGTCGGCATGCGGTAGTCGAGCCAGGTCGGGTTCAACGTGAACCCGTCCTTGGTCATGATCTCCTCGAGAAAGGCGTGACCGAGCGCCATCGAGACTTGCCCGTCGATCTGCCCCTTCACCAGCGCGGGATTAATCGGAAACCCGCAGTCATGCACGGTGAGCGCCTTGAGGAGCTTCGCCTCGCCGGTCTCGATGTCGACCTCGACTTCGGCGACCTGACAGCTGAACGCATAGTTCTCCGACCAGCGCCCCTTGGTGGTCGCGAGGCTTGGATGCGTGGGCTCGTCACGCATAGTCCGCCAGAATCCCTCGCCCAGGATCGTGTCGCCGCGCTGGGTCGCGATGCTGTAAGCGACGATGTCCCGATAGCTCATCCGTTGCGATGGGTTGTGGCGGTTGAACACGACTTTGTCCTGGACGGCGAGCGTCTCCACAGCCACGTTGAAGCGGGCGGCGACGAGGTCCAGCATCTTGCGGCGGGCGGTTCCGGCTGCCTGCCGCGCAGCGTTGCCAGTGACATAGGTCATCCCGCTGATCCAGGCGCCAATGTCCTGCGGCGTCGCGTCGGTGTCGGAGGCAACGACCTTCACGTCGTCGAAGTCGAGACTGAGCTCTTCCGCAACGATCTGGCAGATGATCGTTTCCGAACCCTGGCCGACATCGATCCCACCGGTCAGCACCGTCGCCGTGCCGTCGTCGTTCATCTTGACGATGACGCCTGAGCCGTTCGGATAGATCAGGGAGCCGCCGAAATAGCCGCTCACCCCCATCCCGATCCCGCGCCGAATGGTTCCACTTGCCTTGCGGCCCTGGCCATACCGTTCGCCGATATTCGACTTCTCTGCCGCCACCCTGATGCAGTCGATCAGTCCCGCTTCGTGCACATTGTCGCCATTCGGCAACGCCTCCCAGGGCTCGCGCGCATTGCGCAGACGGATTGTCACGGGATCGATGCCGAGGTGCTCCGCGATCGCGTCGAGCTGGGATTCGATGGCGAAGCGAATCTGCGGGCAGCCGTGACCGCGCTGCGGCGCGCGAACGGGATAGTTCGTATAGACCGAAAGTCCCTCATATTTCAGGTTCGGTATGCGATAGGGGATCATAGTGAACCCCCAGGCGAGGAAGATCACGACCACGCCGCTGCCGCGAAAGGCGCCGGAATTGTTGATCACGCGGATCTGCTGGGCGACGATCGTGCCGTCCTTCTTGACGCCGGTCTTCAGCTCCATCGCCAAGGGCTGGCCGTGCCGATAGGCGGAGAAGATTTCCTCACGACTCGCGACGATGCGCACCGGCCGCCGGGTAATCATCGACAGGCGGGCAGCACAGTATTCGTGCGAGTAGAGGTCGATCTTTCCGCCGAACGTGCCCCCGACATAGACCTTGTGAACCCGCACTGCGGAATAGGGCAGATCGAGCGTGCGGGCGAGCTTGGCCCGCTTGATGAACGTGCCCATCGACGAGGTCCAGACATTGAGCCGGTCGTTCTCCCAATGGGCGATCGTGGCGTGCGGCTCGAGATAGCCATGCGTGCGCAAGTGGCTCTCGAAACGATCCTCACGCACATAATCGGCTTGCGCGAAACCCTCCTCGACGTCGCCCCACTCGGCCGTTGTCCGCCCGCCGATATTCGAGTACGGGACCTCGCTTGCGACCTTCGGGTGCGACGGGTGGATTTGCGGCGCGTCCGGTTTCATCGCTTCGAGCGGATCGAACACCGCCGGCAGCGGCTCGTATTCGACCTCGATTAACTCGAGAGCTCTCTGCGCGGTCAGATGATCGACCGCTGCGACCGCCGCGATTTCTTCGCCGACATACACCGCGCGCCCGCGCGCCAGCACCTCCTGGTCGGGCGGATACCGCGGCGTCTCGACGAAGCCGTGCTTGATCCCCTTGGTGTCGTCGACGGTGATCACAGCTTTGACGCCCGGCAGAGCCAATGCCGCCGTAGCGTCGATGCGCACGATGCGCGCGTGGGGATGCGGACTACGCAGGACGCGGCCGATCAGGGTGCCGGGCAGCTTGATGTCTTCGCTGTAAGCTGCGCGTCCGGTAACTTTATCGGGTCCATCCTTGCGACGGAAGCTCTTGCCGACATGGCTCAACTCGGTCACGGCGCTCTCCCGCTTATCGATCCCGGCGGCGTTGGAGGCGGATCGCAAAGTCGATCAAGCCGCCAGCGCCGTTTTCAGCGCATCACCGGCTCGACGCCTTGTCCGGAGGCCTGTTGGACGGCAGCGACGATCGCATTATAGCCGGTGCACCGGCAGATATTCCCTTCAAGTGCTTTCTTGATTTCGGCGACCGACGGCTTGGGATTGCGCTCAAGCAGCGCAGTCGCCGACATCAGCATGCCGGCGGTGCAATAGCCGCATTGCACTGCCCCTTGATCGAGAAAGGCCTGCTGGATGGGGCTGAGGCGATCGCCCTGCGCCAAGCCCTCTACGGTCCGCACATTCTTGCCGTCGCACTCGACGGCAAGCGTTAGGCAGCCGAGAACTGGCCGGTCGTCGAGCAACACCGTGCACACGCCGCAAGCCCCTTGCTCGCAGCCGTGTTTCACGCCCGTCAATCCGATCTTCTCGCGCAGCACCTCCACGAGCGAATTGCGCGGCTTTACTGCAACTTCGTACCGTTCGCCATTGACGAACAGCTCGATGATTCGCGAGCGAATGCTGGGCGCGGTCTGCGCTTGCGCCGAGCGAGCTTCCAACATGCCCAACCTCTCACGTTGCGGCCGACTGTGTGCGCGCGCGTTCGACGGCGCGAACGAGCGCGCGACGCAAATAGACCCGGATATTGTCGATCAAATAGCTACGGGTGAAACCGTGATGCGGCAGGGGATTGACCTCCTCGACCGCAACCGCCACCGCGCGCGCGACCAGCGTATCATCGATCCGTTGGCCGACCAGCGCCTGCTCGGTCGCGGAGGCACGCACCGGCCGCTCGCGAATTGCGCCGAAGACGATACGCGCCGCGGCGCACACCTGACGGGACACGTCAAGCGATAGAGCGATTGCTATTACCGCCATGCCGTACTCGAAGCCGCCGCGCCGCGCCGACTTATGGTAGCCCCAGCCGAAATTCGCCGGCGGCAACGGCGTCACGATCGCACTAATGAGCTCCCCCGGTTCGAGACCGATCGGGTGCATGCCGTCGCCGGTGAACATGTCCTCCACCGCGAGCCGACGACCGCCGGTCCCGCTGACGGTCTCGATGTCGGCGTTGAGCGCAATGAGCGCCGGCGCAATGTCGGACATGTGCACCGACCAGCAGGTCCCGGGACGATTGCGCGGGAACGGATAGCAACACGCGCCGCCCCGTTTGTAGCACGGCGACTTGAATTGATAATCGTGCTTCTGGTTGAGCTGCAGACACCGGGTCTCCTGGCACAGATTGCCCGCAAGCGTGCCCATCTCACGCACCTGATGGCTCCCCACCACCTGCGCGCTTTCAGCAAGCATTGGCAAGTGCGTTGCGACCAATTCCGAGTGCGCAAGCGCAGCGAGCGTGGTCAGACCGTCGATGCGGAGACCCCCATCCGGCGTAAGGCGAGGTGCCTCCGGTCGAATGCCGGAGAGGCCGATGATCTTCGTCGGCCGGGCGATCGCCAGCCGCATGTTCGGCAGAAGATCGGTGCCCCCGCCCATGATCTTAGCATTCGGTCCGAGCCGCGCCAGCATCGCCGCCGCTTCGGGCAGCGACCGCGCGCGCTCATACTCGAAGTCGTAGAGGATCATGCAGGCTCCCCTCGGCCGACCCCGCGCGACGCAAACCGTGCAGCGAGTCGGCCAGTAGCGGGCGTCCCATTAGTTTGTAAAGCAAACTATATGGCGAGGCAAATGTCAACCGGCGCATGCCGTTGGCAGCGGCGGATCAGCGCTCGAAGGCATGGGAAATCCGCTTCAGGGCATCGAGCATCAGTTCACGTTCGCCTGGCCGCAAAGCGGCGTCCATCGTCCGCTCCTGCACCTCAATTCGCTCGCGCATGCCCCGCAGCAGGCCGACGCCCATCTTGCGCAGAAACAGGCGATTGGCGCGATCGTCGTCGGGGCTGCGGGCGCGACGGATCAGACCACGCTTGGCGAGACGCGTCACGGCAAGCGACAAAGTCGACTTATCGAGTTTGTGAATGGCGGCGAGATCGATCTGACTGATCCCCGGGTTGGCGTCGATCATCGCCAGCAGCCCAAACTCGCCGGGCGTGAGGTCGAGATCCGCGGTCGCCGCCGTCAGGTCGCGGAAAATGGCGGCCTGGGCTTGGCGAATCTGATAGCCGAGATACCCGAGCAACGAACCGAAGTTAGGCCCGACTTGGTCGAAGCGGCGCCGCGCGCGCCGCCCGCTGGCGGATGTCTTTTTCTCGATGCGCTCCGTGTTGCGCGCCGATCGACTTCGCGCTCTGCGGGCCGCCGCAGCCGCCGGAGTGGTGGTATTACGCCGATCATCACCGTTCATGCCGGTCCCCGCGCCCGGACGAGTTCGGCGAGCACGCTGACCGCGATATCGGCCGGCGTGTTGCCCCCGATCCTTTCGCCTAACGGACAGGTAACATGGCCGATGAAGTCCTCCGGCAGTATCCGCTCGCGCAGTTCCCGCCGCAAGACGGCGGCCTTCGAGGCGCTGCCGACCACTCCGATGAACGCCGTCTCCACCCCTCGGTGGCTCAGCGCTTCGAGCACCGGGACGTCAGTCGCATGTCCCATCGTGATGACGAGCACGGAGGCTCCGGGCGGGACCGCCTCAGCACCGTCGGGAAACGCCGCGACAAGGCGGCGTTCCAGCTTGCCGCTGTGGGGCAGGCGCTCGATCCATTCCGGACGCGTGTCGAAGCAGACGATGCGGCAATCCAGCTCGATCAGCAGGCGGCAGAGGCGTTGCGAAATATGGCCGGCCCCGAAAATGACGACGCGCCACGCGAAATCCGGCCGATAGACCTCGTAGAACAACGTCATTTCGCCCCCGCAGGTCATCCCCAGGTCTTTGTTGAGATTGACCGTTTCGAGAAACGCACGGGTATTGATGCCCGGCTGCAGGAGCTCACGCGCTTTGGCGAGACCGTGCGCCTCGACGCGGCCGCCGCCGATGGTGCCGCAGATGAGGCCGTCGCTGCCGACAAGCGCCTTCGCACCAATCTGCTGGGGAACGCTGCCGCGCGCGCTCGCCACCGTCACCGTGCACAGCGGCGCGCCTTCGTCGTAGATTCGCATCGCTTCTTGCAACAGCTGGATGCTGTCCATACCGGGCCTCCGTGACCGACCCTCGTTCCGCAGTCTAACGGAGCGTAAGCTGGCATTGCAACGAATTAGTTTGTCTGGCAAACTATTATCGACGCCTGGACCGCCGCGATTGGCCGTAGATTGGCGCTCTGCGATCCAGGCGCATCGGACACGTGCGACGCGAAAGTCCATGACGATGAAGCCTGTCCGCGATCGAGGTCGGCCGAGGTCTGCGCCCGCAAATCCTGCGCCCGACGTTGCCGCGGTCGGCCGGGCGAATGTGGAAGGCGCGTCGCCCCTCGTCCTGATCAAGGGGGCGGGCGAAATGGCCAGCGCCGCGGCGTGGCGACTTTACATGGCCAATATCAGGCGCATCTGCATGACCGAGCTTGACGCTCCGCTTTGCGTGCGGCGAACCGTTTCGTTCTCAACGGCGGTCGAGGGGGAACCCGTCGTGGTCGAAGGCGTGGAGGCCTGCGCCGCTCGGAACCGCGCCGAGATTGAGCGCGCCTGGGCACAGGGGCGGATCGCCGTCGTTGCGCAAAGCCATTGGAGCGCGTTGCGCGACATATCCCCGGCGGTCGTGGTGGATGCGATTCTCGCCAAACACAACACCGGAACCCGGTTGTCAGATGCGCCGCTGGTGATCGCGCTCGGCCCCGGCTTCGTCGCGGGACACGACTGCCATTGCGTCATCGAGACCAACCGCGGACACGATCTAGGGCGAATTCTGACCGAAGGATGCGCGCAGCCGAACACCGGCGTGCCGGGCGACATAGCCGGCCACACCGCCGCGCGCGTGCTGCGCGCGGATGCGGACGGCGTGTTCCATTCCGATCGCGCCATCGGGGATCGGGTCGAAGCAGGCGAAGTCATTGGCACAGTTGCCGGCATGCCCGTTACCGTCGCGGTCGGCGGCGTTCTGCGCGGACTGATCCGTCCCGGAACACAGGTCACACGCGGCCTCAAGCTAGGCGATGTCGACCCGCGGGCGAAGCCGGAATATTGCCATACAATTTCCGACAAAGCGCGCGCCATCGCCGGTTCAGTGCTCGAAGCGGTCATGCGTCGCTACCGGGTCTGGTAACGACCTCGCGGCTGCGCGCACGCCCATGGCGCAGCGCGATACGGGCTGACGAACGGCTCAAGCGCAAAGCACGCGTTCAGCATTATGCGCCGCTCTCGTTAGTAAACGCGTACACGTCCATCCGTAAGACGCTGTAGGTCGAACTCGCGTGAAGGCGTTTGGCGCGCGCGCTTTTTCCAGCGGCGCCCGCGGCGACGTAGAGCGGCAGTAAGTGTTCCTCCGTCGGATGATTTTTAGACGCAAAGGGGGCCAACCGCCGGTAGTTGAGCAATTCGCCGATCTGGCCGCCTGTGAGCCGCGGATGGAACCAGTCCGAAAAACTGTCTACCCAGCCGGGCGCCGAATCATTCGGATCATGACCGTGAAACTCGGAAAGATTGTGGGTGAAGCTGCCGCTGCCGATAATCAGAACGCCGTCGTCCCCCAGCGGCGCCAACGCGTGGCCGAGGCGAAGATGATGCTCGGGGCCGGCATGCGGCTGGATTGACAACTGCAGCACCGGAATATCGGCCTGCGGATACATCAACAGTAAGGGAACCCAGGCCCCGTGATCGAGACCGCGACGGCGCTCGATGTTGCAGGCAAAGCCGGCCGCTTGCAGAAGCTCAGCGACGCGCCCGGCAAGCTCTGGCGAACCGGGGGCATCGTAGCGCAGTTCATAAAGCGGCCGCGGGAAGCCGAAGAAGTCGTGGATCGTCTCGTTCGATTCAACGGCGTTCACTGTCGGCTGCGCCGTCTCCCAGTGTGCCGACGCCACGAGAATGGCTTTGGGCCTGTCGAGTTGGCTGCCGATTTGTTTGAGAAAATCGCGCGCCGGGGTGTCGGTGAGCGGCAAGGTCGGGGCACCGTGCGACAGGAAAAGGCTTGGCAGGGTCATGGTCGTCTCCACCGCTGCGGGCTGACGCTGCTGACGCGCCAGCCTCGCAATGTTGGAATTGTGCCCGCCGTGCTTATCCGATTAGGTCATGCGCTAACGAAACCGTGCTCGTTGACGGTTGACGATCTTCGAACCGCTTGAGCGATTCACGGCACAGCCGGTATTGACGGTCCAACGCATCGGCGCGACCGATCAGGTGATAGATGCGCATGGCTTCTTGGTGAGCGGTTTCATAGCAAGGATCGGTCTTCAGCACGCGCTCACAGCATCGCAGCGCTGATTCAGAATCATCGCGCCGGCGATAAATAGCAGCCAAGTAGGTCAGCATTTTCAGATAGATTCTTTCTATCCAGAAACGCTGACTCCAGCACCAATCGCGTTCCGTGTTCTCCACATATTCGATAGGAATATCGGAGAACAGGCTTCCGGAATAAAGCCGCTCGGCGGCCAGATGGCAGACCAGCGACTGCTCAAGATCACCAGTCTTGAGCAGTTTCTCGCCTTGCCGGCAAAATTGTTCGAAGATTGGCACATCGATCCACGTGCCCTCGGGCAACGATAGGTAATAACGCCTGTTGCGGCTGATCATGTAAGGACAGGCGCGACTGGAGGGTAATTCGGGACACAGCGATGTGCGCAGGCAATGAATCGTATGATAAAGGCGGTTGAGGCTTTGATTGATGTCGTTCGCCTCCGGCCACAGCAGGTCGGCCATTTCTTCTATGCTTGCTCCTTGCGCTCCCTTTTGTAAGAGATAAGCGAAGATGGTCTTGATTTTGTAGGTCGCGCCGCTGCAGCGATTCCATTCCACCAGGCTGCCATCGTGGCGATAGACGCGTAATTCGCCGAGGCAGCGGATTTTCCACCGTTCCGTTGCCCGTTCGCCGCGCGCCGTATTGGCGCGATGGGGGTTAGTGCAGTTTTTTTGGAATCGATCCCGCCCGGCATCTGGCTCGATTCCACACGACGCCGAAGTGGAAACCGAGGTGTGACGCCAATCTGCCGAACCGGCTTCGCCAGCGCTCTCTCCGCTGAGGCCGGGCAATCTCGCGAGCCACCACTCGAGCTTGCGCTCTGCGTCGCCGCTGAGAAACACCGGCGGCGGCAGGAAATGCGGATTGACGTAAACGGCGTCGGCGTGAAGCACTTTAGCGTGCGTGCGCAGCACGTCGAGCAAGATGCTGGGCGGATAAATCATCCGATCGTAAATGCAGGCGATCCAAATGGATGCTGAGGCGGTGAGATCGTGCAGAGCAGCCTCCAGCTCGCCATGATTAGCGAGTCCGGAAGGGGCCTCGAGCATCCATGACATGTCGAACAAGATCAACAAACCGGTATAGCCCTCGATGCGGGCCCGCTCGGCAAACTCACGCAACTTTTCCGTTACGGTGGAAATGCAGATCGGTGAAAAGCGAAACTTCAGCAGTTCGTCGGCGTCGACGATTGTTCCGTCGGCTCGCATTGAGTTGTCGAATTTCGTGCCGAAGTTTTTGGAAGCGCCGTCTTGCAGAACGCAAATCCAGGCAAACCCGGCAGCGACCGCTTTCCGCACGAGCCCGGCACAGCTGTCAGACAGCCCCTCGCCGCCTTCATGCAGAACGCAAAAGTGGTGGTTCCCCAGATTGGCGGAGCAGTCACCCGCCGGCTCGGACGGCGCGATTGGCGCCGATGTGACGCCCGGAACAGTCGTCAAGTGAACGCCGCGCATCCAACCAACTCCGGCCAGAAGTACCTACTTCTGCTTCAAGTGGCGCTATGGGGCGCGCGCACGCGCAGGAGATAGTTCAAGTTTGAATGATTTTAAGGCGACCACAAGATCGATCGCTTGTCAATCGGGTCGGGGAAGGCGCGTTCGCGCGACCTCGCTCCAACCAGCGTCACAAGGAACAGCCTGACTATTCGAGTTGGCGCTCAGCGTGCGTCGATGGTCACAAGCATAAAACGGAGCTGATCGCGGCTGTGGTGCGTTAGAACGCCCGTGCGTTCTTTTACCATACATATGGAATCATAACAGACAGCGCATCTTCAAGTATTAGCCGCATTTTATGTAGTAATCGCAAGTATTATGATCAACGCCGGTCTGGCAACGTTCTTTATGGAGATTTTGCGGGCCCGCAACCCGAACTCCATGGTACCTAGCTGACGACAATCTCAGCGGCTGCCGCCGAGAAGAGCTTCACAGCGTGGACATTTTTGTGATCTTATGCCGCGCGCATCAATCGCGCCTTGGGCTGCTGCTCGGCTGCCTAAAGAAATACCAAAGACGGACCTGTTGGCATACGCGTCAGGCATCGCACAGAATGCCCTAAACGCTTTCATGCCGCTTGGCCGCACAACGGGAGGCGCGCAGCTTTGCCCGGCGATATCCGGTAAGCCCTCAACCGATCCAGACGGTGAGACCGGCGCGCGCAGCGGGCGGCAAACCAAAAAACTTCTCACCATAGGACGGAAACAATGCTCAAGGACATCAATGGCGAGACAAGGAGCGACGCCGCGACGCGCAACCCCACAAGCCAGACCACTCGGCAACCAAGGTACGATCGCGCCGAGAAGGGCGCCGTCAGTCGTGGCGTCGATCGCCGGTCGCTGCTGAAATATTCCGGCGCAGCGGGGGCGGCGTTCGCGATCGGCTCCATCTACGCACCAGCGGTGCGAGCCGCAAAAACAATCAAACTCGGCTATGTAAGCCCGCAAACCGGCCCGCTCGCCCCATTCGCCGAGGCCGACAACTTCGTCATCGGCTTGGTCAATCAGGCGGTGAAAAACGGAGTCAAATCGGGCGGCGCGACCTACCCGATCGAAATCGTCGTCAAGGATAGTCAGTCGAACCCGAACCGCGCTGCGGCGGTCGCAAAAGATCTGATCGTCAACGACAAGGTCGATTTGATGCTTGTCGCCTCGACGCCGGAGACCACCAACCCGGTCTCCACCCAGTGCGAGATCGAAGAAGTTCCCTGCATCTCGACGGTCGCGCCGTGGCAACCTTGGTTCGTCGGTCGCCAAGCCAACCCCACCGGGGGGCCGTCGACGTGGCAAGACTTCAACTACACCTACCATTTCTTCTGGGGGCTCGAGGACATCATCGCCGTCTACACCAACATGTGGAGCCAGATCCAAACCAATAAGTCGGTCGGCGGCCTGTTCTCGAACGACGGCGATGGCAATGCCTGGGGCGACAAGGAGCTTGGCTTCCCGCCCGTGCTCAAGAAGCTCGGTTACACGCTCACCGATCCTGGCCGCCACCAAAACATGACCGATGATTTCTCGGCGCAGATCAACGCATTCAAGAATGCGCAGTGCGAGATCGTCACGGGGGTCGTCATTCCGCCGGACTTCACGACGTTCTGGAAACAAGCGCTGCAAAAGGGATTCAGGCCGAAGATCTGCTCGATGGGCAAAGCGATTCTGTTCCCGGTCGCGGTCGAGGCCCTGGGCAAGGACGGCAACAACCTGTCATGCGAGGTGTGGTGGTCGCCCAATCATCCGTTCAAGTCATCGCTTGACGGGCTGAGCTCGCGAGCGCTGGCTGACGCTTACGAAAAAGCGACCGGGAAGCAGTGGACGCAACCAATCGGTTTCGTGAACGCTTTATTCGAAGTCGCGGTCGACGTTCTCAAGCGAACAGCTGCGGTCGGCGACGCCAAGGCGATGGTCAAGGCGATTGAAGCGACCGACCTCAATACCGTGGTCGGCAATATCAAATGGGGCTCGGACAGTCTGCCGCCGATGGTCCGTAAGAACGTCGCAAAGACGCCGCTCGTGGGCGGGCAGTGGCGGCTCGCAACCGATAAAAAATACGAATACGACATCGTGATCACGGAGAACCGGACCGCGCCGGTGATCCCTGTCGCCGGCAAGATGCTGCCTATCGGCTAATGGGGAGGGGAGCGCCGAAGCCGATGATTGCATCGGCCTCGGCGTTTTCCACATTCTCCATGATCCTTGAGATCAACCATCTGAGCAAATCGTTCGGCTCGCTCAAGGTCGCCGACGCGATCAACTTGCAGATTGCGCGTGGCGAAGCCATCGGAATCATCGGTCCCAATGGCGCCGGCAAGTCGTGTTTGTTCAATCTCATTATCGGCACGCTCGCGGCGGACGAAGGCGAAATACGCCTGAACGGCGTCGACATCACGCGGTCGAAGCCGCACCAGCGCTGTATCGCCGGGATCGGGCGTTCCTATCAGATTCCGCGTCCGTTCGAGAGTTTGTCCGTATTGGAGAATCTCCTGGTTGGCGCCGTCTACGGCCAACAACGCCGAGAAAGCGACGTCATCGCCCCCTGCATCTCCATCCTAGAAACAACAAACTTGATACGACATGCCAACAAGCTGGCCGGCTCGCTTACCCTTCTTCAGCGCAAGCGACTGGAAATGGCGCGCGCGCTCGCCACGGCGCCGCAGCTTCTCTTACTCGACGAAATCGCCGGCGGCCTCTCTGAAGGAGAGTGCCAGGAGCTTGTGGAGACGATCAAAAACATCCATGCCGACGGGACGACGGTAATCTGGATCGAGCACATCGTGCATGCGCTGCTCGCCGTCGTGGATCGATTGATCGTGCTCAACTTCGGCCGCGTGATCGCGGAAGGAGACCCACGAAGCGTGATGGCCTCTCACGAGGTCGCCGAAATCTATATGGGCATCGGGGCATAGACACGGCCATGGCGCTTCTCTCCACACACCGGCTCACGGCCTTCTACGGCGACTTCCAGGCGCTCTTCGGGATCGATAGCCATCTCGAGTTGGGCGAAACCGTCGCCATCATCGGCGCTAACGGTGCCGGCAAATCGACCTTTCTCAAGTCGCTCGCCGGTCTCCTGCGCGCTTCCCCGGAGAGCGTCTTGTTCGACGGCAAAGCAATCGGCGGGATACCCGCATCCGCAATCATGCGGCTCGGCATCTCGTTGGTTCCCGAGGGACGCCGGCTCTTTCCCTCGCTCACGGTGCGGGAGAATCTCATGATCGGCTGTTATGGTCGCGATGTCCGCGGCCCGTGGACGCTGGAATTGATCTTTGCGTTGTTTCCCGCGCTGAGGGAACGACAGCACATTCCGAGCACCGCGCTATCCGGCGGGGAGCAGCAGATGGTCGCGATCGGCCGCGCATTGATGGCCAATCCACGCGTGCTCTTGTGCGACGAGATCAGTCTCGGTCTCGCGCCAGTCGTGATCAAGGACATCTACCGAGTCGTGCCAAACATCAAAGCGACCGGCGCAAGCATCATCCTGGTCGAGCAGGACATCGTGCAGGCGCTGGCGGTCGCCGACCGCGTCTACTGCTTCCAGGAAGGGCGGCTGTCGCTCGCGGGTCGACCTTCGGAGTTGACGCGCGATCAGGTTCATGCAGCCTATTTCGGTCATTAGCGCGATGCTGAGCTGGCTCGACACCATTATTCAAGGCGTGCTGCTCGGTGGCCTCTATGCGCTGTTTGCAGCCGGCCTCTCGCTTATTTTTGGGATCATGCGTCTCGTTAATCTAGCGCACGGCGATCTGATCATCCTAGCGGCCTACATTCTCCTGTCTCTGACGGCGTCGTGGGGGATTGCCCTCGTACCTGCGGTCGCGATCGCCGCGCTGGCGCTATTTGCGTTCGGTTTTGCGCTTCAGTACTTCGTGTTTAATCGAACGCTCAGGATCGGCATCCTGCCGCCGCTGATCGTCACCTTCGGGTTGTCGATCGTCATTCAGAACGGCCTTCTGGAAGCGTATTCTGCGGACAGCCGTCGGCTCAGCGCCGGCGCGTTGGAAACGGCGTCTTTCTCGATCGAAGGCGCTCTCAATATCGGCGTCATGCCGTTGCTTACCTTCGCCTCGGCGGTGCTGGCGATCTGCGCTCTCAATATCTTGTTCTACCGCACGTCGATCGGTCGGGCCTTCCGCGCGACATCTGACGATCCGGAGATCGTGCAGCTCATGGGGGTCGACAATCGGCGGATCTATGCACTTGCGATGGGGGTCGCGATGGTGGTGGCGACCATCGCAGCGCTGTTTCTTGGCTTGCGGGCAACCTTCGATCCGACCGTCGGTCCCGCCCGTCTGCTGTACGCGTTCGAGGCGGTGATCATTGGCGGGCTGGGGAGTTTGTGGGGCACGCTCGCCGGCGGCGTCGTCATTGGCGTTGCTCAGACGATCGGCGCCAAGATCAATCCGGAATGGCAGGTTCTCGCGGGCCATCTTGCCTTTCTAGGCGTCCTCATGATCTGGCCGCGGGGTCTATTCCCGCGTGCGATCGATTGAGGCGGCCATGATTGTTCGCACGAGGCTCAGCGCGTGGTTTGCGGTATTGCGCGCCCGGCTGCCTGGCAGGACACGATTAGCGGACACCGACGCTGCACGGATTGCGATAGGGCGGCCGGACAGTGACCGCGGGAGATCCTGCGGCGCGAAATCTCGCCGCACCGACGAGACTGCCGTTCGGCCGCGGCCCGCTCCAGATATAGCCAGCGGCTATCGAGTCGCCGTCGCGACGCCGGCCTGGCGTTATATGATCGGTGCAAGCGCTCCGCTGTTAGCGTTCCTCATAGCATTGCCGACATTCGCTGGTCGTGGCTTTATTCAAGAACTCGTGTTCGTCTTCTACATGCTCGCGCTTGCTCAGTATTGGAACCTGCTTGCCGGGTATGCGGGCCTAGTCTCCATCGGACAGCAAGCGTTCGTCGGACTTGGCGCTTATCTTTTGTTCGCGCTGACGATCTCGGCGGGACTCGACCCGTTGTTGGCGATTGTCGTCGCCGGGTTAGTGACAGGACTGGTTGCGCTGCCTACGGCGCTCGTCGTCTTCCGCCTTCGCGGCGCCTATTTTGCCATCGGCACATGGGTCGTAGCGGAGGTGTTTCGTCTCGTCTTTGCCCAGGTGAAGCAACTCGGCGGTGGAACCGGCATGTCACTGCCGATCTCTGTCACCAACCAGACGGCCATAATCAAATCGATCCAAGCCTTGTTTAACGTCAAGGCGTCGGCGGGACGCGACATCCTCACCTATTGGATCGCGCTTGCGCTCGCCGGCGGCACCATACTGCTTGTCTATTTCGTGCTGCGCTCGCGGCATGGGCTTGCGCTTGCGGCTATCCGCGATTCGGATGAGGCGGCCGAAAGCCTCGGCGTCGACAACTTCAAGGTCAAGCTTTGGGTCTATATCGTCACCGCGATGGGCAGCGGGATGACTGGCGCGCTCATCTATTTTCAGAAAGCGCGGATCTCTCCTGATGCGGCGTTTTCGGTGCTCGACTGGACGGCCAACGTGATCTTCGTTGTCGTGATCGGAGGCATTGGTACGATCGAGGGGCCGATCCTCGGCGTGCTAGTTTTTTACTTTCTGCAGACCAATCTCGCCAATTTCGGCAGCTGGTATCTGATCCTGCTCGGCACGCTTGCGATCACGGTCATGCTGTTTACGCCGCGCGGCTTGTGGGGCTTTATCGCGGAACGTTACGGCCTCGTGCTGTTCCCGCTCCGGCGACGACTAATAACCAAAGAGCCAGACCGGTGAGGCCAGGCATATGCTCTCAGGTCCTTCCGCATCTGCTGCCGCGCTGGGGTTGAGGCGAGACGAAGTCGTCCCGCCCTTGGCTTTTTTCTACCGATTCTGGTCGTTTCGATCCCGACTAAAGAACGGCTAAAGGCTGGCCCGATATAGTTTCAAACGAAAGTAAAAAATAAGCGGCCACAGCGACCTACAGCGGCTCGCGAGGGGCGGCGAGGGACGGAACACAGGAGAAGCGCAGTGATCCCGGACGTCGTTGCGTTGGAGCAGATTTCAGAAGATGGGGCGGAACGCTGGGGTGGCAAGGCGACGAACCTCGGAAGGTTGATCCGACTTGGTGTGGCCGTGCCGAATGGTTTCTGCATCGCCGCCGAGGCGCTCGAACGCACGCTGGCCGCCGCCGGGATTCAAGGCGACATCGACGCTGCGGTCGGCAGGCTGAACTACGACGATTTCGCGGCCGTCGAGGCCGAGACCAAGCACATCCGCGGCCTCATCGAACATGTGCCGATGCCAACTGATCTACAAGCGAGCATCGTCGCGCACCACGCCGCGCTGGTCTCAGAAGCAAATCCGTTCGTGGCAGTCCGTTCCTCGGTAGCGGTTCGGGGAACGACAATCTCGTCGTTTCCAGGCATGATGGACACCTACCACTATATTCGCGGGTCCGACGAAGTGCTCGACAGCGTGCGTCAGTGCTGGGCTTCTTTATGGTCCGCGCGCGCGGTTCACGGCCGCCATCACAAGGGCATTCCACACGCAAACGCGATTATCGCCCCGATCGTCCAGCTGATGGTGAATGCGGAGTCAGCTGGCGTGTTGTTCACGGCGAACCCGATCACCAAGGATCGCAATGAATGCGTCGTCGAAGCGAATTGGGGCATCGGAGAGTTGGTGGTCTCCGGGCGGTCGATGACCGATTCATTCATCCTCGACAAAGGCGCAGGATGCGTCAAGCAACGGGCCATCGCCACCAAGACCCTGATGGTCGTCATGGACAACGACAAGGGCTGGGGACGTAAGGAAATCGCGGTTCCAAGCGATCGCTCTAGCCGGCCTGTCTTGTCGGACGCTCAACTCGCCGAACTGTGCGCGGTTGGCCGGCGGATCGAGGACCACTTCGCATTCCCCGCCGACATCGAGTGGGCGTTCCTGCACGACACGCTCTATGTCCTGCAGGCTCGGAAAATCCGCAACCTCGACACGCCATGAGTTCGCCGACCAACCTGCTACAAGCCCAGAAGGAGTTCTGAGATGGCGCAAAGGACAGTCGACGTACACAACCACTTTTACCCTTCCGAATACCTCGAATACCTAGTCAGCCGCCAAGGTCGGTGGTGCCGGGCGACGCAGACCGGCGAGCATTCGTATCTGCTGTGGGCAGGCGACGTTATCGTGGCCCATATCGACCGCGCCGGTCATTACGACATGGATGCGCGCATCCGTGACCTCGACCGGGCCGGCATGGACACGCAGATCATTTCAAAGACGGTGCCCGGCCCGGAAATGCTCGAGCCGAAGGCTGGCGTGTACTGGGCGAAGCGGATCAATGATCACTTCGCCGAGCAGAAGGCCAAGCATCCCCACCGCATCTTCACCATGGCCGCGTTGCCCTATCAAGTTCCTGACGAGGCCTGCAAGGAGCTTGAGCGTTGTTACAAGGAGCTTGACGTCAAGGGCATCCAGATGTTCTCGAACTGCCAGAACGATGTGATGTTCGACCCGAAATTCGATGGGATTTTCGCGCTAGCCAATCAGTACGAGCTGCCCATTCTGATGCATCCAGCGGTGCCGCTGACGGCGCCGGCGATGGACAAGGCGCGCATTCCCTACCAGCTATACGGCTACACGGTCGATACGTCGCTGGCGGTCATCGGACTGATCTTCAACGGCGTGTTCGAGAAACACAAAAACATCACGATGATCCACGCGCATCTGGGCGGCATCGTCCCCTATCTCGTACGCCGGCTCATCAACTCGTGGAAAGGCTACGCGAAGGAATGGGGCCTTTCCCTCAGCGAGCATCCCGAAGAGACCTACCGCAAGCGGGTCTATCCGGACACGACGTCGTTCTATCTGCCGGCCATGAAGTGCTGCCTCGAGTGGGTGGGCGTCGAGCACCTCGTCATCGGCACCGACTATGCTCACCGCGTGGGCGATCCGGAAGGCGCGATCGGAAGCGTCCTCGGCCTGGGCAAGGAAATCAATATGCCGCAGAATCAGGTCGATTTGATCCTCGGCGTCAACGCCGAGAAGCTGTTTAAGCTGCCGCCGATGCCGAAGGAAATGGTGCTCGGCGGACAAAAAAGGACGCAAGCCGCGTAGCGGAATGCCGCGGCAGATGGTCGGGCGGGCGGTGTGCCGCGCATTTTGCAGGACGTCGTCCGCCACCACACTTGCAATGCGGAGTGGCGGCACTGGGCGGTGCTTCATAATTAGGGATGTAAGCTCGGCGAAATCGATCGAGCGTAAAAATAACAATATTCGCCAGGGAGGTTAATATGAGGGACCGCAGCATCAGCGCGCTTCGGACTCTGCGTCCGGATTTCGACAGCGACATCTTCTGGTTCCGCGACGATCTGCATCAACCGAATCCAATCTCGCCGATGGGAATGACCACGGTGCAGAAACACCACGCGTGGGGCTACCATTGGGCGGCGAGAGAAGTCAGCCTTCCGCCTTCGAAAGGCGCCTACGTCAAAATTCATAAGGGGCGCGTCTATCTGGGTTTCGCCCTGATCAAGGACGAACAGGAGGTCGCCGCGCGGGCGGAGAGATTCGGCGCGTTTGTTCGCCATTGCCGGGAAAACTGGGACGCCTTCTATAACGGCAACATTGACGAAGTGAAGGTCGGTCTCGCGGCGATGCGAAACTTCGATGCCGATACGGCGACCTGGTCGGCGTTGCTTGAGCAGGTGAAAAAGGCGGACGAAATCAACCGGCGCAACTGGGAGATTCACTTCCTCCTGATGTATCCGGCCGACACGCTCTATCTGGAATGCGAAGCCTATTGCAGGCAGCTCGGCCTGGAGGAGAAGGACTTCGTCACCATACTGAAAGGCTTCGACAGCATGCCGGCGAAGACGGACGAAGCCATGTGGCAGTTGGCGCTACGCGCTCGCGAACTCGGACTGAGCTCCGTCATCTTTGGCGCCGCCAACAGCGAGGTTCGCGGAGCGCTGGAAGCGCGTCCTGAGGGCGCCATATGGCTGAGGGAGTTGGACGTATTTCTCGAGGCCTACGGCAATCGGATCAACGCCGCACATCTCGACGTCCTTTTCTCGACCTGGCGGGAAGACCCGATCCCGGTGCTCGATACGATCCGGACCTACTTCCGGCGTATCGATGACGGCTGGGACTTTTATCGCGCTCGCGAAGCGGTGTATCGCGAGCGAGACGACGCGATTGCGGCTTGCGAAAGCAAGCTTGCGGGAGAGGGCGAACGGACGGCTTTTCGCGAAATGCTTGCAATCGGTCAGAGAGTCTACGCGTATCAGGAGGACCATGGATTCTACATCGACCAAGGATCCACCGCCGGTCTGCATGACGTGCTGATCGGGGCTGCGCGCCAGCTGAAAAAAGTCGGCTTGTTGAAGCGGGCGGAGGACATCTTCTTCCTAACTTTCAGCGAACTCGTCGAAGTTCTCACCGATTTGAGCCGAGACGAAGATATCGCGCTCTATCATCATGCCGCTCTCGTTCCCCAGCTTGTCGATGAGCGCAAACAATACTGGGAGGAGGCGAAAACCGACGACGCTCCGCTGACGCTCGGCAATGTTCCCAAGACCATGACCGATCCGATCGCCATAAAGGTCTTCGGGATCATTGATGAGGTGCTCCACCCGAAAGGGGAAAAGGTGGTGGCGGAAACGTTGACGGGGTTCGCCGGATCGGCCGGCGTCGCACAAGGCCGCGCTCGTGTCGTGAGGGACTTCGAGGAATTCTCAAAGGTGCAGTCCGGCGAGATACTTGTTGCGCCTTACACCGGCACGGCATGGACGCCGCTGTTCCTGAAGGTCGCCGGAGTCGTCACGGACACCGGAGGCATGCTTACGCACGCCGCGATCGCCGCCCGCGAGTATGGTATTCCAGCCGTAGTTGGCACTTGGAACGCCACGAACTCAATCCGCGACGGAGATATCGTCCGAATCGACGGGAGCGCCGGCGTGGTCGAAATCCTCCAGCGGGCCAGCTGACTACAGATGGGGTGCTTGTCATGCGCTCCGTGGTCGAAAGCAAGAGGGGACGCCGGGTGAGTGTCGATATCGAAGATCTCAAGAAGGTCGTCGTGGAGGCGGGCGAGCTTGCGCGTCTCTACTACGGTAAGGTCACGAAGTCGCTGAAGGCGGATCTGAGCATCGTGACCGAGGCGGACACGGCGATTGAGGAGTTCCTAAAACTCGCATTGGCCGGTCTCGCCCCCGAATACGGCTTTATCGGCGAAGAGACGGAACAGAGCCGCGCGCCCGCTCCCGGCGAAGACCACGCATGGATCGTGGACTCATTGGACGGCAGCCGCGCTTTCGCAGCGCGCATGCCGCTGTGGACGCCGGCGGTCTGCTTGATGAAAGGCGATCGGCCGGTCGCCGGCGCGGCGGTTAATCCCCTCACCAACGAGTTGTTCTGGGTGGACCGCGACGGACCGGCATTCTGCAATGACGAACCGATGCGGCCGCGCCTCGGTTCGCAGCTCAAACCGAACACATTCATCGCCGGTCCGACCAATCATCATCGCATGTTTCGCATCGATTTTCCGGGCCGGATCTATTGCTTGGGCGCGCCGATCTACCAGCTCTGCCTGGTCGCCAAGGGCTCGGTCGAAGCTTACTTCTTCGACCCGAGCATCAATCTTTGGGACCTGGCGCTGCCCTCGCTTCTGCTCCAGCGGTGCGGCGGCGTGCTCGTCTATGCTTCCGGCCGACCCGTCGACTTGTCCGAATTGATGGACCGACGAACCGTGCCGGAGCCGGTCTTCGCCGGCGGCGCGGACATGGTCGAGATCTTGCGCCAACGCGTGACCTACTGTGGCGCTAATTAGCTTTGCGCCAAGAATCGCGACAGCGTGAAGGCCGTCTGCGAACCAATCTAATCCACGGGATCCGAGCACGACAGATCTTCTGACGCTGAAGCGAGACTTGGCCACACATGAGCCGGCGGTTCCTCGTTGAACACAGCCTTGTAGTCTTCGAGAAATCGCATGTATCGGCTTACTGAAAGATTTCTGTCGTGGCCGTTAGGACTGTCAGGAAGGTGATGAATGAACCTGCCTGCAGCCTTATTGCAAAAATCCTGATATTCACGCGTATGGATGATGAATGCATGCCACAATTTGTCGATCGGCCCGTTCATTACATATGTGCCACTTGGCATCAGGCAGACGAGCGCAAGAAATCTCTTTAGCTCACGCTCATGCTCTTTAGCCACCGCAATGGATAGCTTCTCGTCCCTAGCATAGCGAGCGACGATCGCTTCCATAGGATAACGCCCAACCGCTTCGAGGACATGTTGCATTGCAGTCTCTCCGCTGGTTGTTTGCTGGTTCCATTCTTTCGAACCAAAGGCTTCCCAAGCCACCGACCACGACGGCTTCGTCCCCCAACAGCAGGCGGCTCGGACCAATCGCCGGGCCGTAATTGATCCAAACCCACATGCAGCAGGCTGCTAAAGCGAATTCCGCTCCAATCGATCGGAATTCGCTCTTCTAGTTTTATTGGTGGCCGCATTTTCTGCGGCGAACCGGTTCCCACTTCGCCGGAAAATGCTCTAGCACGATGGTAACGCCGACGAGCCCCATGACCACGCGGGTCGCGCCGACCGTTCCTAACACGGCGATCTTCCTCCCTGGGTGTGCCGCTGTTTGCAGGGGGTCTCTGTTTTGCACGCCGAGAATATCGGTGGCTCCTGTATCGCTGTGAGGGACGCACAAAAAGACAGTTGACGAATAGAACAAGTGGCAGATTGTCCCTTTATCATTTAATCATATTTAGAGAGGGGCGCCCTGCGCCATCGAGCGTCCCATGTAAAAACTAAGAAGTCAGGGAGGAAGCGGGATGTTGTCCAGAGATGAAGAAAAGTATTCTAAAGCCGAAGAGGAAGATGATTGTCGCTGCCGAACCGATGGATATCAAGTAAAGTGTCGATCAAGATGTGAGAGTCCTCCGATCGAGCCGCAAGAACTTAGAAATTTGACTGAACGGCTCCGGTTTTTCCTGAATGAAGGCCATATATGGATCGATCAAGAACGGGCCGCCATTATCCATATGTCAACTCTTTCTGGATTGCGGCACGAATTGATCGATAAGGTGGGGATACGCGAAGCGCGGGGCTTGCTGACACGGATGGGATATATTGGGGGTGTCCGCGATGCGGCGGGCATCCGCAAGATTCATCCGGCCGCGCCAATTCGCGACATGTTCCTCGAGGGGCTGAAATGGCGCATGTTGCAGGGGGTCGCAGTCATTGAGCCTGTCAAGATCGAAACGACAGGCAAGTTTTTTGCAGAATTGGTTTGGCGAGAGTCCTTCGAAGCCGAAAATTATGCCTCGCACACGAGCCTGTCCAACACATCGATGTGCTGGATTCAAGTTGGATACCTGTGTGGTTATGCGAGCGCGATGCTTGGGCGCACGATCCTGTTCCGGGAGGTTGAATGCAAAGGTGCGGGCGGAGCTATCTGCCGCGTTATCGGCAAGCCGATCGAGGAGTGGGACGATCCCGAAAACGATATCGAGCCATTACAGCCAGAGGTCTTCGCGAACCGTTTCGTCGGTCGGTCCAAAGCCAATGCGCTCGAAGTTCACGATCGACACTGCAATTCCGACTTCGATCTCGTCGGAGCTTCGAATGGGTTCACGATGGCTTGTCACTATCTAAAAAAGGTGGCGAAAACCGATGCGACCGTGCTTTTCCTCGGCGAGACCGGCGTCGGCAAAGAAGTATTCGCTCGGACGCTACATGCGATCAGCCGTCGCGCAACGAAACCGTTCATCCCCGTGAATTGTGGCGCTATTCCTGAAAACCTCGTCGAGGCGGAGCTCTTCGGCGTTGAGAAGGGTGCATATACCGGAGCCTCGGGATCGCGCGTCGGTCGGTTCGAGCGGGCGAACGGAGGCACGCTGTTTTTGGACGAGGTGACGACGCTTTCGGCGGCGGCGCAAACCAAGCTGCTACGCGCCATCCAGGAGCGGGAAATCGAACGCGTGGGCGACACCCGTTCGCGTCCGATCGACATACGGATCCTGGCCGCGACCAATATCAATCTGAGTGATGCCGTGAAAAGCGGTCAGTTTCGTCAAGATCTATATTATCGCCTGAACGTCTTTCCGATCGTGATTCCTCCGTTGCGGGAACGCCGTGACGACATTCCCCTGCTCATAGACCACTTTCTTCACCGCTTCTCTTTGCGTTATGGCAGGGCTTTACCCTCGATCACTACGCGAGCGGTCGTCGCCCTTTGCGAATACGACTTTCCTGGCAATGTTCGCGAGCTCGAGAACATCATCGAGCGGGCAGTCATTATGGCTGGTGACGACGACCAGCCCATCGACCTTTTGCACCTTTTCACGGATGGACAGTTGCAGAAAGATCTGGCCATGCGTGTCGGACTCTCAGGCACCCTGGAACGGGAAACCCACGGAGGCGAAGCCTGTTCTAACGGTCTGTCCGGCCTGGTCAATCAGGTCTTAGAAGCGGGTCTGTCGCTCGACAAACTTGAGGATGCGATAATGCATGACGCGGTTAAGCGCGCGGACGGCAACCTGTCACGAGCCTCTCGCCTGCTGGGAATTACGCGGCCGCAACTTGCTTATCGACTGCGCAAACATTAAGGGCCCCGTTAGCCCATCTCACAGGTTTTGACGTTGCCAGCTTAGGCATGGTCGGCGCCATGAGGGGCGGTCTATTGATCAAGTAGTTCTCGCCGTGGTTGCCGAGGCTGGAAACCGGCTCCTTCCGGCGAAAATAAAGGGTAACGGCCTAAGAGACAATGCGCAGCGCCGCAATCTGCTGCTGCCAGCGCAGGAGCACGGGTTGCGGATCATGTAATGCAAAGGTAATGCCGGAAGTTACATCGGCATAATCCACCGCGTGCCGGCGCGCCCCCAGAATTTCCGCTTTGAAATAGGCGAGCGACCCGTCCGGCACTTGATGACTGCATGGCACGGCTCGAAGACGCATCTCAAAGATGCCTCCGTCGAGCGCCATGCTGAGGATTAGCTGCCCGTCGCGCGCCAAATTTGCGACGGTACCGGATTGTCCGTATACGGCGAAGCGGACGGTTCGGTCCGGCAGGAATAGAATCTCGCCCGCGCTTAGCAGCAAGGCTCGCGGCCATCCATCGGCATCGGTGGTTGCGAGCCGCACGGCCTGCGTCTTCGACAAGAGTTCCTCGCCGTTGAAGAACGCCAATACGGCGGCAGGAATGTCCGTCGGCGAAATGTCATGCGCTGCCATGTAGCTTTGATCCGCGATGCTCATGTCTTGCCTTTCAATACGGTTTGCGTTGGGCGCCAATTGCTTGGCACGCGGCGCCGCGCCGTTGAGCAAAGACCTCGAGAAACTCGTTATCCGGCCCCGATGGATCTCGGGAGAAGCCCGCCCCGATCTTCGCAGGCGTTTCGCTGTCGATGCCGGCATCACATAGTGGCTTCGCCGCGATAGAGACTGACAAACTCTGAAACAGCGGCGTGCGCGAATTCGGGTGTATAGAGATGAAGATCCAATTCTTTGAGCGCGGTTCGATTGGCCAACTTTTCTTTTAGCCGGGAGACAAAAACGGCGTTTGCCGCCGGGTCATAGACCGGACTCCCCTCCCGATCGAGCGACGACCAGCCCTTGAGTGGAACGAGAAAGCTAAACGGCCCCTTTGCTTGATTGAGCCGCTCGGCGATGACGTCGGCGGCCTGACGCAGTTCATCGGCGCTGGTGCGGACCTGGATGCGCAACGAGTCTTGGATATAGCGCGGCCTGTTCTCCATCGCGGCAAGTTTCTCGGCGCGCCCCCCGTAGCTCAGAATGTCCAACCCGCAAGGCGCGACCACCATCGGGATGCCGCGCCGCACCGCCGCCAAGAGCCGGTTCGGCCCGGGATCGCGATTGCCGCCGAACAGATGCTCCATCACGCCGCCGATGCAGAGGTCGAGAACCCCCGCAAAGACGCCGTCGTCGATCATCTCCTCCATCGCCTTGTCGCCCTTGCCTTGCGCGTGGCAGACGACCGGCGTGAAGCCCGCCTGCTCCAACAGACTGACCGCCTTCTGCACCGCCATTTCCCCGAACCCGAACGACGAAATGGCCACGACCGGCTTGCCAATGTCGAGTTCGACGCCTTGCGACATTTCCACCATGCCGCAGATGGCGCCGATCGCATTGACGATCTGCGTCTTGAGCAGCGGATTCATTTTGACGATATCGAGAACGGTGTGATGCATGGTGATGTCGCGCGTTCCGACATATTTGTCGATATAGGCGGGATGCGCCGCCATCGGCGACGCCATCACCTTCGGCATCCCGAACGGCAGAGTCTTCATCACGCTCGTCGACACCAATGTTGCCGTCGCGCCGCCGATTCCGATAACGCCGTGCACCCTGCCCTCGGCCATGAGATCGCCGATGATGGCGGATGCGCCTTTGATCTGGTTGTTGGTGGCCGCGTCGCGGTTGGAGCGATAATATTGACGGACCGTCGCGATCGGCAGGCCGCCGCGCTCGGCCACTTGCTCGCAGGTGATGTCGCCGGGGAATGGCGGCGGCTCCTCCATACTGAAATCGAGGAGAATCGCCTCGTGCCCGCGGCTCTTGATCAGGTCTTTAACAAATGCGATGTCTTCACCGCGCGTATCTAAATTGCAGATGATCACAATACCTTTCTTGTGTAGCTCAGTCATAGCTACGCCCTTCCCATTCTAAACGAGACGTAACTTTTCTTGGATGCGAGCGAGCGGCTTTACTCACCCTGTCTCCTCGCATTCATATTCCGACTCCGCTTCGATGCCGGCGCGCCGGCCGGCGCCGCTCCAGCGCCGGAATAGATCGTGCTCGATGCCAACCTGATCCAACGCTTTGCCGACGCTTTGATGGATGATGTCCATGATCCCCTGCGGCATGTGATAGAATGCGGGCAGTGGCGGCAGGATCACGGCGCCCATATCCGCGGCGCTGGTCATGAGCGCTAAATGGCCTTTGTGAAGCGGAGTCTCGCGGACCATCAACACGAGGGTTCGTCTCTCCTTCAGGGTCACGTCGGCCGCGCGCACGATAAGGTTGTCGCTGCAGCAATTGGCGATCTTGGACAGCGTCTTGACCGTGCATGGCGCGACGATCATGCCGTGGGTTCGGAACGAGCCGCTCGCGACTGCGGCTCCAATGTCCTTGTTGCTATAGACAACATCGGCGAGCGCGCGAACGTCGCGGGCCGTAACCTCCGTTTCGATGCCGAGATTGCGGATCGCGGCTTCGCTCAAAATAAGATGCGTCGGAACATTCAGCCGTTTCAAAACCCGCAGGAGCTCGACGCCGTAGATCACGCCGGTCGCTCCAGTAATGGCGACTATCAAAGGTCTGGTCATGGTTCGCGCTGCTTCCTCAAAGCGTCTTCCAACGGGTCGATCCGAAAATGTGACCCAAGACGTCACCGCCGACCCAGACCGCTTCCCAAACCCACGCTGGGTCGCAAGTCTTGAGTAAGACGCGGCGAAGCGCAGTCGTCATTGGGCGCTCTTGTCGAAGGCATTTTTAGCTTTGACCGGCCCACTTGCCTCGAATACTCGGTAACCGGCCTCGGTCACCGCGTCGATAACAGCTTGAATGGGTACTCCCGAGAAGTTGACGACGACGCGGCGCTGGCCCGAGTCTTCCTTCCGCGCAACGGTGAAGATTGCTTCGAGCGTCGCGCCGGTCGCATCGACCCTCCGCGCGATATCGGCCAATGTTCCAGGTTCGATCGCCATCGGACCTATGCTTATGCTGCTGAGATCACGCATCGCTCCCAGCAATTCGACGGCAAGGCTCATGACCTCTGAAGCCGATACCAAGCCGGCGACGGTATCGCCGTTCATCACCGGAAACTGGCCGATTCTCGCCTCCCGACCGCGACGAAGGCACGATCCGATCGAATTGTCGATGTCGACCGTCTGCGGCGAACGGACCATGACATCTTTCACCTTCAGCCGATTGGCCAGGTAGTCGAACTCGAAAGGGTCCTCAGTGCGCGTGACAAGCTCGGCGGCGCGCAAGCAACACACGCGCGTGAGCACTCCGCGCAGTCGGCCGTCGTCGACGACCGGCACTGCCCGCACGTTCTGTTCGACGAGAACGCGTTTGGCCTTGGACACCAACATGTCGCTGTTCACCGTGATCGGCGTTGGATTCATCCAATTCCGCACAATCATCGCGTTTCCTCCGGGCGGCACGCGACCTTCGCCCCGACTTGCACGACCGGGCGAAGGACGCGCCTTGTCTTGACGCTAGTGCTTGCTCTTGCTTACCGGCTTGGTCAGGCGATCGATCATGTCAGCGACCGGACTGGCGCCGGCAAAGCCGTATTCGTTCCAGCGGCCGGAGACCTTGGTCAGCACCTCGCGGTCCATAAAGATTTCGATCGGCTTCTGCTTCCACTCATAGGGAACGCAGGCGTCGAGGAGGATGCGAACTCGTAATGTCGCGGGCCTCGATCGGCAGCCCGGGATCGAGCGGCGTGGATCGACCCCGATCGATGATCTGCGCCGAGCGTTTCGGATCGAACCGAACTGCCAGCGCCCACAATACGCGATCCCAATCGTCGGCCGCGATGTCGTGATCGACGACGATCACGCCCTTAACGCCGTAGTGGCCCGTGGTCGAGGCGATCACTGCATTGGCGACATGATTGGAATGGCCGGGATACATCTGTTTGACCGACACCACCGCCCAAAACCGGCCTGTTGCCGCAGCCGGCAGGTAGACGCTCTGGATCCCCGGAACCTTCATCGTTTCCAGATCGTACCAGAGCGTTGCAGTCCGATTCAGCGACTGGATCATATGAATGTCGTTGATCGGCTTGCCGACGGTGGTCGACCACCAAACCGGCTTGTTGCGGAACAATAGGCGTTTGACCCGGAGCACCGGCTTGGGATAGTCCGCCAGTTTGTTTCCCGAATAATACCCCGTGTATTCGCCGAACGGCCCCTCGGGCATCAATTCGTTGGGATCGATAAAACCTTCGGCAATTACTTCCGCATTAGCTGGCAACATCAAGCCGGTAAGGTCGGATTTGAAGATCGGGACCGGCCGCCCTTTTAGCGCGCCGACCACATCGTACTCGTCGGTTTGCGCGCTCACCAGAGTGGAACTCGCCAGGAACATGGTCGGATCGCCGCCGACCACCGCAGCAGCCGGCATCAATTCTCCCCGCTCCTGGTACTTCTTCATGTGCATATCGCCATGCTTGCCCTTGATGATTTGCGAGCCCAGCACGTTCTTCCCGAGAATCTGCGAACGATAGGTACCGAGATTGGTCCAACCAGTATCGGGATCGCGCGTGACCAAAAAGCCCGACGTAATGAAAAAACGCCCGCCGTCTTCCGGGTACATCCAGGGCACGGGAAACATCTCGACGTCGATGGCATCGCCTTCGAGAATGTTCTCCATGACCGGAGGATTATTGACGAGGATCGGCTTTACGTTCTTCTTGGTCGTCAGCTCCATCCATTTGCGTGATAGCTGGCACATCGACAGCGACGGATCCTGTTCCAGCGCGATAGCCATGCGAGCAGGGGTGGTGAATGCGCTCGTGAATACTGGTATCTGGTAGCCTTTCACGTTCTGGTAGAGAAGCGCCGGTCCTTTAGCCTCCTCGTTCACCTTGGAGACATGCGCGAGTTCGAACATCCAATCGACCTCAGCATCGACGCGGTGCAGTTGACCATGCTGGTCGCAGGCGCTGATGTAATCCCTAAGGTCATTGATCTGCATTCTTTCCTCCTGTCGGCAAGCGTTGAAGAGAGGCTATGCGGTTCTCCGACCGGTCATGACCGTCGCGAGAATCTGGTCCAGCGCGGATTTCGGTCCATCCGATTGAGGCTGTGACTGGCGTGAGGCCCATACGGTTTCCGGTCGCGCCTGCAAGATGAATATATTGCTCCCTGCAGTCATATCGCTGTCGACCGCCCATTCGATATCCATCGGCCGGCCGTAATGGTGCTCAATCCGCTTCCCCATCGAAGCGAGCGTCACGACTTCTTCGTCCAATACCGACTGAACGAGCTGGCGCTCAGCAGGGATCTCGAAGAGCTTCGATGTATGGGTCTTACGATCGACGGCGTAATAGACCTCCTTGCGTGAAACAACGCGCCGCACGAGATCCATCGATACTTTGTCGACGAGAAACTCGTCGGGCGTGACTTCTCCCGAGACCACCGACTCGCCGAAACCGAAATTGGCGTTGATGACGATCGACGAACGGTCGCCATTACTGGGATTGAGCGTGAACATCACCCCCGCCGACTGCGAGTTGACCATTTTCTGGATGCCGACGCTGAGTGCGACCTGCTCATGCGGAAAGCCCATGCGTGCGCGATAGGCGACTGCGCGTGCGTTAAAAAGGCTAGCGAAACACCGCCGGGTCCGATCGATCAGATCATCGACTCCCCGCACCCACAGATAGGTATCCTGCTGGCCGGCGAAGCTTGCCTCCGGCAGGTCCTCCGCCGTGGCGCTCGATCGAACCGCTACTGGAGTCGCCGGCGTGTTGCATAGTACCGACAGGCGGCGATAGCGCTCGGCGATAGCGTCCTCCAGCTCTAGCGAAAATGGCGCCTGCTCGATTGTCTTGCGCAACGCCGCGCACACGCGTTCGAGGCGATCGGCGTCCCTCGCGTCGAGTCCGGACAGCTGGTCGCGCACCGCTTCCGTGAGGTGGTTCTTCTGGAAGAATTGGCGGAAGCCGTGCGTCGTGACGGCGAATCCGGGAGGTACCCCGACGCCGACTTTGAGCAATTCGCCGAGCGACGACACCTTGCCGCCAACCAGACCAAGCGAGTCCCGGTCGCATTCGTCAAACCAACAAACGAGACGCTCACGCATAAGCATGACTGTTCCTTCCCTCGACTCGCCGCGTTGGAGCGAGCTGAACTTGTCGATGCGCGCTATTCAATGACGGCGACTTCGCCCGTTGAACCGTTGACCCGGACCAGGCGTCCGGTTTCCAGAATCTGCGTGGCGTGGCCCGTGCCGACGACGGCCGGCAAGCCATATTCGCGACACACGATGGCGGCGTGGCTCATTACGCCCCCGACATCGGTCACGCAGGCTTTGATCTTGACGAACGCCGGCGCCCAGGACGGCGACGTTGTCGGCGCCACGAGAATATCGCCGTCTTCCAGTAAGCCGATTTCATCGACGGTCCGGCAAATCCGCGCCTTGCCCTCGACAATCCCGGGGCTCGCTGCAAAGCCGGTAAATTGCTTGATACTGTGCAGGTCGGAGACTTCCCGATTGCGCGCCCACGCGTTGATCGAGTCGTTGGTGATGCCCCACAGCACAATGGTGAAAGGCTCCTGGATGACCTCGGGAGCCACCCCCAGCGCGGGCGACGGCCGCCACGCCTGGAACTTCTTCATCACCGATTTACGCCACTCGATCTCCGCCGGCCATACTTTGGGGCCACGCGGCTTGACATGAGTAGCCCAGGCGGTAACGAGATCCCACAGCGCGTCTTTGATCTCGGAGCGCTTCAGATACCAGATATCTTCGATATCGTTGATGAAGCCATGCTGCTTCATGATCGCCGCGACGTCGCGGACCTTGTTCCAGAACACGGAATGAAACCAATGCTCGACATAGAACAGGTGGTTCTCCACATAGGGAAACACCGTTCGCGCCGTCTGAAGCATCTGGTCGAAAGTCGAGCGTTCTTGTTCGCCGAGCAACAAACTCCTGTACTCGGCAACGATTCGATCGCGCTCCTGACAAATCCGCTCGATCGGCCGATCGATCGGTTCTTGTTTGCGAATCTTGTCGGCGTAGGTGTTGATCGCCCTTAACGGCACATTGAGATCGTCGTTCCACGACCGATCGTGATGATACCAGCCGGTTCCGGTCGATATGTGGAACCAGGGATAGCGGGCCACTTCCAGGGCGGCGAGCCACTCCTGGCCGGCCTTGGTTTGTTTGAGCTGAGTATTGGCGGAGGCATAATCGGCGCTGCCCCGGAGCACGCCATCGATTTCCAGCTCTACCGCCCGCTGCGCCAGCTTCTTTAGCTCATTGTCGGGCCGGTACATGATGACGTCGATCCCCGACACCATTTGCGTGACCCGCTGAGCCGGGATATCGGGAAATTGCTTCTGGCAGAAGTCAAGGAAAGACACATAAGCGGCGTAGCCGAGGTTCAAGAACTCGAAATGGTACTGCCAACAACGGATACCGAGATCGATCAGCTTATCGTAGTCCGAAAGCAGGCTGTATCCGCTGGACAATCCCAGCCCGTCCTCCACGACGCTTCTATCTTCGAGCTCCGGCAGCTGCCGGATATCAAGCTTTTCTAGCTTGTCGATGGTGTCTTTCATTTTTATTTCCCATTTTGCGACAAGCTTGTCCCAGTTTTGATAATAGTAACCAGCGCGGTCAAGAAATTCCTTGACGCGCTTTTCTACTTCCTTTGGATCTGTGACGGGGACCGGCGTAATATAGACATAGCCGTTGACAATCCTGTGGTCGACGCCGTAGACCGGCGGAACGCTGAATATCCTGGTATTATATTGAGACAAAGCGAGATACCAGGCCTCGTCCCAAATCATATCAAACGGATAGACCGGTTCTGGGTAATGAAGCCCATCATAAAACCAGAACATCTTGTTTTCATAGCTTTCTCTTTCCGGATCATCTTTTGTGAATTGATATTGGTAAGGATACATCCTCTGCCATCCCTCGGTTCCCGGAATGGTTTCGAGTTGATTAGGGCTACTAAACTGAAGGCTCGTCATTTTCTTCCTCCCTGGATGAGCATTTTTTATAAATCGTCAGTCGAAAAGCGCTGGACCCGCTGAGAGAACATGGCTCACAACGGTGATCGGCGCTGTGCGAGCTTACGCCGTCGCGAAAGGGCGGCAATTTCTGATGGCCGAACGGCCACCCGTGCGGAGACGCTTGGGTGACTTGCTCTCGGCCATTTCGATTGTTGTGCTGTCTTCGGCCGCGCGAACGTCCGCCGATTAAACTCCCGACACGCCTCTATGCAGGCAAGGGGCGCGTCTGCGCCTGCCGTCCTGGCCACGGTTTCCTCCTTGGAGCGCCACGCTGGTCGCGTGGACGTTTTTTGCATTGCACAAAAACGTCGAACTCGCCGACATTGGTCCAAATTTCTTTCGATTACAATGCACGATACGTGCCATGGTCGCGCGGAAGCTGATTCAGCTTGCACAGCAATATGATACGCTAGCACGTCGAATTTTTTAGGAAGTGGAGAGTTGATGCTTTGAACAAGAGGGCCAACCTGCCTTCATCATTTAGTTAACCGCATCTATCAATTCTGTCGTGAGGAGGGCTTAGAGCGAATTCCGTTCCGGTGGAATCGGAATTCGCTCCGGTTCTCCTTTGGTGGTCGCATTTTCTGCGGCGAACCGGTTTCCACTTCGCCGGAAAATGCTCTAGCCGTGCGCAAACGCAGCAAGGTTTATGCAGCTGCATGAGATCGGGCGTAAAGCGCGTCGAAGCAGCCATTCGCGAGCGCAATGCGCTCGCGGAGAAGCCAGAGAACGATCGCCTTGAGCCCTGATATCGGCGAGCCTGCGACGCCGATCCCGATCAACGCGCGCGCAATCACGAGCGCCAGAACACTGTTTGACGCTTGCGCGCATGAGCGTCACCGTTCTGCCTCCGGTCCCGGCGTTCTATAATCATCCGCAAGACTTCAATGATATCGTCGATCACATCATAGCGCGCGTGCTCGACCTATTCGGGATAGAAGCCAAGTTTGCCAGACGCTGGGATGGCCGGATGCAAGGCCCGAGGCCCGTCGCGGGCGTCGGTCAGGCCCTCAAGGGGGACAGATGCGCGGTGGGATTGGCGGCGATCGCGGCGCTGGCGCTGAGGGCTCATTTCAATGGCGGATGATCTGACGGCACGCATCATCGCGTTTCTCGACGAGCACCATGTCATGTCGCTGGCGACATGGGGAAGCGAAGGGGTGCACGCGGCGAATTTGTTTTACGCGCGCGATCACCTTTCGCTTTGCTGGGTATCTGACCCGGATACACGGCATTCGCGGGACATCGAATCCCATGCCCGGGTTGCGGCGACGATTGCAGCGGAAACTAACGATTTCAGAATTATCCGGGGCTTGCAGGTTCACGGATCGGCGGAGCGGCTCAGCGGAGCCGGCCGGCGGATTGAATTGCTCGCGTTGATGGCGATCCGATACCCGTTCTTGCGGAGTATCCAAGATGCTCCGGAGGCGTTGCGGGCCGCTTTCGGAAAGGCTCAGGCATACCGATTGTCACCGACGGACATCGTGTTGATCGATAACACAAAGGGCTTCAGTCACAAGGAAACCCTCAGGCTCTGACGGCGGCGGTCATCCTTGGCGGATACTCGAAAGCGCAGCCAGTCTTCGATCATTGCCTGCGCCCTGACGGGCTTCATGCAGGATTGCCGCCGGCGCTTTCGTGAAGGGACTGCGTTCGCAGTGGAGGCTGCGATGTCCCGAAAAAATTCCCCAGACTAAATCCCAGACTAAACAAAGATTCTAGTCTGGGGCCGTTTCGGATCAATCGAGAAACCGATCTCTTTGTTCGAAAGGCCGCGGGTCAGAAGCAAGAGCACCCCACGTTGGCGTTTTGCCAACTCTTAAACGCCAGCCCGGGTCGAAAGAACGGGACACGCCTCTCTATCGATCCGGCTGCTAACGGCATTGCTTTCGCCTACCTCGGCGACCGAAGCCGGCACTGGCGGCGTGCCGGTTCAAATCCTTAGCTTGATTGAGATTTGCGGGCAGGGAAATTGCGGATCGTCAAGTTAGCGACGGGGTATCCGCCTAAACTCAAATCAGTTAAGTCAATGGGGGCAGCTGAGCTTTTCTAAAAGCTAGTCCGTGACCTCGACTGTAATTGTTAGAAGATTGCCCAACTTACATCGTGTAACATCGCCATGGATGATGACGAGAGCACCGTGCATAAAATCGAAACTGCTTGTCGCATTCTGGTGGACGCTGCACTCATCATTGATGAATCTTGCGCGCTGAGTTTCGCCTTAGCCGCGACGCTCGCGTCATCTTCACGAGCAGATTTGTCACCAGACGAAATCGATAACCTTTGTCAGTCGGCTTACGAACTTTTTCGCAGACAGAATAAAATAAAGGAAATATTCGATGGCGCGGTTGAGGAGCTCCATTGCAAGTCCTGATATAGGCTCGCCGATTTAATAGCCAAAAGTAAAAAATCCGAACATACGGAAAACGGTTACCGTCGCTCACCCGGCCCAGAGCGCACCTCCTTCCATTTGCCAACGACAGCGCTCTGATGTCGGCATGCACTACGCCTCGCAAATAGCAGAATGCCGCGCATGCCGATGAACGTGGCGACGTTAGCGGCCGCGGTCGCATGCGGCCACCTCTTGCACAGCGGTATCGACGAGCTGCAGGATTTGTTCAAGCAGCGCGTTCTGTTTCCGGCGCAATAATGTCTTTGCGATCCTGAATGCGTTCCAGCCATACCTCCCGCCACCAGGGGAAGATCGCCCGCGGGCAAAGCCACCGATTCTCGCTGTGACGTCCGCTACACGTTACGCCCTCTAGAATAACCGCAGGAGTTTTCAGGGTTTTCATTACCCCGGTCCGCTCATCGATGAATTTGTCGAGGCGCGCGCGAACGCGGAACGTGCGGCCGCAATACAAACTCATCTCGTTAACGTCGAAATACATCCCGTCGATGCAGATTTTTGGAATTGATCGTCGCGAGGATCTGATCGAATGATTTGACACGGACGAACTCGCCTGGTTGGAGGTCCAGCTGAGCGTCGGGGATGGGCTCGCCTGGCCGCAATAAACCCGCTCTGGGAGAAGGAAGCCAGTCGTGTATCGGCCGCAAGCGCCTGTAGAGCCAGCGGGCGGGGCGGGTCAGCCATCTCGGGCGGGCCAATGACCGGAGCACGGCTGGACCTAGCACAGAGACAAGCTGCCGCAGCGACGCATTCTTAGACTGATAATCCTCGACATATTGCCTCACGTCCCAATTTTTAAGAGGCAGCGAGTAGTTCAACAGTTCGGTCGCTTGGCACGTATACCTGGTTTCTCCATTCGTAGTTTTATCGTGGGAGCTCGTCGCCGCTATCACATCCTCGATCGTGCAGGCTGCTTTCGGCCACGCTTCGATCCCTGGTCCTGGGTTGTTTGTGTTGGCATCCACATTCATCGTAGCGTCGACCGACTTCAACCATTCTTTCTTCCAATAAATCAGGCACTCCGCTTGGCAGCCGCCATAAGCTTTCCCGTTGCAGCGGTGGCCCAGGTGGATGCCATCCGGAACACGGCGGCCCAGGTAGTTACCGCTCACGGTGTCGCAGGTCCTGTGCGCTCGTCTATAGACCTGAAAACGTTGCCCGCAATATTCAAGCATCTGCGGCATCAATGGCATGCCGTCCAACCGGCCATTCTTGTCCGGCGTCGCTAGTATCTCTTCTTTGCTTCGAACTTCGACCCAGTCACCGGCGCAGAGTGTCATGTCGCTTACCTAAACTTGGCGCTTGCATTTTGCTGGAGCAGCAAGGCACATTGCCGTTTCTTGAGTGGATGAGATAGATCGATCCGATCGGTCTAGACCTGATTTAGGTTGCGACTCTTAGTCTGAAGGATCGCCTGATGAGTTGCGAACCGTCAACTCGACGACAGAAGGTGGACTTTGCGCTCTGGCGTCTCGACTATCCGCAGCGTTCTGCGGCGATGCGCTACTTTTCGGGTGGGCTTTCGATGCGATGTACAAAGCAAGCACAACGCCGAGCAACGATCCGAGCGAGCTTGCCCCCCAATCTCTGATGTCCGGTGTCCGCCCCGGCACCCAGTGCTGAAAGATCTCTAGGCTGCCTGCCAGGATGATCAGAAACGCAATTAAGGTCGGCGCGCGACGATAACCTCCATAAGCTTGTGCTAGGACAACGCCGGAGAGGATATAGGCGACGAGATGCTCCACCGTCTTGGGTGCTCCTGTCCTGATCTGCATGTTACCGGGGATGACAGAGAGCAGCACGATGACGCACACAGTCACCACGGCAACAATACAGATCCGGCGACCGGGTTGGCTGCGCACGCCCGCTGAGGATTGGTTCGAGCTATTCATGGCACCCTGTTTTTTGGTCGAGCCGATGGGGGCGACTGATCGCGCATTCAGGTCATCCGCGGTCCCGGAACGTGCATTTTTATGCACTTGACGCGCTGATCGCCTGCGGTGAGAAGGACCTCGCAAAAACGGAGAATAATTCACTTGACGACCGTCAAGTCCCGGCGCCGGAACCACCATAGCGTCCGCTCACAGCGGTTGTGTGTTTTCACACCTCATTTGGAGAGAGCGCCGATGCGAGTACTGTATACGGGAGCGGATGGCTATATTGGTGCAATTCTTGGGCCGAAACTGCTTGCTCGCGGTTACGATGCCGTCGGCGTAGACGCCGGATTCTATCGACGGGGCTGGCTCTTTGACGACCTCCTGACCCGGCCGATGGTGATCACAAAGGACGTTCGCGAGCTGTCGACGACCGATCTTCGGGGGGTCGACGCGGTCGTGCACTTAGCTGAGCTTTCTAATGACCCACTCGCGGAACACGACCCCGAATTGACGATGTCAATTAATTACCGCGGGTCGGTTATGTTTGCGCACAAGTGCAAGAGCGCGGGCGTAAAGCGCTTTGTCTATGCCTCGTCGTGTAGCATTTACGGTTCGCAGGGCGGCGATCAAAAGACGGAGGCTTCGGCGACCGATCCGCAAACCGCCTATGCGAACTGCAAGGTGCTAGTCGAGCACGAAGTTCGTGCCCTAGCCGACCCACAATTCACGCCGGTGTTTCTCCGGAATGCAACGGCCTACGGTGCGAGTCCGCGGCAGCGGTTCGATGTGGTCCTCAACAATTTGGCGGGCTTCGCATTCACGACTGGAGAAATTCGCGTGATGAGCGATGGCACGCCGTGGCGGCCGCTTGTTCACGTCGAAGACATATGTGAAGCGATCCTGTGCGCGCTTGAGGCGCCGCGCGAGGCCGTGTCCGGCGAGGCTTTCAACGTCGGCAGCAACGCGCAGAACTATCGAGTGCGCGAAATAGCGGAAATCATCGCCGCCACGTTCCCGGGCTGTCGCGCCATATTCGGGGCGCCGAGCGCAGATAACCGCAGCTACCGCGTATCATTTGCGAAGATCGGTAAACACATGCCGAATTTCCAGTGCCGTTGGACCGCGGCGCGGGGTGCGGCGCAGCTGCGCACCGTATTTGAGCGCATTAAACTGGACGAAGCCAGGTTTAATTCAGCCCCCTTCACGCGCCTATCCGAACTCAAATACCTGCGCGGCACGGCTCAACTCGACAGCGGCTTACTGTGGACGCCGGTTGAGGATGTAGCCGCAGCCGCAGCGGCAGCGTAAAAAAGAGGCCGGATATGAAGTTTTCTGAGAGCAAGCTCGGCGACGCCATGTTCATCGAGGTTGACCGCGACAGCAATGAGCGCGGCTACTTCACTCGAACGATAGATCACGCCGAGCTCACGGCGGCTGGGCTGGTCAGCGGATTTGTCCGCAGTAGCTACTTCTACGGCCGCAGGCGGGGCACCCTGCGGGGCATCAATTACCAAATGCCCCCCTTCGCCGGGCCGCAGCTGTTGCGCTGCATTCGCGGCGCGATCTACGCCGTAATCGTCGACCTGCGGCTAAATTCGCAGACCAAGTCGGAGTGGGAGGGTTTCGATCTGTCTGAACGGAATGGGCGCCTTTTATACGTCCCAGTTGGCTTTGCCCTCGGATTTCAAACGCGGAGTGACGACACCGAGGTGATCCAACAGCTCGCGCATCCCTCCACTGCGGAAGCCGTGGTAGGACTGCGGTACGACGACCCCGAGCTCGCTATTCGCTGGCCAGAGCCAGTCATGGAGATTTCGCCGCAAGATGCATCGTGGCCGCCGCTGCGTGACCGCCGAAGCGAGCGCGCCGATCCCGCCGTATTCGGCGTAACGTGACAGAAAGCTCGTCCGCTTAGATAATGGACAGTTTCCGTGCGTAAAATGCCTCGGCATAACCTTCCGGAGCACGACACTCCATGCCGCGAAGTCGCGCCAAGCCGCGAAAGACCTCGGCATCGAACCAATCTTTCGACCGTTGCGTGCCGAAATGAGCGTTTAGAAGGTCTATTTTTCGCTGCAAGGCCTGGCTGGAAACTGGTACGTACAGGTTTGGCTGACCCAGGTCGCCGTCCCACTTAGGAATTTCATACTCCAGAATCAAATGATTCCGAAAGGTATTCCAGGTCAGCCGACATATTTCTCGATGATCCTGGTGCCCGTCCTCACGTCTATGCGTGATGATCACGTCGGGGGAAACCCGCGTCTTGAGCTCTTCGAGGTAGGACTTTATCCGTCCTGCCTCCTCTGGAAAGAAGGCGTCGCGAAAAGACATCAGTTCAATCGTCGCGCTCGCGGCTTCGGACAGAAAGGAAGCCGCCGAACTTTGTGCCTCTTTCTCGCGGTCCCCGACGGCGCTTAGAACGCACCAAATAACGTCGAGCTTGACGCCGCGCTCCATAAGGTTCAGCAGCAATCCACCGGCGCCGATTTCGATGTCGTCGGAATGTGCTCCAAGACAAAGAAGCGAGAGGCGATCGCCGGGCCCCGCAACTTGCAGCGCTCTCATCGAGCGACCCGAACAGGAGGTAAGTCTTCGCGCTGAGCGTCCGCCGTCGGGCGCCACGGAATATCGCCCCGGTCGGCCATCTCTTCCAGGATCTGCCGATCTCGAAGCGTGTCCATGGGACGCCAGAACCCTTCATGCTTGTATGCCATAAGCAGGTCCTTCTCCATCAATCGATTGAAAGGTTCAAGGACGAGCTCTTCACCTTCGCGCATGAAATCGAATATTTCGCTTCGGAAAATAAAATATCCGCCATTGATCCACATATCCATTTGCTGGCTCGATCTGAAGCGTTTGATCTCGTCGTCGTCGAATTCGGCAAGATGGAAGGAAAACGACGGGCGGACAGCCATGAAACATCCAAGCTTCCCGCTCTTACGAAAGCGCTGGATCATCTCCGACAGCGGCGCATCGGTCAGGCCGTCGCTATAGTTCGCCAGAAATATCTCCTCGTTCTCCACAAGATGCTTTACGGCCATGAGCCGTCCGCCGATATTGCGCCAGATCCCGGTGTCGATCAGCGATACCCGCCAATCCGGCGGTCCGTCGCCGAGTATCTCGAGCTTGTCGCCGAAATTTGATACCACGCAATCCGCGGCAACAGTCTTTCGGTAATTCAGGAAGTAGTCCTTGATGACCCCGGCTTTGTAACCGAGGCACAGGATAAAATCTTGATGTCCGAAGTGACTGTAATACTGCATGATGTGCCACAAGATTGGTTGCGATCCGATAGGCACCATCGGCTTGGGTATTGCCTCGGAGTAATCGCGCATCCGCGTGCCGAGGCCCCCACAAAAGAGAACGACTTTCATCGCATAACCCCTAGCGAGTTGGACACAGCGCGCGCTGCCGCAGCGCAGCCATGAAACGCACAACGGGCGGCGCGGCGAAATTCGTTCGTTTCCCTGTTAGGCGCATCGCAACCCGTCCGGTTGGGAGACCAGTTCGCATTAACCGTGCGAGCTATGCGCCTTCAGCGGGTTTAGGTAGTTGATGGTTGTCAACTTGGGCGCCGCTCCGGTGCGTAGCTTCAAGTCGTCCGGAATGGCCGCTACCCTGGCTTATGTCGGCGTGTAAGGACGTCCCATGCGTGAACTCGCCGCGCGCCTTACAGGACGGGTGACACGAAATGATTTTCTCAGAAACAATATTGAAGGGGGTCTATATCATCGAAC
The DNA here is from genome assembly GCA_963840055.1 of uncultured Alphaproteobacteria bacterium. Taxonomy (GTDB): domain Bacteria; phylum Pseudomonadota; class Alphaproteobacteria; order Rhizobiales; family Xanthobacteraceae; genus Rhodoplanes. The sequence continues at coordinate 44,806 of CAWIXM010000029.1, read as the reverse complement.
CCGACTGGCACGAAGATCCCCGGGGATCCTTCGCCCGCGTTTTTTGTCAACAGGAGTTCATAGCGCACGGCCTCAAGCCGATCGTAGCGCAGGCGAACATCGCCTCGAATTTGAAACGCGGGACCTTGCGCGGCATTCATTACCAATTTCCGCCCGAAGCAGAGACGAAATACGTCCGCTGCACGCGCGGCGCAATATTCGATGTCATTATAGACTTGCGCCCGGAGTCTCCAAGCTACCTCCAGCACATCGGGGTTGAACTGTCGGCGGACAATCAGCTCGGGCTCTATGTCCCGGAGCGGTTCGGTCATGGCTACATAACGTTGGTCGACGATACGGAAACGAGCTACCTGATGGGCGCGCACTATGTGCCGAGCCTTCAGGGCGGATTGATGTACGACGATCCCCGGCTCGCCTTGCGCTGGCCGATACCGATCGAAACGATTTCGCGAAAGGACACGCAATGGAAGCTGCTCGATGAGATCGAGGATGATCTAATTCGTCGCATGACGATCGTGGAAATTGTCGATGCCTGACCAATTTCCCCGACCAATTTCTCCGAACAACTTCGGAAGGCGTATAAAAAAGCAAAACGAGCGGCGCCGATCGCGAGGCGTTTTGAGAAAATGAACGAACTCATCCGCATGCCTGACAGTGCCGAGAAGACGCAGGTTCCCGAAAGCCGCTATGTAAGCCAAATATACGATACCGCCGCTGGTGACGAAATCTTTGCGCTTGCTGCCGAGATCTATCCGATCTGCCGGAGTATCACGGGAAACGGTGTGCGCGAGACACTCAGGATTCTCGGGCGTTACATCGACATCTTTATGAATGAAGTTCCTACGGGGACTGAAAGTCTTCGACTGGACCATTCCGCCCGAATGGAACATTCGCAGCGCCTATATCAGGGATGCGGCGGGCAAACGGTTGTCGATTTCGCCGATCTGAACCTGCATGTCATGAGCTACAGCATCCCAGTTCGGAAGCATGTACCCTGTCCGAGCTCAGGTCGCACATTCACAGCCTACCCGAGCAGCCGGATGTGATACCCTACCGCACGTCATATTATTCCCAAGATTGGGGTTTTTGCATGACTCATCGCCAGGTGTTGAGTCTGCGCGACGAGACCTACGAGGTTATGATCGATTCGACCCTGGACGACGGCTACCTCACCTATGGCGAGTATCTGAAAAAAGGAGAGTCCGACGAAGAAGTTCTGCTGTCGGCCCACATTTGTCACCCGTCGCTAGCCAATGATAATTGTTCCGGAATAGCGCTGCTGACCTATCTCGCCAGTCGTCTCTCAACGATAAAGACCCGATACAGCTATCGTTTTCTTTTCGCGCCGGGCACGATCGGATCGATAGCCTGGCTGGCGCTCAATGAGCGCACCGTCAAGCGAATCAAGCATGGCCTGGTTCTTTCCATGGTCGGTGACGGAGGTGGTCCAACCTATAAGAAAAGCCGACAGAGCGATGCAAAGATCGACCGGGCCGTCAGCCATGTGCTTCGCCATTCGGGATTGAAGCCATCCATACTTGATTTTTCGCCATATGGCTATGACGAGCGGCAGTCTGCTCGCCTGCCTTCAATCTGCCGGTGGGCCTGTTTCAACGCAGCAAGTTCGGCGCGATCCCGCAATATCATACCTCTGCCGACAACTTGGATTTTATCAGGCCAGAATATCTGGCGCAGTCTTACCGTCTGATCGCTTCGACTCTCGATGTGATCGAGAACGACGTAACGTATTTAAACACAAATCCGAAATGTGAACCGCAGCTCGGCAGGCGGGGCCTTTACGCAGCGATCGGAGGAACCCAAGATGTCGAGGCCAGCAGAATGGCCATGCTTTGGGTGCTCAATCTTTCAGATGGAATTCACTCCTTTCTGGATATCGCCGAGCGCGCCGACCTTCCTTTGCAGCCATTCAGTGCCGCTGCCTATCGCGTCAAGAGACCTCTTAACCCCTGTGCAGAGTTCGTTAACTTGACGATCCACAATTTTCCGCTCGAGCGCTTTACCGTTGCCAGCCGCAAAGGAGTATTGCTTTTAAAGCCATGCGCGATGCTTCGATGCCATCTTTATAACCTCCGTTAGCGTAGCGATATCTCAGGCCGAAACGAAAACCGAGCAAAAAAACCGAGCATAACGCCGACCACCGAACCGAGAGAGCTCGCCTCCCAATCTTTGACATCAGTTGTCCGACCAGCACCCAGTGTTGTAAAACCTCTAGCTGCCCGCCAGTAGATGAGAAAAGCGATCACGATCAGCGCGCAGCATAGCTACCGAAGTCTTGAGTTAGGCTATGCTCTCAGAGCGTAAGCGTTAAGATGCTCGAGTGTTTTCAGTGCCCCAGTCCGCATCTGCATGTTTCCGAGAATAAGAGAAAGAAACACGATTAAGCATACAGCAAGCACCGCAGCAACACAGATTACGTAGTCCATCCTGTTCGATGTTGTCATTGTTGATCGATCCGAGACGCTCAGCCCTGATCCAATTAGTTCCGCCTCACGACAGTTGACGCAGCGCACATTTACAGCTGTAGTAATAGCCGTGTCGTTCTGAACATTCGCCAGCAGCCGCGTCTGCAGAAAATAGCCTTGCAACAAGGAGTTTCACTTGACGCACAACAAGTCTGCTCGCTCAAACCGCCATAGCGTCCGCTCACAATGTGTTCTTAATCACATACAGAGAGCGCGATGCGAGGCTATTTGCAGGAGCAGATAGATATATTCACAACCAAGCGACCGAAGTCATTGCAGTCGCAGCTCAGTCTGCAATATCGCAAACATATGCCGGCTTTCCGAGCCAAACCGCGCGCGCGCGCGCTCAGCGCGCACGTGTTCAACAATTAAGTGAGAGTTACTATTCAACGCCGCGCCTTTACACGCCTATCTGAACTAATACCGCGCGCACGATCACTCGCACATCGCTCCCAGTGCCCCACCGCACGCGCGCTAAACTCTATCTCTGGCTCGCACGCCCATCCTCGAACAGCTTTCACCCCTCACCGCTCCCAGCTCCGCGCCTTATCCCCACAGCGCACACACGCCCCGCCCTCGCCCTCCTTATCACCCCCCTCCCCCGCCTCTCCTTCGCCTCTGCTCGCCGCGCGCAATCCCCCCGACATCTAGCACGCATATACACCCCATGCGCTCCCACACTACACACGAGATTCAGCCGCGCACCTCCCTGCAACCCCAACGCTACACCCGCTCTCGCACAGCCCCAACCCGACACCTCCCACGCGGCTCCCCGCGCGCGCGCAGAGAACGCACCGCATAAGCGCGCCGAACTCAGAGCTCAGACAACATAGCTGCGCGCGTAAACGCCTCATCCACCCCGAAGGCAAGCGCCGCAACCGGCCCGTCGCTTGCACTGGGCGAGGCGGTAGCTCTCGCCGTTCATCTCCAGGATGTGGACGTGGTGGGTGAGCCGGTCGAGCAGCGCGCCGGTCAGCCGTTCGGAGCCGAACACGGTGGTCCATTCGTCGAACGGCAGATTGGTGGTGACGATGGTGGAGCCGCGCTCGTAGCGCTGGGAGAAGACCTCGAACAGCAGCTCGGCGCCGGTCTGCGACAGCGGCACGTAGCCGAGCTCGTCGATGATCAGCAGCTTGTAGGCGGCGAGCTGGCGCTGCAGGCGCAGCAGCCGCTTCTCGTCGCGGGCCTCGATCAGCTCGTGCACCAGCGCGGCGGCGGTGGTGAAGCCGACGGACAAGCCCTTCTGGCAGGCGGCCAAGCCGAGGGCCAGGGCGATGTGGCGTCTTGCCGGTGCCGCGAGTTGCCGACCGCGATGATGTTCTCGCGGCGCTCGATGTACTCCGCAGCGCGCCAGCTCCAGGACCAGCATCTTGTTCGAGCGACGGGATCGCCGTGAAGTCGAAGCTGTCGAGGCTCTTCACGGCCGGGAACTTGGCGCCTTGATCCGGCGCTCGACCATGCGTCGTTCGCGGTCGATCAGCTCGAGCTCGGCGAGCCGCAGCAGATAGCGCGGATGGTCGACGCCTTCGGCGGCACACTGCCGGGCGAGCTTGTCGTACTCGCGCAGGAACGTCGGCAGCTTCAGCGCCTTCAGGTGATGGGCCAGCAGAGAGCTTGCGGCGGTGTCGGTCATGACGCCGCTCCCGCCAGCAGGTCCATGTAGGCATCGCGCCGACGTGCGTCGTCGACCGTGGCCTTCGGCAGATAGGGATAGACCGTCATGTCGAGGCGTGGCGGCCGCCGCTCGATGCGGCACAGCACCAGATGCTTGACCGCATCGAAGCCGATCGCGCCGCGCTCGATGGCATCGCGCACGGCAGCCGGCACGTCCTCGAGCGGGAACGTCTCCATCAGGCGCAGCACCTGGACGAACTCGCGCTTGCCTGCTTGCCCATGCGCGCCTCGAGCAGCCGGCGCAGCGTGGCGAACTGCTCGGGCAGGTCCCAGCCGGCCAGCGGGGCGCCTGGTCCAGCGCATTGGTCTTCTGCTCGATCAGCGCCAGGTAGTGCAGCGGATCGAAGACGAAGTCCTCGCGCTCATAGGAGCGCGGATGCCGCGCGATGATCTCGGCGCCGCAGGCGATCACCACCTCGTGCGACGTAGCCGCGCACCAGCACCTCGCGGTGGCCGTAGGCTCGTCGGCACCGAGTAGTCGTTGCCGCGGTAGCGCACCAGCGACAGCGAGCTGACCGGGCGGTGCGCTTCTCGCAGGCCTCGTAGGGCGGCGGCAGAGGCTTGGAAGTGCGGCCAGATCCCGCTCGAGACGCTCGCCGATCGTCTCGTGTGCCGCGCAGCCGGTCGCCCATGCGCCTGCGGCAACAGCTCCAGCAGCTGCGCGTTCAGCGCCGTCGAAGCTGTCGAACACGCGGCATCGGCACCAGGAAGTTGCGCCGCGCGTAGCCGACCAGCCCCTCGACCTTGCCTTTGTCGTTGCCCTTGCCCGGGCGGCCGAAGCGATCCGCGAACAGATAGTGCGATTGCAGCTCGCTGAAGACCCGCGTGCGCTGGCGCGTGCCGTCGCCGCAGGATGCGGGCGACCGCGATCTTGGTGTTGTCGTACAGGATCGACTGCGGCACGCCGCCGAAGAACGCGAAGGCCGAGACGTGGCCGTCGCAGAACGCCTCCGTCGTCTCGGCCGGATAGGCCTTCACGAAACAGGCGTCGCGAGTGCGGCAGGTCCATCGCCAAGAAGTGGATCTTGCGCTCGACGCCGCCGATCATCGCCGATGCGCTTCGCCGAAGTCGACCTGCGCGTGGCCCGGCGGATGCGCCAGCGGCACGAACATCTCGCGCGTGCCGCTGCCGGCGCTCGCACGTAATCCTTCACGATCGTGATGCCGCCGGTGATAGCCGTGCTCGTCCCGCAGCCGCTCGAAGATCCGCTTCGCGGTGTGGCGCTGCTTCTTCGGCCGGCCTTTGTCCTCCGCCAGGATCGCATCGATGATGGCGATGAACGGATCGAGCTTCGGCCGCACCGGCGGCTTCGCTGCGCCGGTAGCCCGGCGGCACCGAAAACGCCAGCATCTTGTCGACCGTCCGCGGGTCGATCCCAAACCGCCGCGCCGCCTCGCGCCGGCTCAGGCCCTCAATCTGAACCGCGTGCCGAACCTTCGCGTACAGCTCCACGTCCTTCATCCCTCGCCCTCGCCCGAACAGGCAAAGGCTACCACTGCCGGAGTTTTACTCCGGCGCAACCGGACCAATCGGCCGCTTCCAGTGAGGGATTTTTGCACCGGCGCTTACAGGCGGGCGCGCGCCGCTCGGAGCAATCTACGGGTTCATAGCAGCGTTATCTGTCGCCAACGAGACCCGGAACCCGTAAGCTTGCTGCGTCCAGCTGCGGTGGCACGAATAGCTTTTTGCACTTTCAGTACGTCCCCCGGCTGAAGCTTGGTATGGTCGCCAGCTTGGATTGTCGTTGTTTTTCCGTCTCGCCTCTCACGATTAAAAAGACACGGCCATCTACGACGTCATCCGTGCCGGCGGCCATAATCGGCGCCGTACGCGCGCTTCCATCATCAAGTTTCGGTTCGTATTAATTCGATTAAAAGTTTCTTCGAGCTCCAGCCGGGTCGACTGCAATTCGTTGTTGAGCTTTGCCCTTCGCTCATTCTGCAAATCGAAAATCTTCTGGTCGATCTGCGTTATGTTTCGCCGAGCCTGAAGCACCAAGGTTTGAAAACCCTGCTCGGCCACTGTGATCTGAGCCTGCATCCGCTCCAGGTCTGTCTGCCGCATTATGGTCGTGAGCCCGCGAGCGTATAGCGCCTTAACAACATTTAGCTGCTTCTCCACGCTCTCCTGCTGTAACTTACCGCCTCTAATCTGCCCGGCAACAGCATCTATTTCGCGCTCGTGCAAATCGCGCATCTTTTCAAGATTTTCATGCTGACGTTTAAGCGCGTCCACGTCGATTTTCAGAAGAGACCGTTCTTGATCCACGACTTGAGCCAGGGCGCGATCCTTTCCAACCCGCTCCGTAAGTTCATCGGAAGCGTGAGCTCCGTGTCAAGCGCCAGCTCCGCCTTCAGCCGTGCGCGCCGCGCAACGAGGTAATAATATCGACGCGTGAGATTTTGCAGTTAACCCGAATATTGATGGCGTCGCGCTCTAGGCGCAGTAAACCAGGATCAGTCACTCGATAATAGCCACCTGCTAAGGTGACCGCTTGCAGCACGGTAAGACCGGGACGGTAGGCGTATTCACCAGGCTTCTGTACATCGCCCATGACATAGATCGGACGCAATTCGATAACTGTGACGGTGGTTCCCGGCTTATCGGATAGTCCAGCATTGATAAAGCGTTGGGAAATCTTCGCGGATATTTCTTGAGCAGACAAGCCCGCCACGGGAACTTCGCCGATCGGCGCGATAGTAATGCCGCCGGTGGAATTAACCGTGTAAGTATCGCTCAGTTCTGGAAACTGGTAGATCTGAATCTTAAGCTTGTCTTCGGCGCGAACAGCGTAATCAGCCGATCGGCCAACTCTGGCGTCGCCAAAGAAGGTTAAGATCAGAGCGATCACAAGAATGTAGTTCAATAAGCTTTTCATCGCGCGCCTCTTGCCCCTGACTCACCCTCACGAACCCTATCGTTGCCGCTAAATCGGATCCCTTCGCTTGGCCAATTCCATTATCGGCAATGAGTTGGGCCAGCGAGAATTTGCCGCTGAACTTTCTTTTTTCCTGTTCTTCGGCCATATTAATAACAGCACCGAAGAACTTCTCCCGGGCCGTGCCGGATGATTGGAGTGCCTTTTGTGCTAATTCGAAATCGGTACTGTCCCATTTAACAACTAGCAGGAACGCGTCCAACTTTCGCGCGGCCTCTCGCACCTCGGGCCCTGACGTAAGTGCCGGCAGGTCTACGATTACAAGGTCATATGACTCGGACACCTCGCGGATAAAGTCGTCGGTGAGCGTTTGCCAAACGAAATCCGGATTGGCCGCGATTGAACTGTCCGGCAGAAATATGTCCAAGTCCGTCCGTTTGTCGGTGACGATGCGTGAAGCGAGTGCGCCCCCCCGGTCTTGAGGCGTTATCAACCCTTGTTGGACGCCCGATGCTATTAGGTGGGAAAGCGATCGGCTTCCCAGTGTGGCGTCGACCAGCAGCACGCGCTTTCCCGAAGTCGCTATCAAGTGAGCGAGGTTGGCTGAAATGGTCGTCGCGCCTTCGCCGGGAACGAACGAGGTTACTCCCACGGTTTGTGCCGACGTATCGCGGAGTGCTGCTCGAACTCGTCGCAACGACAGCGCGAAAGCCGAGTTCGGACACTTTACGACCCGCGCCAGAAGGTCTCCGCTGGAGTTGGGAAAATAGTCGTCCTGTCGCCTTGGCCCCTGATGCTGCAAGACCCCGCGCGGTAGGCTAGGGATGACGCCAAAGCATTCCAAACCGAACAGATATTCGACTTGTTCAGGCGTGCGGATCTTGTGATTTTTGAAATCTAGGAAAAGCGCCAAGCCCCCTCCGACGCCAAGCCCGAGGAGCGCAGCGGCCAGGGCGATCACGACGGCTCTCGGGCCATCGCGCGTGATCGGTGGTTCCGCCACCGAGATGACATACGCGTTGGGCCCGAGCCCCTGAAGGCGCTCTCGCAATGATGATGGCGTTCTTGATAACCCAGACTCCAGGCGCTAACGCGCTCCTGAAGGTAGACTTGGGCGATCTTATTGGCGATGCGCGCCGCCTTGGTCGGGTCGTGCGCGGTGACGCTAATCGTGAGAGTGTGGCTCGTGCCGACCCGCCGCACGGAGACCTTACGCCTTAACAAATCGAACGTACGGCTCGTCAACAGACAACTCTCGTCCAGGCCGGTTGGCCTGCTGGCAAATAAGTTCCGTATAGGTTGAAGAAAGCCCCCATCGCGGGAAGTGCGCGGAGCGAATTCGGGATCGTCCTTCAAATTCAGGGTGTCTATCACCTTAAGGAGCACGCTGCGGGATTGGATAATCTCGATCTGGTTCTGTACAACCGAGAGTTCTGCGCGTCCCGGCAGGATCACGGTCTCTGGTCCCGGCCGAAGCTCCCGGATATAAATCAACAATTGGGTCGATGCCGTGTACGTGTTCGGCCTGACGGCAATGAAAAGCAAGCCCAGCGCCAGAAACAATGCGCCACTCAGCGCAATGATACGCCTATGGCGAACAAAACTCTCAAGCCCGAACAAAGGTTTCGGACAAACCTTCCTGTAGGGGTAATCCCCCAGAGTCCGCGTAGCTCGCTTGCACCCGCTCGCTGCTTACGTCAAACATTGCTAAATCCTCTTGGGACTCCTAAAGTCAGCCCGTTGTTAACAAAATCAGGCGTCGGTTCTGCTTTACGTGCCAGCGTTTCAACGCACACCAACTCGAAACAAAGCGGGATGTTGAAAATGTCTATCCTGACTACCGTGACCAGATTTGACGATTGTCAACTGCATCCCCTCCAATCGCCTCTTCTGATGCAATGAGCGTATCGGAGGTTCGAGGAAGTGCCCAATTGCCAATGCGCGGTGTGGCCGCGAATGCCGCTTTCGCCGCCAGGTACCTCGCACAACTCCCGCATTCAAACTGGCATTTAGCCGTACGGTCCCGCGGCAAGCTGCGAAAGGCCCTTGAGATCGAGGAAACGGATGGTCTTTCGCGTCGGAAGCTCTATCAGCCGCCTTGCCTTGAACTCCGCCAATGCTCGGCAAACCGTTTCGAGGGACGTTCCGATATGGTCGGCCATATCCGCCCTTGGCAGCAGTAGCTGGAGCGCGTTAGGCCTCCGGGGATCGCTCGGTAAATGGCTCCGGATTTGGAGAAGAAGCGACGCGACGCGCCCGATGCTGTTGTTCTGGCCTATCGTTACGACGAGCGATAACAATTCCTTGAGCACCTGATGGGCGCCGCAGGGGTCAGTCAGCGTGCATACTCCTTCAGCAGGATCATATTTGACGACCCGACATGGCGTCACCGCCTCTGCGGTGAAGTGCTGACACGACGCCTGGGATGGACGCACGATGTCTCCGGGCCAGAAAAACGCGAGAACTTGACGATTGCCATTTTCGAGCAACCGGACCGCGCGTATGACACCCTGCAAGACCTCAATGTTATGGCCCTGATGCTCGCCCTGCCAAAACAATGCGCGTCCGCGTGGAACGCTGGTAACGACGCCGAGCCGCCGGCCGGCCGGAGCGCGATCGACTGGAAATTCGGTGGCGAGCGGCGGAGCATCGCAAAGCGGATGGTCGGCAAGCGAATGTGGACGCATGAGTGACCTGCACCGTTAAGCCCCGCCGCACATACTGGCGACGAAAATGGTGCATGCCATCCGGGCTGATGAACTAGACATTAAGGTGTAAAAATACACCACCTGAACTAGTCGGCTGCGTCAACTAATTTGAAAGGATTGGATGATTCGCTTCCGTCGCGAATTCGAGCGACGGAGGCGAGCATGGCTGCAAAGGATATTGCGGTAAAGAAGTATGTGGTGCGGCTGGGCGCGGAGGAACGCGAGCAATTGCAAGCGCTGATCGGCAAAGGAAAGAGCCCAGCGAAGCGCTTGTTGAAGGCGCGCATTCTGTTGAAGGCCGATATCTCGGAGGCCGGTGAGGGGTGCGAAACTTGTTCGAACTAATGCGCTGGCTACGTTACTTACCACCGCGTGGGATGTGTCGAGTGTGATGCGTGGTTACTAGACAGGACATGGTAGGCCTCCAAATCGATCTGGATTCGCTCGTCGAATCGGATCAGGGCCGAAGTTGTGCAATCACTCGAAATCGATTGCTTGGACTATTGCCGCAGGAAATTGCCGCGGACCTCATTGCGTCATCAAAAACCGTCATCCTCGAAAAGGGTCAACTGCTGATGCGCAGTGGAGAGGTAATTGAGTACGTCTATTTTCCGCATGGCGGTATAGCTTCATTGATAGCAGAATTGCCCGACGGTAGGGGTATTGAAGTTGCATCGATTGGGATGGAGGGAGCGCTCGGCGTCGCCCGCGCGTTTTTTCCGGTGCTCGCCTTCTGTACAGTCGTTGTCCAAGTTCCTGGCCTTGCCAGTCGAGTTTCGGCGCAAAAATTGGCGACGATCGTCGATGAGAATAAGTCCGTCCGAAATTTTTTCGGACTCTATGGCATGGTGCTCGCGGCAGAGCTCAAAGACATGGTTCTCTGCACGAGCTTTCACGACGTTCAAGGGAGGCTCAGCCGCATTCTGTTGCAAGCACGTGATCACTTGATGTGTAACACGCTGCCGATGACGCAGGAAATGCTTTCCGAGATGCTGGGCGTGCGCCGAACTACCGTAACTGCCGTGGCGGGATCTTTACAATCTGATGAAATCATCTCTTTTCATCGCGGCACCATCGAGATTCGAAACGAAGCTGCGCTCAGAAAATCAGCCTGCTCCTGTTATTCCGCAAATCGAACCAGATTGACCGATTTTATCGACGAGGGTGTGCACGCTTTTAGTAGACAGCATGGTCAGGATTATTGACGCTTGAATCCCTTCTTTTGATTTGACGAAGCGGCGAGAGCCTAAACGGTCGACGGACCCGCAGTGAAACGCTTGACCGCAGCACGACGGAATTGGCGCGGCATCTTCTACAACGCCTACAATGCTCATTTTGGTGCGCGAGAAGGAAAGCGACGCCGCTTTCAGCGAATTAAAGACGACCAAAGGCGCTCGCTAATCTTCTTGATTGGTCGACCCCGGAGCTAGAATAGGGTTACATACCGGCTGCTGTTTGAACAAATCGAGCAACGTTGCCGTACTGAACGCAGCCTCGGTTCGATTGCGGACGCCAAGCGCATGGATGAGGGCTGCCGTGTAAATCTTCGTCGTAAATTCGGCTATTCCCAATGCGCGTGCGATCTCCTTGTTCGACATGCCGTGCACGAGCAAAGACAAAACCTCTCGTTGTCGTCGGGTAAGGTTGGGAAAGTTTATCTTCGGCGTGGGGATGGGCGGCGCAGTCGCGTTGTCGGCCTTCTCGGCTGCCGCTTCCGCGATCGCCGGCGGCACGTAAATGCGTCCAGCCAAAATGTCGATGATGGCACCTAGAATTTCATCATCACGCAGCCGCTTCGGGAGGAATCCATGAAACCCCGCGCCCAGAACAAGCAATATGTTTTTTCGAGAGTCTAATGTCGAGATGATCGCCAAACGATTTGCAGCGATTGCTTCGCAGTCCTTTCTTATTGCGTCGATCGAATCAAAGCCAGATCTGCCCGGATCGAGCAGCGCCAAGTCAAAAGGGCGGCGAGTTCGGACCTGCGAAATATAATCGACGAGGCAGCTGGCCGGCAGCACCTCGGCGTGTGGAATATTCGATTCGACAAGAGCACATAGGCCCTCGCGAAAAACGCTGTGATCATCGACAACAAGTATTTTGGGCATTGGCGACCTCCACTCTATCTACGATAGCCAGGACTTGCTCGGGCATGCTTCAGTTGAGCGAACGCTGGGTCGCCTACAGCGCTGCTGATCAGATAAAGAAAATCTTGAGAACCCGTGCGCGAAGGTTGAGCTCGGCGAGGATCACCGCCTTCCTGTTGGCGTGCAGAGAGCTGATTTTCTGCCACCTTCAGGCCGGAATAATTGCGATGGAAACAGCTGCCAAGCGCAAAAAACCGAATCGCGTGAGGCGATCGAGAGGTCCAATTGTCGCCGAATAGCGGACTTATCCGCTCTACAATTTGAGACATCCCGAATCTCCTTATTCGAAGTCGTCCTCCCCCTTCAATCCCCCATTATGTGAGTGAGGAATCTCCCGGTGGCGCGACCTCTAGCGAGTTCGACTTGATCACTTAGTTCGCTCCGATCGGCCCGACGTTCATTTCTTTTGTCTGTATGGACACAAATATTAGACCTGTCTGTCTGCTGGCCGACAAACTTGAGCTTGCCGGCCGGAGGCAGTACAGCGCCTGCTAGAGGGATGCGACTCTCGTATGGCTGCGCTCGGCGGCAGCGCCCGGATAAGCCCGCAAAATCTAGAAAATTGCCGGGGTAGAAGACTACGAGAGCCCCGGCGCGCACTTTCGCGCGATAGAATTGTGCGATCGCGTGAATGCGATGAACATTGCTGAGTTTCAGTGGTTGTATTTTGGGCCTTTGGGGGGCGAGGCGGTTGTCTTCTGACGATCGTTCTCGGCCGCGCTTACCGGTTTTCCCGTCCAACTCGACAACAGGACTCTTAGGATGCGCCACTATGACGTCGATCGGATCGCCTCCTTGAATCTGCGGTTATCCACGTCGCCGCAGAGTCAGCGAAACAACACCACATTGACACCAAATTAGGATGTCATTGCTCATGGGTGGGAAACTGTTGGCTTCTCCAGCCAAACCCAGAGTACGAGCGGCCGGCGTTTCCTAGGTGCAGGCATATACAGTACGCGTTGTGTAACAGTGAGTGAGGATGTCATGGCTGAAGACTTGCAGGGGGCAGAATAGCGGCGTGACCGGTTCGGGGGCAAGCCGATCCAATCCAGTCAATACAGAGTAAGCGGGGCAATACACGGCGTCGACGGTGGTTAGAACACGCCCGTCGACGGCGAATAAATCAACGCGAATAAACTTCGCGATCATCTCGGAAATAAGAACCTTTAGGTCTGGTTGACCGCCGAAAGAGCTTTCGGCGGCTCTCAACAACTTACGTCTATCAACAGGGAACAGATAAGACTCATGTTCACGCTCGGACAAGTGCCGTTTGCGGCGTCTTCCGATTGGAACACGCCTATTACACAAGGCTCAACCTATACGCCGCTCGCTTGGCCTTCTGCGACCGGCTATAATTACTGGGTAAACTGGGACGAATATTCACCTTCGGTTTATGTCGCCTCCGCGTCGGATCCAATCGTTAAGGTGTCTTATCCTGCCGGTTGGGGATACCCCGGCGGCACCGTCAGCATTCACATGCCCGCCGCTGCCGATGGAGCGGACGGGACTGACGGCGAGCTGTTGGTGATCGACGGCGACATGGTCTATAATTTCTGGAATTTCAACCGCACGAGCTTGACGACCGCGACGGCCGGAGCGTTCGGCCAAGAGAATATCGTGACCGGCGACGGGTGGGGAAGCAGTTCGCCATTCCTGAGCGCGGGAATCACCGCCATCGGCTCAAGCATGATGGGCGGACTTCTCGTGAAGGCTGAAACAGATACTGGCGTGATCAACCACGCCTTACAGCTCGTGGTCGACCGCAAGCTTGTAAAATCCGGCTTCACAGGGGAAGCCATCGCCGGCGATGGAGGCAGCCCAACCGGCATCGTTCAGGAAGGCGACCTCATCGCCATTCCACCCGGAACGCCGATGCCGTCTGGCCTCTCGCCGCTCGGGCAAGAGGTATTTATCGCGCTCCAAACCTACGGCGCCTATGTCGTCGATGTCGCGGGTGGAGCGACGACCCTGCGCGCGCAAGAAAACGCCTATGACGATGCAACCATAGGGGCGTTGATCGCTGACATGAACAAGGTCTTGCCGCTACTTCAAGACGTGAATGTCGCGGCCGGCGGGCCGCCGGTGACGCCGCCGCCCACCACGACCGACCCCCTGGCGCCGACGATCGCCGCGTTCTCGCCGGACAGCGGCACTGTGGGGGATGGGATCACCAATGCGAGCATTCTGACCCTGACTGGCACGGCCGCTGCGGGCAACACGGTCAAAGTCTATGATGGAACTTCGCTAATCGGCACGGCCACGGCGAATTCGAGCGGCGCCTGGAGTCTCAACACCGGAACGCTTTCGAACGCCACCCACAACTTCACGGCGACCGCAACAACTGCAGCAGGCAGCACCAGCCCTGCATCGTCGGTATTGAGCGTGAGGGTGGATACGGTGGCGCCGGCGGCGCCGACGATCAGCGGGTTTTCGCCGGACAGCAGCCCCGTCGGGGACGGGAGCACCAATGCGAATACTCTTACATTGATCGGGACGGCTGAAGCCAACAGTTCCGTGCGGGTTCTCGATGGCACGACGCTGCTCGGCACGACTAAAGCGAATGCCAGCGGAGCTTGGAGCTACACGACTGCAAGCCTTGCAAGCGGCGCGCACACTTTTGCGGCAATGGCGACGGACGGAGCGGGCAACACCGGCGCGCAATCGGCCCCCCTGACGGTAACGGTCCAGTCGCAAAGCACGAGCGGCCAGGACTTGATTGCCAATGGGGGCTTCGAGACCGGCGATTTTAGCGGATGGGCGCTAAGCGGGAATGTCGGCCCATTTCTCAGTTACGGGCCGCAAGCCTTCATGGTCAACTCCGCCAAGAGCGGCAGTTACGCGGCGGGTTTTGGCCCCGTTGGCTCGGATGGGAAGCTCAGCCAAGACATTCCGACGACAGCTGGGCAGCACTACACGCTCGACTTCTGGCTCGCCAATGCGAGCGGCGGAACCGACGACTTCGCCGTCAAGTGGAATGGTCAGACCTTATTGGCGATGGTAAATCAATCGGCGCAGGGCTACACCGAGTACAAGTTCGACGTCGTCGGCACCGCCGGAACGTCGCATCTCGAATTCGATTTCCGCCAGGACCCCTCCTATTGGAGCATCGACTCCATATCGCTGGCCCCAGCGGGCGCCTCGGTGCCGCCGCCGCCCACCACGACCGACCCCCTGGCGCCGACGATCGCCGCGTTCTCGCCGGACAGCGGCACTGTGGGGGATGGGATCACCAATGCGAGCATTCTGACCCTGACTGGCACGGCCGCTGCGGGCAACACGGTCAAAGTCTATGATGGAACTTCGCTAATCGGCACGGCCACGGCGAATTCGAGCGGCGCCTGGAGTCTCAACACCGGAACGCTTTCGAACGCCACCCACAACTTCACGGCGACCGCAACAACTGCAGCAGGCAGCACCAGCCCTGCATCGTCGGTATTGAGCGTGAGGGTGGATACGGTGGCGCCGGCGGCGCCGACGATCAGCGGGTTTTCGCCGGACAGCAGCCCCGTCGGGGACGGGAGCACCAATGCGAATACTCTTACATTGACCGGGACGGCTGAAGCCAACAGTTCCGTGCGGGTTCTCGATGGCACGACGCTGCTCGGCACGACTAAAGCGAATGCCAGCGGAGCTTGGAGCTACACGACTGCAAGCCTTGCAAGCGGCGCGCACACTTTTGCGGCAATGGCGGCGGACGGAGCGGGCAACACCGGCGCGCAATCGGCCCCCCTGACGGTAACGGTCCAGTCGCAAAGCACGAGCGGCCAGGACTTGATTGCCAATGGGGGCTTCGAGACCGGCGATTTTAGCGGATGGGCGCTAAGCGGGAATGTCGGCCCATTTCTCAGTTACGGGCCGCAAGCCTTCATGGTCAACTCCGCCAAGAGCGGCAGTTACGCGGCGGGTTTTGGCCCCGTTGGCTCGGATGGGAAGCTCAGCCAAGACATTCCGACGACAGCTGGGCAGCACTACACGCTCGACTTCTGGCTCGCCAATGCGAGCGGCGGAACCGACGACTTCGCCGTCAAGTGGAATGGTCAGACCTTATTGGCGATGGTGAATCAATCGGCGCAGGGCTACACCGAGTACAAGTTCGACGTCGTCGGCACCGCCGGGACGTCGCATCTCGAATTCGATTTCCGCAAGACCCGTCCTATTGGAGCATCAACTCCATATCGCTGGCCCCAGCGGGCGCCTCGGTGCCGCCGCCTACCGCGACCGGGCTGACGCTTACCGGAAACGCTGGCGACAACACGCTGTTCGGCAACAGCGGCAATGATGTGCTCAACGGCGGCGCCGGCAACGATACCATCGTGGGAGGCGCTGGCGATGACACCTATGTGGTGGATTCGTTGGGCGACGTGGTAGTCGAGAACCCCGGCGAGGGGACCGACATTGTTCGGGTGAGCGTCAGCGGCTACACGCTTTCCGCCAACGTCGAGATCGGGGCGGTGAACACCGCGACCGGGCTGACGCTCTATGGCAACAACCAGGGCGACGCCCTGTTCGGCAACAACGGCGACGACGTCCTGATCGGCGGCAGCGGCACCGACGCCTTCTCCGCCGGGCTGGGCAATGACACGATCGACGGCGGCCTGGGCGCCGACGGGATGGGCGGCGGGCCGGGCGACGACACCTATTTCGTCGATAACCTGGGCGATGCGGTTTACGAAAATCCCAACGAGGGCACCGAGTTTATTCGGGTGAGCGTCAGCGGCTACACGCTTTCCGCCAACGTCGAGATCGGGGCGGTGAACACCGCGACCGGGCTGACGCTCAATGGCAACGGGCTCGACAACACGCTGTTTGGCAACAGCGGCAATGATGTGCTCAACGGCGGCGCCGGCAACGACGCATTCGCCGCCGGCGCCGGCAACGACATCATTAATGGGGGCGTAGGCAACGATGCCATGACGGGAGGCGCTGGTGACGACACCTTCGTTTTCACGCTCGGCGACGGCTTCGATCAGGTCACGGATTTCACCGCCGGTGACAGCAGCGGTGACCTGATTGAACTCACCGGATACGGGGTGGCCGCCTTTGCGCAGCTCCAGAACTTCATGAGCCAGGATGGCAGCGACGTGAAGATCGCGTTCGACAGCAACAACCAAATCACGCTTCAGGGCGTCACGCTCGGTCAGCTCAACCAGAACGATTTCGCACTAAACGACGCGAGTATCGCCTTGCTGGGCCAGTACACGGCCTCAAGCTTCGCGACGTCCTCGGATGGATTAGGCGACACCATGATCCAGGATGCGCCATCAGCCCAACCTCAGATGCTAACTCCGCCGCAACAAACTTGATCAAAAACCCCTCCCCGAATTCGGCGTGCTGCGCACGGCGGGAGGAGGCTGGCAGCGCAGCCCCGAACGGGCTGCGCTGCGGTCAAAATCGAGAAGGCAGAGTTTCAGTTCGGGGGGTAAACTGCAGTGGATGCGAAAGCCGAGAAAATCGGCCTATTGCCTGATCCTGGCCTGATCACATTGGTCATGCTGCTCCGTTTTCACGGGGTCGGGGTCGATCCCGAGCAAATTCGTCATCAGTTTGCCGGCGCCCGATCGGCGTCCCCGAGATGCTCCGCTGCGCAAAGGATTTTGGGCTAAAAGCCCGTTCCTTGACGACCAGCTGGGAGCGGCTTGCCAAAACGCCGTTGCCGGGAATAGCCGCTCTGCGTGATGGGGCTTTCTGCTGCTCGGCAAAGGCCGGCGAGAAGATAAAATTATCGTCCAAGCGCCGGGTTCTCCGCGACCGACCCTGATGACGCGAGCGAGTTCGAGGCCGTATGGGACGGCCGGCTCGTGCTGATGACGAAGCGGGCCGCGCCTTACCGATCTGACCCGCCGGTTCGACATTACTTGGTTTCTGGGCGCAATCCACAAATATCGCCGCCTGCTAAGCGAGGTGCTGGTCGCCTCGTTCTTTCTTCAGCTCTTTGCGCTGGTATCGCCGCTGTTCTTTCAGGTCGTCATCGACAAGGTGCTCGTGCATCGCAGCATGAGCACGCTCGACGTTCTGGTGATCGGCCTCATCGCGATCGGCCGTATTCGAGACGATCCTCGGCATTCTGCGCACTTATCTGTTTTCCCACACGACCAATCGGATCGATGTCGAGCTCGGGGCGCGGCTGTTTCGGCACCTGCTGGCGCTGCCGATCGCCTATTTTCAGGCGAGGCGGGTCGGCGACTCGGTCGCCCGCGTGCGCGAGCTCGAGAACATCCGCAATTTCCTCACCAGTTCGGCGCTGACGCTCGTCATCGACTTGTTCTTCACCGTTCGTCTTCCTGGCGGTGATGTTCTTTTATTCGCCGTTGCTGACCTTCATCGTGCTCGCCTCGTTTCCGTTCTATATCGCGATCTCGGCGGGTGCGACGCCGCTGTTTCGGCAGCGGCTCGATGAGAAGTTCGAGCGCGGCGCCGAGAACCAGGCCTTTCTGGTCGAGAGCGTGACCGGGGTCGAGACGCTCAAGGCCATGGCGGTCGAGCCGCAGATGCAGCGGCGCTGGGAGGAACAACTCGCCGGCTATGTCGCGGCAAGTTTCCGGGTCATCAGCCTCGGCAATACCGCAAGCCAGACCGTACAGTTCATCAGCAAGTTGGTCACGGCGGGCGATTCTTTATTTCGGAGCAAAGCTGGTCATCGACGGCGACCTCACGGTCGGCGAACTGGTCGCCTTCAACCTATTGGCTGGCCGCGTCAGCGCGCCGGTGCTGCGCCTCGCGCAGATCTGGCAGGATTTTCATCAGGCGCGACTGTCGGTTCGAGCGCCTCGGCGACATCCTCAATACGCCGGCCGAGCCGATCTACAATCCGGGCCGCATGGCGCTGCCGGCGATCCGCGGCGACGTCACCTTCGAGCACGTCACCTTCCGCTATCGCATCGACGGCCGGAAATTCTTCACGATGTCAGCTTTGAGGTCCCGGCCGGTCAGTTGGTCGGAATCGTCGGCCCCTCCGGCTCGGGCAAGAGCACGCTCGCCAAGCTCGTCCAGCGCCTCTATGTCCCGGAAAGCGGCCGCGTGCTCGTCGACGGGATCGATCTTGGCGCAAGTCGACCCGGCCTGGCTGCGGCGGCAGATCGGCGTCGTGCTTCAGGAGAATGTGCTGTTCAACCGTTCGGTTCGCGACAATATCGCTCTTGCCGATCCCGCCATGCCGACCGAGCGCGTCGATCGCCGCAGCGACGCTCGCCGGCGCCCATGACTTCATTCTCGAGCTGCCCGAAGGCTATGACACGATCGTTGGCGAGCGGGGCACCAGCCTCTCCGGAGGCCAGCGCCAGCGCATCGCCATTGCCCGCGCGCTGATTACCGACCCCCGCATTCTCATTTTCGACGAGGCGACAAGCGCGCTTGACTATGAGAGCGAACGCATCATCCAACAGAATATGGCACAGATTGCCGTGGCCGAACGGTCTTCGTCATCGCGCATCGGCTATCGGCCCTGCGGATGGCGGACCGCATCATCACGATCGAACGCGGCCGCCTGATCGAGGACGGCACCCACGACGAGCTGATCAAGACCGGCGGCCGATATGCAACCCTCCATCGGCTCCAGGCAGGGCTGCATGAGGTTGGTTGAACAAACGGTCTTGCCTTCTGCTGCAGGAGGCGGATGCCTCAGTGGGGCGCAGGAACCCATAACGGCTCGATATGAGACGCCTTCACACGATCTAGTCCCGATCGAGAAGGATGTTTCGGCCGATCCGGGGCTGTTCGCGCTCGACATGCTATTTCGACTGCTCAGCGTCGACGCAGATCCGCAGCAACTTTGCGACCGCGTCGGGAAAAACAAAGTGGGCGTACCGGAGATTTTTCGCTGCGCCAAGGAGTTTGGCCTCAAGGCGCAAATCCTGACAACCAGATGGGAACAGCTCGCAACGTCCCCTCTGCCAGGAATCGCTGTATTGCACGACGGCGGTTTTCTACTTCTCGGAAAGGCCACAGACAGCGAGGTGGTCGTCCACACGCCAGATTCCGACCGGCCAATCTTCATGCCTCGCGCCGAGTTCGAAGCGCAGTGGGACGGCCGGCTCGTATTGATGGAAAGGCCAAGCAAAACCGACGGCTTCATTCAGCGGTTCCTCGCGTCCCGGCGCACGCAGGCGAGGCGACAAGTCAGCCGTATCATCGAGACCAGTCGGCAGTCTTCCCAGCCCGATAATGCGAAGCGGCCCACTCAGTTTAGCGCCCGCGCCGTCGATGGCGCTATGGGCGATCGCCACCGCAAACGTCGCCGCGTGCTCGGTCTGCGACGGGCCGCAGGCGATCGCCCCCACTTTGAAGACCTCGCCTTCTTGCCGGCCGCGCTTGAGATTGTCGAAACGCCTCCCTCACCGACCGGCCGCGCCATTGCTTTGACTATCGTGGCCGTTTTCAGCGCCGCGTTGATCTGGGCGTGCGTCGGCAGGGTCGACATCGTCGCCGTCGCATCCGGTAAGATCATTCCGAGCGATCGAACCAAAACCATTCAGCCGTTCGAGACGGGCGTCGTGCGGGCTATCCATGTTCGCGACGGCCAACGCGTGAAGGCCGGAACTGTGCTTGTCGAGCTCGATCCAACGATGAGCGACGCCGAACTCGGACATCTGAGAGCCGACCTCATGGCGGCTCAACTCGAAGCCGCACGCCTGCGCGCTGCCCTGGGCTCCAAAGACGACCCTCTCGGCGCGTTCAATCCGCCCGCTGGTTCGCCGATTGATATGATCGAGATGCATCGCCGCTTCCTAGCCAGCGAAGTCGCCGAACAGAAAGCGAAGCTCGCCGCCATCGACCACCAAGTGGCGCAAAAGAACGCCGAGCGCGCCACCATCAAGGCCGCGATCGAGAAACTTGAGGCCACCAGCGCACCGCTACAAGAGCGGGTCGGAATACGTGAACAGCTCTTCAACAGAGAGCTTGGTTCAAAACTCCAGTATTTAAGCGAGCTGCAAGACTTGGTCGGTCAACGCAAAGAAATTTTGGTCCAACGGAGCCGGCAGAGCGAAGCCGACGCCGCGATCGACGCTTTGGTGGAGACACGGAGCAAGACCGTCGCCGAGTACGAGCGCTCTCTCTTGAATGACTTGGCCAAAGCCGAGCAAAAGGCGGCAGGGCTGAGGCAGGATATTATCAAGGCGGAACAACGCACGAGCCTGCAGACATTAACGGCACCGGTCGACGGCGTGGTGCAACAGCTTTCCATCCATACCATCGGTGGCGTGGTCACGCCGGCGCAGACGCTTATGATCGTCGTTCCAGTCGATAACAAACTTGAAATCGAAGCGATGATATCCAACCGGGATATCGGGTTCGTTGGCGTCAACCAGGATGCTGCGATCAAGGTCGACGCATTCAATTTCACGCGCTACGGATTGCTGCACGGGAAAATCCTCAGCGTCTCGCAAGACGCCATCGTCCGCGATAGGCCCGATAAGTCGGTCGATAAGTCGCAAGGCGCCGAAACAAGCAGCAGCGAGCCAAAAGGACAAGAATTGATATACTCCGCCCGCGTATCGCTCGACCGGACCCAGCTGAACATCGAGAACAAACGCGTCAACCTCTCGCCCGGAATGGCCGCGACCGTTGAGATCAAAACGGGGTCGCGCAACATCATCAGCTATTTGCTCTCACCACTCGTTCGCTACCAGCACGAGAGCTTACACGAGAGATGACCGGTCACGAATCCCGTCTTCGCCACCGATAATTGGCTGTTTGCTTCTGGGGATCTGACCCAGGCAGTTTCCGGTTGGTAACAAACCGCAGAAAACTCGGAATTTTCGAAGCGCAATATGCGGGCACCGCTGCAAGGTCACGTAATGACAACAAGTCCCGACCAAAGCGCCACCACGCAATCCCGATCGATACACCGAACAACCCGCTCGAGACCGTGGCAATAAACAACGGACCCGTTGAATAGCTTACAGCAAACCAGAATAATGTTATGCTTTGCAGCGTCACCGTGAGAAGGGCAAGAAGCGCCAACGGCGGAACGCTGAGATCAAGAGCGATCGCAAATAGCGTCAGATTTTTGTCGATGATTGCCCGGACGAGCAAACGGGGGAAATATTCTACTATCACCGCAAGGTGCCCGTGCTCCCATCTCGTCCGCTGTATTCGCCGTCCCTCTTTTTCTTGAGGGGACGAACTGGTCACCTGAGCCTCCGGGCAAAATAGCGCCGCCTTTCTCATAAGCGCCAGATCGGCAGTGAGTTTTTGGTCTTCGGCGAGGTGTCCTGTCGCAAGATTCACCGAAGAGACGATTGACCACGGTAGTGCCATGCCGGTTCCCATTAACTGACAAGGCAGTCCCAGACGGCTGTATCCCAACGGCCTGACCAGGGTCTTCACCGTCCATGCAAACTGGGAGATTCGATCGAACGTGTCTGCCGACGCCGGCGAATGGATGGTGTTGGACGCTTGCGCGGGCCGTCCGCTGGCGATACTCGCCTGCACAAGCTTATCGAGAGTTCCAGCACCTATTTCGCAGTCCGCATCGATAATTACGACAACATCAGGCGGACCGGTTCGCGCTAGGAGTTTCACGCCGTGATCCAACGCGTAGCCTTTTCCGATCCGGCGCTCATCACGGCGCTCAGTCACCTCCGCTCCGGCGGCTGCAGCCAAGAGCGCCGTATCGTCCGTGCAGTTGTCGGCAACGACAAGCAGCCGTCCCGTGCCGCCTAACTGGGGCGTTATCGATCGGATCGTCGACCGGATCGTAGCGCTTTCATTATGCGCCGGCACTATTACCGCGAATTTCGGAGTTCCTGAGGCGACGGCCGGAGCTGTGGTCGTGAAGAACGATGCTCCAATCTGCAAAAACAACAGTACCACCAGGGCAAGTATCGACAGCGCAAGCGCCAACAACATAAAACTCACGAGCTCAATCATCTGATCAAATCCGCCGATGTCGCGATGACCACAGACTGTTTTGCGGTGAACAATGAACTGGTCGGAGGAAACGCATTTTCATCGTCACCAATCCCTATAACCAGCAACGCCATGCACGCGCTGCTGTTTCGGGCTCATCGACTATTCTTGTATGGCCGGTCGGCCGCCCGGACTTGAGGGCCGTCAACTCGATTGCTGCAGGGGCATGCTCATTAGTAGGCAGAAGCAACCGCAGGGTCATGCAAACGCCGGAAAAGTCCGGTGCTCTCTTTCAGGTAAAGTGGTTCATTGAAACGGTTGTCTTTAGGTCGCGGTGCTACTTAGGACGCGAAAACTCGACACTACTCGCGGCTCTCGGCCTATCTCGGGAGCTATGTGATGCTAACGTGCACGAAGAACGCGCCAAGAATGAATGCCTAGTCGATCGCATCACAACGTTCGATCGCGAGGAAAACTCATCAGTTATATGCTGAGGGTTGTTCGCTGCCCTGAATGTGCTCGACGGAACGGTCATCGGCCGCAACATGCAGCGCCACCGCCATCAGGAGTTAATTCGCTTTCTCAATGCCGTCGAAGCGCATGTCCCCGCCGGCAAAGTCATCCATGCCATCGTCGACAACTACGCCGTCCACAAGCATCCGACGGTGCGCCAACGGCTCACCCGCCATCCCCGCTGGGCCTTCCACTTTACCCCGACCCCGGCCTCCTGGCTTAACGCCGTCTAGGGATTCTTTGCCAAGCTCACCAAACGCCGCCTCAAACGCGGCGTCTTTCGCTCAGTCGTCGATCTGCAGGAAGCGATCAATCGCTTCATCGCGGAGACCAACGCCAATTCCAGACCTTTCGTCTGGACAGCCGACCCTACCCGCGCACTCGCCGCTATCGCCGGAGGGCAGCAAGCGTTAGAGTCGATCCACTAGGCTAGGACGAAGGCGCTCGCCCGGACAACTAGCCAGACGACAAAGCCAATCCAAGCAACCGTAGAGCAAAGCCCTGCGCCGACAACCAGAATTCTCCAATCCAGGTGCGGCTGCGGCCGCTGATTGGTGTCGGCGCAAGCGGCGGGCAAGCGAGTTGCCGTCGCTATATCGATCGTAAGCCTCTCATTCATATGTCGAACATCGCTAGAGTGTTGTGGAACAACGGAAGCTAGTGGGTTCACAATGAATACACGCGCCGACAACACGCTATCTGACAATAGTCAAAACCGAAAAATCCGGCTGGGGTGAGATGAGCGCGACGGACGCTGGCTCGTCCGAATTTTTTGTGCCGACCCAGGGTCGACATCGACACGCAACGGGCGATAAATGGCTCGTATCTTAATAGTAGATGAACGCAGCGTGTATAGAACGGGTCTACGGATCCTGATCGAAACCAATATACCCCACGCAAAGGTTCTCGAAGCGAACAATCCCCTAAATGCTTCCGCTCAAATCAGGACGGAGGAATTTATCGACCTCATCCTGGTCGACATGGACGAATCCCGTTTTCAGTCCATCGAGCCTTTGCGGCAGGCTTACGACGCGTCTGTTGCCACGAGATGGGTGATCATCTCCGCGCAAGAGACGCGGACAAACATTCTCGCGAGCCTCGCGGCGGGATTTTATGGCTTTATATCGAAGCACCAGCCCGACAACGAAATCCTCGGTGCAATCAGGGACGTCTTGTCGGGGCGGATTTACGTACCCATGTCGCTTGCGGATACGAGGGACGTATGCTCGGGCAATGACGCGCGGGCCATGCTGCCGGGCGACGAAAAAATATTCAAGCTGACGGCGCGTCAGCGCGAGGTGCTTTCGCTTATTGCTCACGGCCTATCAAATAAGGAAATCGGACGCGCATTGCATATCACGGAAGCGACGACCAAGATCCACGCTGCCGCACTTATGCGGATACTCGGCGTGCGTAACCGTACCGCAGCTGCGTTCAAGGCTGCGACTCTCATTGAGATCATTAATAAGCTTGAACTCCGAGCGAACCTTTATCCCATGGACGCTCAGTTTGATGCACCCCGAAAATTGCGCCTGACGAATGGAAGCTGAGTAGAATCCTCTCCGACGGCGGTCGCCCGGACGTTTTTGCTGTCTCGCCCGCAAGCGCTGCGCGGCTGCGATTGCTTGCGTCTGAGACCGAGCAGCTGCCAGCGACAATGCGGGGTCAGCGCGCCCCTCTCCTTTCGGCTTAGTCAGGTCGGCGCATTGGGCACGATCCTCCACGCCGAAATGTCTACCTCTTCAGTTCGAATTGGTATGCGGCGGGTTCATCGCCAGTATCGTCAGTGGCGGGGGCCTTCAACGAGTACAGGGTGCTAATGCGCACACAGTCTCTCGCTCACGTTATCGGTGACATTGATTTCCCCCAGGCTCCAGATGTCAGCGCGTCGCCACGCCCGTGGATTGCGCTTCCCATATCCTACAGAGCGATCTCGCCGACTGTAGCGGCCTTCGACGCTGCTTGGGTATTCCTTATTGGGATCGGATCGGGTCTTGCGTACGACGCCATCGCTCATACAAACGGCAATCTCAGCACCTATGTCGGGTCTGCAATAGCTATCGCGGCGCTTTTTTCCGCTTTTGCACAGTCGGCCGAGCTCTATCGACCGTCCAATTTGTTGCAAATTTGGCGTCAAATCAGGCGAGCGGCAACAACCTGGATCATGGCTTTTGCATGCGCCGCGGCAATCGCGTTTGTGCTGAAGATCGGTGCGATGTTCTCCCGCGGAGCGACGCTCACCTTCTTTTGCGGAGGGTTTCTATGTCTCGTTGGCTTCCGTGTGGCGCTGGCGCGCATGCTCGCATCGATCATTGCGACCGGCGCCCTTGCGCGGAAGCGCGTCGCACTCGTCGGCATGGTCGACCACCTGAAAGAAAATGGCTCGGTTGCCGCGATGGAACGGTACGGCTACTCGATCTTAAACACGTTCGCTCTTCCCGAAACGGGCGGCTCGGCCACTGGATTGAAACATGCGATCGCCGGGCGCATGCGCGAGGTGATCGCTTATGCCCAATCGGCCAATATTGATGAAATCATATTGGTATTGCCCTGGTCGGACACCAACCTTGTGGATGAGGTGGTTGCGGCGCTCACGGTGTTGCCGATTCCTGTAAAGTTGATGCCTGATGTCGCAATCAGTCGACTTCTAGCACGGCCGCTCTACGAACTGGGTCCGACCAAGGTAGTCGAAATCCAACGCGCTCCGCTTGGCCCGATCCAACGCAGACTGAAACAGGCGCTCGATCAATGCGTCGCGGCGGCTTGCTTGTTTCTTCTATTCCCGCTGTTTGGCGTGGTGGCGCTCGCGATCCGGCTCGAGACGCCGGGACCCGCGTTCTTCTTGCAATCTCGGGTCGGCTTCAATGGGCGTCGTTTCCGAATTTTCAAGTTTCGTACGATGTCGGCGATGGACGATGGGGCGGTTGTTCGGCAAGCCCAAAGGAATGATCTGCGCGTGACGGGGCTTGGACGATTGTTGCGTAAGCTGAGCATCGACGAGCTGCCGCAGCTCCTCAACGTGTTGCGTGGGGATATGTCGCTCGTCGGGCCGCGTCCCCATGCCTTAGCGCATGACGACGAGTATGATCAGCTGATCAACACGTACGCCATGCGCCGCAAGATGAAGCCCGGAATCACTGGCTGGGCCCAAGTCAACGGTTGCCGCGGCGAAACGCCGGATGTCGGCTCAATGCGACGTCGGATTGACCATGATATTTGGTATATTGAGTATTGGTCAATTTGGCTGGATATACGCATATTGCTGATGACCTTCGTCCAAGTTATGCGGCCGAAAGACGTGTACTGACCTTCCACGTTGCCCGTGCTCGAACGATCGATCTTGCGATCAGCGGAGCGGGCTGTCGCTGCAGCGCCCCGAAGATGCGGCAGGAACGCGTACGGGTGGTCTTTCTGCCACCCGCCCAGCAATGCGTTAAACGATTTGATCTAGGCGGCCCTGGCCGGCGATGTCATTGCCAGCGACTCCACGCTGTTGCGTACGTACGGCGGCATTGGTCCAGCCAATGATTTTCCGATCTTGGCGCCCGATCATGCTTCTAAGCCGTTCGACATGGAAGCTAAAAAAACGCGATACGCCGTCATTGGGAAGGTCCATCTCAGCCCCATGTCGGTCGTTCGTTGCCACTCGGTCTTGTGACGCGCACCAAAGACCGAGTGCGAATCGCGTGAAGGGCGCGAACCAAGTCGCAGCAGCCCGCGATTTCCCGAGAAGCGCTATTCCACGGTCACGGATTTTGCGAGATTTCTCGGCCGATCGACCGTGACATTGCGGAGAACTCCGGCGTGATAGCACATCAGATGGGCAGCCGCGAGTTGCATGATTGACGCCCAGGGCTCGTCTAATTCGGGCAATCTGTGCTCGACGCCCAGATAGGCGAGTGACTCCCCATCGCCGGGTGCGATCAAGAATGGCTGAGCGCCCCGCGCCTTGATCTCCTCTATGTTCGAAATCGTCTTCTGCCGCGTTACGCGGTCGCCGAGAAAACAGACGACCGGCATTTCCGGCTCGATCAACGAGATGCTGCCGTGTTTGAATTCGCCGGCGTACATAGCTTCCCCGTGTATGTACGCGGTTTCCTTGAACTTCAGTCCCGTTTCGAGGGCGATCGGGTAATCGAGACCCCGACCAAGGGCGAAACAATGCTGATGGCTAGCGAGTTGGCTCGCCGTCTGACGCCATTCGGATCCGCCCAATGCAGTCAGCGATTTTTTCGCTCTGCATCTGCCAGAGGTCGATGCTTGGCTTAGAGTTTTCTCGCAAAAGGCATATAACCAACGTCGCCGCCAAGAACTGATTCATGACCGCCTTTGTGCTGGGAACGGCGATTTCCGGGCCTGCTGCCAGTCGTACCGAGCAATCGCAGCGGCGCTCCAGACTGCTCCCGACCACGTTGACAAATGACATGATGCCGGCCCCGGCCGCCTCCGCGTGGTCGAGGGCGCCCAGCGTATCTGCTGTCTCACCCGATTGACTAACCGCGACTAACAGCGACCGCCGATCCATATGCGTCGGCAGGTAGCGAAACTCCGACCCGATATCCGACATCACGTCCAGTGGCAGCCGCCAACGGCGGGCGAGTATCGATGCAAACGCCTCGCTGAATGACGCGGATCCGCACGCAAGGAACACCACCTTGTTGGCTTTCCTCGATCGGATGAACCGCCGAATATCGGTTTCGACCGATCGCACCGATCTGATCAGTCCATGGATCGCCTGGGGCTCTTCTTCTATTTCCTTCCGGAGATAATGCGGATGACCGAGCTTGCTGGCTTGTTGGACAGACCAGTCGACGGCGACGTACCGTGGCTCCCGTTTGCTGCCGTCGAACCCGAAAACCTCGACGCTTCCTGGGCGCAGAACGACCGCCTCGCCATCAACCAGGACGCCGACCCGGCTGGTATATTTGATCAAACTGGAGATGTCCGATGATATGGCGCTAAAACCGTCAATTTGTGCGAAATTGAGCGGACATTGATAACCCGTTCGCTAAGCCCCCAGCTGTGCTGGGGCGACTAAAGGCAGTTGAACGTATTCTAGAGTAGCGGCTGTTGGAGCGATGAGAAGGGTCTCCCCGGGGAACCGGAATCCCCTGGAAGGAGACCCTAATGACGCAGCAGCATCAGCAGAACCATGCCACATGGGAGTGCAAATATCATGTGGTTTTCATCCCGAAATACCGCAAGAAAGCGATTTTCGGCGTGATCAAGAAGCGTCTGGGCGACGTGTTCCATGAATTGGCGCGGCGGCGCGAAAGCAAGATCGAAGAAGGCCATCTGATGCCCGATCACGTCCACATGCTGATTTCCATTCCGCCGAAATATTCCGTGGCGGAGGTGATCGGCTTCATGAAAGGAAAGAGTTCGATCTGGATCGCGCAGAACGTCGAGCGCAAGGCGCGCAATTTCACCGGGCACAAGTTTTGGGCTCGCGGCTACTTCGTCTCGACGGTCGGGCGGGACGAGGAGATGATCAGAGCCTACATCAAGAACCAAGAGATGCAGGATCGCGAACTGGATCAGCTCTCAATGATCCCATAGTCCCATCCCAAAAGTAGCAGAGTCCTTTAAAACCGCTTTTAGCGGTTCCCCATCAAACCACCAGCTTAGCTGGTGGTTCTTGATGCATGCCAATGATTTGGTCCGGGCGATCCTGGATTTGAATGGCGAGGGCATATGTGCCTTTGATTTTGTCAGCCAAATACGCCACAATTTCACGCGCGGTCGCTTCCGGACGGCCTTCAAGGAAATATTCGATAAGATGGGCGATCACCTCGGAGTTGGTTTCTGAGATCGGTCGAATGGTTGCTTTGCTCAGTTCAACATATAGCTCGCGGTAATTTTCAATAATTCCGTTATGCACGACGGCTGCGCGGCGGGTTTTCGAGAAGTGGGGATGGGCGTTTGAATCGCTTGGAGCGCCATGCGTTGCCCAGCGAGTATGACCAACCCCGGCGCAGCCGATGAGCGGCGTAATGTCGAGCGCGTTGGCGAGCCGGTCAAGATTGCCCTGCTTCTTGTGAAATTCGAATTGTCCTTTCGCATTGACAATCGATATTCCGGCCGAATTCGTATCCGCGATAGTCAAGCATCCGCAACATTTCGAAGAGATCGGTCGAAACATTCCGATCGGATGTAGCCGCTACAATGCCGCACATGGATTGCCTCCAGGGATGCGCCTGACGATTGCGTGAGAGAGCCGCCGAAGCGCATTTGGGCCGGCGCTTTTTTAAGCGCCGCGCCGATGGTAGAAGATCACCGAACTTCGCGGCTTATGACTTGCGGCTTCTCAATTCGCGGCGAAATGGGTCTCGCGATACCGGCTTCTGCGGGCAGACCGGAACTCCCAAATTGGCCTCGACGGCTCAATAATTCAAGCGGGCTCGCAGGGCTTGTAGCTTGTCCCAGGGAAAACCACGAAGCCGAGTGGTGCTTGAGCAGGACCACGCATAGACGTTATGGGGACACCGGAGAATTCCGCCGGCTCCAAAATAGGGGTTTGGATTGTATCGGTTTAGCGGATTTCGGCATAGAAATTGACCGAGCCGGAAACGTCCCTCAAAATCATACCGTATTTTTGAACCGCCTTTGCCAGCATGCGGGCATATGGATCCATATCGAGGGCATCAAGATTGAGATCGGGAGGCAACCTAAAGGTCACCCCCTCCGGAATCGCATCCTCATTCTTTATCTGGCCGTCAGAGCGCTGAGCGGGAAACGCCCAGATCGATCGTTCGCGAGTTTCTGGAATCGCAAAGTGCAACGGATGCTCAATTGCACCTCGCCGCTGATCCTCAATCGTAATTAGCCCGGCCAATAAAGGCAACCCGGTAGCCGCCGTGCCGAATTTATATCCCTCCGGCGTAGTGACGAAGTATCCAGGATTGGTGCGCAGATTGTCTATGCGGCCGCCCCACGCTGCGCTCCACTCGTCGGTCTGGCGACCGGTGGAGTCCAGAACCTTCCGACCGGTCTTCTGCAGACGCCAAAACTCCCAATACATTCCGGTTGACGGCTGGTACACGATGGCTTCGCCATCGGTGCCCGGAGCTGGCGCAAAGCCATCAGGTAGCGGTACCGCGTCCCATCTCTGCTGCAAAGGCGCGAAGGACCATTTGGGATCTTCCGGCCGCGCCGCCTTGACCCGTACGGTTGGTTGATTCGATCCGACGACGTAGAGAGGGGGCGAAAACTTATCGATATTGACGGTGGCGGCGCCATAATGCGTCTTAATCTGGCGGAGAAGATCTTTGACCCACAGATCGGACCTAGGATCGATCTCAGCATTGGCTGCAAGCGGCCGGTGTACATAGCTGTCGGCGGCGAATTCGCGGCCTGGCTTAACCGAAAGCGAATCATATTCGACCTGGTCAGTATCGGGTGGTAGAAGCGCTTCGGCTCTTCCGTCAATGCCGTGCGCGCTCGCGAAGATCATCGCGGCCACTGAACCCGAAGCTAGAAGGAAAGTGATTCTCGCGATAAAGCCGTGTGCACGTGTTATAGGCGCCGAGATGGGTTTTTCATCATGCATGGCAGCGTTAATCCTGGGTACTCAATAAGATTTGGCCAACGGCCGAATCTCGATATTCGTGATTTCTGCCGTCCGCGGCAGTTGAAGAGTGTTTACAACGACCAGGGCGATATCTTCCGGCTGAATAAGAAGTTCCGGTCGATATACTTGCTCCTCGCCTTCGCATAGAGCTTTGATCGTGGGAGTCGCGGTGCGCCCCGGATATATGCTGAAAACACGGATGCGCTCAGGATTTACCTCTGCCCGCAAGCTGTCCGCTATGGCCTTGAGCGCATGTTTGGTTGCAGCGTAAGCACCGGTGTTGGCTCGCGCTTGCAGACCTTGAGATGAATTAACAAACACGATCTGCCCTTGCCGGCGAGTCAACTCCGGCAACAGAGCCTGAGTGAGGGCGTACGGCGCGCGAACGTTCACTCGATAAAGCCAATCGAGTTGGTCCACCGGCATCTTCTCGATGCTTCCGGTTGCATGAGCTCCGGCGCAGTGGACCAGAGTATCGAACTGCTCGAAATCGTCCTTAACGTATCGCACAAGGTCATGCACGGCACGGTCCGTGCTCAGATCCGCCTGGTATACTGCGGTCGTTCGAGCGGTCGTGCTGGCGACGTCGGCCACGGCTCTCAGCCGTGCAAGATCACGTCCGACCAGGCATACGGAGCCTCCTGTCGAAGCAATCGCAATAGCGATCGCCTTGCCGATGCCGGAACTCGCGCCGGTGATTACCGCGTTCAATTCGCAATTCATCATCGGGCCATCGAATGAATTTGAGTCGGCAAGGGTTGATGTGCCCCCTCGCACGCGGTCGCCCATACGATGGGGAGCATGTGACCGACGAGCGGATGACGGTCGTTCAAGTCGCAGCGACAGCTTCATATAGCCGTCCGGGATGGCTCGCCGGCTCACGTCTTTCCACTTCGGCGAGGACGTCGAGGATCCGCTCGGAAGCATGGCCATCGCCAAACGGATCCCTGGCCTGCGCAATGGCGCGATAGTACGCTGCGTCGGCGAGCAGCCGCTCGGATGTGGCGACAATTTTCGCCACATCGGCTCCGACGAGTTGGGCGGTGCCGGCATCGACGGCCTCGGGGCGCTCCGTCATATTTCGGAGTACGAGCACAGGTTTTCCCAGCGCGGGCGCCTCCTCTTGGACTCCGCCGGAATCGGAAAAATCGCTTGGAGCGCCGTGCGTTGCCCAGCGCGTATGACCAACGCCGGCGCACCCGATGAGCGGCGCAATGTCGAGCGCGTTGGCAAGCCGGTCGAGGTTGCCCTGCTTCTTGTGAAATTCGAACCTCCCTTTCTCATTGACTATCGATATTCCGGCCGAGTTGTATCCGCGGTAGTCAAGCATCCGCAGCATTTCGAAGAGACCAATTGAAACATTACGATGGGATGTAGCCGCTACGATACCGCACATGCTCGCCTCCGGAGCCGCCGTCTGCTCGCCGCGAGGCCGTCCCGTTGGGCTTGGACGTTCTTCTCAATTCCTTGAAAAGCTCCAGATAAAACATTCTCTGGCCCATCACGAACAAGAGCATCCCCATATAAGACCCAAGCATTACAGCTCCTCCGAATGCAAGTCGCCAAAACGGAGATTCCAATTGAGGAAAAGCGAATTGGACTCCCACCGCAAAGGCCGCAGCTACCAGGCCCGAGATAAACGGCCGACCCAATGGGAGCAATAGGTCCCTTGGAGAAATCATGGTGCCGCAAAGACACCAAACAATATGC
Source organism: uncultured Alphaproteobacteria bacterium (assembly GCA_963840055.1). Lineage (GTDB taxonomy): Bacteria > Pseudomonadota > Alphaproteobacteria > Rhizobiales > Xanthobacteraceae > Rhodoplanes. The sequence goes on along the minus strand of CAWIXM010000029.1, from coordinate 12,274 downwards.
GGAACAAGCCATAGCGTCATCGCAGCCGAATAGGCGAATGCAACCCCGGTAGGACCATAAGGCAATCCAATAAAGTAAGCCGCAACGACCAACGGCGCAATGACCAGTGCAATTGCTAAACTTCGTTCTTGCAGGCCGATGGCGAAAAGCAACCACGAAAAGGGATTAATCATTCCGAATATCAGGATGGTCGGGGTCAACAACCTAAAGATGATTGCCGCCTCCCTCCATTTCGGTCCAAGCAAAATTAGAACAATATCATCCGCAAACAACGCACTAAATAAGGAAATGGGAATAGTTAGGGAAACAACCAGAGAGTAGCCCTTCAGAAAGTAGGTCTTTAAACGGATAGGGTCGTCCTGAAGCCGTGACAGCGCAGAAAATGCTATCCCGCCGATCGCGGAATTAAGATTTTCGGTCGGAATATTGATGAGTTGGTATGCCCTTCCATAAATGCCAAGGGCATCTGGTCCCCAGAACCGCCCCAGAAGGACCTTTTCGAGATTATAGGAAATATAGGCGATCACACTATTCAAAGTGACAGTGCCACCAAAACGCAACATAGATCGGATGCCAACGTCCCAGCAGGGCATCCCTGGGACCCACCCAGTCGTGACCCACTTAAGGCCGGTACTGATGGCAGGCAAGACGATTGACGCGATAACAAGAGCCCAATATCCAAAACCGGCAATAGCCATACCAATACCAACTACTATACTCACGAGCTGAGAAACCGTGTCAATCACCGTGAGTGCAAGGTAGCGCAACTGGCGTTCTAAAAGCGCAGAATGCTGTACCCCTGCCGCGTTGAAAAGAAAACCAGTTCCCATCGCCACAGTCACCCAGAGCAGACGCGGCTCCCGATAAAAGGCAGCAAGAAGCGGCGCAATCACCACAGACAGAAGTGTAAGTATCATGCCAATCAGCAAGTTAATCCAAAAAAGCGTTGAAATCTGTTCGTGAGTGATTTTGGCCTTCTGAACCGTGGCCGTCGAAAGTCCACCAGTCACAAACAGCCCGTAAATCCCCGTGACAACAGCAACCATCGCCACCAGTCCAAAATCCGCTGGATCCAGCAGGCGGGCCAATGCAACCATGGAGCCAATGCGAAGGGCGAAATTTATCGCTTGACCGCAAAGCCTTGCGAAGCCGCTGCGAACCGCCCTCCTCTTTAAATCCTCCATACCTATCTCCAGAAAACACCAAAATGTGAACAGCCATAAACCTCAACAGCAGGACAAACAACAATAACCCGAGATTCCTTAGATGTTTGCGGGATTCACATAAATAGTACCTTATCCTTTGGTTTGCCTATTGGGTGGCTCAAAATTCGAGATGCCGCGTACTTTGATATTTCGAACGTCTCCGACTGCGGTAATGATTCTCGGCTATTTCCAGCCTCCGGTCGGACGACCGCCAGTGCAACGGTTCTACGCTATCGCACCACCGCCAGGCGGCGGATAAACTGGATCGCGCGCGGCTCATCTGCCGGTCAGACGCCCGACCGTCGCGGCCCTCAAAGAAGTGGCCTGAAAAAAAGATGTCGCTAAGGGGGAGGAAATTCACGTCCTCACCCCGACCCTTGATCTCCGCGCTTGTCGTCGACCGCCCAGGCCTGGTCATGGTCAATTGATGGTCCAGTTCAACTGCCCCCGACGAATTCTTTTAAGCTGACGAATCCAGTCAGCAATTGGCTTGGGAAGAAGAACAATGACGATAGACCTCGCTAAGCGAATAACGTCGCCTAAATCAATATAACTTAAGTCGCGCCGGTAATGCCAGATAAGAAATAAAACTTTTGTCAATCCGCAGCCTCCAGAACGGTATGCATGAAAAGCCCGCACCGCCCGACGCGCAAAACACCGCCTAGCTTCTGACTTAATTTGGCGACACCTTTCCTTATTCTCTACAAGGACGTCTGCCACAATAGAGACCCGTTTTACAAACCTATGCTCATCGATCACGCTTTCATCGATAGTCTTATTAGCAGTGACCCCTTCACCGTGGACACAAAAGGTGCCGCAACACTCGTTGACGAAACCAGCCCGACCCGTCAATAAAACCAAAGAGAACGCTACCATATCCGCAGCGTACGGAACGTCGATTGGAAATCCTCCGCGAGCACGGAGCGCCTCGGTGCGGATCATAATACTACACATCGTGGTGACCATCCGGTCCCTGAAAAACTCTGTCAAAATATCAATGCCCTCATAAACCCCTGTTGAAAGCTCTGGATTAGTAGGCGGACACCATGTCTTCGCTTCGGCAGCGATATACAACTGGCTTAAGCCCATAACCATCGAAATTTGCGGTTCACTTTTGGCAAGCGCAATGAAGCGCTCCAACATCCACGGTGGAATCCTGTCGTCATCCGGCAAAAACACAATATAATTGCCTCTAGCCTCGTCCAAGCATGCATTCCAATTTGGAAGTAGGCCTATGTTTTTGTTATGTCTTACCACTCGTAGCCTTGGATCGCGGAACTCGCTCAGTACCTCACTAGTATGATCCGTGGAGTTGTTGTCCAATACAAGAACTTCAAGGTGATGATAAGTTTGCGAAAGGGCCGAATTAATACAGTCTTTCAGCCATGATGCTCTGTTGAATGTTGGAATGGCTATTGTAACGAATATATCGCTAAAATCACTCGGTAAGCCTGTATGTGATATCGACATCGCAATACTTAGCTCCCTATGATCTCTGTCAGCCGCTATTGGTAGCAAGGGTAATTGGTAACCAACACCCGGTACTTGCCAAAGTTCTGCTTCCGACTTAACCGATACACTGCGACTCGATACGGGCCGAATGTCGCCGCTGCCCAGTGGGGCTAGTGTCGTCGATGACCCATGCTGCATTGGTACTGCATTGGTCGTCGCGCTACATGTCGACCATCTCGTCCGCCTTGCAATGCCTATTCCTCCGACGAACCGCTCGTGCGAATGAAATACAAAAGCGGTTGAGTTGCGCGCTACGTGCGTGTCGGCTCCGTGTACGATCGCCAGCTGCTTGAAAGCATCATCACGCGATGCATAGTCTCGAATTCCCCGCTTGGCCCTTGTGGTATTTTTCGTGAATCGTCTACGGGACCCAATTTTTCAGCCCGTCTCAACTCGGTACGGCTAAGTAGGTTTTGGCACTGATTCCGGAGACGGACGGCTCGTTGCGGACGCTTGGACGAGATCGCGGCGAAGCGGATCAGACGAGAACGAGTTGCTGACGCTGTCGGGCTCGACCAGCCCACGTGATGCATAGTCTTTGGCGTTCGCGGGGACAACCATATAATTTGTGGCTCTTTCTTGAATTCTTTCGAGCCAGATCTCGCGCCACCAAGAATAGATACTTCTTGGGCAAAACATTCGGCATTTACTATATCGCGACTGACACCACACCCCCTCCAAAATGACGGCGGGGGTTTTCAGTGTTGACATCTTTCCTGTCTTTTCATTTATAAACTTGGTTACCCGGCGCTTGACTTGATAGACGTTGCCGCAATACGGAACAAGTTCAGCATCAAAACACATCCCTCGGTTTTTCAACCCCTCAAGTGTTGCGAGAATTTCTTCGTACGATTTCACTCGAACGAATTCCCCAGGCTGCAGATTTAAAGTGGATATTGGTGTAGGTTGTCCGGGTGGGATGCTCCCGGTCCTTTGCGGGTAGGGCACACCGCCGATGAGTGCTTGAAATCGATCATAAAGCCAGCGAACGAGACGACCCCCTCTTCTAGTTGCCAAGAAGTTAAATATAACATAGACGAAGCTAGAAAAGATCCTGCCCAGGCCCACGTTTCCTGACGTGTAGTCTTCGACATACTGTTTAATATCCCACCATAAAAGGGAGGTGGTGAAGCGGGGTAGCTGGGTTGCCTGGCAGATATATCTTGTATTATCACCTTCTTGCTTATATTTAACGCAGGTTGCCCGCCAAACGTCGTTCTCTGAGCAGCCGACTTGATTTAGGAGTGTATCAGATCCGCGGCCTTCATCGTTGGCTAATAGTTGCACCGAGCTCGTATTTCCCTTTACTGGCTTGAGCCACGCATTTTTCCAAAAGATTAAGCAGGCTGCCTCGCAGCCACCGTATGCCTTACCGTCGCAACGAAGATTCAAATGTACAGCGTCGACTAGGCGTCGACCAGCGATAGGATTGACCGTGTCGCAAGTCTTGTGCGCCCGCTTGAAGACCTGGTACCGCTGTCCGCAATATTGAAACATCTGCGGCATGAAGGGGAGTTCGTCCAAACGACCATTACTATCCAGTGTGCTCAGAATTTCCTCTTTTGTCCGAACCTCGACCCAGTCGCCTGCTCTTAGGCTCATGTTGCTTGCCATCCTTTTAGTATGAACGCCCCACAGAGGTCGAATGTCTTGCAATTATGCGCGAGAGAGCCTCAGTGGGCCGTCATTTGTGAGCCTATCGATGATAACGACCGCAACGCGATTTCTGCCAACCAGCCCTCGGCACAGTGCTGACCCGACAAGGCGCGCTTCGCTCCTCACTATTGCCCGCATGACGGTTTTCGCCTCGTCTCTCGAAATAAGCTAGTAGCTCGCGCCGCAGCGGCAGCGTGGTCTGGGATAGCCCGGCCTCGGCCTGCCCAATGGGCCAGGCGATGCCCAGCTGGGATCAGCCCAGTTGACGCCGCGGTAGTGCTCGACCGAATACACAGCGTCGACATTGACCTCAGTATCAGCAGCCGGTGCGCAGTGGTGGGGAAAAGCTCGTGCCATTGCTACACGCACCGCATGCCGGCGGGAGAGACCATGAGCCGGCGCTTGGCCCAAGCTGTCCAGGGCCCTATTGGCCTCCAGCGCCTTGCCCCTTGGTCGCGCGCAGCTCGCTGGCAACGCGCGAAGTGGTTCTGAGCGTGTCCTCTCAAACCGGCGAAGCCGAGCGTTTCGACACCCTGATTGTTCCGAGCAACGCCTCGGCTATCATTTTGGTCCCGCGAACGTACGGACTTGTGAGCGACAGGCCATGATATACACATGTGGCTAAGTATCCCCGGCATCGGTAAGTTGACCGACTGTTCAGCTCAAAATCACCGCTTGTCTGCCATTGTCGAGCGGCATCCGAGTTGACGACCGTCAACTCAACTAAAGCGATAACGGCCCATAAACTCTGGGATAATGTGATCCGGAACATGGCGAGCTCCACAGAGCGGTTTCGGAGGTAAGGATTGAAGACGGCCGTGCAAATATAGCCGCAATGGCGCGGACCAGAGAGTGCTCGCGCCGCTTTTTTGGAACGAGGATGCGATGAAGGTCGTTCTTTTTTGTGGAGCCCTTGGTGTAGCCCGTCAGCGCTTGTCGTGTACGTCGTCAGAACATTTCGGTCGGATTGGGCGGCGATTTAAGAGAGCCTCTGGCTCATCTGGTTTAAAGGTTCAGGCAGCGATTGCCTGCTGATGCAGGCGACGTCGTTGTTGGATGGTTTTGCGTTTGATGCTCTCCCTGCGTTTGAGGATGGTCGGTGCTCTGCCGAAGTAGACGTCGGCCGGGTGAGGTTGTCCCGGCTCTCGTGATACCGGCGATTGTTGTAATAGGTGACGAACGCGCCGATGTTCAATTCGAGTTCGCCCGGCAGGTAATAATTCTCGAGCAGGATGCGGTTTTTCATCGAGCGGTGATATCGCTCGATCTCTTGCCCTGCCTCATCGGGTGGTAAGGTCGGCCACGAATGTGGTGGATGCCATTGTGGTCGAGCCAGTCGGCCAGGTTGCTTGAGAGGTAGGACGGACCGTTATCGCTCAGCAGCCGCGGCCGGTGCAGAACTGAACCGCCCCGGGATTTTCGGAGGTTCCAACTTTTGAGAAAGTGGAGCCATGACGAAGCAGACGAGCAACAAGTTTTCACCTGAGGTTCGGGAGCGGGCGGTGCGGATGGTGTTTGATCACCAAACGGAGCACGGCTCGCAGTGGGCCACGATCATGTCGATTGCGAGCGAGATTGGAAAGGATTATTAAGCTATCCACATTAGCACGGTTTGCTATGCGGGGAGATAAATGGCCTTATCGGCTTCCTCCGCTATTTATCTTGGGATCGAGGGTTGATGGCGGCCGCTCTCCAAGGGCTCGCGCCCGGCGAGCTGATTGACATACTATCCGGTCGGCTTGCTCGCCAATCTTCATAGGGCCGTGCGGATTTCGCTCTCTTGAAGAAGCGCCTCGAACGCCTGCAATACGCCGGGGGGGGGAGGCTGGCGGTTTGGGGCAGCTACAAATGGCGCAACGCTCGAATACACGTTCACTCGAACTTGATAACTCGCAACTACCAAACTGCCAACGTGTCGCATGTTTCCATACATGCGCAGCGTTAGCCCAACTCTACCGTCCCTTCATGATGTATTTGGGGTTAAGGTCTTATCGTGTGAGCTCGATCAAGCGTGCGATCTTATCGAGGCGCGAATTCGCCTCCGAGAGCCCATGCGAATCGCATTCCTCAATGCGAATTTATCATTGCTTACGATGAAGGACCCAGGTTTGCGCCAGGCGCTGGGGGAGTTCGTTGTTCTCAACGACGGCATCGGCGTCGAAATCGCAAATCGCGTTCTGAATGGGTCGAGTTTCGCTGACAACCTCAACGGGACAGATTTGGTCCCGTACCTGCTTACCCGCGTTCGTTCCCCCGCTCCGAATTTTCCTTTTGGGAGCCATGCCTGACACTCTTCAAAAGGTCGCCCGGGTGATTCAAGAGCATTGGCCGCGGCATGTCGTCGTCGGTCAATGGCGGGGATATATTACTTCGGAGGAGGAATGCGCGCTTGTTCAATCAATTAGCGACTCCCGCCCAGATATCATACTTGTCGCCATGGGAAATCCGGCCCAGGAGCTCTGGATCGCGCGGCATGTGCCGGTTTGTGGACCTTGCGCGATCGGTGTTGGCGGCTTATTCGATTTCATGGCGGGCAATGTCCCACGCGCTCCGATCTGGGTAAGGAGGCTTCGCTTGGAATGGCTGTTCCGTCTTGTGCGGGAGCCGCGCCGCCTTTGGCGTCGTTACCTGATTGGCAATGTGAACTTTTTGGCTCGCGTGATCGCCTTTCGGCTATCGCGTGAAGGCGTGTGACTGCAGCATCCGTCGGCGTTTCCGGCGGCGTGCAGCTTTCTGCTGAATCCCAGGTTCCGTCGTGCTGGTCAGTCGCGTGATAGCATCCGATGACGAATTTTGGCTTGAACGCAGTCATTACCGGTGCGAGCTCCGGGATTGGTAGGGCGATTGCGATTGCGATCGCGTCCACAGGCGGCTCCGTCTGTTTGGTCGGACGCGATGCCGACCGGCTGAACGCGGTCGCTACCGCTACTGGGGCGATCGCATATGAGACCGCGGTGTTTCACGCAGATCTAACCATGGATCAAGCGGTTCTCGACCTTGTACGATACGTTAAGCGCGATTTCCAACAGTTCGATACGCTGGTACACTGCGCTGGCGCTCATGTTGCAGGAAGCATTGAGAACACTCCGGTGGAGCAACTCGACGCTCTCTATAGGTTGAATGTTCGTGCACCATACACGCTGACGCAAGCTTTGCTGCCAGAGTTGATCCAACGTCAGGGGCAGGTTGTATTTGTCAATTCATCTCAGGGCTTGCAAGCGCAGGCTAATACTGGCGCTTATGCCGCGACTAAGCACGCGCTCAAGGCCATCGCCGATAGCTTGCGGGGAGAAGTCAATTCGAAGCGAATACGTGTCTTCAGCATATATCCCGGACGCACCGCTACCCCGTCGATCGAAGCGCTGTGTAAAAGCGAGGGACAAGCCTACCGACCGGAGCTTCTTATCCAACCGGAAGACATTGCTCGAGCCGTTGTGAACACGCTTCAACTGCCGCGCACTTCAGAAGTTACCAATATCGAAATTCGCCCATTGGTCAAATCCTATTAATAGCTCCGAGACTAACGCTGCGATGTATGATGAAAAAGACGACCAGCGCGCATAGCGAGATTTTCGACGCTCTTACATTATAGCATGCCGCGCTGACGATTTACGCGTTGTCTCAGGTCATGCCTGCGCATTCCGACGATCGCGACCACTGTTACGATCGATCGCGACCAGTGTGGCTGGTCTGAGGGTGCCGTCAGGTTCATCTGCTGATTTCAGCGTTTTGGGTTGGCGTCAAGCGTGATCGGGCCGGCTCGGCCGGCAGCGGCTTTAGCGCTGCGCGCTCCGGCTCCTCGAACAACACGCGGCGGCTGGAGCCAAGATGGCGCGACACCCGGTTATTGATCTGCGCCGCCAGTTCGGCGATCGCCGCGTTCAGTTCGCAGAGCGAGAAGAACTGTCGGTTGCGCAGCTTGGCGATGATGAAGCGCGTCGCCACTTGCACCGCAACTTCGACCTTCGCCTTGTCCCGCGCCCGATACGGTCGCGCCGGCACAACGGCGGTGTCGTAATGGGCCGCCATCTCGGCATAGCTGCGGTTGACCGCCGGCTCGTAGAAACAGGCCTTGGTGATGCCCGCGCGCAGATTGTCGGACACCACCATCGCCGGGACGCCACCGAAGAACGCAAAGCTGCGTGTGTGCGAGCCGATCCAATCGGACAGGCCCTGCGTCAGCTGCCTCGGCATAGGTGTAGTTCGAGGCGCCCCACGGCGACGAACAGCTGCGTCGTCCTCGCCTCGCCGGTCGAGGCATCGATCACGACAAGCGGCTGCCGGCGTAATCGACGAACATGCGCTCGCCGGCCACATGGGTCTGCCGCATGGTCGGCGACAGGCGTGCCTCCCAGGCGCGGTAGAGTTCGCAATAGCGGCTATAGCCGTAGCCGTCAGGATGCGCCGCGCGATACTCCTCCCACAGCAGCTGCAGCGTCACTTCTGGCCGGCGCAGCTCACGGTGGACCGCCGCCCAGGCTGGTCGCGATCGCCCGGAACAGGCGGTCGCAATCAATCGGAATAGCTGGTCGCAATCACCCGATGCGCGCAGTCATGCCCGAAGAACCGCAGGACTGTTCCGCGCCCAGTAGCCGAATACATCCCACGATTAAGCCGCGTCATGAGTTTGTGGCCGGTCGCGCCGTCCGCCTACTGCGCCACCGATACAAGCCTAGTACCACAATACCACATTCGATCTGTCTATCGTCGAGTTTATGACAAGGTTAACGGTACCCCGGAATAACCACCGCCGACATCGATCGGTTTTCGCATACCACCGACCGCTATAGGTCACAGATTTTGAAGATCTTACCATGACAACCTTCAAGGTCAAAATTGCGTCGTATTTGATCCACGGTGGCAGCGCGCATCTGCGAAAGCTTGATTGGTTCCAGCGCCATCGCGCTACGCATGGCCGAACATAATTCCTCGACGCTTTCTGGCTTTACTACCCAACCAAGGGCTGGAGAATCAACCGCTTCCGGCATTCCTGCTATTCGGCTAACAATCGGGACGCACCCAGCGGCCATCCCCTCAAGTAGTCCAAGCGGCAACCCTTCCTTTCTGCTCGGGAATAATATTACGTCGTAGGCAGAAAGTGCGTTTATCACCTCTCGTACAAACCCAACAAATACGACACTTTCCTGAACCCCCAATTCTTTGCTCAACAACGTCAATTGCTCCAAGTCCCCGCCGTTCCCCGCAATGACGAGGCGCACCTTTCTACCCCCGGCCTTTTGCAGCACCAACCGAAGCGCCCGCAAGGCTATGTCTATTCCCTTCTCCGTTGTCAACCGGGTAATCATTCCAAACACAAATTCGTCTGAAGATATCCTATGACGCGCCCGAAACGCCTCTCCGCGGTATTCATCCCGTCTGAACTCGCGCCATAATACCCCATTCTGGACTACGACGATTTTGTCCGACCGATACCCCCAATCTTGTATCAGCCGATCACGCACCTCATGGCTCACCGCGATTATGCAGTCAGCGTTGGAGGCGCGGAGTCTCTTTGCGATCCGCTTTGCAACTCGCGTCAGCGGTGGAACTGCCCGACACCACCATCTTGAGCTCAGTTCATACGCCGGCTCCGGCTCAATATGCTCGATGATAAACACTTGCTTGAATATGCGTCTGCACAACACGTGCAACGTCAAATTTCCAAGGCGGTTCCAGCCCTTCGGTAGTACAACAACGTCGCCCCCTACTTCATTCAGCAACTTCTTCCACCCGTAGAACGCCCTTATGCCAAAATCATTCATCTTAAACGTCGAGTGAACCATTCTAATCTTACCATTTAGCCCGGCCGCCACTATACGATCGTCATATTCGTGATGGCGGCAGGCTATCAGCGTAATTCGATGGCCGCGCTCGATCAGCGCCTTCATCAAAGACAACGTGTGAATCTTGTCCCCCCGAAGCTGGTGCTTTCGGTAATAAAACAAATAGATTTGCCGCTACAAAGCACGGCACAATGCTTTTCAATTTCGTTAAACATCACTGATGACGACTCCCTCTGATGATCGGTCCAACTCGTCACTTTCCGTCTGCCATTCAAGAACTTTGCTACCTTAGCTGGCGATTTTTACGCACTCTCAGCCTTTCAATTTGCACCACCGAAACGAAACAGCCTGGCGGGCCACCCCAGACGCCGCATGCCATCTGTCGATACATTGTCGGAAGCAAGGACTTCGAAATGCCGATAAGTTTGTGAAAGCGCAGATATAAGACAATGCCGTGACCTCGGCGCTCTGTTGAATGTCGGAATCGCTACAGTCACTAGCGGTCCGTAGGTGGGATCCAAGAGGCTCTGTAAGTGTGCCATTAAATTCTGAGGCTCCGGTCGCACACTATCGGGGGAAAATGGGCCAGAAATTTATCTTAAACGACGAAGTCAGCGGGTTGTTCCAAGAGGGAAAAAACAAGACCCCATGCATTTCGCTCGCCCGGCGACTAGCTTCCCGGCCGTTGATCAAGTATCTAGCAAACGTCAGAGCGCGACAAGCAAGTTGACGATCGTCAAATCAGGTCGCCGGACCGGCTTTAAGCTCCCAGACGTCGGGTACGAAAAGCGGCCGCGCGCGCCTTATGGTAAGATAGGTCGGCCAACCCAAAGGTCATGTTTCTTTAGGGCGGCGGGTTGCTTCATGTAGTTTTGCGTTTCAGCGTAGCGGAAGGCGTTAGTTTGAAGCAATCGCTGGGTAGCGTATTTGGGGCCGTTGCTAGGCTGAACAATGGTCTGCAATGAAATTGACCTCACCTTCGTGGGCTATTGCGCCCTGTAGCCGGTGCATTCGCGATTGTGCAGCCCTTGAGTAGGTTCATTGGCCCCGTTCGGCGCGGTCGACCGGCCGCCGATTAGCTGTCGATGAGGATTTGAAGATGGTGTTGTCGGGCGTTAGCCGAATGCGAGCAAGCCGGTCGATACATCGGCCACCGATATGGCGCCTTGGCCGCTGGACTACGGTTAAGGTCGCCAAATCGGCGCGCGAGCGCGACATTGGCGAAGCCGCCTCGTGGCTCACTCTGCGCAAAGGGCTTGAACGGGGCCTCTTGGAGAGCCGCGCCTACGGTCCGGGAGCACTGGACTAATGGCAGAAAATGTCCGCCCGAATTGTTTTGGCACCTGTGTGTTTGCGGCGACTTATCCTCGTGGAATTGCGTCCATCCAGTCCATAAACAACGCGGCGCTCTGGACGTTCTTGCGCTATACCGTGTTCGCGGTCCTGCTCGTTCGGTCGATCGGCGACGCGATCCTTGACCGATCGTTGGATCTCGGGGATCGCCGATCGGGTTTGGCGCTGTCATAAACGCACTCGTCATCGCAATCGCGGTGCTGTTCGTCGTTCAACGGCCATCGACTGTCCCTTTAGCGGTATTCGGGATATGGTCTCCGTTTCTCCTGATTTCGTTCGCCGCAATCCTTCATTCACCACAATTCGCTAGCGCGGCGAGATTGTTCCTTGTGACGATCTCTTACTGGGCGCTCTTCGTCATCCCGTTCTTTATATTCCGGTCACGCGCCGATCTCCCCCGCTTCATCCTCTTGGTGTTGGCTTCATCTGTCGGCCCCCTGCTTTATGCTTGTGGTGGATATCTGGCACGGTATGGCTGACTTGGCTGATTTCCGTCTGAAAAGCACCTTTGCACATCCCAACATTTTTTCATTTTACCTCGTGCTGCTGCTTGGGCTCGCGCTCTACGCAAAGACATCGCGCGCCGTCCAATGGCCGCGCGGATTAGGCAAGTTGCTTTCGCTATATATCCCAGTTCTCATTTTCTTCCTTGCGTTGACAAAAACTCGGAGTGCGTGGATCGCGTCCGGCGTCATGTTGCTGTTTTTCGCCGTTAGGTTCGATCGCCGCTTTTTGTTGGGTTTCCTTTTTGCACCGCTGTTGCTT
>CAWIXM010000028.1:0-171804 GCA_963840055.1 uncultured Alphaproteobacteria bacterium | reverse complement strand
TAGCAATACGTAGTGGCCTTGTCCTGCTTGGTTCAGTTGGTGTTAAACAGCGCCGGAGGCCCGCTTCCTCGCCGCATGGCTCGAGATTCGCGTGGGTCGTGCCAATGGCGAGAAGGGGATGGAGCAACTCGTTCGTGGGAAGTCTCAAGTGCGCGGCCCGTGGCGACGTTCGGCGCTTTGGGAGCTCGGCTACCCGCGCATTCGAGACACGACGCTTCGCTCGGGCGGTTCACTACCTTGCTCAGTACTCCGACGAGGTCACCGATTCGATGGAGGAAGCGCGCGGTTTCTATTGGCTCGGTCGCTCCTATCGGCGGGGTAAGAACGCGATCGAGGCCTATCGCAAGGCGATCGCGGTCGAGCCGCTTCACTGGTACGCGCTCCTGGCCGCGCATCGTCTCGAACGACTCCATGTGCAGCCGCCGATGCCTTTTGAAGACGCAGCCTCGCCGAGCTCCGTCGAGCTTCCAACTGGCGATTTGGCAGTACCGGGGACGGTGGAGGCCTACCGGCGCTTGGGCCTCGATCGGGACGGCGTCGCTTGGCTCCTGCGCTCACGAAAGCCAGCTCGTAACCGAGTACCCCAGGACACAAGCGAGACATGGAAGCGGCTCGGCATTTTTTCTGATTGCGTTCGTCGTCCTTACCGCACACAGCCATTTCTACATCCTTAATACCAGCACGGATGCGCCGCGCCTTACCGAGAGTGTCGCGCGCGGTAAGCGCGTCTGGGAGAGGAACGCCTGCATCAACTGCCATACGATCTTCGGTGAGGGCGCTTATTTCGCTCCCGAACTTGGGAACGTCTGGGTCCGCCACGGCGGCAATGAGGATAAGGAAGGCGCGCGAGCAGCATTGATTGCGTGGATGCAATCGCAGCCAAGCGGAGTGCCTGGGCGTCGCCAGATGCCGCAATTCCATCTGAGCGATCAGGAACTCAATGATCTTGTTGATTTCCTGGAGTGGGCAAGCCGGACCAACCTGCAGGGTTGGCCGCCGAACACGGCTGGCTGAGAAGGATCGTCATGAAATATGCATCGCAAAAGGTCGCCTATTACTATTTCGCGGGGGCGATGATTCTTTTCATCGTCCAGATTGCCGTGGGCGGGCTTGCCGCAACCGTTTACGTCCTGCCCAACTTCCTGGCCGAGACGCTGCCTTTCAACATCCTTCGGACGATCCATACAAATGCGTTGATCGTCTGGAGCCTCATGACGTTTTTTTGGCGCCGCCTATTACCTCATCCCAGAAGAATCCGAGCGCGACATCGAGAGCCCGTTGCTCGCCTATATTCAGCTTGGCCTGTTGATGTTCGGCGCCTTGGCGGCAGCCATCGGTTACATTCTTCGGCGTCCACGAAGGCCGCGAATTTCTGGAGCAGCCCCTGTGGATCAAGGTCGCGATCGTCGTCGTGGCGCTCATCTTCCTCTACAACGTGTCCGTGACCGTATTGAAGGGACGCAAAACGGCGATCACCAATATTCTGCTGCTCGGCCTATGGGGCATCGCGCTGTTCTGGCTGTTCGCCTATTATGATCCGGCGAATCTCTCCCTCGACAAGCTCTACTGGTGGTACATCGTCCACATCTAGGTCGAAGGCGTGTGGGAACTGGTGATGGCGTCCGTGCTCGGTTTCCTCATGATCAAGATGACCGGCGTCGACCGCGAAGTGATCGAGAAATGGCTTTACGCCATCGCAGGGCTTGCCCTGTTTTCCGGCCTGCTTGGAACAGGTCACCACTATTACTGGATCGGCGCGCCGGGCTACTGGCAGTGGGTCGGCAGCATCTTCTCCACCTTCGAGATAGCTCCCTTCTTCGCCATGGTGATCTTCGCCTTCACCATGGTCTGGAGGGGACGTCGCGATCATCCCAACAAGGCCGCGATGCTGTGGTCCCTCGGTTGCACGGTCGGCGCATTTTTCGGTGCCGGCATCTGGGGCTTCATGCACACGCTATCTTTCGTAAATTATTATAGCCACGGCACGCAGATCACTGCAGCGCACGGCCATCTTGCCTTCTTCGGCGCCTATGTGATGCTGAACCTAGCGATGATATCCTACGCCATGTCGTATCTGCGCAATCGCCAACCCTACAACCAGGTGCTCAACATGTGGAGCTTCTGGATCATGACCTCGGCAATGGCGTTCATGACCTTCACGCTAACCTTCGCCGGCGTCGTTCAGGTTCACCTGCAGCGGGTCATGGGCATGGCCTACATGGAGGTCCAGGACCAAATCGCGTTTTTCTATTGGATGCGGCTCGGTTCAGGACTGTTCGTCATCCTTGCTGGACTCATGTTCGTCTACGCGATCTTCGGCCCGGTGCGGGAGGAGCGGCCGGCGCATATGATGACGCCAGCGGGGCCGGAGCCGCAACCGGCAGAGTGATCCAAAGCAGCCGGCGGGGCGGATTGGTCCGCCGGCAGAAAGCGCGTCGACCCAATGCATTCCGTCGCTCCAGCGGCCGCCGCTGACGAGCTGCCGTTCTACCGACCGATCGGCGGAGAACGGGAACTGTTCGAGCACGCTTACAGGAATCAGCTTCCGCTGCTTCTGAAAGGACCGACGGGGTGCGGCAAAACACGCTTCGTTGCCCATATGGCGGCGCGGCTCGGCCGCCCCCTCTATACCGTGGCCTGTCACGACGACCTGACGGCCGCCGACCTTACCGGCCGCTATCTGCTCAAGGGCGGCGACACGGTGTGGGTGGATGGCCCGCTCACCCGCGCGGTGCGTGAAGGCGCAATCCGCTATCTCGATGAGGTTATCGAAGCGCGCAAGGACGTCACCGTGGTTCTGCACCCGGTGACCGATGACCGGCGCATGCTGCCGCTCGAGCGCCGAGGCGAGGTGGTGGAGGCTCCTCCCGAATTCATGCTCGTGGTCTCCTACAATCCCGGCTACCAGAATGTCCTCAAGGCGCTGAAGCCCTCCACACGCCAACGTTTCGTGGCGCTGCAGTTCGAGTTTCCTGCGCCGGATGTCGAATGCGAGATCGTCGCGCGCGAGAGCGGCCTTCCGAAGGATCGCTGCGTTCCGCTGGTGCGGGTGGCAAATGCGTTGCGCGAGTTGCGCGGACAGGACCTTGAGGAAGGCGCCTCGACTTGCCTGATCGTCTATTGCGCAACGCTCATCCGTGACGGCGTGAAGCCGGAACTCGCCATCCGCGTCGCTCTGCTCGAACCGCTCACCGATGATTCCGAGGTGAAGCAGGGTCTCATCCGCGTTGCCGAGATTGCGCTCGGGTAGTGCGTCATGGCTTTGTTCGAGCCGGAAGAAACCGTCGGCAAATACTGGCACCGCCTGATTGGAACAGCCAGTACCTATCGTCGCTACCCCGACGCGGCTGTTCTGCTGAGCGCGTTGCAAGGTCGCCTCTGGCTGCGGCGCATTTCCGGACTCCTGACACTCAGCAACGTGCCGCTGGCAATCGCGATGTCCTTGGGAAAAGGATGTCATCTGAGGAAATCGCAAGAGCCCAGGAACTGGCGAATGGTACCGAGATAAGCACAGCTCGCAGGCGGACGAAAATGAGACACCGGCGCAAGGGTGAGTAATACAGGCCCGCTACTGTCTGTGATTGCAGCGCAGGGCGATTCAGTAAAAACCTGAGAACAGCCGGATTGCGCGGTTTCTGTCGTCCTGAAAGTGCTCGATGGCGCGGGTTGGCGAGGGTGCAACGGATTTCAGGATTTTGAGAACGAAGCCGGTGAGGGAGAAAATGTTGCGAGGAGCGTTGTCGCAACGGTTCGTGTAGCCGTCCTCGCCGAGGATGACGTCCTTGTTTCGATGCATGATCTCTATCCGCCAATGATCGCGATTGACGCCCAGCAAAGCCTGTGGCGAGGCGGCGGCGGGCAAGCTGGAGACGAGATAGACGACCTCGTGCTGTGGCTTCTGCCACTCGCCGTTCTTCTTGACTTGGCGCGAACGTATGACGCGGCAGATTTGCCGAACCGTCGGCCCCTCGCCCTGAATCCCGGCGGCTTCGGTAGGCAGCACGTCGATCGCGCGCCATTCGATGCGCCCATGCGCCTTTTCGACACCACTATTCCATGAGCACAGGGGAAAAACCGGCTCGTTGAAAGCCGTTTCGATGTCCTGGCGTAGCGTCTTCTGATTGTCCTTGACCGGAAAGACATAGTCGCCGCCGCGTTCGACGATTTTTGCGGCGATCGATTTCTGGCAGAAGATTGCATCCCCGGTGACGATCTTGCCCTTCGAGTCGAGCCGCTCCAGAAGCTTCAGCGCATCGGGAATTTCCAGACCCTTGCTGCGCGAGGCCTCGTGTCCGAGAACCGTCTGCAAGCCGCCACAGAACGCCGAGAGCACATGCTTGCGGGCAAGCAAAGACAGTGAAGGCAAGGCCGGGCCGCCAGCTTGGCGAGCGCCAGTATCCGGAATCACTGATCTGCGAAACGTGCTTTGAGGCGTTCTGGTGGAACTCGGATTTGGTCCAGGCAAACGGCTTGGCTACATTCGTTATAGGCCTCGATGAAGTAATCGATATGGGCGCGCAACTCGGTGACCGAATGGAAAGAGGCACCGGCGAGCGATTGGTCGGCCAGGATGGAGAACCAACCCGGCGCGGGAACCGGGCTCCCGGCTGCCCGTTGTCTAACGAGAGACAACAGCAGCCGGAGTGCGCTCATGGCCACTGATCAAGCCGACAAAGTCTGGAACCTGATCGAGAAAATTCCCATTTGCATGCTGGTCACGCATGACGGGGTTTACATCCGCGCGCGGCCGATGAGCGCCTATGTGCGGCGCGACGAGAATGCCATATATTTCCTGACCGACACGCGCCGCCACAAGGACGAGGAAATCGCCCGCGATCCGCGGGTGTGCCTCGCCTTCGTTGACTCCGGCGATCAGACCTTCGTCTCGATCTCGGGCGTTGCGCTGGTCCTCAACGATCGCGCGAAGATCAAGGAGCTGTGGTCGCTCCCGGCCAAGGCATGGTGGGACAGCGCCGACGATTCGGCGATCCGCTTGCTGCGCATCACCCCGCACGATGCCGAGTACTGGGATTTGCCGGGCAAGGTGGTCAGCTATGTCAAGATGGCCGCCGCGGCGGTAAGCAAGAGCGGCCCGGCGCTGGGCGAAAACAAGAAGGTTGCAATGTGATGGTGATTGCCATCCGACCAGCGTACCGCAGACGCCGCAGTCGCCCAGCTCTTCGATCGTATCGATGGTCCTCGCCCATAATAGGTTCTCCTTCAAGGTTCGGATGAAGCGCTCCGCGACGCCGTTGCCCTGGGGCTTTCGCACGAAGGAGGGCGAAGCTTCGATTCCCAAGCATTCGATCTCGTCCTGGAAGTCACTGGACATGTAGCTGGAGCCATGATCGTGACGCAGCATCAATCCACGCGCCACACCAGGTGCGATGGATCCGAAGCACCGATGCACCCCCTGGCGCACCGGCTCCAGCGCCTCGAAGCGATTGGCCGAATGCGCGGCATGAATGCCGACGACTTCCGAATTGGCGTGTTCCACGGCGAGGAAGATATAGGCTCTGCCCTCCTCGACAGTGATCGTCTGCGTCATGTCTGTTCCCCACATTTCATTGACCTTGTTGGTGACGATCGTTCCATCATGCGGCTTGCTCTCGGCACGTCCAACGCGATGAGGAGCGAGCAAGCCGTTCTCGCCCATCACGCGTCGCACACGGCGGGGGCTTGCGCGAACGCCAGCAAAGCGCAATCGCGCCATAACTTGCGGTACCCCTCACCGTGAAGGCGTGAGGCAGTTATTTGCCGGCGGATATGGTCGGCCAATTCCGCGTCCGAAGATGCCCCTACCGGGCCAGGGCGACGGACGATTGTGTTCAACGGCGTCTCCTTGAGGGAGCGATAGACGCTGGCACGCGAGACCTTCCACAAACGCGTAACGCGCGCCAAGCCATAACAGCGAGCACTGGAGGGCGAGAGGCGTCTGGCTCATCGTCTCGACCTCCTGGGGGCCAAAGGGCGCTTGCCCTCCAGCTTCAAGGCCGTCGCCGCGCCTGCAAGCGCGCGATCGCGCCACTCGGTCAGCTTGGCGACCGAGACATTCGTTTGCCGGGCCACCAGATCCAGCGGCTCGCCGCGCAACAGTCGCGCGACGATCGCCATCTTGCGCTGAACAGAAAAGCGCTTCGGACCATTCCCGTCGACGCCCGAAGGGGCACCTCCGCCAGCTTTGGGGGAGCGCTCCGGCGCCCCTTCGGGCTTGAGCCCTTCATCACTCGTCATGTGTAACACTCCGGTTGAGGTTCGATTTACCTCAGCCGGGTGTCTCAGTTATCCGTGCCGCACCTCAGGCAGCAGCTGATATTGCTGCAGCGAAAAGTGCATGGTCGCCTCCGGTTCAACAATGGTGACCGCTTGTTCTTCGTCCAGCTCTATCGCTGGTTCCCGTCGATCCTCGCGGCAATGGTGATAATCGGCCCGAGATGTTGATACGGTGGCACCGTGACGGGTTTCGCGGCTACTGGCGCTGGAAGTCTCGCTCTCTGGGAGGCCGGCCGCCGATTAGCGGGGCGTTGCGGGCATTGATCTGGCGAATGAGTTCTGGAGAACCCGCTTTGTGGTGCGCCGCATCAGGAGGACTTCCCAGTAGAGCTCCATGTAGCCGAGGAGGCGCTTCCAGTCGATCTGATCGGATTGTTTGAGGATGACGTGCGCGATATCCGCGCCGCGATATCGAAGTTGTACGAATGCCTTGGACCATATCAGCCAGTCGGCGCGATGATGCGTATCGGCACCCCGAAGAACTCCAATTCCACGGCACGATCGAACCATTGGGGACCTCGAATAATTGGCTGCGGCGCGGCGCTATGCGAGTTCTCGTTTGTGAGGACGTGATTCTGTGGAGCGAGACGATGGGGCAGGCGGGGTTTTTCGATGCGGAGAAGCGATTAGCGGCGCTGTCGAAGAAGGGTGATCCGCTGGAAGCGATTGCGGCGCTGGTCCCCTGGGAGAGTTTCCGGGCCGACATCGAAGCGGTGGCTCTGACCCCGGACGCGGAGAAGAAGAGCCGTGCGGGTCGCAAGCCGTTCGACGCGATCCTGATGTTCCGGATGCTGATCCTGCAGTCGCTGTACAATCTCTCGGACGAGCAGATTGAGTACCAAGTGCGCGACCGGATGTCGTTCACGCGATTTCTCGGGCTTGAATTCGAGGACGACATTACGGCACGACGCTGTGGCTGTTCCGCGAGAAGCTGTCGCAGGCCGGAATAGTCGAGAAGGCTTATCCCGCTGACTCCGGGCCTACGAAATATGGTGACATGCGGCGCGTCGTGGCATAAGAACAAATAGCGAACATTCTTTCTGCCACGAGGTCGCGCCATGGTTGGTTTCCCCACGTCGCTTGTTGATTTTCAACGTCGCTTTCCTGATGAGGCCGCCTGCGGGGCGTGGCTGTTCGAGGCGCGTTGGCCCACGGGCTTTCGCTGCCCGGCCTGCGATCACGACAAGGCCTGGCCGCACGGGGGAAAGGCTTTCACCTACGAATGCGCCGCCTGCGGCAGGCAAACCTCCGTCACGGCGGGGACGATCATGCACGGCTCGAAGCTTCCTCTGACCGTCTGGTTCTGGGCCGCCTATCTGATGGCCACCCACTCCAACGGAATTTCGGCGCTGCAGTTGCAGAGGCTGCTTGCGCTGGGCTCCTATAAGTCGGCTTGGCTGTTGTGCGCCAAGCTGCGGCGGGCCATGGTCGCGCCTGCCCGCGCGCTCCTGGCTGGGATCGCCGAGATCGACGAGACAGAAATCCCCTTGCGCGCCAAGGACGATCCAATCAGGGGTGGCGGCGGTCGCTCGTCCCAGAGCAAAATGCTCGTCGCCGGCGCGGTCGAAGTCGCTGACGGCGCGCCCGGCCGCATTCGCCTCGCAACAATCCAGGACTTTTCCGCCGCCTCGCTGCACGGTTTTGTCGCCGCCAACCTGGCTCGAGGCGCAACCATCAAAACCGATGGATGGGCAGCCTATCCAGGCGTGCCCAACGTCGCTCACGATCCCCATGTCGTCGGCAACATGGCTGCCCATATCGTGCTGCCGTGGATCCATCGCGTCTTCTCCAACTTGAAGACTTGGGCGCTCGGCGTCTACCACGGCCTGCGAAGGAAACATCTCCAAAGCTATCTCGACGAATTCGTCTTCCGATTCAACCGCCGTCGCACGTGTCACGCCGCCTTTCGCTCGCTACTCTCCATCGGCCTTATAACCAAACCCATTACCTACGAAATGTTGATCCGACCGGAATCTGCGGCATAAGCCTTTAGTCGAGAAGCTGTTCGAGCGGTTCAACCAGCATCTGAATGCGAAGGGGTACATCGCCCGCGGCGGCCAGATGGTGGACGCCACGATCGTGCCGGTTCCGAAGCAGCGCAATAGTCGCGAGGAGAACGAGACCGTGAAGCGCGGCGAGACGCCGGCGGCGTGGGAGGAGAAGCCGGCGAAGAACCGACAGAAGACAAGGACGCGCGCTGGACCAAGAAGCACGGCAAAAGCTTCTTCGGTTACAAGAACCTTGCGACAGGAAAAGCTCTGGAGAGGGGGATGAGCATGACGTGACGCTCTGAAACCTTTCGCTGTGATCCAGAGGGTTCGACTCCCTCCCGGCAAAGGCCAGCCAGCCAGTCGGAAGTGAGCCTTGCCTGGACGGCGGCAACGCCGTTCTCGAAGCGTAGGCAGCAGATGCTGAAGCCGCGTGAGTAGCCTCGATATTAGTGTCGCTGGAGCCTTCGCAGTGGTTCTTGCGGGGGCAGAATTGGCGGCGCCGGCATGGTGAGGCGCCGTCGATCCGGCCGGGGTCTTGGACCGGGGCAAAGGCATGGGATGGATCGCCTGGGAACCTGTGAGATCCCGTTCGCGTCCACGTGAGAGCGCGCCGGCAGAGGGACAGCCGGCTGAACAAGGGTCCCGGCCTGGGTCGGACCTCCGCCGACCCGGGAGCGCCGACGAGGCGAGCACGAACGAGGAGGAATCGTGTGGACCTCGGACGCGAAACAAATAAGCGGCCGAGGATGCGGGAGCGGGAAGTCGTAGCGCCTTCATCGTACCGGTGACCGCGGGGAACTGGGCTCGCCAGGACCCGTGCGAGGGAGGGGAGGCGCCACGGGACGAGAGCCGTTGGCGGGAAACACGGGAGGAGACCTTGGGCTCCGCGAACCTGTCCACGAAACGACAACGGATAGCCGAACTGGCGAGAACGCGAGCGGGGACGGCTCTGTCCACGCTGCATCATGTCATCGATCTGGAATGGATGAAGGAGGCGTATCGGCTAACGCGCAAGGATGGAGCATCAGGCATCGACGGAGTGACGGCGCGGGACTACGAGGCGAACTTGGAGGCCAATCTTCAGGACCTTCTGGAACGCATCAAGTCCGGCCGCTATGTCGCCCCGCCGGTGCGTCGAGGCTTGACCGCTCGGCGCGGCCGAGCAATTCGACGACCGTTCCACAAATGCACATTTGTGATGCTCGCTGAGATCGATTTTAAGCGCTCGTCGGACAATGACCGATGGGTCGAGTATTGGTTTTCTCAGCTCACAACGCCCGCTCGGCATCCCGACCCTCGAAGACAAGGTGGCCCAGCGGGCGATCGTCATGGTGCTGGAGCCGATCTATGAACAGGACTTCTTGCCCTGTTCGTTCGGCTTCCGGCCTGGGCGGTCCGCCCACCAGGCTCTGGCCGCGCTGTCGTCGGCTCTCATGGGCTGGCGCGGGCTCGGCTGGGTGTTGGACGTCGACATCTCCAAATATTACGACACCATCCAACATCATCATCTGCGGGCGTACCTCGACAGACGAGTCATGGACGGCGTCATACGCCGGATGATCGACAAATGGCTGAAGGCGGGCGTGTTGGAGCGCGGCCGCCTGCACCACGCGACCGGAGACCAGAACTGCCTGGATCAAACCCTCAGCAGCAAGATCGCGCACGCGCTCAAGCCCAGGACGGATCAGTTCGGCCCCGCTATAGCCATCGTCTTCGAAAACCCATTCCTGCGGTAACGTCGAACTGCTGCTCGCGGGGGAATGCCACCAGCGCTGCCGTCTGGCTGGCGATCGTGTTCTCCTCCCGCTGTTTGTCCGACGACACACGAGCGTAGATCGCTGCGCTCTTCATCGCCCGCTCCTCTCACCTTTGCGCTGCCGACGATCCGGACCCGATCAGGAACCAGGATGTCGTAAGCCAGTTCGAGTTTGGTGGCGAGCAGTCGATCGAATTCGTATTCGAGATGGAGAGCACGCCGTGTCTGCCGCTGCTTAGCCATGCCGGCGCTTCGTCGCCAGGAATGCCGCAACGGCCTGCCTGACCAACTCGCTTGTCGTCATGCCGTGCTTGCTCGCATGCTCGCGCAGACTGCGCGCGAGGCTCGCCGGCATCTTGAGCGTGACGGTAACCGAGTTCTCTACTGGCAACGGCGCAGACGCGCCCGCCCGCCCCAGTTCGAGATAGCGATAAGCTTGCCGTCGCGACAAGCCAAATGCGCGCGACAACGCCATGGCCGCCTCCGCCATGCCGAGTTTGTCTGCGAGCAATCGCCGCGCCGCTCTCAGTCGCTCGGCCTTTTGCGCTCGCGTCGAACGAATCATCTGACATCTGCGTATTACCTTTTGCGTCTCAAATCAAGCAGGCACCGCCCGCGCCAGCCCAAAATCGTTCGCTCAAAACGGAAGTTATCTTTTGCGTTCGTGCAAAAGGCCACTGCTTCGAGGGCAACTCATCGCCTGCTCAACGACGGCATCATCGCGGGCGAGCAGATCACACCCGGCGCGCCCTGGCGCATCCGTCTCACCGATGAGTTGAAGCCGCGCTTCAACGCCGGGGCCGCCGAAGGCTTCCTGCCAATGCGCGCGGCCATCCGCGCCCTCGGGGTGTCGCGTCAGACCGTGTTGCAGCGTGTCAAGCGTGGCGAGCTCGAAGCCGGGCTGTTCGCCTGCCGCCCGGTCGCACTAAACGACCCTCGCCTGTAAGGCGAGGGGTTCAATAGGGGTCGATTGGAAATCGACTGCGATCCCTAGCCGCTCGCTGTTCTGTTCCAGCTCGTCGCCCTTCCTGGAGAACCAAGTGACGCGCGCCCCGGAAATATCTCGCCCGGTCGGCCAGCGACCTCGCGCCGCTCATCGGACATCGTCGCGTTCGCCGACTTCGTCAGCCCCTCGCTTCGCCTAAAGGCGAGGGTTTGGATCCCCGAAGGGGACAGAAGCCGCCGCCCGCCACCGGCATTATCCGCGAATCCTCGTCCGTCAGGTTGATCTGGTCCTTGGGCTGCGGCCCCTCGACCGGCGATGCGGATGGCCTGCCGCCTCCCTTCCACGCGATGATGTGAGCGGGCTGGATTCGCCGCTGGGCGAGCTTGATGGCGATACGGCGGATTTCCTGGATCGACCAGCGGATCAGGATCGACGTTTCTTCGGAAGAGGTGGCAGCATTTTTTTAAGCGGCACGGCATTGGCCTTGTGGCGGATGGCGGCCATCATGGCGAAGGCAAGCATGGCGAGCGAGACGTGCCGGTGCCAGCCGTGCCAGGAGCGGGTCTCGTTGTGGTCGAGGCCCAGCTCGTTCTTGGCGGCCTCGAAGCTGTCCTCGATGGCCCAGCGATGGCCTTCCACCGATACCAACTTCTTCATGGACGTGCCCTGAGGACACCATGTGGAGAAGAAGGCGAGATCGTCATCGCCAATGTTGCGGCGGACCAGCATACCGCGCGTCCATTTTCCCTTGAGTATGCTGTTGTATTCGCCGGCACTGAGATCGGCCAGTTCGAGATAAGCCCAGTCGTGCAGACGCGGGCCTTTGGTTCCTTCGCCCGACGACAGGCGTCGCCAGGCGTTCTTGGGGAGACTCTGGGCGATCTTTGCGGCAGTCCCGCGAACAAACTGCTTCTTGCCCCAGGAGTTGAACGCGTGGTTGGCGGCAACGCCCAGCACATAGCCCTTGCCCGCCTTGCGAAGCATGGTCTCGATGTCGCCCGTGCCATAAACGGTGTCCGTGGCAACAAAGGAAAACGGCACCTTGGCGGCGAGCTCTCGTGCGATCATCTGGCGCGCGATCTGAGGCTTGGTGGCAAAACCCACATCGTCCGGCACATGCACTGCCTTCAGGCGAGTGGGATCGTCCGTCCATTCCTTCGGCAGATAAAGCGCCCGGTCGATGAAGGCATGGCCGTGGCGCGATACATAGGAAGCGAACACACCGATCTGGCAGTTGGTGATCTTGCCCGCCGAACCCGTGTACTGGCGCGCGACCCCGCACGACGCCTTGCCCTGCTTCAGAAAGCCAGTTTCATCGATAACCAGAACCGCGTCCTCGTCGGCAAGCGTTTCCAGCGCGTATTCGCGCACGATGTCGCGCAAGGCATCGGCGTCCCACCGCCCGCGCCCCAAAATCGCTTGCTGGCGCCACGGGCCGAGATCACCAGCCGCTTCTGCGCGCATCCACCCCGTCTTGCGCGGCTCGTTCCCCACAAGTCCGTCGAGGAACCGTCCCGCCGATCTCGCAACCCGCTCCTGGCTGAACAACCGACGTATCCGTCCCTTCACCTCCCGCAACGACGACGCCCACAGCTCCAACGTCGTCTCAACCGATGCGCCAGCCATCCATGATCTCCCGAATCATGGTGGCTCATGGATTCAGAACTAAATAAAAAACGCTACTGTAATGCTAGGATGAGCGGTGTTCGTCGCATTCGGGTTTGGCTCCGCATCGGTGCCGACGATCCCCTGAGCGGAGGGCGGTGCGGTCAGGCCGAGCGTATGTACTCGTGCATAGCGTCTTTTTCCTGCTCTATCTCTTCAATGCGCGACTTGACCACATCGCCGATCGAAACGAGCCCGACAAGCCGGCCGTCTTCCAAAACGGGGATATGGCGGAACCTGCCTTCGGTCATGCGTTGCATGAGATCCACGACTTTGTCACCTCGCGTGCAGGTCATGACCTCGCGGGTCATGACCTCCGAGACCGGCATGTCGAGGACTGCTCTTCCCTTTCCGCTTACAACCCGTACGATGTCTCGCTCCGAAATGATACCGATGGGCCGACCTTCTGTTCCGGTCACAATCAGCGCGCCGATCCGGTGATCTGACATGTATTTTGCAGCGTGATCGATCGTGGCCGTTGGCTCTATTGCGTGGACGGTTGAACCCTTGCGGGTCAGGATTTTCTGAACCGTCATTGTCGCCTCCTCAAATGGTCTCTCTGTTAACTCTGTTAACAACGCATCCCTTAGACTTGTTCAGGGTGGCCGAGCGAACCATGTGCGCATGTACCTGACACGGGAGGTCAGGGACCTGACCGGAAACTCCAGGCTGGCGTGCGCTCGGGGAAATTCAAGCCGGCAGGGGCGGTGCGAGCGGCCAAGCTCCGCCTTCTCGGGTCCGCAGCCCCATTCTGAGTCTATGATCTTCCCGGGCCTGCCGCTACCCCAGTAGCGGGTTCAGGATCAGATCCCGACATTTGAGCCGCCAAGCGGAACTTCCCCACGCGGTGGCTGTTGGACAGATGAGGAAGCCAGTTCTACTTCGGCATGGGCTGGCGCAGTTGATTAAGGAGACTGTCTTGCGTCCGCTAAAACGTGCCTTGGTAACACTGGCTGCCGCTCTGTTTGCGCTCAGCCTGGCTGCCGCCGCTCCGGCCCAAGCCGACCGTGTCAACATCGGGTTTTTCTTCGACAAGTTACAGCCGTACGGCACTTGGGTTCGCAACGACGAATTCAATTACGTCTTCGTTCCGGAGGTCAGAAGCGGCTGGCGTCCCTATGTCCATGGACGGTGGGTGCTCACTAACGACTACGGCTGGTACTGGGTTTCCGATGAACCATTTGCCTGGGCGACCTACCACTACGGGCGCTGGGGCTATGACCCCGACATTGGTTGGTTTTGGGTGCCTGGCACGGTGTGGGCGCCCGCCTGGGTGAGTTGGCGGACTGGCGGCGACTATGTCGGATGGGCGCCCTTGGCGCCGCACGGCCGTGGTTATGTCATTGGCTATGTCGATTATTATGAACCGCCAATTCTTGAAGCCTGGGTGTTCGTGCCCGACCGGCACTTCGTTGCGACGAACATTGGCTCCTACGTCATGCCCGTCGCTGATGTGAATGTGATTTTCGCGAAGACAAACAAGAGCTACCACGTGGATCGGCATGATGGCCGCGTGGTGAACGCCTTTCTGCCGCGGCGAGAAGTGACGAAGATCGTGGGCAAAGAGATCGAGACCTACAAAGTCAAGAGTGCGAGCGGTCCATCCGAGACGGCGGTAGAAAAAGATAGCATCAATGCTTTTCGTCCCGAGATTGCCGATGCCAAGCCGAAGGAAGCCCCGAAAGAGGCCGTAAAGGGCCCGGACGAGCTACAGAACAAACCTGTTCTCACTGAAACTGCCAAGGGAAATACGCCAAAGGGCTCGCCGCCGAGCGCCGCTGAGCTTAAGCGAAGCCGAGCCGGCGAGGCGAAAGAGGCCGAAGGTCAGAAGATGCCTCTAGGGACCGAACAAGCGCAACCCGGTCAGGCGCCTGTACAGAAGCCAGAGAAAAACGCAGGCGGGCCCGGTAAAGGGCAAGGCGCCGAGAAAGCGGAGAAAAAGGCCCCAGAAGCTGCCGAGAAGAAGGCGGCGACATCTAAGTCTGGCGAAGAGAACAAGCAGCCCGCAAAGGCAGCGAAGGAAGCGGGTCAGAAGGCGCCTCTAGAGACCGAACAAGCGCAACCCGGTCAGGCGCCTGTACAGAAGCCAGAGAAAAACGCAGGCGGGCCCGGTAAAGGGCAAGGCGCCGAGAAAGCGGAGAAAAAGGCCCCAGAAGCTGCCGAGAAGAAGGCTGCGACACCTAAGGCTGGTGAAGAGAACAAGCAGCCTGCAAAGGCAGCGAAGGAAGCGGGTCAGAAGAGCCAAGCCGAAAAAGCGCGAGCCCCGCAAGAGCCAAAGGGGGCAGCTGCTCAGCCGTCGAAAGCGAATGCTCCCGGTAAAAAAGACGAGGCCGAAAGCCAAGCACAAGGCAAAGCCAAACAGCAGAAGCAAGCCGCTCCCGCCGGCGGTGCTGAGAAGCCTTCGGCAAAAGGTCCAGCCGAACCACCCGCCCGCCAAGGTAACGCCGGTCCGCCCGGCACTCCTGGCGGGGGCAAGCCGAAGAGGGCTCATTCAGGCCCTGGCGGCCCGCGATAGAAGATGTTGGCAAATTTCTCAAAACCCGCTAATGCCCACGAAGATGCAAGGAGTTTTTTGGACCGCGCGAGCTGTGATCGGCAGCGTTCATGTGTCAGGCCTTGCTGTGCGGCGTTGATCATGCCGCTGGCCGGTATGGCGATGCGCGGATCGGCTCCAGAACAAAATGGCGAGCTCGAGGCTCTTTGCACGCCCCTGGCTGGCCGACCCCGATCTCCTCGATCACCTGCCCATACGGTTCGTCGCGCTCCTCACATCCCGACAGCCGGCAGCGGTCGTTGTGTTTTAGCTCAGTAGACTGCCGCCGCCGGTTCCTGGTAGTCCCGTTCGTACGTGATCATCGCCCAGATAGCGCGCGCCATCTTGTTGGCGAGAGCGACGGCAACAAGCATGCGCGGCTTGCGCGCCAGCATCCGGGCCAGCCACGAGCCGGGCGAGCTGTGGCGTCCCTTCCAGGTGATGACCGACATCGCGCCGACGATCAGCAATCGCCGGATGTCGCGCTGTCCCATTTTCGAGGTCCGCCGCAATCTCTGTTTGCCGCCGGTGGAATGCTGGCGCGGCACGAGCCCGAGCCAGGCGGCGAAGTCCCGACCGCGCCGGAAGCTCGCCATGGCGGGAGCGAAGGTCTCGATCGCCATGGCGGTCACCGGGCCAATGCCGGGCATGCGGCGCAGGCGGGTGGCGACGGCACTCTTCTCCGCCTCGTCGGCCATCCGCGCCTCCAGCGTCTTGATACGTTCCGACAGGTGCGTGATCTGGTCGAGGTAGAGCCGCGCCAAATCCTGGACGAGATCCGGCAGATAGTTCTCGGCGCTCGCAATGATCGCGGCGAAGCGGGCGACGTTCCCCAG
The DNA here is from genome assembly GCA_963840055.1 of uncultured Alphaproteobacteria bacterium. Classification (GTDB taxonomy): domain Bacteria; phylum Pseudomonadota; class Alphaproteobacteria; order Rhizobiales; family Xanthobacteraceae; genus Rhodoplanes. The sequence continues at coordinate 155,804 of CAWIXM010000028.1, read as the reverse complement.
CCCCTGGGGCACGAGATGGCCGTGTTCGGCCAGATGGCCGCGAAGCGCATTGGCCAACTGTGTGCGCTGCCCGATCAGCATTTCCCGGGTGCGGAACAGCATGGCACGCGACTGCTGATCGGTGGATTTGACAGCGACTGTCCGCATCGTCGGCCGCTGCGCCGCCTCGACGATCGCTTCGGCGTCGGCAGCGTCGTTCTTCTGACGCTTGATAAACGGCTTTACATAGACCGGAGGAATAAGCCGCACGCCGAGGACCCGGCCCCAATGGTGAGCTGTCGCGCAAGCTTCCATCGCCACGACGCATCGCGGCAGCTTCGCCATTACCTCAACGAACTTCGAGCGCGATAGCTTGCGACGGTACGGCGGCGCTCCTTTACGTCGCCACCTGTACCGGTGCGAACGAGCGAGTCGTTTACGTTAATAAGTTGGGCACCGGAATGTCCGTCGTCAGAGATATTGAGACAATGAGCGGCGCAAATTAAGGGAGGCTCTGGCTCGTCTCATTGATGATGTTACGCGGCTTGCTGTTGATGCTGCAAGCGACGCAAGGCGATGGTCTGGCGTTTGATCCTTTCTCTCTGCAGCAGGATTGTTTGGCTGCGTCCGAAGTAGACGTCGGCCGGGGTTAGATTACCGATGCTCTCGTGATAGCGGTGATGGTTGTAGTCGGCCATGAAGGATGTCCGTCGTCAGAGATATTGAGACAATGAGCGGCGCAAATTAAGGGAGGCTCTGGCTCGTCTCATTGATGATGTTACGCGGCTTGCTGTTGATGCTGCAAGCGACGCAAGGCGATGGTCTGGCGTTTGATCCTTTCTCTCTGCAGCAGGATTGTTTGGCTGCGTCCGAAGTAGACGTCGGCCGGGGTTAGATTACCGATGCTCTCGTGATAGCGGTGATGGTTGTAGTCGGCCACGAAGGCTTTGATCTGCTCTTCCAGATCGCCCGGCAGGTAGTAGTTCTCCAGCAGGATGCGGTTCTTCAGCGTCTGGTGCCAACGCTCGATTTTGCCCTGCGTCATCGGGTGGTATGGAGCCCCGCGGACGTGGGCCATCTCGTGGCGCTTCATCCATTTCGCCAAGTCATCCGAGATGTAGGACGAGCCGTTGTCTGACAGCAGCCTTGGCCGATGCTGGACCCTGGCTTTGTCGAGCCCTGAAGCATCGAGCGCCAATTGGAGCGTGGCGGTGACGTCCTCGGCTTTCATGGTGGCGCACAGCTTCCAGGCGATGATGTAGCGGGAGAAGTCGTCGAGGACGGTCGACAGGTAGAACCAGCCCCAGCCGATGACCTTGAGATAAGTGAAGTCGGTCTGCCAGAGCTGGTTGGGCGCCGTCGTCTTGTCCTGGAACTCGTCCGCGGCCTTCATCACGATGAAGGCTGGGCTGGCGATCAGATCATGGGCCTTGAGCAGCCGATAGACCGATGCCTCCGAGACAAAATAGCCTTCGGTGTCGGTAAACCGCACCGCCAATTCCCTCGGTGACAACGCGGACTCATCCAGCGCCAGATTGACGATGCGCTCGCGGACATCATCCGGAATGCGGTTCCAGACGCGATCCGGCTTGGGATGTCGGTCGTCCAGAGCTTCCGGCCCGCCGGTCTGGTACAGATCATACCAGCGGTAGAAGGTGGCGCGCGGAATGCCGATCTTTTCCAGCGTACGCCGCACCGGCAGGGCAGACTGCTCGACCAACCGGATGATCTCAAGCTTCTCGGCGGCGGGATATCTCATGCCGCGTCCTCCCCATCCGCCGTCACGCTTTTTTTGAGCAGACGGTTTTCCAGCGTCAGCTCGGCGACGACCTCCTTCAGTGCGCCGGCCTCACGCCGTAGCTCCTTCACTTCGTCCGACGTCGCGGCCCGGGCGGTGTCGCCCGCCAGGCGCTTCTTCCCCGCTTCGAGAAAGTCCTTCGACCAGCGATAATAAAGGTTCTGGACGATCCCCTCGCGCCGGCAGAGCTCGGCGATGCTGTCCTCGCCGCGCAGTCCTTCCAGCACGATGCGGATCTTGTCTTCCGCCGAAAAGTGTCGACGCGTCGCGCGCCGGATGGCTTTGATCGCGTCTTCCGCCGGCTGCTTCTCCGGCCCGGATTTCTGTCTCATCTTCGCTCCCTGATAGGCTACGATGAGCCAGAAATCCTCCCTTCCTCAACCCGCCTGATTTGTCTCATGAGTGCTGACGGCGGACACCTTTGAACGAACGAAATTATGCGCTCAATTCGATCGGTTTCTCCCCGCGTTCGTTTCGCATTCCGCACAATCTCTACCGTGAATCCGCCCGTTTCGGAGGCGGACCTGCGTCCGCGTTAGCGGAATTTGCTTGCGATCGGCGTAAAGCCCCAGTGCCATTGACGTGCATGCACCGAGCGCCGCGAGCAGGAGGTTCGTAAGGACCTGGGCCACTGGCGAGCCCACCCGCGCTTATCGGCTCGTCAGCGAGCAGCCTGTGTGAACCGGAGATGACGTCTTACTGACCTTGGCTCGTTTCGCGCACGATGACGGTACCAGATTCACTGTCGGCCGCGGATTGCCGTTTCCACGTTGCGACCGCCCACGGTGATAAACCGCGGCTTTTCTTCGATTGCTACGCGACGGACACCCCCCAACCCACCGTCATTGCCTCGAAAGGTATTAATATACAAAATCCCCCGCACGCGGATTTAACAAGTTTAGGGTACGCGCGAGCGGAACCCGCCAATATCGATCTGGTTATTCCTTTTGAGACCACGTTGAACCGTGTACACGTGACCCGTGGCTGGGCGCTGCGGGAGATGACCATGCCGAGCGAATTTCAGAAAACGACGCAGCAAGAACTAGCGCAGGACGCCGCAGAAGCTAAAGCGCGCTCCAGCGCGATTGGCGATGACGTGCGCGAAACCGCTGAAAACCTGCGCGGAGAGTTTGCATCGGCGGCGGAAAGCACGAAGGAACAGATTGGCTCAGCGGGGAAATCGATGAAGGAGGGGGTTCGTGCCATGGCGAATGACCAAAAAGCTGCAAGAGCCCAGCAACTCGGCGGCCTCGCCCACACGATCAATCTCGCCGCTGAGGAGATGCAGGATGAGCTGCCTCAGGTTGCGGGCTATGTGCGCGATGCCGCCGAACGCGGCTACCTTCTTCGGCCTTTCGCTGGCCGCCGGTTTCGCACTGGCGCGTCTTCTCAAGAGCAGCGCGCCCGTCGAGTTGCAACGTCTGTCAGCTCCGGATTATCCCCGGCCCCAGCCGGCGAGAGAATCGACGAGGGTGAGCAGGCAGCGGGCGGCGCCCCGACGGAAACGTAAGCACACGAGGCGGCCGGCGCCGAGCGGTACTCGGAGGCCGATCCGAACTACCTGCCCGAGGGTAGCGGTCAACCCGCTGGCCAGGAAATTAAGACCACCGAGTGGGTCGACTGACGCGCACATGTGCTAGTGACTTTCATGCTTGAGCTTAGAGACCGGCAAAGCTGGCCTTCGCCGGTCTCTTATTCGCCACGGGGCAGGCAAGAGAAGAACGTCGGCATGGATGCGTGGGAATGGATTCAAGAAACACTTGGCGCCGTCGCGTGCTCCCGTTCTGCGCGCTCGGACTTTCGGCGGCGCTAATGGCCGCCGGCTTTCGCCGAGGCGCCGACGGGGAGGCGGGAGAGGCCGACCGGCACGAGCAGTCCCGCCTGGACGAATTCAAGGGCAAGACCGCGGCCGACGCACCGGTGCGCGGCTGGTGGAGCGTGCTGAAGCGGAGCTATGTCCGCTTCATGCGAGATCGCGTCACCACCGTGGCCGGGGGTGTCACCTTCTTCTCGCTGGTTGCGATCTTTCCTGCGATCGCGGCGCTGGTGTCGATCTACGGCCTGTTCTCTGATCCCGCCGAGCTAAGCGGGCAGATCCAGCGGTTGCGCGACGTGCTGCCGGGCGGCGCCGTCCAAATCGTGAGCGACCAGATGCACCGGGTCGCTGCGCAAGGGCGCAGCGCGCTCGGGACCACGTTCCTCATCAGCCTCGCGATTTCGCTGTGGAGCGCCAATTCCGGCATGAAGGCGTTGTTCGACGCGCTCAACATCGTTTACGACGTCGAGGAACGCCGCAGCTTCATCCGCCTCAACGCTGTTTCTCTCTTGTTCACGCTGGGGGCGATCGGCTTCATTCTGCTCTCGGTCGTTGCCCTGGTTGTTCTGCCGGTCGTGTTCAGCTTTGTCGGGCTCGGCAGCGAATTCGGCGCGGCGTTCAGCTACGGCCGCTGGCCGCTGCTGCTGATCGTGTTGATCCTGGCGCTCGCCCTCATCTACCGCTTCGGGCCAAACCGGAAGCACGCCAAGTGGCGGTGGATCACCTGGGGCAGCGCGAGCGCCGCCTTTTTTTGGCTGATCGCCTCCCTGCTGTTCACCTGGTACGCGGCAAATTTCGGCAGCTTCAACAAAACCTATGGCGCGCTCGGCGCGGCGATCGGCTTCATGATGTGGATGTGGGTCTCCGCCATCGTGATCCTCGCCGGCGCCCAGCTCGACGCCGAACTCGAATGCCAGGATCCCTCGTCACGCAAGTTCTCACGCGGCAAACCCTCAACTGAGTCTTGAGACCTTAGTCTTGCACACCTCGCCACGGCCGACACAAGCACGCCGGATTACGCAAGATTGAATCTCCACGGGCCGGACGTGCTCTACTTCGCGCTGCTCAACCGAGGTCGGCGACTCTGCCGATCTCCGCCGCTCCGTGACCCGCTCCCGGCGGCCAGAGACGAGATAGTCAGGAACTTTCTTATCAGATACCTCGTGCCCGCTGGCGCAGCCGGTATTCCGTCTTGGTCGAACGCGCCAAGCCCTTAAACTCGGCACGTTCCGCCTCCGTCAATCTGATCGCAGTCGGCTCAGGGATGTCGCTCATGCATCCTTAAATCACGACTCACACTTCAGGAATAGTGGGTACTAGCGAAGAGCTGGCGCTCGCGACCAGAAGTGATCATTAAAGGTGCCACGCGACTGTTTCATCGACGACGCCGCAGAACAACGCTAGTGGGGAATCTCTGGCATCAGCGTGACACTGTGTCCGGGTATCAAGCAGTTGTCGATCATGACGGGATTGGTGTCGCGCCCGGCCCGAATGTCGACAATACAGTCGTCTGGCATGGGAGAAGGTGACCCGCGTGACATGCCCCAGCTTGGCCGGGGACGGATAGATGTAAAGATCCCTGGTCACTCGCTTGTGGCGATCCCACTGAACGTCGTAGGAATCGGTGTCGACGATGAAGCGCTCGCAGACGCCGCACGATCGATAGACGTTCAACACAACCTTGATGTTGAGGTCGGGTCCCCAGAAGACGTTGAACCAGATGCTTCTCCAGCGGACGTAAAACAATTCCTTGAAGTCGTTCGTGCGCGGGATGCTCGTACCAATACGTGCGTCGATCGGAAATGCGTATCTTTCAGCGAATGGCATATATCCTTACGCGCGGGAGTGCGCGGCCCCCGAAACCAGCCCGTGGAAAAGGTCGCCGACTGGTTTTGGGGTTACCTTACATTTCCGCGCAAAAAAGTATGAGGTAACACAATGCCTTAAGAACAAAGGCCGCCAATGCATTTAGAATTTTGACTAATGTATGACTTTTCCTCACAGGAGATGTCACACTGGATAACTTAAGGCAACCGTCAGCTCGGAGATCGGATAAACCTCTGTTTTGCCGCCGAGTTCCTCAAGCGCCATCAGAGGCCCTCAGCAGGCGAATTTGGTGCGGACTGATCGCCAATTGCCTGAAGCCATTGCAAGGGTATCGGCGCTATGGAATCCTCTTGGCCGTCATGTGCGCGTCATGCTGAATTCACAAGTATTGATAAATACACATGCGCGTCGTTCTTCGTATCCGTCGCATGCGGACTGAGCACTTGTGGGCGTATCGCAACCTTTTGAGCAAAACATTGCGTGCAGCTCTGGCTGGGAGGAATCGGTGAGCGGTTGCGTTGCTCGCCGGAGGAGTTAAAATGAATAAGACGTGGCAAGTTCTGTTTTGCTTTACCGGGCTATCCTCGTGCACCTCAAGGACTCCCGCCGCTTGGGCTGACAACAAGGCGCAGGCCTTCCGTCACTCGAGAATGACGATGATGTGGCCGCTCAGATCCTGAAGACGCTGCCGGATTAACTCCATCACCCGAGTTAGAATGTCGATGACGTGAGCGCTTGCGCGCTCTGTCTTACGCGTATCTGGCATGTATTTGTGCGTCCTGCGCGGGCGCGAGAGGCGAAGCTATGATGAACACCGATCAGGATCGATGGTCGCGGGTCAAAGGACGTTTGCGCGCCGAGGTTGGCGAAGACATTTTCTCAAGTTGGTTCGGCCGAATGGAGTTTGAAGGCGTCGACAGCGAAACCGTGCGTCTGTCGGTTCCGACTCGTTTTCTGAAGAGCTGGATTCAATCGCGCTACAGCGATCGCGTGCTCGCCTGCTGGAACGGCGAAGAACCCTGCGTGCGCCGCCTCGATCTGACCGTCCGGACGGGCTTGCTACGAATTGGCGCGCCCGCGAGCAAGGCGTTGCCCGTGCGCCTCAACGGCGAAGCTGGCCCGAGGGTGGCGAACGACCTTAATGGGCACGCTTCCCTGCCGTGGATTGCTTCTGGACAGGGCTCCTTCGGCGGATCGCCGCTCGATCCGCGCCTGAGCTTCGACACCTTCGTCGTCGGACGGTCCAACTCACTTGCCCATGCAGCAGCGAAGCAGGTCGCCACAGCGACCCGCGACAATCCGGTCATGTTCAATCCGCTTTACGTCCATGCGCAGGTGGGCTTGGGCAAGACACACCTCCTGCAGGCGATCACCTGGGCGGGCCACGCGGCCGAGCGTCGAATGCTTTATCTCACCGCCGAGAGATTCGTGTTCGGCTTCGTGTCGTCGCTGCGTACCCAAACCACCCTCGCCTTCAAGGAATTGCTGCGCTCGACCGACGTGCTGCTGATCGACGACTTGCAGTTCCTGCAGGGTAAGTCGACGCATGCGGAGTTCTCGCATACTCTGAACGCGATGATCGACGCCGGGCGGCAGGTGGTGGTCGCCGCCGACCGGCCGCCGCTCGACCTCGAGAATCTCGACGAGCGCGTTCGCTCGCGGCTTGCCGGCGGCCTCGTCGTCGAGATGAGCTTCCTCGGCGAGGAGCTGCGGTTGGAAATTCTGGTGGCGCGCGTCGCCGCCGCTCACACACATCACTCGGAATTCGACGTGCCCGCTTCGGTGCTGTCCTACATTGCCAAGTCCATTGCCAATAACGGGCGCGACCTCGAAGGCGCGCTGAACCGGCTGCTTGCGGTCAGCAAGCTCACCGGTCAGCCGATCACGCTCGAGCTTGCCGAGCGGGAGATTCGCGACCTGATCCGTCCGGCCGAGCCGCGCAAGATGAAGATCGAAGAAATCCAGCGGATCGTTGCGCGCCGCTACAATGTCAGCCGCGGCGATCTCATTTCCGCGCGGCGCACCGCCATTGTCGTGCGGCCGCGCCAGATCGCGATGTATCTTGCAAAGACCCTGACCCTGCGCTCGCTGCCGGAGATCGGGCGGCGCTTCGGCGGAAGGGACCATACGACGGTCCTGCACGCCGTGCGCAAAATCGAGGCCCTGGTTGGCAATGACGGTGCGCTCGCCGAAGAGATCGAAACGATCAAGCGCGAACTGCAGGAATAACAATGCGCACAAGCGCCGTCCCACGGCTATGTAACTGCCGTCCTCGGCCCGCTGCACGACATCGGTCGCTTCCTCGCGCCCGTCGGTATCTCTCTGCACGGGTCGCTCGGCGTTTGGAGCCGGGAGAATATGGCTTCTGTCAGCAACGCGCGATCGCTGCCCCGCAGCGGCAGACGTGCCGACCGTTGCCTCAAAGCAATATTGAGTTAATGACTGGCGGGGACCTCGAATAATTGGCTGCGGCGCGGCGCTATGCGAGTCTCGTTTGTGAGGACGTGATTCTGTGGAGCGAGACGATGGGGCAGGCGGGGTTTTTCGATGCGGAGAAGCGATTAGCGGCGCTGTCGAAGAAGGGTGATCCGCTGGAAGCGATTGCGGCGCTGGTCCCCTGGGAGAGTTTCCGGGCCGACATCGAAGCGGTGGCTCTGACCCCGGACGCGGAGAAGAAGAGCCGTGCGGGTCGCAAGCCGTTCGACGCGATCCTGATGTTCCGGATGCTGATCCTGCAGTCGCTGTACAATCTCTCGGACGAGCAGATTGAGTACCAAGTGCGCGACCGGATGTCGTTCACGCGATTTCTCGGGCTTGAATTCGAGGACGACATTACGGCACGACGCTGTGGCTGTTCCGCGAGAAGCTGTCGCAGGCCGGAATAGTCGAGAAGCTGTTCGAGCGGTTCAACCAGCATCTGAATGCGAAGGGGTACATCGCCCGCGGCGGCCAGATGATGGACGCCACGATCGTGCCGGTTCCGAAGCAGCGCAATAGTCGCGAGGAGAACGAGACCGTGAAGCGCGGCGAGACGCCGGCGGCGTGGGAGGAGAAGCCGGCGAAGAACCGACAGAAAGACAAAGACGCGCACTGGACCAAGAAACACGGCAAGAGCTTTTTCGAACCTGTCCCGCCGGAAATGCTCGACCCCAATCAGCGGCAGAGCTTGCTGTATTCGTCCGATCTGGAACTTGGCGAAACCACAAAGCTCATGCTTGAGGCAATTGAGCGCTGTAGACCGAGCCGTATCGTCGTTGACAGTCTTTCCGAAATCAGGTTGCTCGCGCAAGGCTCGCTGCGCTACCGACACCGGATTCTGGCGCTCAGACATTACTTTGTCGGCCAAGGCGCGACCGTTCTGCTGCGGGACGACCTCACCTCCGCCCCAATGGACAAGACCCTTCACAGCATCGTCCATGGTGTCGTCAAGTTTGAGCAACTTGCCCATGATTACGGCTCGGAACGGCGGCGCCTGATTGTTCTCAAGCAGCGTGGCCAGGCCTTTCGCGGCGGCTATCACGACTTCATCATCGAGACCGGGGGCGTCTCGGTGTTTCCGACGCTTGTCGCGTCCGAGCATTACACCTCGTTCAACCGCGAGACGCTCGGCAGCGGCATTAAGGAGCTTGACGCCCTTCTCGGGGGCGGTCTGGAGCGCGGCTCGAATACGTTGATCATGGGCCCGGCCGGGTTGGTGACATGATGCCTATCTCCCTACGCCATTAATATTCCAGAGTTCCTTGTCGCGGATCTGGTGAGACTGCACGTCCGCTTTTGATCGCGCGCTTCAGCGCAGGCAGTTCAAGGTCCGCCTCTCGGATCACATATGGCGCACCGAGGCACGTCTGCTTCGCGGGGAGCACACCATCTTTGATGAGGCGCACAACAGTCATCTTGCTGACGCTCAACCGGGTTGCTGCTTCGTGCAGAACAACTTCTCCACGTTGCGCGCGTTCACCTTCGTGGTAAATCGCAATGCCATGGTCGTTGCGGAATGTTCGCACGCGCTGTTGCGTCCAGGTATTATCTTTTCCGGTCCGTATCATAAGTCGATTAAGAACTGATGCTATCTTGTCATCTGGCAGCACGCGCGCGAGATCGCGCAGCAGCTGCTCGGTTGTGGCGGCGGTCTTCCATCGATGCTGCCCTACGCGGTTCTTCACGACTTCGAGCATCGTGTGATCACCGCCCTTCCAATGCATCTTGAGCCGCAGTTGACCAGGCTCCACACTGACGATGATCTCCTCAAGCACTGCACGCAGAATCCGTTTTCGTATCGCAGTCGATCCTCCTGGATGGTTCCACAGGCAAGGCAGATCGGTTGCTAACGCCAAGAGTTCGGCACGCTCGGCCTCGGTGATGGCCGGCGGCTGCCTATCGGCTGCGCGAAGCTCGTCTTCAAGACGCGCGACTTCCGCGAGCCGCTCGTTCCACCGGCGTTCGAGGTCGCCAACAACCAATCGATTTTCCGGATCGACAGCGTCATATTGTCGGTGGGCGCGAGCCGCTTCATAGCGCGCTTGTTCCAGCGCCAGCTCGATTTGCTGCAGGCGCTCCGTGCCTGCGCGCTCACGATCTGCGATTGCTTGCAGTGCGGCGTCGAGCCCCAGCGGAGCAATCAGCGCCAATACCTCGGCTGACACCGCGGCATCGATGCGCAAGTTGCCAAATGAGATACACTTCGTCCGTCGCCCGTAATTGAGGCTGGTATCGTTGCATACGTACCGCGCGACACCTCGTGGCCCGTTATGCAGCACCTTGAGCTTACGTCCGCAATGTTCCACATCGCAGCAGTCCGATGAGCAATCCGCCGCCATTGCGGACCGATCCGGGCACCATCTCGCCCTTCATGTTGGCATTCCCGTTGATCGTCCGTAGATTGTTCTCGTAGTCCTCCCACGAGATGTAGCCTGCGTGATGGTCACGAATCAGCACCTCCCATTCGTTCTGTGAGCGTCGTATACCGCGCGTGATCAGTTTGCGCCCAGCCTCAACGCGAACCTGCGAACCGGTTCGACCAAATACGTACGCGCCCGCGTAAATCGGATTGGTCAGAAGTCGATGGATTGTATTGTAACGAGGCAATCTCCATTCGACCGTTCGGCCACGTGGGCTGTAGACAATGACCGGCATCTTGATGTCTTCATCGCAAAGCCACATGGTGACTTGCCGGACGCTGCCGAATTCCGCGAACTTGCGGAATGCCAAGTGGATCGCTTCGCGCACGCTTTTATCCGGGTCCAGCTCCAGCCGATCATCGGCGCTGCGCACATAGCCGACGGCAACGGAAGTATGGAGGTCGCCGCGCGCCGCTTTGAGGCGCAACGCTTCCTGTGAGCGCTGGCGCAGGATTGATAATTCGAGCTCGCTGAATGTCCCCTTCATCCCGAGCAGCAGTCGGTCATTAACCCGTTCGCTAAGCCCCCAGCTGTGCTGGGGCGACTAAAGGCAGTTGAACGTATTCTAGAGTAGCGGCTGTTGGAGCGATGAGAAGGGTCTCCCCGGGGAACCGGAATCCCCTGGAAGGAGACCCTAATGACGCAGCAGCATCAGCAGAACCATGCCACATGGGAGTGCAAATATCATGTGGTTTTCATCCCGAAATACCGCAAGAAAGCGATTTTCGGCGTGATCAAGAAGCGTCTGGGCGACGTGTTCCATGAATTGGCGCGGCGGCGCGAAAGCAAGATCGAAGAAGGCCATCTGATGCCCGATCACGTCCACATGCTGATTTCCATTCCGCCGAAATATTCCGTGGCGGAGGTGATCGGCTTCATGAAAGGAAAGAGTTCGATCTGGATCGCGCAGAACGTCGAGCGCAAGGCGCGCAATTTCACCGGGCACAAGTTTTGGGCTCGCGGCTACTTCGTCTCGACGGTCGGGCGGGACGAGGAGACGATTAGAGCCTACATCAAGAACCAAGAGATGCAGGATCGCGAACTGGCTCAGCTCTCAATGATCCCATAGTCCCATCCCAAAAGTAGCAGAGTCCTTTAAAACCGCTTTTAGCGGTTCCCCATCAAACCACCAGCTTAGCTGGTGGTTCTTGATAAGCTTTGGGTCGTATATGCTGTCCTCGTCGATGATCAGGCAGTTGACCAGGGTGCAAAACTCCAGGAGGGTGTGCCAATCACGACCGTTAGGTGCCAGGCGTGAGGCCTCGATCGCGAACACCGCACCAGCAGTGCCGGTGCAGATCGCTGCCAACAATCGCTCAAAGCCGGGCCGCGCTGTACCGCCTCCCGAACGACCAAGGTCATCATCGATGACAATCACTCTTTCCCAGCCCAGGGTCTGGGCGCGAGTTGCGAGGGCGTATTGGCGACGGCGACTTTCGGGATTGTTAGTGAGTTGGTCGGGTGTCGATTGTCGAACGTAGACAAAGGCGCTGCGTGTTAAATGATCTGGCGCGATCTTATTCATCGGCCGCCTCCCTCGCGTTGGCGGCGCTGCACTCGTCGAGAAGCAACTTGAGCAGGCCGGTGACCTCCGCGCGAAGCATCGGATCGAGCCGCTGAAACTGGGTTTGGTTGTTTGCGAGCACCAGCAGATCGAACTGCCGCCATTGTGCGTGCTGTTGCTGTTTCACCATCGCCTCCGCCAATCCAGTCGTTTCCGACGAAGGTGATGAAGATACGAGCTGTGCATCAATAAGGCCGCGAAGCTCGCGCAGCGCAGCCAACGCGAGACGCGGCACCGCAACCATTGGCAAGGTTGCCGCAGAACTCTCTGTCATCCAAGCCGGCAGCAAAACGCGGCAGCCATCAGGTTGTTCGATTACAAAGTAAGGTCCATTGCCATGAAATCAGGCGCCTGAAAACAACGACGCTTTCTCCGGCGCGGGGATGATGCGGATAATGGATGACAACTTCAAACGGATGTTCCTGTGTATTATGTCGCTGGCCTGTCGGGAGCGGGTAAGAGCGTCTTCGGCCTCCAGTTCATTAAACAGGCGATCGATCGGGGCGAGCGTGCGGCGATGTTCGTGTTCGATGAAGAGTTGGGCCTGCTGATCAACCGCGCCAGGAGTTCTCGGCTTCGACCTTGAGCAACCTCTGGAAGGCGGGCGGCTGCACATCGAGCAGATCGACGTTGCCGCATTCTCACCAGGGCAATTCTCCCACCGGCTGAGGGCGGAGGCAGCCGAAAGCGGCGTCCGGACAGCACGCTAGGCAGCATGGCAAGGCGCCAGTTGGCGACCGACGGAACGGCAAAGGCAAGATGCTGTATCGGGTCGCCTAGCAAAGCGGAAGTGAATGTAACTCCGCAACGACCCGGCGATCAGATTCCTGCTGCCCGCGCTCCAGGTCGGAAGCCCCGCGATCATGAACCGACGAAGGTCGGCAGGCTTGATCTGCTGAGCGACAATCGGTCCTGTACCAAACAACTCGGCCAAGAATCGTCTGATCTGACAACGCGCACCCGCTGGCGGCGCGTACTTGTTGCCAGCCCCTTCACCTGCATCATGAAGAGATCGAACCGACGAAGTTCCTGGCCGATATGGCCCGTCTGATCGGGCGTCAGTGCTTGGTCATCCTCCTCCCGTACCACGTTCAGAAAGAGTGTCAGGGCAGATCGATTATCAAGATGAACACGTCGAACAGGACGCGGACACGTGCATTGCGGCAGGTGTTCATTGAGAAAGCGGGCAATTGCCGCTTCGTCAATCCGCGTCGACGAGTGACCGATGCCGGTCGCCAAGAGCGTAAAGTGCGTCACGCAGCTCAGGTAAATGTGCCTGGTCTGCGACGCGTACCGTCGTTCTTCGAGGTATGTCCGATATCTGGCTGCGAGCGATTCCAGAACACTCTCGTTCAACCCCACCCGTAGCTTGGCATGCATGGCGTCCATCCCCTTGATGCAAGAGCACGCCAGGTGGGATCGCCGAGTATTATGAGCATCGCCAGCAGAACGTCGCTTCGCATGAAGTAAGTATACCCCGACTCATTGAAAAGTCGGGATAAGTCCCTTGCGTTTTGTGGCTAAGTGGATTCGGATGGACACATGATTCGAGGGGGCTTCCTGAGCGAAGAGGATCGCCACAAGCTGATCGCGTTGGCGCGCGATGGGTCGGCGGCCTGTCGCGTGACGCGACGCGCCAATGCTTTGGTGCTTTTGGATGACGGGTGGAGCTGCCGGGACGTCGCCAAGGCCTTTTTGCTCGACGACGACACGATCCGCGGTTGGGGCAAACTCTTTGAACAGCGTGGGATCGAGGGCCTGACCAGCTTCGACATGGGTGGGAGCGCCGGTTTTTTGAGCGCCGCGCAAGAAGATGCTTTGAAGGCTTGGGTCAGCGCAAGCTTGCCGCGCACAACGCGGCAGGTCGGCGCCTGGATCGAGCAGCATTTCGGCCTCGTCTACGAAAGCCGCTCGGGACGCTCGGGACTGATCGCGCTGCTGCATCGCCTGGGTCTTGATTATCACAAGCCGAACGTCATCGCGCAAGCTCGACGAAAAGAAGCAGAAGGCTTTCATCGCGAGCTATGAAAAACTCTTGAATTCCTTGGCCGATAACGAGGCCGTGCTATTCGCGGACGCCGTGCACCCGACCCATGCGGCGCGGCCTGTCGGCTGCTGGGCGCCCAAGCAAGACAAGCTGGCGATCGAGCAAACCAGCGGACGTCAGCACATCAATATTCATGGCGCCCTCGACCTAGCAACTGGTCAAACCCGGATGATCGAGGCCGCAACCGTCGACGCCGCCTCAACGATCAAACTTTTGCAAGCGATCGAAGCTCTCTATCCGATGCTGGCGCTCATCCATGTCTTTCTCGACAATGCGCGCTATCATCACGCCAAGCTCGTGCAGGACTGGCTATCACGGCCCGATTGCCGGATCAGGCTGCATTTTGTCCCGGCGTATTGCCCGCACTTGAACCCGATCGAACGGTTATGGAGCGTCATGCACAAGCATGTCACGCACAACAAATGCTACGCCACATTTACTCAATTTGCAGACGCGATGCTCAGTTTTCTGCGTGACGAGGTTCCCCGCAATTGGGCAAGTCTCGGTGATTCGGTCACCGACAATTTCCGCATCATATCACCCAACGATTTTCGGGTTATGGCGTGAACGGGGTATATGTCAATGCGTTGTGGACAACCAATCACGCCGACCTGCGCATAATCCTGATGTGCGCATAAGACGCCCCCATGACGGCGACGAAGATTTGTGCCTCGCGCTCCTCGTCGGTCAGCCGTTATAGCTATTAGCCGGCGCGACCGGCGCTTTAGTTGTTCCACGGATGGGCGGATTTGATTTGCGACATGCACAGCGGCTCTGGAAACAGGTCATCGCGGATTTATCTGCATAGCCTCACCCCGAAGCGGTAGAGTTTGGCATGTCGTTCAATGGCATCGAGCGAAATCGCGGCACGAAGGAGTTTCGGCAGCAAATCGCTGTGTTGCGAGAGAAATGGCCGCTTGCGTTTCCGACCAAGCATGGAAACGTTCGTTCACTTGCAACCGGCGCCGCCCACAAGATCGCTGCGGTAATGGGCTGGTCCCTTCCGTACACACTCGGCGTGCTTGCCCGCTGGAAGATGGCGCCGGCCTATTGCCAAGCGGTACTCTGCTCTGACCAACGCGTCGCGCTTGACGGCTCGCCGGCCGAAATGATCGACGCGAAGGCGAAGGATTTGGCGACTAAGCACTGACGCAGATCGCGGCGCGTAAGGCCGCGAAAGCCACGACTCCCGTGTGGTGAAGTCGATCACGGCGATTTCGGCCTGACGCGCCGCTCGGATCGAGCGTTCCGCTCTGCCCGGGCGCGTGGTATCAGACGGAGTCTCGATCCTCGTGGGCTTCCGTCTTTCTCGAGGTGCGCTGATGTTGAGATGGATTCGGGCGATGGCCGCCATGATCGCCCTCTTGGCTTTAGCTGCCCATGCCGCGGAAACGCCCTCAAAGGCGCCAGCTCTCGCTATGAAGACCGCGATCTTTGCCGGCGGGTGTTTCTGGTGCATGGAGGCCGCCTTCGATGAAGTCCCGGGTGTTACTGAAACGGTGTCAGGCTATGCCGGCGGTACGGCGCCGAACCCCACTTACGGACACCACCCCGGCTATCAAGAGGCGGTGGAGGTCACCTATGATCCTTCCAAGGTCAGCTATGCCGAGGTGCTCGACTGGTATTGGCGCAACATCGATCCGTTCGACGCCGAGGGTCAGTTCTGCGACAAGGGCGATTCGTATAAGAGCGTGATCTTCGTCTTTAACGATGAAGAAAGGCAACTCGCTGAGAAGACCAAGCAGGCAATCGCTAATCGTTTCAAACAGACGGTTGCAACAGAAATCAAGCCGGCGACAACCTTTACGGCGGCCGAGGCGTACCACCAGGATTATCACGACAAGAATCCGCTGAGGTACAAGTTCTACAAATGGAGATGCGGTCGGGCGCAGCGGCTTGCCGAGATCTGGGGCCCGCCGAAACCGCCAGCCTAGGATGATGTCGTCGCTGGATTGATCATCTTTGCCTTGAGCCTCCGCGGGGGAGCGCGATGTATGCGGCTATTGGCAAGTGATGGCTTGGGTCATGCAGGTGACCCCTCATCGGGCCGGGCTAAATACCCCATGTGCGCGGTTGGCGCTGGCGCAGCGCATTGCACTCGCTGCGCTCGCCATCTTCCTGATGCTCAATGCCGTGGCGCCGTTCATCACGCCTGACCCGCCCTGGCTCGCCAATCTTCCGCTCGTAATCGCGACCATGGCATTCCTGCTGGCGTTCGGCAGTCGCACGTGCGTGCTGAGAGGGCGCGGGCTGCGGAGGCTATCGAGAGATCATCCAACGGACAGCATGAGCACTGTTCTCGCTCACCGTGGTGTCGTTCCCGCTCCTGGTCGATCGCGACGTTGACTTTGTGACGGCGATGATCACCAGCGTGCGGGCGGTCGTGGCGAGCCCCGGTCCGATGATCGGCTGGGCCGCAGTGGTTGTCATTCTGATGATCGTTGCGTGCCTGTCTGCTTTTCTCGGTCTCTTAGTCGTGCTGCCTGTGCTTGGTCACGCGACTTGGCACCTTTATAGGCGTATCGTTCCAGCCGATGCGTGAACAATAGCAAGGAGGCGAATGCGTTACTGTGCTGAAGTCTTTCATCACGTGATCAAAATGCCGGGAGGAGAGACCACCCCATGGCCTATTCGCTAACGAAAAGCGTCGTCCTCTAGCCTGGATTTCTCACTCTGATTAGGCGCATCGGGGCTCCGAATCAGCAAAAGTCGTTGTGCCACAGCGACTTTGAGCTGATTCGAAAGGAGCCCCGATGGCGACAGAGTGTAGCGCAGAACAATTCGATTTTGGAACGGTTGAAGGCCGCGCTGTGGAAGCCGCGTTTGATGCCGGGTTGGTGACGTCGGATGCGGGGGCTTTGCTTTTGCGCGCGACGGATCGGGCGATCGGACTGATGGATCGGTTTGCGGCGTGCTTTCACGACGAGCGGCGACGGGAACTGATCGAGCACGAGGTCGCGACGCTGGTCGGCCAGCGGGTGTTCGCCATCGCACTTGGCTATGAGGATCTCAACGACCACGATGAGTTGCGCCACGACCCAATGATGGCCGTGTTAGCGGGCAAGCTGGAAGCACGCCGCGCGGACTGCGCGCCGGTGGCCGGCAAGTCGACGCTCAATCGGCTGGAGCTGAGCGAGCTTACGCCGACGCGCTACCACAAGATCAGCCACAATCCGATCGCGGTCAGGGCGCTGCTGGTCGACCTGTTCCTGGAGGCGCATGCGCGGCCTCCCAGGCAGATCATTCTCGACCTCGATGCGACGGATGATCCGCTGCACGGCGAGCAGGAGGGGCGGTTCTTCCACGGCTCACATGGGCGTTTGCGAGTCAAGGTTTCATGTTCGACGTTACGGCGTCATGGGCGAACCTTCGGTGGTTGTTCGCGATCCAAGGTCTGAGCCCGTTGGATGACCTGGCCCGCTTCCGGCACCAGTTCAAACTCACATTCGGTCGCCGTGCGTAGCGGCTGCACCAATATCCCGCGTGCGGCGGGCGGGGCTCAGGAGGACGGGACCATTCTAATACGCGGCTTTTCAAGCCAGCCGTGGAACCGGTTCGTCCACCTGGATCTACCGGGACTGATCAGGTCCCAGGAGATTACGGAATCGGGTTGAGCGCCTCTGTCAGGTCAGGCTTTCATGGTCGCTCCCTCGATCACAATACCGGCGGTCACATATCTCCACAGTGCAACGAGCAGCTTTCGTGCGAGTGCGACAATAATCGTCTTGCGGCGGCCTCTGCTGCGCTCGATCCGCTCATGGAACCAGCGGCTCAGCGCCGAGTCTGGTTGATGTCGCAGCCACAGCCAGGCAAGTTGGATCATCGTCGTCCGCAGCCGCGGATTGCCGGCCTTCGACACACCTTGCTCGCGATCGACCGTGCCGCTCTGCCAGGGCGTCGGCGCCAGCCCGGCATAGGCCGCCACTTGCCGGCGGTTGGCGAAGCTTCGGCACAGGCCCTCCGACCAGAGCACGCTGGCAAATTCGGGCCCGATACCCTTTAGCCCGAGCAGCAGCGCCGTTGGCGCCGGCTTGTCCGCGCTTTCTGTCGAGGCCAGGAGCGCGTCGCGCTCGGCTTCCACGGCTTTGATCTGTTGGATCAGGAGTTCGAGCCGGTCGAGCTCGCGGCTGACCTGCGCTTTGAGCTGTGGGGGCAAGGGCCGGCCATCGCCCGTTTTGAGTTCGTCCAGCCGTGCCCGGCGGCAGCGATGCATGGGCTCGTAGTCGGAGATGCCTTGCGCGAAGAGCAGACCCTTGATGCGGTTGACGTGGGCGACCCGCTCGGCGGTCAGCACTGACCTCTCTCGGCAGATGCGGCGATCATCCTCCGCAGGTCGGTGCTTTGACCATCGCACAGACCCGCGGTTCGCCGCGTTTGTAGGCGAGAAGCGCGCGGATCAAGGCTTCACCATCGATCTTGTCGGTCTTCGCCCGCCGCCGTCGGCGCGAGGTCGCAATTGATGCCGGATCGACGACGTGGCTCTCGATCGCCTCGCTCTGCAGCACGCGGTGGATCCAAAAGCCATCGAGTCCGGCTTCCTGGATGACGATCAAGGGGAAGAGCTGGCCTGTTCGGGTCTGTGCCTTCGCCCGGAGTTCGGCAAAGCGCGCCAACAGCCCGGCGATATCACCGCCGCGCACTCGATGCTTCGACATCTTCTGCCGACCCGGCGACAAGGATGTGATCAGCCAAGTCGCACGAGAGAGTTCCAGCGAGACGAAGATCGCGCCAAGATCGATGCGGATAGCGGTCTGGTCGTGACGGTAATCAGCTGGCATGGGCTGCCTCCAGAGTGCGTGGCTTCAGCAAATCTCACTCTGCCAGAGCGGATCGCTGCCCACCGCCCATGGGATCTATTACGATTGCTACTGCTACCTGCCGCTTTACGTGTTCTGCGGCCGCCATCTGCTCGTCGCCAAGCTGCGGCGCGCCGACCTGGACGCGGCGGCCGGCGCGGTCGAGGAGATCGCACGCATCGTCGCGCAGGTTCGGCGTCGGTGGCCGCAAGTGCGCATCCTGTTGCGCGCCGACAGCGGCTTCGCACGGGATGACCTGATGACTTGGTGCGAGGGCAATGGCGTTGACTTCCTGTTCGGGCTGGCGCGCAACGAGCGGCTCGTCTGCGAGATTGCGACCGAGCTTGATCTCGTCGCCGCCAAGAGCCGACGCACCGGCCGGCCGGAGCGCCGCTTCAAGAGCTTCATGTGGACGACGCGCGAGAGCTGGAGCTGCCGGCGCCGGGTCGTGGCCAAGGCCGAATGGACGCAAGGAGAAGCCAATCCGCGCTTTGTCGTCACCTCGCTCCGGCGCGACGAGTGCAAGGCCAAGTATCTCTACGAGAAGCTCTACTGCGCCCGTGGTGAGATGGAAAACCGGATCAAGGAATGCCAGCTCGACCTCTATGCGGATCGCACCTCGGCCGCCACCATGCGGGCCAATCAGCTGCGCCTATGGTTTTACTCGATGGCTTACGTCCTGATGTGCGCCCTGCGCCGCATCGGCCTCCACGATACCGACTTCGCGCAGGCGACTTGCGGCACCATTCGGCTCAAGCTCCTCAAGATCGGTGCGCTGGTTCGCATCAGCGTCCGCCGCATCAAGATCGCCATGGCGTCGGCCTGTCTGGCCGCCCAAGATTGGGGACGTGCCGCGATCCGTCTCGCCATCGCAGCCATCGCCCGCGCCTCGCCCGCATGACACGCGCCGCCGCGGCGCGACCCTCGCGGCACCAACCAATTGGCCCACGGAGAACCTAAAAAAACAAACCACAACGCGCCCTTGGACCGCCACGGACCTGCATGGCTCCAGCACACCAGCCATCAAACGCGGCTTATCCCTTGCGCAATCCATTAGGAGGGTGAGAAATCCGCGCTAGCTATCTTTTTCAGCCACATGTGGTGCCATGATCGTTGCCACAAGAGTTACCATGAGGTTGCCGGTCGGGCCGCGCGCACTCGCGAACGTGGCCGCATAGCAGGGTGAGATCACCCAACGATCGGACCCCGTGCTCTTCCAAGACTCCATTCAATTCTGTTGGAGCTGGACTGCACGATTCCCGACACTTGGCGGCCAAGATGTCGATCAAGTGACGGGCTCCATGGGACCAAGCTGAATCCGAGTCCGTCGTCGATCAACACAAAACGGCCAGAGGCTAACTCCAAGCGCTGCCGATAGATGCCCACGACGGGTTCGCCCTCTCGCGCTGGATGAAAAGGCAGGCCCGTGTTGGCAGCCATGCGTGCAGCGGTCGTTGCAAGCTCGCGTCGCTGCAGCGTGTCGAGCATATCCCGCGCGAATATGACGCGCTGGCCTTGCCTCTTAGCGAGGCCCTCGGCAACGAGGTGTTTGACGCGAGCGTCCATCGCGTCGCGGACCTCGTGGCCGAATCCGCCCGAACTCAGAGAGGGCGGTTCACGAGCGACAAGCTGGCGATCGAGCCAGGTAGCGCCGCCGGCCTGGACTTGTGCGTCGATGGACAAGTCGGAACGCACCGCCAGGGCGACGCGTCGGCGGCCAACGGCATCGTGGAACTGGCGGAGCTCGACGATGCTGCCTGGCGCGGCGTCGCTCGCAGCGTCGAGGTTGGCCAGGCGAACATGGTGAGCACGTCCGTCAACTCCGTCGATAATGGCGTAGGCGGTGCCCCTGAGCTCGTCATCGAGCCCGCGCGTGAGAAGCCGCCCAGTAAGCCGCGTGGTTGCGTCTCCGCCGTCGAGCGCAAAATCAGCGACACTCCGTTCTATGCCCTGATCGGCAAGCCCGCGGTGGATGCGCTTGATAATGTCAGCTCGCTCGCCCACCGCCCGCATGATGGGCTCGGCATCCTCCGACAGGCGCTATTGCGCCGGAGCGAGGGCTTCGGCAAGGCCAAAGCGTTCGAGTTTTTGCATGCGGCCGATCAGGGCGGCGCGAGTGTATGCATCCGCTTGGGCGTCGATGCCCGGCCGAAGGTCGATCACGCCATCATGCTGCGCAGCCTCGCGGGCGAGGGCGCGAGCCGTTCCATCGCTTCCCGGATCGACTTCACGTCGGCGTAGACGTCAGCGTCAAGGAGTTGCAGGAACAAACTGAAGTTCACAGGATCGCCCTTGTGGGGAGTCGCTGTGAGAAGCAGGATGTGATCCGAGCTGTCGCGCAAAAGCTCGCCCAGCCGGTAGCGCAGGCTCTTGTGCGTCTCATCTGAGGCCGACATGTGGTGCGCCTCGTCAACGATCACGAGGTCCCAGTGCACCTGCCGTAGCCCAGGAAGGATTTCTGACCGCTTCGCCAGATCGAGCGAAGTGATCACCCGATTGCGTTCCAGCCATTGGTTCACGCCGAATTGGTCGCGGATGTCCTGGCCCTTCATCACCAGGAACTTGGTATCGAACTTTTCCTTCAATTCACGCTGCCATTGGAAGGCGAGGTTGGCCGGGCAGACGATGAGGATTCGCTCAGCTAGACCCCGAAGCTCAAGCTCGCGAATAAGAAGACCTGACATGATTGTCTTGCCCGCACCCGCGTCGTCGGCCAGCAGGAACCGCACGCGCGCAAGCTTCAGCAGATAGTCGTAGATCGCTTCGAGTTGATGCGGCAGCGGATCGACGCGCGAGATCGAAAGACCGAAGTACGGATCGAACTCATAGGCGATGCCCAGGGCGTAGGCCTGAAGTCCGAGGCGGAGTAATCGGCCGTCGCCGTTGAAGGAGTGCCGCGGGTCGAGAATCGTGAGGCGTCCCAGGTCCTCGGCGGTCATCGTCACCTTGCGGAACCGCTCGGTGTTCGTGCCCACGAGGCCAACGATCCAACTCGCTGCGCCATTTGACTGCACGGTCGCTACCCGCATCGGCTCGTTGAATAGCGGGCCGACAAGGATCTGATCGATACTCAGCGGAGGCGTCTCTTCCGTCATGTTGCGCCGTCACATGGCATGGTCACGTTTTGCCTTCTTTGCGCGTGGCGGGGCCGCCGCTGTCTGGTCCAGCTCCTTCATCCGCTCGTACTCCTCTACCGCCATCACGACGACGACCGTCCGGTCGTACTTGGTGATGGCCACGGGCGCGGCCCTGGCTAGGTCGATCAGCTCGCCGAAGTTGTTTTTCGCGTCTGCAGACGTGAAGGTGCGCATTCGGGTCTCCGCGATTGGGATCAAGTCTTGGCTAATTTAGACAGATGCGCAATGGTGAGGACAAGTCCGAAAACGCCAGATTGCCTGGGAAAGTGCCGCGTGCCGAGGCAGAATGGCCCGGTAAGCAAGGCATTGATCTATCACGCTGATTTCTGTGTATCCGGCGCTGCTCGACCGCACACAAATGGGGCGGCGACATTCGGCGGCGATTGGGTCCTCAGGCGGTGACGAGAATGTCGCGAGACGGTGGAGATGTTGATCTTCTGCGCGGGATCCCGAACTCCCGACACATCTGGGTCATCGGCTCGTGGCGGCCGATCTACTGGGAGGCTGAGTGACATCGTTGGGGGGCATGCCTTGCGAGGCCAGGTTGTTCACTATATGTTCACACGCCTCACCAATTCTCGCAAGCGAGCCGTTATGGCTGATCAGATCGTCATCACGGAGAAATCCAGCCAGGCGAAGGACGTGCGGGCCGCCGTCGGTTCCCGCTACGGCGACATCCTCCCGGCCGAGGGCCATTTGTTCGATCTACTCGAACCGGAGGAAGTCGTGCCGGCGTGGAAGCGTTGGTCGCCGATCCTTTTGCGGCCCGACGGTCTTTACGGCACGCGCCCGGCAGAAGGCGGCAACAAGGCCGCCAAGCTCAAAGCCATCCGCGAGGCACTGCGCACCGCCAAGCGGGTTTGGCTCGCCACCGATTGCGACCGCGAGGGGCAACTCATCGGGCAGGAAATACTCGAGCATTACGAATACCGCGGTCAGGTGATGCGGGTGCTGTTCACCGCGCAGGACTCAAAGACCATCCGCGACGCATTCGGTCGGGCAAAACCAAATGCCGAATATGCTCTCTTTTACGCCGCTGCGGTTGCGCGCCGGCAGGCCGACCAGATCTACAACCTGTCACTCACTCGCACGGCGACCGTCATTCTTGGGCAGGGTTCGCGCCGCGTGATCGGCGTGGGCCGAGTAAAGACGCCGACTTTGGCCATCGTTTGCAAGCGCGAGCTGGAAATCCGGAACTTCGTGCCAATCGCCTACTTTGAAGTTGTCGCCACCGCGAAGGTCGCGGGCGGCCAGTTCCAGATGCGCCATGCGCCGCAGGAACGAATCCTCAAGCGTGAGGTTGCCGAGACCGTCGTCAACGCCGCTCAAGGTTTCGAGGGCGCGCTTGGCGTACGTGTCGAGGACAAGCGGCAAGGACCACCCAAGCTGAACGATTTGCCGTCGCTGCAAAAACTGTGCGGATCGCGCTTCGGCTGGCCAGCCAGCAAGACGCTCTCGGTGGCGCAGGAACTCTATGACGGCCAGGGCAAGAAGATCATCACCTACCCTCGCGCCGAGGTGCGCTACCTTCCACAGAGCTTGATATCGGACGTACCGAAGATCGTGGCCGGACTGCGGGTGGGCCAATCGTTCAGCGCAATCCCCATGCCCGATCCGCCGGTGATCCGCAGGGGCGCGAGCGGCACTTTCTACGACAAGGGGTTGGAGGGCGCGAGCCATCACGCGGTGATTCCTAACGTCAACACGATCGACAACCTGCGGGAGGTCTGGCCTCGCCTTTCGTCCGACGAGAAAAAACTGTTCGACGTCATCGCGCGGGCCTACCTGGCCGCACTGATGCCCGACTTCCGCTACCGGCAGACAACCGCAACTCTCGACGTATGTGGCTTCGAATTCCGCGCCTCCGGTCGTCAGCCCATCGATCTCGGCTGGCGCGCGGCATTCCCGGACTGGCAACCTGCCGACGAAAAGGGTGACGAGGCACAATTGCTGCCGACGCTGCGCAACGGCGAGACCGCACAGCTGCACGATCCGAAAATCGAGGACAAGGAGACGCGGCCACCGCCGCGCTACAACGAAGGCACCCTGATCGAGGCGATGCAGAATGCCTGGCGCTTCGTTGAGGATGAGGTTCTGCGGGAACGGCTGAAGGAAGCCAAGGGCATTGGCACGCCAGCGACCCGGGCCGAGATTATCGGCGGGCTGAAGAAACAAGGTTTCCTGATTGCCCAAGGAAAGCACATCGTGCCGACCGAGACCGGCCTGTCGCTGTTCGGCGTCCTCAAGCAGGCCGATCCGGCGCTGGTCGATCCGGGCGTGACGGCGCAGCTTGAATGCCTGCTCGACGATGTCGTCGTGGGCAAGCAAGAGAGGGTCGGCGCGATTGACGCCGTGTGCGATGTTGCCCAGCGCATCATCGGCAAGCTCAAGGACGGCGCCGGCGCCGGCGGACCTCCTTTACTCGGCGCTGCAGGCGGCAATGGCGCCGGTACGTATCCTCCAACGCCTGCCATGAAGCGCTTTGCCGACAGTCTCGCCCGGCAGAAGGGCATCAAGCCTCCGCCCGGCTACAAGACGTCGATATCGATCTGCAGCGCGTTCCTTAAGCAACACGCACCCAAGAAAGCCGAGGGTGAAACAACTGGGAAGCTCGAACCAAGACCGGTTAGTCCGGCGCAGATGTTGTACGCCAAGAAGATCGCGCAGGGGAAAGGCGTTGTCATTCCTGACGAGGCCAAGGCCAACTCGGCTGCGATGTCGGCCTGGATTGACTCGAACCGAGACACCAAGCGGCGCAAGCGCGGTCGCAAGACTGCCTACAAGCCGGCTGGTTCAGCAGCGCCTCAATCGGGGGGCTGAAAAAGAGTTCTCGGAAACGCAAAGCTGGCGCCGATGCCGCTCCGTCGACTTTCGCCCAGCCAAATTCGATAGCTGGGACGCCACTGCGGATTCCTTACGGCAACAAGGACGTCGCGATGAAGCTTGGCGCCCGCTATGGCTCGGCGGGATGGTATGCCCCGCCCGGTGTTGATCTCTCTGCATTCGCCGAGCGCGGATGGCTTTGACGTCCTGCCTGTGACTTTCAAGAGCTGGTGGCTCTCTCCCAAGGAAGTCCAGATCCGTCTACGCTGGCAAACTCCGCTGCCCAGCAGAAGAGGTTCGCAAGCCGCATCTCGTCGACGCTGTTCGCGACGAGATCGAGCAGTCCCGGCGACGCGACGAGGACAGCCAAGCACCGAGCGCGGCTGATCGCCACGTTGAGGCGGTTGCGTGACAGCAAAAAGGAGGCGTCGCGCGGCATGTCATCGGCGCCAGAAGTCGTCATTGAGACGATTACCGCCTCCGCCTCCTGACCCTGGAATTTATCGACCGTGCCAATCCGGGCGGCGTCGGGCAGGATCGAGCGAAGCAGGTTCACTTGCATGTTGTAGGGCGCGACCAAGAGTATGTCATCAAGTGTCATCGTGCGCTCTCGACCATCGCGTCCGATCACGCGCTGGCCGAGCAGGCTCGTCAAAATATCGCGCGTGGCCTGTGCCTCCTCGTTGGATTTCTGGCGGCAGCCTGAATGATCAACGGGAAAAAGGACAGCCCCGCGATCTTCAACGCCGGATGTGCATCCTTTGTGAGAACCAGCCGCTGCGCCGCGCAGCCCGCCTCTGACTGGAGTTTTCCCTCATACACGGCAGCCGAGACGAATGAGCAAAGGTCCGGGTGCATGCGCCAGGTCTTGGATAGAAAGATACCGCGTTCTGGCGGTACCACCGCATGGTTCTCGAGCAGATGATCAAGCGCGGAGCGGCCGCTGTCGCGGGGATGGGCGCCCTGGATCGGTTGAGCGAGTTGCATCTGATCGCCCACCAGGACAACCGATTTGGCAGCAGTTGCCATCGCTACCAAGTTTCCAAGCGAGACCTGTCCGGCCTCATCGACGAACAGCACGTCGCGGCTGGCTGCCAGCTCGCGACGCGCAAACGCCCAGGCTGTGCCGGCGATGATCGGTATGGTTGGATCCATATCCGCGTTGTCGGTGACGCTCTGAATGAAGCCGCGCCCACTAAAGTTCTCGTCTCCGCTGTCTTTTTTCTGACCAATCAGACGTACAGGTTCGCCGCTCTCAATGAGCCGCTTTTCGATGGCATGGAGGACATTGTCGATAGCCTTATGGCTGTTGGAGGCAACGCCGACGGTCTTGCCGGCGCGAATGAGCGATGCGATCAAGTGCGAGGTGGTGTAGGTCTTGCCCGAGCCAGGCGGCCCCTGGATCACGAGCCAGGAGCGGTCGAGGGCATGAACGGCACGTGTTGACGCTTCGAGCAACCGACCAGGATCGTCGCGGTCGACAGCATCGATAACTGGCGCCCCGATGAGGCGCCCCAATAGCCTTGGTGCATCGCGCCGCAGGACCGCGACGATGTGCGGAAAAGCATGTCCTCCCGCCGCCATGTCGCGGGCGACCGTCCATACGGCATCGCGAAGCGCGTCGGTGTTCAGCGGTCCACCGGGCATCAGGGATAGCTCTCTGGGCAGATCGCCTTTCGCTGCGCCGCGTTTGAGAATGACGGTGCCCGCCGGCTCATCGAGAGCAAAAATAGTACCAGCGGGCTCGCCCGTTGCGGCAATGCAGACGGCAAAGCCCTCGCGAAGCTTTGTCTCCTGCTCGGGATAGCGGTAACGGAACGTCAGGCTTCTTTTGTCCCGGCCAATCCAGTCCTCGCTATCCGCCACGCAGCCGCCAAGACATTCGTCGTCGTCCTGCAGTTCCTCCACGCTCCACTCCTGACGGTCGAAGAATGCCCACCAGGCCGGTTTTGCTTCTCGGCGATGAAAGCCAACAAGGTCGGCCATGAGCTGCCGAGCCTCCGCGTCCGGGGCCTCGGGATCCGCAACAAGCGCGGCTTCGAGGGCTTCCTGCGCGCGCTCCCTTTCCTCACGCTCGCCCTGCCGGTCGTCCTGCAATTCGGACTCTCCGACGGACCGATCAGTCGCAAACACCGCAGTTGGCGGCCAGCGGCCCGATTCCTTGGCGCGCTCGACGAGCCAGTCTCGCAGGAGAAACGTGGAGAGGCAGTCGTCTCGATTGTAGTCGCGCAGGTCGTTCAGCAGCGAACTCTCACCGGTCTCACGAAAGCGGTCATAGATGACGAGACTATCGCCCCCGGACGCAACCGCCGTGGTGCGCGCGGGCATATAGAACCGCTCAAGATTCTTGATCGAATAGCTCGGCTCACCGACCCGCACACCCTCGCGGACCACACGATAGAGATCCACCATGCGGTTGGTGCGAAGAAGCTCGTCCACTGCCGTCTCCGCAGTCGCGTGCATGGAAGCCAAGCGACGGAGCGCCGTCTTTTCGTAGGGCGCGTAATGATAAAGATGTGCGCCGGGCGAACGCGAGAGTCGCGCCATAAGAAACGCCATGAGTTCGGCGAACGCATGCTTCTCCTGCACGCGATCATGAGCCCAGAAGGCGCGGAAGCGCAGCTTGGGATAACCTGGAACGGGATCGCCTTCTTCGTGGTCAGTCTCCGCTTGCCAAAGTACTCCGCACAGATATTCGAGGCCGCCCGGGTGCATCGGGTCGCCCTCGAAATCAAAGAAAAGATCGCCCGCATCGGCCAATGGCAGCTTGTCGAAACCAAGCCCGGGCTGATGAGGTATGATTTCGAGGGCGCCCAACCCTGTTGTGGCGCTTTGCTTCTGTAGACGCGCCTGCTGAGCCAATCGAAACAGAGTATCCGGCGCAATGCCTGCGATCCGCACGCCGTTAAGGTTGGCGAGCATGGCCGCGGTCGACACGCCGGCCTCGATGAGGCGCCGGGTTTGCTTCTTTGTAATATCGGCGACGCGACAGAGGTGATCCGCCTCTTTCCATCGCGCCTCGCAAATCTCCGACCAGCTGCATTTGCTACAATAACCGCAGTGCTCCGGCATGAGGTGCGTCGGCAGGTCAGCCGCGAACGCCTCCAGCCGACGCGCCGCGCGACGAACGTAATAGCGGACCTCATGAAGGGGAAAGCTCTCAACCCTATAGGGCGTATCGGGTTCGCCGGTGCCAAGCATAAGGCAGCCTTGATGAGCGGCGCGGCCCTGCACGGTGGCAAGCAAATCGCCATAAAGGGCGATCTGAAGAATGTGTTCGGGACGGGCGTTGCGTGCCAGCTTGGCGTCCCACGGCTCGTAGGACCAAGCCCAGCGCGGACAGTCGTCATCAACGCGTATGAGGAAATCGGCGTAGCCGAGCCAAGAACCTGCCGTAAGCGCCGCCTGATAGATCAAGGGAACGCCGCGTTTCATCGCGTCGACGGTAGCGGCGAAGCGCACCTTCAGCGCGCCGGAGGGGATCTCGACAAAATCGCCGCACCGCTGCTTCAGCCCAGCGAGGCATGCGGCTTCATGCTCATGACCCTTCCGGACGACGAGTGCGGCCTGAGGATCGTCGGCGGGCTCGGCAGCGTCGCGCAAGCCACGACGAGCTTCCAGGGTCCACGCGGCCGATGCGTTGCACCCGAGGAACGCCGCCGCGAGTGTCGGCGAAAGCCGCGCCAAGCCGTCATCGAGGTCATTTACCAAAGCGATTGCCCCAATAGATGACGGTCATATTCACGCCTTTCGATTGAAAGCGTCCTCATGTACGGGCTCGCCTAGATAGGTCGACTGCTGGCGATTCGGTTGACAGCTACGGACCCGGATCGCATCTGTTTCTCGAACACGATCGGGCTCAAGATACCCGATTGTCGAGTGTCCGCCGACAGGTCTGAGGAGGCTAATTAGCCCCACGAACAAAGTCTTGCGGGAAACGATGCGATCATCGGACGCGCTGTCTCAGTTGCGCCGAGGAGCTTCGCCTCATGGCGTTTGCGCAGCTGACTTACCGCGAGAGCTTGCGCGATATCGAGGTGTGTCTTGCAGCTCAAGCCGGCAAGCACTATCGCACGGGCATTGGCGCTGTGATTGTACGCTCGACGTTGGCCGACGCCAACGAGTCGCGCAACTGGGGGATACCCACTGCTAATTCCTTATGGCAACAAGGAGATCGCTCTGAAGCTTGGCGCCCATTATGGCCTTATTCAGGTGCGACGGCGTAGGGTTCAGCCGCGGCAATAGCGGCTTTCGTCAAAGGACGTTCGTTTGCCGATCCATTCTTGCCAACGCTGAATTGATTGCCATGACGGGACGTTTGCGCAGCGTTCTCAGGATCTATCGACCTCTGGAAACTGATCGCGCGCGAAATATGTGAGGCCACGACGTCTGCGGCGTGCACGAGAATTGCATCGACGTGATGCACGTATCGGCTCGTTACAGTTCCACGGGAGTGCCCGAGCATTGCTGCGATGGTCGGTTCCGAAAAACCGAGATCATTGGCAGTACTGGCAAAACTATGTCGTAAGACGTGTGGCGTGATGTCTGATAAGGCCGAATTCTTAAAAATGCAGATCCATTCCTTCGGAAAACCAACGAACTGCTTTCCTTCGATGATGCTCGGAAAAACATAGTCAACGGACCGATCTACGCGCACCTTGGAAAGAACGGCGAAGGCGGCTTTTCCGACCGGGCGGATTGAGGCGCCTTCTTTAGTATCTCGGAGACGGAAGCAGCCTTTCGCTTCGTCGACCTCAGCCCAGCGAAGGTTGATGATCTCTCCTCGGCGACACCCTGTAAGGGCGAGCAAGAGGATCATCGAGACAGCATTGCTGGAAGCTCCGCTCTGAACAGCTCGCTCCAAAATTTCGCCAAGCGCTCGATATTCCTTATCGCAAAGTCGGCGGTCACGAATATTACTCGCGGGGCGTCGAACGCCGTGGACCGGATTATTCGTAATGATCCCTTCAGCGACAGCGTACGAGAATATTCCGCCAAGCAGGCCAGTCGTCCTGGAGGCAGTTCCTTGTCCTCCACGCACGATCGCGCGGCCGCGACGTTTAGTTTTCTCGTCGGCTTTCGTCTTTCCAACGGACACATCCTTTAGAAATCGGTTTACGTCCGCGGTGGTCACGTCCTTGACGAGGCGGGTTCCCATAAGGGGGATGATGTGGCGTTTAATGCGACCACGGTCTGTCACAAGAGTGGACGGCTTTTTTGGCTGACGCCCTTTCCCCAGAATGAGGCCGTTGTCAGCATCTGTCAGATATCGCTCGCACAACTCCTTCACGGTAATCGCGTTGCGGTCGAGTCTTCGGTCTTCGGCAGGGTTGTCACCCTTGGCAACGCGACCGAGAAGCGAACGTGCCTCCCGGCGAGCTTCTTCTGGCGCCCAGACGCCGTGCAAGCCAATTGTCAGCCGCCGGGTTCGGCCCTTGGCTCGGTACTGAATCAAGTAACTGCGCTTGCCGGATGCGAAAATCCGAAGCCCGAACCCTGGCAACTCGTCATCCCAGAGAAAGTAATCGGCGTTTTCGGGCCCGACAGCATCGACGGTACGCTTGGTCAGTTTGGGCATTTTTTCGATCCCTGCGGCTGTTCGGAGCGCGCTTCCGCGGAAGCGTGGCGGAAGCAGCGGGATGGAAATCGCGGCGTATATCCGCGCATTGGCTTCGGCGCGAAATACGGATAAAATGTGCCTGTTCAATGGGATGGCGTGTTATGGCGAAGGATTTCGCAGAATAGCGAAGTCTAGGAAATGCGCTCCGAAGGCAAAGGTCAGAGGTTCGAATCCCCTCGGGCGCGCCACTTCGGTACATGTCCAGCCCGGAGAGATGGGTGACAGATTGTACCTAAGACATGGGTGACAACCTCGGGCCGAACGGGTTGTCGAGGGGTTGCAGGGTCCTCTGCTCTAAATCGAAGTATCCGAGATCGTAGTGGGTGAAACTGACGAGCCAGACGCCGTCATCGACTTCCTTGATGCCGAGCCGTTGGCCGGCGAATACGGTGGAGATGTTGCGGTGCAGGCAGATGCGCCCGCAGGCGGTGACGAGGATGTCGCGGTCGTGGAACGGATAGTCGAACTCGGGCAGACCGTTGTAGCGGCGCGGTGAGACGGCATAGAGCTCGGCTGGACACTTCATGGCGAGCGCCTCATGCGGTCGCTCGGTGTTGTAGCAGCCGATGAAGTCGTCGAACTTGGCCTGCTGCTGATTCTCGCCCTTGAGGCGAACGATCAGGGTCTCGACCTGCAAGGGCAGCTGGTTGGCGTATCGCACCGGCCGCCGCGAGCGATCGGTCAGGGCGGCAAGCCCGTGCTCCTTGTAGCGGTCGAAAATCTTGTAGCCAGTCTTGCGCGATATGCCGAACTCCCGGCACACGTCCGTCATGCTCTCGCCGTCCAGCAGGCGGGCGACAAAGCGCAGGCGTTCCTCCATCACCGAACTCGCTGTCCACGGCATCAACACCTCCCGCCAAATGGCGAAAAGTGTTACCCATGTGTCCGGTACGAAGTGTCACCTATCTCTCAGACCGCTCATCAAAGACTTAGCAAATAGGTTCCAAGTTTCGCCAGCGGTGAACTCACCAAAAACTCACCAATAGAGCGAGCGTGCCTGCGCACGATCGGCGGCTGCATCGCGATCCAAATTAGATCTGGGCGCGCGACCCAGCTTTGGGCATTCGCGACTGCGCTTAGGCGGCAAAAGGCGCGCCGCAGGCCATGTCTTATGATTGACAAGCGATAACCCGCATGGCGCGGTTTCGCGGCAGGGATGACCTCACAACGCGCTTCGGGATTCAGGTCAAGGCGGCCTTCAGCTTGAGGCCGACCGACTCCAGCAGCAGAGCATGCGCCCGGTCAACGATGTTGTCGAGCGAAGGCGTGTTGGCGTACATCGTCAGGGCGCGGCCGAGAATATCGCTGCGCGTGGGCATATGCGGCACATGCAGCCCGGCCAGCGCTTCGGAAGCGCGCAGCTGCGTTGCGATCAGCCGCTCGTGCAACGCTGTCAGCGCCGCGGGAAACATCGCCGAGCGAATGGCGGAGGCGATAAGATCGGCATTGAAACTAGCCGCCAGATTTTTCGCCGCGCGGTCGATGACTCGTGAGCCCAGCCGGTGTTCATTCTTGAGCACTGCAGCGGGCGGGCGCTTGAGACCCCATATCAAGCCCAGGCGCGACAGCATGACCAGCAGGTAATAGGTGAAATCGATTTCCCACCAGCGGAAACCCTGGCGCACGCTGCTCTGATAGGCATGATGGTTGTTGTGCCAACCTTCGCCCATTGTCAGGAGCGCTAGGAACCAGTTGTTCCGCGAATCGTCGCCGGTCACATAGCGCTGGCTTCCGTGCACATGCGCAAGGGAATTGATGCAAAAAGTTGCATGAAAGACCAGCACCGTGCTCCAGAAGAACCCGACCACGAGTCCCGGCCAACCCGCAACAAGAAAGCACAGCAGCCCCAGCGCGACCGCAGGCACCACCTCAAATCTGTGAAGCCACATCAATTCCGGATACTGCGCAAGGTCGGCGACCTTGCGCAGGTCGGCGGTATCGTGTCTGCGAGCAAAGATCCAGCCCAGATGGCTATAGATGAAGCCCCTGTGCCGAGGGGAGTGAACGTCATGCTCGGTGTCGGAGTGTAAATGATGGTGTCGGTGCTTCGCGGCCCACCACAGGACGCTTTTCTGCGCTGTGCTTTGCGAGAGAACGGCAAGAATGAACTGAAAAGCGCGACTGGTCGCATAGGCGCGATGCGCGAAATAGCGATGATAACCGGCGCCAATCGCGAAAATGCGAAACCAATAGAGCGCGACGCAAATGGCGACGGCACTCCAGCTGATCCCTGTCCAGAATGCGGCAAAGCAAGCGAGATGCGCCAGCAAGAAGGGAACTGCCGAAGGATAGACGATGTCATCGGATTCGCCGTCGAGCACTGCGTGCGCTGCATCGGAGCAATCATTGGCGGACACGGCTTGGTTCCTGTGTTTTCTTGAAGTTCTGTGTTTTCTCGAAAGATTTCACGGCGCCGTTTTGCTACCGGCTTCTGCCAAGGAATCTGGACTTCATCCGCTCCAGGATAGTCCGGAGCAATTCACCATGGATCCGGGGAGCGCCCCATAAGGAATTTTCGCCGCTCATTCGTCGGATGAGATCACGCAGCTCGCGGAGGGCTGACGTCGCTTCAGGGATGCCGCTCATGCATCCTTAATCACGACTCACACTTCAAAAATAGTGGGTACTAGTCCCGCACCCCTATTGTCAGCATCCAACGTCAACTGCGCAGTTGGCCTCTTCCCAACCCGGCACTCCTCCCGTTTGTTGCGATAGGGCGATCACGCAGCTCAAACTCCGGATCAGCTGCGCGGGCCTCACGCCCACCCGCCCCGCAATCGACGACCCCAGCACGCCCGGTGGCACCCAGGCTTGTTGATCCGCCCGCCCTCTCGACGACGACGCACGATATTCCGGCACGCCGTAACTTCCGGATAATTCCGCCGACGACGCGCCGGTGATGCGGGCCACGGACGCTCATTCTGACCGTGATGCTGTCTTCCTGAAATCGGCCGCGGTTATCCCCTGTGCGCATAACGCCTCCCAAAAAAACACGCCGCGCGATCACGCTACTGATGGCCACGCGTTGTTCTACAATCCGGTACTTCGGCACGCTGTATAAAATTGCTCACGTGTGCTCCCGCAACCCCAGCTCGCCGGTGACGTGAGCGTGAGAACGGCGCATCCGCCGAAGGCAGCTCACGCCAAGGCTCCAACCCTTTGAAAAATGGCGAGGATTGTACGAACTCGAGGTCCGTGGAGGCTGGTTTTGATCCAAAGCAATGCCCGGGCCCAGGCTGATATATTATCTCGAATACATAATTACGGCCTTCGAAGACAGGGCACATCGCCATGACGTTCGAACCGACACCCTCATTTGATCCGAAGTCTTTTCTCGCCAAAGTCGGCGATGGCGGCACCGTGGCGAAGTACGGCAAGGAACAGATTGTCTTTTCCCAAGGTGACCCGGCGGACGCGGTCTTCTACATCCAGAAGGGCAAGGTGAAGGTTACGGTTGTTTCGGAGCAAGGGAAAGAGGCTGTCGTTGCGCTGCTCGCCACCGGCGATTTTTTCGGCGAAGCCTGCTTGGCCGGACAGGCGACGCGCCTCGCGACAGTCGCGGCGATGACAGAGTCCACCATCGTGAGATTAGACAAATCCGCCATCATTCAGCTGATCCAAACCGATCCGGCCTTTTCTGGGATCTTCATTGCTCACCTGCTGAATCGAACCATCCGCGTGGAAGCTGACCTGGTCGACCAACTGTTCAATTCGAGCGAGAAGCGGCTCGCGCGGCTGCTTCTGTTGTTGGCGAATTTCGGCAAGGAAGGAAAACCGGAGCCGCTGATCGCCAAGATCAGCCAGGAGACGCTTGCCGACATGATCGGCACGACGCGCTCCCGCGTCAGCTTTTTCATGAACAAGTTCCGCAACTTGGGCTTCATCGATTACAACGGCGGCATACGGGTCCATAGTTCGCTGTTGAACGTGGTCCTGCACGATCAGCCGCACATCAAAACGTAATATCCGCGCGCAGCAATGATGAAGTCCTGACAGGATTGGCACAGTGACGATGGCCCCGCACGGTTGGATATGCCGAGCCGCAGCCACCAGACCGAGAGCTTGGAGAGGTTGAACAAAGCATTGGGGCGGGCGAAGGGAACGCCTTGTCGGTGCGGATGGCCGCGGGCAGACCGAACTCCTTGAGGGCGCTCATGATGCGAAGTCGGTCGCACACCGAGGCAGCGAAAAGTACCGCTCTGACTGGCGGACCAGAACACAGTAGCGCGACAGAGGATAATCAGTTCGGCGGCTTCTCTAGACCCGCGCCGGTTCCTTGTCACGCACGCGCCAGAGCTGGAACCCCTCCGCGTCGATCGCTTTCTCGATTGCGTCGCGAGAGAATCCATGAGGCGGAGCGCGATCCTCAGCGACGACGCCGGTTACGGTCCACGGACCATGCTGCTTGGGGAGCTTCTCGCCGCCCGCGTCCCCCGCAAAGGCGTGCAACTCCTTCCTGGTCTCTGACTTAAAAACGTAGATGCGCATGGCTCGGTCCTTTCTCCGACGCTCTCGTCGCTCAGGCGGCTTCGATTCGCTCATTCATCTCGCGATCAATGTTCGAACCTCTTTTGCATGCCCCCCGCGCCGACCTCGAAAGCCTTCGTTTGTCCACCTTATTCAGCGGCGGCGGAATTGGCTGCGAGCCGGCGGTCTGCGAGCCGTGCCTGCACGCTCGTCCTTGTGGCGGAAGATCAGACGGCCCTTTTCAAGATCGTAGGGCGACATCTCGACGGTGACGCGATCGCCTGCCAGCGTCTTGATTCGAAACTTCTTCATCTTGCCGGCCGTGTAGGCCACGATCTCGTGCCCGGCGTCGAGCTGAACGCGGAAGCGTGCATCAGGCAGGATTTCGGTCACGAGGCCTTCAAATTGAATGAGTTCTTCCTTCGCCATTGTTTTTTCCTTTTCGGCTCGATATCGGCGCAGCAGTTTCCCTACAGTCGGTCGGCGAACCGCCGATCGACGGTAACGCAGCAACTCGTTCAGCGCCGCCCGACGCGCCCTTGCTCGTTGCCCCGCCGCATG
This sequence comes from uncultured Alphaproteobacteria bacterium, assembly GCA_963840055.1. Lineage (GTDB taxonomy): Bacteria > Pseudomonadota > Alphaproteobacteria > Rhizobiales > Xanthobacteraceae > Rhodoplanes. The sequence continues at coordinate 120,471 of CAWIXM010000028.1, read as the reverse complement.
AACGCAACATCGGCGATTCCGTTTTCCGGGCCGTCGGCCAGCGCGCGTTCGCGCTTGTCGCGCCAAGGCGGCTTTGCCTCGCTGCGGTCGCACCGCTGCTGCTTTATTGCTGTCGCCGGATGCGGCCGCGCCTTCCGGCCGTCGTGCATCGGATCGCGTTGCCGCCGCGGCGCGGTCCGTCGGTCCATCGCCGGGATTGTCATGCGGATAAGCTTCTCGATGTCACGGAGGAATGCGGTCTCTTCGGTGTCACAGAAGGAGATCGCTACGCCGTCCGCGCCCGCGCGCGCCGTGCGCCCGATCCGATGCACGTAGGTTTCCGGCACATTGGGCAGATCGAAATTCACCACATGGCTGACGCCGTCCACGTCGATGCCGCGCGCGGCGATGTCCGTCGCGACCAGCGTTCGCACGCTGCCCCTACGGAACGCGGCGAGCGCGCGCTCGCGCTGGCTCTGCGATTTGTTGCCATGGATCGCTTCGGCCGCGATTCCCGCCCGAGCGAGACCGCGCACCACCCTGTCGGCGCCGTGCTTGGTGCGGGTGAACACCAGCGCCCGTTCGATCGGCGTGCCGGCGAGCAGGTCGGCAAGCATCGACGGCTTTGCGGCGCGGTCTACATGAATGACTTGCTGTTCGACGCGTTCGACCGTCGTGGCGGTGGGCGTCACGGCGACCTTGGCGGGGGAATTCAGCATATCCTCGGCAAGCTCGGCGATCGCATGCGGCATGGTCGCCGAGAAAAACAAGGTCTGCCGGCGAGACGGCAGCTTCGCCACGATCGTGCGGATGTCGTGGATGAAGCCCATGTCGAGCATGCGATCGGCTTCGTCCAGAACGAGAACTTCGACGTCGCTAAGGCGCAGCGCGTTGGTGCGCACGAGATCGATTAGCCGACCCGGCGTCGCGACAAGCACGTCGACGCCGCTCAATAACGCGCGCACCTGACGGCCCATCGGTACACCGCCGATCGCGAGCGTCGAACTGATGCGAAGATGACGGCCGTAGGCTTGGAACGCGTCAAGGATTTGGCTGGACAGTTCGCGCGTGGGGCTGAGCACCAGCACGCGACAGGTCTTACGCTGCGGCACGCGTGGCTCGGCGGACAGCCGTTGCAGGATCGGCAGCGCGAAGGCCGCTGTCTTCCCGGTGCCGGTCTGTGCAATCCCGATAACGTCGCGCCCTGAGAGCGCAATCGGAATGGTCTCAACCTGAATGGGGGTGGGCGTTTGGTATTTTTCGTCGATCAGCGCACGCATGATCGGCTCGGTAAGGCCGAAATTATCGAAAGAAGTCAATGAAGGTTCCTAATGGCGCGAGACCGGCTCTCAACGCATAGAGGCGCTGAGATCCGTGCCGCGGGCCGGGTGACGACATCCCGCGTGATCTGGGCTGTCAATGATATAGCGCTTGAGATAGAGCCAGACGCCGTGACCGGAATCCGTACACGCGGCTCGCAAGGACCTTCTTGAGGTCGCGCACGCCATATGTGGTGCAGAGATGTGTTCATTTCAAGACGCCACGGCTGGGGGAAGGATGCACGCCCAGAGAGCCGCCTTCCATCGTCCCGGGGGTTAGCAGCGCCTTACTTATGGCGCCTTGTGGGTAATTCACTGGTAATCGAGAGCGATGCGTTCGCTGATTTCTCAGCCGCCTCCTAATCTAAACAAGCTCCCGAAAGACGGGCTCGGTCTGTGATCCGTCGCCATGCGCGCGATATTAACGACAAGAGGGTGCGGCAGATGAAGCGCAAAACTTCTTTGGTGTTTTTGGGGGCCTTGGGCGGCGCCGCGCTCACTATGATCGCCATCCAACCGCCCGCGATGTTGACCAGTGCGTTCGCGAAAGCGGGATCATCCGACACCTATCGCCACCTCGATCTATTCGGCGACATATTTGAGCGCGTGCGCGCATTTTATGTCGAGAAGCCGGATGACTCCAAGCTCGTTGAAGGGGCAATCAGCGGGATGCTCAACGGGCTCGACCCGCATTCGAGCTACTTGGATCCGAAAAGCTTCCGCGCCATGCAGGTGCAGACGCGCGGCGAGTTCGGCGGCATCGGCATCGAAGTCACGATGAAGGATGGTCTCGTCAAGGTCGTCGCCCCGATCGACGATACGCCGGCGGCGAAGGCCGGCATCCGCGCAAACGACGTCATCACCCATATCGACGATGCGACGGTGAAAGGCCTGACGCTCGATCAGGCGGTTGAAAAGATGCGCGGCCAGGTTAACACCAAGATCAGGTTGCGCATGATACGAAAGGGCGCCGACAAGCCGATCGAGGTCGCGGTCACGCGCGACATTATCCGCGTGCGCCCGGTGCGGTCACGCGTAGAGGGTGGTGATGTCGGTTACATCCGCATCACTCAATTCAACGAACAAACGACGGAAGGCTTGAAGAAGGCGATGAGCGACATCGCTGCGCAAGTTCCGGCTGACAAGTTGCGCGGCTACATCATCGACCTGCGCAACAATCCGGGCGGGCTGCTCGATCAGGCGATTTCCGTCTCCGACGCATTTCTCGACCGCGGCGAAATCGTCTCGATACGCGGCCGCGACGCGGAGGAGACCCAGCGCTTCAACGCGCGACCGGGCGATCTGACGAAGGGCAAACCGCTCATCGTGCTGATCAATGGCGGGTCGGCGTCGGCGTCCGAGATCGTGGCCGGCGCGCTGCAGGACCACAAGCGCGCGACCGCGCTCGGCACGCGTTCATTCGGCAAGGGCTCGGTGCAAACCATTATCCCGCTCGGGGGCGCGGCAAAAGGAGCGCTGAGGCTCACCACCGCACGCTACTACACGCCGGGCGGTCGCTCGATCCAGGCCAAGGGCATCGTGCCCAACATCGAGAGCCTGCAGGAAGTGCCAGAGGAGGTGAAGGCTGGCTCGGCCGATGTGCGCGGCGAGTCGTCGCTGCCCGGCCACCTCAAAGCAGACGGTGAGGAGCAGGGCGGGTCGCAGTCGTACGTTCCAGCCGAAGCCAAGGACGACAAGGCCCTAAATCTTGCGCTCGACCTGATACGAGGTGCTCAGGCAAACCCGGCCTTCCCGCCCGATGCAAAGGCGGCCATCCTGCCCCAATGAGCTAACGGCAAAAATTAGCTCTTCGCAGAAAGACGATCGAAATCTGCGAGCACGGCGGCGATCAGTGTCTGCTTGCGCGGGTCTTGCGCGGCCGGCGTTGCTCCAAACAGGCCGAGCAGGTAACGCGCCTTTTCGGCTGCTTCGAGCCAGTCTGCGGCCGGCGCCGCGACCAAATGGGCCTCCAATTCGGCCTGCCAACGCTGCAGCGCCTGTTCATTGGCTGCAACCTCCGACAACAGTCGGCGAAGCTCGGTCGCCTTCTGCGCGGCCATTCCACGGTGCTCATCAAGGTTGATTGGCTTATCCTTCTGGGCGGCCATTCCACGGTGCTCATCAAGGTTGACTGGCTTATCCGTCATGAGCCTTGCCTTTTATTCGAATAGACATCAACCAGTTAAGACGGGCCTGGAGCGGAAAACATCGGGCCCACAGTTGCAGCCGGATGTTCTGCGTCAGCGGCTCATGCCGGCACCGACGACGCGCTTCGTGCCAACGGATAGTCCGCGCTGTCATACAGACGGCGGATTCCCTCGCAGTCGAATCTCACCTCATCGACTTCGAGTGTGGCGCCGAGCAAAAGCTCGGGTCGAATTTCTTCGATGGCGAAGCGAACGGCGAGTGAGGCCTGCGCAAACCGTTTGTAGCGAAGGGGTTGCCGACGACTGTTCGCGCGTCTGACGAAAAACAGCTCCGCTTCGGCGGCGTAATCGAATGAGCTCATAACAAACAAAGACATATTTATCGATAACCGAAAAAACCAGCCCTATCTTGAAAAAGATTTATTTATGTGGGGTGGTCTAGTTTCCTGGACTGGCTGCGCTGAGAAACGTACCATACGGCGCGTCAGCGGAACAATTTGCTGTCAACTCGCGTGCATGCACCCACGGATGGTTCGTGAGCGCAATGTCTTCAGAAGACGCAGCCAATCGAGTTCTGGCGCACTCAGCAGGTTGCGTTGCCATCGATCCGCCGCGGAGGAAGCATATGAGCGAATTCAAGGTCACGCTAGCACGCATTGAAGTCTTCGAAGAAGGCGAGCAAGACAAGCAAGTTTGCGCCGTGTTTCATATCGAACGGGGTCCCATCGGTTTTCACATTCCGATTTATTTGCAGGGCCGCGACTTCGATGACACCGAAGTAGTGCAGGCGGCGAGGAATTCGCTTTACCGGATGTTCGCAAAACTCGCCAACCAGAGCAAAGTGTGGGACCTGTCGCCCGCTGAACTCGAACGCCTTTCTAAGATGAACTTGCGTCCGGTGGAGTAAAGTCGTCGCAACCGCTCCTTGGCGATGGGCGAGACGCCGAAACCATGAGCGATCCGCGGATCGACGAGTGTTGGAAATTCGTTTCGGTAGTGAATCAAGTGCTAGAAACTTCGTTTCGATAGTGAATCACGAGGTAATTGTGGATACGATGTCACTTGGCGGCCAAATTGCCCCTCGCACCGAGCTGCTCGCGGACGACGCGGGCGTTCTAGCGCGGGCTTTGGCGCGTTACCGCGAACCAAACCATCTACGCAGCGCCGTCGAGATCGCGACAACCATACTGCCCTTTTTTTCGCTCTGGGCAATCATGTGGTTGGCGCTTGATCTCGGCTACTGGATTGGTCTCGTGCTTGCGGTTCCCGCCGCCGGCTTTCTCGTGCGTCTGTTTATGGTCCAACACGACTGTGGTCACGGTGCGTTCTTTCGCAGCCGGCTCGCGAACGACTGGCTCGGTCGCGTGATCGGCGTGCTGACATTGACGCCCTACGATTGCTGGCGCCGCGCGCACGCGATCCATCACGCGACTTCGGGCAATCTCGATCGGCGCGGCGTTGGCGACATCGACACACTGACGGTGCGCGAATATCAGTCGCGGTCGAGCTGGGGCCGGCTGCGCTATCGCATCTACCGGCATCCCGTTGTGTTGTTTGGCCTGGGCCCGGCTTATCTTTTCTTGCTCCAGCAACGGCTGCCAGTCGGATTCATGCGCGACGGCTGGCGGCCGTGGCTCAGCGCGATGGCCACAAACTTCGCGACTGCTCTGGTCTGCGCCACCATGATCTGGGCTGTCGGCCTCGGTCCTTTCTTGCTCGTTCATCTGCCAATCACGCTGCTCGGCGCCTCAATTGGCGTCTGGCTATTCTATGTGCAGCACCAGTTCGCCGACACGTTCTGGGCTCATAATAAGGATTGGGACGTGCGCGAGGCGGCGGTGTACGGCAGCTCGCATTACGATCTTCCCGCTGTTTTGCGCTGGTTCACTGCCAATATCGGGATGCATCACGTCCATCATCTGTGCAGCCGAATTCCGTTCTACCGCTTGCCTCAAGCGCTTCGAACCCACCCCGAGGTCGCGCGGATCAACCGCATCACTCTTGGAGAAAGCCTGCGATGTGTGCGGTTGACCTTGTGGGACGAAACCACGCACCGCCTCATTTCATTCCGTGAGGCGGACGCGCAGCGGTGAAGAAACACATCTCGATGCGCCTCGTCGCCGTGCGCGATAATTGGCCGACAAGCGGCGCATCGCTCAATCGCCTGCGTTCGCGCTCCAACCGCGTCAACGGATTTGCCTTGCAATAGTCGCGCTTGAGCCTTACCTTCAATCATCGACATTTGGCCGGACGATCGGGCCGTTTCGCCTCTGCTAAGCGCTGGGCGCAGGTTCAGACCCCCTCTCCAAACATCGATGAGCCGAGCTTCGAGGCACGTGTTTGTTTGTCTCGATCTCAAGTGCATCAGCGTCAGCGAAAGGCTTATTTAAAATGATGACGGGTACCGTGAAGTTCTACAATGATCAGAAGGGCTTCGGCTTTATCCAGCCGGACGACGGCGGCAAGGACGTGTTCGTGCACGCCACCGCTCTGGAACGCGCCGGCATTCGCAGTCTCAATGAGGGTCAGAAGGTTTCTTTTGACACGCAAGTGGATCGTCGTTCCGGCAAGACTGCGGTCGGTAACATCCAGGCGGTATAAGCCGACGGCAATGCCGTTTCGGATCAAACGAATTCGTTCAAGCCGCCCCGCTAAGGGGCGGCTTTTCTATTTCTCCGCGGCTGCGCCGAACATGCCGCAAAGATGCATTAAAAATTGGAGGCAGACATGGCACATCAATTTCGATCCGGGCAGCTGGTGCGCCTCTGCCGCAGCATCCGCTACGGGGCAGCCCAGGGCGATTACGAAATCGTTCGGCAGCTCCCTGATGAAGGCGGTGAGTTGCAGTATCGCATCAAGAGCGTGCGTGAGCCACACGAACGCGTCGTGAAGGAAAGCGATTTGGAACCGCATAGCGCGACCCGCTGAATATTTAGCGAAATATACGGGCGTTTTCTGAAATATACGGGCATTTTCTCTCGCTAACTTCGATCGTTTCGCGTAGGCTTACTAAATCATCGGCAGAGGATCTGATCCAGCCGCCGGTGACTGAGAGACCGATCGTGCTCCCGCCTGCGGGAAGGAGCGCGCAAATGGCAAAGCCGAATTCTGTCCGCGACACGAAGCGGCTCTGCGCCGATTCACGCGATTTGATCGATCAATCCGATGCCCTGATCTCAGGGTCCGGCGCAGCCTGCGCCGTTCACAAGGATCAGATAGAGAAGAGCAAGGAGGCCGTCTCAAAAAGCCGCGCACAGATCTTGCGGCTTCGGCTTCGCGCGAAATAGCGCCGTCGCAAAACCGCAGAAGCCGATTACTCGGCGCGATAGAGCGCGCCGTATTCTTGGGCGGCCTCGCGTAGCAAGGGCCCTGATCTCGTTCGGACCGACCGCCGAGATCGTTCTGAGAGTGCGTCCTGGGGCGCCGGATTTGTACAGCCAGATATCGCCCTGTCCCGTGACGTTGATCGAGTATTTCGGTCCGTCATAGCCCTGGCCCGACGGGCTGTCGGTCTGCACGAACCAAAAATCGCAATGCGGATGGTTCGTTGATCGATGATCGAGGTTCAGATCGAGCCGCAAGGCCGCGCCCGACCCTTGCATTTGCTCGTTGGCCTGTTTGACGGCGGGCACGAGAACCGCCTCGACCCACGCAGCGCCCTACTGAAACTGGTCGGCTTGCTGTTCGTCTTTGTTGAGCGGCTTTTCGGCGCGATCGCGACGGGCGAAAAATGCGTGGACGATATCTGACATGCAAGAAACTCCTGTTAGGAAAAGTCCCGAAGGGCCAAAACCGCGGTTCTGGATAGGTCTACAGCCGCATTTCCCAATGGAACCGCCGAACGGCAAGTGCGGAACGGCAAAGCATGGAAAAGCGAGGATGCCTAGAAGCCCCAAAGACTGAGACACTACCTGCTCTAAGAGCCGCGTTCTCGCTAACGTTCGCGCGTGCCCTAAAAAAGGGCCCCTGTGATGAGGCAGAGCGAGCACCATGGTTTTCCTGGCTCACGCGAGTCACGGACGTCAGGACGGGCGACCGCCAAGGAATTGCAGAGGCCCCTCGCGCTAGCCTACCCGCCTCACCATATTTATGTGAACGGTGCTTCTGCCTCCGGTGGAGGGCCGGCATCGGGCTAGGGAATCTCATCAGGAGGAACTTGTTTGACGATCAGCACCAGAACTGCGCAAGAACGGGCTGAAGCAAGCTTCAAGAAGAAAGAAAAGCAACTCGAGGAGGGGCAGAAAGCGTGGGCGGAATACGAAGCTAATGCGCTCGCATTGCGCGAAAAGACGGCGAGATTGAGGGCGTTGCGGCTCGCGCATGAGACGCGCCAAGGCGGGCAGAATTCGCCGCCGGAGACAGCATCGGCGCCCGCAAGGAGAAAGGGACGGCCGTAATCGGCCTACGCCTAGGAACACTCTAATCTTTTCCCTAAACGAGAGGACTGACGAGAACAGCCGCCAAGCGCTGGAAGCTGGTTCCCCTCTCAGAAGATTATCCGTTGACGCTCGGGTTGATTGGGAGTTGTCGATGGCGGAGTCTTGGGAAAGTATAGCAGGCAGCAGCGATTTCGTATGCGAAAGCTGCGGAGCTCTGTATTCAGTCGAAGTGCAGCACTTACAGGTCCAGGAGCGAACCGTCGCCAATTGCGAGGTTTGCGGGGCGGTGATGGCAGACTGGAATTCAGCGCTACGGCTGACCTTCCTCTTGAGGGAGCGTCCCAGGCAAAGCGAAGTCCGCAGTTCCTCCCCACCACCCCTAGCCGGTGACGGCGAGAAGAAGGGCGAGGAACGACCGCGGCGCAAGAAAAGAGACAATTAGGCACCGAGCGCCGGCCGTCGCGCCCACCGTTATGGGTGCGGGGGACCGACCGGGATCATCGGCACGGTTCGGTATCGCGAGGCTTTTCGATACTGCAGTGTGCCCATATCGTCCGCGCTCGCTCGGCAATCCCTTCCCGCCGTGGATAGTCGCACGGGCTGGCGCGAAGTCTTGGTTACAAATTGTCGTTCACGCAATTGAAATTGCTCAACCGCCGTCCGGCTTATCAGCGCGTCCAACTCTTCAACGCGCCATCGCCGCAGCAATCAGCCTCTTCGGATTTCATGAGCTCTTGAGCGCAGCGCCGTGGTGGAACTCTTCGCGTTGGCCGCGGCGACGGATGGGCGGGGTTGCGGTCGTGCGTTCGACGTCACGCCCCTCAACTGATATGGATTGACGCTTCCAGCATCTTCATTGACCAGCAAGGCAGAGTGGGCATGGCCCGGCGGAAAACCGACGATAGCGTCCTTCGGATTGTTTCGGGTCGGCATGGCGATCCATTCTCGTTTCTCGGCATGCATCGGAACGGCAAAGGGGCGTTGGTCGTTCGGACATTTCAGCCGGGGGCCCGTCGCGTGCACGTCACCCGCGCTGCGGCGCGCGAGATTGTCTCGGAACTTAAACTCGTCCACCCGGAGGGCCTGTTCGAGGGTGAGATCGAGCCGCCGGGCGGACCGTTTCCATACCGCCTGTTGATCCAGTATGGCGACGCCGAATGCTTGATCGACGACCCCTACCGGTTTCCCCCGATCCTGGGCGAGATCGACGTGCACCTGATCGCCGAGGGCCGGCACCTGCGCCTCGACGAAAAGCTGGGCGCGCATCCGATGACAATCGACGGCGTCACCGGCGTCGGTTTTGCGGTGTGGGCGCCGAACGCCGAGCGGGTCAGCGTTGTTGGCGACTTCAACGCGTGGGACGGAAGGCGGCATCCCATGCGTCTTCGAAAGGAATGCGGTGTCTGGGAGATTTTCATGCCCGGCATCGAGGCGGGCGCGCTCTACAAGTACGAAATCCTTGCCAAGAGCGGCGAGTTGATGGCGCTCAAGACCGATCCGTTCGCTTTCTTTTGTGAGCAGGCCCCGGGAACAGCCGGGATCGTGTATGACCTCGGACGCTATCGATGGAATGATGCTGCGTGGATGGCGGGCCGCGGAGGTGCGATCAGTACCGATGTGCCAGTTTCCATTTATGAGGTGCACCTCGGATCCTGGCGGCGCAGCGTCGAGGAAGGGCGCCGATATCTGACCTATGCTGAACTCGCCGAGACCCTGATCCCGTACGTCAAGGAAATGGGCTTCACTCATATCGAGGTGCTGCCCATTTCTGAGCATCCGTTTGACGGCTCATGGGGCTACCAGCCGCTCGGTCTATTCGCGCCGACCAGCCGTTATGGACGGCCGGACGAGTTCCGCAATTTCGTTGACCGCTGTCATCAGGCCGGCATCGGCGTGATTAACGACTGGGTGCCAGGCCACTTCCCAAAGGACCCACAAGGTCTCGGCTGGTTCGACGGCACCAACCTGTACGAACACGCTGATCCGCGGCAGGGCAGCCACCTGGACTGGGGTACGCTGATCTATAACTATGGTCGCAACGAGGTCGCGGACTACCTGCTCAATAATGCCCTGTTCTGGCTCGATGAGTATCACCTCGATGGGCTAAGGGCCGACGCCGTCGCCTCAATGCTTTATCTCGATTACAGCCGCGCCGATGGTGAATGGATCCCCAACGAATTTGGTGGAAACGAGAACCTGAACGCCATCGCGTTCCTGCGGCGAGTCAACGAACACCTCTACAAGCAATTTCCCAGTATCGCGACGATCGCGGAGGAGTCCACGTCCTGGCCAATGGTCTCGCGGCCGGTCTACCTTGGCGGCCTTGGCTTTGGCTACAAATGGAACATGGGCTGGATGCACGATACGCTCTCGTACATCAGCCGGGATCCGCTCTACCGAAAATACCATCACGACCAGCTGACCCTAAGCCTAACATACGCATTCGCCGAGAACTTCGTTCTGCCGATCAGCCACGACGAGGTGGTCCACGGCAAGGGCTCGCTACTTGCGAAGATGCCCGGCGACCGCTGGCGAAAGTTCGCGAACCTGCGAACGTATTTGGCCTTCATGTTTACCCATCCAGGCAAGAAACTACTGTTCATGGGCTGTGAGTTCGGTCAGCAGGCCGAATGGAATCACGATGCAAGCCTTGACTGGCATCTGCTTGCCGATCCGCTCCATGCTGGAACACAGCGGCTCGTACGCGATTTGAATGCGATGTACCGGCAGGTGACGGCCTTGCACGAACGCGATTGCGCGCCCTCCGGATTTGAATGGATCGACTGCACGGACTGGGAGAAAAGCATCATCTGTTTCCTCCGCAGGGGGCGCGCGGTTGACGATGTCGCGGTCGTCGTCTGCAATTTCACCCCGGTAGTTCGCGAAGGATATCGCGTGGGCGTCCCGAAGGGAGGCCTCTACCTGGAGCGGTTGAATACGGACTCTGACATGTACGGCGGCAGCAACATCGGCAACGCTGGCGCTGTCATGGCAGCCACCGCACCCTGCCATGGTAGGCCCTTCTCTTTAACCCTCACCCTGCCGCCGCTGTCTACGCTCGTCTTCATCCCACAGCCACAATGGTAAGGCGCGGAGAGAGACGGTGCAGCTTTCTTTGTATAGATCTCGGTGATTTAGGCGGCGGGCTCGAGGTTCTTCGCCATCGCCTAATCCTTGCACAGTTTAATGTCTAGTTCGTTCGAACAGGCGCTTGAAACATTGATCCCGCGCAAATCGTGAATCAGGAATAGGCGCTTATTGGCGGGCTTCTCGTTCGACATCGGCGTTGCGAGACGCGATCGAAAAGTCGGGAGGATTACGCCAAGCCTGCAGCAGCTGGTAGAATACGCCGAGCAGGGTCGGGCCAATAAACAAACCAAGAAATCCAAACGCCAGAAATCCGCCAAGCACGCCGAGGAAGATCATGATCACCGGCATTTCGGCTCCAAAGCGCACGAGCCATGGACGGATGAAATTATCGACCGTGGACACGAGCAGGCCCCAGACAGACACAAAAACCGCCCACCCAATGTCTCCCTGGTCAAAGAGCCACCAAGCTGCGCCACCCCAGACGATGATCAACAAGGTTCCGAACTGGCTGAGCGCGATGATCAGCGTGATGAAGCCGAGCAACCCGGCGCCAGGCACGCTGGCAATCATCAATCCGGCCGCCATCAGAATCGCCTGAATCGCCGCCGTGCCGACGATGCCGTAGGCGACCCCGCGCACCGAATTCGCGGCCAGAAGCAGAGCCGAGCTGGCGGCGGGCCCGCCTAATCGTTCGGTGACATCCTTCAAAGTCTCGGCCAAAGCCTCCCCGCGAAGCCACAACATTGCTGCGACGGCAAGCGAGACCACGAACTGGAACGTGCCCTCGGCGAAGGCGCGGGCAAGCTCGATGAAGACCTTCCCAAGTTCGGCCGAATACGGCCTGACGATGGTTTGGAAGGCACTGCTGGGGTCCGCGAGGCTGGCCCAAAGGCCTGCGATGCTCTCCTGCGCAAACGGGACCTGGGCCAGCCAGTTTGGCAATTCCGGCGCTCCGGCGAAGTACGCCTGCAAACGCTGAATGCCGTCAACGCTTCGTTCCGCCAGTCCGGGCGCGAGAACGATCGCCGGAACGCCCACTATCCCGAGCGCGGCGAGCAGCAAGAGGGCCGCGGTGAGGCCGACGGACACGCCATTTCGCACTAACCGTTCGCGGATCGGCCAGGTTGCAACGACGATTATGCTGCCAAACAAGATTCCCGTGACAAATGGGCGAAGGATGAGCGCAACGCCAAGCAACAGACAGGCAAAGGCGCCGAGCACAAGCAATCGCTCTATCAACGCCCTCGTCTTTTGAAGCTCAGCTTCGGGCATAGGGTCCACGGATGGCGTCGGAGCAATCGATAGAGGATGCGTGTCGCGGTGCGCGCAGCAAATTGGTCTCCGAATAGTCGATCAGAGCAGGCCGGTGGCAGCAGCGGGCTGAGAGAAGCACAGTCAATTGGACTTCGGAGCGATCCATTCCAGAGACATCGGTGACGGTTTATTCCGGAGACATGGGTAAGGCCCCTTAATCTTGCCGTCAACGGCCGGGCGTCTCCTGCACGCTATTTCTTCGCAGACATTCGCTAAACACCGCATAGAAAACTTCGGGCAAAGCTCCTGGAAGCGGTGCTTGCTGCAGTTTCACTGCAGTGGTGTGTGCTGCGTTATTGTGGGGCAGCACCTGGCATAGCTTTTCGTTGAACCGACCGAGTTCCCGCTTGAGCCGAACACCATCTCGTGGGGCTCGAACGCACCAGAAATGTCGCGATCGGAGGTAAAGCGGTAGGTGACCTGAAAGGACCAGCATACGTCGCGAATGACCCGTAGCGGTCCTGGGCCAAGTCCGTATGCGGCAACGCTGCCTGCGCGGGAAACCGGTTTTCGAGCGGCCATGCCCCATGGCAGTTCTTTGCTGCCCCAATTCGATCCGCGTGCCCGTCGCCCCGTTTAAAACCGCTTGAGATGGAAACTTGCGAGACGATCGTCGGGCCACGTTCCGACGTGCGCCGCAAAAGCAGCGATCGCTCGTTCATCGCTAGCTTCCAGCAGCTTTATCGCCTTGAGATAGCTGCTGCTTGCGTGGCTGTCGTATTGTTCTACCCGCAGCGGCTCGAACGCGCGGATGGTCTCGGCCCTACCTTTCAGCACAAGGTCACCGATCAATCGCCCCCGAAAGTTCGGCACTCTTGCCGCGAGCGTGCCACTAACGCAAATGCGCGTTCCGAGGTGCTTGTTAGCAGCTTCCAGCCGCGCCGCAGTGTTGATGGTGTCGCCATAGGCGTGTCTTCAAAGAATTTAGGTCTCATAGGCGAGAGATCTGGATCTGACGCAGGAGATTTTCCACTTTCTCGACGCGCTCCCGCAAGGCAGTGACTTCTCGTTCCTTTTCCTCGAGGCGCGACCTGACCACGTCGCGAATCGATATGATACCAACGAGTTGCCCGTCTTCGATGACGGGAAGGTGCCGCAACCTGCCTTCTATCATTCTCTCCATGACATCGACCAGCTCATCCCGTGGGGTGCAGGTCGTGATCTGACACGTCATGATTTCAGCCACCGGTCGCGCGAGCACGGCAGCACCTTCCGCCCTCAGCGCCCGCAGAATATCTCGCTCTGAGACAATCCCGGCCTTATTACCCTCGGCTCCGGTCACCACGAGCGCCCCGATGTCGTGGTCGGCCAGCGCCTCGGCCGCACACTCGACCGAAGCCGTGGACTTGACCGTGTACACCGTGGAGCCCTTCCAGGACAGGATGGTCTGAACGTCGTACAAGCCCGCCTCTTTTGGTTGCTGCGCGGTCGGTTTGCTTCGCGCTCAGCAGCGCCTTGTGGTGACAAGGTTGTAATGTCTGGAATGAGCGCACGTCGAACGTCCATACGTTGTCACATTGTCAAACGTCATTGGCGAAAACGCGGCGGTGCCAGTCCAAAGTATTTCTTCAAATTTCGAAGGGCGGCATGTGATCATTTTCGTCTTCAGGTTGCCGCTGCCCCGCAAGAAGGCAGCGCCGCCTTCAACGATCGCGAGCGGAGCGCGCGCTTCGGCCGCTGTCAGGTTGTACGACCGAGCCCAGCCTTGTGTGCCTGTCCACGCCGCCGGCGGGGGTGGCGATCACATCAACCGGGTCCTTGCAGCCGAAAGATGCCCGATCCGATTTCGCCTACGATACGGCCATCAAACGAGCACAGGACGCCACGAGATGCTGCTTGGCGCAAACTGCTGTGAAGCAGTTCACACATGGGTCGCCAGGCGGGGGTCTAACCTCTTGACAGTCGAACACATTATCCGCGCCAATAGCTTTCCGGTTATGAGTGTTAAGGCGGTTAGTCGGGCGAAAGCTTCGAGGGCAGCCTCACGCGCGATTCTTCGCCAAAACGGCGTGCGTCGCGGCGTATTGCACCCAGAAGCGTCGCCGGCCTCAAGAGCGCCATCATGGAATACGTCGACACGCGCAATACCGATCCCAAGGTCTTTCATCAGCACCGAGTTTGTCGGCGAAATCCTCGAAAAAGTCGCCTGTCGGGAAAAGAGCGCCGGTGTCTAAATACCAGCTGGCCGGTGGTCGGCATGGTCCCGTCGTGCAACCCGCTCGGTGTCATCGCTCGCACTTTTGATATCTGCGCCGTATCAGCATTTTCATAGGGCACGCACGGTCAAACATTGGAGGCGGTTTATGAGGATCATCAGCGCTGTTTTACTGATATTCCTAAGCCTGGAGGAGGCGCAGGGCGTTACCGAATTGGTCGTCAAGACTGATTTATTAGCCTGTCGACCGGAGCGTCAATTCAATCGAGCTGAGCGATTGCGCAAGTCCGGCGATGAAAGGTCCTTGGCCGCGTTTACCACCGGTGCGCTGCTTGCCCGCACATGCGTTCGATTGACGACAGGTACAAAGGTTTTTGCTGCAGGACGTGGAAACGGTCCCGGAGTAATTAGGATCAGGCCGAAGGGCTCATTCGTAACGTTTTTCGCTGCCGAGGATAATTTCGAGCGAGTTAACCAGTGAACCTCCTGCGTCAGTCACTAAGGGGCGGCGGACGCCTTGCATATCAAGGAGGAAGATGATGGATCTGAGCTCCTACGCCAGCTGGTCATTCATCTCGAGCTTCATCAGCTTAGCCAACGTGATGGGTGCGATCGGCGGATCGCTTTATATCGCATCACTATCCATGCCTACGGTCATCCCGCTGCGGATAGCAGCCATAGCAAGCGCGTTCTTTTTCTTATGTTACGGGATCTTAGCGGGTTCGTTTCCCGCGATCTTTCTTTACTCCATGCTGCTGCCGCTCAATGCGTACCGTCTTCGTCAGATGCTACAGCTCATCAAAAAGGTCCGCTCCGCCGCCAGCAGCGACCTATCGGTAAACTGGCTACAGCCGTTCATGACCAAGCGTAGGTACCGCCAGGGTGAAATCGTATTCCGCAAAGGAGATCCAGCGGACGAAATGTTTTTGGTGGTCACAGGAAAATTCCTGGTGCCCGAAATCGAGGTTGAGCTTCAGCCGGGTCAAGTTTTCGGCGAGATGGGGCTCATAACGGCTGGCTTTCAAAGAACCCAGTCCGTCGAATGCATCAAATCAGGCCGATTGCTGGCGATCACGTACGACAAAGTCCGTGAGCTCTATTTTCAAAACCCGGAGTTTGGATTTTATTTCCTTCGATTGATCGGTGAGCGGCTGTTGCATAACTTAAAACGTGCCGAGCAGTTACTTGCGGACGAGCGTCAGAAATACGCGGTGGCCGCATCCGACGGAGACGCGGCGTAAGGGAACCTGCCCCAACTCTCGCACGACTCGGTGCACAGCGCAGCGGCAGCGGCGAGCAAAATTGGGCTCATGATCAAACACATTGGTATTGCCCTTGAAACTTTTGGCGTTACGAAATTAACCTTCCTTCTCGGTCCGAGGCCATTCGTAGGCTTATTGAAAAGCGCTATCCGTGCCTAAGCGAAAGAGATGTATTCGTTGACCGCAATTAGGCGGTCAAAAGCAATTAGGCCGGTTAACAAGCCTTTGGGAGTCAATTTGGTGCGCACGTCGTAGCCCCCGGATATGCAATCGCGGGTTGCGGGTCCGATGTTTCAATATGCGATTGCCAAAAGAAAAACCGGTCTCCAATATTGCACGATACACCATGCTTTGGGGGCGATCTTGATCACGGTTCCTGAGCTGACCGCGGAGGCGTTGGGTTCGTTCCTCGCCGGGGACATGAGTCGCAGGTTCGGAGTCTCGCACGCGCGCCTGACCGAGCTGGTTCCATCAGTTGCCCGGCTGGCGCTCGAGTGCATCGGCAATAGCGATGCGCTCTACCACAATGTCGAACATACGATGCTGGTCACGCTGGCCGGCCATGAAATCATGAAAGGGCGGGCACTGCTTGTCCCCACACCCCCAGGTGATTATGCACACCTGATCGTCGCCTGCCTGATGCACGACATTGGCTACGTCCGAGGCATTCTCAAAGGGGACGGACTCGACGGCTACGTCATCGACGCAAATGCTCGGAAGATAACGTTGCCTCGCGGATCATCCGATGCAGCGCTTTTGCACTATCACGTCGACCGCTCCAAACTGTTCGTGATGGATCGGATTGGCGGGAGCGACCTACTCGATGCAGCGAGAATCGCCCGGGCGATTGAATTCACCAGGTTTCCAGTCGAAATAAACACGCATGATGGCGAAGACGAAGAGGGCTCGCTCCTGCGCGCCGCCGATTTAATCGGTCAGCTCGGCGATCCCCACTATCTGCGAAAGGCTAACGCATTGTATTATGAATTTGACGAAGCCGGTATGAATAAGCAATTGGGCTATACGTCTCCCCGTGATCTCGTGGACTTGTATCCGCAATTCTATTGGCAGAGCGTGTCTGCCCATGTTCAATCTGCAATTCGCTATCTGAGCGTCACGGTAAGCGGCCGGCAATGGATCGCGAATATGTACAGCAACGTGTTTCGTGCCGAGCGCGATCTGAATCTCTTTGGCCCGCAACGATAGGAATGGCCCTGCGATCAACCCATCAACCGGAGCGGTCCTCGTTGCGAGAACTTCCTTCCCGTTACATTCAACCGCTTAACTAATTTCCGAGCAGTCTGGCGCGGAACCTTCATTCAATTGATGCCGTAACGCGCGAAATCGTCTTTGATTTTGGGGTTCAGGGCGGCGGCGGCGGAAAAGTCAGCATTGGCGTCAGCTGCTTGACCGCTCTTAAGCTTGGCAAGACCGCGGCCATAAAGCGAACTTGCCCGCGACGGACTCAACCGCAGCGCGGAACTGTAGTCGGCAACAGCCGCGTCCCACCGGCCCATCTTCAGATAGGCCAGGCCGCGCGAGTTGAAGGCAGCAGCGAGGTTCGGCGCCAACCGAAGCGCCTCGTTGCAATCCGCCAACGCCGCTTGCATATCGCCATGTATCGCGCGTATCCAGCAGCGTCCGTTCCACGCCGCGGCGAGCGCCGGGGCAAGCTGAATTGCCTCGTTGTAATCTCGCATCGCCAAGTCGTACTCGCCCTTATCGAAGTTGGCCTGTGCCCGGTTCACAAAGGCGCCGGCGTATTTCGGATCGAGCTTGATGGCCTGCTCAAAATCTTGCATTGCAAGGTCGAGTTCGCCTTTTTTTTGGTAAGCCACGCCGCGGTTGTTGAAGGCCTTCGCGTACTCAGGATCATTCTTGATCGATTGGTCGTAGTCGCGAATCGCGTTGTCATACTCCCCCTTTTGGATAAAGGCATTGCCGCGATTGCTATAGACGATTGTCAGCGTCATCGTTGTCTCTGCGCCCGAATCGATAAGTGCCGTGCAGCCGGTGATCACTGAATCAGCAGCAGCTTGAGAGCCAGCATTGCACAATTCGATGTTCTTAAATCTTCCGGTTTGCCCAGAAGCGGGAGTCGCGAGCAGCAGCAGAGCAGGAAGAACACCGCGGCGCAGAGCGGAGCCGGTTCGCCAAAACGTGCATAAGAACCTTAGACGCGAGGCCTGTTCAGAGGCACCGCCGTCATGTACCGAGAGCGGGCACTTTCGTCCGAGCACAATGCTATTGAAGGAAGTCTTTTTCCCGGTGCACGTTAATGGACTGAAACGCATCGAAGCTCAAACGGTCGAATAAGTAAGTATCCCCCGGCAAAGCCGGGGGCTTTAGGATGTGAGCCGCTCAAAGCGGCTGGTTGGGGTCGCTGACGCGACCCCGGGTTCAGGCGCCACCTGAAGGTGGCAGATCAGCGCCACAGATTGAGCTGCTCCAGGCGCCTGTCCTCTTCCTCCTGGTTCTTGATGTACTCACGGATCGCTTGCTCGTCCCGCCCCACCGTGGAGACATAGTACCCTCTGGCCCAGAAGTGCTGGCCCACGAAATTGCGCTTTCGTTCGCCGTAGACCCGGGCCAGGTGGATCGCGCTCTTGCCCTTGATGAATCCTACCACCTGCGACACCGCATATTTTGGTGGGATCGAGATCATCATGTGCACGTGATCCGGCAGCAGATGTCCCTCTTCGATCCGGCATTCCTTCTGCGTCGCCAATCTCCGGAACACCTCCGCAAGATGCCTCCGCAGCTCCGCGTACAGCGTCTTCCTGCGACATTTGGGAATGAAGACCACGTGATATTTGCAGTCCCATTTCGCGTGGCTTAGGCTCTCAAATTCGTCCATCGATGAACTTCCCCTTCGTGTGCTTGGCGGCTCACGAGTCGGAAGCTTCGTCGATGGACCCCCTTAAACGTCAAACTTCTACTGCCACCCCGGCAGAGCCGGGGGAACTCCTTTGGATATTAGCGCGTGTTGAGCGTCCCTGCGGATCAAATGGCCATCCAATTCGTCGGTCCGGATGGATTCGCTCAACAACCCCGGCAAATCTCAAAGCTGGGCTTCTTTTCGGTCGTCGCAGCCGGAGATCCGCCCGGTGTTTGGTCGCCCTTGGTTTCGCGCTGCTTAGAGGGTGGCTCGACGCGCCCGCGTCGTCCTGGATTACTCGCGGTCTTGTCTTCCTCAACAAGGGTGGAAAACGTGACTTTGCCGTCTTCTCTAATCTCAATGCGGGGTGTCGTTCCGCGGATACCCATCGTAGCGACTGGCGTATCGATTTTCATCTTGCCGGTCTTTGCGATTTTGCCAGCGACGAAAGTAAGTGTTCCTTTGGAGAGGTTGAAAAAAGTCGAGTTGGTGCTTCGGTTCGGGGCGTAAACAAATTCATTCAAAGTGATGCGGGCATTACTCGCAAGATTGAAGGCGGAACCGTCGAGGAAGACAATGCCGACCGCGCTCCCGGGTCCAGTCTGGACCACGTCGCCTTGATAGACGAAATCGCCGATTTTCGCTTGACCATTGCCGCCGGTGGCTGCCTGAACGACCACAGGAGTTGTATGTTCGATGGCAACCGAACCGTTCGCCGTGACAACTTTCCCGATGGCCTTGGCCTCAAACTCGTCAGCCGAACTTTGCGCCCGTGCCCGATCGAATGAGATAAGGCCGGTCAGGGCCAGGCCGGCTGCTAGTGCCACGGCGACCTTGTACGCACGCATAATTGTCCTCACAATGACGTCATATTATTACACAAACGATGCGCCATTAGAAGCTCAAGGCTCGAAGGATCGGTAGGGTTCGTTGCATTACACAGTCGTGGGCCCCTCCATATGAAACGGGGTGATCGAGTGCAGGTCGTCGGCTCGGCTCATCGTCTTCGCGGCCTCTCGCCTGATTTTCCCCATAAATACGGATACAGCTGGATAAGATGGGATGGTGTGAATTTCTTCACATGGATATCGCGCAATTATTTTGGTTTTGTGGAGAGCGGGAGCTCAACACGGGTTCTCAAGATGCCTGGAGGCACCGTAACGGCCTAAAACGATCGCTACGGCAATACAGTACCGCGATGTTCCTCTCACATGTGTGTGATTGGCGGCGTCAGGTGTTTCATTTTTGCAACGCCGCCCGTGGGCTACGCAGCCTTTTGAGTGTAAGGTTGATAACCGGCGGTGGGCAGCGTGCTTGGAGTGACGTCAGGATGTTTTATGGCGCTGGCGCCGAGCCGGGCGAGCATGATTTTGAGCGCGATGCCGCTGAGCCGCCGTGGGGACAGCCACGCCGCGGCATCGGGCACATCCATACGATCGTTGGCTCGTTCACCGTTGCCCGCGCGGGCGCGATTCTCGTTCACCTCAAGGTCGGCGATCCCGTCTTTGCGGGCGACGAAGTTGAGACCGGAGCGGATAGCACCGTCGGCATCCATTTTAGCGACGGCACCGTATGCGAGCTGTCCGCCTGCGCCCGGATGGTGTTGAGCGAATTTGCTTGCGATGGAGCTCGCTCAAGCTCAGCCCTGTTCGTTTTGTCTAAAGGCGCCATCGCTTTCATGGCCGGCAAGGCGGCGAAGGGCGGTCTTTCGATCGACACGCCAATCGCAAGGATTCGCGGATCGCGAGGCGGAGGGATCGTCAGTCTGGCGGTGGCGGCACTCACCTTTGCCGCTCTCAAAGCGGTTCGCGCGGATGATCAGCCCGTCATCGATGATGGACGGGTCGAGTTGCCCCACGGCACCTTCGAGCTGGTGACCAAGGAGCAAGTCCCGCAGGTTATTGTCGTTGACGATCCTTGGAAGACGGTGGTCCTCCAGAAAGTGGGGTCCACCGTAGACGTGAAGCAGGTCACCAACAGTTTCGAGCGAATGGACGAACTGGGGGAGGTCTCGCGGGATACATTTGCGATTTTCCGGGACGGGCAACGAGACCTGTTTATCCAACGTCAGCAGCACGCCTCATTAGGAAGCAGCGAGACGATATCTGACTTTTCGAGACCCGGCATTTCAACCGTGTCTCTCGTTTCGCCGACGAATCTTATCAACTCAGACTTCAGTCCGGCGGATCGAGTCGCAACGATACCGGTCGCGGTTGCGGCTGCGTCTGTTCCCGAGGTCGCGGCCGTAGTCCCGACCACGATCGTAGAAAGCCCCGCGATCGGCTTTACGCCCGCGACGATTATACTGGCCGCGGTTGCGGAACAGACCTTCATCGACACGTCGGCGCTCGACCTCTTCACCCCCGTGAACGGGGCGCTGTCGGCGACCGCGGCGAACAACGCCACACTCACCTACGGAATTGCCGGCGGGACGGCGGACAACTCGCTCGGCGGCTACAACCAATCGCTGACTGACGCCTATGGCACGCTGTATCTGAGCAGCACGACGGGGGCCTACACCTTCGTTCCGAACGACACGGCGATCAACGCGCTGACGACGCCTACGGCTGCAAACTTCACTTTGACGGTGTCGAACGGCACGGTCTCGGCTCAGGAGACCATCACTTTTGCGCTCAATGGCGCGAACGACGCGCCGACGCTTCAGCCGGTGACAGGGCCGACCTACCCTGACGACGTTGAATCCAACGGCGCGCTGGCTGCGTCCAACCCCTTCGCCCCCGTGACCGGCACGCTGATTGGGGCTGATGTTGACCTTCCCGCCCAGACCCTGACCTACGGGATTGTCGACGGGACGACCGGCGGCAATACGGATGAAGTGACGTATGACGTCTCGAAGACCGGCGCCTACGGCACGCTATACGTCAACAGTGCAACTGGGAACTATGAGTTCGTTCCGAACGAGGCGGCGATTAAGGCGCTGCCGGCAACTGTGGCGACCGACACTTTCACCTTCACGGCGTCGGACGGTTCGCTCTCGGCCGAGCAAACCTTCACGGTTACGATCAATGGCGTTAACGATGCGCCGACGCTTCAGCCAGTGGCAGGGCCGACCTACACCGACATGTCGACGTCCAACGACTTCGCCGCCGCGACTGGCACGTTGGTTGGGGCTGATGTTGACCTTCCCACCCAGACGCTGACGTACGGGATTGTCGGCGGCAGTACGGTATTGGATGAAGTGACGTATGACGTCTCGAAGACCGGCGCCTACGGCACGCTATACGTCAACAGTGCAACCGGGGACTATACCTTCGTTCCCGACGACGCGGCAATCAAAGCGCTGCCGGCGGTCTCCACGACCGAAGAATTTACCGTCACGGTGTCGGATGGTTCGCTCTCGGCCGAGCAAAGCTTCACGGTCACGATCGATGGCGTGAACGATGCGCCGACGCTTCAGCCAGTGGCAGGGCCGACCTACATCGACATGTCGGAGCCCGGCCCGTTCAGCGCCGCGAGTGGCACGCTGATTGGGGCTGATGTTGACCTTCCCACCCAGACGCTGACGTACGGGATTGTCGGCGGCAGTACGGTATTGGATGAAGTGACGTATGACGTCTCGAAGACCGGCGCCTACGGCACGCTATACGTCAACAGTGCAACTGGGAACTATGAGTTCGTTCCGAACGAGGCGGCGATTAAGGCGCTGCCGGCAACTGTGGCGACCGACACTTTCACCTTCACGGTGTCGGACGGTTCGCTCTCGGCCGAGCAAAGCTTCACGGTCACGATCGATGGCGTGAACGATGCGCCGACGCTTCAGCCAGTGGCAGGGCCGACCTACACCGACATGTCGACGTCCAACGACTTCGCCGCCGCGACTGGCACGTTGGTTGGGGCTGATGTTGACCTTCCCACCCAGACGCTGACGTACGGGATTGTCGGCGGCAGTACGGTATTGGATGAAGTGACGTATGACGTCTCGAAGACCGGCGCCTACGGCACGCTATACGTCAACAGTGCAACCGGGGACTATACCTTCGTTCCCGACGACGCGGCAATCAAGGCGCTGCCGGCGGTCTCCACGACTGAAGAATTTACCGTCACGGTGTCGGATGGTTCGCTCTCGGCCGAGCAAAGCTTCACGGTCACGATCGATGGCGTGAACGATGCGCCGACGCTTCAGCCAGTGGCGGGGCCGATCTACACCGACACGTCGACGTCCACCCACTTCACCGCTGTGACTGGCACGTTGATTGGGGCTGATGTTGACCTTCCCGCCCAAACACTGACGTACGGAATTGTCGACGGGATCACTGGCGGCAGTACGGTACTGGGTGAAGAGACGTATGACGTCTCGAGGACCGGCGCCTACGGTACGCTATACGTCAACAGTGCAACTGGGGACTATACCTTTGTTCCCAACGACGCGGCGATCAAGGCGCTGCCGCCGATTTCCACGACTGACGAATTCACCGTTACCGTGTCGGACGGTTCGCTCTCGGCCCAGCGGACCTTCACGGTCGCGGTCGACGGCGTGAACGACGAGGTTACGATCAGCGGTATTGGTGCAACGGGCGGCGACAAGACGGTTTACGAGGCCAATCTCACGGATGGTTCCTCCCCGAACGCTGCGGCATTGACGCAGACAGGGACGTTCAACGTCAGCGCGCCGGACGGTTTTGATTATCTGACAATCGGCGGGGTGCCGGTAGTGACAAACGGGGCTGTAACGATCCCCGGCTCGGCAATCGCGACGACCTACGGCGCGCTTACAATCACAAACATCGATCTGGGAACCGGGGTTGTGAGCTACAGCTACACGCTGAGCCACAACGCGCTGGCGCCAGGTTCGGACGACGTGCTCGACAACATCCCGGTGGTCCTGACTGACACCGACGGTTCGAGCGCCAGCGACACGCTGATCGTAAAGGTGGTCGACGACGCTCCAAAGGCTGAACCGGTCGAGGTGCCGATCAGTTCGACCGACAGCATGACCAACGTCATGCTGATCCTCGACTTGTCCGGGAGCATGAACGACAGCTCGGGATTAACCGGGTCCGGGGGCCAGAACCTCACGCGGCTCGACGTGGCAAAGGCGGCGGTCACCGAGCTTTTGGAGCAGTACGACGCCCGTGGCGACGTGATGGTGCGGATCGTCACGTTCACGGGCACCGGCACCGCGGTCTGGCAACGTCTGGATGAATGTCGATGACGCCAAGACCAGATTTCGGATCCTTTCAGCCCAGCGGCGGCACAAATTATGAGGCCGCGCTTCTCACCGCGATGGGGGCATTTGCAGACCCCGGCAAATTGACCGGCTCCGGTACGCAAAACGTGTCGTATTTTATATCCGACGGCGCTCCGACCGCGAATACCGATTGGCCGCAAATTGACGAAACACAGTTACTGAACGGAATTCAGCCGAACGAACGAGATGTCTGGAGGACGTTCCTCGCGAACAACAATATCGTTTCCTTTGCTTTGGGAATTCCTGTTCGTCTTGACGCCGACGGAATCTCGATCCGATCGCGTTCGATCCTGCATCGGATACCCTACCTGCCAATACGCCGATCATCGTCACCGACCTGAGCGAGCTCGCAAACGCTCTCGTCATCACCATACCGCCGCTGACAGCAAGTGTCCTCACCGGTGCGGAGGTACGGCTTCCAACTCGTTTGGGGGCGACGGCGGGTTTGTGCAGTCGATCACGGTCGATGGCGTTACCTACACCTTCGACCCGTCGGCAAACGATGGAGCGGGTGGCATCACGACTGGCGGCGCCAGCTTCTCCTATGATCCGACAACCAAGACGCTCACCGTCGACACCGATACCAACGCCGTCGGCGGTGAGTTCGCTATGGTGATGACGACCGGCGCCTTTACCTTCCAGCCGCCGACAAACTTCAGCTCAGAGACCGATAGGCTAATTATGTGCTGGTCGACAACGATGGCGACACGGCGAGCAGCACGCTTCATTTCTCTGTCGCCGACACGCAACAACCGGCAGGCATTGCCGGAGAGCCCATCAACTTGGCGCTCAGCGATCCCGTCGCGATGAAGCCACCGCGATCAATGTGACGGTCAGCGACCTTCCGTCGGGCTGGACTCTGAACGAGGGCACGCATCTCGACGACGGCTCGTGGACGGTCCAAACAACGGACGTCAAGTCGCTGACGGTCACGTCATCTCCGGATTTCGTTGGCGCGGCAGTGCTCAACGTAACGGAGACCTGGACCAATCCGGATGGAACGACCGGCACCAAGATCATTGCGGACAATGTGGAGGCCTATGCGCCGGGGTCCCCCATATTCGCCTGGTCGGGGGACGACACCCTGACCGGATCAAGCGGCCAGGACCTGTTCGTGTTCTCGCAGCCGATCGGCCAAGACGTCATCTACAGCTTCGATGCGAGCCATGATCAGATCGATCTCGTCGGCTATGCGGGAATTGCCAGCTTCGATGACGTGAAAAGTCATTTGACTGCAGACGCCAATGGCGATGCGGTGATCACGCTGGCCGACGGGCAGTCGATCACGCTCGATGGCGTCGCCGCGGATTCGCTCGCTGCAAGCAACTTTGTGTTTGATCAGACGCCGGTCACCAACAATGCCGGGGCGATGACCATCGGCGACGGCGCCCTGCTGCCGCTGAGCGGCGTCATCGATAATACGGGAACGATTGCGCTTGATTCGACTGGACACGCGACGACGCTGGAACTCATTCAACACGGCATCACGCTCCAGGGCGGCGGTCACCTCACGCTGTCCGATAGCGACGCCAACCTGATTTCGGGCGCCGCTCCGGGCGTCACGTTCACCAACGAGGACAATACGATCTCCGGCGCCGGCCAGCTTGGCGATTGGCAGATGACGTTGGTCAATAACGGAACGATTGCCGCCACCGGCGCCCACGCCCTGATCATCGATACCGGATCGAATGTGGTGATCAACACCGGCACGCTCGAGTCAACCGGAAGCGGCGGTCTGATTGTGAACAGCGACGTCTCGAACGCAGGACTGCTCTGGGCGCACGGCGGAGACGTCACCGTTAACGGTTCGGTCAGCGGCGCCGGCGGCGCGCTAATCACCGGAGACGCAACGCTCGAATTCGCCGCTGCCGCGTCGATTAATGTCACCTTCGTCGGCGCGGATGATTTCGGCACGCTGGTGCTCGATAACCCAACGGCCTATACGGGGCAGATTTTCGGTTTTGCCGGCACCAGTCTAGAAAATTCGGATATAATTGATCTTAAGGGAATCACCTTTGATGTGGGGACGTCATGGACCTACCACGACAACATTGGATTTAATACCGGCGGTATCCTTACCGTCGATGATACGGCCAATGGTGTCACGATGGCGGTCGATAGTATAACCTTTGGGGACGGTGAGTACACGACCGCCAATTTTATCCTGACGAGCGACGGCGATGGCGGCACGCTGATTGCCGATCCGCCAGAGGACTACGTGACCACGGCAATCGATGGTGGTCAGACTGCAGACGTCGGCGGCCACACCGGCAACACGCATATCGCTGACGCAGAACAGGCGTTGTCATCAACTCTCGACGGATACGCCGGCAAAATCGCGGCGTTCGCGCTTGACTTTGTGAGCGATCACTTTGATTTCGAGCATATGGACACGAACAATGGCGTTGCCAATTCTCAGCCGTCTCACTGGCTGACCCACGCGGACCTGCCCGCGCCGTCCGACCCAGCGCCGGCCGCGTTCGGCAACGATGATCTTGGCGGGCTCCCCGAAAACTTAGGGATACACATGGCCGGCGACTCGGATTGCCTTGGCAACCATGCATCTGGTTCGTTCGTGTTCAATTCCACGTTCAGTCAGAACGGCACAGGTGGTCTGGAAACGGCGCAGATCATTGCGCAGTCCGATCAGACGGTGGTCCAGACCGTTTCCGACGTGTTGGCCGATGCAGCCCACGCATCGCCCGAGGCGATCGGGCCGTCCGCCGAGAGTGTCACGATCGCCGGCTCTGAACACCACAAATTACTGACGGATTTTCTCTTGCATGGATAACTGAAATTCCGATGGCCCTCGGCAGAATGGAATGTCGTCGGCGCAAAACTAAGTCTCCTGAGTGCGGATTGGATGTTTTGGAGTACTGAGTAGGCCCGATGAATCGGAACAACCATGGCTCTCGTCGCTTGCAGGATAGTCCCGCCGCGGATCTTTCTGCTGCGCTGACCTCATGCCGTGGGGCTTTCGTCGCCACTGGCCTGATCAGCGGCATGAGCAATCTCCTGATGCTCACCGGCGCGATCTTCATGCTCGAAGTCTACGATCGGGTGTTGCCGAGCCGTAGCATTCATACCTTGGTCGGACTCGCCGTCCTGGCGGCCGGCCTGTTCGCCGCTCTAGGGGCGCTCGATCTGATCCGCGGGCGCATCCTGACGCGCATCGGCATCTCCCTCGACGAGGCGCTGAGCGGACGTATCTACCGGACCATCGTGCGTCTGCCGGCGATCGTGGGCCTGCGCAACGACGGCTCCGCACCGATGCGCGATCTCGATACCGTCCGTTCGTTTCTCTCCAGTGTCGGTCCGGTAGCGCTCTTCGATTTGCCGTGGATGCCGGTCTATATCGGCATTTGCTTCGCCTTCCATTTTTGGATCGGGATGACCGCGACAATTGGTGCGTCGATCCTCATCGCTCTTACCCTCTTGACCGAATGGCTGTCGCTCAAGCCGGCCCGCATCTCCGCGAGCCTGGCGCAATCGCGGAATGCCATTGTGGAGATGAGCCGGCGCAATTCCGAAGCTCTGGTCACCATGGGTATGGTAGGACATCTTGCCGAGCACTGGAGCAAGGTTAACCAGGATTATCTTCGCAGCCATCGACGCGCCAGCGACGTCTCGGTGGGCTTGGGCGCCATCGCCAAAGTATTGCGGCTGTTGCTGCAATCGGCCGTGCTCGCGGTCGGCGCCTACCTCGTCATTAACGATGAGGCCTCGGCGGGAATAATTATCGCTGGCTCAATTCTCAGCGCCCGCGCATTAGCACCGGTCGATACCGCGATCGCCCATTGGCGCGGCTTTGTGGCGGCGCGTCAAAGCTGGGGTCGGCTGCGGACGTTGTTGGCGACCATCCCACAGGATTGGGAACCGATGCCCCTAAAGGCGCCGCAAACGAGCCTTGTGGTCGAGAACGCCAGCGTCGCGCCGCCGGGGGAACGCAAGTTGGTGGTGCGCGACATGTCGCTGAAGCTGCGGCACGGAAACGGCCTCGGCGTGATCGGGCCAAATGCCTCGGGCAAGTCTTCGCTCGCCCGCATGTTGGTCGGATACTGGGTGCCTGCCAGCGGTAAGATTTGCCTGGACGGCGCCTCTTTGGATCAATGGCCGACCGACATTCTCGGGCGCAACATCGGCTATCTTCCCCAACACGTCGAACTCCTCAACGGTACTGTGGCCCAGAACATCAGCCGTTTTGCACCGGACGCGGATTCGCAAGCGATCCTGGCGGCGGCTGTGGCTGCTGGCGCCCACGACATGATCGTTACCCTCCCGGACGGATACAATACCCAGATCGGCGAGCGAGGGACTGCGCTATCGGCGGGTCAAGCACAGCGGATCGCGTTGGCCCGCGCGCTCTATCGCGACCCCTTCCTGGTGGTGCTCGACGAGCCCAACTCAAATCTGGACGCCGAAGGCGAGGCCGCGCTGACTCAAGCCATCCTGAGCATCCGCGCGCGCGGCGGCATCGTGGTCGTGATCGCGCACCGGCCAAGTGCTATCGTTGGGGTGGATTATGTTCTCGCGATGAAGGAAGGGCGCGCGGTCGCTTACGGCCCGAAGGACGAAGTCCTTGCGAAAGTTTTGCATCGCGAGCCGCCGGCGCGCCCGCCGCTCAAGGTCGTGCCTGAATCCGGGAGTACCTAAGCTTGCAAGAGGCGCCTTCACCGACGCGACGATCCATCCGGCGCAACGTGCTCGCCGGCATGACCGTGTTCGTCATACTCGCCGCCGGAGTGGGGGGGTGGGCCGGAACGACCGAGCTCTCGGGTGCGCTGATCGCATCCGGGCAGATCGAGGTCGATTCGAATGTCAAGAAAGTGCAGCACCCGGCCGGTGGAGTGGTCGGCGAGTTGAACGTACGCGAGGGTCAACACGTTCGGGCCGGCGACATTGTCCTACGCCTCGATCAGACCGTAACGCGCGCGAATCTTGCGATCATCACCAAAGGCCTGGATGAGCTTTGGGCGCGCAAGGCGCGGCTTGCAGCCGAAAGAGACGGCGCGGACGCTGTCGTTTTTCCCCCGCAGCTTGAGGACCGCAAGACTACACCCGCAGTCGCAGAAATCATCGGGAACGAAAGAAGACTGTTCGAGCTGCGCCGGACCTCGCGTACAGGCCAGAAGGCACAGTTGCGTCAGCAGATTACCCAACTCGACGAAGAGATCGTCGGGATGACCGCCCAGCAGCTCGCCAAGAAACGCGAGGTCGAGCTGATCACCCGCGAGCTCGACGGCGTTCGCGAGCTTTTCAGGAACAACCTCGTGCAGATAAATCGGCTCACGCAGTTGGAGCGTGAATCGACGCGGGTGGACGGCGAGCAGGCGCGCTTAACCGCTGCTGTCGCGCAGGCCAGAGGCAAGATTGCCGAGATCGAGCTTAAGATTATCCAGATCGATCAGGATCTAAGCAGTGAAGTCGCAAAGGAGATGCGCGAGGTCGACGCAAAAATAGGCGAATTCGTCGAGCGCAAGATCGCCGCTGAAGACCAGTTACGGCGCGTGGATGTTCGTGCGCCGCAGGACGGGACCGTGTTCCAGCTCGCGGTGCATACCGTGGGCGGCGTGGTCGGTCCCGGCGAGACGATCATGCTGATTGTTCCGGACACCGACAGTCTGACGGTGGAAGCGAAAGTCAGGCCGCAAGACATCGACCAGGTACAGCTCGAGCAAAAAACATTGCTGCGCTTTCCGGCGTTCAATCGAGCGACTACGCCCGAGATTGAGGGCAAGGTCTCCCGAATCGCCGCCGATGTCAGCTCAGATCAACGCACCGGCCTCAGTTATTACGTCGTTCGAATCTCTATTCCTCCCGAGCAGCTGGCACAGTTGGGCGAACGCAAACTCATTCCCGGCATGCCGGTCGAATGCTTCATACAAACCGGCGATCGGACGGTCATATCCTATTTGCTTAAACCTCTTCATGACCAGCTGATGCGGACGTTCCGGGAAAAGGGATAGCGTCGAGGAAAGGCCAGCAGGCATTGGCACCAATCCGTGTTGCCTGGATTCCACTGAAGAGCGGGCTGCTATGGCTGGCGCAAACACTCGCGTCACGCAGGACTTTCGGCCTTGTTCTTCTGGCGGTGCTGATCCCCATCCGGATTTGGGATCCCTACCCATTGGAAGAGTTGCGGCTGCGGGGCTTCGACCTCTATCAGAACATCAAGCCGCGCGCCTCTGCGGCCAATCCGGTCGTCATCGTCGACATCGACGAGAGCAGCGTAAGCACGCTCGGGCAATGGCCCTGGCCCCGTACCGTCCTCGTCGACTTGCTGACGCGCATATTCGAAATGCAGGCGGTAGTGGTCGGCTTTGACGTCGTTTTTCCTGAGCCAGATCGCGCTTCTCCCCGAGAAGCAGTAAAGCATTTTCGTCACATCGATCAGGGAATGCGCGAGCTTCTCGCCCACCTGCCGGGCAATGACGATCTCTTTGCTCAGGCGATCGGCGCGGGAAGGGTTGTGCTCGGGCAATCAGGTACCCACACCATTGCTATGCATGCGCCGGGCCCGCACCCGGAAACGGGCGTTGCGACCCTAGGGGCCGATCCAGGTCCATACCTGATTGACTTCCCGCACCTATTACGAAACCTCCCTGAGCTCGAGCAGGCGGCGGCGGGACGTGGGCTCTTTAGCATTCGTCCCGAGCGTGACGGCATCGTCCGCCGCATCCCGATAGTGATGAGGGCGGATGGCAAAATCGTTCCCTCGCTCGCCCTCGACATGCTCCGCGTCGCTACCGGCTCTGGCGCCATCCTGATCCGCACCGACGAAGCGGGAATCCGTAGCGTTGCCGTGGCGGGGCTGGAATTGCCGACGGATCAGAACGGCCGCGTCTGGGTATATTTCGGGCCGCATAACCCGGCAACGTATGTCTCCGCAAAGGACGTCTTGGAGGGGAATGCGGCGTCCGACAAGTTCGACGGCAAGCTTGCGCTCATAGGCGCATCGGCGATCGGCTTGGCGGACATCAAGACCACGCCGGTGAGCGCGGCGATCCCGGGGGTGGGGGTGCATGCACAATTGCTCGAGTCGGCATTGACCGACACACTCCTGTCCAGACCCAACTACGCCGTTGCGATCGAGACGCTCGGCGCTGCCGCTGCCGGCAGTGTGCTCGCGTTTGTGGCACCATTGGCAAGTGCTCTAACGCTGCTCGTAATCGCCGTTGGTTCGGCAGCCGTTTTTGTCGCCGGGTCCTGGCTCGCCTTCAATAACTTCCAGATGCTCTTCGATGCGACTTTTCCACTGATCGTCATATTCTCAGTCTCCGTAAGCCTGATCATGATCGGATATTTTCGCGAGCAGCTGGACCGGCGGCGGATCCGCTCCGCTTTCAGCCACTATCTGTCGCCGAACCTGGTGGAGCGGCTTGCGAAATCACCTAAGCAACTTGTTCTCGGCGGTGAAGAACGCGTCATGACGGTTCTGTTCAGCGACGTGCGCAGCTTCACGACGATTTCCGAAACCTATAAGGACAACCCGCAGGGCCTTACTAGGCTGATGAACCGCTTCTTGACGCCGGTGACCAACGCGATCGTGACGCGCAACGGCACCATCGACAAATATATCGGCGACGCGGTTATGGCGTTCTGGAATGCGCCGCTCGATAATCCCGATCATGAAGCCGACGCCTGCCATGCGGCGCTGGACATGCTCGACCGCGTGGTTGCGTTGAATAACGAGCTTGAGCGCGAGGCCTTCGCCGGCGGACCTCGTTTCGTTCCGATCAAGATCGGCATTGGGATTAATACTGGACGTTGCACCGTCGGCAATATGGGCTCCGATCTGCGGTTTCAGTACACGGTGATGGGGGACAGCGTGAACCTCGCTTCCCGGCTTGAGGGACAGACCAAGGGTTATGGCCTCTCGATCATCATCGGATCAAGAACCGCCGCAGCCGTTTCGGGCCAGTTTGCCTTGCTGGAGATCGACCGTATTCAAGTGAAGGGTAAAACGGAGCCGGAAGTCATCTACACGGTGGTCGGCCGCGATGATCTCGCGAAGGCCCGCGAATTCGAGACTTTGCAGGAGCGCTGGTCGGCATTTCTCGTCTGTTATCGCAAGCAGGATTGGCGCGGCGCCCGCAAGATCCTCGAAGAATCACGCGGCGATTGCGAGCGATTTGGCATAGCCACCCTGATCGACATCTATGGAGATCGAATCGAACGGCTCGGGCACGAGCCTCCCCGCGCCGGATGGGACGGTGTATTCATTGCCGACACGAAGTGACCCTACTTCCGAAGATCGTTTCCGCGATGACCGTGCGCCGACGATGAGAATATAGTAGGGGCGCGCCCCGGTTCGGATAAGTCGTTCGGCGTTCAATGGTCCGGCTCGGAGCAGTCAAGTGGAAGGAAGCCGAGCATGAACCGCATGAAGGATGTTATTCAGTTCGTCCTTATTATTGCCGCGGTGGGTCTGACGTCGATGCCGAAGGCATCAGCGGAGGATGTGTTGAAAGTTGCTGGCGCTCAACACGGCGTTTGGGAGTCAGCGGCACCGGAGCTCGGTCAGCAGGCGGGCATCTTCAAAAAACATGGCATCGTGCTCGACCTTCGCTATCATGAGGACGTCAAAGAAATCATAAGTGACGTTCGATCAGGCAAGGCGGACATAGGCTTGGCCGTAGGAACCATGTCCGCAATACAAGCCTATTACTTTGGTGCTCCAATCCGGATCATCGGCGCGACCATGGCGGGCAGCCTCAATTATTGGTACGTGCTGAAGTCCTCGCCTATTCAGACCGTCAAGGATTTCGCGGGCAAGACCATTGCCTACGAGAGGAACGGGTCATCCAGCCAATATGATGCAATCGATTTCATGAAGAAACTTCGCCCGAAAGTAAAACTCGTGGCGACGGGCAGACCGGCCGCAACGATCGAGCGGCTGAGCGCCAACGAGGTTGATGTTGGCTGGGCAGCTCCCCCGTTCGGCGTCGATAAAATCGAACAGGGCGTCATTCGCGTTGTCGCGCGTGCGGACGACATGCCGCGGATCCGCAACAAAACCGTTGGCGTGATGATCACGAATGCGAACACTTTACAGAAACGCAAAGATAGTTTGGTTCGCTTCTTGCAGGCCTATGGCGAAACCATCGATTGGATGTATTCGGACCCTGTTGCGCTCCAGCGCTTCTCCGAAATTTCCGACGTATCGGAAGGCATCACTCAGCGTATGCGTGACGAGTTCTTTCCTAAGGAGATGCTATTGCCGGATAGGATTGTCGGTTTGAACGAAGTCATTAAGGATGCGGTCGTCCTCGATTATATTCGGAAGCGATTGTCGAGAAGACAGATTTCGGAATTGGTTCAGATTGTGACGCCTGAGCGGAGCGGTCCTTGGTCCATATTTAGGCGGCTTCGCGATCGGTTGCGTTAACGCTGCGCGGGTGCGACAGTCCCTCGATGCCCCGCTCATCGACGATGTCTCCCTTGAGGTTGCGCCGGGCGGCCGGGTCGGAGGTGCGGCTCGCCAATAACCTTTCCCTTCTCGGCAAGTTCGGCGGCGAATTCGCCGATCGGGTGCAGACCTATGCCGGCACGGGCACGGTGCGCCTCGCCTGGTGAGTGGCTTAGAGTTTCGGCCGCGGCAAATATGAGCCGCCCATCTTCTCATCCAGACCGATCGCGCCGTCCGGATCAGTCGTCCTGGCCTTCAGTCTCGGGTGAAGTTCGATGCAAGGACGCAAGCAAAGTACCGGCCGGCAAGCCCTTTCCGCTCCGAACGATCCGAAACGGGCGATTCTCGAATCTGTCCGCTCAGGGACTCAGGGGCTCACCGGGCTCGGGAGAAATGAACTTCCCTCGGCAATCAGAAAGTCTCGCAAGGATCGCGTGGCAGGCATGAGGCGTTTCGCGGCAAGGCGCAGGACGAGCCAGTTACGCACCATCGGAAGCCCGATGACATCGAGCGCAACGAGGCGACGCTCATGTATTTCCGCGGCGCACGTGTGGGCCGAGATAAAGGTCAGCCCAAGACCGGCCATCACCGCCTGTTTGATCGTCTCGTTAGAGCCGATTTCCATGCCGATTATGGGCGTTATCCCGGCTTTTGAGAAAAAAGCCTCCATCAAATGCCGCGTTCCCGAGCCAAGTTCGCGCACAAGGAAAATCTCGCCGGCAAGCGCGCTCGGCGGAAGGTCGGCGCGACTGGCGAGAGGATGATCCGGCGGCGCGACGAAGAAATATGGATGCGGTCCGAGCAAATGGCTTTCGACTTCGGCGGTTTGCGGGGGACGCCCCATAATGCACAGGTCGCATATCCCGGCCTCAAACCTCTCAATAATATATTGGCGATTGCCCACGACCAATTTGACTTCGATCTTCGGATGCAAGCGGGAAAAAGCAGCCAACATGCGCGGGGCGAAATATTTCGCCGTCGACACCACCCCGACGGTCACGCGCCCGGCGTCGAGCGATTGGAAAGCGAGCAGCGCCTCGCGACATTCCTCCAATGCATTTTCGATTCGTTGCGCGGCGAGCAGGACCTCTTGCCCGGCCGGTGTCGGCTCGAGTCCGCGCGGTGTCCGATCGAAAAGCGGCAAACCGATGATATCCTCTTCGAGTTGCCGGATTTGCATTGTCACCGCGGGAGGCGTCACGTTGTTGGCTTCCGCGGCGGCCGCGAAACTGCCAAGGCGCGCCGCGCTTGCCGCGAACCGCAGATGCTTAAGGGTAATATTTCGCATTAAGCGCCCCTGAACCCAGTATTCAGCAAATTCAAATTTACTGATTGAGGCCCATAGGGCAAGCTTATAGTTAAGCAACCAAGGAGTGTCGCGCATAACTTCCGCGCGATCCTTGATCTTCGGTCATCCCTTGGTGGGGACGATCAAACTGACGTCCGCCAACTCGTTAACGCGTTCGCACAGCGAACAGCGAAAGGCGGAGCTTTGAGCGGAGGAAACGCAGATGAGCGACCTGAAAACCCGGTACATGGGACTGACACTGAAAGCACCCCTGGTGGCGTCGGGAGCCCGCCTCTGCGAGTCTGCCCAGAACATCGCGCGGCTTGAGGACCAAGGAATCGCGGCGGTGGTCCTGCCGTCGCTGTTCGAAGAGCAGCTTGGCAATGAAACAATGCGAGTCAATGACGACTTCCACCGCGGCGCCGAGAGCTTTTACGAATCGCTTCGGTTTTTTCCCAATCTGGAGAACTACAAGCCGGGATCGGACCGCTATCTCAATCTGATCCACGACGCCAAGAAACGCGTGGACATCCCGGTGATTGCGAGCCTGAACTGCCAAAGCCGGGAGGGATGGGTTGAGTATGCAAAGCTTATGCAAGAGGCGGGCGCCGACGCAATCGAGCTGAACGTCTACTCGATCGTGACCGACCCGAGGCAATCGGCGGAGCAGGTCGAAAAAGGTTATCTGGAGCTTGTCTCGCATATCAAGAAAACGCTGCGCGTGCCGCTGGCGGTAAAACTGTCGCCGTTCTTCACCGCGCCGGCGAATTTCGGCCTTCGCCTGTCCAAGGCCGGCGCTGATGCGCTGGTCCTGTTCAGTCGCGTTTGCGAGTCGGATTTCGATATCGAGGACCGCGAAATCATCACGTCCCTTAAAGCGAACGCGCCGGACGAACTGCGCGTTCGCCTGCACTGGACAGCTATTCTGCACGGTCAGGTCGGTGCGGACCTCGCGGTCGCTGGCGGCATTCGCAGTGAGCGGGATATCGTGAAATGCATCATGACGGGCGCGCGCGTGGCCTTCACCGCCTCCGCGCTGCTGCAGAACGGCCTGGAGTACGCGCATCAAATGCTAACTGCTCTGAACGAGTGGCTCGACATCCACGGCTATGTCTCAGTCGAGGAAATGTGCGGAAGCATGAGTTACTGCGCCGTTCCCGATCCGACGACCTATAAGCGAGGCGACGCAGTGGCCGCGTTTCGGCCCTATGACGTGTAGCAGTGAGGATGTCGAACCCCGGCTTCGGTAACTTCTAATTGGAGACCAAGGCACCCTGAGCATTGACCTCTCAGGCTGCAGCTAAGGCTGCCTTTCCCGCCACAAATCGAGGGAGCAGCAGAACGTCGTGTTCACCCTCGATCAGGTGAAAGGCCTGAAATAGGTTGCGTGTGCTTTGGAACGACTAGAGCGAATTCCGTTCCAATCGAATCGGAATTTGCTCTAGTTTTTTTAGTGGTCGCATTTTCTGCGGCGAACCGGCTCCCACTTCGCCGGAAAATGCTCTAGCCCCGGTAGCGCAGTGCATTGACGAACAGCGCAAAGGCGGCCGATGGCTGGCGGCGGTGTCAATCGGCATTGAATCGGGACCCCTGATCGGCGTCCAAAAGGGACCCCCTTTGGACAGGAGAAGGGGAGCAAGCCGCGAGCGAGCGCGCCTTCATGGAGCGCCGTAGCGAGCGAGCGGCTTGCGGTGGTCAGGCGCGGCTTTTGAAGCGCCAGCTGTCGTTGCCGGTCTCGACGATGTCGCAGTGGTGAGTGAGGCGATCGAGCAGTGCGGTGGTCATCTTGGCGTCGCCGAAGACGCTCGGCCATTCGCCGAAGGCGAGATTGGTGGTGACGATGATCGAGGTGCGTTCGTAGAGCCGACTGACGAGATGGAAGAGGAGCTGGCCGCCGGACTGGGCGAAGGGCAGATAGCCGAGTTCATCGAGGACGATGAAGTCCATGCGGGTGAGGTGATCGGCGAGCCTGCCCTGCCGGCCGTTGCGGGTTTCGGTTTCAAGCCGATTGACGAGATCGACGACATTGTAGAACCGACCGCGCGCGCCGGCGCGAATGCAGCTTCGCGCAATGGCGATGGCGAGATGGGTCTTGCCGGTTCCCGTTCCGCCGACCAGCACGACGTTGCGCTGCTGGGCGATGAAGCCGCCGCCGGCGAGGTCTTTCACCAGGGTCTCGTTGATCGGCGTGCCGGCGAACTTGAAGTCGGCGAGATCTTCGGCGAGCGGGAGCCTGGCGATGGTGAGCTGGTATTTGATCGAGCGCGCCTGCTTCTCGCTGATCTCGGCGGTGAGCAGGTCGCCGACGACCCGTTGGGGTTCGTGCTGGCGTTTGACGGCGGTCGCCATGATGTCATCGAAGGCAGCCTTCATGCCGTAGAGCCGCAGCTCGCCCATGAGGTCGAAGATTTGGGTGCGTTCCATCAGAGGGTCCTCCTGAGGGTGTCGTAACGGGCGCAATTGGGAACCGGGGTATGGCGCAGGGTGAGCCCGGCCGGCGTGACGATGGTGATGGGCGGCCCGGGATCGCGCTGGCGGGCGAGAATGTTGAGGATGACGTCGGCGGAGTGGACGCCGTGGGCGAGCGCTTCGGCGCAGGCCGCCTCGACCGCCGGCAGCCCGTCGGCGAGCACCGCGACCAGGATGTCGACCATCTGCCGATCGCCGTCGTCGGTCCCGGCCAGCTTGCGCCGCACCCGCTCCATGGCGGCCGGCAGCACCCAGGCCTTGAAGGGAGCGCCATTGCGGAGAGCGCCCGGCTTACGGGCGAGCACCGGGACGTAATGCCAGGGATCGTAGACCGTCGCGCCGCGGCCGAAGGCGCGCGGATGCTCGCCGACGATCCTGCCGTCCTGGCGGATCACGACGCGGTCGGCGTAGGCGTGAATCTCAACCGGTCGGCCGACGGCGCTCGCTGTGACCGAGTATTTGTTGTTGTCGAAGCGGACCAGGCAGGTCTTGGAGACCGAGGCGGGCACGGCGTGGAACCCATCGAAGCGACCGGTATAGGGAACGAGCTTCGGCCGCTCCGCCTCGAACGCCTCCCAGATCGTCTGCTCGCTCAGGTCCGGATGACGATGCGCTTTGGCGTGGGCGATGCATTGATCCAGAAGCCAGGCGTTCAGCTCGTCGTAGCTCTTGAACCGCAGCCGGGGCGTGAAGAACCTCTCGCGCACCAGGCCGACCTGGTTCTCGACCTGCCCCTTCTCCCAGCCGGACGCCGGCGTGCAGGCGACCGGATCGACGAGATAATGGCTGCACATCTGCAGGAAGCGGCGATTGTAGAGCCGGTCCTTGCCGACGAAGACCGTTTCCACCGCCGTCTTCATGTTATCGTAGATGCCGCGCTGACACGCGCCTCGGAAGAAGGCGAAGGCGCGGTCGTGGGCGTCGAACACCATCTCCTGCGTCTCGCGCGGATAGGCGCGCACGAACGGCATGCGGCTGTGGCAGAGCCGGACATGGGCGACCTTCACCGTGATCGTCACGCCGTTCAGCACGACGACCTCGTGGCTCCAGTCAAACTGGAAGGCCTCCCCCGGCGCGAAGAACAGCGGCACGTAGGCCGCAGCCGTCGATTGCCCGCGCTCCTTGGCCCACCGCCTGGCGTAGCGCCGAACGGCGTCGTAGCCGCCCCCGTAACCGCGTCCGCACAGCTCCTCGAAAATGCGGATCAGCGTCAGCTGCTCGCGGGCCGGCTTGGCCGCGTTCGTCTCCAACAGTTCCTCAAGAACCGCCGTCCATTGCCCGAGCTTCGGCCGCGGTTGAACTGTGCGCTCGTACGTGAACGAAGTCTCGCCCGACCGGATGACTTTCCGGACAACCTTCCGCGACAGTCGCAGCTCCCGGCAGATCGCCTTGATCGACTTGCCGTCCGAAAAATAGCCGCGTCGAACCTTCGCAATCGTTTCCACAATCAGCATCCCAACCTCGGCTTCCACAAAATCATGGAAGCCAGTGTGGACCCACCGTCCCGGGGTCCCGATTGGAAGCCGATCACCCCGAAAACGGGGTCCCTATTGCACGCCGAAACACAGGCGGCGGCTCGGGTAGTAGAGGTGATAGCCCGAATACGGTAGGCACCAATCCTCAAGCACCCGCATGAGGCGACCCTTGGCGAGATGGGGCCGCGCAAGGCTTTCCGGCACGTAGGCCAGGCCAAAGCCGGCGAGCGCCGCATTGAGCATCTGGTTGGTGCCGTTGAAGATGAGCTGGCCCTCGACGCGCACCTTGAGTTCTCTGCCGGCTTTTTCGAACTCCCAGGCGTACAGCCCGCCGTGCGTCGACAGACGCAGATTGATGCAGTCGTGACCGATCAGGTCCTGCGGCTTCTTCGGTTCTGACCGCTTCCGGAAATACGACGGCGCCCCGACGACCGCCATCCGTATGTCGGGGCCGATACGCACGGCGATCATGTCCTTCGCCACTTGCTCGCCGACCCGCACATCGGCGTCGTAACGTTGCGCCACAATGTCGGTCAGGCCGTTGTCGATGATGGTCTCGACCTTGATATCCGGATACTGCCGCAGGAACTTTGCAAGTTTCGGCCAGAGGATCGTGTCGACAGCATACTCGGTGGCCGTGATCCGAATGGTTCCGGCAGGCTTCTCGCGAAGTTCACTCAGGGCCGCAAGCTGGGCCTCAATCTCCTCAAACCGCGGGCCCGCGGTTTGAAGCAGGCGTTCGCCCGCTTCCGTCGGCGACACGCTGCGCGTGGTGCGCGTCAGGAGGCGAACCCCAAGCCGTTCTTCGAGCCCACGGATGCTGTGACTGAGCGCCGACTGCGAAACACCGAGCTTAGCCGCCGCTCTGGTGAAGCTCTGCTCCCTCGCCACCGCGAGGAAGGCAAGGAGGTCGTTGACGTTTTCGCGGAGCATTCATGAGTCCCTCTCATAGGTCCATGCGAATTCTACCATCTAATTCGCATGCGGTAGCGCCCGTAGATTTGCGAGCGACGGCGGTCGACGAGACTGGCCCATTAATCGAAGAGAGCGCGCCATGATCACACGCAGACGCATTCTTGCCGCCACGTCCCCGCTGGGCTGGCGGCAACTGGTCATCGCTGTAGCTTTATTGGCGGCAGGTGTTGCCGGGGGCTGGGCGACCTCAGCGACCTGCGCAGCCGCCGCCAATAAGGCAGCTGCCACACGCATGAGCAACGTGACCGATCGAGACATGAAGCAAATGCTGGTCGGCTCATATGCTGTCACGGGTACCGACCCGGACGGCCGGGGTTACAGCGGCACCGGCATCGTCGACATCTCCATGGCGCCGTCCGGCACATTGGAACTCGATTGGGACAACGGTAGGCGGGTCGGAATCGGCCAGTTGTTGAACAACGTCCTTATGGTCGCCAGCACAACCAAGGCTGGAACTGTCATCATGATGATGAATGTCAACCCTGGTGGCACGCTTTCCGGCCAATGGTCGCGGAGGAGGGAACGCGGTTACGAAGGAACCGAGCACTGGACAAGAATCTAACAGGGGGACATCGCCATTGAGGAATCGCTGAACGGCAAAACATCGACTGGATGGAGCGCATCAGCGACGAGCGGAGAAGAGACATGCAGAAGCGCAAACTTGGAAGCAGTAACTTGGAGGTTTCGGCCATCGGGCTCGGCTGTATGGGATTGAGCTTCGGCTACGGTCCGGCAGTCGATCAGCGGCAGGGGATTTCGCTGATCCGGTCGGCCGTCGAGCGCGGCGTAACGTTTTTCGACACCGCGGAAGTCTACGGCCCGTTCACGAACGAGGAGCTCGTGGGCGAAGCTCTTGCACCCTTTCGCGAGCAGGTCGTGATCGCAACCAAATTCGGCTTCGATCTCGATCCGAAGACCGGCACGCAGCGGGGCTTGGATAGTCGGCCAGACCACATCAAGCAGGTTGCTGACGCTTCGCTCAAGCGGCTCAAGACCGACCGCATCGATCTCTTCTATCAGCATCGCGTCGATCCGAACGTGCCGATCGAGGACGTGGCGGAAGCGGTGAAGGACCTTATCCGCGAAGGCAAGGTGAAGCATTTCGGCCTTTCCGAGCCGGGCGTGCAAACGATCCGTCGTGCGCACGCAGTTCAGCCGGTAACGGCGGTTCAGAGCGAATATTCCCTGTGGTGGCGGCAGCCCGAGGAGGAGGTGCTGACGACGCTTGAGGAACTCGGGATCGGCTTCGTCCCCTTCAGCCCGCTGGGCAAGGGCTTCCTCACGGGCGCCATCAACGAGAAGACGACGTTCGAAACCACCGATTTCCGCAACATCGTTCCCCGCTTCACGCCGGAGGCGCGCAAGGCGAACCGGGCCGTGGTCGATGTGATTGGCGAAATCGCAACCCGGAAACAGGCGACGCCTGCTCAGATCGCGATCGCTTGGCTGCTTGCTCAGAAGCCGTGGATCGTTCCGATCCCGGGCACCACGAAACTGCATCGCCTGGAAGAGAATATTGGAGCGACCGCCGTCGAGCTTACGTCTGGCGATCTGCGTGAGATCGACAGCGCCGTTTCCAAGATCACGGTGCAAGGAGCCCGGTACCCGGAACATCTGCAACGGCTGGTCGGCCGCTGAGCGGCGGTTTCCGCGGTCAGGAGTCAGAATTATGAGTCGCCCATTCAACAGTGAAGTGCAACGGGCAGATTTCTGGCGCTGAAGAAAATCTCGCGAGGGGTTTGGTAGCCGAGTATCTTTCTGGGGCGAGAGTTGAGTTTGTCCTCGACCCTTTGGACATCGGCATCGGACAAAATAGAGAAGTCGGAACCTTTTGGGAAGTACTGCCTGAAGAGGCCGTTAGTGTGTTCGTTGAGGCCGCGTTCCCACGAGTGATAGGGCTTGGCAAAATAGGATAGTGCCCCCAGCGAGGTTGCGATTTGGGCGTGAGAGGCGAACTCTTTTCCATTGTCGTAAGTGATTGTTTCGATTTGGTCAGCGAGCGGCAAAAGCACGCGTGCGCAGGCCTGCACGACAGAGTCCGCGTTCTTGTCCGGCAGTTTGGCGAGCTTGGTGTATTTGGAGGTTCGCTCGACGTGCGACATGACAACGCCTTTGTGATTGGCGCCGATAATCGTGTCGGCCTCCCAGTCTCCGATGCGGATTTTTGCGGCGACAATAGGAGGCCGCTGATCGATATCGACGCGGTTCGGAATCAGCCCGCGCCCCGAATTCTTGCCCTTGCGCCTGTTGTATTTTTTGCCGCTGTGACGCAAGTGAAGATACAGCGTGCCCCCGTCTTTCTTGTCTTTCCAGACATGCTGATAGATGCGCTCGTGACTGATAAAGGCGACGCCATCCTTCGCCAGACGCCCGCTGATCTGATCGGGACTCCACTGCTGTTGCGTCAGTTTTTCTTCGATCAGCTCCACCAAATCTGGCGTTATTTTGCGCGGCTTGTCCGAGGCCTCTTGGCGTCTCTGCGAGGCCTTCTCGTGCGCTTGCTTGAAGCGATAGCCGCGCGCGCCGGTGTTGCGAACAAGCTCGCGGCTGATCGTCGACGGATCGACGCCAATTTGCCGCGCGATGTGGGCTTGCGAGTGGCCGCTTTGCAAGAGCGCGTAAATCTGGCAGCGTTGTTCGCAGGTCAGATGGAGATAGCCTTCGGGCATTTTTCCTCCGTGAGATGTGCTGTCCCACGCAAGGATAGTCTTCCATCTGACCGCCAGAAAAACCGGCATACACAACATGGCAAAGTCTGGCGGGAGAAAACGTCGGCCTCAAGGGTGCTCGCTGCGCTCGCATCGTCTCCGGCGACTAAAGCCCTTGACCCCGACCCTTTCCCCCGCCACTCACTCCGCCATGCCGTCTATGCTGCCCTGTTGCACTTCGGATTTGAAACGGCGAGTAATAACATCGAAGGAAAAGTCGTCGTCATCACGGGCGCCAGCAGCGGGCTGGGCGAGGCGGCCGCTCGGCATCTCTCCGCGCAGGGCGCAAGCATTGTGCTCGGCGCGCGGCGGGCTGATCGCATCCAGTCATTGGCCGACAACCTAACCGCGACCGGCGGCAAGGCATTGGCCTTAACTACCGACGTTACCCACTGCGACCAAATCAAACGATTGGTCGACGCGGCCGTGCAGGCATACGGCCGCATCGATGTGATGATCAACAACGCCGGGCTGATGCCTCAGTCGCCGCTTGAGCGTCTCAGGATCGACGAATGGGAGCAGATGATCGACGTGAACATCAAGGGCGTGCTGTACGGCATTGCTGCGGCGCTGCCTTATATGAAGCAGCAAAAAGCCGGGCACATCGTCAACGTCTCCTCTGTGGCGGGTCATAAGGTCCGCGCCGGCGGCGCAGTCTATGCGGCGACCAAGCATGCGGTGCGGGCCCTGTCCGAAGGGCTGCGGCAGGAAGTGAAGCCCTACAACATCCGCACGACGGTGATCTCGCCGGGCGCGGTAGCCACGGAACTGCCGAACAGCATCACCGAGCCGGACGTCGCCGAGAACTTTCACAAGTTCTATGAGACCTTCGCGATCCCCGCCGATTCATTCGCTCGCGCGGTTGCTTTCGCCATCGGTCAGCCGGAGGACGTGGACGTGAACGAGATCCTGTTCCGGCCCACGCGCCAGGAGTTGTAACTTTCTAAGGCCGTCGAACCGACCTCTAGGCATCACTGAACACTTGGCCGACGCGATGACCCTTAGCCAGCGGCGGTGGATTCGTGGGCTCGCTGAAATCAGCCGTCCACTGCCAGTTGGTGATCTCCGGCATGTCCTGCAGGTGCTCTCTAATATAGCAATGGTGCTCGTACAGCTTACGATCAAACATATCGATGACCTCAGAAACTCGAGACCTTGTCGCTTAAGGTACTTGAGCGCGTCCATCGCCAGATGGAACCGGCTCATCTTATTCACCACGACCATGTCGAACGGCGTGGTGGTTGTGCC
This sequence comes from uncultured Alphaproteobacteria bacterium, assembly GCA_963840055.1. Lineage (GTDB taxonomy): Bacteria > Pseudomonadota > Alphaproteobacteria > Rhizobiales > Xanthobacteraceae > Rhodoplanes. The sequence goes on along the minus strand of CAWIXM010000028.1, from coordinate 77,167 downwards.
TCGATCCATGAACCCACGCACATGAAAACGATCCTCGTTCGCCCGCCCATGGACCATCGGGTGAATCACCCACGGGTAGCCATGAAAAGCAAAGATCACCGGAATATCCTTGGTGAAGATCGCCTCGAATGAAAGGTTATCCATTCCATGGGGATGATCGTCCGGAGACATTAAGACGCTGAGGTCGACGATATTCACGACCCGCACCTTGATGCCGGGAACGTATTTCTGCAGCAGCCATGACGCCGCACAGGTCTCGAGCGTCGGCACGTCGCCGGCACAGGCCAGGATCACATCGGGTTCAGCGTCTTCGTCGTTGGTGGCGAACGCCCATGCGGACGCGCCCTGCGAGCAGTGTTGTCGCGCGCGCTCCATAGTCAGCCATTGGAGTTCGAGTTGCTTGCCGCACGTCACGACATTCACATAGTTCCGACTGCGGAGACAATGATCGATCACGCTGAGCAGGCAATTGCTGTCCGGCGGATAGTAGACGCGAACCACCTCGCTCCGCCGCGCCAAAGCGTTGTCGACAAAACCGGGCGCTTGATGGCTGAAGCCATTATGATCGTTGCGCCAGGCGTGGCTCGTCAGGAAGACATTCAATGACGCGATCGGCTTGCGCCAGGGGAACTTCCGGGACTCCTCAAGCCACTTCGCGTGCTGCGTCAGCATCGAGTCGACGACCTGAGCAAATGCTTCGTAAGAGGTCCAAACACCGTGGCGTCCGGTCAGCAGGTAGCCTTCGAGCCAGCCCTGACAGCAATGCTCGCTGAGCACCTCCATCACTCTGCCATCGGGACCAACGTGGTCGTCTATCGAAACGGTTTCCTCGACGCTGCAGCGTGTCGTGGTTTCGAATACGGCGTTGAGTCGGTTGGAATTGGTCTCGTCCGGGCAGAACAATCGGAAATTCTTGGGGTTCAATTTGATGACGTCGCGGAGAAATTCGCCTGTCTTGCGCGGCGCTTCGGCTACGACTTGCCCCGGCCCGGGCACGTCGAGCGCATAGTCGGTATATTTCGGAAGATCGAGTGCTTCGAGGACACGTCCGCCGTTGACGCTCGGGTTGGCCCCCATGCGAAGGTCGCCCTGAGGGGCGAGTTCTTGGAGTTCTGGAATGAGCCGCCCGTCGTGATCAAAAAGCTCGTTGGGCCGGTAGCTTTCCATCCATGACTGCAACAGCCGAAGGTGGTCCGGGTTGTCGCGGACATTGGCTAGTGGCACTTGATGGGCTCGGAACGTGCCTTCAATTGGAATTCCATCGACCTCTTTCGGTCCCGTCCATCCCTTCGGCGTGCGGAGTATAATCATCGGCCAAGTGGGGCGGCGCTTGAAGCCGTTCTGTCTGGCGTCAATTTGAATCGCCTGAATCTCGGCGTAACATTTGTCCAGCGCTTCCGCGAAGAGCTGATGAATGACAGCAGGTTCGTCGCCTTCAACAAAACATGGATTGTATCCGTGCCCATTGTATAACGATATCAGTTCATCATCACGGGTACGGCCCTGCACGGTTGGCCCGGAGATCTTGTAGCCATTCAAATGCAGGATCGGGAGCACCGCGCCATCCCGCACCGGGTTCAGGAATTTGACGCTCTTCCAGCTTCCCTCGAGCGGACATGTTTCGGCCTCGCCGTCTCCGACGACGCAGGCAACTAGAAGATCGGGATTATCGAAAGCGGCGCCGAAGGCGTGCAGCAGCGCATAGCCGAGTTCGCCCCCTTCATGGATCGAGTTCGGAACATGAGGCCCGCAATGGCTGGGCACGCCACCGGGCGTCGAGAACCGGCGAAAGAGAAGTCGCATGCCCGCGATGTCCTGCGTGATGTCGTGGTGCACCTCGGAATAGGTTCCTTCAAGATATGAATGGGCGTTGAGCGATGGCCCGCCATGTCCTGGGCCAGCGATGTAGATCACGCTAACGTCGCGTTCCTTGATCAGCCGGTTTAAGTGCGCGTAAATCAAATTCTGGCCAGGGGAAGTTCCCCAGTGCCCGAGCAGTCGCGGCTTGATCTGCTGCGCGGTGAGCGGCTCTCGCAACAGCGGATTGTCCGCGAGATAGATTTGCCCGACGCACAAGTAATTGGCCGCCATCCAGTAGCGGTTTATCCGATCAAGCAGATCCTGCGACAGCGGGCCGTTGGGCGGTTGCTGCGTCAGCGGGCGATCTCGGTTTTTCCTGACCGCGGTAGATAGGGTCGAATCAAATTCGAATGAGCCTTGCGTGATGTCGCGAGCGGCTGCCTGTGTACGGGGCTCACCAGCTTTGACTTTGTCGACCTGTTTCGTTTTATTCGTCGCCATTCTACCGGCCCTCCCGCCTTGCTACTGTGGAGTTTATGAGAACGGACTATCGCCCTGCTGTCTCAGGGGACGCGATCGCGAACGAAAAGTAAGTTTCGATCATGAATCTGTGGATTTTGGAACATTGCGCAAGCCGCACCTGAGGGTTTCCCCTCGTCATAATCGCAGGCTGTGCGGGCGTGCTTCAAGAATTTTGGTGGCATCCACAGCGGCATCCGGCCGTGTCGGCTTCGTTTTATCTCTTATTCTTTAACGATACGCCATGGGGATCGGTTCCACACTACGCCATTGGAAACTCCCTTGCGCGCGACGACATCGTCGTCGCCGGCGCGTGACGGGCCGCTATGCGACCTTACTTCCGCGCAAGCGAAACGCCCTTCACCTGCGCAAAGACCGACATTCCCTCGGCGAGGCCGAGTAGCTCCGACGAGCGTCGCGTGATGCGCGCCAACAGCCGCGCGCCACCGCCGTCCGCGGTCAGCGTCAGGACAACGATGATTTCATTCTGTCCAGTCGGCGTCTTCGACACGATGCGCGCCGGCAGGATATTCAGGATGCTGGTGGCCTTGGCCGCCTCGCGGGTCAGACTCACATCGCTTGCCGCGATTCTCACCCGGCGGCGCTCACCGATGGCGACGCGCGCACCGGGAACGAGCAGCCGCCCTCCGGCGATCCGGAACGTGAGAATGCCGTATGCCTCGTCGTATGCTTCAGCGATCGCATCGAGGCTGACGGCCGCGTCACGGGCCATGGCCAGCGGCAGCGACGGATCACTCTGCACGACATTGAGCAGGCCCGCCGCAATCACCCCGCCCTCCTGCATCAGGACGACATGGTCGGCGAGGCGCTCGAGCTCGGTCATGTCGTGGCTGACATAGATGGCCGGGAGCGCAAGCCGTTCGTGCAACCGTTCGAGAAAAGGCAGGATTTCATCCTTCGTCAGGCGATCGAGGGCGGACAAAGGCTCGTCCATCAGGAGCAGCTTCGGCTGCGACAGCAATGCGCGGCCGATGGCAACGCGTTGGCGCTCTCCTCCCGAGAGATTTTTTGGCGAGCGGTCGAGTAGAGTTTCGAGGCCGAGCAGGTCCAACACTTCGTCGAACGCAATGGCGCTCGACCCCGAAACCGGTTCACCGCGCGGCGCGCCGTAGAGCAGATTTCGCCTCACCGAAAGGTGCGGAAATAGGCTCGCCTCCTGGAACACGTAGCCGATCGCGCGTTCATGCGGCGGCCGGAACGATGTCTGATCCTGCCACACTTCGCCATCGATCACGCACAAGCCGTCGGGAAGATGCTGCAGCCCCGCTATGCAACGCAGCACCGTAGTCTTGCCGCATCCGGATGGACCGAACAGCGCCGTAATTCCGATCGCAGGCACGGTGAATGCGGCATCGAGCGCAAAGCGCCCAAGCGTACCCCGGAAGGCGGTGCGAATGGTCTTGGGCTCGGCTGCTTTCATGCGCCTGTGCGCGCAACGCGCTTTTCGATCAGGGTCATGCTGAGGATGACCGCGAAGGCAAACACCACCATGCCGGCGGCCAGGATGTTCGCTTCGCGCCACTGCGATGTCTCGACATAGTCGTAGATCGCGACCGACAGCACTTTCGTCTCGCCCGGAATATTGCCGCCGATCATCAGCACCACGCCGAATTCGCCGACGGTGTGGGCAAAACCCAGCACCGCGCCGGTGAGGAACCCTGGCCGCGCCATCGGGACGGCAACCGTCCAGAAGGCGCGCCGCGGAGAGGCGCGCAGCGTCGCTGCGACTTCCAGCGGGCGATCGCCGATCGCGGCGAATGCATTGCGGATCGGCTGGACGACGAACGGCATCGAGTAGAAGACCGAACCGACGACGAGGCCCTCGAAGGTGAAGGCGAGCGTGCGCGCCCCCCAGAGCCCGGCGATCAGGCCACCCGGTCCGTTTGGACCGAGCATAAGCAGAAGGTAGAAACCGAGCACCGTGGGCGGCAGCACCAACGGCATGGCGATAAGCGCCGCTGCCGCCTCCTTCCACCAGGCCTTCGAGCGAGCGAGCCACCATGCGATCGGCGTCCCAACCACGAGCAGAACAATCGTGGTGATCGCCGCCAGCTCGATCGTCAGCCGGACCGGTTGCCAGATGTCAGGCGGCAAGCCGTTCATGTGCAGTCAGCTCCGGCCGCCGTCGATCCCATACCCGAATTTCTCAATTATGGCGCGTGCCTCCGGTCCCTTTGAGGAAGGCAAGGAAGCCCGCAGCGGCTTCGTTGCCGACGCCTTTCTTCAGCAGCACGGCGTCCTGGCGGATCGGCGCATAGAGCGTCTGTGGCACGACCCAGCGCGACCCGGCCGGCTCGCCGGCGAGCTGCGACAGCGCGACAAAGCCCAGCTCGGCATTGCCAGTGTCGACGAACTGGAAGGTCTGCGCGATGTTGTTGCCTTGGACGATTTTCGGCTGCAGCACCTCGTAGAGCTTGAGCGCTTTCAGCGTCTCGACCGCGGCGGCGCCGTAGGGCGCAGCCGTCGGGTTGGCGATCGCGAGCTTCGCAAAGGCCCCTGCCTTCAGCGTCTCCTCGCCGTTCACGTAGTCCTTCGTCTTGCTCCACAACACGAGCTTGCCGATCGCGTAGGTAAAACGGCTATCGGCCACGGCCAATCCATCATCCACCAGCTTCTTCGGACGCCCGTCGTCGGCCGACAGCATGATCTGGAACGGCGCATCCTGCGTGATTTGCGTATATAACTGCCCGCTCGAGCCGAAGCTCAGCACCGCTTGATGGCCCGTTTCCGCTTTGAACGCCGCAGCGATCTCCTTTGCGGCATCGGTGAAGTTGGCGGCAACGGCGACATTGGTTTCGGCCGCAAAGGCGTTGCCGCCGACGACAGCCGCAGTGATGGCAATGAAGGTGAGCCGCAGCAGGCCAGCGATCTTCATGAGCGTCTCCTTGACCATCAGTCGATCGCGACGATGACATGCGCCGCGTCAAACAGCGCGCAGGCCGGCTTCCCAGGAGAGAGGCCGAGCGCTTCCGCGCTGCGCGCCGTGATCGTGGCTGCAATCGTCTTGCCGCCGCCGATATCGAGCACGACCTCGGCGCTGACCGCCGACTGCTCGCAGCGCCGCACCACGCCGCGCAGGCAGTTGCGCACCGACACCGCCGGGGGGTCATTGCCAGGTGCGATCACGACGAAGGACGCCTTGATCAGCACGATCGCCTCGCGGCCGACGCACAAACCGAGCTCACGCAGGCTCTCTTTAGTGATGAGGGCGTAAATCGTCTTGTCGTCGGACACGGCGACGGCGATCTCGGCAGCCAATGTATCCGACCTAATGGCCGTGATCGTGCCTCGCAGGGCATTGCGCGCGCTCGTCCGCATGAAGAACCCGGAGAATAGGCTGAACGGCGAGATTCCGCTGCCGGCGAGGTCCGGTTCAAGCCCCCGCAGCGCGCGGGTCATTTCCGCCTCGAGCCGGCCGAAGGCTTCGATCACCCGTACGCCCGTCGGCGTGAGACGAGCCCCGCCGCCGGCGCGGCCGCCGGTCCGGGTTTCCAACAGAGGTTGCCCGAACAGGTTCGCCATGGCGTCGAGCGCGTCCCAGGCCGCCTTGTAAGTCAGACCCACCGCTTTGGCGCCGGCGGTGATGCTGCCCTCGCGCGCCACGGCCTGAAGCAGCCGAATGCGGTCGCGGCCGACGCTCGGGACGTGCTCACTGCGCAGCGTGACGCTCGCTTCGATGGCCATTAATTGGGCTCGCGTTCCGTCATATAGTCTGTCTATATAACGTTATATCCGCCCTGGGGCGGGCATTTCAAGTCGGAGATCAGAGTCATGAGAATCAGCGCCCGCAATCAGCTCAAGGGCACCATCGTCGATGTCGTCAAAGGCGCGACCACCTCGCATGTCCGCATCGACATCGGCGGCGTTATCATGACCGCATCGATCACCAACGAAGCCGTGGACGACCTCAAACTTGCCAACGGCCAACCTGCAATTGCCGTCGTCAAGGCAACCGACGTCCTCGTCGGAGTCGAGAACTGACGGATGTGATCACGACAAAGCAAGACCCCGGCCACGGAGCCGCGGTTTCGTCCTTCGCGGGGCGGCCTTGCCAAGGCTTGCCTGTATTTCGAGTTTCGCCGTCTGCCTCCTGTTGGCAAAGAGTTGCCCCACAACAAGAAACCATCGACCCTGCACAGGCGCGGGAGCGCTTGCGCCAGATTGTGGCCTATTGTAAAGGACCCCCGTGATCAACGAAGCGGCCGTCGGTCCGATTCGCTTCGACATGCGCCCGACCGGCGCTCCGTCAGCGCATTCAAAGATCGTCAACAATAATCACGACATGGGAGACGCCTTGGACTTGTCTGAGCAACGGGAGGCTCAGCATGAATTTGAATTTGGAAGACCGCATTCGCGAGCGCGCTTACTTTTTGTGGCTTGATGCCTCCAAGGCAGGCGACGCGACCTATTTTTGGCTGATCGCCGAGCGCGAGGTGTTGGCGCAAGTCGCGATGGAAGCAGCGGCAAAACCGACCCCCGAACCGGCGGAGCGTCAATCAACCCGGCGCGTCAATGCACTGGTGCAGCTTGACGCTGGCGCGAATCGTGAACAGGCCGCTTTAGACGTTATCGCCGGTTGACGATATCCTTCGTAGATTGCTCGCACCTAATGACGACCCCATCGTTTTTTCGTTGATTCGGCGGTTGGGAACGCCCTGAAGGAAAAAGCTCAAAGAGCAATGCGAACACTTGCCATCGTTCTTGCCGTCATCCTCCTCGCGCTATCCGTTTTGGCGCTGACGCCAGGCGCTGTCCCGACGCCCTATGCAGACATCTTGCCGAAGGCGATTGCGGGGGTCGCCGTTCTGTTGCTTATCGCCATCCTCGCCGATCGTTCGAAGGCCGAATCAGCCGGGCCCGCCGCAAAAGCGCCCGCCCCTGTCGCAGCGGCGCCGCTTGCGAACCAAGCCGACTCGGAAGTCGTCAATTTTCTCGCCATTCTGCAGGAGAGAGGTCGCTTCGTCGATTTTCTGATGGACGACATCACCGCTTACAGCGACGCCCAGGTTGGCGCTGCTGGACGCGTTCTCCATGAGGGCTGCAAGGCGGTCCTCCTCGAACATTTCGGGATACGCCCAATGCGTGAAGAGGGCGAAGGATCGAAGATCACGATCCCGACCGGCTACGCTCCGGACGACTACCGTCTGGTCGGCAAAATCACCGGCGAGGCGCCGTTCGCGGGGACGCTCGTCCATCACGGGTGGCGGGTGGAATGGGTGAAGCTGCCGCGCCTATTGAGGGCAAGCGCCGACCGCCTGCCGGCAATTGCTCCCGCCGAAGTCGAACTTCGATAATGGCCGACTTGGAGCGGCGTTGGCGCCGTCTTTTGCGAGACAGGGCCGCACATCCCGAATAGCGCCATCATCGCCGTGCTTCGTGATCATCCCTAGCGGCAACAACGTAGCGCTTCTCCATGCAGCATCGATTCAGTCTCGGCATCGACCTCGGCACAAGCAACAGCGCGATCGCGCTTTCGGAGGTCGACAGCGATCAAACGAATATTATCGAAATCACCCAGGTGTTGGGGCCCAATCAGATTGGCGAAAAGCCGACGCTGCCTTCGGCTCTTTATATTCCGCATCCCGACGAATTCCCCGAGGGCGCCTTCCCATTGCCGTGGCCAAGCAACACACGCTCGACCATCGGCCTTTTCGCCCGCGATCACGGCGCGCTGGTTCCGGACCGCCTGGTCACATCGGCAAAGTCGTGGCTGTCGAACCCGCATATCGATCCCCGGCAACGAAGCCTCCCGTGGAAATCAGAAATCCACGAAGAGAAATTGTCCGCGTTCGACTGCTCGCGCAGCTATCTCGAGCACATGAAGGAAAGCTTCCGCTACGCGGTTCGCAATCAGGGCAAAGACTTGGACCTGGCGGACGGCCAAGTGGTGCTGACCATCCCGGCGTCTTTCGATGACATCGCGAGGAATCTGACGGCGGAGGCTGCAGAAGCCGCCGGCCTCGGCAAGGTCGTATTGCTGGAGGAGCCGCTCGCCGCGTTCTACGCGTGGACGGCGCAGGCCGGAAAGGATTGGCGCGCTCATGTTCGGCCCGGCGACATCGTCCTGGTCTGCGACGTCGGCGGCGGGACGGCCGACTTCAGCCTGATTGCGATCTCCGAGAAGGACGGCGCCCTCGACCTCAACCGCATCAGCGTCGGCGAGCACATCCTGCTTGGCGGCGACAATATGGACTTGGCGCTTGCCTATGCGCTCCGCGCCAAGCTGGAGGCGGACGGCAAATCAATCAGCGACATGCAACTCCTGTCTCTCACGCATTCCGCCGGCAAGGCCAAGGTGGCGATGCTTGAAGACGAATTGATGACCGAGTTTCCCATTGCCGTGCCGACCCGCGGGTCGAGTTTGCTGGGCAAGACGGTGTCGACGAAACTCGAGCGGCAAACGCTGGAGCAGATTGTTCTCGACGGTTTCTTCGCGACCACGGGCATCGATGATCTTCCGCAGAAAACGCGACGCGCGGGACTGCAGGAGTTCGGCCTGCCCTATGCGGCCGATCCGGTGATCAGCAAGCATCTGGCCCGATTTCTCACGCGCAGCCTCGAGAACGTGCGGTCCAGCCAGGCGCTGTCTTCCCTGGTCAGTGATGAGTCTCGTTCGAAGTCGTTTCTGGCGCCGACCGCCGTCCTGTTCAATGGCGGCGTCTTCAAAGCCGCCGCGCTGCGACGGCGCGTGCTCGATCTGCTGACTGCGTGGAACGAAGGCCAGTCTGTTCGGGAACTTGCGGGACATGAACCGGATTTGGCGGTGGCCAAAGGAGCGTCCTTCTACGGACGCAACCGCATTACCGGAAAAGGGATACGCATCAAGGCGGGCGCGTCGCGCTCCTATTATATTGGGTTAGAGACATCGATGCCCGCGGTGCCTGGATTTAGTCCGCCGCTGAAAGCGCTGTGCGTCGTCCCACAAGGGATGGAGGAAGGATCCGAGGTGTTTATCGACGCGCGCGACCTTGCCCTGGTGACCGGACAGCCGGCGGACTTCCGGTTCTTCTCATCGGAAGTGAGAAGCGGCGACGCGCCGGGCCAGATCATACCCGATGCCGAAAAGGAACTGCTGGAAATCAGCCTGATCGAGGTCAATCTGGAGGCGGTCGAGGACATTCCGGCAGGACAGCCGGTGCCGGTGCAGATCAATTCCGTCATTACCGAGGTCGGCACCCTTGAGCTTTGGATGAAGCACACCAAATCAGATCGCCGCTGGAAGGTCGAATTCCTCGTCAGGACGGAATAGCCCGCAATGCCCACCGAGCCACTCGATCCCAGCCACTCGATTTCTAGGACGGGTCGCCCATGGACAGCTGATGGCGCAGCCTAAATTCAGCATCGGCATCGATCTCGGCACCAGCAACTCCGTGTTGGCGTATTCTCCGCTTTCTCGCGACGGCGGCTCGGACGTTCTTGCCGCTCCGCAGTGGGACACGCCCTCGACGGTGATCGATTCCGCGACGGTTCCATCGTTCCTCTATCTTCCGGAAGAGGCGATTGCCGCGCAGCTCCGAGGTCGCGGCCTCGATATCGGCGGGTGGATCGTCGGCAGGCTGGCGCAACGCAAAGCCAGCGAAACGCCCGGACGCGTCGCGCAGTCGGCGAAATCCTGGCTCTGCCATCACGCCGCGGACCGCTCGGCGCCATTCCTGCCGTGGGGATCGGACGCGCTGACGCAGGAGGAGAAGATCTCTCCCGTCTTCGCCTCGGCGCTGATTCTCGGCCATCTTCGCGCCGCATGGGACGCTCGCTTTGCCGAGCAAGGACCCGCATTCGCGTTCGATGCTCAGGACATCACGATCACCGTTCCCGCGTCCTTCGATGCGGTAGCGCAGCGGCTGACGCTTGACGCTGCGAAGCAAGCGGGTTTTCCCGATCATGTGCGCCTGCTCGAGGAACCGCAGGCGGCGTTCTATCGGTGGCTGGAACAGCACGCTGGCAGCGGCGATCCGGTGGCCGGGCTATTAAGTACGCAAACCGCCGCGTGCCATGTTCTGGTGATCGACGTCGGCGGCGGCACTTCGGATTTCAGCCTGTTTGAGCTGAGTCGAGATGAAGGCGACCGTGATCCGGTCATCAAGCGGATCGCCGTCAGCGATCACATATTGCTCGGCGGCGACAACATGGATCTTGCGATCGCCCATCTGCTGGAGCCGCGTTTTGCGGCCGGCGGAAGCGGACTTGCAGGTGGGCAGTGGGACCACCTGGTCGCCGGATGCCGGTCACTCAAGGAAAGGGTGCTGAGCAGCGACGCCGCGCCCGATGAGACCTTCACGGTTTCGATTCCCGGGCGCGGTTCCAATCTTCTCGCCGGCGCGCTGTCTGCGCAGGTGACGCGCGCGGAGCTGGAAGGACTGCTCCTCGACGGCTTCTTTCCCGACTGCCGGCCGGACGACCGGCCAAGGCGGGCGCTCGGCGCAATCAAGGAGTGGGGGCTCCCCTACGCTTTCGACGGCGCGATCACCCGACATCTCGCCGCATTTCTGCAGGGTCGCCCCAGCGTCGACGCCGTGCTGTTCAACGGCGGCGCGCTGAGTCCGCCCCGCTTGCGCGACAAGCTGCGCGAGCAGATCGGCAAGTGGCAGAACGGGCGTTTGCCGCAGGTCCTGGAGAACGCTCAGCTCGATCTTGCGGTTGCGCGTGGTGCGGCCCATGCCGGCTGGCGGTTGCAGCAGAAAAGCGGCCGTATCGAAGCGGGCGCCGCACGTGCGGTTTTTCTTGAAGCGCACAGGACGTCAGCCGAGGGCGGCGGAGAGCCCACGCAGCGCTCGCTGGTTTGCATTCTCCCGCATGGCGCCCCTTCCGAGCGGTCCTATGAACTCGCAGAGCTCGATCTGCACCTCCGCATCAACAAGCTGGTGCGTTTCCAGATCTACACGTCGACCCGCCACGACGCGACTAAAGCGGGCGACGTTGTCGAACTGTCCGCGGATGAGTTCTCCGCCCTGCCCCCGCTCGAGACGGTCGCGACGGTCCCAGAGCTGGCGAGTGAACAGGTCCCCGCGATCCCCGTCGCGCTGAATGCCAAAATGAACGAATTGGGCCTACTGCAGGTGTCCTGTCACAGCCTTGTCCCAGACATCCCGCACTCCTGGCCGCTCGAATTCAATTTGCGCCCGCACGAGCGCGATCCTGCGCGGCCAGAGGTCGAGCCCCAAGAAGCCGACGCAAGCCGAACCCATCGTCGCGCCGGACGTTCTTGCAGCCGCGACACAGCGGATCACCGCCGCATTCACGCGACAGCCCGGCAAGCGCGAAAAAATCACTGCGGCGCGACTCCTTCAGAGCTTGGAGAAGATCCTCGGTCAATCCAAAGGCGATTGGAATGCGATCCTCCTGCGAGATCTTTGGACAGGCCTGGAGGCGAGCAAGTCCGGACGGGCGCTTTCGGCCGATCACGAAGAGGCGTGGTTGATCCTCGCCGGTTTCCTGCTGCGGCCCGGATTTGGCGTGCCGATGGATGAACTTCGCATCGACGCCCTATGGACCCTCCGTTCCGACGGACTGCGTTTTCCAGGCAAGCGCAGCAAACTTCAGGAGTACATCTTATGGCGACGGGTGGCGGGTGGCCTGTCGCGCGAGCGGCAAGAGGCGCTGCTGGCGGACGAGAAAGACAGGATTTATCAGCAGAAGAATGTTGCCCCCGAACTGATCCGCATGGCCGGTTCGTTCGAACGCATCGGCCATGAACTCAAGGCCGAGTTGGTCGGGCATTTCATCGAGAGGGCCGTAGAGCTCGCATCACAAAAAAAGCATTGCGCGCATTACCTCGCAGCGCTGGGATTGCTCCTCAACCGGACGCCTTTCTACGGCGGACCGGAATGCGTCCCGCCGCCGGCGCTCGTGGAAAAGGCTTACGAGGCATTGCGCCGGTTTGATTGGAGCGACCCGGAATTTGCAGAGGCGCAGGTGCTGTTTCTGCGGGCTGCTCGAGCGGTGGATGACCGGCGTGTGGACCTGCCAAGATCATTGCGCAATCAGATCGCCAATAAATTGGAGAAATGCGGAGTCGCGCCTGCCAAGACTGGCCGCGTCAGAAACGTCGTACCGGTTGAGCGCGCCGAACGACTCAGTCTGTACGGAGAAGCGGTGCCGCCTGGGTTGATCCTCAGCGAATTTTAGGCCTTGCCCCGACCATTTGCCTATGGAGGTTGAGATGGACATGCACCATAAGTTCACCATCGTCTGCGTCGATAATGTCATGGCCGGTTGTTCAACATCACGTTCGACCGCGGGTGGGCGAATGGGGAATCCGGCATGACATTGCGCGCGCGGGGCATCTGGCGGCTGTTCGACAACCTCTTTCGAAGTGCGTGCGGCGAACCACAGAGGGGTCCATGGCTCGCCTGAGAGTGCGATTCGAATGGCTTACCGGCCTGAAACAACCGATTTTCCGCAATGTGCGCTTGGTCGGCAGTTGGGACCGCCATGGCCGCTACTCCGACCAGACGCGCACCATCGCCATGAAGAAGTTCACGGCGCCGGATGGCTGTCCGGCCTGGCGCGCCGACGTGCGGTTCGACGATGCGCAGCGTGGATGGACCTTCCGCTGGGGCGTTATCGTCGACACCCCACAGCAGACACGCGCGTGGGGCATCCCGACCGAGGTGGGCGACCCGAATTCGAGCGTGCAGGAGCGTAGTTTCGAACTCCGTGCCGACGGGCAGGTCGAACGCTACTGGTTCACCCAATGCCGCCGCCTCGGCGCCAACAAGCTTTGGCGCGAGCGCGCGAGGAACCCAGTCTTGATGTTTTCCGTTTGGGCTCCAAACGCGCGCGAGGTCGATGCCGTCATCGGCGATCCCGCGACTGGATACATCTGGAGCGATGGCGGTGGCGCAAAGCACGCCTTCAAGCTGACAAAAAGAGCCGACGGCGGCGGCGTCTGGGAGAGCGATCCCGATGATCCCGCGCTCGCGGATTTCGCGCGCTGGGATCACCAGCTCTATATGTTTCGCATTCGCAAAGACGATGGTTCCGTCGCTTACCGAACGGACCTCTATTCGCGCTGCCAAATCGGTTCCGGACATAAGAAGCCGGAGAATCCGCGCGATGGCGAGGCCCCCTGGAACCATACCCGCCAGGATCTCGACGGATCAAAAAGCTGCTCGGTCGTCATCGATCCGGAGTGCGTGAGCAGCGACATCGACGACGACGCCTTTCCGCCAGCGCAATCGCTGGACGACACCGCCTTCTGGGCAACCGAATATGATCGGCGCCTGCCGGTGCCCAAACGCCTGGACGAACTCGTCATCTACGAAATGCACGTGGACGGCCTCGGCGCCGGAAAACGTGATGCGGCCGGCAACCCACTGCCGGGGTCATTCCACGACGCCGTCGACCTGCTCGATCACCTGGTCGACCTCGGCGTCAACGCGATCGAGCTGATGCCGCTGACGGAAGCGGAGGGCTGGAGCTGGGGATACGGCACCTCGCATTACTTTGCGATCGAGCATTCCGGCGGCGGTCCCCATCGATTCAAGCATTTTGTGCGCGAATGCCACCGGCGCGGGATCGCCGTGCTGGTCGATGTCGTCTACAATCATTTCATCCACGACGCCGAGCGCGCGCAGTGGATGTACGACAGCAACACCCATTCCAAAAACATCTATTATTGGTACCAAGGAACGGAAACCGACTGGGCGTGGCCGGAAGGCGGTTACCTCAGCAACGGATCGAGCGGCGCCACGCCGAACTTCCGCAGCGAAATGATCCGTCAGCTGTTCATCAGCAGCGCCGCCATGCTGTTGAGCGAGTTCCACGTCGACGGCTTTCGCGTCGACCTCACCCAATCATTCCACCGCGACAATGTGATCGACGGGAATGGCGCGATCTGCGCGGAAGCCAACCTGCTCGGAACCAAGTTCTTGCGCGAGTGGGTGCGCACGCTCCGCCTGCTCAAGCCCTCGATCATGCTGACCGCCGAAGACCACACGGGCTGGAAGGCAATCACCGAGCCGCAGGAGCGGGATGGCATAGGCTTCGATGCGATCTGGTGCGCGGAGTGGTATCATCAATTGATCGGCGACTCGCAAAACGATTCACGCCAGGCCCGCCTCCTATACATCGCCGGCTTTGGCGCTAACGAGCCGCTCGCGATATCATCGCTGGCCGCAACGCTGTTGAAAACGCCTGGCCACGTCATCTATCACGAGTCGCACGATCAGGCCGGCAACGCCGCCTATTGGGAGGGCGATCGCGAGGTACGTTCGGCCCGCACCATCCAGACTGCCGTCAACGGCGAGCTGGACGGCAACCGCGACTGGGCGGAAGCGCGCTGCCGGGTTGTTTCCGGCCTCACTCTTCTCGCCCCCGGCATTCCGATGTTCTTCATGGGCGAGGAGGTGGGCGCAAAGGAGCCGTATCGCTACCACGATTGGCTTTATCACCGGGAGGACTTCCAGGCGCTTCGCGCAACAAGCGGCGCAAAGCTGTTCAACTTCTATCGCGATGTCATCCGGTTACGTCGGCAGCACGATGCGCTGAGATCGCCGCATGCGGAAGTTCTGCACATGCATGACGCCAATCGCGTGCTCGCATTTCGCCGATGGCTCGGGCACAAGGAATTTCTCATTGTCGCGACCCTCAGCAACGCGCCGTTCGCTACCGGCTATCGAATTTCCCATAGCGCGCTGCGCCTTGGCGTGTTCGTCGAGGTGTTCAACAGCGATTCGGCCGCTTACGGAGGCAACGGTGTGACGAACACAAGACGGTTGATCTCTGCCCACGGCGATTTCAAAGCCCATTTGCCTGCAAATGGGATCGTCGTCTTCCAGCGTGTTTCGGCAGGCGCTTTGGGTAGCTTCTTCAAGCTCATTACGCTGGACGTGGCTGACCGGGCTCGCCGCTTTGTCGAAATACTCCGAGCGCGATAAGGCGCCGTCGCGCACCGGGTGGGGCGACAGTGCTGCTCAGGCGTGTCATGCTTTGTGACGCAGGAAATCCAACGACGAGGTCGCGCCATGGCCGCAACCGCCGAATCAACCATCCTGGGCACCCCGGCGCCGCAGTTTCGACTGCCCGCCACTGACGGAAAAACCTACGCTCTGCAGGACGTCATAGGTTCCAAAGGAACGGTGATCGTCTTCATCTGCAACCACTGCCCCTATGTCAAAGCCGTCATCGATCGGCTGGTGCAGGATGCCAAAACGCTTATGGCGGAAGGCATCGGCTTTGTCGCGATCTGCTCGAACGACTCCGAGAATTATCCCGAGGAACTCATTCGACAACATGAAGCGCTTCGCCGAGAAGCATAGTTTCCCGTTTCCCTACCTGCACGATGAAGATCAGTCGGTGGCGCGGGCCTATGGCGCCATGTGCACTCCGGATTTCTTCGGCTACGACGCACAGCAGAAGCTTAGATATCGTGGCCGCCTGGATGAGGGGCGCACAACCCCGCCGCCGGCAAACGCGCGCCGTGAACTCATCGAGGCCATGCGTGCGATTGCTCAAGGCAAGGCGCCAAGCGGTCAGATGCCATCCGTCGGCTGCTCTATCAAATGGAAGGCGGCCTAGCGCGAATTCCGTTCCAATGGAATGGGAATTCGCTCTGGTTGTTCTTGAGTAGTCGCATTTTCTTCGGCGAACTGGTTCCCACTTCGCCGGAAAGTGCTCTAGCGGGACCGACAACGGCTGGTCACGGCCGCCAAGCCGTGGCCTCGCTTACCGCTGCGGTCGCCGTGCGCGCTTGATCAATGACCGCGGCGATTGCGCGCATTGCCTCCGCCACGCCCTGGCCGGTCGCGCCTGAGAGAATGAGCGGCGCGCGGCCGGCCGCGCGCTTCAGCCGCGCCGCCTGCCGCTTCAATTCGTCCGCGTCGACCGCGTCGGCCTTATTGAGCGCGATGATCTCCGGCTTTTCCGCAAGGCCGTGGCCGTAGGCCGCAAGTTCCGCGCGCACCGTTTTGTAGGCCTCGCCCGCATGTGACCCCGTCGCATCGACGAGATGCAGCAGCACGCGGCACCGCTCGACATGGCCGAGAAAGCGGTCGCCAAGGCCCACGCCGGCATGGGCGCCTTCGATCAGCCCAGGAATATCCGACAGGACGAACTCGCGCCCATCGATGGAGATGACGCCAAGCTGCGGGTGCAAAGTCGTGAAGGGATAGTCGGCGATTTTCGGTTTGGCGGCGCTCACCGCGGCAAGCAGGGTCGATTTTCCAGCGTTGGGCAACCCGACCAGACCGGCATCGGCGATGAGTTTGAGACGCAGCCAAAGCGTCCGCTCCTCGCCTGGCTGGCCGGGATTGGCGTGCCGCGGCGCGCGGTTGGTCGAAGACTTGAAATGAGCGTTGCCGAAGCCGCCATTGCCGCCGCGGGCGAGCACGACGCGCTGTCCGACCTGCGTGAGGTCGGCAAGCAGCGTTTCGTTGTCTTCATCGAAGATCTGAGTTCCCACCGGCACTTTCAGGATCACGTCGGCGCCGTTTGCGCCGGAGCGATTCTTCCCCATGCCATGGCCGCCGGTCTTCGCCTTGAAGTGCTGCTGGTAGCGATAATCGATCAGCGTGTTGAGGCCTTCGACGCATTCGGCGATCACGCCGCCGCCGCGCCCGCCGTCGCCGCCGTCCGGCCCGCCGAACTCAATGAACTTCTCGCGCCGGAACGAGACGCAGCCCGCCCCGCCATTGCCGGAGCGGATATAGATCTTAGCTTGGTCGAGGAATTTCATGCGCCCATGATATCGGCGTGAATAGCGCGCATGCCAATAGGCCTGTTAAGATGAGGGCCCGTTTGCCCGTCGTGTCCCGCACCGCTCGTTCGCGGCGACCCCGAGCCGTCACCGCCCCGAGAATTGCATTTGCCGCTCGCGGCGAAGCGCCCACAGGCTGAGTGCGCCGAGAATAGCGATCGGAGCGATCACCCCGTGCAGCCCCCACACTATGTATGCGCTCGGACCAGCCGCCGATCCGATGAGGAACCCTATGGTAACGTAAAAAAGCAACGAGAGTTGCTTTCGTGCCCCGGCAAGCCGCGCTCTGCTCTCGGCATCCCCCGGCTCGCACGCGCACCTATACCACGCAAGAACAAGCTCCGTCGCTTCTACGCCGAGCTCAGTGAGATTTCCGGTCATCACATTGGTTTGGGGCACGCCGGGCATAAGCAGACGCACCAGCGCGCTCTGCGAACCCATCGCCATCGCCGCAAGCAGACCGGCCGCGATACCGCGCCAGTCGTTCGGATCCGTCAACGGAGCGCCCGGGAGAACAAGCGCAACGAATGCGGCGAGAAACAAGGTTTCAAGCGTGAACGTCCACATCAGCGCCGGCCAGCCGCGCTGTCGCGCACAGGCGATGAACGCGGCGGTCAAGAACGCCGCCAGAAAAAAGGCGGCGATGGCGAGCAGCTTGCCCACCCAGCCAGGATCGTTCTTGACGATCTCTGCGCCGGCGATGACGAAGCTGCCAGTCACGTTGGCGACAAAGAGCCCGAACAACGTAATAAAGGTGAAGCTATCCACATAGCCGGCGACAAAGCTGAGAAGCGCCGACACGATCCTGGTGGACTCTTCATTGGCGCGGGTGATCTCTCCCATGGACGGCTCCGCCTGTCCTCGCCGATTTCCGAATTGGCGGTGCGTATTATCTTCGCACAAGTCTGAACAGGCGAGCGCGTGTTCGCGGGCGTCCTTCGAAACGTCGAGCGCTTTGCCGAGGGCGAACGCGTGAGCAGCAAGGACGCTGCACGCCTTCGGCGCCGGCGGTACGATCGATTAGAGCGTTTTCCGGCGAAGTGGGAACCGGTTCGCCGCAGAAAATGCGACCACTCAAGGACAACCAGAGCGAATTCCGATTCCATTGGAACGGCATTTGCTCTAGGTCGGACGTAAAGCGGATTGATCGCTTCCGAGCAACCGCGCTGGCTTGCCGAGCGACGCTCAGGCGCAGTCCCGCACGCGATGCGTCGTCTGTCCCCAGCTCTTGAGCGAGGCCCAAATCCGCCGTTCCAAGCAGAAGCGATCGAACGGCGCCGCGGAATTGATGGCGCGGATGCGGCAGAGGCCAACGCCGGTCCACTGGAAGCCGCACTTTTCCAGCACGCGCCGAGAGACGGCATTGGTCGTGCGGGCGCCCGCTTCGACGGCCTCATAGCCGAGATCGCCGAACGCCTGGTCGATCAAGGCGCGCACCGCCTCGGTCGCATAACCATGACCCCAATAAGGAACGCCGAGCCAATAGCCGATCTCGGGATTCGGCCCATCGCGCCATTCGAGCCCGCAGGCCCCGGCAATCGTGCCGTCGCGCGTCGTGATGAGCAGGGTTTTGTCCCGCGGATCCGCGTTGGCGAGGCTGATCCAGTCTTCAGCGTCGGCGAGCCGGTACGGATGCGGGATGCGTGCGGTGTTCTCCGCGATCCTGCGATCGTTGACGAGCGCTGCGATGAGGAGGGCATCCGCCGGTTGCGGCGCCCGCAGAATAAGCCGCTCGGTTTCGAGGACTAGCCGATCCGCATCTCCGCAACCGTCTCCGCGGGCTTTCACAGATGGCATCGGTCGGGCTCCTCTTGCTTCACAAAAAGCCGAGGGGGAGCCGGACATCGGTCTCCCCCTGCACGAACCCGCTTGCGGGTCCGCCGGGTGATTGAAATGCCGGCGGACCTTAGATGATCCGACCGTCTACTTGGGCGCGCCCTCCGTCGCCGGCACGACCGACACATAGGTGCGGCCCTTGGCCCTCGTGCGATAACCGACGCGACCATCGATCAATGCAAACAGCGTGTGATCCTTGCCGATGCCGACATTGCGGCCGGGATGCCATTTGGTCCCGCGCTGGCGCACGAGAATATTGCCGGCGGTGCAGTTCTCACCGCCGAAAACCTTTACGCCGAGGCGTTGACCCGGCGAATCACGGCCGTTGCGCGATGATCCGCCCGCTTTTTTGTGAGCCATGAGTGTTCCGTCGCGTTGGTGTTTGTAATTTCAGTTTGTGACCAAAAGATCACCGAAGCGAGGAGACAAAAATCAATTAGAGGTGTCTTCGCTCGCCTGATTTTTGCCCGACTGCGCCGAAGCGCGGGGCGTCGTTGATTCCCCACGCGCCTTTGGCGCGTTCGAAGCCTGCTCTGCCGGAGCTGCCGCCTCAACTTCGGAGGAAGAAGCCGCGCCGGCGGCTTTGTCAGCCTCGAGCTCGACCTTCGGCTTTGCCGATTTCGGCTGCTTCGTCTCGCCTCCGGTCAGAATCTCGGTGATTCGGACGAGCGTGAACTCTTGCCGATAGCCGCGTTTGCGTCGCGAATTCTTGCGGCGACGTTTCTTGAACGCGATGACCTTCGGCTTGCGGCCTTGCTCGACCACCTCACCTTTGACGCTCGCGTCTACGACCGTTGGCGCACCGAGAACGGTTTCCTCGCCGCCAACCGCCAGTACCTCGCCGAAGGCGATGGGTTCCCCGGCTTCGCCGGCGATCTTATCGATCTCGATCACATCGTCGGCGGCAACGCGGTATTGCTTGCCGCCGGTCTTGATGACTGCGAACATTTTTTCCTCGCGTTCGAACCCGGCCACGTGTTGGCGCCCAGAGAGACGCGGAGATGCGATTTGCCTTTGCGGCCGAATCGCTCAATCGTCCGCCCTGCTCTCTCGCCCTCGGACCGGCTTTTTCCAGTCAGGCTACGTTTTGCGCTCCTCGCTTCGCCGAAGCCCTTCGCGGACCGGCCAAAACGAAGTGCGCGGACCCGCGAGGGCCCGCGCTGCAAGCGTTTTATGGGGGCTGACGACCGCCCTGTCAAGGAAGCGCCCGGTCGGACGGCCATTCGCGGCGCCGGCCTCGCGGGACGATCGACCGGTCTCGGAAGCCCTCGCGGATCGCCAAGGTGCACAGGCCGCCGCCGCGGCCTGGGGGTCAGACCGCTTGGCGCGGGTGTCCAAGCGGCCAGCTTGTCTCGACCGCTCGCCTTCGTGTAGAAAACGCGCCCTATCAGGCTTATGTCTTGCTTTACGACCGCGGAGAGGTGGCAGAGCGGTTGAATGCACCGCACTCGAAATTCTGTTTCTGCGGTCACCGCCAATCACGTCGTATCCCGCAACATGTTGCGCAGCAAACATTTCTCGTTAACACGCTGTCAATCTATCTCGCTGAGTACCGGCTTGTACCAGGCAGTTGGGTAGCAAAGCGGTAGCAAACTGTTCGTCGATCGTTCGCCCCCTTGCGGCCTAGCCGCGCCCTGCTCGCGACCGCGCATGCGCCGCCGGGGGCCCAAAGCAAGAGGCCGCCCCGCGGCCCCGCTCTCATCAAGGCACTCCCTTTACGGGTTAATTCTTCAGGTTGAATTGGCCTACACCGGCCCCCAATGCAAACTGTTCAGATGGTAGCCGCGTCACTGCCCTATTTGCTCGGCGCGGTCGCTCCACAGGCCCCCGACCGAAAGGGCCGGGGCCTGCCCACCGCCATATTTTGTCGCTCCCCCCACTCGCGCCGATCGCGGATGTACCGACGGCGGAGTGGGGGGCGAACAAGTCGGTCGTCCTCGGCGTTAATAGGGCGAAGGAGGCGCGGGAACCTTTTTCAAGGGCGAGCCTCAAGGATCACAGAACCGCGCACACTGTACCTCAGAGGCTTGCCGCCCAATCGGCGCACCTCTCGCGCGAGCAAAGGGCGGCCCTTATGCGCCGCGATGTTTGGCTTTTGATTGCCACATACATCGCCATCGCCGGGGCGATTACGGCTGTTGCTATGTTCGAGCGGTGGCTGTCATGAGTCTGCTGCAGCGAACGCACCATCAGGTCTTCCATGGGGCAAGTTTTGGTGAGCTGAAATGAAGGCGAGAATAATCGTACTTGCCGTAGTGCTTTTAGCAGTCGGTCTAGCGGTATTTGCACATATCCGTTCTCTGAGCGGCGAGCGTCAATCCGGACCACCTTCGGAGCTGGCCCGGAGGCCGCAAACAGAAACGACCGGTACCTCGACCAACTTGCCTCGGAGGCAACCGACTCCAGGTGCGGGATCGACGGATCATCGGCGCTGACGTGAGGCCGAACTGGCAGAAGATGCGGGGCGAGCGGGAATTGGTGAAATGGGTCCGCCGTCTCCATATTGGCTTAAGAGGCGCTTCTTCGCGTGTACCGCGCGGGTGCATGAGCGGCACGGCCAGAGGGGGGGGTAGCACGAACTCAAAAAACGGACTTCGCAAAAATGAGCAGCAAGAACAAAATCCTATACGAACATCTCAAGGACACTATCCGGTATCTACGGAAGGCTTTCAGAACATCGGCAATCGCGCGGTAGCTGCCGCGTTGTACTCCGAACACACGCCACATGTTCCCGAGGCGAGTCCTGAGCAACGTCCTCAATCTGCCGTACAGGATAAGTCGAAATAAGCCGAAGCAGCCCTGCAGCCTGCCGCGCCCTGCTTGCGACCGCAGATATCCGGCGAGGGCGGGGAACCGGGAAGCAAGTGCCACGTTCTTTGGGCTGGGGTTGAGCGGGTGGACAATAGGGAGTGGTCTCACATGCCCGTTCTTCCAGAAGGGAACGGTCCCGTAACGCTCCGCGACGTTTGGCTTTTTGCTGCCACTTCCGTCGCTTTCATTTTCATAACGATGATTACCGCAGGTTTGATCGGGCAGTTGCTCTTTTGACCAATCAATGCCTCCCGGCCCTCCGATGACCCTGGGCAACAAGCGCGCTTGAGTGCAGGGCACCTAAAGGTTCTGACGGCTCATGCTAACGAGAGCGGTGCTTGCTCCTTAACCATGATCGGAGTCGCCTTAGGAATTGTCCCGCTCGATGTTGAAATAGGGGAAGCGGCGTTGCCCGCCTTGAGCCGATAGGCTCGGGGTGGTGATTCCACAAAGGAAGGCAACGCCATGAACAAGCTTACTACATCTACTGCTATTCCGACGAGAGCGCTGAAGCTTGAGGCCCTGTCGAATATTTCGGCGAGCTTCGAGTTGTTTTGCCTGGCTTCCGGGATGGAGGCTCTTGGCGAGATGATGGATCACGATGCGCAAGCAATCTGTGGTCCACGCCATGCGCGAGGTCGTGACCGGCAGGCGCACCGCTGGGGGAAAACGAAGGGCAGGATCGGCTTCCACGGCGGCAAGGTCGAAATCGAGCGGCCAAGGCTTCGCGGCTTTGACGGGAAGGAGCAGCCTATACCGAGTTGGGAGGCGGCAGTTGCGGAGGACTGGCTCGGGAAGTGGGCCATGAACCAGATGCTGATCAACGTCTCGACGCGCAAGTTTGCCCGATCGGTTCGGTTGCCCGAGGGAGACGTTCCGGGGCCCGCGGGGGCCGGTTTGTCGAAATCGGCCGCCTCCCGCCGCTTCGTAGCGCTATCGGCGGCGCGGATGAAGGATTGGATGGCATCCGATCTCTCCGGCCTCGATTTGCTGGTGATCCAGATCGATGGCATTCACATGGACGAAGATCTGATCCTGGTTGCAGCGATCGGTGTCGACGCGAAGGGCGACAAGCATCCGCTCGGCCTTACCGAGGGAGCGACCGAAAATGCCGCGACCGTCCAGGCACTCATCGATAATCTGGTCGAGCGCGGGCTCGATCCGGCGGTGCCGCGGCTCTTCATCATCGACGGCGCCAAGGCCCTGTCCAGGGCGATCCGCCGAACCTTCGGCCGTGCCGCGGCGATCCAACGCTGTCAGATTCACAAGGCGCGCAACATCATGGAGCGATTGCCCAAGTCGCTGCATGCCCCAGTTCGCGGCGTGTTGCGACAAGCATGGGAGCTGGACGACGCCGACAAGGCCGAAAAACTGCTTCGCAACCTCGCCCAGCATCTCGAACGAGACTGGTCGGGGGTCGCCGGCTCGATCCTGGAAGGCATCGACGAAATCCTCACCATCACGCGCCTTGGATTGCCGAAGGAGCTGCGGCGCTCGCTCGCCTGTACCAACATCATCGAGAATGTCATGAGCACGGTGAGGCGCGTATGCCGGAACGTGAAGCGATGGCGCTCGGCCTCGATGGCGATGCGCTGGACCGCGGCCGCCATGCAGGAAGCGGCCAGAGGCTTCCGACGACTGAAGGCTCACAAGCAGCTTCCAGCGTTGCGGGCCGCCCTGGAAGCTCACCACAACAAAAACTCACACGGCGTCCTTGCTCGCCAGGCCATCGCCGCTTAACATCAATCTCGGCAGCGACCGCTTCTCAATGTTCAACAAAAAGCGGGACATCCCCCGGGAGGGTTATTAAAATCGATTTCGACAAGCTCGCCCGCGAAATGCATTTTTCAAAAGAGGGCGACATGGAATTCAGAAAACTCGTGGCCGAAGCCATCGGCACATTCTGGTTGACCTTTGGCGGCTGCGGCAGTGCGGTCATCGCGGCCGGCTTCCCGCAAGTCGGGATCGGCCTGCTCGGCGTATCATTCGCATTCGGCCTGACCGTGCTCACTATGGCCTACGCCATCGGTCACGTCTCCGGATGCCACCTCAATCCGGCTGTTACCGTTGGGCTCGCGGCCGGCCGCCGCTTTCCGCCGGGTCAGGTCGTGCCGTACATCGTCGCACAGGTCGCCGGCGCGATCATTGCGTCGGCGGTTCTGTACGCGATTGCGAGCGGAACGGCAGACTTTAGCCTCGCCAAGGGTTTTGCAGCGAACGGATACGGCGATCACTCACCGGGCAAATACAGCTTGGTCGCCTGCCTGATCGCTGAAGTCGTTCTGACCATGATGTTCCTGTTCATCATCATGGGCTCGACGCATGGCAAAGCGCCCGCAGGTTTTGCCCCGATCGCGATCGGCCTTGGACTTACGCTGATTCACCTCATCAGCATCCCGGTTACGAATACCTCAGTGAATCCGGCGCGCAGCACGGGTCCCGCGATTTTCGTTGGCGACTGGGCTCTCGCGCAACTGTGGCTGTTCTGGGTCGCGCCGCTGATCGGCGGTGCGGCTGGCGGGCTGCTTTATCACTGGCTCAGCCCAGAACCTTCCGCGGAAGTCACGGGGGTTCCGTCGAGGCGTTAATTGATTCCGGGTGCCCGAAGCGAGCGGAGCGGAGGGCACGCGCCGTGGAGCGTGCACGATCTGCGCCGAACGGTCGCGACGGGCTTGCAGCGTCTTGGCGTCCGGCTCGAAGTGACCGAAGCGGTGCTGAACCACATCAGCGGCAGCCGCGCCGGCATCGCCGGGGTCTATCAGCGGCACGACTGGGCCGCCCACGTGCTCGCCGCAGCCGAGCAGTGCCGTGCTCCGTCAGCCCGCCGAAGCCCGTGAATGGCATTCCTTGATCTGAGAGCCTCGGCGCGAGCCGTCTCCGGTGACCTGAGGGACCACAACGGGAGGGGAAATGAATAATTATCATTGCACTTCTGATCACTAACTCTGCTGTCGCGTGGGCAGACGATGAGCTACGGTCAAGAAGAAGGTTTATGACGTTTTCAGCGATCATCCGCCTTTAGCCTAGGGTGACGCTGTGGCTCGGCTGAGGGGATTAGGTAATAATAGTTCTGCTTTGCAAACCAGCACACACCGCATGAGGAGCGATTTGTGAACAGCGCGGTAGCACCGATACTTTTGATTGTCGCGGCGGCAACCGGCGCCTTCGCTTATTTCCAAGCTGCTCAGCTTCAAGAGAGCCAGCGTCAGCTTCAAGAGAGCCAGCGTCAGGTTTATGAATTAAGCAAAAAACTTGAGGCAAACACCGCAATCGACATGACTGCTCTACAAGAAAGATGCGCGAAGCAGGCGCGGAAAGAATTTAAAGATAATGGCTGGGAAAAAGAACATTTTGCTGGATTCACAAACCATTACAACGCAAAGCTAAATAGATGCTTCATGCTTGTGAAGAGTATAAGCAGTGCCAAGGATGGCAAGGGCTCAATAAGTGGCTTATCCCGTTGACTCAGGTAGCTCTAGATGTAGTGTGTCGTGAGGTCGGCCGCGTGAGGTCGCCAGGACGTACACCCGATGGCTAGGGCGCGCTCGCTTTCCGAATTCCAGAAGGCATTTTCTGACGAAGCGAGCTGCGTTGCGTTCTTGTTCAAACGACGCTGGCCGGACGGTTTCATCTGCCCTAGCTGCAGCGAACGCCGCGCGGCGGTGCTGAAAAGCCGACCACGTTTGTACGAATGCCTCGATTGTGGTCGACAGACCTCGATCACGGCGGGCACGGCGATGCATCGCTCCAAGCTGCCGCTTACGGCATGGTTTTGGGCCGCGCATCTCATGGCGACGCATTCCAACGGTATGTCGGCGCGACAATTGGAGGACCAACTCGGCGTCACTTACAAGACCGCCTGGCTGCTGACGCAGAAGTTGCGGCGATCGATGGTCGATCCGGATCGCGAACCACTGGAGGGGGTTGTCGAAGTCGATCAGGCGGAAATTCCCTTCCGTGAAGGCGATGCGTTCTTCGAACCCGGCAATGCCGGCAAAATCCTCGTCATCGGGGCCGTCGAGGTGATCGATCGCGACGTCAATCAAGCTAGGCGGCGACGCAAGCACGCCAAATACCTCGATACACGTTCTGGCCGCATCCGTCTTGCCATGATCGCCAACAATTCCGCCAAGTCGATCGAAGCTTTCGTGAAGGCCAACGTGAAGCGCGGAACCACGCTGATTACCGATGGCCACGCGTCCTATCCGGGATTGGCCAGCTATCGGCACGATCCACGCACCGTCGGCAAGATGGCGGGCCACATTGTCTTGCCGTGGATCCATCGGGCTTTCTCGTTGATGAAACGATGGAGCCTCGGCACATATCACGGCTTGCGCCGCAAGCACGTCGACACTTATCTCAATGAATTCGTTTTTCGCTACAATCGCCGCTTCCACCGGCATGTTTCATTTGAAGCCCTGCTTGGGCTCGCCGCACATTACGAGCCGGCGAGCTATTGGGATATCGTCAAACGAGACAATCCTCGCAAGCGTGCTGAAACGCTCAGGCGTGCGCCGCACCGCAGCAAGACGGCCACCGGAATGCGCCAGGACCGCGCGCCGCCCGCACAGGGCGTCAGACGAGATCAACCCATCAAACCGGCATAGCCACTATATATAGACGAACCTGAGTCAACGGGATAAGCCGCCTCACCGAGGCGCAAGGCGCTGGCCAACGGTGCCGACGCCTTTCTGACCAAGCCGATCGATTTTACGATCGTCCGGGGTGAAATTGATTCGCGCGTCGGACACGTCACATGACCGCTCGCATTCTGGTTTGCGAGCCAGTCATATGGACTTGCCCCAGGAGGCGGGTCATAAGCGGCGTCTGACGGCGGATGCTGAGCACCTAAGAAAGGCTGCGCCCACCGCATGAGCATGGGACCTCGGAGCAACTAACTAAATGGAAATCACACACGTTGGATTTGATACTGAAGAAGAAGCGCTCTTGGCCGCATGGAATGCTGCAAACGCGATGAAGGTACCGCTCGGAAAAATGCTCGAACTTAGCGACCAGTTCAAGAAAATTGATAATCCCACAGCTCGTAACTTGGTCCAGCAACTTAGGACGCTGACCGAAGAATTGGATAGCCAGTGGCGCCGAGTGGTCTTCGCTCTCTCAGTTTTCGACATAGTCGACGATCCCCCGAAGTGACAGGGGCAGCACGGCCGGCAGCCGTCAGAACATGAGGAGATTCGGGTGATTTATGGACAGCGAAGAACGTCGACCCATTTGATTTGCCGGGGCGAGCGACCACCGCCTTATCAAGCAGTTGGCAAATATCACTCTATGCTCAGAGTTCCGTCCTCAAGCAACGATTAAACGGGGCGACGGGCACGCGGATCGAATTGGGGTAGCAAAGCGCTACCATGAGGCATGGCCGACTCCTGGCTTGCCGAGGCGCGCAGGTTGCGTTGCAGCATGCAGACTTGGCCTGGGACTGCTATGGGTCACGGGCTGCCGCGAAGATGGCTTGCCGGCCACGGACGGTCTGCCCTTAACTGCAGACGCCCCATTGCAGCGCAGCGAATTGGAGAAGAGTGCCAATTTCAGAAGTGCTCGCAACTCGCCGTTAAGGCACCGTGCACCGCCGGCTTTTATTAGCCGCGCCGGGTGCCGTGCTTTGCAGACATGCGGCGCAGCGGTAGTCTAGGCTCACGTGACGTGGGAGTGGCGCGTTCAGTTGTTCTTCGACGCATGGGGACGAGGCCCGGCACTTGCTGACCCGCTAGAAGCGCAGTCATTCGTTAAAACGGACCGCTCTGCAGAAGGGCGGTTACTACGTGCACGGAGCTCTATATGTCGGAACCGCTGAAGAAATCTTCCTCAGCTACGCCCACCCGGACGTCGATGGCGTGCAGGTATCGCTCGAGCCTTTGCCGCATTGCCTTGATTGCCGCAGGGCTCGGGCTTTCCGGGTATGTCGGTCAAGCGCCAGCGCAAGACACAGGCAAGGCAAGTCTGTCGAGACGGAATAACGTCGAGTTTCTAGCGGTGAAGATTCGCGCGGCACAGATGCAGCCGGAGCTGTACCGCTTAGATCAGGAGCTGGAGACATTTGCGGCACGACTTAAGGATCGCTCTGATTTGTCCCCGACGGCAAAAGCCTCGGCGATTTCACAGATCGAGCAGGCGCGAGCCGTCTTGCGAAGTCATGCTGAGACGTTACGAAGGGCTGCGGCGAATCTGACCGACTGGACCACTGCCGGACAGGAAATCGATGCCTTAGCCGAAATGTTGAATATGCAAGGCGACCAAACTTTGAGGGCCGTTACTGACGAGATTGCCCGCCAGGACGGGAATGCGGATCAGTTGGTGATGGCCGCAACCACCTACCGAGCGGCCGTAACACAACTCGTCGAGGCCGCGCGCAAAGCGCGCGAGCACAGCCAAGTTGTCGGTGGAAGCCGGGGTGGTGGCGATAAGCGATAAAGTCATGCTGTGTCCTGATCAAAACCTTAGCGGGCGACTACGACTGCCCCTGCTCCAGGAAGGCAACGGTAATCTAACACTGAGACGATGAAGGAGTTTCGTTTCTTGAAACGATACCACTCTCATTCCCGATGGCTCGACTGGACCGCACCGCGCAGTGCCCGTCTAGGTACGCTTCTGGGCGGTATTGTGCTCGGATTATGTACTGCAGTCGGTATTCTGTTTGTCTTGAGTAGTGCGCAGAAGCACCCCCTCACTCCTTTTCCAATTGGAGCGACGGCGACGGCAACTGCCCCCGCTCCTTCTCCAGAGACCGTCGAACCTGCGAGGGAGACGCGCCCCTCCCCTTCAGTGGGGGAGGCAACAGACGTGTCAGCTTCGGACCATGTTCGGTCCACATGGTCGCTCCAGCTTATTGGTGATAGCTCGGAAACGAGGGCTCTGGCGGAATATAGTAACCTTCAGAAGCGGTTCCCCGCTATTCTCGGTTCTCGAACTCCGGTCGTAATAAAAAGGGAACTGGGTGGACGGGGTTCCGCATTTTGGTACCAGGTACGGGTCACACAAGATTCCCGAGAACGTGCGACTGCCCTTTGCTTGCAGCTGAGATCAGCCGGCGGTGAATGCCTCGTACAGCAGCCTCTTAATGTTGAAGCAAAACTAACGTTCGAACCAAATAATGACGTCCCTGATCTAACGGCCTTGAAAAGGCTGCTTGGTCTAAGTCTCACCGATATGTCAGTTGATCTCCGTAAACGCTACAAAATTGCGAATTGGATTGAAGGTGTTGTTGTTACAGATGTTAATCGTAGCTTGCCAACGATAGCCAAGAGCCTATTGCCGGGCGATGTGGTTGTTGAGGTCGCACAGGAGCCGGTCAGGTCCTCAGACGATTTTTGGATCAAACTAGACAAGTTGAAAAAAGCCGGCCGCGAATCAACGCTACTGTCAGTAGCCCGAGGGGGCGGCAATCTCCGCTTCGTTCCCCTGTCATTGACCAGGCCTTGAGTCGATGCGCTTTGACGTGAAGGCGATTCGGGGCCACGAGCGGGCCACGCGCTTTATCGGTCCGCCACCAACGGGCCGAGCGGTGCTGAGACGCTCCCAATGAAATACGGGAGTGATCGATGTCCTCGAACTCGCCACTAACTGCACACGCCTCGGGATCGCGATTCAGCAAGAGCGCTCGGCCGTCGAGACTCTGTCTCTAACTTCCGTTCCGGGTGTAACCGTCCGATAGCGGCCGCCTTGCGGGCACAGAGTTGATCCGATCTCTTTTGCATCGGTGCAAGCACCGTCGTTTTCACTGATGCAAGAGAGGGTGTGATGAGCCGAATTGAAGTTCTGTCGGGCCCGGAGCGGCGGCGACGGTGGAGCGCGGAAGAGAAGCGGTCGATCGTCGCGGAGGCTTTTGCGCCTGGCGCATCGGTCTGCGCGGTTGCCCGGCGGCGGGATGTTGTTCCCGGGCAGATTTATCGCTGGCGGAATGATCTACGGAGCGCTTCCCCGGGGTTTGCCGCGGTAGTGGTCGCGCCGGAGCCGAACGAGCGATTGACGGCGGGCGCGCCCGCGGTTGAGATCGAACTCGGCCGGGACATTCACGTTCGCATTGCGGCGACGGCACCCCAGGATTTAGTGTCGGCGGTCATCAAGGCGCTGGCGGCGCGATGATCCCGTTTCCGACCGGGGTTCGGGTATGGGTTGCGGCCGGCCATACCGACATGAGGCGCGGAATGCGGGGCCTGGCCCTGCAGGTTCAGGAGGCGTTGAAGCGCGACCCGCACGCCGGCGATTTGTACGTTTTCCGGGGGCGCAATGGTTCGCTGATAAAGATTCTCTGGCATGACGGCGTTGGCATGTCGCTTTACGCCAAGCGGCTGGAGCGTGGCCGGTTTGTTTGGCCATCGGCCGCGGCCGGCGTGGTATCGATCGCGCCGTCGCAACTCGCTTATATGCTGGACGGGATCGATTGGCGGAATCCCCAGCACACCTGGAGGCCGACGGCGGCCGGATGATCGCTGGACAAGCTGCGGCTCATTGACTCGGCGCACGGAATTGATCGCGTGAATCGGCGTTACTGTGCTGTCGTCGCGGTCATGGCTGAGACGGCGGATCATCTTCCCGAGGACGCGGCGGCGCTGAAGGCGGCGCTGATTGAGACGCGTGCCAAGCTGTCGGGCGCGGAAGCGCTGATCGCGCATCTGCAAGGTATCCATCCGGTAGGGGCCGCGGGGATGGCGCTTTCGGAAGCGACGGCGCCGCCATGTCAGGCGGCGCGGGCAACCGGGATCGCGCGGCGCCAGTTCCACGGCAGCAGCGCGGCGAGGTCGGTGATCTTGTGGTCGGCAATCCGGGCCAACACGTCGGCGAGCCAAGCCTGGGGATCGATGTCGTTGAGCCTGGCCGTTTGAATCAGCGTCAGCATGACCGCGGCGCGCTCGCCCCCGCGATCGGAGCCGGCAAACAGCCATGACTTCCGACCGAGCGCAATCCCGCGCAGCTCGCGCTCTGCTGCATTGTTGCTCAGGCAAATGCGGCCATCATCAAGAAAGCGCGTGAAGACGTCGATGCGCTTGAGCATGTAGTCAAAAGCCTTGGCGACCTCGTTGTGACGCGAGAGCTTGCCCCGCTCGCGTTTCATCCAATCGACGAGATCGTTCACCAGTGGCGCGACGTCTTTGCGGCGCATGGCTACGCGCGCTTCAGGCGGTAGGCCATTGATCGAGCGTTCCAGCACGAAGATGGCGTCGAACCTCTGAACCGCCTCGAAAGCGATTGGCGAGATCGTCGTCGGTGTCCGGTTGCGCGCCTTCGATGCGATGTCGGCGAGCTCGAACAGCTTGCGCCTCGCATGCGCCCAACATCCCGCCTCCGTGATCGGTCCTGGTTTTCGGTCCGGCTCGTAGAGCTTATTGAACCCGGCATAGGCATCGGCTTGAAGAATCCCGGAATACCCCGAAAGATGCCGCTCGGGATGGACGCCCACTCGGTCCGGCGAATAGAAGAACACGGCGGCTGGCGGCGCCTCGCCGCCGAACGGACGGTCGTTGCGGACATAGGTCCAAATCCGGCTGGTGCGGGTCTTCGTCTTCGCCAGTACCGGCACGGTGGTGTCGTCGCCATGAATGCGCTCGGCGGCGAAGATATGCGCCTTGATCAGCTCATAGAGTGGCGTCAACGTCGCCGCGCAGGCGCCGACATGATCGGCCATGGTCGACACCGACAGCTCGATCCCCTCGCGCGCATATTGCTCGCTTTGCCGGTTCAGCGGCTGATGGTTGGCGTATTTCTCCACCAGCATCATCGCCAGCAGGCTCGGGCCGGCAAAGCCGCGCGCGATCGCGTGGAACGGCGCCGGCGGCTGCGTGATCGTCTCGCAGGACCGGCAACTGAACTTCTCCCGCACATGCTCGGTCACGAACCATTGCCGGGGGACGACGTCGAGCGTCTCGGTGACATCCTCGCCGATCTTGGAGAGCTTGCTCCCGCCGCAGCACGGACACGACGTCGGCGCCGGGTGAACAATCCGTCGGCGCGGCAGGTCGGCCGGGAAGTTGCGCCGCGTCCCCGAGCGCCGCGTGAAGCCCTGCACCTGGACGCGCGGCGCCTCGGCCTTCGCCTCATCCTCGCCCGCCGCCGCAGCCAGTTCCTCGAGCTGCAATTCCAGTTGATCGATAAGCCGCTGGCTGCGCTCGGAGCGCGGACCAAACATCGCGCGCTTCATCTTCGCGATCGTCAATTGCAGATGCGCAATCAGCGCTTCCGCACCCGACAGCTTGGCGCGCGTCTCAATCAGCGCCGCTTTCAGCGCCGCCGCGTCCTCGGGAAGATGATCCGCCGCCTCAGCCATGACCGCAACGACAGCACAGTAACGCCGATTCACGCGATCAATTCCGTGCGCCGAGTCAATGAGCCGCAGCTTGTCCAGCGATCATCCGGCCGCCGTCGGCCGCCACGTGTGCTGGGGATTCCGCCAATCGATCCCGTCCAGCATATAAGCGAGTTGCGACGGCGCGATCGATACGACGCCGGCCGCGGCCGATGGCCAAACAAACCGGCCACGCTCCAGCCGCTTGGCGTAAAGCGACATGCCAACGCCGTCATGCCAGAGAATCTTTATCAGCGAACCGTTGCGCCCCCGGAAAACGTACAAATCGCCGGCGTGCGGGTCGCGCTTCAACGCCTCCTGAACCTGCAGGGCCAGGCCCCGCATTCCGCGCCTCATGTCGGTATGGCCGGCCGCAACCCATACCCGAACCCCGGTCGGAAACGGGATCATCGCGCCGCCAGCGCCTTGATGATCGCCGACGCCAAATCCTGGGGCGCAGTCGCCGCAATGCGAACGCGAATGTCCCGGCCAAGCTCGATCTCCAACGCTGGCGCGCCCGCCGTCAATCGCTCGTTCGGCTCCGGCGCGACCACTACCGCGGCAAATCCCGGGGAAGCGCTCCGTAGATCATTCCGCCAGCGATAAATCTGCCCGGGAACAACATCGCGCCGCCGGGCGACCGCGCAGACCGATGCGCCAGGCGCAAAAGCCTCCGCAACGATCAACCGCTTCTCCTCCGCGCTCCACCGTCGCCGCCGCTCTGGGCCCGACAGAACTTCAATTCGGCTCATCACACCCTCTCTTGCACCAGTGCAAGCAACAGTGCTTGCACTGCGTCAGAGAGAGCGGATCAACCAACCGCGCGCAAGGCGGCCGCTATCGGACGGTTACGATGCGGTCTACGAGGGTCGCCGATCTTACCCGGGATATGAGAGCGAAGGGGAATCACTAAGTGCTCGTTTTGTTTTGATCACGCGACTCGCGATCGGTGACGATTCCGGGCCAGAAGCCCACGCGGCCGGGAGCGGCGATGCGGTCGTCGAGCGCCCTATCCAGCACGACCGCGAGGAATGCACGCGGATGGTTTTATCGAGTTTGTGGACGATCAGTCGCGTCGCGAGGTGCGGAGAAACCTGTCTGGCGAGCGCCCTCGCCGAATGTTTCAACTAAGCGGCGGCACAGCGTCGACGGCAGCTTCGGGTCAAAAGCGCCGTTAGTTCCGCCACTCAGGTCAGCTCTCGCCCGAAACCGGACCTTGCGCACGTCGGACGCCCTGTTGGTTTGAGCGCTGTGCCTGGCGCTCCGGTCAACCCGGCTCAGTCCGCCTCCAGCAGCGCGAGCTCGCCGTCCTCTGCTTGCGCCGCCAGCCGAAGCGTCTCGTGCGCGCTCAGCATCGCCCTCGCCAGCTCCTCGTTGGTCATCGTCCGCACGTCCTCGCGCATCGACGTGATACCCACCTGCTGCGGGAGCAGGCCCGCGACGGTCCGGAGATAGGCGACGGGATTCCGCTCCCGCACCTCGGCGATGACGCCCCGCCCGTGCTCCGTCCAGTCCGCATAGAGGTCGCTCAGGAACTCCTCGCCCAGCCGGTTACGCGAGCCCTTGGGTCGCCCCGGCCCCCCGCTATTCCCCCTTACAAATCGGCCGAGCGCATTCCGCCCATTCAATGTCATCGGTTCCCCTCCCGCACGTCGCCCTCGCAACGCGGCGCACATTATACCGCCTCCACGCGCGAAGAAGAAGTTCGCGCACATAATATGGAGCTGACCTGGATGGTTCTATGCCGGTATTCTTCAGCAGCGCCTACTGTCCATCATGTCGTACCTTGCACGACTGGTTTGCTCGGAACGCATGGGTTTGCGATTACGGCCCCGACAACTGCAATCCAGACTGCGATCGTCGGAATGCGCAACGGCGAATATCGGTGGCAATACATTTCGATGAATACCGGACCATCTGGCCGACCGCTTCGGCCGATTCCTACTCGCCACATCTCCTGCCAAAAGGCCTCGAATGCGGCGTCAGGCGTGACTGCCGTTTGATTTTGGTGCTGCAGGGGTGATGCCGACTGTATGGGATGGTCGCATGAAGACCGCGCTCGACCGTGTGGCACTCATCGCAGCGGTGGCCATCATCGTCATCTTTGCCTTGATGCTCGGCTTGATGCTGCTCGGATGGCTGCCCCAATAACCGCGACAAACGACGGTCTGGTAAGTCACTCCTCGCCCTTGTGGGACAGGAGCTCCGGCAGCTTGACGATGTTGGCGGCGACCCGCCTAGCCTCGTCGTATGTGAGCACGCTCGCCTGCCGAGCCTCGTTCTCGTCTCTGCGGAAGTACGTGTAGGCGACCGCCTGACCGTTGGCGTCCTCGATGCGGAACGCTTGTTCTAGTTCGCGGACGGACCAAGGTGCTGGGAAGCGGCGCGTCGTCACCCTTTCCACACTCTCGTCATTGCCGGGCTTTCCGGGTTCTTCACCTTGATCCACGTCTTGGTTCGACCCGATCGATAGGGCGACGCGCGCTGCTTCGACACAATCCCCTCGCAGCCGCTTGCCAGGTTATGTCTCGGAGACATTCGGCGTGGTCTTGGCCAGGTAGTAGAGCTCACGGTGCTGAGGCTCGTCTGTGTACACGCATAGAAGTAAATTCTTGCGCCGCAGCGAAGCCAGTACGTCAACCAGAAGGCACGAACCAACCGGGCCGACCGCGCGGCCGATTTCCTCGGCGTCGAGACCGCCTTTCCCTCCAGCAAACGGCTTTGAGTGGGCCGCCAGCTTGGCGAGCACTAGGTTTTCCAAGTCGCTGGTCATAACATCTGCCGGAGACGCGGGGCCAGCCCAGCCACGGCCCTCGGCCGGCAATTGGCCGAAGGTTGGGCAGGCCCCGGTGATGACCAACCGGGGCCTGTGGAGCAGCCACGCAAAGCAAAAGGGGCAGTGACGTGACCGCCGCCTAAACAGTTTCATTGACTATAGCGTGGGGCAATTAAGGCTCGTGCACTACACCATCTGGCTCGTTTAGCGTGCCTTCGGGCGGTGCTTCCTTCCGAAATGAGAAAGGCCCGGCGGGAACGAGAAAAACGCCGGGCCTTACGATGAAAATGAGCAGTCACAGTAAAGTGGCCGCAACTGTGGCCGCGGCTAAAGCAGTGGCACTTAAACGGCTGCAGGCCAATTCAACCTGACGGATTAGGTCGAGCCAATGCTCGCCCCGCATATTGCCAAGGGTCATCGGAGGGCCCTGTCATGCACTCGTCACGCACCCGTCACCGCTTGTGCTGTACTCTTGCTTTGTTTTTCTTCCGTTCTTCAGGCAGACGGCCATGAGAAGCCGCCTGCCTTTTTCTTTTTGTAGCGGCTCGGTCGCGGAACCCCGCCCGCGCCGGTACATCCGCGGTCGCGAGCAGGGCACGGCGGGCCACCTATGAGCGGCCTTTTGTTTTGGAATGAGAAGGCCCGGCGGAATGGGGCGCGCCGGGCCTTAAACACGTGGCGAGATGTTCCTTGGGAGAACACGGAACCGTAGCACTCGATTTATTGATGGTCGGTTAACGACAAGCCCCGCGTGCGAGGATGTGCCTGTCGCACCCAAGGCTCGCCGGAAAGAAGCTTGCGCCTCTCTCGGATCAGTAAAATCAGAAGCCGTTCGCGCAGTTCCGCCTGTGAAATGCGTCACCTCCTGCGGGAATAAAGTCGAGTTAGATTGGATCATGCTTCGGGGGGCGAAGACCCGGAGGTCATCATGGTTCAGGACGGAGCGCTTCCCTTTAAAAGCGCCTCATCTCGTCTTGCCGGTACGGGGTCCTTCTTCGCTTTTTCGCTAGCCTACTTTCTGTTCGCTCTAATGGCGCTCTTTCAGATTGCCGACTTAGCCATCGCAATCATGCGCGTTTGGTGAATCCGCCAACGGCCAGACTGAGCGGGGTGACGCTGTCCCCGAGGCCAAAGTGAATTAGTTAATAAGTACTTTAGTTTTTGTTCGGGCAGACGTTAGGAGGATTTTTCTTGCAACTAATCGGGGAATAATGGGCCACGGTTGGTCGAATAAAACGAGAGTGGCGAGATGCTGCTGATCGGCGAACATGTGACCGTCGGACCGGTACCCACACCGCTCGACGGGGAGCTGGTACGGTCAAGGGTCGGCCAGAACGATTGTGCTCCCGATGGTGCATTAGCCGTTCTTGTCGCGCAATTATTTGCGATATTGCATCCTGCAACGTTGCCAATGCTTGAGCGCATGTTTGAAGATGTCAAACAGGATGCTGAGACCGATGGCGAATGGGGGCTAAAGCGCCGCGCGGAGATTGGCATCGCGGCGGCTAGAATTGCGGCTCGGGAACAGGAAGCAATCGAGACCTGAACAAACGCCTCAATTCCGCAAACTTCCCGCTTAAACAGGCATTCGAGTTCGTCCCGCCCGCGGGCAAGGTGCGAAAACGGACAGCACGGACATGGCCGCGGTCATCGCACAGCGTTTCGACCAGGCTTTAATCATTGAACAGCAACTCGGGCAGCCTGGCGACATTGACTGGCAGAAACCAGTTCCGTCGAACTTACGAGGTTCGCTGCCTTGAAGGCGGCCTCCGTGCGATTGCGGACACCGAGCCCGCGCAGAAGCCCAGCCATGTGGATTTTGGTCGTTGCCTCTGCGATAGCCAGCGCCCGGGCGATCTCTTTGTTCGAAAGACCCCGGGCTAGAAGCGTTAGCACCTCGCGCTGGCGTTTTGTCACGCCCATTCAACAGTGAAGTGCAACGGGCAGATTTCTGGCGCTGAAGAAAATCTCGCGAGGGGTTTGGTAGCCGAGTATCTTTCTGGGGCGAGAGTTGAGTTTGTCCTCGACCCTTTGGACATCGGCATCGGACAAAATAGAGAAGTCGGAACCTTTTGGGAAGTACTGCCTGAAGAGGCCGTTAGTGTGTTCGTTGAGGCCGCGTTCCCACGAGTGATAGGGCTTGGCAAAATAGGATAGTGCCCCCAGCGAGGTTGCGATTTGGGCGTGAGAGGCGAACTCTTTTCCATTGTCGTAAGTGATTGTTTCGATTTGGTCAGCGAGCGGCAAAAGCACGCGTGCGCAGGCCTGCACGACAGAGTCCGCGTTCTTGTCCGGCAGTTTGGCGAGCTTGGTGTATTTGGAGGTTCGCTCGACGTGCGACATGACAACGCCTTTGTGATTGGCGCCGATAATCGTGTCGGCCTCCCAGTCTCCGATGCGGATTTTTGCGGCGACAATAGGAGGCCGCTGATCGATATCGACGCGGTTCGGAATCAGCCCGCGCCCCGAATTCTTGCCCTTGCGCCTGTTGTATTTTTTGCCGCTGTGACGCAAGTGAAGATACAGCGTGCCCCCGTCTTTCTTGTCTTTCCAGACATGCTGATAGATGCGCTCGTGACTGATAAAGGCGACGCCATCCTTCGCCAGACGCCCGCTGATCTGATCGGGACTCCACTGCTGTTGCGTCAGTTTTTCTTCGATCAGCTCCACCAAATCTGGCGTTATTTTGCGCGGCTTGTCCGAGGCCTCTTGGCGTCTCTGCGAGGCCTTCTCGTGCGCTTGCTTGAAGCGATAGCCGCGCGCGCCGGTGTTGCGAACAAGCTCGCGGCTGATCGTCGACGGATCGACGCCAATTTGCCGCGCGATGTGGGCTTGCGAGTGGCCGCTTTGCAAGAGCGCGTAAATCT
Source organism: uncultured Alphaproteobacteria bacterium (assembly GCA_963840055.1). GTDB lineage: Bacteria > Pseudomonadota > Alphaproteobacteria > Rhizobiales > Xanthobacteraceae > Rhodoplanes. The sequence goes on along the minus strand of CAWIXM010000028.1, from coordinate 39,542 downwards.
GGCAGCGTTGTTCGCAGGTCAGATGGAGATAGCCTTCGGGCATTTTTCCTCCGTGAGATGTGCTGTCCCACGCAAGGATAGTCTTCCATCTGACCGCCAGAAAAACCGGCATACACAACATGGCAAAGTCTGGCGGGAGAAAACGTCGGCCTCAAGGGTGCTCGCTGCGCTCGCATCGTCTCCGGCGACTAAAGCCCTTGACCCCGACCCTTTCCCCCGCCACTCACTCCGCCATGCCGTCTATGCTGCCCTGTTGCACTTCGGATTTGAAACGGCGTCAGCTTAAGAATATCAGCTTGGGTCGAAAGCGCGGGCAATGCTTCTCCGTCGATTTGGCTGCTAAGGACATCACCGTTGCATATCTTGGCGAACGACGCCGGCACGTAAATCCGCCCAGCCAGGATGTCCGTGACCGCGGCGATAATCTCAGTGTCGGACTGGCCTTTTGAAATGAAGCCGTGAAATCCGGCTGCCAGGGCCGCGAGAATATCTGCCCGAGTGTCGGATGTGGATACAACGGCAAAGCGCGTAGCCGGCGAGGCTTCGCGCGCTGCCTTCAAGGAATTGAGCGCCGCCAAACTTGATCGACCCGTCCCCACGAGCACCAAGTCGATGGTGCTGTTGCGAATGTGATCCAATGCTTGAGGCAGGTTGCTCGCCTCAACCACCTCGGCGCGCGGAATTTCGGCACTAATGAGACTCCGCAACCCTATGCGGTAAACGCTCTGTCCATCGCAAACCAAGAAGCGAGGCATTGGCGCGTCCTCCCTTGCGCAACGGGCCGGGCTCCCGTGGGCAGATTGGTTAACAGCACTCTGTGCGAGTATCCTTCAACCGGATCAACAGCAAATAGCATTTTCGTGCGATTTCCGGAACCTATCCTTCAGGGTGTAAGAACAGAACAAAAACGATCTAGGTTGGTCGGTCTAAACCGGATGGCCTGGGCCGGCCCCAGAGACTGATGAAAGCGCGGCGTGAGGGTTGTGTCGTGAGCACCTTTTGGTGCGGCGGCGAAAGCCTGAAAGAGCGCTTCCGTGAAGCGAGGGCTGTCAGCACTTCACGTTGGCGAGCAGTTAGGTTTGGCGAGACCGGCCTCGGTTCAACTCGTCGGACACCTGTGCCCAGATTTCGTTCAGCTGATCGAGGTTGAGGCGAATATTATAGGAGAGGTCAGTGAGAGCATCCATTTCACTAGCGGAGAGTTCTCCGGGGGGTGTGCTCGCAAGCACCAGGGCAAGGACGCGGCTCAGCGCCCGCGTTGATTTAATCAGAGCGGCGATCCGATCTATTGTTTCCCCTTCCTTCGTCGCCTCCACTCTAAGCGCCCCGGGGAAGACAAGGTCATGAGTGTTAATTGCCCCCGGACGGTGCTTCTCCCGTTGCTGTGCTTCGAGTAACTCAATCAAGCCGGCGGCAAGAATCGGATGTCTCATTGTTCTAAATTTCGATCCTAGAATCAGAACGACGCTCCAGCGGCGGTGCATACGAGCAATGGCATTAAAATCGTGTGTACACTAACCAGCTTAACGAATTAGATATTTTGGACTTGCCGAAAAATTGAATCGCGGCTCGGTTGCGCGCGGTCATGGCTACTTGCTCAACATTCCGGAGTTTGCGTTCTGCGAGCGGGCGGCTCTCTCGCTCGTTAGATGCAAAGCGGGTTCGGGTTCCCGCCCGTCAGACTATGAGAGCGAATGTCAGTAACCGTTGCTCTTAACGTCGATGCTGAGGCGACCGCGCCGCGCGAACGCTCGCCTTACTCTCCCCCCTGTCACAAGTGTCACAAAGTCACAAGCGCGAGCCCCCGCCGGCAGTGTCACAATCGCTGTCACAACCGCCGCTGCAAGATGTCGCTGACATCAAATGGCTTTTCGCCCGTTGTGACGTTGTGACCGTTGTGACAGCCGGTGTGAGCGGAGCGCTCCGCGCCCTCCCCGTTGTGACACCCCCCACCGCGGGCTGTCACAACCGTGTACTTGCCCCGCCCCGCCTTGACGATCTCGCCGTAAGGTGTTCGCGCAAGCCGAGCTGCTCGAACAGGGCGGTCGGATCGGTTGCCAAAATGTCCCGCGCGCTTTTATGCGACGAGATAGCCTGCGTCGGCGAAGGCGGCCTGAGTTGGATGGGTGCCGGCGTCTGTGAAAAGCGCCGGCACCTGTGGCACGCAGGATGCCGCAAGCGGCGGAAAAGCTCCGCTGAGAGGCCGGTCACGCCGCCGCTTTGACGATATCTGCGATCAGGCGAGCCTTCGCCTTTTCGAGGGTTCTGTAATACCCCCATTTGCGCGAGCTATAGTAGATGTTTGCCGACGTGATGGCCCGTTTGAGTTTTGAACGCAGAGATCCGTCATCAGTCTCGGCAAGAGGTTCGCGCAAGGCCGCGAGCACGTCATCTTGGGTGACCTGATCTTCAGAAACTCGATCTCGCAGTTCGTCCAAGGTCATTCTATCCTCCGAACGCCATTGCGGATGAGCAAATCATCCGAACGGTTAACCGATCGTTACAGGTTGAAGAGGACCGTAGGTGCGCTAACCGAGCATGAGCCGCGCGCGAACTCTTGAGGGCTGTCCGGTTTGGACGCACTTACGGGGCTTGCAACGCGCTCCGAGACGGCAGCGGCTGAGCGAGAGCCGCGGCCGGCTTCAAAATTCGCGATTGAAGATCGACATAGGCAGCCGCGAAACTATGACTGTCAGCGAGTATCTCCTGCATGACAGACAGCGGCGTCGGATTGGGATTTTCCATCGTGCCGATCACCGTGTCGTAATCGAAGCTGAACGCCGCCTCGAATTTACGGGCAAGCTGCTGCATTCGCTTATTCTGCGGCAGGCAGGAGACCTGCACGTGCTTTACGCCCCGGTTGCGCGCGCACAGCAGGGTGCGTCCGAGTAGCGCGGAGCCCACCCCGTGGCTCTGCCAGGGCTTCTCGATGCTGAAGGCTGCCTCCGCCTCCTGCAGATCGAGCGGCCTCACGATATGGAGATCAGCCGCGCCGCGCAGCACCCCATCGACGAAAAAGCCGTGCACGACGACGTCCGGGCCGCAGGCCGTTGCGGCGAAGCTTCGGATTGCTTCGTCGGCGATGCTGCCAGAGAACCGATTGCGACGGCTTTCCGGATCAAGACGGAACAAATGATCGCAATAGGCGTCCGTCTCGACGTCCCAGAGCTTCCGAATTACGCCGCTTGCGATAAAGACTCCATGCATCCGAGGTCTCCGCCTGTGTGGCGGTTTTCCCTCGCGCGCATCCCCCTCGCCCGGACGATGTTCATCCGGTTTGCCGCCTGAATGCGGCTTCGATGTCTTGAAGCTGCGTATTGCAATGCAGCATCTATATTGAGCAATTACCTAACGGTCCGTTAACCCATGACCAATTCAATCTGACGGACTATGCAGCCGAACTAGGGGATGTCCCGTATCCGGCGGATCAGACGAGCCGATTGAGGTGATCGGCTCTCTTGTATGTCTGGGGGAACATTACGATATGCAGCTTGTTAGTGAGTTGCGTGGAGTGTGGGCCGTTTTCGACCTCGGATGCTCCACCCGTAGGCTCAATCCTAATCAAGCTAGAAAGAAGCTCTGCTCCGCCCCTGCGGGGGTGTGAGATTCAGAGCGTTAGAAGGCTCAATGGACAACACGAACCAATGGAAGACGACGGTGTCATCGCCGTCCACGGATGACGATCACGATACGTTGGCCAAGCGCTTAAGCGAGAAGTGGGCCAGCTCTGCCCCGAACGCAGGTCGAGCAGGTGGCCAGGTTCTACAAAGGCTTGCACACGGGCGCGTCCATGTCGTCGCCGTGGAGAGCATCCGATCGAGACGGCGTCCGGTGTCGCTCTGATTGATTGAGCGAGCCGTGACAACGCGGCTGCTCATACAAGCCGCTGACAGCCGAATGGCCGCCGCACCCTTTTCCTTAAAAGGAATATCCGGAATAGCCATAAGCACCCGGCCATAGCGACATCCTGCAGCTGGCTCCCTCAAGCGCACCCAATCGCCTTCCTGAATGAACGCGTCAGACTTTTCCATTGTCATGGGGTCCCCCCTCCTTACTGGGGCTTAAGCTCGCAATAGCGCGAGAGATAAGTCGCGACGGTGGTGCGACGACCCTGATAATCCTGATACACGCGCGCGAGGGGACGAGCGGGTAAGAAAAGAAAAAGAGAGAATCCCTCTACTCTCGCGCCCGCGTATCAGGTTTCTCAGGTTTCCTGATAATCCTGATGGAAATCGCGCCTCACGCCGCATCGTCGAGCCCCCTCGCGGGCGGCTGTTCCGCACCTTCGCAAGGTGAGGTGCGGAGAGGTGCGGAGGTGGGGGAATCCGCCGCTTACCGCATCCCCGCACCACCACCCCTTTAGGGGTGCGGGGTGTGGTGCGGATAAGGCGGAGTGCAAAAGCACCCGCGCCACGAGGTGCGGATACGCTACCCGGCTGCCCATGTCCCCACCTCAACGAATGGCCGCTCTTCGCCGCGTCCGTCCTTGCCGGGCACGACAGCGAGCGCGCCCTCTGCGATCCAGCCGCGAAGCAGCCCCTTGACCTTCGCCTTGTCGGCGGGCTTCCCGAGATCGAGCCCCAACACTTTGGCAATCGCCTTCCCGACCCAATCGCGCGCCTGGATGTTTTCCCGCCAGCGTTCCGCCGCGACTGCCTTCTGCACCGCCAGCAAGTCGTCATCAGTGACGCCGGCGAACGGGTTCGGCCAACTCCAGCCCGTCACAACAGCCACGCTGTCGCCGCCGGTCCCGAATGGCCCGTTGCCGAGCGACACGCCCTCCAGCTTCAGCCACTGCGCCCTGCGAGAGCGCGGAGCGAGATTGGCTTTGCCGTCATCGATCCGGATGTGAGCAAACCGGTCGTCGACACCGGCGTTCTTTGCTTCCTGCTCGGTCATGGTGTTGAGCGTGCGGGCGGCCCGCGCCGCCGCGATCAGCGCCACCGCCCCGCGGGAGTGCTCGACCTCGACCGCCTCGCCATTGACCTTTCGGCTGTGGTGCACGAGGTGGATCGCGCAGCCCGTTCGATCGGCAATCCGCGCCCACGTCTTGACGACCCTGTCAATCGCGCCGTTGTCGTTCTCCGCCACCTGATGGCAGGACACCAGCGGGTCGATCACCACCACATCGATCTGGTTTCGCTGAATGGTCTCGATCAGCGCCTCGACCACCGACTCCGCGATCACAACCGTGTTGCGATCCATTTTCGCGATGACGATTCCGCTATTCCGCCCGCTGTCGACGAACAGGCGGCCGGCGATCTCCCCGCTGCTGATGCCATAGTGCAGGCAGGCCGCCGCGATCCGCCGCTGCAACTCGTCGAGCGGGTCCTCACCGTTCCAGAGCCAAACCCGCGCGCGTTCCCAGGGCTCATCATGCAAGAGCTTGCGGCCGGTCGCCATCGCCAGCGCCTCGACCGTCGCCAGCGAAGACTTGCCAGTGCCGCCCGGCGCGACGGTCAGCGAGACCTGCCGCCTGATGAGAAACTGGCCGTACAGCCATTCGCGGGCCGGAATCGCTTTCGGATCGCACCACTCGAAGGGCGACGCAGATATCGCGTATGATGGCCCGAAGCCGAACTTCTTCTGCGCGCCTTGGACCGCCCGCGGGACTCCCTCAAACCACGCCTCCCAGCGCTCGTCATGGGGAGCCTTCCTCGACTGGAGCAGCGCTTCGAGCGTGCTTCGCGCTGCATAGGGCGGCATGCCGCGCAAGACCATCGCCTCCGCGAGCTGCGCGATCGGCTCCTCCAAGTCGCTGCCGTCGATGATTTCGCCGAACAGCTCGGGCCAGGACCGGGGGGCTCTCATCGGCGGCTCCCGCTGGCGACCTTGCCTGCACGGGGCCCGTAGAGCGGCCTTTCGGCCGAGGGCCGCTGGGGTAGCGGCGGCTGCCTTACGTGCATCCTGAGCCGCCCCGTGCCGGTTTCTTCCGTCTCGTTGAGCCCGGCGGGACGGCGACGGGCCTGGTGGGCGCGGGAGGGCGATGGCGAGGGGTCAAGCAACGCATTCCCCCTCTTCAGCGTGATTGACCGCCGGTGCCTCATCGCCGTGGCAATCCCAGCGCTTGTTGTGGCGATAACGCGAGAACAGATCGGCATAGCGCGGCGCAGGAACGAGCGATTCGACGAGGTCATAAAACTCGCGCGGCTTTATCGAATGGCCGCGGGCGGGAGCGAAAAGCACCGTCGTTTGATTAGAAACTTGAATCGTCGGTTTGCCGCGTCCGGCCATGAGGCAATGCTCGGTCTGGCCGCGCAGCCAGTCGCCGCACCCCATTTTATCTTTCACCCAAGTCAGAATGGTCCGGTGCTCGAACCCCCTGTCAATCGGCATTGAATTGGGACCCCTGATCGGCGTCCAAAAGGGACCCCCTTTGGACAGGAGAAGGGGAGCAAGCCGCGAGCGAGCGCGCCTTCATGGAGCGCCGTAGCGAGCGAGCGGCTTGCGGTGGTCAGGCGCGGCTTTTGAAGCGCCAGCTGTCGTTGCCGGTCTCGACGATGTCGCAGTGGTGAGTGAGGCGATCGAGCAGTGCGGTGGTCATCTTGGCGTCGCCGAAGACGCTCGGCCATTCGCCGAAGGCGAGATTGGTGGTGACGATGATCGAGGTGCGTTCGTAGAGCCGACTGACGAGATGGAAGAGGAGCTGGCCGCCGGACTGGGCGAAGGGCAGATAGCCGAGTTCATCGAGGACGATGAAGTCCATGCGGGTGAGGTGATCGGCGAGCCTGCCCTGCCGGCCGTTGCGGGTTTCGGTTTCAAGCCGATTGACGAGATCGACGACATTGTAGAACCGACCGCGCGCGCCGGCGCGAATGCAGCTTCGCGCAATGGCGATGGCGAGATGGGTCTTGCCGGTTCCCGTTCCGCCGACCAGCACGACGTTGCGCTGCTGGGCGATGAAGCCGCCGCCGGCGAGGTCTTTCACCAGGGTCTCGTTGATCGGCGTGCCGGCGAACTTGAAGTCGGCGAGATCTTTGGCGAGCGGGAGCCTGGCGATGGTGAGCTGGTATTTGATCGAGCGCGCCTGCTTCTCGCTGATCTCGGCGGTGAGCAGGTCGCCGACGACCCGTTGGGGTTCGTGCTGGCGTTTGACGGCGGTCGCCATGATGTCATCGAAGGCAGCCTTCATGCCGTAGAGCCGCAGCTCGCCCATGAGGTCGAAGATTTGGGTGCGTTCCATCAGAGGGTCCTCCTGAGGGTGTCGTAACGGGCGCAATTGGGAACCGGGGTATGGCGCAGGGTGAGCCCGGCCGGCGTGACGATGGTGATGGGCGGCCCGGGATCGCGCTGGCGGGCGAGAATGTTGAGGATGACGTCGGCGGAGTGGACGCCGTGGGCGAGCGCTTCGGCGCAGGCCGCCTCGACCGCCGGCAGCCCGTCGGCGAGCACCGCGACCAGGATGTCGACCATCTGCCGATCGCCGTCGTCGGTCCCGGCCAGCTTGCGCCGCACCCGCTCCATGGCGGCCGGCAGCACCCAGGCCTTGAAGGGAGCGCCATTGCGGAGAGCGCCCGGCTTACGGGCGAGCACCGGGACGTAATGCCAGGGATCGTAGACCGTCGCGCCGCGGCCGAAGGCGCGCGGATGCTCGCCGACGATCCTGCCGTCCTGGCGGATCACGACGCGGTCGGCGTAGGCGTGAATCTCAACCGGTCGGCCGACGGCGCTCGCTGTGACCGAGTATTTGTTGTTGTCGAAGCGGACCAGGCAGGTCTTGGAGACCGAGGCGGGCACGGCGTGGAACCCATCGAAGCGACCGGTATAGGGAACGAGCTTCGGCCGCTCCGCCTCGAACGCCTCCCAGATCGTCTGCTCGCTCAGGTCCGGATGACGATGCGCTTTGGCGTGGGCGATGCATTGATCCAGAAGCCAGGCGTTCAGCTCGTCGTAGCTCTTGAACCGCAGCCGGGGCGTGAAGAACCTCTCGCGCACCAGGCCGACCTGGTTCTCGACCTGCCCCTTCTCCCAGCCGGACGCCGGCGTGCAGGCGACCGGATCGACGAGATAATGGCTGCACATCTGCAGGAAGCGGCGATTGTAGAGCCGGTCCTTGCCGACGAAGACCGTTTCCACCGCCGTCTTCATGTTATCGTAGATGCCGCGCTGACACGCGCCTCGGAAGAAGGCGAAGGCGCGGTCGTGGGCGTCGAACACCATCTCCTGCGTCTCGCGCGGATAGGCGCGCACGAACGGCATGCGGCTGTGGCAGAGCCGGACATGGGCGACCTTCACCGTGATCGTCACGCCGTTCAGCACGACGACCTCGTGGCTCCAGTCAAACTGGAAGGCCTCCCCCGGCGCGAAGAACAGCGGCACGTAGGCCGCAGCCGTCGATTGCCCGCGCTCCTTGGCCCACCGCCTGGCGTAGCGCCGAACGGCGTCGTAGCCGCCCCCGTAACCGCGTCCGCACAGCTCCTCGAAAATGCGGATCAGCGTCAGCTGCTCGCGGGCCGGCTTGGCCGCGTTCGTCTCCAACAGTTCCTCAAGAACCGCCGTCCATTGCCCGAGCTTCGGCCGCGGTTGAACTGTGCGCTCGTACGTGAACGAAGTCTCGCCCGACCGGATGACTTTCCGGACAACCTTCCGCGACAGTCGCAGCTCCCGGCAGATCGCCTTGATCGACTTGCCGTCCGAAAAATAGCCGCGTCGAACCTTCGCAATCGTTTCCACAATCAGCATCCCAACCTCGGCTTCCACGAATTCATGGAAGCCAGTGTGGACCCACCGTCCCGGGGTCCCGATTGGAAGCCGATCACCCCGAAAACGGGGTCCCTATTGCACGCCGAAACACACCCCCAACTGTCGAGCACCGCGAAGGCGTTGCGCCTGTGCAAGTTGGTCGTCCACAAAAACAAGACGCAGTCTTTGTGCGCAAAGTCCGCGACAGGCAAAGCGCAGATGACCGCGATCGCCATCGGCGGATAGGGCATGTTGCCTTGGTGCGACGGATCTTCTGGGCGGACTTCATTCAGCCAGGGCGGGTCTGCGCAGATGCAACGATAGGGCCCGTTGCCCGGCAGCGGCGGCGGCTCGGCGCGAATGCTTTCCGCTTGCTTGGCTATCTTCAGTCGGCGATAGACGCCGTTGACTCGGCCGGTGCGGTCCATGTCAGCGAGTAGTTTGCCGAAGCGCTCGGGCTCGGGCTCGGCCGCGGCGGCGTCGACGACCGCCTTTGCGCACTCATAGGTTCGGCCGGGAGATCCCGAGCCGAGCGGCGGTCTTGTCCCGGGTGTCGCCCCTGTCCCGTTCCGGTAACTTACCGGAACGGCCGCCATGGGCCTTCCCCCATCGGGCGCGTTCGCGCTCGATCCGCTCGACTTCCTGGCCGATAGCAACCAGCTCGCTGGGCGAGAAATCCTTGCGGTGGACATTCTCGGCAAATTCGCCGCGGATCACTTCTTCCAAGTCGACAACGTGCACCGGGATGGTCGTCCAACCCAACGACACCGCCGCCCGGAGCCGCCGTTCGCCAGCAATAAGGACGCCGTCCGACCGCAAGGCGATGGGCTGCAACAGGCCGATCTCGGCAATATTCGCCGCAAGCCCGACAATATCGCCCATGTCGCGGCGGCTGCGCTCGCCGATGACAATGTCGTTGATCGCGCGAGTCTCTTGATGCGTCGTCATCACTGCTCGTCTCCGGCGCGGCCACGGAGCGGCCTTTCGGCCGAGGGCCGCCTGGCGCCAACGGGAACAGATCGGCCGCCGGATGAGCCCGGCACATTGCGCCATGACTTGATGGTGTCCTGGGGGGCACTCATGCTGAGTTGATCCCAAACTTCTTCCGCAGGGGCGCAGTCGGGATGATCAGTTTCTTTCCGATGCGGAACAACTCGATGTCGCCCTTCGCGAGCGCCCGGTAGAGCCCATTGCGGGACAGCGGGAACAGCCCCGCCTCGATCGCCTCCTCGGGTGTGATTCCTGGTTTTCTAAGCAGGACCTCTAGATCGGCCGTCATGTCTCGTTGCTCCAAATAGTGTACACACACTAATGTTACCTTCCTGTCAACGAAAATAGTGGACGTCTACCTATGTTCTTGCTACGTTGTCCCAATGGCTCCGTCTCTCAGATCGTATCTCTATAAATTGTCTAAGCTTCTCGGGCTGACACCGATCGCGCTCTATGAAAGACAGCGCGAACTCGTGCGAGCCGGACTGCTACATGCTGAGGGCACCAGGGGACCGGGCGCAGGGGTGCGTCTGTCGCCGGAGGCGGTTGCAGTGTTGCTGATATCCGTTCTAGCGACCGACAGTCTTTCCGAGGTTGCCGAACGCACTCGCGAGATTGCTGGAGCAACCGCACGAGTCATATTTCCACAAGATGCGCTATGGTCACTGGAGTTCCCTCTCCTGCACCAGCGCGACGATCCTGCACCTGACAGATGGCAGGAAGAAATCTCCGTTAGGATGCATGACCTCATTGACGAAATTGACTGGTGTATGGGTCCGGAGGCCGCAAAGCGCTTGTCAGATTTCGCTTTCACATCCGGCGAACAGGACAAAATCGAAGAGCGCGCGCACGCGCTTATTGAGGCAACCCAGCGAGTTTTCGATGATCTCAAGCGACGGCCGCACCGTTGTCGCGTTACAGGAGCGAGTACCTTTAAAGACGCCCTCGCAAAAATCTTCGCTGACCCGCAAATGGTTCAGCAGGTCTTAATCCGCGTGGACAGGGGCACGAAGGAAGCGAACATTGAATTTACTCCCGGCCCGAAGTCAGGGCACTCGCAGACTCGGTTTGTTTCTGGGCGCGATGTGGAGCGACGAAAAAGTGGATTGGAAGTGACTGCGACCATACGAATTCTAGGCCTGCCAAAATTTGCTTTGGACCTCACGAGCGATGCAGGAGCGGAAGATGGCTAAGGTCCGCAAGCGGCAGTATGTGACGCCATCCGGCGAAGAGCGCGAAGCCTGGATCGTCGACTTCAATCCGTTCGAGCGCTGCGGTGTAAGCTGTTCGCGAGCGAAGTTAAAATGCCGGATCGACTACAATTCGCTCGCCGGGAGCCGATCCCATGCGTAACCAGGGCCAAGTGCGCGGCCTGCATCGGGAGAGTAACCCATGAAGGGCCACCTTCGCGAACGCTCGCCTGGGCATTGGGCCATTGTGATTGACGCGCGTGATCCGTCGACGGGAGCAAGAAAGCGCAAGTGGCACTCGTTTAAAGGTACTAAGCGGGAGGCGCAGAACCAATGCGCTCGGCTGATCGCGGAGAACGATGCTGGTTTGTTTATTGAGCCGGCCAAAGTGACTGTTGCCGCGTTCCTTGATCGATGGCTCGATTACATGTGCTCGCAGATTACGCCGAAGTCGCATGAACGCTACGATGATTTGGTCCGCAAGAACATCGTTCCCATCTTGGGTGCGATCCCGCTGCGCAAACTAACGCCTGTCCATATCTCGGATTGCTACACAAAAGCGTTGGCGAACGGGCGTCGGAATCGCGATGGCGGGCTTTCCGCCTCCACCGTTATTTACATGCATCGAATCCTGAAACAGGCTCTAGGGCAGGCCGTCCTCTGGCAACTCTTACCGCGCAATCCAGCCGCTGCGGTGAGGCCTCCGCGTGCTGAAAAGGCTCAGATGTTCACCTACGATATCTCGCAGACAGCGTCCCTGATTGAGGGCTTGCGTGGTTCGCGATTGCTGGTCCCCGTCCTGCTCGCCGTGATGTGCGGGCTGCGGCGCGGCGAGATCATCGCGCTGCGATGGCGTCATATCGACTTGGCAAGTATGAGCTTGTCGGTGGTCGAGAGCGCGGAGCAGACCGCGGCTGGCGTCCGCTACAAGCAGCCGAAGTCGGGCCGTGGTAGGGCGGTGGCGCTATCGCCGATCGTTGCCGAAGAGCTTCGAACGCATCGTCTGAAGCAGGCTGAAGAATTCCTCCGGCTCGGCATACGGCAGACCGATAACACCTTCATCTACACGCGAGAGGACGGTGAGCCGATCCAACCCCGTAGCTTGTCCAGCGCGTGGATGCTCGCAGTTGCCCGAACAGAGCTTCCACGCATCCGATTTCATGACCTACGCCACGCCCACGCTACGCATTTGCTGGCGAGCGGCGTTCACCCTAAGGTCGCGAGCGAACGCCTTGGGCATTCCCAGATTGGAATCACGCTTGACCTCTATTCCCATGTCTTGCCGGGGATGCAGGAAGACGCCGCCGCCCGCGTTGACGATGCGCTTCGGCAGGCGCTACAGAAGCGTGCCACTTCGGGCATTCGGTAGCAATCCGGTAGCAAGGCGCGATTTTTAGCCACTTGAAGACGAACGAATTACCAATATGTCCAAAGGCTTGGAGAGGTGGCAGAGCGGTTGAATGCACCGCACTCGAAATGCGGCATACGGGTAACCGTATCGGGGGTTCGAATCCCTCCCTCTCCGCCACATCATGGTCCGCAACCGTTCGCTCCTGTCCGTCAGAGTACGACAATATCGCTGCTAAACAAAGATTATTTCTTCGCTCCGGTACAAGAGCGTCCGCAAGAGTTTGCTGGTATCCGGAAAAATTGTTGGTATATTAGTTGGTAGCGCCAGCGCGCTAACTGCCGAGATACCAACATGCCACTCACCGATCTTCTGTGTCGCAAAGCCAAGCCCGGCGCTCGCCCGCGCAAGTTAAGTGACGGCGGCGGTCTACACCTTCTGGTCGACCCCAGGGGCGGTTGCTATTGGCGGATGGCGTATCGGTTCGGCGGGAAACAGAAGACGCTGGCCCTCGGTGCCTACCCCGCCGTCCCCTTGGCCGATGCCCGAGCCGGGCGCGATGCGGCTAAACGGCAGCTCGCGGAGGGCATCGATCCCTCTCAGGCGCGGAAGGACGAAAAGCGCGCGGCGAAGCTCTCGGCGGATAACACGTTCGAGGCGCTGGCGCGGGAGTGGCATGCCAATCAGAAGGACGGCTGGACGCCGGGCTATGCCCGGCATGTCATGGTGCGCTTGGAGGCTGACGTGTTTCCGGCGATTGGCTCGCGTCCAATCTCCGAGATCGAGGCGCCGGAATTGCTCGACGTGTTGCGGAGGGTGGAAGCCCGCGGCGCCCTCGACATTGCCAAGCGGCTGCGGCAGACGGTCGGACAGGTGTTTCGCTATGCGATCGCGACCGGACGGGCGAGACGGGACCCGGCCGCCGATCTTAAGGGCGCACTGAAATCGGCCGGCCGCCAACAGCACCACAGGGCGATGCCGCGCGAGGAGCTTCCGGGCTTCCTGCGAGCGCTGTCGGCATACGACGGAGAGCCGCGCACCCGACTTGCGCTCCGCCTGATGACCCTCACCTTCGTGCGCACCGGTGAGCTGCGCGCCGCACGGTGGGATGAGTTCGACCTTGAGGCAGGCGAGTGGCGCATCCCCGCAGAGCGCATGAAGATGCGAGCACCGCATATCGTGCCCCTGTCGCGACAGGCGGTCGAGGTGCTGAAGGAGCTTCGGCCTCTGGCAGGCAACAGCCCGTTCCTGTTTCCGTCGAAGGGGGCCGAGGGTCTTATGAGCAACAACACGATGCTCTATGCGCTTTATCGGATGGGGTATCACGGCCGGGCGACGGTTCATGGATTCCGGGCCGTTGCCTCGACATTGCTCAACGAAATGGGCTTCCACCACGATTGGATCGAACGGCAGCTTGCGCATGACGAACGGAACAAAGTGCGCGCGGCATACAATCACGCGCAATATCTCGCCGAGCGCCGGCGCATGATGCAGCACTGGGCAGATTATCTCGATGGCCTGACCGAGGCTGGAAAGGTCGTCACCTTCGGCGACGCGAGGGGACGATGACAAGGGACGGCAACGGCCGTGTGTCCTGCGTCCCGTGTCGTCTCGGATCGCTGAATTAGCGTGATATCCTGACGGCGCGGGGCTGGTCGCCGGACACATCACCACCGAGCCGTCCGGCTCGCCCAGCGCCAACTTCTTGCGGGCAGTGGAGGCGGCGGTCAGTGGCATACACTCCGGATTGGGAGCCGCTTGCGGATGCGCTCAAGCGCGTTATGGCGACCGGCTCAAGCGAGGATGAAGCGAAGACCGACTTATGCCGCGCTATGACCGATCGGAAGATAGGCGTCCGAGTCAGGATCGCGGCAAGCGATCACGGAATGCGCGGCCAGGTCTTCTCTCACGGGAATGTCGGGGTGCCGCCGCACCTCGGTCCCGGCGATCTCGATTGGGTACAATCCCGTCCGTTGAAGCGGTGGTCGATTGGACCGATGCCCGGGCAGCACTATTCGTGGATCGGCGGATGGAAAGACCGACCGATAGATTTCATCGAACTTTCCACCGCCGACGTCGCCGAGATTTTTCCCAGCGCTAGAGGCGCCACAAAGGCATCGGCGACCACTGCGAAAGAGACCGCCGCTATCAAAGCCCTTGCTTCGCATCTTGAGAGCAATCCGGATATGAAACGAGCTGATGCTGCTGACTGGTGCCGTGAACGCGGTCACCAATTGGGAAAGCGCCCATTTGCACGAGTCTGGCAGGCAGCACGCTCGCGCGCGGGGTTGGAGCCAATCGCTCCGGCTGGGCGCAAGCCGAAATCGTCCCGCCGGCTTTCAAGGTGACGCGATTTCACAAAGCTCGCTTTTGCGGGCACCGAAATCGACTCGGCGAAATCGTCCCGCAAGTTGAATCGTGACGTCTATTAACGATTAACGCGGATTCCTAAAATTTTCGCCGATGCTCGCGAGGACGCGGGCGCGGTCGCCGGGACCATCCCGGCCTCCGGTGGCGAGGGGAAAATGCATACTCCACTGGCTTACACTATTGCTCAGGCGTGCAGCGTCGCGAGCATCGGGCGAACGGCACTCTATGAGGCGATCAAGTCGGGCGAGCTGCGCGCGGTCAAGCGCGGCCGGCGCACGCTTGTGCCCGCTGAAGAGCTACGTGCGTTTATCGATGGGCTTCCCGCGATCGAGGTGAAGCCCACCGGCGAGGCGCGCCGATGACCGCCTCGACACACGGTGGTCGCCGGGCGACAGTCCTACGGGCGACCGCGAGAACGCACGCCATCGCGGTGTCGCCACACGCGCTATGCCGATCTGTTCTCGCGTTATCGGCACAACAAGCGCTGGGATTGCCACGGCGATGAGGCACCGGCGCTCAATCACGCTGAAGAGGGGGAATGCGTTGCTTGACCCCTCGCCATCGCCCTCCCGCGCCCGCCAGGCCCGCCGCCGTCCCGCCGGCCCTCGACGCCGAATGATGACGCGGACGGCACCGGGAAAGCGCAATTTCAGGCTGCTCGTCGCCGCGACAAACCTCGCCATACCGCTCGGTGAGGCGCGCCTCAAGGGGCGGCGATGGCGATGATCATCGCATCGGCGGCGGAGTTGCGGGGGAAGACCTTCCCGCCAATTCGCTTCGTGGCGCCCTTCATCGCCGAAGGCTGCACGATGCTCGCCGGCCGGCCGAAGATCGGGAAGTCGTGGCTGATGCTCGCGGTCGCCCTCGACGTGGCGGGCGAAGGGGGCGACGTACTCTATCTGGCGCTGGAGGACAACGAGCGGCGCCTGCAGACGCGAATAGGCAAGCTGCTCGGCCCCGCGGGGGAGTGGCCGGCGCGCTTCCAATACGCGACGCAATGGCTGCGAGCGGACCAGGGCGGGCTGAGTGGCATCAGAGAATGGATCAGGAAAGCGGAGAAGCCGACGCTGGTGGTGGTGGATGTGCTCGCAAACTTCCGCCCGCCGCGAGGCCGCGACGCGTATGAGAGCGACTACGGGGCGGTGAAGGACCTGCAGCGGATCGCCAGCGAGACCGGCGTCGCCATCGTCATCGTGCATCACCTCCGCAAGAGCAGCGCCAACGGCGCGGAGGCGGACCCGTTCGAGAAGGTGAGCGGGACGCTGGGGCTCTCGGGGGCGGCGGACACGGTACTCGTGCTCGACCGCGACAGCCGTGGCGCGACGCTTTACGGGCGCGGGCGCGATATCGAGGACATCGATATGGCCATCGAGTTCGACCGGCAGAGTTGCCGCTGGCGCCCTCTCGGCGACGCGGCTGAGGTGCGTCGCTCCGACGAGCGGAAGGCGATCCTGGCGGCCTTGGCGCAGGCGGCGGGGCCGCTCTCGCCGGGGGAAGTCGCGGAGCTGCTCGGCCGTTCGCGCGACGCTGTTCGGCAGACCCTTGGGCGGATGGTGCGAGACGGCGAGATCGCCAAGGCGGGGCGGGGCAAGTACATGGTTGTGACAGCGCGCGGTGGGGGGTGTCACAACGGCGAGGGCGCGGAGCGCTCCACTCACACCGGCTGTCACAACGGTCACAACGTCACAACGGGCGAAAAGCCATTTGATGTCAGCGAGATATTGCAGCAGCGGTTGTGACAGCGATTGTGACACTGGCGGCGCTGGCCCGCGCTTGTGACTTTGTGACACTTGTGACAGGGGGGGAGAGTAAGGCGACCGTTCGCGCGGCGCGGTCGCCTCAGCATCGACGTTAAGGGCGACGGTTACTGACATTCGCTCTCATAGTCTGACACCGCGCTCTCGAATTCATCCTGTTGCGACCTAAAGGGACTCAAATTCAGTTGAGCAATCGTCGTGGCCGTCGCTTCCCGAAACGCAGCGTGCGTACGTCGCAATTGCATCGGCCACATCAGACTTCGCGGAGTTATACCGGTAAACAGCTTCGCGACATTCCTCCGGGCTCGCGCCCGCGACTTGGAACTGCACAAAGAAGGTGACCAGAAGCGATGCCGCACAGACGAATTGTAAGATAAAGCTCATGCCTCCAGCCCACCGAGCCCGAGCTATCGATAAGAAGGCATGGGGTGATCGCGACAATCAAATGGTCCACGAGAACCATCTCGCTTGCTTCGAATGAAATCATTCGCCCATTCAACAGTGAAGTGCAACGGGCAGATTTCTGGCGCTGAAGAAAATCTCGCGAGGGGTTTGGTAGCCGAGTATCTTTCTGGGGCGAGAGTTGAGTTTGTCCTCGACCCTTTGGACATCGGCATCGGACAAAATAGAGAAGTCGGAACCTTTTGGGAAGTACTGCCTGAAGAGGCCGTTAGTGTGTTCGTTGAGGCCGCGTTCCCACGAGTGATAGGGCTTGGCAAAATAGGATAGTGCCCCCAGCGAGGTTGCGATTTGGGCGTGAGAGGCGAACTCTTTTCCATTGTCGTAAGTGATTGTTTCGATTTGGTCAGCGAGCGGCAAAAGCACGCGTGCGCAGGCCTGCACGACAGAGTCCGCGTTCTTGTCCGGCAGTTTGGCGAGCTTGGTGTATTTGGAGGTTCGCTCGACGTGCGACATGACAACGCCTTTGTGATTGGCGCCGATAATCGTGTCGGCCTCCCAGTCTCCGATGCGGATTTTTGCGGCGACAATAGGAGGCCGCTGATCGATATCGACGCGGTTCGGAATCAGCCCGCGCCCCGAATTCTTGCCCTTGCGCCTGTTGTATTTTTTGCCGCTGTGACGCAAGTGAAGATACAGCGTGCCCCCGTCTTTCTTGTCTTTCCAGACATGCTGATAGATGCGCTCGTGACTGATAAAGGCGACGCCATCCTTCGCCAGACGCCCGCTGATCTGATCGGGACTCCACTGCTGTTGCGTCAGTTTTTCTTCGATCAGCTCCACCAAATCTGGCGTTATTTTGCGCGGCTTGTCCGAGGCCTCTTGGCGTCTCTGCGAGGCCTTCTCGTGCGCTTGCTTGAAGCGATAGCCGCGCGCGCCGGTGTTGCGAACAAGCTCGCGGCTGATCGTCGACGGATCGACGCCAATTTGCCGCGCGATGTGGGCTTGCGAGTGGCCGCTTTGCAAGAGCGCGTAAATCTGGCAGCGTTGTTCGCAGGTCAGATGGAGATAGCCTTCGGGCATTTTTCCTCCGTGAGATGTGCTGTCCCACGCAAGGATAGTCTTCCATCTGACCGCCAGAAAAACCGGCATACACAACATGGCAAAGTCTGGCGGGAGAAAACGTTGGCCTCAAGGGTGCTCGCTGCGCTCGCATCGTCTCCGGCGACTAAAGCCCTTGACCCCGACCCTTTCCCCCGCCACTCACTCCGCCATGCCGTCTATGCTGCCCTGTTGCACTTCGGATTTGAAACGGCGATTGTAAAATCGGCCCACAGACGGCGCTGATAAGAGGTCATGAACCGTTCTCGAACCGATCTCGCAGTATGGGTACCCACGTATCTTTCAGCTCTATAGCCATGAAGCGTTTGCCTTCATCATAGCAGACTCGGCGGACAAAGCTGCTTTGAGGAGTGTCAGCGCAATTAAATGTGGCTAGATCGAGTGGGCATGGCCCATACTTGACGCAGACAGTCTCGGCAGAGGCGGCTGTGATCAGAAGGAGGAGGGCGACAAGGGTTTTCATCGCAGGTATTGAAAGACGGTTGCTGTCTCCTTCGCTATCACAATGACCGAGCAAGGGGAACAGTGAATGAAAACTTGTGAGCGAGAAGAAACATGTATCGGAAACGCCTAGCACCGGTTCTGATGGCTTCTGCCGCTGCCGCTGTTTCCGGGCTTGCGCTGGCGGCAGAGCACGCGACATCTACAAAAAACGTCCCCACGCTAAGTGAGACACTCCAATGGCTCCGCGGAGCTTCTAGGGCGGAATTTGCCGGTGATATAGCTCATATCGACTTCGATAGCGATCCTAGCAATAACTGCTCAGCGACCATTACGGAGACGCGGATTAAGGCCGGGCCAAATTTCTGGATTAAGATGTCATTCTCGCTTGCCGATATTGATCCCGCTGATATTCAGGTTTTCAATCTTGAGAAAGAAATATCAACGGTTCGGTTCCACACAACAAATTACGCTGAGAAGATCATTAATACGTCATCGAACTTCCCAGAGCCAACTCGCGTATCGGAATACACCGTATACACGAACGATTGGTTTGCACCGAAATTTGCTAGGGCTTTCAAGCACGCAGTAGAACTTTGCGGGGGTAAGCGCTCATCCTTCTAGGCAACTGATTGCATCGCGATTCGTCTTGATCGAGGAACGGCCTGATAGACATGCTTGACCGTGGGCAGACCGGCTGGGGAGAGACTAAAGTGAGCGCTTGGCGTTATGGCCCTACTTTACACCGGGTTTCCCCGGATTGAGTGCTAGTTGAGGATCGATGCCCGGAGCCGGAGCCGTGCATAGGTCTCCGGGGGTGGCATTGGTTTCACTGTCCTGTCGGACCATGGCGTAGGTCTCATTAGGCTTGTAACGTCGTCTAGCATTTTAGGAAACAATACCTAATTATGTCAATCTCCTGCGGGACGAACGCTTAACAATTTAGGAGCAAGCCGTGGGGGGTGACGGCAGCGGATGGCAGGGGCCGAAGCGCTCGACGGTGGAGGCCTCGCTCGTCCTCAGCGTCTCCGCGCTCATGCGGGCGGGGGCACTCGTGCCCGGCGAACGCATGGGCGGCCTGTGGGGCTGGACCTACGAGGGGGACGAGCGGCGATCGTGGGCTACGAGGCGGACCTCACCGAGCCCGACTGTCCGTGGCTCCGGCTGCGCTACGACGTGAACGGCGAACGGGTGGGCTGTATGGTGGGGCTCGTGACCACGCGGCCGAACTACGGCGGGCACCGGTGGTGGTTCGTCTGCCCGCTCGGGGGGCGCCGGGCTGCGAAGCTCTACCTGCCGCCGGGGGCAAAGCTCTTCGGGAGCCGCGAGGCCTACGGGCTGACCTACGCGTTCTGTCAGGCGAGCGGGAGCCCGCTCATCGCCTCCATCGCCGCGGACGTGGGCGGGAGCGTCCCGCGGGTTCGTCGGGCGATGCGCACACTGGGCTTCCTCGGCGGGAGACCGCGGACCGGCGGCCCCGCCACGGTCGCGCAGGCGTTCGGGCTTCTGTCGCCGGGTTGACCGGAGCGCACGCGCAGTCCCGAGCAAGCGGCGCGCAGGGTAGCTGCTTCGCGTCAACGAACTGACGAGGAAAGCCCCCAAAGCCGACTGGCAGATAGTGCCGCCCACACTTCGTCGGTGAGATTAGGATTAGGCTATCGTGTATGGGGCACTCTGCACGGAGGTGGAAACATGAGCGACGTCATCATTAATATGCCGGCTGGCGGTATCCAACACATCGACGGTGATGAGCTATTCTGGTTTCGCAAAGCTTTCGATAGCGAATGGAAGGGCGCGGTCATGATACGGCTGAGCGATGACCTGTTCTATTCGATAGAGGCCGTTGACGATCTGGTGCGCAAGTTCTCTGAAGCCGGCGTACCGGTGGCACGAATGACCCCTCCCGGGGCTCGCCTGAAGGTCTTCGTCAACGCCAACAGGGTCAAAAAAGTCGATGAGAGCGATCCCGTTATCTATCACGAGAAGGCACGATCGGTGCTGGTGTTCTCGAAAAAGATCAGGCTTGCAGCGCGGGAGGACGTCGCTGAGGCAATCCGCCTGCTGAAAGAGGCGAAAGAAAAGGGTTCGGCGGGAGGGGAGGTGTGACCTAGGCCACTTGCGAAACCCCTAATAAGGTCGCAGACTTCTGCGCGTGCTCAAAGGGGCTTTGCATATGATTTCTATTAGCTACAGAGCTTTTCTTGCGCTCCCTCTGCTGCTCGTGCTGACGGGCTCCGCGCTCAGTGAACCGGCGACCATGACGTGGCCGGATGCGGTCGCCCAGTTGACCGCCGAACGCACGAGGGCGGAAACCTGCGTCGCTGTCTTGAAGAGATATGGCAACAAGGAGCAGGTCGGCCGCGGCGAACTAAGCTACACCAACGCCAAGGCCGATGCCGATGCGGTGATTGCCGGCTTGGTCACCGCCCTGTCCGCTGGGCAAGAGCCAGCGAGCCTGTCGAGCCTGCAGGCGACATTAAATAGCGGCGTTTCTCGTCTGGCAGAGTTCTGCAACACGGTGGGCGCGTTGGTGCCCAGCACGGCCGGGCAAAAGGGCGGCTTGGCGGGCATATTGACCACTATCGTGCAAAGCCCGGGTGCAATCGAGCAGTTGCTCAAGATGTTATCGGCCGGCGTGTCCGTGCTTTACACCGATTACCGGGCCGACGACGCGCTGACGCGCGCGACGATCAAGACGCAGTTGGAGGCCGCGCGATGGCCGGCATTTTCCGAGGTCAAGGCCGCGGACTAGCGGGGTTGCTCGCTCTGATGCCGCTGTTCCTGTTTGCCGCGCTCCCCGCGGCGAAGGCGCAGCTTTATGAGCAGCCGGTGCTGGTCATTGAGCCTGGCATGCACACCGGGGTGATCAAGGCTGTCGCCGTGGACGCAGCCGGGCGTATCGCCGTTACCGGTTCTTGGGACAAGACGGTGCGGGTGTGGTCGCTGACCGACGGGAAGTTGCTGCAAACGATCCGCATGCCGGCCGGGCCCGGCCACATCGGAAAAATCTATGCGGTGGCGATGAGCCCCGATGGCGACCTCGTTGCCGCCGGCGGGTGGACAGCGAACTACGATATCTATTTGTTTGAGACCCGCACGGGTAAACTTACCAAGCGGATTAACGATACGAGCCGCGTCGGCTCTGTCCAGTCAGGAAGCGCCGCCGAAGTGGCAGGGTTTGCACCCGGCGACCTTGTGCTTTCGATCAACCAGCGGCGCATCGACAGCTTCTCTGACCTCCAACAAATTGTCAGGGCGAGCGCAGGCCAAACTTTGCGGTTCGTGGTCGATCGCGGTGGTCAAGTCATCACGTTGACGGGGACTCCTACGCTGAAGGAGTTCAAGGATGAGCTCGGCAATGTGCAACGGGCTTTCGTGCTCGGTATCGTGAGCTCTTCTCTCCCTAACACCACCCACAGTCTCGTCTTCTCGCCGGATGGCCGCTATCTGGCGGCGGGACTTGGCGTAAAGTATGGTCTGCGTGTTTTTGACCGTGACCGGCAGTGGGCCGAAGTCTTCCGCGACACGGATTACGGCTTTGATATCTACGGGATCACATTTGCTGGCGATGGTAGACTTGCCACCGCGAGCGAAGATGGAATGATCCGGCTCTATGACCGCGACTTCAGGCTGGTTGTTCCTCCAAGAAAGGCCCCAGGCAGCGAACCCCTCAGGATCGCATTCAGTCCCGACGGCACCACATTAGCGGTTGGCTATGTAAATGCGACTACTGTTGACCTTTTCGACGGACATTCGCTGGCCCCGCTGCCGAGACCGAACGTCGACGGTTTGGGAAACGGCGGCCTGGGACAAGTCATGTGGTCGAAGGACGGCCAGACCCTCTATGCGGGAGGGAGACTTTATGATGGACATGATTGGCGCTTCCCCGTCCTTGCATGGGCGAATGGTGGTCGGGGCGAGCGGCGCGCTTTGACGGCGGGGGCAGGCAATACGGTCTCGGCTCTCGCCGCGTTACCCGATGGTAGTCTCCTAGTTTCAGCGCAAGACCCATTCCTAGCGGTATTGGAACCTGACGACAGACCGCGCTGGGCACACCCTTCTCCCAAGGCCAACTTTCGAGGTCAACGAAACGTGCTGGCGGTGTCTGCCGACGGCGCGATCGTCGATTTCGGCTTTGAGGTACGAGGCAAGTCACCGCTGCGCTTTGACCTGCGCGCGCGCAAGCTCGGTCGCAATCCACCCGCCGACAACCAGACGATCCGGGCAAAGCGATCCGGACTGGCGATCAAAGGATGGAATGATGGGTTCTCCCCGACCCTCGATGGCAAGCCAATCAAGCTGCAGCCGTACGAGATGTCACGGAGCTTGGCCGTGCATCCGGACGGCAATCGCTTCGTGCTGGGAGCAGACTGGTCTCTGCGCGCCTTCGATGCGAAGGGACAGCCCCTGTGGCAACGCGCGGCGCCGGGCGTCGTCTGGGCGGTCAACATCACCGGGGATGGCCGGCTGGTGGTCGCCGCCTATGACGACGGCACCATTCGCTGGCACCGCATGGACGATGGCCGTGAACTCCTGGCTCTGTATGTGCTCAAGGATAAACAGAATTGGGTCGCCTGGACGCCCGAAGGCTTCTACGGCGCGACGCCGGGAGCGTTCGGCGTGCTGCGATGGCAGGTCAACCGCGGCTTCGATGCCGCCGCCGACACGGTGCCCGTCTCCGCGATTGCGCGATTGCGGCGGCCGGATGCGCTCAAGTTTGTGCTGCAAGAAATGGAAACCGCGCGGGCGCTGGGCATCGCCGATGTGAAAGCGGCCCGCCGGGAGGTGCAGATCGCCACCGGATCAGCGAAAGCGCCGGGCGCGCGGCTGCATGTGCTGACCATCGGCGTCAGCGACTATGGCGACAAGGCAAGCGACCTGAGGCTGAAATTCGCTCACCGGGATGCGCAGGATGTGGCGAGCGCCCTCGTCAACACGCAAGGCGGCGGTCTCTACGCCGAGGTCATGCCCACATTTCTGCACGATCGCACGGCGGATAAGCCGGGAATTTTCGAGGCGCTCGCCGCCATGGAGCGCAACATGGCGAAGGGCGCCGGCCAAGACCTCGCGTGGTCATGTTTTCGGGTCATGGCACCATGATCGACGGCCAGTTCTATCTGGTGCCGTACGGAGCAGACAACGGCACACCGGCACGGCTCAAATCGTCTGTCATTCCGGCGGCGGAGTTCCAGGGCGAAATTTTGAAGCTCGCCGCGCGCGGCCGGGTCCTGGTTCTGCTCGACGCCTGCCGCTCTGCGGGCCTGATCGGCGGAGCGCAAGGCGCCGACATGCTGAGGTCGGTGCTGGCCGCCAACAACGTGACGGTGCTGACGTCTTCAAAGGCTGACAAGCTCTCGCGTGAGGATGAGAAATGGGGGCACGGGGCCTTCACCAAGGTGCTGCTCGACGCGCTGTCGGGCTCGGCTGGCGGCGACGTCGATACTAACCGTAACGGCGTGATCTCGATGACCGAGCTGACCGCTTATGTCGAGAAGCAACTGTCGCAGTTAACCAGCGGCGATCAGCAGCTCGGCCTCGACCAGCGCTTCCAGGGCGATATCTTCGTTGCCGGGTTGTGAGCCGTGGTCTGAGGCCGGGAGGCGCTCGCAGTCATGTGGGAGCGCCGGAGTTCGGTCGGCCAATTCCCTGCCGCGCACATCTCCCCGCCAATTCGGCCGCGCGTCGGCGCCAATGATGCCGCAGCGGGTGCAGACCATCCGCGGTCGGAACGCTTGCACGAGCAACCCGTCGCCCCAGGCGCTCAGCTGGCAGCACCGCCTCATGATGGCATAGCTCGCAGGTCACCGCGAGCTAGCGCACGCCCAGCGCGCGCATATTTCCGAGGGTCATCGGAGGGCCGGGCGGAGATGGCATGACGGCGGGCGCTCTGGCGCTCTACCCCTGCCCGCGCGTGCGACGTACAACTTCGGCCTCTATCTTTGAGACCGCATCCTCGAAAGCAAAGAGCTCTTTGGCAATGATTGACTGGCGGAGAGAGGGCGTGACCGCGTTCAATTCAGCCTTGAGAGCGTTTCGACCGCGTTCATAGATCGCGCGGCGAGCTTCTGGCTAATTGTAATCTTGGCCACTCACGCGATCTTCAATGACATTCCAGATATTCGATCCAGGCAGTGGCAGGTGGCACCGACCAATCGAGATTCGCGATCGTCGCTGTGTAGCTCTTCTTATCGAAGGAGACAGCAATAACTGTTCCATACTTGTTGGCTTGGAGCGCCTCAATGCGGGTGGCATCTTCGCGAATGATGTCGGGGCCACAATAAGGATCGGTTATACCGACTGCCGCATCTCCCGCCTTTGACCAGCATAACTTGTTTGTTGTGCGATCGACCTTGATCGCCCAGGAGCGATCCTCCTTAGTCCCATAAAGGTTATAAGCTCTTTGTGGCACACCTTGTTTCAGGTGTTTTAGCCAGTCGAAAAAGTTTATCACTGGCCGACCGAAACGGCCGCTCATATCGGCATGGAGTTTAAGCTTGCAGGCGAGACCGCGTTCGATCGACCCAGCAAGATTGGGGTCGAGCGCCGGGGGTGCTTCGACCGAGAGGACGAACTTGTCCTGGTCCCATAGCCTGAAGGGCGGCGGATCGATGATTAGTATGAGGCAAAGAACGATGAGCACTAGGATCGCGAGAACGGCGCCGATAATTCGTATTGCTTTCGATAACATCATCTGGCCTCTGGATGCCAACGATCAGGAGCAGGCTAATGGGCATGTATGTCATAGGCCAACCGATGACCCGCCGATAGCGCAAGTTCGAGCGGAGAACGATTACCGTCAGCGGAGGGCAATGGCGCGATGTTCAAATCAATCACTACGATCAGCCTAATATCTTGCGTTTCGCTCTTTGTGACCGACCAGGCAATGCCCGCGTCGACATATGAGTACCCGGGACCAGCAGTTGCGTTTATGAGGGGTAACGATGTCCATTCGTGGTGCCAAGGCGTGAGACCAATGGCACTAGCCTATACGGCAGGACTTTGGGACCATTCGGCTCGGAGCGTCTTCATTGTGCGAGAAGGCACCCATCCGGTTGGACGCGATATTGCGTTGGATTGGCTGGGCAGATTTTGTGAACCGGAGCATGTGACACTCGACCAGGCGACCGACGTCTTCTGTGCATATCTCCGCGATCTACCGGAAAAGAGAAACGAGTTTGCCGCGATTTTATTTTCTCACGCAATGAAAAGGGCGTGGCCTTGCAAGAAGCCGTAGCGACAATCAGGCCTCCCTTGTCGGCTCGCGACGTTCCGCGCTGCGCGCGTGCGGAAATCGATTTGACGCGCAGTGCCTAGGGTCCGGTTTCGGGCGAGAGCTGACCTGAGTGACGAAACAAACGACGCGAATGCCGAGTAGGCCCGGGGAATTTCACCCCGAGCCTCTCACAGATTCCGGACGTGAACCTCTCGATTCATCCGGCTCGTGTCACCGCGCGAAGGCTGCCGCCTTCCGCTGAACCTTCGGGCTCCTCCCGGTATGACCCAGTTGGCCCAAGCTCAACGGCGATGACCTGCCCCCTTCGCTCCACGGGCATTACCCCGCTTCGTCGCTACTACGAGGCAGTCCGCCCCTCTCCGGCGCATCGGTACTTTCGGCCTCGCGGTTGGAGCCGCTTGTGCCTTTTCCCTTGGCATCGCCGGCCAGGTTCTCACGTTCCGTACAAGAGCCAGATTGAGCTTCGCGCCGCCTACATGCCGGATGCCGCTTGGGCAGTCTCAGGACATCCCCCAAGCTGATCCCGGAGGCAGGGTCAGCCCCCGGTTTTGACATCGCCTACCCAGAAACTGAGCGGCCGCCGCGAACTCAGACCGCTGGGGTGAAGCTGACGTCGTATCCAAGGTCTTTGATGCGATTAGCGAGCTTGGTAGCGATGCGGGCCTTGTCGCGTTTGACAAGAAAATCGGTGCCGAGGTCGTGGTGGAACGTGCCGGTCTTCAACATGTGGTAGGCGGCGGTGAGCAGCGAGGCTGCCACTGCGATGGCTGCCTTTTTGGGTCCGCGTCGAGCTTTGAGGCGGAAGAACTGCGCCTGATAGTAGGTACCCTTGGTGCGTGCTGCGCCCCAGGCACATTGGACTAAGACGGGCTTCAACCAAGGCGCCCCCTTTCGAACGCGCGTTGATCGCCGCTTGCCCGCGCTCTCGTCGAGCCTGGGCACGAGGCCCGCCCAGGACAACAGATGCCCGGATGTCGGAAACGGCGTCATATCGGCGCCGATCTCGGCCAGAATGACTTGCGCCGACACTCGGCTCACACCGGGGATGGTAATGAGTTGTGCGACCGCATCACGAAGCGGCGCCAGCAGCTCCTCGATCTGCGCATCGAAGGCTGTGATGTGCCGCTCCAGCTCTTCGACCAGGCCAAGATGATGGGCGATCAGGAACCGATAATGCGCCGTCACACGCCCATCGAGCGCGGCGGTCAATTCGGCTCGATGACATTTCAGACGCGTCGAACCGAGTTCGGCGAGCTTAACCGGGTTCGTCTCGCCCGCGATCATCGCTTTCAAGATGCGCCGCCCGCTGGTGCCGATGATGTTCGAGATCACCGACGTCAGCTTGATGTTGGCGTTCTCCAGCGTTTTTTGAATGCGCTGAATATGTTGGGCGACCTCACGTGCCAACTGCGTCCTCGTCCGCGTTAGATCACGCACATTCTGAATCTGGGCTGGCGGCACGAAGCTCGCCCGTATCAGGCCGTGTGCAAGAAGATCGGAAATCCACACCGCGTCGTTGACGTCGCTCTTGCGACCCGGAACATTGCGAATGTGCGCAGCATTCGCCAGCACCAGCTCGAACCTGCCCTCCAGGATGTGCCAGATCGGCTTCCAGTAAATGCCGGTGGCCTCCATACCTACGTGCGTGATCCCTTGCGCCGCCAACCAATCCGCCAGCTCCAACAGATCCCGCGTTGCCGTCGAAAAGCGCCGCACCTGGTGAGTCGCTTTCGTCTTTACGGTCAATCGTGCACATGCGACGACCGAGTCGCTGTGCACGTCGAGACCGGCACACCGTCGATGTAACGTCTTCATCGTGCACCTCCATTCAAGGTGCCGCCGGTATGAAGTCTTCGTGTTGGAAATCTACCCAACGTGCTCTCAGCTGACCTCCACCTTTCTTGGGGCGACGACCAACCGGGCGACAAATACGGGTGCTCAGAAGACTTCCGGTCAAACTAATCCGCGGGCTCGACTGCACCAAGGCGATGCCGACCTCTGCACCGGCGGCGCCCCAGCGTACTCCCGTTTCATCCCTCCGGGTGGTCCCAGCCGACCATGGCAACTAATCCGCTTTCGACACTTCCGCAGCGGTTCGCTTGCGCTCGCCTCTCTCAATCATACCTGTCGAAATCTTGTTCCGACTCTTCCGCAACGTTCACCACCGTGGCCTTTTGACCACAGCAGCTTGCGGTGGTTTGAGATCAACACCTGATTGCCGAACTCGAAGGACCTTCCTTCATCTCTCGTACAGTTACGCATCGCCGTGTGGACCGGCGTTACTCGTGACACAAGACCCGATTCGGACATCGACTAGTCGAATATTCTGAGGCCACTCTCAGTTTCTGCAGCCCTTCTTCGGCAATTTCTTAATCTTTTCTTAATCGCATCGCATTGCTGACGGTACGCGCAGGGTTTTATCGACTTTTAACCTCATTTCTGAATATGTGTAACTCGCTTTGCCAGGCGCCATTTTTTCGAGCGGGCGGCATTAGAGTATCGAAAACGACAGGCCCCTGAAATGGCGTTGCGACTAGCATGGATAGTCCTGAGCAAGCACTCAGCAAGGTTTTGGAAGCTGCACAAGCGCTTATCAGCTTGGACGGAGCTGAGCCAAGCGTCGAACCGCAAACCGTAGGCAACCGGAAAGACGTTGCAGCCTGCCAGCCGGCTCTTCCGATCGAGGGCATCCCGCTTCACGAAGCTACATGCGGCCACAAGGTTATTGTCGACAAAAAAGATCGAATTGCTATTCCACTCGCGCCTTCTCCGGGAATTGCGCGGCTTCGCACAGCCATGCTCAGCAGTGCGCTCGTGGCAGCGCTCAGTTTTGCTAGCGGGTGGCTTGCTCGATCGTATGTATATCCACCTGGATCGAACGCTCTGATTACGCCAACAGGGACGCAGGGCGCAGATTTCTCGACGGATTCGCGCGAGAAGACCCGCACAGTAAGTCGCGAGTTGCCTCTCGAAGGGCTCGCACTTCTGGACACCATTGCAGGCAGCGAGTCTGCGTATCCCGGTCGCGATCCTTATAAAGTCATCTACGGAGGTCGGGTAGCGGAGACCCTGACCGACCATCCGCGCCAGTACGTTCAGATTGTCGCCGGCCCCAATATCGGCCAGAAGACCAGTGCCGCTGGACGATATCAGTACATCGAGCGCTCGTGGGACGAAGCAAGCAAAGCGCTCGGGCTTCCCGACTTTTCACCAGCAAGCCAGGACAAGGCAGCATTCTGGGACGCCCGGAGGACGTATCGTGCGAAGACCGGACGCGACCTTGTTACCGATATCCGGGAAGCGAACGCTGACCCGCAGAAGCTCACGTTAGTCGGCCGTGGGATTAGCAGCTGGTGGACGAGTCTGCCGGGCGGCCCTGAGCCGAATGACGCCACCGGCAGCTTCGGTGATCGGTTCGTGCAGAACTTGTCGTATTACAAGAACCTGACGCAGCCAGTGACGCCAAGCGATCCCGTGGATAGCACAGGCGCGATCGGCCCGGCACCGCCGCCGGCTGCTCCCCAACCAGGCTCGGACGCCATTGCCGAGACGCAAGCCGTGCCAGAAGGAAGTCGTTCCTTTGACCCCAAGGCGAAAGCGACCACAAAGGTCCGCGACGCAGTACTTCCGAACGCGACGTCCTCGCCGAGCAGTCCAATTCCGGCCGCCCAAGCATCTAGCGGCGCGCATCGCGCAGGGCGCCCAAGCAGAACTCGCTGTCGTGCCTGAGACGAGGCCGACAACGATCGACGGCTGGATAGTCCGAGACGTGATCGGCGGCACAGCCGTCTTAGAGGGTCCGAATGGCATCCGGAAGGTCGCACTTGGAGACGTTCTACCGGAGTTGGGAAAGGTTGACTCTATTCTTCGTTGGGGCAGATTGTGGATTGTTTCGACTGATCGGGGCCTGATCTCGACCCTATGATAAGAATTTTTTTCGGCGGCCGGACATACGCTTTGTTTCTGATGCAATCAATTTTTTGAGTTGGAAGTCCAAGCGCAAAATGCCCGATAGGCTGGTCAGTGCCTAGGTACGTATTAAATGTGCGGGCTGGGTATCCAACGACCGCTTATGGCACATCCTTCCATGCCAGCTACCGCTCGGGTTGGTCCGGAAGTTGGGGTTGAGCTGAAAATCGCGCATCGCAGCGCGCGACCTTCGGCTATAGAAGGCAGACCGTCCGTCCCCGACACGCCGTCTGCACGGCAGCCCGTGCCGAGTAGGCCCGGGGAATTTCACCCCGAGCCTCTCACAGATTCCGGACGTGAACCTCTCGATTCATCCGGCTCGTGTCACCGCGCGAAGGCTGCCGCCTTCCGCTGAACCTTCGGGCTCCTCCCGGTATGACCCAGTTGGCCCAAGCTCAACGGCGATGACCTGCCCCCTTCGCTCCACGGGCATTACCCCGCTTCGTCGCTACTACGAGGCAGTCCGCCCCTCTCCGGCGCATCGGTACTTTCGGCCTCGCGGTTGGAGCCGCTTGTGCCTTTTCCCTTGGCATCGCCGGCCAGGTTCTCACGTTCCGTACAAGAGCCAGATTGAGCTTCGCGCCGCCTACATGCCGGATGCCGCTTGGGCAGTCTCATACCGCCTCCATACCTGCGTGAATCGGCGGGAGGAGTGCTTCGCCCGGGGCGCGAGATGTGATTCGCTGAGACCAGCTGATTCGGGGCGAACAGATGGTCAAATGCAGCAAAGGCGAAATTCGGCGGCTGAAGACAGCGTTGCGTTGGAAGGGAGATCCGCGGCGGCGCCAGCGCATCCAGATGGTGTTGCTGCGCGAAAGTGGGATGACCCAGCCTGCGATTGCGGAGGCGATGGGCGTATCGCTGAGCACGGTGAACCGGGCGCATATGGCTTATGACCACGGTGGGCTGAAGGCGCTGCAGTCGAAACCGAGCGGCGGGCGGATGCGGGAAAACATGACGCTGGCTGAGGAAAAGGCTTTGCTTGCACGGTTTTCCAAAGCCGCCGGGGCCGGCGAAATGTTGAACATTCACGATCTCAAGGCGGCGTACGAGAAAGCGATCGGACACCGAACCAGCCACAGCACGATCTATAATGTTCTGGCCCGACACGGCTGGCGCAAGCTGATGCCGCGTCCTTTTCATCCCAAACGCGACCTCGCGGCTCAGAACGATTTTAAAAAAGCGGCTTTCCCAATGCCGTGAGGAAAGCCAGGCGGGCTGCCGCCAGGCGTGGACGTTACTTGCGGATCATGTTCGCCGACGAAGCGCGGTTCGGCCGCATCAATCGGCCCCGCCCGTGCTGGGCTCCGCCCGGCGCCAGGCCCGAGGTCGCCTCCCAGCTCATTCGCGAATACATCTACTTGTACGGTGCGGTGTGCCCGCGAGACGGGACTTGCTTTTATCTGATCATGCCGACATCGGATACCGCCTGCTTCCAGACCTTCCTTGACGCCCTCGCGCGAAAACATTCCCGGCACGACATTCTCTTGGTTGTCGACGGCGCTCCTAACCATAGGGGCTGCGCTCTGACGATCCCGGCCAATATCTCCCTTCTGTTCCTGCCGCCCTATTCACCGGAACTCAATCCGAAAGAAAATCTCTGGGATGAAATTCGAGAAAAGATCTTCAAAAACTATGCCCTCAAATCAATCGAGGCCGTTCGGGCCAAGCTCGAGGAGGCAGTACTCTACATTGAACGCAACCCAGAGCTCGTCAAATCAATCACGTCGTTCCCCTATATCGCCAAGTCACACTGATGTGGAAGCGGTATCAGGACATCCCCCAAGCTGATCCCGGAGGCAGGGTCAGCCCCCGGTTTTGACATCGCCTACCCAGAAACTGAGCGGCCGCCGCGAACTCAGACCGCTGGGGTGAAGCTGACGTCGTATCCAAGGTCTTTGATGCGATTAGCGAGCTTGGTAGCGATGCGGGCCTTGTCGCGTTTGACAAGAAAATCGGTGCCGAGGTCGTGGTGGAACGTGCCGGTCTTCAACATGTGGTAGGCGGCGGTGAGCAGCGAGGCTGCCACTGCGATGGCTGCCTTTTTGGGTCCGCGTCGAGCTTTGAGGCGGAAGAACTGCGCCTGATAGTAGGTACCCTTGGTGCGTGCTGCGCCCCAGGCACATTGGACTAAGACGGGCTTCAACCAAGGCGCCCCCTTTCGAACGCGCGTTGATCGCCGCTTGCCCGCGCTCTCGTCGAGCCTGGGCACGAGGCCCGCCCAGGACAACAGATGCCCGGATGTCGGAAACGGCGTCATATCGGCGCCGATCTCGGCCAGAATGACTTGCGCCGACACTCGGCTCACACCGGGGATGGTAATGAGTTGTGCGACCGCATCACGAAGCGGCGCCAGCAGCTCCTCGATCTGCGCATCGAAGGCTGTGATGTGCCGCTCCAGCTCTTCGACCAGGCCAAGATGATGGGCGATCAGGAACCGATAATGCGCCGTCACACGCCCATCGAGCGCGGCGGTCAATTCGGCTCGATGACATTTCAGACGCGTCGAACCGAGTTCGGCGAGCTTAACCGGGTTCGTCTCGCCCGCGATCATCGCTTTCAAGATGCGCCGCCCGCTGGTGCCGATGATGTTCGAGATCACCGACGTCAGCTTGATGTTGGCGTTCTCCAGCGTTTTTTGAATGCGCTGAATATGTTGGGCGACCTCACGTGCCAACTGCGTCCTCGTCCGCGTTAGATCACGCACATTCTGAATCTGGGCTGGCGGCACGAAGCTCGCCCGTATCAGGCCGTGTGCAAGAAGATCGGAAATCCACACCGCGTCGTTGACGTCGCTCTTGCGACCCGGAACATTGCGAATGTGCGCAGCATTCGCCAGCACCAGCTCGAACCTGCCCTCCAGGATGTGCCAGATCGGCTTCCAGTAAATGCCGGTGGCCTCCATACCTACGTGCGTGATCCCTTGCGCCGCCAACCAATCCGCCAGCTCCAACAGATCCCGCGTTGCCGTCGAAAAGCGCCGCACCTGGTGAGTCGCTTTCGTCTTTACGGTCAATCGTGCACATGCGACGACCGAGTCGCTGTGCACGTCGAGACCGGCACACCGTCGATGTAACGTCTTCATCGTGCACCTCCATTCAAGGTGCCGCCGGTATGAAGTCTTCGTGTTGGAAATCTACCCAACGTGCTCTCAGCTGACCTCCACCTTTCTTGGGGCGACGACCAACCGGGCGACAAATACGGGTGCTCAGAAGACTTCCGGTCAAACTAATCCGCGGGCTCGACTGCACCAAGGCGATGCCGACCTCTGCACCGGCGGCGCCCCAGCGTACTCCCGTTTCATCCCTCCGGGTGGTCCCAGCCGACCATGGCAACTAATCCGCTTTCGACACTTCCGCAGCGGTTCGCTTGCGCTCGCCTCTCTCAATCATACCTGTCGAAATCTTGTTCCGACTCTTCCGCAACGTTCACCACCGTGGCCTTTTGACCACAGCAGCTTGCGGTGGTTTGAGATCAACACCTGATTGCCGAACTCGAAGGACCTTCCTTCATCTCTCGTACAGTTACGCATCGCCGTGTGGACCGGCGTTACTCGTGACACAAGACCCGAAGCGGACCCCCTAACGCGCTCAATCGCAACCGCTCTTAGCGGGTTTGCGCCCGAAAACCTGGATCGACCCCATCCCTGGCGCAAATATTTCAATTTGTTCGAAGCCAACCCCGCGTAGCCGTTCCTCGACCTCGGGCGTCTTCCATGGATAGCCGCCGCACCGCACGATCCGAAGAGCTGCTAATGCTTCACCTAGCGGGTCAGGTTGCGATGTAAAGATGCCGAATATCAACCAGCCCCCGCGTACAAGCGCTCGATAAGCCCTCTCTATCGCCGTCACCGCCACTTCATAGGGCAGGAACGGTGCCGGCAAAAAGACGACCGTAAACGCTTCCTTTTCATCGAGGTCGACAATGTTTTGCGTGCGCACAGTGATGCGGTTTTGCATGCCACTTATGGCGATGTTGGCGCGGGCCAACTGCAATGAAGGCTCCCATACGTCGACGCCGATAATCTTCAGCGCCGGCCAAAGTTGCGCTGCCTCGATGGCCAACCATCCAACACCGGTGCCGATATCTAGAAACGACCCCGGACTTGTTAGCGTCTGATGAAATTCTGGGTTTCGTCCAGCAAATGTGTTCGCCCATTCAACAGTGAAGTGCAACGGGCAGATTTCTGGCGCTGAAGAAAATCTCGCGAGGGGTTTGGTAGCCGAGTATCTTTCTGGGGCGAGAGTTGAGTTTGTCCTCGACCCTTTGGACATCGGCATCGGACAAAATAGAGAAGTCGGAACCTTTTGGGAAGTACTGCCTGAAGAGGCCGTTAGTGTGTTCGTTGAGGCCGCGTTCCCACGAGTGATAGGGCTTGGCAAAATAGGATAGTGCCCCCAGCGAGGTTGCGATTTGGGCGTGAGAGGCGAACTCTTTTCCATTGTCGTAAGTGATTGTTTCGATTTGGTCAGCGAGCGGCAAAAGCACGCGTGCGCAGGCCTGCACGACAGAGTCCGCGTTCTTGTCCGGCAGTTTGGCGAGCTTGGTGTATTTGGAGGTTCGCTCGACGTGCGACATGACAACGCCTTTGTGATTGGCGCCGATAATCGTGTCGGCCTCCCAGTCTCCGATGCGGATTTTTGCGGCGACAATAGGAGGCCGCTGATCGATATCGACGCGGTTCGGAATCAGCCCGCGCCCCGAATTCTTGCCCTTGCGCCTGTTGTATTTTTTGCCGCTGTGACGCAAGTGAAGATACAGCGTGCCCCCGTCTTTCTTGTCTTTCCAGACATGCTGATAGATGCGCTCGTGACTGATAAAGGCGACGCCATCCTTCGCCAGACGCCCGCTGATCTGATCGGGACTCCACTGCTGTTGCGTCAGTTTTTCTTCGATCAGCTCCACCAAATCTGGCGTTATTTTGCGCGGCTTGTCCGAGGCCTCTTGGCGTCTCTGCGAGGCCTTCTCGTGCGCTTGCTTGAAGCGATAGCCGCGCGCGCCGGTGTTGCGAACAAGCTCGCGGCTGATCGTCGACGGATCGACGCCAATTTGCCGCGCGATGTGGGCTTGCGAGTGGCCGCTTTGCAAGAGCGCGTAAATCTGGCAGCGTTGTTCGCAGGTCAGATGGAGATAGCCTTCGGGCATTTTTCCTCCGTGAGATGTGCTGTCCCACGCAAGGATAGTCTTCCATCTGACCGCCAGAAAAACCGGCATACACAACATGGCAAAGTCTGGCGGGAGAAAACGTCGGCCTCAAGGGTGCTCGCTGCGCTCGCATCGTCTCCGGCGACTAAAGCCCTTGACCCCGACCCTTTCCCCCGCCACTCACTCCGCCATGCCGTCTATGCTGCCCTGTTGCACTTCGGATTTGAAACGGCGGTTGATTTGACGAGCCAACCGCCTCGATTGTTTTCCGATGGTCTGAAGGATCTCCTCGTCTTCGTGAAGCCAGCCGGGTGCCCGCCCCGGTTTATCGAGGAGATCGATAGTGTAGTGATACCCAGAACGAATGACAGCGAGCGCAATGGCTTCCTGTTCAGGGCTGACACCATCAAGCAACGTTGAATCAATACCGCGAATCACTACTGTCCGGTTAATAGTCGAACAGATTCAGCTGGTTGCTGAGTTCGCCGTCTTCGAAAGTGGTTGTGCTTTCGGAAAATGCCTGGGACATCGGCATTTTCTCGAAGAGGGTGACCGAGAAAACCTGGAGCAAAGTGTAGAGAGAGGCCTCCAAGCCGAGGCGCTTCTTGACGATGGCAACCAGGACGTAGACGGAAACCGCGATCCATATTTGCGTCCTCACCGCGTTGTCCGACGTGCCGTAAAACTGCTTGATCCGAAGATGCTGCTTTATCCATTTGAAGAACAGTTCGACCTGCCAGCGGCTCTTGTATAGGTCGCAGATCAATGCCGCCGGCAGGGTAAAATGGTTGGTAAGAAACACCAGCCTTTTTCCCGATGCGGCATCCTTGAATCGGACGCGGCGCAGATGAACGGGATAGTCCTTGCTGGTAGAATAGCCATCCAATGCGATAGTCTGGTCGGCAATGATACCGGTCGCCCGATCTGTCGGCGCCGAGTAGACGCGGTGCGCATCCAGGTTCGACTTGGCACGGGTGACGAAGAAGGCGCCAGCCTGCTGCAAGACGTAAAGGCGCGCGAAGTCGATGTAGCCGCGATCCATGACGTAGATGGCGCCTGCTTCGGGGATCAGCAAATCGAGAGCGTGAACGTCGTGCAGCTTGCCGTTCGAGATGTGAACGAAGCTCGGGATGTTGCCGCGCAGATCGAGCAACGTGTGCATCTTCACCGCCGCCTTGGTGGAGCGAAAGTGCGCCCATGGAAATAGCGACAGGCACAGATCGATGGTCGTGGAATCCAGAGCATAGACCGTGTTGGCCAGCTCCATGCCCAGGCTTTCGCTGGCATAGAGCTTCCTCGCATGGGCAATCAGACGGTGAGCGAACTCCGCGTAAATGCGCCAGTCGCGCGTCTCGTTCGCGTCGGCCAGAGTCGATCGTCGGACCGGCTCGCGAAAACCAATGTGATAGAGTTTCGACGCGCGCGCCGATAGGCAGACCTCGATATCGCGCAGGCTCTCTCGATAGGTCAGTTGCGCAAACGCCATCGCGCGGTATTGCTCGGCACAACACAGCGTTCGCACCCGGGCGTCGCCACCGTAGCGGGTAACAATCCGCGCAAAAGTGCTCCAAGGCAGAAAATCCATCAGCTGGGCGAAAAGCGTCTTGCCGATGTTCACGGGCGACTCCTCGGAAAAACTCCGAATAGCGCCCGACCAAGTTCAAATCGACACCACCCATTTTCGGTGGCAAGCTCCTGCCAGATCAGCTCTTTCCAGAACGCTCCTCACCGTCAACCGGACACCAGTGACCGCGAATGACATCATGCAATAGCTGCCGAGTTCTCGGATCAGATTCCTCCCCGCTTTGGCGCAACCGCAATTCCCCACCTAAAGCCGCAAGTGCTTCTGACGATGCACTAAGGCGTTGCACCGCGCGCATCAGCGATTCGAAACTCATGAGGCTGCTCCACGGTTGATGCTAAAAATGACCATGACCCCAGGCGGCCATAGGCGGCCGCAAGAATTCTGCATCGCAACTTGACCTTGAAAACCCATTCCGCTGGTCGCAATTTCCTGATTTGATGCCTGCGTTGCAAGCCGACGTTTGCGTGATCCCGAGCTGTAGGGAAAGGCAATGCGACGACGCGATTTCATCGCAGGCGTTGCCGGTTCGGCTGTATCGTGGCCGCTCGCGGCGGGCGCGCAGCAGCAAGCGATGCCGGTGATCGGGTTCCTGCGCAGCGCGCCGTTCACCGACGCGAAGCACCTCGTGGCCGCATTCCGTCAGGGCATGAAAGAAGCAGGCTTTGTCGAGGGCCAGAATGTCGCGATCGAATACCGCTCCGCGGAAAATAACCATGATCGATTGTCCGCGCTGGTGGCTGAATTGATACGCCGGCAAGTGGCTGTGATCGTCGGGAACACCCCTTCGGCGCACGCGGCAAAGGCCGCAACCACGACGGTGCCGATCGTTTTTGCGACCGGAGGCGACCCGGTCCGGGACGGCCTCGTAGCCAGCCTCAGCCAGCCGGGCGCCAATATCACGGGCGTGAGCTTTTTTCGGTGCCCTGCTAGGAGCGAAGCGGCTGGAGCTGCTGCGCCAGCTCGTGCCTAAGGCGACGACAATTGCCATGCTGGTGAACCCGAACATTCCTAACGCCGTAGCGGAGCAAAGAGACGTGCAGGCCGCGGCGCTTGCTATCGGGCAGCAACTCATCATTGTCGATGTCAGCGGCGCCGGCCAGATCGAGATGGCCTTTGCAACGTTCGTCCAGCGTGGGGCTGGTGCGCTGCTCGTGGGTCCTGGCGCGCCCTTGAACTCCAATCGCGAACTGCTGGTCGCGCTGGCGGCTCGCCATGCGCTCGGCAGACCAGGATTGGGCTCTATGATCGCGCGTCGAATTGCTCTTTGTCGGGCAGTGAGACCGCACGCGAAGGATAGCCATCTCGATCGCTCGTGCCAATCGCAGCCACAACGCGAGATCGATCGCGTCGCGAGTTCTTATCGCACTGCGAGAGTCCGAAAGTGGCATCTTCGCCAATTCGCCGCGCTGCAATGGGTGTCCGAAGCTGAGGGCAGACCATCCGTGGCCGGCAAGCCATCTTCACGGCAGCCCGTGACCCGTTGCCGACGCCGGCTCAAATCAAAAAGCGTCCCGAAGCCAACCATGACGCTTTCAGCAAATTGATATTCATCTGATGCAGGTCCTATCATGGCTAGGCAACAAATCGAGCATCATCCTCTGGCTTATGATATACACCATGCGCAAGCTCGAACTGACACTGGCCTGTGGCCGCTATGATCGGACCCAGCCGCTGATCGATGGCCGCGTGCGGCCTGAAGGCGTTGATCTGACATTCCTGCCCCTGCGCCCGGGTGAAACCTTCTGGCGCATGCTGAACCACGGCGAGTTCGACGTATCTGAAATGTCGCTCTCGTCTTATACGATCTTGCGCTCGGAAGGCGATACGCGATTCATTGCGATTCCGGTTTTTCCGTCCCGGGTCTTTCGGCATTCGGCTATCTATGTTCGGGCACAATCCAACATCGAGAAACCTGAAGATCTAAAGGGCAAGCGGGTGGGTGTCGGTGACTACCAGATGACGGCGGCGGTCTGGGTGCGCGGCTTGCTGATGCATGAATACGGCGTCACACCAAAAGACATCATATGGATCACCGGTAAGCCAATTCGCTCAATCAAACCGCCTGCCGGCATCGGGTTAGAGTCCATACCAGCTGACACCACGCTGGAGACGATGCTTGAGCGCGGCGAGATCGATGCCCTGATATCGGTGATGATTCCCAGCGGGCTTGGTAAGACCGTTCGGCGGCTGTTCCGCGATTCTCGCAAGGTCGAGATCGAATACTATAAAAAAACAAGTATCTTCCCGATCATGCATACGCTCGTGCTGAAAACGAAACTCTACGAAGAGAAACCGTGGCTAGCGGTGAGTTTCTACCGTGCTTTCCTCCGCGCTCGCGACCTTGCCCTGCAATCAATGTATGACACCGATGCGTTAACGGTCAGTCTCCCTTGGGTAATCGACGAAATAGAGTTGACGCACGGAATCTTTGGACCACAGATTTGGGACTACTCGATCGAAGGCAGCGTGCCGACACTGAACGCTCTCGTAACCTATCTCGACGAACAACAGCTTTCGCGGCG
Organism: uncultured Alphaproteobacteria bacterium; assembly: GCA_963840055.1. Lineage (GTDB taxonomy): Bacteria > Pseudomonadota > Alphaproteobacteria > Rhizobiales > Xanthobacteraceae > Rhodoplanes. The sequence continues at coordinate 788 of CAWIXM010000028.1, read as the reverse complement.
CCCAATGAGAGTGGATGACCTCTTCGTGCCCAACATCAGTCCCGATCTTGCAGATTATCTCCAGGCAACCGGGGAGCAGTGAAGCGACACGGAAGCGGTGTAGCAGAAACCGTCGCGCTACCTGATGGGCCGCTTGGTCTGACTTTGGCACGGACCCCGCCGCACTGTGGCTCAGCGGAGCGCGGCAGCTTCCGCAGGGCAACCGGTCAAGCGGGGGCAGTTCGGCGGCTTTGTAGCGGCCTTCGTACGCAAGCTGGCTTGCGGCCGACTTCCGATTTCGGTGAGACACGTTGCAGAGATAGGTTCGCCAATGTCTACTTCCTACGTCAGTCGCCAAGGAAGAGTTGGGTGGAGGCGACTTGCTGGCTCTATTGCCGGTGTGATCGCCGCTTCGGCGCTTGTTGCGGGCCAGGCCTTTGGTCAGCAAGCCCTCGCGGCACCCAAGGTGACCGCGACTTCCGTCTTCGTGCTCAATGCCGACACCGGGCAGCCCCTTTATCTCAAAGGCGAGAACAAGCCGTTCAGGATCCTCAGCCTCACCAAGCTGATCACGGCCCATGTCCTCGTGGAACGCCTCGGCGGGCGACTGTACGACACCGTAACGATCACCAAAGCGCATCTTGCGCGCGGCTCGACGGCCCGTCTGCGTAAGGGCGACGTGTGGACCTTGCAGGATTTGCTTTACGGCATGCTCCTGGTCTCCGGAAACGATGCCGCCCTCGCTATCGCCGATCACGTCGGACGGACCATCCTCACCCAAGAGAAGAAGCGCGGCGATCCCAGGAAGC
>CAWIXM010000027.1:0-14820 GCA_963840055.1 uncultured Alphaproteobacteria bacterium | reverse complement strand
GGTGCCAGGCTTACTCACTGGCATGGCGTGGACACTCCCTCATTGGGCGCGGCGCTTGGCGACCTTCGCTTTCACCCGTTCCAGGGCCTTGGCGACGTCGACGACGAAGCGCGCATGCATGCCGCCTCCCCCGCGACCTCGAACGCGATCTTGCGGCCCTCGACCGCCGCCACCGTCGCGGTGATCTCGACCGTCATGCCGGGAGGGGTCGCCGCGGTGCGCTTGATGTTAGCAACGCAAAGTCGTCACCCTAGCGAAACAGCTATGCTGCCATGCGCGCGTCCCCTGTTCGTTTCCTAGGTCCTTTTTCGGGCCTTCCAGCAAAATCGCAGGTCGGCACCGCATTGACAATGTGGCACGGTCGTCGTGCTCACAGGCGTGGCGTTGACCAGCCCCCTCGTGGTTCCCAGGACTCGCAGCGACGGCCCCTCCCGGCGCCGCGGTTTGCCCGGGCGCTGCCGTTGCGATTCTGGTCTGGAACGCCTTCGCGCTCCTTTATGGCATCTGCGAAACCCTGTTCGGTAATTGGGAAACCTATTCGGCCGTCCGGTCCTGGGTGGATTGAATCACCCTAATTGCTTGTATGGGACGTTTCTCTGTCAAGAGGGATTTGGAGTGAAGGTCGAGACTGTTTCTTTGTTCGACCTGGGCACCGTTTCTTCATCCCGGCCTGCGGGGTTGTGATGACGCCGCGCGCCGGCGCGATCGAGGCTGGCCGTGGCGACGAGGGATGGGCGTGGTTGGCGTTGCCAGGCCACGCCTTCGACGGCGCCGAGCACGGCGTCAGGCTGCCGGCCGTCGGGGCGACGGGGGCGAGGTTATCGCCGGGCGCGACGCGAGTGGCGTTAGGAGGTGTTGGCAATTGCTGGTATGGGAGCAGATGCACGGCCGAGGCGTAAGGCGTCAGGTCAAGGGTGTCGACGGCGAGCGTTCCCTGCAGGGCCCGCCGCCCGACGAGTCCCGGATCAAGTCTCCTCCTCGTCTTCGATGTCGCTGCCGAGGATTTCTGGAACGTCGGCGTCTTCCTCCTCGGTTTCCTCGATGAAGGCGGCGGCGTCGGGGCTTTCTTCCATCTCGACCTCCTCGACATCGGGAATCTCTTCGCCGGGCTGCCCCTTCTTCTTCCCTTGCGCCTCCGTGTCTGCTTCCTCGAGCGAAATGAACTCCGCCTCCTGCGTCTCCGGTAACTCGGCCTCCTGGGCCACGGGGCGAGCGCGTGCGTCGGGACGGCCCCCGCGCTGCGGGACAGGAGTGACCTCATGCACCGCGCCGCATTTCGGGCAGGTGATCGGATCGTGGTTAAGATCGTAGAACTTTGCGCTGCAAGAGGCGCAGAGGCGTTTCGTGCCGAGCTCGGGTTTCGCCACGGTCAGAAATCCTTGCGGGGTCGAAAGCAGACCTCCCCTTGGTGGTTTGCGCGCGCGAATAGCGCCGACCCATGGAAGCCTCGTCCGATCAGAAGAAACTGGATCGCTGCAATCGTCGGGAAACCCTGCGGTATGTGGGTTGGCGCATCCCGAATTGCGAGCCCCCCGGGTCGGTCCGCCGCCAAAAACAGCGGGCCGCCACTTCCGGTGTTGTCCGCCGCAAATCACCTTGAAATCATTGAGCTGATGAAGCCTGCGAAAATCGTTATGTCATGCCAACGGCCGAACATCGGGAGACGTGTGACTCGATAGGTTCATGCACGGTTCTGGGAGCTCCCGAAGGTTAGAGTCCCCCGGGCGACTCGACAACGCCGCGCTGACTATTAAGGACTGACGGAGAGGACGGGCGATGTGCTATGGCGTATGAGCGCGGGCGTGCCTACCGACGGAGAGCAAGGGTGAACAAATTCGGCGATAAAGATTTGAAGCATACCCTCTATTGCTCGTTTTGCGGCAAGAGCCAGCACGAAGTGCGCAAGCTGATTGCCGGTCCAACCGTCTACATCTGCAATGAGTGTGTCGAGCTGTGCAAGGACATCCTCTACGAGGAGAGCAGGTCATCGCTGGCGAAATCGCGCAACGACATTCTGACGCCGAAGGAAATCTGCAAGGTTCTCGACGACTATGTGATCGGCCAGGACCACGCCAAGAAGGTTCTTTCGGTCGCCGTCCACAACCACTACAAGCGCCTCAACCCTCAGAACAAACATAATGATATCGAGCTTGCCAAGTCGAATATCCTGCTGATCGGTCCTACCGGTTCGGGCAAGACGCTGCTCGCCCAGACGCTGGCGCGCATCCTCGACGTGCCCTTCGCCATGGCCGACGCCACCACGCTCACCGAGGCGGGCTACGTCGGCGAGGATGTCGAGAACATCATCCAGAAGCTCCTCCAGTCGGCAGACTACAATGTTGAGCGCGCCGAGCAGGGTATCGTCTATATCGACGAAATCGACAAGATCAGCCGCAAATCCGAGAATCTCTCGATCACCCGCGATGTGTCCGGCGAGGGCGTGCAGCAGGCCTTGCTCAAGATCATGGAAGGCACCGTCGCCTCGGTACCTCCGCAGGGCGGCCGCAAGCATCCCCAGCAGGAGTTCGTACAGGTCAATACCACAAACATTTTATTCGTCTGCGGCGGGGCTTTTTCCGGCCTGGAAAAGATCATCTCGGCCCGCGGCCGGGCAACGTCAATCGGCTTCGCGGCCAAGGTGGCGGGACCCGACGATCGCAAGACAGGCGAGATTTTCCGCCATGTCGAGCCGGAAGACCTGTTGAAATTTGGCCTGATCCCGGAATTCGTCGGGCGCCTGCCGGTGCTCGCCACCCTCGACGATCTCGACGAGCCGGCACTCAGGCGCATTATGCTCGAACCGAAGAACGCGCTCGTGAAACAATACCGGCGGTTGTTTGAGATGGAGAACGTCGATCTGACGCTGGCCGAGGAAGCGCTCTCGGCAATCTCCAGGAAAGCGATCGAACGCAAGACCGGGGCCCGCGGCCTGCGCTCGATCCTGGAGATCATCCTGCTCGATACCATGTTCGAACTGCCGGGCCTTGAAGGCGTCGAGGAAGTGGTGATCTCGAAGCAGGTCGTGGAGGGAACGGCGCCACCGCTGTACATTTACGCAGATCGTCCGGATCGTGCCGGCAATGCGATCGCCTGAGCTGGACCGACCGATACCTGGAGAAGGCCTGAAAAGCGAGACCATCACGCCAGTTCGGGACTCATATGGGGTCCCCGGCTCAGTGGAGTGGAGAGCACCATGAGCACGACACCGCAGTTCGAAATCCCCACCGACATGCGCAAAATGACCGAACAGACCTTAGAGCAGGTGAGAGCGGCCATTCACAGTTACCTTCAGTTCTTTCAGCGCGCCGTTCCCGGCGATGTCATGGGCGGTTCGGCACTGAACAACAAAATCTTCGGTTATGCCGAGCGCAACGTCACGAGCGCTTTCGAGTTTGCACAAAGGCTGGCGCAGGTGAGAGACATCCCGGGCCTTATGAGCCTGCAGGCGGAATTCATCCAAGCGCAAATGCAGGCGATGACTGAGCAAGCGAAGGACCTGAGCGAGACCGCCACCAAGGCGCTGATGGAGAGGGCAAAAACTCCGACAAAGGATGGCTTATCATCCTAATCCCGGCGACGAGCTTCCGACGACGCTTCAACGATGGCAGTCGGGCTATCGTCTCCTGCAGAAAGTCGATCCTCCGACGCAGGTCATCGACGCGTTCCGCGACGTTCAGGCGCGCTCGCCGATTCCGAGCGAGCGCAGAACGAGGCGCAGACCTACGCCAACCGCGTCATTCCCGAGGCACGCGGCCGCGCGGCGCAGATCACTCAGTCGGCCGAGGCCTATCGCGAGCAGCCAGTCGCCGAGGCGAAAGGCCAAGCCGCTCGATTCATCAAAATCTACGATGAATATCGCAAAGCGCCCGAGATCATGCGTGAGCGCCTCTATCTCGAAACGATGGAGCGCGTGCTCGGCGGCACCGACAAGATCATCCTTGATTCGACCGGCAGCGCCAGCGGCGGTGTCGTTTTCTACATCTCGCTCAACGAGTTGATGAAGCTCGGGAATCCGTCGGGGCAACAGCCGTCGCACCCGCAACGCACGCAGGCGGGAGTGAACCGATGAGGCTCGGCATCGTAGGCGGGCTCGCCGGGCTTTTGACCTTATCCAGGTCCACACCATGCCCGATCGGTAGGGCGCATCACGTCGCTTCGAGACGATGCCCCTCGCAACCCAGCTTGCAGGCGTGCAGAAAGACGATTGCGCCACCCGCCTCGACATGCTCGCTCAACTCGACAGACTGGCGCCAGGAACTCGGCGAGCTCGCGTTGCGCTGTTCAAGAGGCAGCGATCGCAGGTCGTCGCCGTTCAATTCGAACAGGTCGAACCCATACAATACGACCTCGCGGTCGAACCGCCCAAAACTCATTCTTCGAATGAGATCGCGCACCTCTTTGCCGATCCGCGGCCGACCCCAGGGGAGCGGGTCTTCCATCGCCAGTAAGCGGCAAAACCCATTCGATGCCAACGCACGACAGTCTCAGCTCAGGTCTGACAATGGTTATGGCGTCAAGAATGCGAGGACAGCAACGACAGAGCCAAATGAACAGGGCACGGCTGGCCCAGCAAATGCACCCGGCGTGGCGTGCACTGTTACAAAACATTGAGTTGATGCCGCAGGACCAGGATTTCAGCTTCGAGCCGCTGGCGCGACTTTGAAGCAGTCGACCCAGCATGCGGACGAAAAGAAAGGCGACATCGACCGGGATCATGTTCTGATTCGATCAGGGCCGCTACCCAGGCGGATAGAGTTTTCGGAACCCACATCTCACCGATCGCGCCTGTTCCGCCGCCTGTTCCTGCAGAAGCTAGTCGGGCCGGCGGAACTGCCCGGTCTTGCGGTAGCGCCACAAATAGGACGGGACGATCACCTCTATCGAGCGTGGTTCTATGCGCAGACCCTTCAGCGTTCGCTCCTCGCGCAGCGCAGATACGGAGACGACATTGTCCTGTTTCAAGAGCTCGACCTGGTCGGGCGTCAGGAGCGGTGACGGCAAGAATTGCAGAAACTGGCCAATCACCTTCGCCACCCAGAACGGGATCGGCAGCAGAAGGCGCCGGCGGTCGACGGTCGCGAGCACGAACTGCATCAGCTCCTTGAAGTTGTAAACTTCGGGGCCGCCCAGTTCGTAGATCGTCCCGGGCGTCGTCTCGTTCGCTACCGCCTTGGCGACCGCCTCGCCGACATCCCCACCGAACACCGGCTGGAACCGCGTCCGTCCCCCGCCCACCAGAGGCAGGACGGGCGCCAGACGGGCCATTGCCGCAAACTTGTTGAAGAACGCATCGTCGGGACCAAAAATGATCGAAGGGCGAAAAACAACGGCTTCGGGAACCGCCGCGAACACTGCCTTCTCGCCGAGCCCCTTGGTGCGCGCGTAACGGGCGGTCGCGTTGTCGTCGGCGCCGATCGCGGACACATGAATGAGGCGCGCGCCGTGGGCGGCGGCCGCGCGCGCCACCACGTCGGCGCCGCCCGCATGTACGGCTGCGAAGCGCTGACGGCCGCGCTCGAACAGAATCCCGACCAGGTTGACCACCACCGCGCTGTCGCGCACCGCCGCCTCGACCGAGGCGGGGTGGCGGAGATTGGCCTGCACGGCATGGATCTGCCCCACCCCGCCCAGCGGCTGCAGAGGGCCGGCGAGATCGGGGCGACGCACGGCGGCGCGCATGCGGTACCCGTGCCCGGCGAGCGCCCGCACCACATGTCGACCGAGAAAACCGGTGGCGCCGAAGACCGTGACGAGCATGTCAGAATTGGAAATCGCGGTCATGATCGCCGCTCCCGAAAGCGCAAGGAAGGCCCGCCGCACAAGAACCGGCGCGGCCGCTCCTTTTGGGTATCTATCGCCGCCACAACTTTCGCCGACACGCCGACTTGCGGGCTGCCGCGCGACCCACGTTGCGAGGATAGCGTCATGCGATGGAAATTGCTGCAGGTCGCGCTGTCGCGTTGGCCGCTAGGAAAAGCGGGCGGAACGGCCGTTCCCGCACCATTGCCGTCTGCCCGCACCCGTGGAGGTGCGCGCTGAAGCATTTCCTCTATTGCAATTTCACGGTAGGTTCTCGCCATGGCGCTGTCGCCTCTTCTCCAGGTTATTGATTCCGTCGAAGTCGAATCTGTTCTTGTCAACGGGCGACCGGAATGCGTACAGGTCGCAGAGGTCGAGTAGTTGATCGCCCAGCGGCGGGCCGAGACTGAGTCCAGTAAAGTGGTTTGACATTGCGCTCTCCGGTCAACCAAGACTGGGCATTACAGCAAAACAGCAGCTCTGCTGGATTACCTTGGCAATATCTCCGCACGAAAGGTATTAAACCTCGGTTCCCGAATGGGATCGTCAATTCCGTCTCGTTCGTATCCACCACGAACACCGCGAGGAGCTTGGCCGGCTTCGTCTTGCTGGCATTGGCGCTGACGCCGTGGCGGTCGCCGGGCAGCTCGGAGAAGCTCTGTCCGACCTTGTAGGTCGTCACCGGTCCGTCGTTGACCTGACTGCGGATCTCCCCCTCAAGCACGGTCGCGTAGATGAAGGCGGATTTGGGATGCGTGTGACCGGGCGAGTAGCCGCCCGGGCCGTATTCGACGAGCACGCCCTTGATGCTCTGGCCGGGAACGTTCGGCAGCTCGTGCTGGTAGACGAGGGTCACCTTGGCGTTCTTCTCCTTCGGCGCATCCGCAAGGACGCTGCCGAACGGCAGGGTGGCGACAAGCAGCGTCCAGAGGATGCGTTTCATGGAGCCCTATCCTTCGGTTGGAAGATGCGGGATCAGGCTGCTGCCTGTGAGCAGCGGAGCCATTCGTCGAAACCGATGCGGCCGAGGCGCGCCTCGCCTAATGGCACCAGCGAGTGCTCCTCGACCCGGCCGCCGAAGTATCGGGCCTCGGGGTCGCTCACGACCTCACGCGGGTCGCCGACCGCCTTCAGATAGCGGGCGACAATTTCGTTGAACGGCGCTCGTTCCGGGCCGGCGATCTCGACGATGCCGTTTCGCGGCGCCGCGAGCGCCACATCGGCAACGATGGCAGCAACGTCGTCCGCCGCGATGGGCTGGAACAGGCCGGGCGAGATCCTGACCATGTTTCCATCCGCACTTGAAGCGGCGATGGCGCCGAGGAATTCCAGGAACTGGGTCGAGCGGATGATGGTGTAGGGGATGCCGGAGGTCTCGATCAGTCTCTCTTGGGCGACCTTGGCGCGGAATTAGCCATTGTCGGGCGTCCGGTCGGTTCCGACGATGGATAGCGCGACGTGGTGCCGGACGCCCGCTGCGGCCTCCACCGCAAGAAGGTTGCGGCCGGAGGTCTCGAAGAATTCCAGCACCGCCTTGTCTTCAAATGAGGGCGAATTGGCGAGGTCGATCACCACCTGCGCGCCGGCCATGGCCTCCTTGAGCCCCTCGCCGGTGATGGTGTTGATACCGCTTTTCGGCGAGGCGGCGAGACCTCGTGGCCGCCCTGACGCAGAATGGCGACTGTCTTCGAGCCGATCGGAAGGGGCGCCGCAGTTCGCCTAACTCTGGCCGGCTCGCATGCTGGCGCGCAAGCCGCGCATGCTCGTCGTCATCGCCCTCGCCAACAAGATGGCGCGCGATCTGGCCGATGATCAAGTACGAATGAGACACCGGGAACCGACAGCGGCAGTATGCTGCGCCAAGACGCGACGGCTGTCGGGATGTGAGGAGCGCGAGGCACGCTATCGAGGCGATCGGGGTCGGCCAGTCGGGGGCGCTCAAAAAGCCTCGAGCTCGCAAGTTTGTTCCGATCCGCGGTTCGCCATACCTGCCAGTGGCATGATCAACCTCGCACAGCAAGGCCTGACACATGAACTCTACCGATCACGGCTCTCGCGGTTCAGAAAAACTCCTTGCATCTCCAGGGGAATCTACACATGTAACGCGATTCACAATCGGAGAATTGCCTGACGCTAATGTCTAACGCGGCAGCTGACTCGCCTCACGTGTGCGGCAGAGCCAGAAGACGGGCGAGGCGACGGCTCGGAGTCACCAGGTCCGCAATCGTGTATCCGTCGAGTGCTTGGAGGAAAGCTCTAAGCGCCTGCTGCAGTGCCGACCTCAATACGCAGGCTGGCTCGATCACGCACAGGCTGTCGCGACCCCGAAAACACTCCACCAGCGCAAGATCATCCTCTGTCTCACGCACCAGTGTTCCAAGGCTGATTTTGGCGGGATCCTTCGCTAGCCGAATGCCACCGCCTTTGCCGCGCAGGGTGTCGAGATAGCCGAGTCGGCCGAGCCGAAATACCACTTTCACCAAGTGGTTTCGGTTAATTGCGTAGTGCTCCGCGATTTCGTCGATCGTCGCCAGTTCGTCACGCTTGAGCGCAACGTAAATGAGGGTGCGGAGGCAATAGTCGGTGAAGGTAGTTAGGCGCATGAACGCTGTTCCGTAACGTCTGCCAGCCCACCCTATTCTGCGAAATACATATATGCAACATATATGATTCAGGGACGCACCCCACTGTATCATCCTTTCATCTTCTGCCCCGGTGCGTCTCGCCGCACGGAAGGTTCAGGGCTTAGTCGCGTCACGTGGGATTGATTCCGCACAGGCCATTGCGCCTATGCGCGTTGCACGAGCAAACAGTGCATGTGTCCAATATCTCTCTTGCAAATGACCGCGCAGCGGGATAACATATATATATTATATATCTTACTGACGAGGATATGACGATGCCGCAGTTCGATCCCGGAGTCGTCCAGGTCATGAAGAGTGCGCTCGAAGAGGCCATGACAAGGGTTCCTTCCGAGCATTCGACAATTGAGGTCAAAGCGTACCTAGCAGAATACATCCTCAAGACTGCGGCACGGGGGCAGACGAGCTATGATGGCCTCGTGGCTGTTACGAGGCGTGCGATAGCGGCGTGCGTCGAGAAGGGCGATCGTAGCGACAGCCCCGCTGACTACCGGACTGTCGAAGCAAGCTGCCCGGTTTGCCGCCAAGCCAGACACCGTTAAGATGCCGCAGTACGGAGTGGTCGAATGGGGCTGCTGTGGAGGACAAGACGTAGTCGCTATTGCGGGTGGGCGCTTCGAGAAGGCTGCTACCTGATAGCGGGAAGGCCGTTCATCCCTCGGTTCCACCAATAGGGTTTGGTTGTCGCTTGTCCAGCGGCATCCAAACCACTCTGTGCATGCTATAAACGTGTTCAGCCCCGCACCTACACCCTCTGCCATCCGCAGGTGGTGGTGTCCCTGTCGTCTGTTCGGCAATCTTCGGGATCGTAAAGGTAGAAAGGATAGGCCATGAGCGAACGCTTCACCAAGAGCGCAGCTCGCAACATCTTCTATGGCGGCTCAGCATTCTTCCTGATTGTATTCGTCATCCTGACCGCGCACAGCCATCTTTATATCCGCAACACCAGCACCGATAAATCGGGCCTGACTGAGAGCGTCGCGCGCGGCAAGCAGGTCTGGGAAAAGAATGCCTGCATCAACTGCCACACGTTGTTTGGTGAGGGTGCCTATTTCGCGCCCGAGCTCGGCAATGTCTGGATCCGATATGGCGGAAACGAGGATAAGGAGGGAGCGCGCGCCGCGCTGATTGCTTGGATGCAGTCACAGCCGAGCGGCGTTCCTGGTCGGCGGCAGATGCCGCAATTTCATCTGAGCGATCAGGAGCTCAATGATCTCGTTGATTTCCTCGAATGGGCAAGCCGGACGAATCTGCAGGGCTGGCCGCCGAACACGGCCGGCTGAAAGGGATCGCCATGAAATACGCTTCGCAAAAGGTCGCCTATTATTATTTCGCGGGAGCGATGCTTCTTTTCATCGTTCAGATTACCGTGGGCGGGCTTGCCGCGACCGTCTACGTCCTGCCGAATTTCCTGGCCGAGACAGTGCCATTCAACATCCTGCGTATGATCCATACCAACGCGCTGATCGTCTGGAGCCTGATGGCGTTCTTCGGCGCCGCCTACTACCTCATACCCGAAGAGGCCGAACGCGACATCGAAAGTCCCCTCCTTGCCTATATCCAGCTCGGCCTGTTGATGTTCGGCGCGTTGGCGGCGGTCATTGGCTATCTCTTCGGCATTCATGAAGGCCGCGAATTTCTGGAGCAGCCGCTGTGGATCAAGGTCGCGATCGTCGTTGTGGCGCTTATTTTCCTCTACAACGTGTCCCTGACCGTGTTGAAGGGGCGCAAAACGGCCATCACCAATATCCTGCTGCTTGGCCTCTGGGGTATCGCGCTGTTCTGGCTGTTCGCCTTTTATGATCCGGCGAATCTATCCCTGGACAAGCTCTATTGGTGGTACATCGTCCACATCTGGGTCGAAGGCGTGTGGGAACTGGTGATGGCGTCCGTGCTTGCCTTCCTCATGATCAAGATGACCGGCGTCGACCGCGAAGTGATTGAGAAGTGGTTGTATGCCATCGCCGGGCTTGCCCTGTTCTCTGGCCTGCTCGGCACGGGTCATCACTATTACTGGATCGGCGCGCCAGGCTATTGGCAGTGGGTGGGCAGCGTCTTCTCGACCTTCGAGATCGCGCCCTTCTTTGCTATGGTCATCTTCGCCTTCACCATGGTGTGGAAGGGGCGGCGCGATCATCCGAACAAGGCTGCCATGTTGTGGTCGCTCGGTTGCACGGTCGGCGCGTTTTTCGGCGCTGGCATCTGGGGCTTCATGCACACGCTGTCGTTCGTGAACTATTACAGCCATGGCACGCAGATTACCGCGGCCCACGGCCATCTCGCTTTCTTCGGCGCATATGTGATGCTGAACCTCGCCATGATCTCCTACGCCATGCCATATTTGCGCAACCGGCAGCCCTATAACCAGGTGCTCAATATGTGGAGCTTCTGGATCATGACCTCGGCGATGGCGTTCATGACCTTCACGCTGACCTTTGCGGGTGTCGTGCAGGTTCATCTGCAGCGGGTGATGGGCATGGCCTATATGGAGGTGCAGGATCAGATCGCCTTCTTCTACTGGATGCGGCTCGGATCCGGGTTGTTCGTCATCCTCTCCGGGTTTTTGTTCGTCTATGCGATCTTCGGCCCAGCGCGGGAAGAAAGGCCGGCCCATATGGTCGCGCCACCCGAGCCGACACCCGTTCCGGCGGAGTAATCCGAGCAAGCCGCGGGGGCGCGCCAGCCCCCGCCGGATGTAAGGGCACCGAACAAATGCACTCCGTCGTTCCCGCAGCCCAAGCGAATGAGCTGCCGTTCTACCGGCCGACCGGCGGCGAGCGGGAGCTGTTCGAGCACGCTTACAGGAACCAGCTTCCGCTGTTGCTGAAAGGGCCGACCGGGTGCGGCAAGACGCGTTTTGTTGCCCATATGGCGGCGCGGCTCGGTCGTCCCCTTTATACCGTGGCCTGCCATGATGACCTGACGGCTGCCGACCTCACCGGCCGCTACCTGCTCAAGGGTGGCGACACGGTGTGGGCGGATGGTCCGCTCACCCGCGCGGTGCGGGAAGGGGCGATCTGCTATCTCGATGAGGTGGTGGAAGCACGCAAGGATGTCACCGTGGTCTTGCATCCGGTGACCGACGACCGGCGCATGCTGCCGCTCGAGCGTCGAGGTGAGATGGTGGAAGCCCCGCCTGAGTTCATGCTCGTGGTCTCCTACAATCCCGGCTACCAGAATGTCCTCAAGACGCTGAAACCGTCCACGCGGCAGCGCTTCGTCGCCATCGAATTCGGATTTCCCGCTCCCGATGTGGAAGCCGATATCGTCGCGCGCGAAAGCGGGCTGTCGAAGGATCGCTGTGTGCCGCTGGTGCGGGTGGCGAATGCATTGCGTGAGTTGCGCGGACAGGATCTGGAGGAGGGGGCCTCGACCCGCCTGATCGTCTATTGCGCGACCCTTATTCGTGCTGGCGTGAAACAGGAGCTCGCGATCCGCGTCGCGCTCATCGAGCCGCTTACCGATGATCCCGAGGTGAAACACGCCCTCGTCCGCGTTGCCGAGATCGCGCTCGGATAGTCCGTGATGGCTTTATTCGAGCCGGAAGAGACGGTCGGCAAATACTGGCACCGCGTGATCGGAACGGCCAGTACCTATCGGCGCTATCCCGACGCGGCCGTCCCCTTAAGGGGCATGCGAGATCGCCTCGGCGTGCTGTTTCGTGCGCTCGGGGGAAGCGGCGCGATCCGGATCGTTTCAGGGATAGCCGATGAGTTGGGCCACAGGCTCAATCTGAAGCAGCGCATTGGTCTCGGACGCGAACGGCTCGACCGCGCCGTGATGGATGACAGCACATTGAAGCTGCCGGCTGCGATCGATGTCTTTCCCGCACGCGAGGACAATGCGGCGCTCTACGAGTGGCTCGCGGCGTGGTTTGCCAATGCCGGGCCGCCGCCCGCCGAATATCCGGACCCGCTGCAGCAGGATCTTGCTCGCCTGCAGGTCGCGGAAGCGACCGCGCGCGCAACGCTGGCGCGCTGGCCCGGGTTGGGTCCGCTCTATGCCCGCCTGTGCCGGGCTTCGCTCGCCGCGCGGCCCAGCCGGGCGCTCCCGCGCTGGGAAGCAGCGGTGGAAGCTGCGATCACCGCGCTGCTCGGCGGCATGCCCGCACTTGCGTCCGATCTCGGCATCCTGAACGCGATCCGGAACGACGCGACGGACTTTGGCGGCTTCGTCGCGCCCAAGAGGTACGCGACCTTTCTGCCCGCCCCGGTATGGGGCGAGGTCCTGGCCGAGACACGCGGCGCCGGCGCTGATGATGCCGACGAGCCAAGTGGCGACTCCACGCCGCTCCATCAGCTTCGCTGGCGCGCCAAGCGGCGAGCGACCGACCAGCCTCAGCGCGGCGATCCGCTGCTGCTGCATCGTTTCGAGACCATCTTCAGTCTTGCCGAGATGGTCAACATCAACCGTAACGTTGAGGACGATGATGAGGAGGGCGCGCGGAAGGCGGCGGACGATTTGCCGGAACTGACAATTGGCGCGCACCATAAGCGCGCCGCGACGCGGCTGAAGCTCGATCTCGATCTCGCCCCCGCCGAAGCCGAAGCGGAGCCATTGATCGCCGAAATCTCCTATCCCGAATGGGACTACAAGCGGCAGCGTTACCGCCGCGATTATTGCCGGGTAATCACGGCGCCATCGCCGGCGACGGGAGAGAACTGGTCGCCGGACGCCGATATGCAGCGCCGCATCCGCCAAGTCCGCCGGCAGTTCGAAGCACTGCGACCGAAACGGCAGATCATTCACGGCGAACCTGATGGGCACGATCTCGACCTCTCGGCGCTGGTGCGTGATCTCGCCGACCGGCGCGCCGGCGGACCGGGAACCGAGCGGCTGTTCGTTGATGCCCGCTCCACCGCCCGCGATGTCTCGGTTGCCGTGCTCATGGATGTTTCGCTGTCGACCGACGCGTGGCTGCAGGACCGGCGGGTGTTGGATGTCGAGAAGAGCGCTCTCCTCGCCCTCACCAATGGCCTCACCGCCTGCGGCGACGAGCATGCCATCTTCACCTTCACCTCTCGGCGGCGAAGCCGCGTGAATGTGTCAACGGTCAAGGACTTCGACGAAGCACTCGATGCCAAGGTCATTCGGCGAATTCAGGCGCTGAAGCCGGGCCAGTATACGCGCATCGGCGCCGCCGTCCGGCATGTTCTTACGCAAGTGACGCCAAGGCCTCATCGCCACCGCCTGGTCCTAATCCTCACCGACGGCAAGCCCAACGACATCGACCATTATGAAGGCCGCTACGGCATTGAGGATACAAGAGTAGCCATCCGCGAAGCCCGCGAGGCCGGAGTCCGCGTGTTCGGCGTTACCGTCGATGAGCACGCCCGCGAATACTTTCCCTATATCTTCGGGCGTGGCGCCTATGCGATCTTTCCAAACGTTGCGCGGCTGCCGGCGGCACTGCCCGCAATCTACCGGCACATTACGAGCTGACCAGATGAGAGGACCAGGCATGCGCAAGCTCGCCTCTGCAACCATCGGGGTTTTTATCCTGTCGAACGCTGGCGCCTTTTCACAGCTGATCACCCGGCCTGATCCAACGCCGCGGCTTCCGCCGCAGGCCGGCCAGGGGCTTCCGGTCGAGGACCGCCAGTTCATCATCCGCGCGATCAAGCTCAGCGAGGCGCAGGTCGAGGCCGGTCGTCTCGCAACGGAAAAGGCGAGCACGCCTGCGATCAAGGCGTTCGGGCAGCGGCTCACGACAGAATATGAGAAGCAGCGGCAGGCGGTTGCGCAGCTTGCGCAGAGCAAAGCGGTTGCGGTGGAGGAACATCCCTCGAGGCCGCAATGGCAGCAGGAATTGCAGCAATTGGGCGTACTTACGGGCCAGGAATTCGACCGCGCCTTTCTGAAGTGGCAGCTCCAGATGCATCTCGCGCTTGTCAAGCTCTACCAGACCGAGGCGTCACAATCGCCTGAGACCGACATGGCCAAATTCGCAATCACCAATCTCGCACAAATTCAGCGTGTGTTCGATCAGGCCAAGCAACTCGGCGCCGAACGGGGTGTTTCGGTCGACACTGTCAAGGCACCGCCGCAATACTGATCGGCAGCCCATGTCGCATGGCAAGAACTCGTCTGCCTCCTCGCCATGGTCCGCAGCAACGGAAAGAGCCGATCATGAGGGATGCGCAGATCGGGCTTCTCGTCGCCACGCCGCTCCTGCTTGCCTTCGCCGCGCGGCTCTATTATCTCGGCGCGCTCGGCTTGAGCGGCTTGATTATGGTGGGGATGGCCTCGATTGCGATCACGTTGTTTCTGCTCTTTTCATGACCGCGAACCGCGCGCGTAATGTGCTCCTGCTCTGCGATGAGGTGCAAACGGGGCCCAGGGGGCCGCCTGCTTGCCCCGCCAGCATGACGGCGTTGAG
>CAWIXM010000026.1:0-108064 GCA_963840055.1 uncultured Alphaproteobacteria bacterium | reverse complement strand
TACTTTTCTGGCGGCGGGCAAGAAGCCATTCTAGCGTGGCTAATCAACCGCTCAAATGTACTGATTAGGCGGAAACACTGAGTGGATGAGCGACGCGGCCTAATAAAGTGATAATAATACCACAGTTCCTACCGAATAGCGCACCCTCAATTGACAGACAGATCCAGCTAAAGTCATATTTTTTGGGGGGTATGCCGTATGTTGGGGACAAGGCAAGTGAGCCTGCACGTCCTAGCGGTGTTGTTGCTGACGTGCTCGATGGGGGTTTGTTCTCTCCGAAGCAGCGCCAGGGCAGCCGAACTCGGGCAGGCAGACGTCGTGGCGGCGCGGGCGATCGAGGCGCGTCAACCGGTAAGTGTGCCCAAAACCGCTGGCGACCGTCTCTTCTACGCGACCGTGTATGGAGACATTTGGGCCCACACGGATCTCCTTACGCTCCCGCTTGACGCGGTGAAAGGTATACTTCGAACTGACCGGGTTTACTTCGTGGGCGTTGGCCTTGGGTACACGCTCGTTCCATCATTTTCCGTGCCGATGCCGTTCTGTGCGTGCGGCATCAATGGCCTACGCCTGGAAGTCGAGGGCCAGTTCGGAAGTTATTTCGGCTTACAGGACCACTTAGAGAGCGCTTTGGTGCTGCTGCTCCGCAGCCCTCAATTCCCGCTTCTCGCAGGCTTTTCGGTCAACGTCGCCATCGGAGAAGGGGTGTCATATGCTTACAGTCTCCCGAACTTCGAGGGCAGTGTCGCGGCAGAGGGGCTGGACGCCGCCGGGCCTCGGAAGTTCTTGAACTATCTCGCATACGAGATGGAATTTTCCCACGAGCAGGTCAAAAACTGGCACCTCCTTCTTAACGTCCGTCATCGCTCAGGCATTTGGGGCGTGATCGCACCGCATAAGACCGGTGCCAACTACATCGGAGGGGGCATCCGCGCGGATTTTTGAGGGGGCGCGTTGACGAGGTCGGACCGAAACGGGCTTATATCTTCTTGAGCATCATGCCCCGGTCCAGGGAACATGCGATCCACCCCAGAAAACCGAGGCCGCCTCACGACATGAGTCTGGATACCGCCCCAGCGGCATTCGTCTGCAATTGACCTTGATCCCGGCCGGCACCGACGCGGTATCGCGATCGATCCTTTTCCTGCGCTAGAGCATTTTCCGGTCGCCGCAGAAATGCGACCACTGGACAACCAAGCGATTCCCTGCCCGTTGCCCTCGCGCGCCGATTCGCCCTTTGGGCGGGTGGAACGCTAATGATCCCCTTTCGTTCCTGGTTTACCGGTTATAGCCGGGAACAACGGACTAGCCCGTGACCGTTGTGCGCCAAAACGCATGCCGGTCGCCGCTAACAGGAAAATGTTAGCGTTAACAATTAGATAATTGGATTCTGGGCCTGGGGTCGCTGCGGAAGCATTGTGAGCGGCTCACATTGCCCGTTTTTGGCGATTTTTCGAGGCTGGGAGCGTCGATTCGAGCGCCGGACCGAGCGGGCCGCCCCGAACCCGTCATGACACAGTCACAGGGCTCTCACGGATAGTTGAGTTTAGGTGTTTTCTATAGTTAATTGATCTTTAATAAGAATTATAGGGTATCTGCGGCCTGTTGTCGGGTTCTGAGTTCGTGCTGTTTGAGCAACACCCATTGAGATTCAGACCCGGGAACCCCGTTTCAAGTCGCTTCTTTGTTGCCTGCGGAAGCCCGTAGGTTAATCTTACGCTGCGACTAAGGGGGGCATCCCGGGTCGCCCCGTCTGGAGTTCAGACCGCATCGAGCGATAGCAAGGTACGGGAAGGGCACTGGGTGGATCTGGGAATTAGGGGACCTTCCAGGGTGCGGAGCACCCGCCGGAGACGGAACCCTCCCACGGCAAACGAATGGAGGTTTCAATGAAGATGGTCAAAAGTCTTCTCCTCGGCTCCGCGGCAGGTCTCATGGCGGTGGCAGGAGCTAGCGCTGCTGAACTTCCCGTTAAGGCCGCTCCGGTCGAATACGTGAAGATCTGCAGCCTTTATGGCGCAGGGTTCTACTATCTCCCCGGCACCGACATCTGCGTGAAGATCGGCGGTTTTGTTCGCGGTCAGTACTACCTCAATGGCTCTAGTAGCATCGCCGAGCATCATGCCGCTTTTCTCTGGTCCCGGGGCCAACCAGCACACTCGGCAAGAAGACAACACCAACGATTTCACCTTGCGAACGCGAACCATCCTCACGTTTGACTCGCGGGCGCCAACCGAGTGGGGCACGGTCCGCGCCTACATGAACATCGGGTGGACCTGGGATTCTCATGGTGACGGGCCGGGCGGTGCGAAATCGTTTTATGTAAACCGCGCCTTTATTCAGTGGGCCGGCTTCACCTTCGGTACGGCGCAGTCCTTCTATGACGAGTTGGTGGTTGCGTCGTACACCTACTGGGCTCTGTACACCGCTGACACCGGCGCTACCGGTACCAACCTTGCAGCCTACACCACGCAATGGGGCAATGGCATCTCCTCAACGATTTCGGTCGAGGATCCGCGCCGGCATCAGGTTGTTAATGGATCCCCGGCGGGGATTTCCCCGGCGGTCCTGCCAGCATCCAGCAAGTTGGTACGTTACCGGCGGCGGGGGCATTGGCACCCTTAACTGCGATTATAAAAATGTTACGTCTGCCGGATATCGTCAGCAATATCCGAATTGACCAGGCGTGGGGCAATTGGCAGGTGATGAGCGCCTTGCATCAAGTCGGCGCGGATTACTACCGCTGTCCCTGCACCATTGAAGGCACCGCCGTTACGCAATCGATGGAGTGCGGCTATCCCAATGACAAGTTGGGATGGGCAATCGGCACCGGCGCCAACATCAATCGTGCCGTGGATCACCAGGGGTGACCGCTTCGGCTTCCAGGTCAATTATGCCAAAGGGGCGGTGCGGTATACGAACAATCAACCGGGGCCCTTCGTCGCCGGGGATGTTCGGCGGCAACTACTCGCTGGGCATGGGCTTCTGGACCGACGCGGTGTATCGCGACGCCAACGTCCCGGTCGTCGTGAATGGCCAAGTCGTTAATCAGGCTGGCTCGCTCGAACTCACCGACTCGTGGAGTTTCATGGCAGTGTACGAGCATCTGTGGACCCCGCGCCTGAAAACGTCGTTCTACGGTGGCGACGTGGAGGTTATGTATAACGCGAATGCGTCGAACTACCTCTGCCAGAACGTCTTCAATGCTCCGTCTACGGGGGGGATCGGGTTCCTGAACCAGCCTAATCCAACGCAACCCGAACGCTGAATGCGGCCTGCGATCCGGATTATGGCATCTGGTACGTTGGTTCCCGAACTCAATGGAATATCCGACCCGACTTCTACATGGGCGTGGATCTCGTCTATCAGAAGCTGCAAACCAGCTTCGGTGGCTTGGCCTGCCTACACTGCCACTAGGTACCGGCCCGCGTCCGAGCAGCGGCCCCCTCTACAAAATCGAGGATCAGGACGCTCTCTCGCTCACCTTCCGCGTCCACCGCTCCATCCTTCCTTGATCGTGTGAACGCGCTGACTGCCTGAAGGCGGTCCAAACAAACAAGCCCCCGGCGGAACCCGCCGGGGGTTTTTCTTGTGCGCTGCCGGTTGAAGCCGCATCTGCGTCCACCTCTCCCCGTGGGGGAGAGGTGATTCTGGTTTCGTGCAATCATGGGCGGGAAGGGCAAAGTCGTTCGGTTTGCGTCCACCTCTCCCCGTGGGGGAGAGGTCGGCCGCGCAGCGGCCGGGTGAGGGGGATGGAGCGTTTCAAGCAAAGAGCTCGCAAGCTACGCAACTTGCAAACAAGCGCCGAAGCGCGGCTTTGGCGCGGCTTGCGTAATCGCAGTCTCGCGCGCTGGAAATTTCGTCGGCAGCATCCGATCGACCGCTATGTAGTGGACTTCGTGACGCTTGATGGAAAGCTCATCGTCGAAGTCGATGGCGTGACGCATAGCTCCGAACGTGAGACTCTGCGCGACGCGCAAAGGACCCTCGTCCTGGACTCACTTGGATTCCGAGTAATTCGTGTGACGAATGTCGACATATACGAAACCTGGCCGGCGTGCTGGAGATGATCTATCACGAGCTATGTCACGACCGACCTCCGAGCGCCTCCTCACCCGGATTCCTCGCTGCGCTCGGAATCCGACCTCTCCCCACCGGGGAGAGGTGTTTCTGATTTCGTGCAATCATGGCCGCGCCCTACTAGAAAAAAGATCGACCAGCGAAAAGGCAGGCTCATGAACCGCAAAGAACGCCGCGCCGCGCAGAAAAGGAGCGCCGCCACTGCTGCTCGCGAGGAAGCGTCGATCGCCCCGCTTTTGGCGCAGGCGAACGAATTGCACCGCGCCGGCCGACCGTTCGAGGCGGAGACGCTTTGTGGGCAAATCCTCAAAACGCATCCGAGCCACGCCAAGACGTTACGCCTCATGAGCGCGATTGCCCGCGACAGCGGGCGCTTCGAGGCCGCGCTTGATTGGCTCGCCCGCGCCTGCGACTTCGATGCCGACCAAGCCGACTGGCAGCGCGAACTCGCCGCTGGCCTGTTCGCCGCGGGCCGTCTCGACGAAGCCGCCGCGCGCTGCCGCCGCGCCGTCGCGCTCAGCCCGCGCGATCCTGATCCGCTTGACGAGCTGGGCCATGTCTGCGCCGCGCGCGGATTGCTCGATGAGGCCGTCGATTCGTTCGAGAAAGCGCTCGCGCTGCGGCAGAAGTCGTGGTCGAGGACGGGGTTCGCGCCGGCTCAAGCGGGAAAGGGGGGCGAACCGCCGCCGGGGCCGACCGCACAGGACTATGCGCATATCTTTGTCGGCATCGGCGCGATGGCCAATGGCCGGGGCGATCCCGAGCGCGCGGTCGCGTTGTTTCACCGGGCGCTTGCGGTCGCTCCGGAACTTGCCGAGGCCCATAACGGGCTCGGCAGCATTCTGCTGACGCAAGGCCGCCGCGAGGAGGCGGCGATCCACCTGGAGCGGGCGCTCGCGCTCGCGCCGGAACTGTACGAGACCTATGGCGACATCCTCGCCACGTTCTTTCACCTTTACCCGGAGATACGCGATGCGGTCGCGCGGGCCGCAGAGGCGTGGCCGAATCGGCTTGGGGTCGAAGCGCTGCTCGGCTCTGCCGGCTTCGGTGTGGTCGCCGACAACGCGTTCCTGCGGCGGCTGCTCGAATCGCATACGGTCTGCGATCTCGCCTTCGAACGGTTCCTGACGACGCTTCGGCCGCTGCTTGCCGCAGCCGCGGACGAGGGCGACGCCGACGAGCGTCTGCTCGGGCTTTGCTGCGCGCTCGCCCGCCAGTGCTTTCTCAACGACTATGTGTTCGCGCTGACGCCGGAGGAGGCAGCCAGTGCCGAACAGGCGCGGCAAGCCGTGATCGCCGAGCTTACGGCCGGCCGCTCCGTCGCGCCGCAACGGCTCGCCACGCTTGCGAGCTATGGCTCGCTCGGCGACTTGCCGATTGCCGATCTCCTGCTGCAGCGGGATTGGCCTGCTCCGCTCGCCGGCGTGATCGTCCAGCAGATCGTCGAGCCGCGACTCGAACGCGAGATCGAGGGCACGATCCCGCGGCTCACTCCCATCGCGGACGCCGTTTCGGCCGCAGTCCGCCAGCAATACGAGGAAAACCCTTATCCGCGCTGGGTCGAACCGGCTTCGCAGCCGCCGCAAGAGACGGTCCAGGCCTATCTGCGCCGCCGGTTTCCGTCCGTCTCGGTTCCCGACGGCGGAAGCGGCTGCGAGATGCTCGTTGCCGGCTGCGGCACCGGACGGCATCCGGTCGAAGTCGCACGCCGGTTTTCCAATACACGCATCCTTGCGATCGACCTCAGCCGCAAGAGCCTCGCCTACGCGGTGCGCAAAACGCGCGAACTCGGCCTCGGGCAAATCGATTATGCACAGGCCGACATTCTCGAGTTGGGCTCGCTCGAGCGCCGGTTCGACGCGATCGACGCCGGCGGGGTGCTGCACCATCTCGCCGATCCGTTCGCCGGCTGGCGCGTCTTGTGGTCGCTCCTGCGCGCGGGCGGGGTGATGCGCGTTGCACTTTACAGCGCGCTCGCCCGGCGGGACATCGTCGCAGCGCGCCGCTTCGTCGCCGAGCGCGGCTTTGCGCCCACCGTCGATGATATTCGCCGCTGCCGCGAGGAACTGCTGGCGACGGACCTACGCACCGTGGCGCGGCTCTACGACTTCTACAGTGCGAGCGAATGCCGCGACCTGCTCTTCCACGTCCAGGAGCAGGGCCTGAGTTTACCGGCCATAAAAGAGTTCCTTGCCGCGGCCGGCGCCCGCATGATCGGCTTCGAATTGCCCCGACAAACGCGCGAGGCATACCGGCGCCGTTTCCCCGACGATCTCGCGATGATCGACCTCGATCGTTGGCACGCCTTCGAGCAGGAGCAGCCCGATACGTTCGCGGGCATGTACCAGTTCTGGATCGCCAAGGGCTGAGCGGTCGCGCGCCGCGCGTGGCGGAGGCGTTATCGAACTCCCATCACCGCGGCTTGTCGCATGAGTTGATGAACGCTGCGATATGCGCGATCACCTCGGGCTCGATCAATAGCGGCGCGTGGCCCTGGTCCGGCACTTCCAGCACGTCGAGTTGTTTTCGCCGCGCCCGCATCCCGGCGACCGTCTTGGGCGAGAGAAGGTCCGAAAGCGCGCCGCGGATCACGAGCATTGGCACCTCGGCCAGCGAATCGAACTGAGGCCAAAGGTCTGGCATCGGCGCGTTCGCGTCGAAAGCGGCGAGCGTCTTCGCCAGCGCAGGATCATACGCGAGCACAAGCCGTCCGTTGTCCTCGCGCCAAGTGCGATGGGCGGCGGCGATCCAGTCCTTCTCGGTGAATTTGGGGAATTGGTTGGCGAAGAGGCCGCGAATAATGGCGGCGCCCTCCGTGAAATCCTTCGGCTGCGGCAGCTTTCCGACATAGTCCTTGATTCGCACGAGGCCCTCGACGTCGATGACCGGGCCGATATCGTTGAGCACGACGCCGGCGATAGCGGTCGGCCGCGCGACGCCGAGCGCCATCGCGATCATGCCGCCGCGCGACGTTCCGACGATCACGGCGGGCTCGGCCTCGCACGCGGTGAGCACCGCGAGCACGTCGTCGAGCTCGACTGGAATCGAATAATTGGCCGGATTGGGATCGTAGTCGGACAGGCCGCGTCCGCGATAATCGAGCGCAAGTACGCGGCGCGGGCGCTGCGGATCGTGCGAGAGCGCGTAAGCGAGGGGATGGAAATCGATGCTCGCCCGCGTCAACCCCGGCAGGCACACGACCGGCAAGCCAGCTGCCGGCCGTTCGCCGTACTCGCGCAAATGAAGCTTAAGCCCGTCCTTCGCGGTGACGTAAACGCTGCGAAAACCGCCTTTGGTCATGGGAATATCCGTTGTTAGCACGCGCCGCCCGTCGGGCGGCAAACGAGACGTCGTGAGGTGTGGTTCGAATGAACGAAGTCTAGGCGCAATCCGGCCGATCAGGAACTGGTTCGGTGCGGTCGTTACTCCGCGGTTCGGCCACCACGGAAAAGGCTGGGCCCAGAGGGGCAGGGGGCATTCTCGCGCGACACGGTTAGAGCATTTTCCGGCAAAGTGGGAGCCGGTTCGCCGCAGAAAATGCGACCACTAAAGGAAAACAAGAGCGAATTCCGATTCCACCGGAACGAAATTCGCTCTAGGCATAATATTTGGTTGACCGCATATGCGCATTAGAGCATAATCCGTCCATGAACGATGCAATCGATATCCTCGCCGCGTTGGCTGAACCGACTCGTCTTGCCGCGATACGGCTGCTTTGGGACGGCCGTGAGCACTGTGTCTGCGAGCTCATGCGGGAACTTGGCGCGAGCCAATCGCGCATGTCGCGCCACATGGCTGTGCTCAAGCAGGCGGGGCTTGTCGTCGACCGGCGCGATGCGCAATGGGTCCGTTATCGCCGCGCGCCGGACCTTGGTCGCGACGTCGCCGCCGTGATCGAGGCGGCGCTGGCTTTGCCGGCGTCGCAGAGACGGAGCGCAGCATGAGCATCGGCGCCGCGACCGAGCGGAAAGCGGAGCGGGGAACCGCGATCTGGATCGGCGGCGCCGTCGCAGCTGTGGCCGCCTGGGTCGTCATCTACCGCCAACTTGCGCCGTTCTCGGCCTGGGCGGTGCGGCAATTACCAATCGACCCGGCAAGTCAATTCGGGCAGTCGGTCGAGTTCTTTATCTACGATACGCCGAAAGTGCTGATGCTGCTGACGCTGGTCGTGTTCGGCATGGGAATCGTGCGCAGCTTCTTTTCCCCGGATCGCACCCGCGCGCTGCTGACCGGCCGGCGCGAAGGACTCGGCAATGTGCTCGCGGCGCTGCTTGGCGTCGTCACGCCGTTCTGTTCCTGCTCGGCGGTTCCGTTGTTCATCGGCTTCGTCAGCGCCGGCGTGCCGCTCGGGGTCACCTTCTCTTTTCTGATCGCTGCGCCGATGGTCAACGAGGTGGCGCTTGGCCTCCTGTTTGGTTTGGTTGGATGGAAAGTGGCGTCGACTTATCTCGCTTTCGGGCTCGCGGTCGCCATCGTCTCCGGTTTCGTCATCGGCCGCCTGCAGCTCGAAGGCTGGCTGCAGGAATGGGTGCGCAACATCCGCGCGAATGCCGCCGCGCCGCCGGCGAGCGATCTTTCGCCCGTCGATCGGATTAGGGCGGGCCTTGGCGCGGTGCGCGATATCGTCGGGCGGGTATGGGCATGGATCATCATCGGCATCGCGGCGGGCGCGGTGATCCACGGCTACGTGCCGTCCGAACTGATGGCGACCATCATGGGGCGCGGCGCGTGGTGGTCGGTGCCGGCGGCGGTGGTCGCGGGAATCCCCATGTATTCGAACGCAGCCGGCATCATTCCGGTGGTCGAGGCCTTGATCGGCAAGGGCGTCCCGCTCGGCACCGTGATCGCTTTTATGATGTCGGTCATTGCGCTCTCGCTGCCGGAGATGATCATTCTGCGCCAGGTTCTGAGCGCGCGTCTGATCGCCGTCTTCATCGGCGTGGTCGGCGTTGGCATCCTCGCGGTCGGCTATCTGTTCAACGCTCTGTTCCAGTGACGGGCCGTGCGATGGGCTTCATCGACGACTTAAGTGGTCGCATTTTCTGCGGCGAACCGGTTCCCACTTCGCCGGACAATGCTCTAGAAGGCAAACACCATGAAAAACGTGAAAGTGCTCGGACCCGGCTGCAGCCGTTGCATGCGCACGGCCGATATGGTCCAAGCCGAAGCCGACCGGCTCGGCATTCCCGTCACCATCGAGAAGGTGACCGATTATGCCGCCATTGCTTCTTACGGGGTCGCAGCGACGCCCGGCGTCGTGGTCGACGGCAGACTGATGCATGCCGGCGGCCTGCCGCGGACGGCAGATATCGAAAAGTGGCTGACGGCCGAGCCTAGTTGACGGTCGAACCGCATCGAGCAAAGCTGCACGCTCTAGCCAAAGCGAAGGGGTGCCCCTCGCCGTCGCGGTCGACCGCCGTTCAGTTGCGCTCGTCAGTTACTGCGCCGCGATCGCGTCGGCGATGGCGACGGTGCGGCGGGCCATCTCGGCGTGCAGCCGCTCAACCATGCGGCCCTCGATCTGCACCACGCCCTTGTTCTGGTTCTCCGGCATGTCGAACGCTTCGATCATCTTGCGGGCGAGCGCGACTTCGTCGGCGCGCGGCGAGAACGCCTGATTGCATGGCTCGATCTGGTTGGGATGGATCAGCGTCTTGCCCTCGAAGCCGAGGTCGCGCCCCTCCGCGCATTCCCGCACGAAGCCGTCCATGTCGGAAAGATTGTTGTAGACCCCGTCGATGATATCGATCCCATAAGTGTGCGCGGACAGCACGCAGTTGGCGAGCCAGCCGACCATCGGCGCGCGGCCGGGCACCAGATGCACGCGGGTTTCCTTGGCGAGATCGTTGGTGCCCATGACGAAGCAGGTGAGCCGCGTCTCCGGTTCGTGCGCAGCGGCGGCGAGTTCGCGAATATTGAACAGCGACAGCGCCGTCTCGATCATCGCCCAGATGCGGATTTTCGGATCGGCTTCCATATCGATCAACCGCTGGCCGACGATTTCGAGCCGCTGTGGCGTGGAGACCTTCGGCAGCAGGATCGCGTCGGGGCATGCCGCGATGGCGGCGCCAATATCTTCATTGTACCAGGGCGTGCCGATGCCGTTGATGCGGATGATGACCTCGCGGCGTCCGAAGCCCCCGCCTTTGACCGCTTGCGCCACCTGACGGCGTGCCTCGGCCTTGGCATCGGGCGCAACGGAGTCTTCGAGGTCGAGAATGATGGCGTCAGCCGGCAGGGTCTTGGCTTTTTCCAGGGCGCGGGCGTTCGAGCCCGGCATGTACAGCACGCTTCGGCGCGGACGAATGTTCATGATGAAACGCTCCGGACTGTAGCAATTTTCCCCTCCCCGCGGGCGCGGAGACGCTACCCGTTCAGCCTAAAGCATTTCCCGGCGCGGTGGGAATTGGTTTAGGTCAAGAAATCTTGCTGTCCGCGGCCGGCGCGGGGACGCGATCCGCAAGCCGAAGGATACGCTTCCGCTGATTATCGATAGGTGCCGGCTAGAAATGCCCGCGAGCGCGGCGCACGAGGTACAGCGCGGTAAGAACCACGATTGCGACGGCCAGCAGGACGGAAAGCACAATGACGCCGATCGCGCCGAGAACGGCTGCGAAGGTTTTCCAGAAGCCGACTTGCGCGACCAGGATCGCCAACAACACAATAATGAGGATCGGCATTGGCTCGCCCCGCGCGCAGCGCCGCCACGCGCTCCTCGTCTGAGACTTACGTTTTCCACTCCCGCACATCGACGAATCGCCCGGCGATCGCCGCCGCCGCGGCCATGGCCGGCGAGACGAGGTGGGTGCGGCCCTTGTAGCCTTGGCGGCCTTCGAAATTGCGGTTGGATGTCGATGCGCAGCGCTCGCCCGGCGCGAGCTTGTCCGGGTTCATGGCGAGGCACATGGAACAGCCGGGCTCGCGCCAGTCGAAGCCGGCGACGATGAAGATTTTATGCAATCCTTCGGCTTCGGCCTGCTCTTTCACGAGCCCGGAGCCGGGAACGATCATCGCCTTGACGTTGGCGTTCACACGGTTGCCGTTCACGATGCGGGCGACCTCGCGCAAGTCCTCGATGCGCGAATTGGTGCAGGAGCCGATGAACACCCGATCGAGCGCGATGTCGGTGATCTTCTCGCCGCCTGACAGTCCCATGTAGGCGAGCGCTTGTTCGGCGGCGCGGCGCTTCTTCTCGTCGGCGATCTCGGAGGGGACCGGCACCCGCCCGGTGACGGCCATGACCTGTTCGGGGCTTGTGCCCCAGGTGACGAGGGGCGGGAGCTTGCCGGCATCGAGCCGCACAATGCTGTCGAAATGCGCGTCGTCGTCGGAGCGCAGCGTCTCCCAATGGCGCATCGCTGCGTCCCAAACCGCGGCCTTCGGCGCCTTCGGCCGGCCTTTGAGAAATGCGAAGGTCTTTTCGTCGGGCGCGACCATACCGGCGCGGGCGCCCGCCTCGATCGACATGTTGCAGATGGTCATGCGCCCTTCCATCGAGAGCGCGCGGATCGCTTCGCCGGCATATTCGATCGTATGCCCCGTGCCGCCGGCAGTGCCGATTTCGCCGATCACGCCGAGGATAATGTCCTTGGCGGTGACGCCCGGCGACAGTGTCCCGTCGACCTGAACGAGCATGTTCTTGGCTTTGGTCTGGATCAGCGTCTGGGTCGCGAGAACGTGCTCGACCTCCGAGGTGCCGATGCCATAGGCGAGCGCGCCGAAGGCGCCGTGCGTTGCGGTGTGGCTGTCGCCGCACACGATGGTCGTACCGGGAAGCGTGAAGCCCTGCTCGGGGCCGATCACGTGGACGATGCCCTGCCGCTTGTCGAACTCGTGATAGTATTCGAGGCCGAAAATCTTCGCGTTTTCGGCGAGGTAGGCGATCTGCGCGGCGCTCTCGGGATCCTCGTTGGGCTTATTCCGGTCGGTCGTCGGGACATTGTGATCGACGACGCACAGGGTCTTTTCCGGCGCGTGCACCTTGCGGCCGGCAAGCCGCAACCCTTCGAAAGCCTGCGGGCTCGTCACCTCATGGACGAGATGGCGGTCGATATACAAAAGGCATGTCCCGTCCGGTTGTTCGTGGACCAAGTGGTCGTCCCAGATTTTGTCATAGAGGGTGCGGGGTTTTGTCATCACCCGGTGTCCTGATAGAGAGGGCCCATACGCCTGCCGCGCGGATGTTATCTAGTCGGTCGCGGGAGCAAACGAAAGGCACGGGGACGCCGCAGGCGTTCGCTGAAAGGCAAGGAGTGGTCATGACCCAGAGGATCATCCCCTATCTGACGGTGAAGGGCGGGGCCGATGCAATCGCCTTTTACGCCAAGGCGTTCGGCGCGATCGAGGCCAAGCGGCAAACCGCGGACGATGGCAAGCGCTTGATGCACGCGGTGCTCACCATCAATGGCGGGACGATCATGTTGGCCGACGAGTTTCCCGAGCGCGGCGGGTCCCCGGCGCCCACGCCGGGCAAAACCACTCCGGTCGCGGTCGCCATCACGTTCGATTCCGCGGGCGAGGTAGACGAAACCTTCGATCGCGCGCTTGCCGCCGGAGCGAAAGCGCGGCGGTCGCCGACTGACATGTTCTGGGGCGGTCGTTTCGCCGTGGTCGAAGACCCGTTCGGCCATCGCTGGATGCTGTCGGCCCCGTTCGACCAGAGCGAGGAAGGGAGGTAATCGACGGCGCTCGACGGCGATCGCTACCGGCGCACGGCCGAGGCGCCCACTCGAAGGAGTAAGGCAGGGGGCTGCCCTTACTCCGCCGCGGTTTCGGCCGCTTCGCTGCGGTCTGTTTCGCCCTTGGGCGCACGTTCGGAGCGCTCGCTGATGCGGGCGGATTTGCCGCGCCGTGCGCGCAAATAATACAACTTGGCGCGGCGCACCTTGCCGCGGCGCACTACCTTGATCGAGTCGATCATCGGCGAATAGAGCGGAAACACGCGCTCGACCCCTTCGCCGTAAGAGATTTTGCGCACCG
Organism: uncultured Alphaproteobacteria bacterium; assembly: GCA_963840055.1. Classification (GTDB taxonomy): domain Bacteria; phylum Pseudomonadota; class Alphaproteobacteria; order Rhizobiales; family Xanthobacteraceae; genus Rhodoplanes. The sequence goes on along the minus strand of CAWIXM010000026.1, from coordinate 95,005 downwards.
TGAAGTTCTCATTGAGGCCGGCGCCGGCGCGGCCAATGCACACGCCCTCATAGGCCTGGACACGCGTGCGTTCGCCTTCGACCACTCTCACGTTCACGGTCACCGTGTCGCCCGGACCGAAGTCGGGAATAGTTTTTGCGGCGGTAAGCTTCGCAATCTGCTCTTGCTCGAGCTCTTTGATGACATTCATGGGAGAGCACTCCAGCGCTGCGCCAGGCGCAGGGGCGCGCCGGTCTTGTCGGATCAATTCGGGTTGGCCGCCGTCTTACGCCATTAACGGTGGTTTGTCATCCTTCCGTCGCCTTATCGGCAACCGCGGCGAGATAGGCGGCCCAGAGGTCCGGCCTGCGCGCCCGGGTCAACCGCTCCGCCTCGGCCCGCCGCCACGCCGCCACCTTGCCGTGGTCGCCGGACAGGAGCACCTCGGGGATCGCGCGCCCTTCCCACACCTGCGGCTTGGTGTAGTGCGGGTATTCCAGGAGATGCTGGGCGAAGCTCTCCTCGGCGGCCGACTCCTCCTTGCCCATGACGCCGGGAATGAGCCGCACGCAGGCGTCGATCAGCACCATCGCGGCAAGCTCGCCGCCCGAGAGCACATAATCGCCGATCGACAGCTCTTCCAGATTGCGCCCTTCGATGACGCGCTCGTCGACGCCCTCGAAGCGTCCGCACACAATGACGACGCCGGCGCCGCTCGCAAGCTGCGCCGCCCGCGCTTGAGTCAACGGCGCGCCGCGGGCAGACATCAGAAGGCGCGGACGGCCATCGCTTGCCACCGCGTCGATCGCGTGCGCGAGCACGTCGGGCTTCATCACCATGCCCGGCCCACCACCGGCCGGCGTGTCATCCACGGTGCGGTGGCGATCGGGCGCGAAGTCGCGCAGATCGACCGCCTCGAGCGCCCACAGCCCCTTGGTTTGCGCCTTGCCGGCGAGGCTTGCGCCGAAAGGCCCCGGAAATAGCTCCGGAAATATGGTGATGACCGAGGCGCGCCACATCAGCGTGCCGCTTGCGAAGCATATTCCCTCCCCCCTTGAGGGAGAGGGTTGGGGAGGGGGGTGTCTCGGGGTAACATCGCTATCCCCCTCCCGATCGCTGCGCGATCGACCTCCCGCTCAAGGGAGGAGGTGATGTTTGATCTTGCTCTGATTGCGTCTCGCTACCCCCTGCTGCAACGGGAGCGGAATTGAATGATCCTTCCGGCGCGCAAATGACGAGCCGCCCGCCGGCAATATCGACCACCGGCACGACCGCCTCGGTGAAGGGCAGCAGCACCGTGTCGCCGCCGGCGATCGGCGCCACCTCCAGAAGGTCGCCTGCGCCGAAATTTTGCACCGCGACGACACGCCCCAGCGCCGCGCCTTCCGTATCCACCACCGTCAGCCCGATCAAGTCGGCATGATAGAACTCGTCGGCGGCGTCAGGCTCCGGCAATCGCTCGCGCGGCACGTAGAGCTCGACATTGCTGAGCCGCTCTGCGGCGGAGCGATCGGCGATCCCCTTCAGCCGTGCAATGAAGAATCCCTTGCCCGGCCGCAGCGCCTCGATCTCGAAGCGCTCGCCGTCCGCGCTTTCCAGCGGCCCATAGTCGGCGACCGCGAGAGGGTCGGCGGTGAACGACCACAGCCGCACCTCGCCGCTGGTCCCGTGCGCTGCGCCGATGCGCGCTACGCAGACACGCTTTCGGTCGTAGATCATCAAGCCATCCTTCAAGATGGCGCTTCGCGCTTCCTCCCCAGAGGAGTCTTCATCCTCCCCCGCTAGTGCGTCGCTAGTGCGGGGGAGGAAGGGGAAATCAGCTCGCCGCGGGGGCCGTTTCGCCCTTGGCGGCGGCTTCCGCGCGCGCCTTGCGTTCCTTGCGCGGGATCGCCTTCTCGGGATTGTTGCGCGGCGTGCGCTTGCGGATGCCGGCTTCGTCGAGAAAGCGCATGACGCGGTCGGAGGGCGTCGCACCCTTGGCGAGCCACGCCTTCACCTTCTCGAGGTCGAGCTTGAGCCGCTCGGTCTGTTCCTTCGGCAGCAGCGGATTGAAATAGCCGAGACGCTCGATGAAGCGGCCATCGCGCGGGCTGCGCGAGTCGGCGACCACGATGTGATAGAAGGGCCGCTTCTTGGTGCCGGCGCGGGCCAGCCGGATGGCGACAGGCATTCCTAGTGTCCTTTCGTCGTTGGAACGTATTTCACTTCTTCTTCGCGCCGCCTGGAAAACCGGGGAAAGGCGGCAGACCTTTGCCAAGCCCGGGCAGGCCGCCGGGCAGACCCGGCGGCAGGCCAGGTGGCGCGCCAGGAAAACCTCCCGGCAGACCGCCCGGCACTTTTTCCGCAAGCTTCGCCATCTCTTCGGCGCTCGGCATGCCGCCGCCGAGCCCGAGCGCATTGGCAAGGCCTGCGAGCGGCCCGCGTTTTTTGCCGCCGCTCATCGCCTTCATCATGTCGGCCATGGTCCGGTGCATCTTGAGCAGCCGGTTGATCTCCTCGACCTTGGCGCCGGAGCCCCCGGCGATGCGCCTTTTCCGGCTCGCCTTGAGCACGTCGGGATTGCGTCGCTCCCGCGGGGTCATCGAACAGATGATCGCGACCTGCCGCTTCAGCATGCGGTCGTCGACATTGGCGTTGGCGAGCTGGTTCTTGATCTTGCCGACGCCGGGCAGCAGGCCCATCAGCCCGGACATGCCGCCCATCTTCTGCATCTGTTCGAGCTGCTCGCGCAGATCGTTGAGGTCGAACGCGCCTTTGCGCATGCGCTCGGCGGTGCGCTGCGCCTTCTCCGCGTCGATCGTGGCGGCGGCCTTTTCCACCAGCGTGACGATGTCGCCCATGCCGAGGATGCGGTCGGCAATGCGCGCCGGATGGAAATCCTCCAGCGCGTCGACTTTCTCACCGGTGCCCATCAGCTTGATCGGCTTGCCGGTGACCGCACGCATCGACAGCGCGGCGCCGCCGCGCCCGTCGCCGTCCACGCGGGTGAGCACGATGCCGGTGAGGCCGACGCGCTCGTCGAACGACCGCGCGAGGTTGACCGCGTCCTGTCCAGTGAGCGCGTCGGCGACGAGCAACACTTCGTGCGGGCTCGTCGCGCGCTTGACCTCGGCCGCCTCCGTCATCATCGCTTCGTCGAGCGTGATGCGGCCGGCGGTGTCGAGCAGCACCACGTCGTACCCGCCGAGCCGGCCCGCCTCGAGCGCGCGCTTGGCGATCTGCACCGGCGTCTGGCCCGCGACGATCGGCAGCGTGTCGACCTGGACCTGCTGGCCGAGCACGGCGAGCTGCTCCATCGCGGCCGGGCGACGGGTGTCGAGGGAAGCCATCAGCACTTTGAGCTTGCCCTGCTCGGTCAGGCGCTTGGCGATCTTCGCCGCGGTCGTGGTCTTGCCGGAGCCTTGCAGGCCGACCAGCATGATCGGCACGGGAGCAGCGGCGTTGAGGTCGATGGGATCGGCGGTCGCCCCCAGCGTCTCGACAAGCTGATCGTGCACGATCTTCACGATCATCTGGCCGGGCGTGACCGACTTGATGACTTCGACGCCGACCGCGCGCTCCTTCAGCTTGGCAATGAAATCGCGCACCACGTCGAGCGCGACGTCCGCCTCCAGGAGCGCGCGCCGCACCTCGCGCGCAGCGGCGTCCACGTCGGCGGCGGTAAGCGCGCCGCGCCGCGTCAGCCGATCGAGAATGCCGGACAGCTTGTCCGAAAGGGCCTCAAACATGCGGTGCCTTCGTTTTGTTACCTCTCCCCGCCCGCGGGGAGAGGTCGACGCCCGAGCGAAGCGCGGACGTCGGGTGAGGGGCATTTAAGCACGGCCACGTCGATTACAGCCCCTCACCCGGTTCGCATCTCACGCACAGCCAAGTCTACGCAGGCTGCGTAAACTTGCCTGCGATGCTCACCACCCTCTCCCCGCAGGCGGGGCGAGGGGAAATTCAAACACTAATGGCGCCCGAGGGCGCATCGCGCTGTCGGGCGTTGACCTCCGGCCTCTCGGACCGGTCGGCGTCGTTTCGTCACGGCTCTTTTCGAGAGCGGGCGGAACCTACGCCCTTGCACGAGCGTACGTCAATGGGGCTTGCCCATGGTCTTCACTCCATCGTAGAGCCCGCCTCCCCCAGCTGAGAGCCGCGCGGCTCGGCGCCGACCCGTTCCAGGATCGAGATCACCCCGTCCCACTGTGCCGATGGGAACATCGCGGTGCTCTCGTCCCGCGTCAGTTCCGACATGCTCCTTCCCGCGGGTTCCTCGCCCCGAACACGCGACCATTCTGAGTCTTGTGCGAGCCCCGCCACTGACTAACTTCAGGCCATCTTCGCCTTGGCTCAACGCGCTCAGAGATAGCGTAAATGACGCCGACCCGTCGAGGTCTGTTCTTGTCTTTAGGCGGGCTCGCCGCTCTTGCGGGGGCGGGCGCGACCGGCCGCGCCGCGCTGACCCGCTATTATGATGGACCGATATCCGATCATTTCGACGGCACCTATTTCATTGATCCGCATGGCGCGCAGCCGAAAAGCATTGTCGACTTGGTTCGCTGGTGGGGAAGCCGCAGCGGTGAGCGCTGGCCCGAATGGGCGCCTAGTCCCTATCGCGACCGCCCGCCGCCGCGTATCGACGGGAAAACGCTGCGGATCAGCTATGTCGGCCATGCGAGCTTTCTGCTGCAGACGGCAGGGCAGAACGTGCTGATCGACCCGGTATGGTCGGAACGCGCTTCGCCACTCGCCTTTGCCGGCCCGAAGCGGGTCAACGACCCCGGCATTTCCTTCGAGGCTTTGCCGCGCATCGATGCCGTACTGGTCTCGCACGCTCATTACGACCATCTCGATGTCGTTACCCTCTCGCGGCTTGCCAAAACCCACCAGCCGCGTTTCATCACGCCGCTCGGCAACGACACGATCATGCGCGAGCATGATCCGGCGATTGAGGCGGAGGCCTACGATTGGCACGACCGCGTTTCGCTTGCGCCCGGCCTTGATATTACGCTCGTCCCGCTGCGCCACTGGTCGGCCCGCGGCTTCCTCGATCGCAACAAATCCCTATGGGCAGGTTTTGTGCTCGAAACGCCGGCCGGGCGCGTCTTCCATGTGACCGACTCCGGGTATGGCGACGGCTATCGCTTTCGCGAGGCGCGTAAGCGCTACGGTCCGTTCCGTCTCGCCATTCTGCCGATCGGCGCTTACGCGCCGCGCTGGTTCATGCGCGACCAGCACATGGACCCGCGGGAGGCCGTGCGAGCCTATTTCGATTGCGGCGCGGAGCTTGCGCTTGCTCATCATCACGGGACGTTCAAGCTGACCGACGAGGCGATCGACGCGCCGGTGCGGGAACTCGCGACAGCCTGTCGCACGGCCGGCATCGGACCCGACATTTTTCGTACGCCGCAACCCGGCCAAGTATGGGAACTGTAAGTTTCGGCCTACTGCTTTTGGATATTCGCCAGTATTTGGGAATCGGTGCAAAGCGCCGATTGCGCCCTGCGACACCTGCGTCGGGGTTTGAAGGTTGATCCGCAGCGCAGGGCAGGGCAAGACGGGTGAGGAAACGTCCGTGAATGACGGCCAGAAAGGTCGCGCTTGATGCCCGCCGCCCAGCACATCAATCCGAAGTCCGATATCGAAATCTCGCAGGCTGCGCAGAAGCGTCCAATCATCGAGATCGCGCGCGAAAAACTCGACATCGCGTCGGAGAATCTCGAACCCTACGGCCATTACAAGGCGAAAGTATCGCTCGAATACATTCGCTCGCTGCAAAGCCGGCCGAACGGCAAGCTCGTTCTCGTTTCCGCGATGACGCCGACCACCGCCGGCGAGGGGAAGACAACGACGACCGTCGGGCTCACCGACGCCCTCAATCAACTCGGCAAACGCGCGATGCTCTGCCTGCGCGAGCCGAGCCTGGGGCCTGCATTCGGCATGAAAGGCGGCGCGGCAGGCGGCGGCTACGCCCAGGTCGTGCCGATGGAAGACATCAACCTGCATTTTACCGGCGACCTGCACGCCATCACCGCGGCCCACAATCTGCTCACGGCGCTGATCGACAACCACCTCTACTGGGGCAACGAACTGCGGCTCGACGGGCGGCGCGTGGTGTGGCGTCACGTGATAGATATGAACGATCGCTCGCTGCGCGAGATCGTCTGTTCGCTGGGCGGCGTCGGCAACGGGTACCCACGTGAAAGCGGATTCGACATCACCGTCGCCTCCGAGGTGATGGCCATCTTTTGCCTTGCCCGTGACCTTGCGGACCTCAAGACGCGGCTGGGCAACATCGTAGCCGCCTATACGCGCGAGCGCGAACCTCTTCGTGCGAGCGATTTCAAGGCGCATGGCGCGATGGCGGCGCTGTTGAAAGAGGCGCTTGCGCCCAATCTTGTGCAGTCGCTGGAGGGCACGCCGGCTTTCGTCCATGGCGGGCCGTTCGCCAATATCGCCCATGGGTGCAATTCGGTGCTCGCGACCACCACCGCGCTCAAGCTATGCGACTATGTCGTCACCGAGGCCGGGTTCGGCGCTGATCTCGGCGGCGAGAAATTCCTTGACATCAAGTGCCGCAAGACCGGCCTCGCGCCGGACTGCGTCGTCCTCGTCGCCACCATTCGGGCGCTCAAGATGCATGGCGGCGTGAAGAGGGAGAGCCTCAAGACGGAGAACCTCAAGGCCGTAGAGGCAGGCCTGCCGAATCTGCGGCGGCACATCGAGAACATCCGCAAATTTGGCCTGGTGCCGGTCGTTGCCATCAACCGTTTCAGTGCCGATACGGCGGCCGAAGTTCAGCTTGTGCAGGATGCCTGCGCGCGTTTTGGGGTCAAGGCGCCGATCGCCGATCACTGGGCGGAGGGGGGCGCGGGCGCGCTCGATCTTGCACGCACGGTCGTCGAGACGATCGACGCGGGCAAAGGCAAGCTCGAACTGCTCTATCCCGACGAAATGCCGCTGATCGAAAAGGTCCGCACGGTTGCGCGCGAGATCTATCGAGCTAAAGACATTTCGGTGGAGAAGTCGGTCCGCGATCAACTCGCGAGCTACGAAAGCATGGGCCATGGCAATTTGCCCGTCTGCATTGCGAAAACCCAATACAGTTTTGCGACCAATCCCGATCTCAAGGGCGCCCCGACCGATCACATCGTTCCGATTCGCGAGGTGCGGCTCGCCGCGGGGGCGGGGTTTGTCGTAGCGATCTGCGGGGATATCATGACCATGCCAGGCCTACCGAAATCGCCGGCCGCAAACGCGATCGATGTAGGCCCGGAAGGCAAGATTACGGGGTTGTTCTAGCGGGTTTGGACGAACATGGCGTAGTTTTCTGAATCGCGTCCCGGCGCGGCGCAAGCTGCAGGGACCGCGGTCAAGCCAGCGCCCCGCGCCAGCGATGCACTATTTCTGCGCCGCATCGGGGACACGACGATGCCAATGGAAAAGCCGGACGACAGCCGCGGGAGAACGCGCCGCCCGCCGAAGACTCCGAAGGGCCGTCAGGTCGATCCGCGCGCGCTCGAAGAGGTAAGGGCGCTGCTCGGCGATCGGCCGCGACGGCGCGACCTGCTGATCGAACATCTGCATCTCTTGCAAGATCGCTACGGCTATCTCTCCGCGCCGCATCTCGTCGCACTCGCAAGCGAAATGCGGCTGGCGCTTGCCGAGGTCTACGAGGTTGCGACCTTCTATGCGCATTTCGACGTGGTGACGGACGGCGCGCCGCCAACGGCCACGGTCCGCGTATGTGACGGCATCGCCTGCGCTCTCGCCGGCGCCGAGCGCTTGCACGACGAGCTTGTCGGCGAACTGGGCGGGCAGCTGCGCATCCGCCGCGCACCGTGCATGGGCGCATGCGACCGCGCGCCAGTCTGCACGGTTAGCCATGTGCAGGTGCCGCAGGCGACGCTCGACAAGGTCTTTGTCGTCGTCGCGGCCGGCGGGCATGTATATCCTTGCAGGCCGGGCAAAGATTTCGCCGCGTACCGGAACGAGGGCGGCTATGCGCTGCTCCAGTCGTGCCTTACAGGCGCACGCAGCCGCGAGCAGATCATCGCCGCGGTGGATGAAGCCGGGCTGCGCGGACTTGGCGGAGCGGGTTTTCCTGCCGGGCGAAAGTGGAGGATCGTGCGCTCCGAACCTGCTCCGCGGCTCATGTGCGTCGATGCCGACGAAGGCGAGCCGGGCACGTTCAAGGACCGCCACTATCTCGAACGCGATCCCCATCGCGTCATCGAAGGCATGCTTATCGCCGCCTGGGCGGTGGAGGCGGCCGAGGTCTACATCTACCTGCGTGATGAATATGCCGAGCTGTATCTGATGCTGCGCGAGGAGCTGGACAGGCTCGACAGCGCGTGGCTAAGCGCTCCCATGCCGGTGCATCTTCGCCGCGGCGCCGGGGCGTATATCTGCGGCGAAGAGTCGGCGATGATCGAATCGATCGAGGGCAAGCGCGGGCTGCCGCGCCACCGGCCGCCTTATGTTGCCCAGATCGGCCTGTTCGGCCGCCCGACGCTCGTCCATAATGTCGAGACGCTCTATTGGGTGCCGGAGATCATCGAGAAGGGACCGGATTGGTACGCCTCGCGTGGGCGTCGCGGGCGAAAGGGTTTGCGCAGCTTTTCAGTATCCGGCCGCGTCAAGAGTCCGGGCGTGAAGCTTGCGCCGGCGGGGATCACCGCGCGCGAGTTGATCGAGGAATTCTGTGGCGGCATGGCGGAGGGCCATACGTTCAAGGCCTATCTGCCGGGCGGCGCGTCCGGGGGCATACTGCCCGCTTCGATGGCCGACCTGCCGCTCGATTTCGGGACGCTCGAAGAATACGGCTGCTTCATCGGCTCGCACGGGGTGGTGATCTTGTCCGAGCGCGATGACATGAAGGCGGTCGCGCTCAATTTGCTGCGCTTTTTCGCCGACGAGAGTTGCGGCCAGTGCACGCCGTGCCGGGTCGGGACGGAGAAGGCGGTGCAATTGATGGCAGACGACAGGTGGGATGCAGCGGTAATGACGGAACTCGCGCAGGCGATGCGCGACGCCTCGATCTGTGGGCTCGGCCAAGCCGCGCCTAACCCGCTTTTGTCCGTGTTCCGGTACTTTCCCGAGGACCTCAAGCGCCCGCTCGGGAGTTGGTGAATGAAGCGGCGAGGGTCGTGCCGATGAACGACAGCAAGACCGAGCAGCGCAGCCCCGAGCCCGCACTCGATGGCAAGGGCGCAGCGCTGGCCGAGTCGGCCGAGGCTAACGCGCCGATCGCCTTCACCCTGGACGGCCGCCCGGTCGAAGCGCGGCCGGGCGAGACCATCTGGCAAGTCGCCAAGCGCCTCGGCGTCGACATCCCGCATTTGTGCTATTCGCCGGCGCCCGGGTACCGGCCCGACGGCAATTGTCGCGCCTGCATGGTCGAGATTGCAGGCGAGCGCGTGCTCGCTGCGAGCTGTATTCGCGCGCCGACCGCGGGCATGACGGTCACGACCGCGTCGGAACGCGTGAAAGCGGCGCAGCGCATGGTGTTCGAATTGCTCGTGGCTGATCAGCCCGCGCGCGAGACCGGAGCATTTGCCGGCGAAGTGGGGGTCCGTTCGCCGCAGAGAATGCGAGCACACGAGCAAAACGCGGCGCATGACCCCGCCTCGTCCTTTTGGCGCTGGGCCGAGCGCATGGGCGTCACGACCAGCCGCTTCGCCCCCCGCAAGCCGCCGGCCTCCGACCGCAGCCATCCGGCGATGGCGGTCAATCTCGACGCCTGCATTCACTGCAATCTGTGCGTCCGCGCCTGCCGCGAGGTTCAGGTCAATGACGTGATCGGCATGGCCGGCCGCGGCCATTCCGAAAAGATCGTGTTCGACTTCGACGATCCGATGGGGCGATCGACCTGCGTCGCCTGCGGCGAATGCGTGCAGGCCTGTCCCACCGGCGCGCTGATGCCAGCCTCGCTTCTTGATGCCGACAACCGGCGCATCGGCTACGCCGATCGCATGGTCGACAGCGTATGCCCGTATTGCGGGGTGGGGTGCCAACTTACCTATCACGTCAAAGACGACCGGCTGCTTTACGTCACGGGCAGGAACGGCCCGGCGAACGAGAACCGATTGTGCGTGAAGGGCCGCTTCGGCTTCGACTACGTGCACCATCCGCATCGGCTGACGCAGCCGCTGATCCGCAAGGATGGCGTCGGCAAGCGCGCGGACGACACGGTTGATCCCGGTAATCCCTGGACGCATTTCCGCGCGGCGAGCTGGGAGGAGGCGCTCGATCGCACGGCTCACGGGCTTAAGGCCACGCGCGCAAGGCACGGCGACCATGCGCTCGCCGGCTTCGGCTCGGCCAAGTGCACGAATGAGGAAGCCTACCTATTTCAGAAACTCGTGCGCACCGGCTTCGGCAACAACAATGTCGATCACTGCACGCGACTGTGCCACGCCTCGTCGGTCGCCGCCTTGATGGAGGGGATCGGCTCGGGCGCGGTGACTGCGACCTTCAATGAATGTGAAAACTCCGACGTCATCGTGGTGATCGGCGCCAACCCTACCGAGAACCATCCGGTCGCCGCGACCTATTTCAAGCAGGCGGCCGAACGCGGCGCGACGCTGATCGTCATGGACCCGCGCGGCCAGGCGCTGAAGCGGCACGCCACCCATATGCTGCAATTCGCGATCGGGACCGATGTCGCGCTCCTCAACGCGCTGCTCAATGTGATCGTCAGCGAAAAGCTGTACGACGAGCAATATATTCAAACCCACACCGAAGGCTTCTCCGCACTCGCCACGCACGTCGCGCCTTACACGCCGGAGGCGATGGCGCCGATCTGCGGCATCGACGCGCCAACGCTGCGCACCGTCGCGCGCGCCTATGCGCGGGCCGAACGCGCAATCATTTTCTGGGGCATGGGCATTTCCCAGCACACCCACGGCACTGACAATGCCCGCTGCCTGATCGCCCTTGCGTTGATCTGCGGGCATGTCGGCCGGCCGGGAACGGGACTGCATCCCCTGCGCGGACAGAACAATGTGCAGGGCGCGTCCGACGCCGGGCTTATCCCGATGTTCTTCCCCGACTACAAGTCAGTCGAGGACGCCGACTGGCGCCAGCAATTTGAAACCGCTTGGGGCACGCCGCTCGACCCGAAGAAAGGGCTCACCGTCGTCGAGATCATGAATGCGATCCTCGCCGGCGATATCCACGGCATGTACATCATGGGCGAAAACCCGGCGATGTCCGACCCCGATCTCAATCACGCGCGCGCCGCGCTGGCGACGCTCGACCACCTCGTGGTCCAGGACATTTTCCTCACCGAGACCGCATTCCACGCGGACGTGGTGCTGCCAGCCTCGGCCTGGCCGGAAAAAGATGGCACGGTCACCAACACCAACCGCCAAGTGCAAATGGGCCGGCATGCATTGCCGCTGCCGGGAGAGGCGAAGCCCGATTGGTGGATCACCCAGGAGATCGCCCGGCGGCTTGGTCTGCCGTGGTCGTATACGCATCCGCGCGATGTCTACGCCGAGATGGCGTCGCTGATGCACTCGCTCGATCATATTTCGTGGGACCGCGTGGAGCGCGAGAGTTCGGTGACCTATCCGACCGACGGGCCGGACCAGCCCGGCCATGCGGTCGTGTTCAGCGACGGTTTTCCGCGCCCGAACCGCCTCGCCAAACTCGTCGCGGCAAAGCTCCAGCCGCCCGACGAGGAGCCGGACGCGGATTACCCGTTCGTGCTCACCACGGGGCGGCAGCTCGAGCATTGGCATACCGGCGCGATCAGCCGCCGCGCGGAGACGCTCGACGCGATCGAGCCGGGCGCGGTCGCCTGCCTGTCACGCGGTGAAATTGCGCGACTTCAGATTTCGCCTGGTGCGCGCGTCCGCGTCAGCACGCGGCGTGGCGCGATCGAACTCCCCGTACGCCAGGACGACGCCATCCCCGACGGGGTCGTATTCATCCCCTTCGCCTTTGTGGAAGCCGCCGCGAACCTACTCACCAATCCGGCGCTCGACCCGTTCGGAAAGATTCCGGAGTTCAAATATTGCGCCGCCAAGGTGGAGCGGGTGGGGGACGTGCAAGCGGCGGAGTAGGGCGCTTTAATCTCAACTTTCGGGGAGAGACGAACATTGATTGATCCGCGCTTGACCCACTTGCTTTTGCGCGGCGGCCCCGCCATGGTCCGCCGTTATGGACGATAGAACCGCTTCTCCGATCCCCGCTGCTGCCGCCGCTTCCGGGGCAGCTTTCGATCTCGCCAGCGTCGTGCGTCATGACTGGACGCGCGAAGAAATCCGCGCCCTGTTCGACCTGCCGTTTCCGGACCTGGTCTTTGCGGCGCAGCGCGTCCATCGCATGCACTTCGATCCGCACGAAGTGCAGATTTCGACGCTGCTCTCGGTCAAGACCGGCGGCTGCGCTGAAGACTGCGGCTACTGCCCGCAAAGCGCGCATCACGATGCCGGCGTCAAGGCGGAGAAGATGATGGCGGTCGAGGACGTGCTCGCCGAAGCCAAAGTCGCCAAAGCCGCAGGCGCGAGCCGCTTCTGCATGGGCGCGGCCTGGCGCTCTCCTAAGGACCGCGACCTCGACGATATCTGCGCGATGGTCGAGGGCGTGCGCGAGCTCGGGCTCGAGACCTGCATGACGCTCGGCATGCTCACGCGCGACCAGGCGCAGCGCCTGAAGGGCTCGGGCCTCGATTACTACAACCACAATCTCGATACCTCGCCGGAATTCTACGGCCACATCATCACCACCCGCACCTATCAGGATCGGCTCGATACCCTCGCCCATGTGCGGGAAGCGGGCATTCATGTCTGCTGCGGCGGCATCGTGGGCATGGGCGAGACACGCGAGGATCGCGTCGGCATGATCGAGGCGCTCGCCAATCAGCCGGAGCATCCGGAATCGGTTCCGGTCAACCTGCTGGTGCGGGTCGAGGGCACGCCGCTCGCCGACGCTACCCCGATCGACGGGCTGGAGTTCGTGCGCACGGTCGCGGTCGCCCGCATCACCATGCCGGCATCGGTGGTGCGGCTCTCCGCCGGACGCGAGGAGATGAGCGAGGAGATGCAGGCGCTGTGCTTCCTAGCTGGCGCGAACTCCATCTTCTACGGGCCGAAGCTCCTCACCACGCCGAATCCCGAGCCCGACCGCGACATGCAGCTTCTGGAAAAACTCGGCCTCAAGCCGATGGCGTGACGATTTCGCCGGACGGCTCGGCAATAAACCGCGGCCGGGCAAGCGATCTACGGATCGGTCAGTCCTTGCCGTTCCGCGTCTCGCCGTACTGCAAAACCTGCACCTTTTCGAGGGTGACAAGCCCGCTCACCATCATGGCGTCGAGCGTAGGCAGAAACGCGTCGATCCTCTCCTCGCCGGACCGTTCCTGCCCGTGACGTAAATCAGCCATTCAGGCGGTTTCGGGGAACCCCATCCCCATCAATGCGACCCCAGTAGCATTCACCACGCAAGGTCAATTGCCTGATTGCGACGTCACTCGACGAACTCGACCTTGGTTCCGCGCTTGACGATGGAAGCGAGAGTCTGGGCGTCCCAGTTGGTCAGCCGAACGCAGCCGTGCGATGCGGCCGTCCCGACTTCCTCCGGATCGGGAGTCCCGTGAATGCCGTAACTCGGCTTGCTGATGCCGATCCACACCGTCCCGAGCGGATTGTTGGGGCCGGCGGCGACGCGGAACGCGCGCTTCGTTTGGATCTCCTTGAATGCGTATCGAGGATTATAGCGCCACTGGGGATTGCGCGCGATCCGCCGCACCACGAAGACGCCATCGGGTGTCGGCTTCTCTTCGCTTCCGACCGACGCGGGGAAGGCAACGACCAGGCGGCCATCTTTGTCGTAGGCGCGCAGCCGGCGGTTCTGCTTGTCGACCTCGATTCGGGTCACCGTCGCGTAAGGTTCGGACCGCCCGACCCGCGCCACAAGGATGCGCGTTCCCGGTTGGTCGAATGCCGTTTCCGGGTTGAGGGCGGCAAACAGCCGCGCGTCCATATGGAATTTCTCGGCCAGCAATTCGCCCGGCTCGCGGTAGGACAGGCGCTTAAGGCGAGCCCAGTCCTCGACCTCTTCGGGAATGTCCGGGGCGAACGGGCCTTTCGTGTCGGCCCGTGTGATCTCGTATTCCGCCAAGACCGGCTCCGTGGAGGTCGCGACCAGAGCGTCCCAGGTCGCCTGGTCGAGCTTGCCGGTTCCGACGAGCCCGTGCCGCTCTTGAAACGCCGCGAGCGCCTTGCGGAAATTATCGGTGCGGCGAGCATTGATCGCCCCCGGCGAGAAGCCGGCGCGGTCGAGCAGGATTTGCGCCTTGAGGATGATGGCGCTGGTGCGGGCGTGCGAGCCGAGGAACTCGGCATCGTTGACAGCCTCGATCGTCAAGGCCACGCCGCGCTGCGCCACACGATTCGGCGGTGCGGGCGTGTCCTGACTGGGAGCAAGCCCAACGGTGAAGGATTCCCCCCACGAAGGCGCAGCCGCGAGGCCCAGCGCCGCCGTCGCGGCGACGATCGAGACCACGCGCATCCGAAGCATGCTTGATGATGTCATGCCGAAGCCGATGCGTCCCTGAAGCGATCTGACCTGCTCCCACCCGGCGCAGGCGCGCGAACGCAATACCGATCGGCTGGGCAAAACGCTGAATGCCAAGGAATTCGCGTCGGAGCAACCGCTTATCCGCGTCCTTCGCTGCCGTTTGTCGTCAAGCTTACGTGAATGACGAACGAGCCGCTGCTTGCATTTGACGCTTCAGCGTCTTTCGGCCGTCTTCTATGATCCGATGGTTGGGAACGGGCTAGGAAAGCGAGCAACGCATGACCGAGTCGCGCGGCCGCGTCGTCGCGGTTGGGGAAGTGATGATCGAGCTCGCGTGCGGGGTCGACGGGCGCTTCTCGCTGTCGTGCGGCGGCGACGCATTCAATACGGCGATTTATCTTGCTCGCGCCGGCATCGACGTGTCGCTCGCGACCGCGCTTGGCGACGACGTGCATTCCGATCGCATCCTCGCCTTGGCGGCGACGGAGGGGGTCGGCCGCCAACTCATGTTGCGTCTGCCGGGACGGCTGCCGGGTCTCTATCTCGTCAGCACCGATCCGAATGGAGCGCGGGTCTTCCACTACTGGCGCGAGGCGGCGCCTGCGCGGGAATTGTTCGAAGTCGCCGCGTGGCCGCAGATCGCCGAAGGGCTACTCGCTGCGCATATGATCTACTTTTCCGGAATTACGTTGTCGCTCTACTCGAATGAAGGCATCGGACGCTTTCTCGCGATCATCGAACTTGCGCGGGAAAAGGGGGCGAAAATCGCTTTCGACGGCAATTTCCGTCCGCACGATTGGGCCGGCGATAGCAGCCGCATCCGTACCGTCTTTCTCGAAACGCTTAAGCGCGTCGACGTGGCGCTGCCGTCTTTCGAGGACGAGGCGGTGCTGTGGGGCGACGCCAGTCCGGAGGCGACCGTCGATCGGCTGCAGGCCTTCGGCATCGGGGAAATCGTGGTCAAGAACGGGCCGAATGGCGCGCTGGTCGCATCATCGGGTTTGCGCGAGCATATACCCGTCCCGGAGGTGATCGAACCGGTCGACCCGACCGCGGCGGGCGACGGGTTCAACGCCGGCTATCTTTCGGAGCGACTGCGCGGCCGCAAGCCGCTCGACGCGGTGTTCGCCGCGCATCGGCTCGCCGGCCAAGTGATCCGCCATCGCGGCGGAATCATGCCGCGGCCGGACGCGGCGGTGCATTGAGGTTGCCGGCCATTTGACGCAGGGCCCCGCGCATGCCGTTTCGGTCGTAACGCAGACCCCCAATATTCCTTGGCCGTGGTAGCCGTCGTCAGTAAGGAACTCCGCCTTTCCGAGCTTCCTTCAGCGCCCTCGCGTGCCACTCGAACTCGTCGAAAAAGCGGGCGACGCGACGTTCGTGGGCCGGGTCGCGCGGCGTGCCGTCTTCCTCGAACTGGTCCTGGACTTTGGGCATCGGGAAGATCGATGAGATGCTGGGCATCCCGAGTTCAGCAAGAGTGGCGCGAAGCTGGATAGCGGCGCGCACTCCTCCGAACGGGCCGGCGGAATAGCAAGCGATCGCCGACGGGCGCCAGAACCATTCCTCGAGGAAATGATCGAGCATGTTTTTTAGGGCCGGTGGAATGCCGTGATTGTATTCGCCGCTGACTATAAGGAAACCATCGGCTTGCCGAATGTGATTGGCGATGGCTTCCAGGGGCTTGGGAGCTTCGCCCCTCGGGTATTCCTTGTACATCTTGTCCAGAAGCGGCAGGCGGTAATGCAACGGGTCGATCAGCGTGCTCCCATGGCCGCGCTTGCGCAATTGCGCATCGAGGAAGCGGGCGAGCTTGATGCCCTGGCGCGCGGTGCGGACAGAGCCGTAGAGGAGTGCGAAATTCAAAGACATGGCGGCGTCTCGATGGTGATTTGCGCTTCGAACGTTCGGCCCGCTCTCGTGCGCTCGCTACCACAGCCGAATGACGTCTTCCCGGGCGAAAAGCGGTCCCACCTGCATGTTTAGCGGCGGCTTGCCATAGAGGGCAGGGGGGACACTGATGTCAGCCAGATACATTTCACCGACATGGTTGGCAACGCCGTCGGCGCGCAAGCCTTCCTTCGGCAATGCGAGCGTCATGGTGGCGACCGCCGTGATCGCGGGGTCGAAGACCGTTCCGGTGGTCGTATCGATGCCGGAAGGCGCATCGAGCGCTAAAATCGGCGCCGGATAGTCATTGGCAAAACGAATGAGCTCGCCGATCAGGCCGGTTGGCGCGCCCTTGAGGCTGTAGCCGATGAGCCCGTCGAGGATCAGCTCGAAGGGCGGCTCGTTCCCGGGCAGGGCAAGCTTGCGAGGGTCGGCCACTAGGTCCGTGCCCGGCACGCCCATTCGCTGCAGAATATCGAGCTGGTGAGCGGGTATGGGCGTCATTGCCTGCGGCGGTTGCCCGAGGGCGACGGTGACTTGCGCGCCCCAGTTATGCAGGCGCCGCGCCGCGACGAGCGCGCCGCCACCGTTGCCGCCACTGCCGGCCATGGCCACGACTGTCGCTACGACCGCGCCGATAGCGAGGCGAAGTCCCTTTTTCCGCGTATCGCTAATACCGATATCGATTGGGCTTGCCATCGTGAAGCTCCAGTGCTTTCCGGGTTCGCTAGCGGTTGAATTCATGCTGCTCGGGCGCGGATTTTCCCGGCACGTAGCCGCAGTGGATGCGGCGATAGCGGTTGTCGTGAATGAGCTTGGCGCAGAACCAGTTTCGCCCCAGCTTGGCCACGCGAAAGAGCCATCTCTTGCGCGTCCGTCTTAGGGCTTTTCCCGGGGCTGCATGAGTTTGGCGATGAGTCCGGTCCAGCCGGTCTGATGCGAGGCGCCGACGCCTCGGCCCGTGTCGCCATGGAAATACTCGTAGAACCACACGTAGTCGCGGAAATGCGGGTCGGTTTGAAACTTTTCGACGTCGCCAAAGACCGCGCGTCGGCCGTCCGCATCCCGCAGGAATATGCGCGCCAGCCGACGGGTCAGCTCCTCGGACGCCTCTAGGATAGTGACGTAGTTTCCCGAGCCGGTCGGGCATTCGATCTTGAAATCGTCGCCATAGTAGTGATGGAACCGCTGCATCGATTCGATGAGCAGGAAGTTCACCGGCATCCAGATCGGTCCGCGCCAGTTCGAGTTGCCGCCGAACATGTAACTGTCGGACTCGCCCGGCAAATAGGTGACGACGTGTTGCTCGCCGCCGAAGTCGAAACGGAACGGGTTGGCCTCGTGGACCTTCGAGACTGCGCGCACGCCGTAATCGGAAAGAAACTCGCTTTCATCCAATACGCGCGCGAGCAGCCGCTTCATGCGATGGCCGCGCAGCAACGATAATAAGCGCCGCTGGCCCGTGCCCGGCTCCTGCCACCGGGAGACCAGCGCCGCCAGATCAGAGCGGTAGTTGAGGAACCAATTGAGCCGCCGGTGGAACTCCGGCAGCTTTTCATGCACTTCCGGCTCCAGCACCTCGACCGCGAACAACGGAATGAGTCCGACCATCGAACGAAGGCGCATCCGGTAGGCGCCGCCTTCGGTGCGCAGCATGTCGTAATAGAACCTGTCCTCCTCGTCCCAGAGACCGTGGCCGCAGCCCTGGAAGTCGGTCATCGCCTCGGCGATATGGAGAAAGTGTTCAAAAAACTTGGTCGCTATGTCCTCGTAGACATCGTTGTGGTGGGCGAGCTCGAGCGCAATCCGCATCATGTTGAGGCAGTACATTGCCATCCAGGATGTGCCGTCGGCCTGGTTGATATGCCCCCCGGTCGGCAGCGGCCGCGAACGATCGAATACGCCGATATTGTCGAGACCGAGAAAGCCGCCCTGAAAAATGTTCCGGCCTTCAACATCCTTGCGATTAACCCACCAAGTGAAGTTGAGAAGGAGCTTGTGGAATACCCGCTCGAGGAACCGGAGGTCGCCGTCGTCGCCCCGTCGTTTGCGATCAATCTCGAAGACGCGCCAAGCGGCCCAAGCGTGAACCGGCGGATTGACGTCGCCGAAATTCCACTCGTAGGCCGGCAACTGACCATTCGGATGGCTGTACCATTCGCGTGTCAGCAGAATGAGCTGACCCTTGGCGAACTCGGGATCGACCAGCGCGAGTGGCAGGCAGTGGAACGCCAAGTCCCAGGCGGCGAACCAGGGGTATTCCCACTTGTCCGGCATTGACAACACGTCGGCCGTGTTGACGTGGTTCCAGTCCGCATTGCGGCCCTGCCGGCGTTGAGGCGGCGGTGTTAGTTGGGTTGGATCGCCGTTCAACCATTCGGGAACGTCGTAGTAATAGAACTGTTTGGACCAAATCATGCCAGCCAATGCTTGGCGCTGGACCCGCCGGGTATCCGGATCGGAGAGATCACGCTGCAGCTCGGCATAGTAATCATCGGCGTCCTGCCGCGCCTGCGCTAGAATTGTTTCGGCATCGGCAAACGGCCTGGAAAGCTCGGCATTGGTTAGACGCACCCGGAACGTGGCGGACCCGCCCCCGGGAATGTTCGCATAGTAGTGCGCCGCCACTTTGGAGCCGACGCCCTCGGGATTGACGGCCGACTTATCGCCTTCGACGATGCAGCTGTTTATCCCGTCCTTGAAATAGCCTGTTGGCTGGTTGGAGCCGAATAGCTTGCGAAAATTCGTTTCGTTCTCGCAGAAAAGCAGTTCGGGATTTCCCTCGCAATATAACCGGAACGCTCCAAGTCTTGCGTGCTTCGCTTCAACGCCAGCGCCGTTCAGCTTGGCGATCGTCGGCTTAGGCGCGCCGATTGTCCATGACCAAGTGTTGCGAAACCAGAGCGTCGGCAGGACGTGCAAGGGCGCTGGGTCCGGGCCTCGGTTATAAGCCGTAATGACCATGATGACGTCGTCCGGCGACGCCTTGGCGTATTCGACGAAGACGTCGAAATACCGGTCCTGATCAAACAGGCCGGTATCGATCAGCTCAAATTCCGGGGAATGTTTCGCCCATGCGGGATTGCGCTCGCGCAGCTCGGTGTATGGATAGTCCCCTTGCGGGTACTTGTAGAGCATTTTGAGGTAAGCATGCGTCGGCGTCGCATCGAGGTAATAGTAATACTCTTTCACATCCTCGCCGTGATTGCCTTCGGGGCCGGTCAGCCCGAAAAGCCGTTCCTTCAAATACCGGTCACGTTCATTCCATAACGCAAGCGCAAGGCACAGGCGCTGCTGATCGTCGCTGAAGCCGGCAATGCCGTCTTCGCCCCACCGATAAGCGCGACTTCCCGCTTGCTCAAAGGGAAAGTTGGACCAGGCGTTGCCGTCGTAACTGTAATCCTCGCGTACGGTTCCCCACTGGCGTTCGCTCAGATAGGGTCCCCACCGCCGCCATTTCACCTTGCCGCGATCTGCGTCCGCGAGTCGCCGATGCTCCGCCGTCATGTCCTTGTGCTCCTCCCTCCCAGTATTGATCCAGTTTCTTCCTTCAGGATCGATCTTCCTGGAGTTCGCGTTGCGTTTCCAGCCTCAACCGCCGGTCTCGAAGCCCGGATACAAAGTCATGCCGCCATCGACATAGAGGCTAATGCCGTTGATGTAATCCGAGTAATCGGACGCCAACCAAACAGCGGCGCGGCCGATATCCTCGGGCTCGCCGATGCGCTTGTAGGGCACCAGCTTCATCAGTTCGGCATACGCCTGGGGCGTGCCCCACGCGTCCATATTGATGGGCGTGCGAATTGCGCCCGGCGAGATGGCGTTGACGCGAATGCGCCACGCCGCCACCTCCTGGGCGATCGACTTCATCATCAGCATCACGCCGCCCTTGGACGCGGCATAATTGACGTGTCCGGCCCAGGGAATGATGTCGTGGACCGAGCTCATGCAGATGATCTTGCCGGCCGCGCATGAGACGTCCTTGACGACTCCCCGGCGCTTGAACTCGCGGATCGCTTCCCGTGCGCAGAGGAATTGGCCCGTGAGGTTTACGCCGATGACCTTGTTCCATTGCGCCAGCGTCATTTCATCGAAAGGCGCATCGTTCTGCAGGCCGGCATTGTTGACCAGGATATCGATGGTGCCGAACTCCCGATACATCGTCTGGAACATGGCGCGGACCTGCTCCTCATTGGACACATCCGCCTGGATCGCCATGGCATCGGTGCCACACCGTCGCTTGATCTCCTGAACCGCCTCGTTCGCCTTGTCCGGGTCGGAGACGTAATTGACGACGACATCGGCGCCGGCGTGACCCAGAGCGGTCGCCACCTGTTTGCCGATCCCCGAACTCGCGCCGGTCACCAACGCCTTCTGGCCCTTGAGCAAGACCTGCTGCTCGAGAGACGGCGTGATCACAGGTGGATAGGACTCAGATGGTTTTTGATTCATCAGATGTTCCCCGCGAGGATCCTTCAGTTTGTCGGGATGCTGCAGATCGGTTAGTCGGCTCCTGAGCGGAAGCTCTCTCTTGCATAAAGACTCGCTCGTATCAAACTGGCACGCCAACACATGCAACGGGGCCGCAGAGCAGTGAGCCCAAGAGTGAGCCCAAGAGTTCAAAGCGGGAAGATGCAAGTGGCGGTTTTAACGGATCGCACACGGTTTTGTGACGGCATTGTGTGTAACGTCGCGACACGGCCTCGCGAAGTCGGCCCAAGATGAAGCCTCGCCAGCCGAGTCGTGCCGCCGTGCCGTTGCGAACCCGCGAAGACCAAATCGCCATATGCAGGAGAACGCCTGTGCTTAAGCCGACGCAGCCTGTTCCACCGCTTTCCGTCCCGCTGGTCGGCGGCGGCCGGTTTGACATCGCCCAGAGCCGTCCGAAGGCTTTCACGCTGATTGCCGTGTATCGCGGCTATCACTGCCCGATCTGCCGGTCGTGGCTCGGATCGCTCGCGGCGCGTCTCGACGCGTTCGCCACGCTCGGCGTGGCGCCGGTCGCAGTCAGTACGGACAGCGAAGAGCGGGCGAACAAGGCTAAGAACGAATGGAATATCGGCGATCTGCCCCTCGGCTATGGGCTTCCGATCGAGGCGGCGCGCGCGTGGAACCTATCGATCTCCGCCGCGATCAACGAGAAGGAACCGGCGCTTTTCGCCGAACCGGGGGTGTTTCTCGTTCGCCCCGACGCCACGCTGTTCGGCGCCTCGATGCAGACCATGCCGTTCACGCGCCCGAACTTCGCCGACATCGAGACCGCGGTCAAATTTGTCCTCGACAGGAATTATCCGCCGCGAGGTACCGCCTGAATTGACGCGAGTCCGTGGCAGCAGGGCGCAATGCTCCGCGGCCAGCGAACGAAGCATGGCGGCGGGTCTTGTTGCTCAGTCTTTGGTCTCGCCGAGGCTTCGCATCAGGACACGCGCCAATCTGTCGGAGAACAGCCTTGGGTCTGTCGGGCGGTCGCCGTCCAGCAGCCGGGCTTCGTCGAACAACAGATGCGCGGCATCCTGCTTGAAGGCGCGATCGTCATCGCTCAATGAGGCGAGCGCTACGATCATGTCGTGTCGCGGGTTGATCTCCAGGATCGGCTTGGCAGCGGTCTTGAGCCGTCCAGCGCTGGCTAACAGCTTTTCGAGCTGACGGTCGGGCCCGAATTCGGACGCCACCAGGCAGACGGCGCTGTCCGTCAGGCGGTCTGAGGGACGAACGTCTGCGACGGCCTCGCCGAGCGTATCTTTGATGAATGCAATAAGGTTATTGACCGCCTCACTCGTCTCGGGAGCGGGCTCGCTTTTGTCGTCCAAGACCGGGATCAGCGCCAAATCGGCCGCCCCTTGCGTGACCGACTTGAATGATTTGCCTCCGAACTCCGCCGCGGCGACCCAAAAGCTGTCGACGGGATCGGCAAGAAGCAGCACCTCGACGCCGCGGGCGCGAAAGCCTTCCAAATGCGGCGAGGCGTCGAGGCGGGCAATATCATCGCCGACGAGATAGTAGATCGCGGTCTGGTTCTCCTTGAGCGAAGCGACATAGTCCTTGAGGCTTCGCCAGGAACTCGCCCGATGCGGTCGTCTTGAAGCGCAAGAGCGCGTAGAGCTTGTCGCGATGCTCGTAGTCCTCGTAAAGCCCTTCCTTCAATACTGCGCCGAAATTGGTCCAGATCTTGGCGTATGAACTCGGGCTCACTTTCTGCAGCTTTTTCGAGATCGCCCAGCACCCGGTTCGTTACGCCTCGCTTGATCGCCGCAAAGATCGGGCTCTCCTGGATCATCTCGCGCGAAACATTGAGCGGCAGGTCGGCCGAGTCCACAAGTCCGCGGACGAACCGCAGATAGCGGGGCATTATCTCCGCCTCGTCCGTGATGAAGACCCGCTTCACGTACAGCTTGATCCGGCCTTTCCGATCTGGATCGTAAAGGTCGAACGGGCGCGACCCGGGAATGAAGGCGAGGGCCGAATATTCGTGGCGGCCTTCCGCGCGGAAATGAATGGTCAACGCCGGTTCGTCCAGTTGCCCGGTAATGCTGCGATAAAAGTCCGTATAGTCAGCGGCGGAGATTTCCGACTTCGGCTTGGCCCAAAGCGCCGCCCCGTCGGCGACCTCGGACGGCTCGGCACCGGGTTTATCGATGATCGCGATGGGAACCGGCACGTGGCCCGACTGCGCCTTCACGATGCGTTCGAGGGTGAAGCGTTCGAGGTACGACGCCGCATCTTCCATGAGATGAAGAACAACGCGGGTGCCGCGGCCCGGAGCGGTATCCAGCGGAATCGGAGAGACCGAAAATGTGCCCTTGCCGTCGGAGGACCATTGCCAGGCTTCATCGCCGCCGGCGCGTCGCGAGATGACGTCTACCCGATCCGCCACCATGAAAGCGGAATAGAAGCCGACGCCGAACTGGCCGATCAACGTCGCGCCTTCTCCGCCCTGGGCGGCTTCGACCCGGTCCATGAAAGCCTTCGTCCCGGAATGAGCGATCGTTCCGAGCGCCTCGATCAACTCGTCGTGGCTCATGCCGATGCCGTTGTCCTCGACCGTGAGGCTCTTGTTGTCGGCATCGATGATGATCGTAATGCGCAGCGTCGGGTCGGCTTCCAACAGCGCCGGGTTCGCTATCGCTTCATAACGCAGCCTTTCGCACGCATCCGCGGCGTTCGAAATCAGTTCGCGAATGAACACGTCTCTGTCGGAGTAGACAGAGTGCACGATCAAGTTCAGCAGTTTGGCGACATCGGCCTCAAAGGCACGGCTCTCCTGCCGGGTCTCATCGACGGTCATGGCGGCAATTCCCTACGAGCATTTCGATCGAACAATACGAGATGTCTGGGCCGATTTTAGTCTCAGCGCCAGAGGAAAGCGGCAGCGCATGAAACGCCGGCCTGCCACCGCGTCGCGGTGGCGGCGAAAAGGTCTCAATGCGTAAGACCGTGGCCGGGATTCCTCAGACCGACGCCGCGCCCGAAACGTTTCAATCGAGCGCCGCCTGACTTGGCGGCGCAGCCAGGAGGTTTCGACCGTCTTCCCATGAGCCTCGTTGTCGAGCGCGCGCAGCGCATCCAGGATATCGTCGACAGGCACCGGTCGCGAACAGCCGGGGCCGAGGCGCAGCGCTGGCGCCGCTTCGACGGCGCTTGCGTCGGAGGCCCATGACGCGAGGATCGCTCTTTTTTCGTTGACGGTCAGGTCGGGGTCGCTGACGACGTCGTGCGGATGCGCAAATGCGCGTTCCGGACGCAGAAGGTTGTTTAGATCGAGATCGAATGGTCGGGATGACGGTTTGGGAGATTCGGTGTTTTTCATAGCCACATCCTCGATTTGAGCAACATGGATACGAAGTCGCCGCCGGATGCGCGCCGACATCCGGGCCGAAACCCAGAGGCCTTCGGCGCACACGATGTAGCTTTGTGATAACGATCTTCAAGTATGAACAAATAAAGAACAAAGGAGCTGGTTAACGCAAGGTCGGTTCAGCGGGCTTTGGATCGGCGGGCGGCCTTGGCTTTGCTGTTCTTCGCTTCCTGCTCGGCGGCATGGAATTTGCGGCGGATGTCGGCGAGATTGACACGCGGCGCCGGCAGCTCCAATCCCATATCGTCCATCGCGTCAGCGACGATCGTCGAGATCGCGAGGTCGCGAAACCACTTGTGGTTTGCCGGTATCACGAACCAGGGCGCCCGCTTTGTGCTGGTCTCCTTGATGGCGTCCTCATAGGCTTCCACGTATTGCGGCCAAAGCTCGCGTTCCGAATAGTCGCTCTCGCTGATCTTCCAACGCCGCGCCGGATCGTCGAGCCGCTGCTTAAAGCGCGCAAGCTGTTCCTCCGGACTAATGTGAAGATAGAACTTCAGAATGCGGGTACCGTTTTCGGCGAGCATTCTCTCGAAATCATTGATCAGCTCGAAACGCTTCGACCATACCGAACGCGGCACGAGCTTATGAACGCGGACGACCAAAACGTCTTCATAGTGGGACCGGTTGAAGATCGCGATCTCGCCCTTTGCCGAAGCCCGCAGATGAATACGCCAGAGGAAATCATGTGCGAGCTCGACTTTGCTCGGCTCTTTGAAACAAGAGACGAACGTCCCCTGTGGGTTCATCCCGGTGAACAGATGCCGAATGACCCCGTCCTTTCCGCCCGCGTCAAGCCCTTGCAACACGATGAGCAGCGACTGGCGCGCGTCCGCGTAGAGTAAGTATTGCAGCCGATCCATGCGTTCGACCTGCTTGCCGAGTTCAGCGGACGCTTGCTCATGAGAATCGTATTTCCCGGTATATGACGGGTCGATCTTGCCGAGACGCAGCTTTGCACCGGGCTCGACGACAAATTTTTTGCGAAAATCCATGGGTATCTCCCCCAGGCTTCCGAGAGCGCTGTCACGATCTGCAAACGTGGCTGCTAACGAAACCCTCGTAACTTAGAAATGGGCATATGCGATGGGCTACGAAAATCTTAATCCGGTGTTGCAGCGAATACAAATGGTGTCGGGTTTCATCGCCAGCCAGGGACAGCGAACCGATGCAGTGTTCGAGATCCATTCATGCAAGCCGCTGATCGGGATCAAGTGGGAAGAAGGCTGGGAGAAGCAGGTTCCCGCCGGCGTCAGGAATTGGGAATCACGCCGGTAGCGACCGGCGAGGCCAACTGATATGACACTGTCCGGCATGTGGGCCTAAAATCCGCCCCGTTGGTTGTTGAAACGTAATCGGATTAATGGAGGTCGCAGGTGAGATACGCGCTCGCTATCAGCGTTTTGCTGGCGCTCGGCTACGCCGACAAAGCTATCGGCGCCGACAGGCCTCTGCGATTGGCACAGAGCCAAACCTCAGCCGCCTGCATCAGCAACTGCAACTCAGCCTATGCAACATGCGCAAATCAATGTCCGGTTGCCGCGAACCTGTCGCAGGTTCTGCCTGAGATCAACGTTGCAACAAACATTCAAGGCAATCGGGTCGATATCGTTCAAAATAACCAGCCGATTCAATGTCGCCTGAACTGCACAAGCCAACAGCAGTTCTGTTGGTCGACGTGTCGCTGAGGCGGCAGCGTTCGGTTCTGGCCGCATGTCATGCGGCGAAGGGTTTCCGCTTCGTCGGGAAGCGTTTTACGCGGCGTCGGTGCCGCGTCGTCCGATCGAGGCGAGAGCCGCGCGCAATTGACCTCCGGCGCGCTCGATCAGTCGCACGCCCTCCTCGGGTTCGCAGCCACGCAGCAGCATGACGGCAAGCTTGACGCTGCCGTGCGCGCGTTGCAGCGCATTGCGCGCGTCCGTGCGGCTGCATCCGGTCAGGCGCACCAGCATGTCCTCGCTGCGTCGGACCAGCTTTTCGTTGACGGCTTGCACGTCGATCATGAGACCCTGGTAGACCCGGCCCAGCAAAATCATCAGAAGGGTGGAGAGCAGGTTCAGCGCGATTTTCTGCGCCGTGCCTGCTTTCAGGCGGGTTGAACCCGCGATCGGCTCAGCGCCGGTGTCGAGCCAAATGGGATGATCGGCCTCCTCCAATAGGGGCGTGCCGGCATTATTCGCGATCCCGATGGTCAGCGCGCCGCGCCGCTTTGCTTCGCGCAAACATGCGAGCGTGAATGGCGTCGTACCGCTCGCCGCCACGGCGATGAGCGCGTCCTTGTTGTCGATCACGTGCTGGCGGACAAGGTGTTGGGCCCGGCTGACCTCATCTTCGGCGCCCTCGACCGACCTCAGCAGCGCTTCGTTTCCGCCAGCCATCAAAAGCAGGAGGCGTTCCTCGGGCCAACTGAAGGTCGGCATCAGTTCGGCCCCGTCCTGGACCGCCAAGCGTCCGGACGTGCCTGCCCCCGCGTAGACAAGCCGCCCGCGATATCGAATCCGCGCCTCCGTGGCCCGCGCTGCCCGTTCCAAGGCCGGCCGGGCGGCGCGTGTCGCGGCCACGGCGGCGAACTGTGCCTCGATCATCGCATCGAGGATTTCGCTCGGATCCCAAAGGTCGATGCCGGAGTAGCGGGGGCTGGCGCGTTCGGTTTCCATAGGTCGTGCGACCCGGTGCTATGCCAAAACGGCGTCGATCGGGGATCGTGCTTGCGCGTCTAGCATGAAACAAACGCGAAAGAAGGGCGTGAAGCCGAACGGCCTTCTTCTCGGCGGTGACGGCGGCGGAAACAACAGGCCGGCCAAACGCGCTGCAGCCTTAAGCATGATCCTGGCGAGCCGCTGGTGTCGCGGGTCTCGGAATGTGCGCTCCGATGGGGATCAATACAATCCGCCAGTGCCGGTGCGCACCGCGCGGTCGGCGTCGGGCGATACGCCGATTGGCTGGCCGTCCGGGCCGAGCGTGCCATACATCGTGTTCGGGTCGGTGGGCGCAGTTCCAGGTTTGAAGGCTTCGAGGATTACCTTCTGGCTTCCGGGGCCGGCGCGCGTGCCGGTGTTGGCGTCGATCCGAACGAGCTTGATGCCGGGCGGCACACGGAAAGGCACTGCCGGCTTGTCGGCGAGCACGATCTTAAGGAAGTCGCGCACGATCGGGGCGGCGAGGTGTCCGCCGGTCGCCTTGTAGCCAATGTGGCGCGGCTTGTCGTAGCCGAGATAGACGCCAACGGCGATCTCGGGCGTGAAGCCCATGAACCACACATCCTTCTCGTCGTTGGTGGTGCCGGTCTTGCCCGCGAGCGGTTTGCCCACTTCACGCACCACCGTGCCGGTTCCGCGTTGCACCACCCCTTCCAAGATCGAGGTGACCTGGTAGGCGGTCATAGGGTCAAGCACCTGTTCACGCCGGTCGATCAAGGTCGGCTCAGGCTGATTTCGCCATTTATCGGCGTCACAGCCGACGCATTCGCGCTGATCGTGTCTATAGATCGTCTTGCCGTAGCGATCCTGAATGCGGTCGATCAGGGTCGGTGCAATGCGTCGCCCACCATTGGCGATCATGGAATAGGCGGTGACCATGCGAAGCACGGTCGTCTCGCCGGCGCCGAGCGCGTAGGACAGGTAGGGAGGCAAGCTGTCGTAGACACCGAACCGCTTGGCGTACTCGGCGATCAACGGCATGCCGAGATCCTGCGCGAGCCGCACGGTCATCACGTTGCGCGAATGCTCGACGCCGAAGCGCAACGTCTGCGGGCCGTAGTACTTGCCGGTGGAATAGTTCTCCGGCCGCCAGATGCCGATTCCGGGCCCTTGATCGATTTCGATCGGGGCGTCGACCACGATGCTCGCGGGCGTGTAGCCGTTGTCGAGGGCGGCGGCATAGACAAGCGGCTTGAACGATGAGCCCGGTTGCCGCATCGCCTGGGTTGCGCGATCGAACTGGCTCTGGTCGAAGGAGAATCCGCCGACCAGCGCGAGCACGCGGCCGGTCACCGGGTCCATCACCACCATTCCGCCGGAAATCTCAGGAATCTGCCGCAGCCGGTACTCATTTCCTTCCTGGCCGAGTGGCTCGACATAAATGACGTCGCCCGGATTGAGCACCTGGGAGACGTGCGTGACCCCCTTATTGCGCCCGGATCCGCGAGCCGGCTTTGCCCACTTTATCCCTTCGACAGGGATGACGCCGACCTGCCGCTCGCGCGACACCGCGCCGCCCGGCACACGTCCGGGCTGAAAGCCGATCCGCGCGCTCTCGTCGCTCGTCTCGAGCACAACTGCAAGCCGCCATGGCGCCACGTCGGAGAGGGCCCGCACGTCTGCGAGGCGGGCGCCCCAATCGCCGGACACATCGATCTTGGTGACCGGCCCGCGGTAGCCCTGTTTCTCGTCGAACCGCACGAGTGCATCGGACATCACCTTGCGGGCGATGGTCTGCAGCTTGGGGTCGAGCGTGGTGCGTACCGAGAGTCCGCCTTCGTAGAGCCGCGTCTCGCCATATTTGTCCTGAATTTCCCGTCGCACTTCTTCGGCGAAATACTCGCCTGCGAAGATGTGCGCGCCGGTCGGCCGCGGCGTGACGTTGAGCGGCTCCTTCTTGGACGCCTCGCCCTCGGCGGCGGTGACGTACCCGTTTTCGACCATGCGATCGATGACATAGTTGCGCCGCTCGATCGCGCGTTCGCGGTGGCGGAAGGGATGGAGTTGCGAGGGCGCCTTGGGCAGCGCCGCGAGATAGGCCGCCTCCGCAATCGACAGCTCGTGCACCGACTTGTCGAAGTAGAGAAGCGATGCCGCGGCCACGCCATAGGCCGAGAAGCCGAGGTAGATTTCGTTGAGATAGAGCTCGAGGATACGATCCTTCGAATAGGTCCGCTCGATCTTCAGCGCCAGCAGCGCCTCCTTGATCTTGCGCTCGAACGAGATCTCGTTGGTGAGCAGGAAGTTTTTTGCGACCTGTTGGGTAATGGTCGAGGCGCCCTGCGGGCGGCGATTGGTGCCCCAGTTCTGGGCATAAAGGATACCGGCGCGGATGATGCCGCCGAAGTCGAGGCCGCCGTGCTCGTAGAAATTCTTGTCTTCGGCGGAGATGAACGCGTTGATCACACGCTTCGGGATCGCCTGGATGGGAATATACAGCCGGCGCTCGTGGGCATATTCGGCAAGCAGCGACCCGTCGACCGCATGTATCCGGGTCATGACCGGCGGTTCGTAGTTCTGAAGTTGAGAGTAGTCGGGCAAATCCTTGGAGTAGTGCCACATTAAACCGGCCACCACAGCGACACCGACGAGGAACAATATCGTTCCCGTCGCGAACAGAAAGCCGAAGAATCGCAGGATCAGCCTCATTTGCCCCGTTTCCCGCAAGCTGCGCGCCAATCGCATGCCCCGATCGCAGGCGCGACCGCTGGAATCCCGACCGTTTAGGTCGCGCTGTTTTATGGTCAAACTGAGGCCCTTGCCGCCTCGATGCCTACGCGTCTTTCCTGACGCCTACGCGTATATCCTGACACCGTCAGTTCGATCCGGATTTTGCTCCCGACCCCGCAAGCCTGGTCGTGAAAAACGCATCGATCGCCTGGACGATCTTCTCGCTCACCTGCGACCGCCAGTCATCGGAGGTGAGTTGCTTGATGTCGTCGCTGTTGGACACATAGCCGAGCTCGAGCAGCACCGAGGGCACGTCGGGGGCGGTCAGGACCCTGAAACCGGCGGCTTTCAACGGGTGTTTATGGAGACGCGCTGTAGCCTTGAGCTCGCCGACCAGCACATGGGCGAATTGCGTGGAGTAGTTCTTGGTCTCACGCTGGGCGAGATCAATCAGAATGTCGGCGATGTCGTTTGGCTCATGGGAGAGGTCGACGCCTGCAATCACGTCGGCTTTGTTTTCCGCATCGGCGAGCCGCGCCGCTTCGGCGTCCGAAGCATGCTCGGAAAGAGTGTAGACGGTAGCGCCCTCCGCATCGCCCTCCCGCCGTCGCAACGCATCGCAGTGTATCGAGATGAACAGTTGCGCGTCCCGCTGCCGGGCCAACCGAACACGCTCCCCGAGTTCGACGAAGCGATCGTCCGTGCGGGTCATCACCACCCGGTACTTGCCGGTCTGTTCAAGCTTGTCCCGCAACATGAGGCCGAACTCGAGCACGATCGTTTTTTCCAGTTCGCCGCTCGCCGCGCGGGTTCCCGAATCGATGCCGCCGTGGCCTGGATCGAGCACGATGACCGGTCGCGGATCGCCATCGGTCGCCGTCGGCGCGTCGCGGTCGGCTCGCCGCGGCGCATCGCGGGGCAGCCGATTGTCGATCGCCGCGGCGCGCAGGAATGTCTCGCGGTCAACCGCGGTGAGATCGAGTACGAGCCGGCCAGGGAGGTCGTCCACGGGGTCGAGCACATAGGCCCGTTCGACCCGCACCGGTCCGGTCGTGTCGATCACGATGCGTGATCCGCCCGGCATCACGAGGCCGTAACGGAACGCCTTGACGAGGCCGCGTCCGCGCTCCCCGGTTTTGGCCGGAAACTGGAACGTAACCTGCGGCATGTCGATGATGACCCGGTAGGGGTTCGCAAGCGTGAAGGCTCGGATGTCGACCTTTTGGGATATGTCGACAACGAGCCGAGTCTGCTTTTGATTCCCCGCGATCCGGGCGCCGGTGGCGAGGGGATAGGCTTGAGAAGCCGTTGCCGGCCGCACTTGCGGCAGGCCGGCTGCGACAGCGCCAACCCAAAGCGCGACGGCGAGGAGGGTCGCGTAACGAACCACTGGTCGAATGCCCCCTTGTATCCGTTCCAGACCTTAGGCCATTTCGGCTTCGCCCGTCATCAGCGACGGCAGAGCGCGCCGGTCGAATAGCGGCCCGCCGTCTAGACGCGCATCGGAAACGCCCCTCTCAATCGAGTAATTTCAAGTGGTTAATGTCGACTTTTTAATGGTCTGTTGCACCAACGATCCGACAAACTGGCCGGCGGCGCCAGTGAATAACACAACCGTGCACAAGCAAAGGTTGCTGTTGACGGCGACTTGCCAACGGGCCGGCGCGCACTTTAATAAGGAGTGCTGGTGGATTCTCAGAGGTTTCGGTTCTGCCTGTCAGGCAGCCGGCCATCGTGGGCGTACGACCCTGTTACAGTGAGTACGCATGGAGCGACTCGCGGGAAGGCAGGGAAAGATCGACTTGGCGCCTCCCAAGGAGGAGTATTGAGGATGTGCGCGATTCCTCGGGGCGTCCACGCGAAATGTCCCCAGCTCTGAAGACACCATTACTGGCCGCGCGGAAAACGTGGCCGTCACACCCCAGGAATTGAGGCTCATGTCGGGAATCATGAACGAACAGCGAACCGCTCGGCGCTATGGAAGAGCGCCAGCACAGGCTGACTCGCGTTCGCCCGGCATCTGCTCCGCGTTTCGGGGCTTTTGCTCAACCCCCAAATTTGGCGCGCATTTTTCACTTTCGCCTGCGGTCGTCCAGCAGACGCCGAGCAGCGGAGGGCGAATGCGACGCCCAGAGAAGCGAACATGGCTAATAAAATGCTTATCGACGCGACACACCCGGAGGAAACGCGGGTGGTCGTGCTGCGCGGCAATCGGGTAGAGGAGTTTGATTTCGAGTTGGCGAGCCGTCGCCAGTTACGAGGCAATATCTATCTTGCCAAGGTCACGCGGGTCGAACCGTCGTTGCAGGCCGCCTTTGTGGATTACGGCGGCAATCGGCACGGGTTTCTAGCATTCAGCGAAATCCATCCCGACTACTACCAAATTCCAGTTGCCGATCGGCAGGTGCTCCTCGACGAGGAAGAGCGCGCCCATCGCGCAGCCGAGGTGGAGGCCGACCGCCGCGCCGCGGCCCGCTCGACGCATGCGGCGCCGGCGAATCGGTCTCGCGGGTCGGACCACCGCGTCGCCAGTGAGCCGGTGGCCGAGGCGGAAAGTGCCAGCACCGTCGAAGAGCCGGGGCCCGATGCCCCGGCGGCGTTATCCGAAGAGTGGGTGGAATCATCGACACTGGTGGAGGTCAAGGAGCCCGCATCGCGCGATGCCGATCGGCCTGAGGGCGAAGGCGAGACGGGCGAGCCCAACGCCGCCATCGAGGCGAGGGCGCCGGTCACAGGAGAACCGTCGGAGCCCGCCGAAGGAGCTAGCGAAGTCCTGGATTTCACCGCGACGGCGGACATTACCGATACGGATAAGCCCGCTGACGAGTTGGCGGGGGCCGGCGAAGGCTCAGCCGGTGCGGCCGATTTTGCCCTCGCCGGTTCATTGCCAGAGTCGTCTGCTGAAGCGGAAGCGAGTGATCGCTCTGCGGACGCACCCGTGACCGTCCTGGACGGAAAGGACGATGACGTGGGTCAAGCCGGCGACGGCAGGCAGGAAGAAGAGGCCAACGAAGACGATGACGAGGGGGCCGAAGACAAGGTCGAGGATGAGGACGACGACGAGGACGACGAGGACGACGAGGACGACGAGGACGACGAAGGTGACGACGAAGAAGACGAGGTCTCCGCGACTGAGGACACGGTCGAATCCGTAGGGGGGGCCGACGCCCTCGAGGAAGTTCAGGAGCGGGCGCCGCGCGCCCGCCGCCAATACAAAATTCAGGAAGTGATCAGGCGCCGGCAAATCATGCTGGTGCAGGTGGTGAAGGAAGAACGCGGAACCAAAGGCGCGGCGCTCACCACATATCTTTCGCTTGCCGGCCGCTATTCGGTGCTGATGCCGAATACGGCTCGGGGAGGCGGTATCAGCCGCAAGATCACCAGCCCGCAAGATCGCAACCGGCTCAAGGAGATCGCGCAGGACCTCGAAGTTCCGGAGGGAATGGGGGTTATTTTGCGCACAGCCGGCGCCATGCGCACCAAGACCGAGATCAAGCGCGATTTCGAGTATCTGCTGCGCATGTGGGAGCAGGTGCGCGACCTCACGCTGAAATCGAGCGCCCCGACTCTCGTCTATGAGGAAGGTTCGGTGGTCAAGCGTGCGATCCGCGACCTTTACAACAAGGACATCGACGAGGTCATCGTCGCCGGCGAGCCGGCCTATCGCGAAGCGAAGGACTTCATGCGCATGCTCATGCCGAGCCATGCGAAAAACGTGAAGCTCTATGCGGATAACCAGCCGCTGCTCATCCGCTACGGCGTCGAGAGCCAGCTCGACGCGATGTTCTCGCCGATCGTCCAGCTGCGGTCAGGCGGCTACATCGTGCTCAATCAGGCAGAGGCCCTGGTCGCCATCGACGTCAATTCCGGCCGCGCCACGCGCGAGCATCACATCGAGGACACCGCGCTCAAAACCAATCTAGAGGCGGCCGAGGAGATCGCCCGCCAGCTTCGCCTGCGCGACCTCGCTGGACTTATCGTGATCGATTTTATCGACATGGATGAGAAGCGCAACAACCGCGCGGTCGAGCGCAAGCTCAAAGAGTGCCTCAAGAACGATCGCGCGCGCATCCAGGTCGGCCGGATTTCACATTTCGGCCTGCTTGAGATGTCGCGGCAGCGCATCCGCTCCAGCGTGCTCGAGAGCTCGACCGAGAAATGCCCGCATTGCGGCGGCACCGGCCATGTTCGCTCGGTCGCCTCGGTCGCATTGCAGTGCTTGCGGATGCTCGAGGAAGCGCTGCTGCGCGGGGCCACCCACAACATCGTCGTGCGGACGGGCGCTGAAGTCGCGCTCTACATGCTCAACTACAAACGCGCGCATTTACGCGAGCTTGAGCAGCGTTTCCGCATCACCGTTACCGTCAAAACCGATGCTGCGCCCAACGGGCAGCAGCCCTTCGTCATCGAGAAGGCCGAGCAGGTCCATAGTCTGGAGCAAGCGCGCGCGCTCGCCGCTCAGCCAGCGGCATTGGTTCCGATCGTCGTGCCCGAAGAAGTGGAGGCCGAGGAAGAAGCCGACCTTGAGGGCGAGGAGGTCTCCGCCAAGGATGAACTGGCCGAAGAGGAGCGTGTTGGGGTTGGCGAGAACGGCGGGCATCGCCGCCGGCGGCGGCGGCGGCGCGGCCGACGTGGCGAGGAGCAAGGCGAGGCCGGCCCGTTCACCAGCGAAACCGTCGCCGAACATGCGGTCGCCCATGAGGACCATGATGGCGTCGAAGGCGAGGAGGGCGGTCCCGTTGCGCCGCGTCCGCCCGAGCAGCACGCCGGGGAGGAAGAGACCGCCGGGGAAGGCGGCTCGGCCGATCAGCGTCGGCGGCGGCGCCGTGGCCGGCGCGGAGGGCGGCGGAATCGGCGGCCGGAAGATGAGGGCGCACCGTCCGCCATCGCCGACGAGGCGGCGGAATCGTTGGAGCCGGAGATCGTCGAAGCGAGCGCCGATCTGGAAGGCCGCTCGGTCGAGTTCGAACGGTCTGCAAGCGAGGACGCCGGCCTTGAGGAGCAACAGGCAGCTTCTCCGCAAGATGAGGCGGGGCCTGAGGAGGAATTGCCGCGAATATTCGCCGGCGGAGAGCATGCTCCGCTCTCGGACGATGAGCCCAAGCCTGCGCCTGTTCTTCACGCAGAGGAGAGCCCGCCGTCGGGCGCGCCGGTGACGTCAGAGCCGACCGCTTCTGCGAGAGCCGCACCGCGGCGTCGTTCGACCGTACGCGAAGCGGTTGCCTTGCCGGGTGAAGATGACGCTCCCGCGCCGGCCGAATCTGCGCGAGTCGAAGCCGCGCCGGGCGAGAATGCTGACCATACGGTTGAACCGCCGGAGGTCGAAGCCGCCGAGACGGCGTCTCAGGCCGAGCCGGTCGGGTCACGACGCACGGGCTGGTGGGCACGCCGCATCATGGGCGGTGACAAGGGCTGAGCACCTTTCGCGGGAAGGACCGCGGCGACGCAATGCATAGCCGCTATGTCGAGCGCGACGCCGAGGCGATCGTCGCGCGCTATGCCGGCGAGGGCGTCCTGCGCGACATCGCGCTGCGCATTTACACGACCAGGCTGCTCGGCCAAGACCCGAAGCTCGTGCGCCACGGCGGCGGCAACACCTCGGTGAAAACCCGCCTGACTGATCTCGTCGGGACCGAAGTCGAGGCGCTGTGCGTGAAGGGCTCGGGATTCGACATGGCGGCCATCGAGCCATCGGGATTTGCCGCCGTTCGCCTCGCGCCGCTGCGGTCATTACGCGCCCGCGCCACGATCTCCGACCGCGACCTGCTGCAGATCCAACGCGCGAATCTCATTGACCCGATGGGTCCGAACCCGTCGGTCGAGATGCTGTTGCATGCGTTCCTGCCGGCGAAATTCATCGATCACACGCATGTGGATGCGGTGCTGAGCCTCATCGACCAGCCGGATGGCGGCTCGATCGCCGCCGAGGTGTTTGGCGAGCGCGTCGATCTCGTGCCCTATACCCGGCCGGGCTTCGAACTCGCCAAGGCGGCGGCCGAGGTGTTCGAGCGACGCCCGCAAGTGCAAGGGCTGATCCTCGACAAACATGGAATCTTCACCTTCGGCGATACCGCGCGCGAGGCCTATGAACGCATGATCGAGATGGTGTCGGCCGCCGAAGCGCGATTGCAGCGCGGGCGCAAGCCGATCGTTGCCGCGCGCCTACCGGAGAAACTTGCCAACGTCGTGAAGGTGATGCCGATCATCCGCGGCGCTTGCAGCGCGAAGGACGAGAGCGCGGAAGGCGCATTCGACCGCCCGATCCTCGACTTTCGCACCGGCCCCGCGATTCTCGATTTCGTCGGGGGTGCGGAGCTAAAGCGTTGTTCGCAAGCCGGCGTGGTCACCCCCGACTATACGATCCGCACCAAGAACTGGCCGCTCGTGCTCGATCCGCCGGTGGCCGGTGAACTTGCGGCGTTCCGTGAACACGCGCGCGCGGCGGCGCAGACCTTCGTTGCGCGCTATCGCGACTATTTCGCCCGCAACAACGCGCGCGTCGGTGGCGGAAAGCGGATGCTCGATCCGCTGCCGCGTGTCGTGCTGGTTCCCGGCCTTGGGCTGTTCGGCCTTGGTCGGTCGAAGAAGGACGCAATCATCGCCGCCGACCTCGCCGAAGCGTCAGCCGCGGTGATCTCCGACGCAGAAGCGATCGGACGCTTCCAGTCGATCTCGGAAGCCGACATGTTCGACATGGAGTATTGGCCGCCGGAGCAGGCAAAACTTGGCGCCGCCGCGGAGGCGCCGCTCGCGGGGCAAGTGGCCGTCATCACTGGGGCAGGGGGCGCGATCGGGGCGGCGACGGCGCAGGCCTTTGCGCGCGCGGGGGCGGAGGTTGCGCTCCTCGACTTCGACGAAGCCGCCGCCGCAGAGCGGGCCCGCAGGATCGGCGGCGCGGCGCTCGCAGTGAAATGCGACGTGACGGACGCCGGCTCCGTGCGTGCGGCCTTCGATAACGTGGTCGAGGCGTTCGGCGGCGTTGATGTCGCCGTGTCGAATGCGGGCGCGGCCTGGCAGGGGCGCATCGGCGAGGTCGACGAGGCGCTATTGCGTCAAAGCTTCGAGTTGAATTTCTACGGGCACCAGCGCGTCGCCCAAGCCGCCGTGAAGATCATGCTGGCGCAAGGCACGGGCGGCTGTCTGCTGTTCAACGTATCGAAGCAGGCGATCAACCCCGGGCCGAACTTCGGGCCTTACGGCTTGCCGAAGGCGGCGACCTTGTTCCTGGTCCGCCAATATGCCCTCGATTACGGCGCCGACGGTATCCGCGCCAATGCGGTGAATGCCGATCGCATCCGTTCGGGCCTGCTCACCGATGATTTCATCAAGGGGCGCGCGAAGGCGCGCGGTGTTTCCGAAAAAGAGTATATGAGCGGCAATCTGCTTCAGCGTGAAGTGACGGCGAAGGATGTCGCGCAGGCCTTCCTGCATCAGGCGCTACAGCTCAAGACCACTGCCGACGTCACCACCGTCGACGGCGGCAACATCGCGGCGGCGCTGCGGTGATATGAATCCATGACGCTTTGCGATGAGCCCATTCCAATCGTCAATCGACAGGCGGAGCTTCAGGATTGCCGAAGAAGACTGGATTCCCGCTTTCACGAGAATGAACGGATATAGATTATTTGCGAGGTGAGAGATGCCCGAAGCCGATATCGAAGGTCAACGCTACCAGGCCGACAAGCCGCAGGCGACGCCGGGCTTTTTCCTGAAAGGATCGCATCAGCTCGACTGGGGGATGAAGAACCGGCTCGCGCGCGTGTTCAGTCCGCTGACCGGGCGCACGGTGATGCTCGCGATCGACCACGGCTATTTCCAGGGGCCGACCACCGGGCTCGAGCGCATCGATTTGTCGATCGTACCGCTCTTGCACTATTGCGACGCGCTGTTCTGCACACGCGGAATTCTGCGATCGGTCATCCCGGCCGAGTCGACGAGGCCAATGGTGCTGCGCGCAAGCGGCGGGCCGAGCATTCTCAAGGAGCTCTCGGACGAACAGATCGCGATCGACATGGAAGACGCGGTGCGCCTCAACGCGGCGGGCGTCGGCATCCAAGTCTTTATCGGCGGTGCAGTTCGAGACGCGCTCGATCCACAACATGACCAAGTTGGTCGATGCCGGGCTGCGCTGCGGCATGCCGGTGATGGGCGTCACCGCCGTCGGCAAGGACATGGTGCGCGATGCGCAGTACTTCCGACTTGCCTGCCGCATCATTGCGGAGCTCGGCGCGCAGTACGTGAAGACCTATTATGTCGAGGAAGGCTTCGAGACCGTCACCGCGTCTTGTCCGGTGCCGATCGTGATGGCCGGCGGCAAGAAATTACCCGAGCTCGACGCGTTGACCATGGCCTACAACGCGGTCCAGCAGGGAGCGGCGGGCGTCGACATGGGCCGCAACATCTTCCAATCGGACGCGCCCAAGGCGATGATCGCCGCGGTCTCGGCGGTGGTCCACGAAAACCTCAAGCCGGCGGACGCTCTCGACATGTACAACTCGCTCAAGGCGAAAGGGTAGGCGAGTCGCAGGTCCAGCGAGCGCCGCGCGCCAGATCGAATTTGACGCGCGACGAGGGATGTGGACATTGGTTCGCTTTGGCGGGGAGGAGTCGATGGCGAAAACCTGGGATCAGATGAATGCCGACGAAAAGGCCGAGTGGCTGCGGGCCGAACTTCGACAAATGAGCAGCCTCTATGCGATGCTCGCCTCTCAGATCCAGGAAGTCGCACGATCGGTGAAAGGGATCGAGAAACAGTTGAAGGAAAGCAAGTAAGCCTGTTCGCGCGGTGGGCTGCGTTGCCTGCCTCGCTTTTGTCGCGCTTCCGTCCCGTCAAGGAAGGTGCAGCGACGAATACGCAACGCCTCGTCCGTAGCGAGGCGTTTGCAGTTCGGCCGCTGCTGATCCGCAATTGGCTGTGCCGGCAAGCCTCAGTGCCGCCGCCGCACGCGCCGCTTCCTCCCGCCGTAAAGAACATACCGGCACGCCCGGCTGATGCGGCCGCGGTTGCGCACAAGGCACCGGCGAATGAGTTCGTGATTGGGAATGTACGCCGAACAATAGGTTTGCGCGTCGAACTGGCAGGCCGCCTGCTGCTCCGCGGTCTGGGCGCGGGCATCGTTCGACAGGGCGCCGGCCGCGGTTGCGAGGGCGAAGGCGAAGGCGAGCGCGGTCAGACGTCGCAAGGGCATGGTTTCGTTCTCCGGTCTTGGTTGGGTGGGTAATTTAAGATTGGATTGGACGGGTCGGGCGGCCGAGGGCGGCGAGCGGTCCGATGCTCACGAATCCCAGGGTAATCGACGCCAGAAGCGTGAGCGCGGCGTCATCGAAACAGATCACGCCGCACCGCCGAGCTTCAATTGTGATCAAGCCAGCGCCAACGACGAGGCCCCAAGCGGCCCCAGCAGCGAGACCGCGGCGAACACCGCGCGCATCGAGGCGCGCGAACAACGGCGGCCGGACGAGGGCAGGGGCGGTCATTGCTCCTCCCAACGTGGCGCGCGCTTTTCCACGAAAGCGGCGATTCCTTCTTCAGCGTCGCGCGCCAGCATGTTCTCGACCATGACTTCGCCGGCGTAGCGATAGGCGTCGGACAATCCCATTTCGAGCTGGCGATAGAACGCCTCCTTGCCGACCTTCACGACCGGCGCAGGTTTCGCCGCAATCTTCCGGGCAATCGCCAATGCGTCCTCGTATTCAACTCCAGGCTCGGCGAGCCGATTGACGAGGCCCATCCGGAAGGCGTCCTCCGCGGAGATCATGTCGCCAGTCAACAGTATCTCCAACGCCTGCTTGCGCCCGACGTTCCGCGAAAGCGCGACCATCGGCGTCGAACAGAACAAGCCGACATTGATGCCGGTGGTGCCAAAGGAAGCGGTTCGTGCCGCCACCGCGAGGTCACAGGTTGCCACAAGTTGGCAGCCGGCGGCGGTGGCAGTGGCGTGAACCGCAGCGACGACCGGTTGGGGAAGGCGCACGATCGCCTGCATCAAAGTGCTGCAGCGCGCGAACAGGTCGATGAAATAGGCGCGTCCGCGGTCGCTGTCGCTGCGATGGGCGGTCATCTCCTTGAGATCGTGCCCTGCGCAAAAGGCCGGACCTTTCGCGGCAAGCACCACGGCGCGAATTGACCGGTCGCGCGCGATCAGCCCGAAGGCTTCGCTGAGCGCGGCGAGCATGGCGTCCGACAGCGTGTTGCGCGCCTTCGGTCGATTGAGCGTGAGGACCGTAATATGGTTCATATCTTCGCGCAGGAGGATCGGTTCCGCCTGGCTCACGGCGTCGGTCGGCAAGGGCGTCGTCATTGCAGTTCTCCCGACATGGCCTCCCACAGATACATGCCTCACTCGCGCTCGGAAAGAGGCGTCGTAAGTCCTTTGCCGCTCCGCACGCGGTAAGGCATGCTCCCCGGTTGAATTCTGCCCGGGCCAGGGGAGACGCGCGGTCATGCAAAAGCCGGCAATGACGGTTGCAGAACTCGACAGGTTCCTCGAGAAGGAGTTCCCACAATATTATCATCGCGACAGCGGCGTCGCGATTGAAGATGCCTGGCACCATGGTTGCCGCGTTCGCCAAGCCTATCGGGAAACCTTCATTCGTCCGGGCGGGACCATTTCCGGCCCGACCATGATGGCGCTCGCCGATTTCGCCATGTATGTCGCCGTGCTGGCCTCGATCGGACCGGTTCCGCTCGCGGTCACCACCAACTTCAACGTCAATTTCCTGCGCCGGCCGGCTCAGCGCGACCTTATCGCCGAGGCGAAGCTGATGAAGCTCGGCAAGCGGCTTGCGGTAGGAGAAGTTACGGTCTGTTCCGAAGGTCTGGAAGGCCCGGTCGCCCATGTGACCGCAACCTATTCCATCCCCGCGAGGCACTTGCCTTGAGGTAATAAACTACCATATACCTAACTATTTATTTTTACACGATCTTTTTTCCCTCTCATGGGTTGACGAAAAACCGCTTGAGCGGCTACAAGCGCGGCCGAGGCGTTGCTGCGACCACGCTGGTTCCCAGCCAAGGATGCAGGTGATGAAGAGCTATTCGGCGAAGCCCGCCGAGGTCGACAAGAAATGGGTGATGATCGACGC
The DNA here is from genome assembly GCA_963840055.1 of uncultured Alphaproteobacteria bacterium. GTDB lineage: Bacteria > Pseudomonadota > Alphaproteobacteria > Rhizobiales > Xanthobacteraceae > Rhodoplanes. Next base: position 54,316 of record CAWIXM010000026.1, on the reverse strand, counting down.
GACGGGGCTCGTCGTCGGGCGCCTCGCTTCGATCGTGGCGATGCGGCTGCGCGGCAAGCACAAGCCGACCTTCACCCCCCATGTCGACTGCGGCGACAACGTAATCATCGTCAATGCGGAGAAGGTGGTGCTCACCGGCCGCAAGCTGCAGCAGAAGGTGTATCGGCATCACACCGGCTTCATTGGCGGCATCAAGGAGCGCAGCGCGAAGTCGATCATGGAGGGCCGGTTTCCCCAGCGCATCGTCGAGAAGGCGGTTGAGCGGATGCTGCCGCGCGGTCCGCTCGGACGGCGCCAGCTCGGCAATTTGCGGGTCTATGCCGGGCCCGAGCATCCGCACGCCGCCCAGACCCCGGAAAAGCTCGATATCGCGGCCATGAACCGCAAGAACGCACGGAGCGCGTGACCATGGCCGAGACCATGCAATCCCTCGATCAGCTGTCGTCCCTCAAGCCTGCCGCGCCCGAGGCGCCGAAATACGAGCAGAAGCTCGACAAGCAGCGGCGCGCCTACGCCACCGGCAAGCGCAAAGACGCGGTCGCGCGCGTCTGGATCATGCCGGGCGTGGGCAAGATTACCGTCAACAAGAAGACGGTGGAGACCTATTTCGCGCGGCCGGTCCTGCGCATGCTGATCCAGCAGCCGCTGGTCGCCGCCAATCGCAACGGCCAATATGATGTCGAATGCACGGTCGCGGGCGGCGGGCTGTCTGGCCAGGCTGGCGCCGTGCGCCACGGGATCTCCAAGGCGCTGACTCACTACGAGCCCGATCTGCGCGCCATCTTGAAACGCGGCGGGTTTCTCACGCGCGATTCGCGCGTGGTCGAGCGCAAGAAGTACGGACGGGCGAAGGCGCGGCGGTCCTTCCAATTCTCCAAGCGCTGATCGTCTGCGATCGCTCGCTGCGCGAATGTCGCCCGAGGCGTCGGTCCCCTTAACCAGCATGTCCTGGAGACGCTGGTAATCCGCCCCGCTGAACACCGACGGGCGGTCAAGGCGCGGTAGGTTGGGTGCAAAAAACCGCGGCGGCGCTGCGCACCGCTTTGCGCCGCCTGCGCGGTGCTTTCAGTGCTCAGTGCCCAGAAGATAGGGACGAACACACCAACCGAAAACCGATGTTGTCGTTCCGGCCGAGCGGGTTGATCCTGTCGAACGGGTCGCTCTTGCTGCGGTAGGCTGAGCGCGCGCTGCCCTGACTAACGAGCCAGGATCCGCCGCGCAGCACACGGCGGTCTCCTTGAATTTGGGAACTCACCATGCGGTATGGATCGTCGAACTCATTCAGGCACCACTCCCAAAGGGTGCCCGCCAGGTCCAGTATCCCTGCCGCCGAGGCGCCGGCCGGGTACATCCCGACGGCCGTCGTGCGGCCAAGATCACTTTCAGAGGTATTCGCCCGCCAGTGCTCCCGCAGCGGATCCCAGTCCGGACCCCAGGGATACGTGCGCGCGCGGTCACCACCGGTGGCGGCCAGCTGCCACTCGAACTCCGTCGGCAGCCGTACCTCGAAGCGAAGACGCGCGCTCAGCCAATGGCAGAACGCCAGAGCATCGAACCAGTTGACGCTGTCGGCCGGATGGTTGTCATGGCGCGCCCGGTGCTTCGGCGGCGGATAGTCGGCAGGCAGGTCAACAATGAACCCCGGCGGTAGTTGCCACCCATCCTCCCGATAGCATTCCTTAAGAAACGCTCGGAACTGGGCAATGGTGATTGGATAGCGCGCCATCCAGAATGGGCTCACAGACCCGGGCAGGCGTTTGGTGGTCTCAGAATTGATATCGTTCGGGTCGGCGCGAATCTCGATGGTGACGTCGCCACCCTCGATCGGGCACCAGTCGACGTCGGGCAGACCATCGGCGCGAAGTCCGACGCCGGGACGGGGGTCGCCGAGCAGTGCCAGCCGCACGCCCGCGCTCGCCCGCGCCTCATGGCCAAGCGGCAAACGCCAGGCGTCGCCATAGCGGCCGCTTCCCCTGCGGCCATCCTCTTCGGCCGAGAGGGTAAGCAATGCTTCAATCTCCTTCGGGTCGGTTGGTCCGAGAAAGGCGTCGAGCGTCGCCCGGTTCTTCACGTCGGCGAGGGAGACGCCGCTCTTCTCGATCACGCGCACTGCATCCAGAATTCTCTCCTCCGGCCAAGCTCGGCTCACACTGCGATTCTGGGCCTGCCATTCAGCGGCCGCATCCTCGATCTGGGACCTCAGCGCGAGCGCTGTCAACGCCGGAGAGAAATTGCATCGGCGGGCCGGAGCAAAATTGCATCACGACGGGATTGGCGCTTCGTTGATTGGGCTATGCGGCACGGAAGGCGGGTGTGCTCGGTCGCGCGAGCGGTCAAGCCCTGCAACCGCGTAGCGGCGCGCTTCTGGCGCGGGGCTTGACGGCGAGAGCGCGCACCGAGCGATCATCCGGGAGCCGCGATGCGCGCTTGTTTATGGTCGCGAACGCATGATGTCTGGTGATGGCGGGTCAGTTATCCGGCGGCCCATCGGATGATGAATCGGGTCTGGAGCGTTTCGCGCGTCGCTTGCTTTGGGCGAGCCTGTAGCTTTCGCCGTTCATTTCGAGAATATGGACATGGTGGGTCAAACGATCGAGCAGGGCACCGGTCAATCGCTCGGACCCGAATACGCTGGTCCATTCGTCGAACGGCAGATTGCTGGTCACGAGGGTGGCGCCCCGTTCGTAACGCTGGCTGAAGACCTCGAACAGCAACTCGGCGCCGGTCTGCGACAGCGGCACGTATCCGAGTTCGTCGATGATCAGCAGCTTGTAGGCGGCGTACTGGCGCTGCAGGCGTAAGAGGCGCTTGTCGTCGCGCGCCTCGATCAGCTCGTGCGCGAGAGCGGCGGCGGTGGTAAAGCCGACCGACAGGCCCTTCTGGCAGGCTGCAAGACCGAGTCCCAGACCGACGTGAGTCTTCCCCGTGCCGCTGTTGCCGACCGCGATGATGTTCTCGCGCCGCGCGACATATTCCGATCGCGCCAGCTCCATCACCAGCGCTTTGTTCAACGACGGAAAGGCCGCAAAGTCGAAACTGTCGAGGCTCTTCACGGTCGGGAACTTGGCCGCCTTGATGCGGCGCTCGATCGTACGCCGCTCGCGATCAATCAACTCCAGCTCGGCGAGCCGCAGCAGATAACGCGGATAGTCGACGCCCTCGGCGGCGCATTGGCGCGCCACCTTGTCGTACTCGCGCAGGAAGGTCGGCAGCTTGAGCGTCTTGAGGTGGTGCGCCAGGAGAACCTGCGGGGTATCGGTCATGACGCCACTCCCGTGAGCAGACCCAGATAGGCCTTGGCCGAGGTGGTCGCGACGACAGCTTTGGGCAGATAGGGGTAGATCGTCATGTCGAGGCGCGGCGGCCGGCGCTCGATCCGGCACAGCAGCAGATGCTTCACGGCGTCGAAGCTGAGGGCACCGCGCGCCATGGCATCGCGCACGGCAAGTGTCACCTCCTCGATCCTGAACGCCTCCATCAGGCGCAAGACCTGAACGAACTCTCGCTTGCCTTGCTTGTCCAGGCGAGCCTCGAGCAGGCGGCGCAGCGCAGCAAACTCCTCGGGCAGTCGCCAGTCCGCCAGGGGCGCGGCCTGGTCGAGCGCGTTGATCTTCTGCTCAATCAGGGCGAGATAGTGCAACGGATCGAACACAAAGTCCTCGCGCTCATAGGACCGCGGATGACGCGCGATCACCTCCGCGCCGCATGAGATCACCACCTCATGGACGTAACCGCGCACCAGCACGTCGCGGTGACCGTAGGTCGTCGGCGCCGAGTAGTCGTTGCGTCGATACCGCACGAGCGACAGCGAGGAGACCTTCGTCGCAACCTTCTCGCAGGCGTCGTAAGGCGCCGGCAGCGGTATCCGGAAGGCGGCAAGATCGCGCTCCAGTCGGTCGCCGATCGTCTCGTCATGGCCGCGCAGGCGGTCACCCAGGCGCTTGCGGCAACACTCCAGCAGATGGGCGTTCAACGCCGCAAAGCTCGCGAACGCTGGGATCGGCACCAGAAAGTTCCGCCGCGCATAGCCGACCAGCCCTTCGACCTTGCCCTTGTCGTTGCCTTTGCCAGGTCGGCCGAACCGGTCCTCGAACAGGTAGTGCGATTGCAGCTCGGTGAATGTCCGCGTCCGCTGGCGCTTGCCGTCGCCAAGAATGCGGGCCACTGCAAGCTTGGTGTTATCGTATAAAATCGACCGTGGCACGCCGCCAAAAAACGCGAACGCCTGAACGTGGCCGTCGCAGAAGGCCTCGGTCGTCTCCGCCGGATAGGCCACCACAAAACAACCGTCCGAGTGCGGCAGATCGAATGCAAAGAAGTGAATCTTGCATTCGATGCCCCCGATGATGCCGATGGCCTCGCCAAAGTCCACCTGGGCATGGCCAGGCGGATGCACCAGCGGCACGAACATCTCCTGCGATCGTTGCCGCCAACCGGCCACGTAGTCCTTCACGATCGTGATGCCGCCCGTGAAGCCGTGCTCGTCGCGAAGCCGTTCGAAAATCCGCTTCGCCGTATGCTGCTGCTTCTTCGGCCGGCATTTGTCGTCCGCCAGGATATTGTCGATGGTCGCAATGTACGCGCCCAGCTTCGGCTTCGCCGGCGGCCGCGACCGCCGATAACCAGGCGGAACAGAAAACGCCATCATCTTGGCGACCGTCCGCGGATCAATCCCAAACCGCCGCGCCGCCGCCCGCTCGCTCAGTCCCTCAACCTGAACCGCATATCGAACCTTCGCATAGAGCTCCACTTGCTTCATCCCTCGCCCTTCGCCGTCGCAGGCACAGGGCTTCCAACTGCCGGATTTTTACTCCGGCGCAACCGACCAACTCGGCTGCTTCACTGAGGGATTTTTGCTCCGGCGCTTACACGCGCCTTGCGGTCCTCATGTAGCCAGCCGTCCAGCCTCTCCCAGACACGGAAGAGCGACTCGTGCGCGACGCCGAGTACCGGCTCGCCGTTATCGATGTCTGACACCAGCAGTCGCTCAACCTCAAAGCGCTTTAGGATGGCCTCGCAGGAGGCCGGCATCTGCGACCAAGGGGCGATCCGTTTGGTGAACTGGCCTTCCTCGCCGACCTGCGCCAGGTTATAGAAGGCGCGGCGCAGGTCCTGCATGCACGGGTCGTCCATTGGCAAACCGGCATAGCCGGCCTTCTCAAGGATGGCGCCGGCGGCATTCTTGATCGCCGCAGAAACGCCGCCGAGTTCGACATAGGCCTTATGTGTCAGCGAGCCCTGCGGTTTGCACCGCCCGAAAAGCTTCTCGAGCGTGAATGCGAGCAACGGTAGGGCGTCGTTATGGGCGGTGTCCTGCACCATCCGCTCGCTGAGACCGGCATCGATGTCGAGGCCGAAACGGTCGGCCGGCCCCTCGATCACCGTGCTGAAGTGCACGCGGTCCATGGGATCGAGGGTAACCTCCTCGTAGCGCTTGGCCGCCCCCTCGAATAGCTGAAAAGCATTCAAGAAATCCGAGCGCATGGTGGCGAGCACGACGATCGAACCGCTGCCTTCGGCGCTCGCGTCCAACAATCGCCGCAAGGCCGTCCGCGCCTCGGATCCCTCGGGCGTGCCGAAAACCTCTTCAAGCTGGTCGAGAATGACCAGGACACGGCCCTCGGGAGCGCCGTGCGCGAACTGGAGCTCGCTCCCAAGCGTGATCAAATCCCTGGTGCCCGCAAGGCAACTGCGGATCTCGCCGAGCTTTTTCTCCTGACCGGCATCTTTAAACGATTGTGCAAACGATAGAACAAGACCCTCCAGTCCTTTGCCGGCCATAAACGGCGGCACAATGACCCAACGGGCTGCATCGTCTTTGCTCGCGCGCTTGAGCTGCGGCAGGACGCCGGCGCGCACCAGCGACGACTTCCCACAACCGGAAGCGCCCAGCACTAGGACGAAGCCATTGGCGTCACCTTTTCGGTGCCTGTGGAACACGTCAATAACTTCGTCGGTTTCCTCGTCCCGTCCGAAAAAGACGGCGGCGTCCGTTTCCTGAAATGGTTCCAACCCGGGATAAGGTCGATCCGGGAGCTTGAAATCATGCTTCTTCAAGCCTTCCTTCTCGAGCCCTCGCAGCAGCTGCTGGTGCGCCTCCTCCTCAGTGAAACCAGCGAGGCTGATGAACTGTCGATCCTTTAGGAAGTCCGGAAACCCCGCCGTCGTGCCTCCCGGTCCCTTTACTTGACGATTGTCGATCACGTCGGCGGTCGCCAACAAGAACACGCGTCTTTTCCGCTCCCGCGCCATCATCGCCTCGGCGACGCACCACGGGGAGCTGAGCCAGTTGGGACTGCACAGAACAACGACGCCGCGGCTCTGCCGCAAGCGCTGATAAAGCGTACGCTCCCAGTCCGCACCGGCGTGAATGCCGTCATCGGGGTGAGAGTCAAGGAACAAGCACTGATAGCCGTCGTCGGACAGGGCCTTATGTACCCGCTCGAGTAACCGGGGCAAATTTCCGGGCGAGTGGGGGAGTCAAGGGTTCGAAAATATGATTCAAGCTGGGGATGACAACTGGCATCCCTGATTTGCTTGAACGTCTTTCGCACACGGACCTGATTGGCGTGGTTCGCGAGTTGATTGGCGAGGTTGGACGCCTGCGGACTGAGAATGAGAAGCTCAGCGGTGCGTTGACGAAGCTGAAGGTGGAACATCAAGCGGTCAAGGACGAGCTTGCACGGTTGAAGAATCTGCCGCCGCGTCCGCCGCAAAAGCCTTCCGGCATGGACAAGGCAACGGACCGTGGTGTTTCGGGAGGCGCCGGCGCCAAGAGCCCCGCGGGCGAGAAGTCGAGCCGTCGACGCGGCAGCCAACTGGACAAGCTGACGATTGACGCGACGGTGGTTGTGAGGGCGAAGGCGCCGGCCGGCTCGCGCCACAAGGGCTACGAGGAGATCGTGGTTCAGGACCTGAACCTGAGCCCGCAGGTAACCCTCTATTGTCGGGAGCGCTGGGAAACGCCGGAGGGCGAACGGATCATCGCCGCGCTTGATCCCGGGATTGTCGGGGGATATGGCCCGAATCTGCATCGCTTTGTCCTGGCGCTGCATTTCTCCGGGCAAGTCACCTGCGAGCGGATCGTCGCGCTTCTCAACGGCATGGGGGTGCTGATTTCAAAGCGGCAAGTCGTGCGCCTGCTGACGGCCAAGCTGGAGACGTTCCGCGCCGAAGACGAAGCGGTGTTGAAAGCCGGTCTTGGCGGCGCCTCTGTGACGGTCGACGACACCGGGGCGCGCCACGCCGGCAAGAGCGGCTACACCACACAAATCGGCTCCGATAACTTCACGGTGTTTCGCACCGGCCCGAGCAAATCGCGCCTGGCGTTTCTGTCGCGGCTGTGCGGTGGCACTACGCTTTATGTGATCAACGACGCGGCGCTCGACTATATGAAAGACCGCCAGCTCCCGCAGGTCGCCATCGGCAAGTTCGCGGATCACAAGGAGCGTATTTTCTCGCGGCCCGAGGACTGGGAGCGGCATTTGCAGGCGTTGGACCTGACCGACCTGGACGTCACCCCCGATCCTGTCCTGATCGCCAGCGAAGGCGCGCTGTGGGGCGCGATCCGCCATCAAGGGCTGTTGCCGGACACCGTCATCGTTTCCGATGACGCCGGCCAGTTTCGCGTCGGCATCCATGCGCTGTGCTGGGTTCACGCCGAACGCCTCGTCCACAAGCTGGTTCCCGCCAACGACAAGCAGCGCAACGCCATCGAGGTCGCCAAGCGGATGATCTGGTGGTTCTATGGTTCCCTGAAGGAATACAAGCTGGCGCCCAGCCCGCAGCAAGCCAAGGTCCTGCGTGCCCGCTTCGACCGAATCTTCAATCGCGGCAGAACCGGTTACGTAATACTTGACAGGCTGCTCAGACGGCTGTTTCGCCACAAGGACGCATTGCTGCGAGTCCTCGACCGGCCGGAAATTCCTCTCAACACCAACGCTTCCGAAAACGACATCCGCGCCTTCGTCACTAAACGGAAAATCTCCGGTGGAACCGTCAGCGACAGAGGCCGCGACGCCCGAGATATCATGCTGGGCCTCGCTAAGACTTGCATGAAGCTCAAGCTGTCGTTCTACGAATTCTTAGGTGATCGCCTTGGCATCCCCGGCGCCCAGATCCCGCACCTCGCCGAACTTATCCGTCCCGCCCCGTCATAATGACATGCAAGGGTAAGGGGGCCCGGAAATTTGCCCCGGTTACCCCGCTCGGCCCATCTCTTGTCCTTCGAGCTGTGGCTGATGAAAAGCGAGGTCATCCACACCGCTCCTCAGAAGGCCCCATCCCATTCGCGTCAATCTTATCAAATCGTCAGCGGTGCGCAGGTCCAAAGTCGATGCCAATCACGCCATTCGGGATCACGACGGAGCCGCGGAAACCGGCTAAGAGCCGACGTCAACGTCCTAACGCGACGCTGCTTGCGACCTCGCCGGGTATTCAACAAGACGGTGGAGACCTATTTCGCGCGGCCGGTCCTGCGCATGCTGATCCAGCAGCCGCTGGTCGCCGCCAATCGCAACGGCCAATATGATGTCGAATGCACGGTCGCGGGCGGCGGGCTGTCCGGCCAGGCTGGCGCCGTGCGCCACGGGATCTCCAAGGCGCTGACTCACTACGAGCCCGATCTGCGCGCCATCTTGAAACGCGGCGGTTTTCTCACGCGCGATTCGCGCGTGGTCGAGCGCAAGAAGTACGGGCGGGCGAAGGCGCGGCGGTCCTTCCAATTCTCCAAGCGCTGATCGTCTGCGATTGCTGGGTGCGCGTATGCCGCCCGGCCCGGCGGCCGTATTCAATCGCGCTGATGGTGCGTGGCGCCGGAACGACGCCGCGCATCGTGGGCCGGCCGGACTGCGCACTCATTTCCGAGGCGTCGGCTTTCCGGCCGGCGCGCGAAGAATCAATCGCCGAAAACGGTGACGATGATTTCGCGTTCGCGCGTGCGGCTGTCGAGATTGATGCACGCTATTTTTTGCCAATTCCCCAAATTCGGGCTGCCATTCGACACGGGCACCATCAGCTGCGGACCGAGCAGGGTCGCACGCAGATGCGCATGCGCGTTACCATCTTGCCAGTTGCGCCCATGATAGTAATTGAGGTCTCGCGGGATCAGCCGCCTCAACGTATCCTTGAGGTCAAGCATCAAGCCTTCTTCAAACTCGATCGATACGATCGACCCGGTCGAGCCGACGGAAAACACTTGCACAAACCCATCGCTGATTCGCGAGCGCTTTACGATCTGCCTGATTTGCTCGGTGATATCGCTCGCGCCCACCTCCGGTTCCTCGGTGACGGTCAGCGTCTCTCGATAGATACGGGCGATTTTTACTTCGAGCATTGGTCTCGGTTCCCCCGAATTGAATTGCACCGATTCCGATGCCGTTCGGATGTGCACATCCGAATAGCCATCGCGAAGAATAAGCAAGTTTTGCGCCAGCAGGATTACATAATCAGTTCAACCAGCTCCGACGGCCGCGCGCCAGCGCTGCGAACGAATTTGAGGCGATCTGATCGATCTTTATCCACAAAGAATCCCGAGCTTGCAGCGGACTCCGCGCAGCGGTCTAGAGCGAATTCCGTTCCAATCGAATCGGAATTCGCCCTAGTTTTCTTTAGTGGTCGCATTTTCTGCGGCGAACCGGCTCCCACTTCGCCGGAAAATGCTCTAGACGCTCGCAGGGCCATTCAGCCATGGCGCAGCGCGTCGGCGACCGGAATGCGAAAGGCGGCAAGCGCCGGCATCAGCGCGAGCAGGCTCCCGAGCGCCATCAGGCCAACGATCGGTAGAGCATCCGGGAGCGCAATCGCAGCGGGCAGCGCAAGCCCGGTGCGCGCCTCGATCAAATGGATGACCGCAAGCGAGGTAAGCTGTGCGAGCGCGAGCCCGGCCGCGCATCCGGCCGCTAAAATCGCGACCGCGCCAAGCCATGCTGTCAGGATGACATAGAGGCGTGAGGCGCCAAGCGCCCGCAACACGGCATAGCGGCGCCGCCGCAGCCCAGCAAGCGCGAGCAGCAGGATCGCCACCGCCGCGAACACGACGACATCGTTGAGAATGGCGGCCACGAGCAGGAGGTCGCGCACGTCGCCCAGCGTGCGATAGACGGAGACCAGCACCTCGGCGGGGAAGAATGCCATCGTTCCCCCTTGCCGGTATTGGCCCCGCAGCACATAGGCATCGGCCACCGTGTTCGGCTTGACGACGATCGCCGGTACGCCCGGCACCCGCGCGCCGTCGAAGGGCGGCCCGATCGGAATGTTTTCAGCAGCGTGGCCGTTGCCGAGACCGTGGGTCTCCCACACGCTTTCGACCGGCACGAGGATCGCACGATCCCACGGCGAGCCGAAGCGCGGCAGTCGGCCGACCACGGCATAGCGTACGCCTTCGTGGCGGTGACGCGCTTCCTCGGGGCTCTCGATTCCGAGTGGATGGCGCTGACCGGCATGGGCGTGGGAGGGCGTGATCGCGTCGCCGATTGCGAGCCGCACGTCCGCTCCCACCACCGCTTCGCCTTCCTGTGCGAAGACGCGCCCCTCGGACGGCTTGATCCGGCCCCACCGGGTGACGAACGCTGCCGTTGTGCCGACGATGGGATAGCCGCGAGATATGTCGCCGAACGCGATCGGCGCGGCCGCTTTCACGCGCGGGTCGTTGGCGAGGGCAGGGAGGACGGCCCCGTCCAACAGGGGAAGGGCTTCGGGCTGGAGATACACGGCCGTGAGCACCAATTGAGTCTGGCTCCCCGGCGCGCCGATCAACAGATCGAAGTCGCTCGCCGCTTGCGCCGTCGCCTGCCGCAATCCGCGCTCCTGCGCACTCAGCGCCACTCCGACCGAAACGGCGATCGCGACCAGCAAGGGCGCGATCCAGGCGACCCAACGCAAGGCGCGCAGATCGGCGAGGACGACCGGCCAGGGGTTCATGGTGCGCGTCCCGTTGCCGCCGCGAGTCGGCCGGCTTGCAGCCGATAGATCGTGCCGACCCGCGCGAGCAAGGCGGGATCGTGCGACACGATCAGCAGGGTCGCGCGCGCTTCGCTCGCCATCCCCAACAGAATATCGGCGACCCGCGCCCCATTTTCCGGATCGAGGCTTGCGGTCGGCTCGTCGGCAAGGAGCAAGGCGGGCCTGCGGATGAGGGCGCGCGCCACCGCGACCCGCTGCTGCTCGCCGCGCGAGAGCGCGCCGGCGCGTGCAGTCGCTGCGGCGACGCCAACCCGTTCGGCGAGCGCGTGGGCGCGCTCACGCAACGCCGCCGGGGTGCGCACGCGGTCGAACCGGATCGGCAGCAGGATATTGTCGACCACGCCCAGCTCGGGAAACAGTTGGAAGTCCTGAAACACCAGGCCCACCGCGTCGCGCCGCCAGCGGTCGCGCCGCCGCTCGGGCCAAGCTGCGATATCGCTGCCGCCCCAGCGAACACCGCCGCGATCGGGCTGCAATAAGCCAGCGACCGCATACAAGAGCGTGGTCTTGCCCGCGCCCGAGGGACCGGTGATGATGGCGGTCGCGCCTGGCTCAAGTGCGAAATGAACATCGCTGAGAATCGCGCCGGCCACGCGGCCGGCCTCGATGCGGTCCACGCAAAGGCCCTCGACGCTCAAGCGGGAGGGCGGCGCGGCGCCCTCATATACGTCGGACGACCGCATCGACGATCCGAATTTGGCTGACGAACCCGGTCTCATCGTCGGTCGCCGAGCCGACCTCCAGGCGTCCGCGTACCGCGACAGCCTCGCCGCCACCGAACATCGGTGTCGCCCGGTCGAGATAGACCACGACAATGTCGACCGGCCAATCGGCGTCCGACTGGCAAAATGGGCAGATCGCCATCGGTTCGCGGGTGAGCACGAAAAACTGGCTTTCTGCCTTGAGCGGCGGGGCCATATAGCCGCGCATCACGACCATCTGTCCTTTCAGAGACAGCACGAGATCGGAAAATTGCAGGCCGCGAACGCCGATGCTCTTGTAGAGCTGCTCGAAGGTGAGCGGCGTCAGTTCCGCAGCAGGCGCGGCGCGGCCAAGCGCAATGGCGATCGCGGCAATCCCGGCGTGAAGCAGAAGATCGCGCCGGGTGGCCGTTTGTGATCGCGCGCGAAGACCGTGAGCCACGTCTTCCTCAGTACACCCACGCACGGACGGACAATAAACGTCCGTGTTCGCAGCAATTGCTACAAGACCTCACTCGCCGTTCCCGGGGGTGAGGCCCAACGCAGTCACCATGTTGCGGAACACGCGCGTATTGTCGATGCGCCCGTGGAAAAGCTCGGAGCCAGGGCCGCTCGCCGTGAGCACCACATCGTCGGCGGAGTGAACGCCATTCGGCGCGGACGCGGGCAGATTGCCGGCCCGCCGCGCGGCGCCGGGATAGTTGCAATAGGCCTCGTTGGCGACATAGTCCTTGCCCGCGCCGTGCACGGCCGGGACATTTTCGCCATCCATGTAGGGATGGCCAGTGTCGCAATAGTCCGGATACGAACCGAAAACGAAGGCGAGACGCCGCGAGACGTCAACCTTCTCGGGATAGCCGTCCGCATTTGGAGCAGGGTAGTTCGGGACCTTAGCGTGCTGATAGACGCCGAGCTTGTCGCGTAGGCGCTGGCCCGGGTGATCGTCATCATAGGTGCCGATGATCGAGACCGGATGGGCGTGATCGGCCACCACGATAATCAAGGTGTCGTCGCGGTCGGCGGCGAAATCCTTCGCCACCTTGATCGCGTTATCGAGCATGATGGTGTCGTAGACCGCCCGCTCCCAATCGAGGGAGTGGATGTACTTGTCGATGCGGCCGGATTCCACCATCAGGATGAAGCCCTTGTCGTTCTTCGACAGCACGTCGAGCGCGGCGCGCACCTGATCGGTCAGGTCGGGTTGATCAGGAAACTTGGCGACCGTGCCTTTCTTCAGAAAGAAGCGGTCGAGCGCGCCGTCGATATTGCCCGTGTTGAACAGGCCGAGCAGCTTCGGGGCGCCCTTCGCGGCGGCAAGCTCGGACTTGGTCGTAACGAATTTGTAGCCGGCGTCCTCGAATTTCTTGATGTAGTCGACGTCGTCGGCGCGCTTTGATCCGGGGGTCGATTTCGGAAGGAAATGGGGCGAACCGCCGCCAAGAATGACCTCCGGCTGCACGGCATAGTACATCGCGACGATGTCATCGAAATCGGCGCGGCGACGGGTGTGCGCCACCATGGCCGCCGGCGTTGCATCCTCGATTTCCGTGTTGGTGACGACGCCGACCGCCATGCCGCGGCTGCGCTTGACCAATTCGGAGATCGTCTCCTCCTTCGGATGGGCGAGGTTGTGTTTGCTCAGCGAGCAATAGACGCCGAGCGCGTTGACGCATGATTTGTGTCCGGTCGTATACGCCGTCATGCTGTTGGCGCTGTCGGTCACGACGGAGTTGGTGCCGGAGGTCGAGACCAGCGCCATATGCGGCATGTCGTCCATGGCGAGATCGCCGCCATAGCGGCCCTCGACCAAGCCCTTGGACAGGATACGCGCGGCGGTGCGATGGGCGATGGAGAGACCGTCGCCGATGAACAGGATGACGTTCTTGGCCTTGCCGCCGCCGGCGGTGTCGAACACCTCCCAGGTGACGGCCGCCTTGCGGTCGCCGGATGCCGCCTCGACCGTATAACGGCCGGGCTTGGCGATCACAGCATCATGGATCCAGTAGGCCGAATGGCCGTCGCCATCCTCGCGCTCCTTGAACTCCACCGGCTTGCCGAGCACTTTGGCGGCGTCCTCGCCGTTGATGGTGACCTTTGTCGCAGCGGTCGTGGGGGCGCCGGGGAACTCGACCTTCAGGTCGAATTTGGTGCCGGCGAGAATCTCCGCTCGGTCGACCGGGTAGATGGTCTGCGCGGCGGCGGGCAGGGCGAAACATGACAGTGCGACGAGCGCAGCGCAGAGCGCAAGCGGCCGAGGCATGGCGACCTCCGGGTTGTGGGTGACGGAGCGCGTCCTACGGCCTCCAGGTTACAGTTTAATGACCATGGCGCGACCGGCGTGTTTCTCGCTGTCAAGTTCTTGCGGCCCCAAGGCCGAACAGCTGGACCTTTCGTCGGCGGCGCAAACCCGAAGGCGTTTCACTCATGGCGGTTAACTCAGGTAGGATCGTCCATCGCGGGAACCAGCATGAGGAATGTTCTATGGCGCTCGGCACCGATTTTATTTTGAGACGCCCTTGCCCGCGAAGGCCTCAGCCATCTGTTCCTCGTTCCCGGCGGATTAGTCGATCCCTTTCTCCTGGCTTTGGCGCGGCATCCCGAGCTGAAACCGGTCGTCGCCGCACATGAGGGGGGTGCCGCTTATATGGCGGACGGCTATGCGCGCGCGAGCGGGCATTTCGGCGCGGCGCTTGGAATTGGCGGTCCTGGCCTTTGCAACATGGCGACGGCCGTCGCCGCGGCGAAGACCGATTCCTCGCCGGTTCTCGTGTTGAGCGGCGAAGTGCCGGTCGTGATGGAGGGGCTCGGAGAATTCCAGGACGCAAGCCAAGCGACGCTGGACGATACCGCGGTCATGAAGCCGCTGACGCGGCTTTCCATGACGGTGGCCAATGCGGCCAATCTCAGCCACTGGTTCCGGCATGCGTTGACGTCGATGTGGGCGAGGCCGCGCGGACCGGTTCATCTGTCGCTGACGCGCGATGTCCTGACCGGGGACTGCGCGGCGGACTATGTGAGCGTGTCGCCCTATTTCAACGGCATCGAGCCTCTCAGCCTGCCGCGAGCGCGCGCCGCCTTGAACGGCCTTGGCGCCGCGTCGGACGCCGGCCCGCAACGGATTGCCTGTCTCGCCGGCGCCGGCGTCGGCGATGCCGCTGCGGCGGCGCTGTTGAAGGAGGTGGCAGAGACTTGGGCGCTCCCGGTTGCAACGACGCTGCGCGCCAAAGGCGTGTTTCCAGAGGACCATGATTTGTCGCTTGGCGTGTTCGGCTATGCGGGAACGCGCCATGCGACGAACGCGCTTCTGGGCGGCGATCTCGACGCTCTCATCGTAATCGGCTCGGGGCTGAATGAGCGCGACAGCATGCACTGGACGCTGCGCGAAAAGTTGTCGAAAGCCGTCGTGATCCACGTGAACACCGACATGCAGGAACTGACGGCCCATAGCGACGCTGCGCACAGCGTGCCGGGAAGCACCCGCGCTTTTCTCGAGTTGATGCTGGCCGAGGCGAAGACTTACGCCGCGGCGCTTGCGGACGCGCGCGAGCAGCGACGCGACTGGGTTGCGAAGATCAAGTCGGGACCGCGCCTCTACGACGTCGAGAACATGAACCGGTCGACGCGGCCGATCCATCCGGCGACCGCCATTGCGGCGCTGCGCAAGGTCTATCCGCGCGACGGCATCGTGCTCATCGACTCCGGCGCCCATCGGGCCTTCGCCAGTCATTATTGGATGGCCTACGAGCCGGGCACCTATATTTCAGCCACCAATCTCGGACCGATGGGCTGGGCCATTCCGGCGGCTGTCGGCGTGCAGTGTGCGCGCCCCGATCGCCGGGTCGCGGTCTTTACCGGCGACGGATGCATGCACATGCACGGCATCGAGGTGCAGACGGCGGCGCGCTACCGGCTTCCAATCATCTATGTGGTGCTCAACAATAGCGCTCTGGGTAATGTCTGGCTGCGCGCCCATAGCCTGGGTCCTCTCCCGGATGAGCTGACGACCGTGCCCAATCATGATTGGGCAGGCTTTGCGCGGTCGCTGGGCGCGCAAGGAATTACGGTCGAGGATCCCGAGCAGCTCGAAGACGCGTTCGCCAAGGCGCTCGCCGCGAATGCGACGGTGCTCATCGATGTGAAGGCCGATAAGGATTGCCCGACGCCGGTCTATGATTTCAAAACGGCGGCTGCCGCGTGGTCCTATCACGAGTAAGGAGATCGGCGATGACTGTGCTGCAGATGGACCCAGCCAAGTTTTCGCCCGCCGCGAAGGCGCTGTACGACGAGATTTCGGTTCGGCGCAAAGCGCATGGCGAAGGGTTCGGCGGGCCGTATCTCGCGCTGCTCAATCACCCCGAACTCGCAAAGCGCGTCGAGCAGCTCGGCTTTTTCCTGAAGTTCGAAGGGGTGCTGCCGCGGACCGCCTATCAGTTCATCGTGCTGTCGGTCTCGCGCGCGACGGGCGCGGGGTTCGAATGGCAGGACCATATCGAACACGCCCTTGCCGCGGGGCTGCCGCGCGAGGTGATCGACGCGATCGGTTCGGGCGCGACCAAGGCGCTGCCCCACCCCTATGCCTTGCTGAATGAGGTGCTAGCGAAGACCATGGCTTGGCAGGAAGTTCCCGGACGAACTCCAGGCGCGGGTCGCGGCGGAATGGGGAGTGGAAGGTCTGGTCGAGGTCGTCGTCGTATCGGGCTTCTACCAGATGTTCGCGACCATCAATCAGGGCTTTGGGATTGGCGTTGGATCCCGCACACGGGCAATAGGGTCGCCGCCCGCAGACGCTGTACGCGTTACTGGTTGCCAACAATTAAAACGAGCTCAAAATCGTGTTGCATCTTTTGCAGCTTCATCCAGATCAGCATGGGTGCGGCGGTATAATGCGATCAGTCGCGAGCACGCTTCGAACGCTTCTCTTAGTTTCGGCATGCCGGCCTCAACTCCATCAGCGATTCGGAATTCGGTTGTTTCGATCCTGATTGCCGCTGATGCGGTCGTTTGGTGAACTGACATGTCACTTTCCAGTAAATGCTCTATTTTATTCCGCGCCCATTCAACAGTGAAGTGCAACGGGCAGATTTCTGGCGCTGAAGAAAATCTCGCGAGGGGTTTGGTAGCCGAGTATCTTTCTGGGGCGAGAGTTGAGTTTGTCCTCGACCCTTTGGACATCGGCATCGGACAAAATAGAGAAGTCGGAACCTTTTGGGAAGTACTGCCTGAAGAGGCCGTTAGTGTGTTCGTTGAGGCCGCGTTCCCACGAGTGATAGGGCTTGGCAAAATAGGATAGTGCCCCCAGCGAGGTTGCGATTTGGGCGTGAGAGGCGAACTCTTTTCCATTGTCGTAAGTGATTGTTTCGATTTGGTCAGCGAGCGGCAAAAGCACGCGTGCGCAGGCCTGCACGACAAAGTCCGCGTTCTTGTCCGGCAGTTTGGCGAGCTTGGTGTATTTGGAGGTTCGCTCGACGTGCGACATGACAACGCCTTTGTGATTGGCGCCGATAATCGTGTCGGCCTCCCAGTCTCCGATGCGGATTTTTGCGGCGACAATAGGAGGCCGCTGATCGATATCGACGCGGTTCGGAATCAGCCCGCGCCCCGAATTCTTGCCCTTGCGCCTGTTGTATTTTTTGCCGCTGTGACGCAAGTGAAGATACAGCGTGCCCCCGTCTTTCTTGTCTTTCCAGACATGCTGATAGATGCGCTCGTGACTGATAAAGGCGACGCCATCCTTCGCCAGACGCCCGCTGATCTGATCGGGACTCCACTGCTGTTGCGTCAGTTTTTCTTCGATCAGCTCCACCAAATCTGGCGTTATTTTGCGCGGCTTGTCCGAGGCCTCTTGGCGTCTCTGCGAGGCCTTCTCGTGCGCTTGCTTGAAGCGATAGCCGCGCGCGCCGGTGTTGCGAACAAGCTCGCGGCTGATCGTCGACGGATCGACGCCAATTTGCCGCGCGATGTGGGCTTGCGAGTGGCCGCTTTGCAAGAGCGCGTAAATCTGGCAGCGTTGTTCGCAGGTCAGATGGAGATAGCCTTCGGGCATTTTTCCTCCGTGAGATGTGCTGTCCCACGCAAGGATAGTCTTCCATCTGACCGCCAGAAAAACCGGCATACACAACATGGCAAAGTCTGGCGGGAGAAAACGTCGGCCTCAAGGGTGCTCGCTGCGCTCGCATCGTCTCCGGCGACTAAAGCCCTTGACCCCGACCCTTTCCCCCGCCACTCACTCCGCCATGCCGTCTATGCTGCCCTGTTGCACTTCGGATTTGAAACGGCGCCGGAAGAAGGAAGCAAGGGTATTGCTAAATGTAAGGTCAATTTGGCCGCGCCCTCCCTTTAGATTTAAATAGATACGCTTTGGCTGCGTTGGGAAGTCGTGAGGTCGGAGGCTGACCCAAGTGGAATTCTTGGTCATCTTTAACTTTTTCATCTCCAATTCTGGAAACTCGCGAGTAGCGAGTTCGTAGGCGGAATCCCAGAATTCATTTGTCGCTGGATCGTCCTCACGTTTCCAAGCGTTTATACGCTTGGTGGCCGCGGTTTCTAAAAACTTCGCTCGATACTCGGCTCTTCCATCGTTTTGTGTTCGAATGATTTCTGCGAGCCTTTCGAGTGGAATTCGACGATCAAATCCGTCCAAGTCCGAATGGTTGTCGATGTAGTATTGTGGCGCACACAGTACTACCTCGTACTCATTGTATATACCGCGAGTACAGTCCCGGTCTGCTCGGAGTCGATATCTTTGGGCTTGGTCGGGCTGCAAGGGCGCATCTACTTTATCCTCGATCAGGAGAGCGAACCGCTCGCCAAGATGGGATTCATAGACGACGATAAGATCGGACTCCCCCCATTTATCACTCCTCGAAACCCAAAATTCTGCAACGGACGCTTCCTTGGTTTGAAAGCCTGTGAGTGCTTTGAACTGTTTGGCAAATGAAGGGTTTACGGTAAACTCTTCAGCAAGCAAAAGGTCAATATCGCGTTCGTATTTCTTAGCAATATTCATACCTTCCTTCCTCAGCTTTCCATAGCAGTCGTTATTTAGGCATAACAGAAATTTGGTTGCAAGATTCACATGTTGACATAAAAACGGGCGTCCCGAAGGACGCCCAAGGTAGATCGCAATGCGATCTGCGGAGCACTCCCGTCAAGCGGAATAGTACATCTCGAACTCGACCGGATGCGGCGTGTGTTCGAAGCGGATGACTTCGCTCATCTTCAGTTCGATATAGCTGTCGATGAAGTCGTCGTCGAAGACGCCGCCGGCCTTCAGGAACTCGCGGTCCTTGTCGAGGCATTCCAAGGCTTCGCGCAGCGAGCCGCACACGGTCGGGATCTGCTTGAGTTCGGCCGGCGGCAGGTCGTAGAGGTCCTTGTCGACCGCCGGGCCCGGATCGAGCTTGTTCTTGATGCCGTCGAGGCCCGCCATCAGCATCGCCGCAAAAGCGAGATACGGGTTGGCGAGCGGGTCGGGGAAGCGCACCTCGACGCGCTTGGCCTTCGGGTTCGAGGTGTGCGGGATGCGGCACGCGGCCGACCGGTTGCGCGCCGAATAGGCGAGCAGCACCGGCGCTTCGAAGCCCGGCACCAGCCGCTTGTAGGAGTTGGTCGCCGGGTTGCTGAAGGCGTTGATCGCCTTGGCGTGCTTGATCACGCCCGCGATGTAGGACAGGCAGGTCTCCGAGAGATCGGCGTATTTGTTGCCGGCGAAGACCGGCTTGCCGTCCTTCCAGATCGACTGATGGCAGTGCATGCCGGAGCCGTTGTCGCCATAGACGGGCTTGGGCATGAAGGTAGCGGTCTTGCCGTACACATTGGCGACCATGTGGATGCAGTATTTGTAGATCATCAGCTGATCGGCCATCACCGTCAGCGGGGCGAACTGCATGCCGAGTTCATGCTGGGCCGAGGCGACCTCGTGGTGGTGCTTCTCGACTTTCACGCCCATCTTGGCCATGGCGGACAGCATTTCGGAGCGCATGTCCTGCATCGAGTCCTGGGGCGGGACCGGGAAGTAGCCCTTCTTGAAGCCGATGTGGTGGCCGAGATTGCCGCCCTCATAGTCGGTGTCGGTATTGATCGGCAGCTCGACCATGTCGAGCTTGAAGCCGGTGTTGTAGGGATCGGCTCGAAATTTCACGTCGTCGAACACGAAAAACTCGGCTTCCGGGCCGAAACAGACGGTGTCGCCGACGCCGAGCGACTTCACCATCGCCTCGGCCTTCTTGGCCATGCCGCGCGGATCGCGGCTGTAGGGCTCGCCGGTGGTCGGCTCGAGAACGTCGCAGACCAGCACCAGCGTTGTCTCGGCGAAGAACGGATCGATGCAGGCCGAAGCGGGGTCCGGCATCAAGCACATGTCGGATTCGTGAATTGCCTTCCAGCCGGCAATCGACGAGCCGTCGAACATCATGCCTTCGGAAAAGGTGTCTTCCTCGATCTGGGAAATATCGAAGGTGACATGCTGCCACTTGCCGCGCGGGTCGGTGAAACGGAAGTCCGCGAACTTGACGTCATTGTCCTTGATGAGTTTCAGCACGTCTTTGGCCGTCGTCATAGTTACATCCTTATGTTAGGAGCGCTCTAAACGGCGCGCGGGCGGTCGGCCAGCCCGCGGTCCGAATAGATGTCAGATGGCGTCCAATCCGGTTTCGCCCGTTCGGATCCGGATGGCTTCTTCGATGTTGGATACGAAAATCTTGCCGTCGCCGATCCGCCCGGTCTGGGCGGCGCGACGGATCGCATCGACGGCTTTCTCGACCATATCGTCGGCGAGCACAACCTCGATCTTCACTTTGGGAAGAAAGTCAACGACATACTCGGCGCCGCGGTAGAGCTCCGTGTGTCCTTTCTGGCGGCCGAAACCCTTGGCTTCCGTCACCGTGATCCCCTGCAAACCGACGTCCTGTAACCCCTCCTTCACCTCGTCGAGTTTGAATGGCTTAATAATTGCCTCGATTTTTTTCATTGCACTTCGTCTCCCAGCCGACTGAGCAAACGCTTCGTCGGGCCCGACGACCCGGTTAGCAGGGTCCATGCCAGTCGGGACAGCCGTGCATTTGCGCACATGAGTTAAACTGTTACTGTTAACTGCTGAGGAATTAGGCGGCCCCTTCCCGCCTTCTTCGCCGCATCCATGAGCAATATGCATAAGAATTGAGCAGAACCAAATCGGGGCCGGATTGGCAGAAGGACCGGCGCGCTCCGCACATCACTCTTCGGAGAGACGGCCGCCGATTGCCGTATTCACCGATCGACGGATTCCAGTAGATTGAAGTAACGAAGCGTCAGGGGCCCGCCGTGAAGTCCAATGCCTTCATCGTTTCCAAGCGTCCGCGTCTGACTTCGATCACCAAACATCCGGTGGTCGATTTTGCCGACTATGAGCGCAAGCTCAGCTCGATGCAGTCGACGCTGCAGGCCATCCAGCAGGCCTATCTGGGGACGAGGGAGCGGGCCGTCATTGTCCTCGAAGGCTGGGACACCGCCGGCAAGGGCGGCATTGTCCGCCGGCTTGGATGGGCCTTGGACCCGCGCAGCTTCAAGGTCTATCCGATCGGCGCACCCACCGGCCCCGACAAGGGCAAGCACTATCTGCAGCGGTTCTGGGAGAGGCTGCCCGAATACGGCCAGATCGTCGTGTTCGACCGCTCATGGTATGGGCGGGTCCTGGTGGAGCGGGTCGAAGGCTTCGCCACCACGCGCGAATGGAGGCGCGCCTACGACGAGATCAACGAGTTCGAGCGCGTGCTGGTCGAAGACGGCATGCGCATCACCAAGCTGTTCCTGCACATCACGCCGGCGGAGCAGATCAAGCGCTTCAAGAGCCGCCTGACCGATCCGCTCAAGCGCTGGAAACTGTCCTACGAGGACTTCCGCAACCGCGCGCATTGGGGCGATTACGAGGTCGCGATCGAAGACATGATGGAGCAGACCTCGACCAAGCGCGTGCCGTGGTATTTGATTCCGGCCAACAACAAGCCGTTCGGCCGGCTCGTCGCCTTCCGGATTCTGATCGACCGCCTCGGCAAAGATGTGAGCCTCGAACCGCGGCCGCTCGATCCGCAACTCGCCGAGCAGGCGCATCGGCTCTTCGACGTTCCGTCCTGAGCGACGGTCGTATTGCGTCCCGCGTCCTACCACCGGCCCTGCGCCTTCAGGCTCTCATACAGATTGCCGTTGAACATGTGCTGGCCGAGATGACCGAGCCGGCAATCGAGATCGACCCACACTTTGCCGCCTATGTCGCGCCAAAGCCGGCAAAAGGCGAAGTCTTCCGACAGATAGCGGCCGGAATTGGGATCGACCATGCAGTCGAAGAAGCGCCAGTGCAGATGGGCCTGCGGATTGTTGGGGGGGCCGTCCGGCGTGTAGTTCAGGTGCGGGTAGCGCTCCATCATCTGGGTGAAGACGTGGCGTTTGACGACCATGAAGCCGGTCGGCGCCTCGGCCACGTCGACGAAGCCTTCGGGATCGACATAGCTGCTCACCCGCTCATCGCCGTGCCCGATCGGATTGAACGGATATTCGGTGTAGCGGACTTCGTATTGCTCGCGCGTCATGCCGGCGGGGAGCCCCTCGGCCGGCCAGACTTCCGATTTCATCGGGTAGACGCCGGCCGCGATGTCGCGGTCGGCGAGCAGAAGGCGCATTGCGGATCGCGCCTCGAACGCGACGTCGGAATCGATCCAGAACAGATGGGTGAACTCCTCCTCGGCCAGGAATTTCAGCACGATCTTGTTGCGTCCCCGCGGAATGAGGCTCTCGCTGTGCAGATGGAGAATGCAGGGAAGGCCGAGGCGCATCGCCTCGCAGGTCAGATTGAAGATGCTCGCGACGTAATTCATCGTCACCGCCGAGATGTAGCAGGGCGTCGCGAACATCACCCGCATGGATTTCAGCGCTTCGACCGGCAGCATTGGCGTTCCGTGATCAGCGAGCGGAGTCGGCGGGCGACGCGGCGGCGGAAGGGGCAGGCCTACGTTTGGGAATTGGCGCTGCTTTGCGCGCGGCGGTGCGTTTATGAGGCGCGGCGGGCGGTTTTGAAGCCACCGGCGGGGGAGGGGCGGCCGACCCGCTCTGTCCGAGCGCGACCGAGAGGCCGAACAGCCGCCATTGGCCGTCGACCGGCGCAAAGATCATCTCGAAATTGACCGGCCGCGGGATCGACGGAAAAAATCCGGCGAGCCGCATGAAGCCGTTCGCCTCGATCTGCGGCAGGAGGCTGAGTTGCGGATCGATCGCGGCGACGCCGGACAGATCGAGATTGTTGCGGCGCTGATCGGCGAAGATCTCGCCAAGGCGCGCCGCCGTATTGACCTGGAAGCCGGGCGCGCCGAGGTCGCGCAAGACCGTGTAATTGCCGGTCTTGTTGGCGTGGTCGAGCGCGAGCAGGGTCGAGCGGATCAGGATCAGGACGCCGTTGCGGTCGATCGACGCGCGCTTGGGCGCCGCAGCGGGCCGTTCGGCCTTGGGTGCGGCTTGCGTGGAAGCGGCGTTTACAAGCACCGCCGCTCCCAGCGCGAATCCCAATGCGAGCGTACGGAGAAGGCCGGGCATAACGGCAAAGCGCGGCCCGCGCGGTGTCAGGGCGTCACCAGGCAAAGGTCGCTCCCACGCGCCCGCCCATGCCGCCATGCTGGAACCCGGAGGCGAAGCCGCCATTGACCACCATGAAGTCGTTCACGCGCAGATGCGCAACGACACTTGCTGCATTTTCGCCACGGAACGTACCCCAATTGGTCGAGATGGCAAATCGCTTGTTGTCCGGCAGGTAGCCGCCGCCGAGCGCGATTGCGACCGCAGTTCCCTCGAACGCTTTTGCCACGTCGGTGTGCAAGGACGCGACGTCCGCCTGCAACGCGGCGACGCTCCCCTGCAATGCGCTGACGCTTCCCTCCAGCGTCGTGATGCTGTTTACGATGTTTGCCGGGCTCATGCTCGATACGGCGAGATTGCCGTTGAGGTCGGAGGTGACGAAATAGGTTGAGCCGTTCTGCGCCGCGAGGCTCGCCGCCGAGGTGATGCCTGGCGCGGTGTACGTCGCGTTTGCCGTGCCGATCATTACTTGATTGGCGCGGTTGGTGACAGCGCCGGCGCCGAGCGCGGTCGAACCGGCAAACGTCGCTTGCGCGCCGGGTCCGATCGCGCTGGCAAGCGATCCCGTCGCCACGCTGTTGTCGCCGAACGCCGCGCCGCCATTGGCCGCACTCGCCAGATTGCCGACCGCGATCGAACCGGTGGCGACCGAACCGTTGCCGATGGCGATGGCGTTTGCGCCGGTCGCTTGGCTCGTTTGCCCGATGGCGACCGCGCCTGCCGCGGTCGCCATCGCGCCGCCGCCGAGCGCGGTGGCGCCGGCGCCGGTGGCGTCCGCGCCCTGGCCGAGCGCCGTGGTCAGGAGCCCGTTGGCGAGACTGCCCTGGCCGATCGCGGTCGCGGTCGCGCCCGTCGCATTGGCGCTCTGGCCCATCGCGGTCGCGCTGGCGCCGTTCGCGATGCTGGTTTGGCCCGTCGCGGTCGCGTTTTCGCCGTTCGCGATGCTGCTCCGGCCGGTCGCGGTCGCGTTGGCGCCGTTCGCGAAGCTGAGGGCGCCCGTCGCGGTCGCTTGGGTGCCGCTCGCAGTGCTGCCAAAGCCCGTCGCGGTCGCGAAGTCGCCGGTGGCGAGGCTAACTTCGCCGGTCGTGGTCGCCGCGATGCCATTCGCGAGGCTGTTTACGCCCGTCGCGGTCGCGAAGGTGCCGTTCGCGCGGCTGCCTGCGCCCGCCGCGGTCGCGAAGTTGCCGTTCGCGATGCTGCTCCGGCCGGTCGCGGTCGCGTTGGCGCCGTTCGCGAAGCTGAGGGCGCCCGTCGCCGTCGCGTTGGTGCCGTTGGCGTTGGCGTTCTGGCCGGTTGCGGTCGCGCTGGCGCCGGTCGCATTGGCGTTCTGGCCGGTCGCGGTCGCGCTGGCGCCGTTGGCGATGCTGGCTTGGCCGGTTGCGGTCGCGCTGGCGCCGGTCGCATTGGCGTTCTGGCCGGTCGCGGTCGCGCTGGCGCCGTTGGCGATGCTGCCTTGGCCGGCCGCGGTCGCGAGGGTGCCGTTCGCGGTGCTAAACGCACCCGTCGCGGTCGCGCCGGCGCCGTTCGCGGTGCTAAACGTGCCCGTCGCGGTCGCGTCGCTGCCGTTCGCGGTGCTGCTCTCGCCGGTCGCGGTCGCGCCGAGGCCGTTCGCGAAGCTGGCCTGGCCCGTCGCGGTCGCGTCGTCGCCGAGCGCGGTGCTGCTCTCGCCGGTCGCGGTCGCGCCGGAGCCGTTCGCGCGGCTGCCTGCGCCCGTCGCGGTCGCGAAGGTGCCGTTCGCGCGGCTGAACTGGCCGGTCGCGGTCGCGTCGCTGCCGTTGGCGTTGGCGTTCTGGCCGGTCGCGGTCGCGCGGGCGCCGATCGCATTGGCGTTCTGGCCGGTCGCGGTCGCGAGGGTGCCGTTCGCATTGCTGTCTACGCCTGTCGCGGTCGCGAAGGCGCCGTTCGCATTTGCCAAGGCGCCAGTGGCGGTGGCGGAGCCGCCATTGGCCAAGCTGCCTGCGCCCGTCGCGGTCGCGAAGGTGCCGTTCGCGCGGCTGAACTGGCCGGTCGCCGTCGCGCCGTTGCCGTTCGCGAAGCTATTCTGGCCCGTCGCCGTCGCGCCGCCGCCGTTCGCGAAGCTATCTTGGCCCGTCGCGGTCGCGTTGCCGCCGATCGCGATGCTGCTCTCGCCCGTCGCGGTCGCGCGGGCGCCGGTCGCATTGGCGTTCTGGCCGGTCGCGGTCGCGTTGGTGCCGGTCGCGTTGGCGTTCTGGCCGGTCGCGGTTGCGAAACTACCGTTCGCAACGCTGGCCCCACCCGTCGCGGTCGCGTTGCTGCCGGTTGCGTTGCTGCCGCTGCCCGTCGCGGTCGCGTTGCCGCCGATCGCGATGCTGCTCTCGCCCGTCGCGGTCGCGCGGGCGCCGGTCGCATTGCTGTCTACGCCCGTCGCGGTCGCGAAGGAGCCGTTCGCGCGGCTGCCTGCGCCCGTCGCGGTCGTGTTCCCGCCGTTCGCCACGCTGTTCTGGCCGGTCGCGGTCGAGGAGTCGCCGTTCGCCACACTGTTCTGCCCCGTTGCGGTCGCGAAGGCGCCGTTCGCATTGGCGTTCTGGCCGGTTGCGGTCGCGCTGGCGCCGGTTGCATTGGCGTTCTGGCCCGTCGCGGTCGCGCTGGCGCCGTTGGCGAGGCTGCCTTGGCCGGCCGCGGTCGCGAGGGTGCCGTTCGCGGTGCTAAACGCACCCGTCGCGGTCGCGCCGGCGCCGTTCGCGGTGCTAAACGTGCCGGTCGCGGTCGCGTCGCTGCCGTTCGCGGTGCTGCCCTCGCCGGTCGCGGTCGCGCCGAGGCCGTTCGCGAAGCTGGCTTGGCCCGTCGCGGTCGCGTTCTCGCCGATCGCGGTGCTATTTTGGCCCGTCGCGGTCGCCCTGGCGCCGTTCGCTAGGCTGTTTGCGCCCGTCGCGGTCGCGGTCGCTCCGGCGCATTGCTGTCTACGCCTGTCGCGGTCGCGAAGGTGCCGTTCGCGAAGCTGCCCTCGCCGGTTGCGGTCGCGTTGGTGCCGTTCGCGAAGCTGAACTGGCCGGTCGCGGTCGCGAAGGCGCCGTTCGCATTGGCGTTCTGGCCGGTCGCGGTCGCGTTGGTGCCGTTGGCGACGGCGCCATTGCCGTAAGCCGTGGCATTTAAGCCTGTTGCGTTCGCGTTAAAGCCGACCGCGGTGGAATCCGCGCCGGTCGCGGCGGCGGTGTTGCAGGCCGGGTCGGCGATGTTGCCAGTCGCGCCTGAGACGCATTGTGCGGCGGCCGGCGTCGGCGCGAGCGCGAGGCTTGCCGCGAGCGCCAGCCCGCACAGCGCCCCCGTGGAGAGAGCCGTTGTGGCGAATAACGCCGGGCCCGCGTTCGCGCGCGCCGGTCCGCCGGCCCATGGCGCTGCAACCAAGGCGGACGCCGAAACGTCGATGCGCTTGATGCGAACAGAATTGTGCCGCTGCACGCGCAGTCGCATCGTCCTACCCCCCCCTTGGTCGCTGGTCCGCCCCCTTCGGAGCCAGCAAATCGCAGGACTTTCAAACGGCAATTAAAGGTAGCTTCTTCGCCACACTTAGTTGCTTATTCGCTACAATTAAAAATAGCTTATTCGCTACAGATGTTGCAATTGAAGCGGCAAATTAAAACGGTTCTCAGGGCCACAATCGCGCGTGGTGTTGCCGGATTGCATCAACTTCCTGACCCAACCAGCCGAGATATAAAGGCTATTAGTTGTCGTTGACGAAATTACACGCTTGCGCTGTACCGTCCGGACATCGCAGCCGCGTCAAAACTTGCCGCCGAGTCCGACATAGCCGGTGTGCTCGCTGCCGCCGCCATTTGCCATAGCCGCCGACGATACTGAGCGGGATGCCGGTGTTGAGGCGGTGGGCGAAGGCGAAGCCAAAACCGTATTCGTTCAAGAATGACGAACCGCGCATCTGCCACGTGGTTCTTCCAGGCGCCGAAGGCATCGGCGCGCTCGGGGTCGCCACCGCGGCGGCGATGCCGCGCCGCGCCTCGGTAAGGTTGTGGGTGATTTGCCCTTGCAGCGACGCGACCTGCGTCTGCAGCGTGGCGACATTTCCCTCCAGCGACGTGATGCTGTTGACGATGTTCGCCGGGCTCATGCTCGATACGGCGAGATTGCCGTTGAGGTCGGAGGTGACGAAATAGGTTGAGCCGTTCTGCGCCGCGAGGCTCGCCGCCGAGACGATCCCGGGCGCAGTATAGGTGGCGTTCGCCGCGCCGATCATCACTTGGTTGGCGCGGTTGGTGACAGCGCCGGCGCCGAGCGCGGTCGAACCGGCAAACGTCGCCTGCGCGCCGGGTCCGATCGCGCTTGCAAGCGATCCCGTCGCCACGCTGTTGTCGCCGAACGCCGCGCCGCCATTGGCCGCGCTCGCCATATTACCGACCGCGATCGAACCGGTGGCGACCGAACCGTTGCCGATGGCGATGGCGTTTGCGCCGGTCGCCTGGCTCGTCTGCCCGATGGCGACCGCGCCCACCGCGGTGGCCACTGCGCCGCCGCCAAGCGCGGTGGCGCCGGCGCCGGTGGCGTTCGCGCCCTGGCCGAGCGCCGTGGTCAAAAGCCCGTTGGCGACACTGCTTTGGCCGATCGCGGTGGCGGTCGCGCCGGTCGCATTTGAGGTTTGGCCGAATGCGGTGGCGCTGGCGCCGTTCGCCACGCTGCCCTGGCCTGTCGCGGTCGCGTTGTCGCCCGTCGCATTTGCGCTCTGACCGATTGCGGTCGCGTTTTCGCCGATCGCGAAGCTGGTGGCACCCGTTGCGGTCGCGTTGGCGCCGATTGCCATGCTATTTACACCCATCGCGGTCGCGTCGGACCCGGTCGCGTCGCTATTCTTGCCGGTCGCGGTCGCGTTTTCGCCGATCGCGAAGCTGTCCTGGCCCGTCGCGGTCGCCTGGATGCCGTTGGCTTCGGCGCCTTGGCCCGTCGCGGTCGCGTTGGCGCCGTTCGCGATGCTGCCCTGGCCGGTCGCGGTCGCGAATTCGCCGTTCGCGAGGCTTTGCTGGCCGATCGCGGTGGCGGTCGCCCCGGTCGCATTTGCGTTTTGGCCGAATGCGGTCGCGGCCGCGCCGTTCGCTAGGCTGTTTGCGCCCGTCGCGGTCGCGTTGTCGCCCGTCGCATTTGCGCTCTGACCGATTGCGGTCGCGTTTTCGCCGATCGCGAAGCTGGTGGCACCCGTTGCGGTCGCGTTGGCGCCGATTGCCATGCTATTTACACCCATCGCGGTCGCGTCGGACCCGGTCGCGTCGCTATTCTTGCCGGTCGCGGTCGCGTTTTCGCCGATCGCGAAGCTGTCCTGGCCCGTCGCGGTCGCCTGGATGCCGTTGGCTTCAGCGCCTTGGCCCGTCGCGGTCGCGTTGGCGCCGTTCGCGATGCTGCCCTGGCCGGTCGCGGTCGCGAATTCGCCGTTCGCGTTGGCGCTAGAGCCCGTCGCGGTCGCGTCGGTGCCGTTCGCGACGCTGTTTGCGCCCGTCGCGGTCGCGTTTTCGCCGTTCGCGATGCTGCTCCGGCCCGTCGCGGTCGCGTTGTCGCCGGTCGCGAAGCTGAGGGCACCCGTCGTGGTCGCGTTGGTGCCGTTGGCGGTGCTAAACACGCCTGTCGCGGTCGCTTGGGTGCCGGTGGCATTCGCGTTCTCGCCAAACGCGCTCGCGTTGGTGCCGTTTGCAATCGCGGCAGCGCCCGTCGCGGTCGCGTTGGCGCCGTTCGCGATGCTGCTCCGGCCCGTCGCGGTCGCGTTGGTGCCGTTGGCGGTGCTAAACGCGCCCGTCGCGGTCGCGTTCGCTCCGGTCGCATTGGCGTTTTCGCCTGTCGCGGTCGCTTGGGCGCCGTTCGCGGCGCTGGCCGCGCCCGTCGCAGTCGCGGTGTCGCCGTTTGCATTGGCGTTTTGGCCCGTCGCGGTCGCGTTGGCGCCGTTCGCGACGGCGTTCTGGCCGGTCGCGGTCGCGGTGGCGCCGTTCGCGTTCGCGTTCTCGCCAAACGCGCTCGCGTTGGCGCCGTTCGCCGTGCTAAACGCACCCGTCGCGGTCGCTTGGGCGCCGGTCGCGGCGCTGCCAAAGCCCGTCGCGGTCGCGGCCGCGCCGTTCGCGAGGCTGAACGCGCCCGTCGTGGTCGCGTTGTCGCCGTCCGCTACGCTGCCTACGCCCGTCGCGGTCGCGGCGTTGCCGTTGGCGGAGCTGCTTACGCCCGTCGCAGTCGCGTCGTCGCCGTTCGCGTTGCTGCTAAAGCCCGTCGCGGTCGCTAAGGTACCGTTCGCGTTGGCAGTGGCGCCGACTGCCGTGGCCCAGCTTCCCGCGGTCGCATCGCACGCGGCAGACGTAAGACTGCCGCCCGCGCCCGACGCGCATTGCGCGGCGGCGGGCGTCGGCGCGAGCGCGAGGCTTGCCGCCAGCGCCAGCCCGCACAGCGCCCCCGAAGAGAGAGCCGTCGTCGCGAATAACGCCGGGCCCGAGTTCGCGCGCGCCGGTCGGCCGGCGCACGGCGCTTCAGCCAAGGCGGAAGCCGAAACGTCGGTCCGCTTGCCACAGACGGCATTATGCCGCTGCACGCGCAGTCGCATCGTCCTACCCCCCCTTTGGTCGCTGGTCCGCCCCCTTCGGAGCCAGCGAATCGCAGGACTTTAAAACAGCAATTAAAAGTAGCTTATTCAGCATAACGATCCCAATTAAAGTCGCCGGTCAGAATGGCTTTGTGGCAGCAATCGCGCAAATGCGTGGCGAGATTGCAACAATCCATCGAGCCGACATGGCTTCATGCGCCCATCCTTGGTATCCGATGCGATGCGCATCAGACGCTCGCACAGCTGAAACGGCTTCCTGACGATGATTGAGCTTCTCACCAACGCCGAGATGGGCGAATGCGACCGCCTCACCATCGCGGGTGGCACGCCTGGCATCGTGTTGATGGAAAACGCCGGCCGCGCGGTCGCCGACGCGACGGCGGCGCGCACGCCCGCCAACGGCAAGGTCGTCGTGGTCGCGGGACCCGGCAACAATGGGGGCGATGGATTCGTGGCCGCGCGTCACCTCGCCGAGCGGGGCTTTGCGGTCGAGCTGTTGCTGGTCGGCGAAGCCGCCAAGCTCAAGGGCGACGCCGCCGAGGCGGCGCAGCGCTGGCCCGGCGCGGTCGTGTCGGCTGCGCCCGAGCGGATCGGACGGCCCGCGACGATCGTTGACGCGCTGTTCGGCGCAGGACTCGACCGGCCCGTCGAAGGTCTGCCGCGCGCGATGATCGAAGCGATGAATGCCGCCGGCTGCCCGATCGTCGCGGTCGATCTTGCCAGCGGAGTCAACGGGACGACCGGCGCGGCCATGGGCATCGCCGTCAACGCGGTCGAGAGCGTCACCTTCTTTCGCGCCAAGCCCGGACATTATCTGCTGCCGGGCCGGTTACATTGCGGACATCTGCGCATCGCCGACATCGGCATCCGCGCGGATACGCTCGAGAAGGTTCGGCCGCAAGCGTTTCTCAACAATCCCGATTTGTGGGCGCAGCAATTCCCGGTGCCGGCGGCGGCCGGACACAAATACAGCCGCGGCCACGCGGTCATCGTTTCCGGCCACTCTCACACAACGGGCGCAGCGCGCCTCGCCGCTCGCGCAGCGCTGCGTGCAGGCGCCGGACTCGTGACGATCGCCTCGCCAAGCGACGCGCTCGCCATCAATGCAGCAACCAATCTCGCGGTGATGGTGCGGCCGGTCGATGGCGCCGACGAGCTTGCGCGATTTCTCGAAGATCGCCGGTTCAATGCGGTCGGGCTCGGGCCCGGGCTCGGCGTTGGTTCTGCGACGTGCGATCTCGTTCTTGCGGCGCTTGCGGGCGAGCGCGCGGTGGTGCTCGACGCCGACGCGCTGACGAGCTTCGCTGATGAGGCGGAGCGATTGTTTGCCGCGATCAAGAAGCGGGGATCGCATGCGACCATCCTCACCCCGCATGAGGGAGAATTCGCACGGGTGTTCGGTGGCATCGATGCGGAGGCGCCGCCTCTATCGAAGCTCGGCCGCGCGCGTGCGGCCGCGCGTCAATCCGGCGCGGTCGTCTTATTGAAGGGGGCCGACACCGTGATCGCTGATCCGCACGGCCGCGCCGCGATCAACGCCAACGCGCCGCCTTATCTCGCGACGGCCGGCGCGGGCGACGTGCTGACCGGTTTGACCGTTGGCATGTTGGCGCAGGGCATGTCCGGTTTCGAAGGCGCGAGCGCCGCGGTCTGGCTCCACGCCGAAGCTGCAAACGCATTCGGACATGGGTTGATCGCCGAGGACCTCTCGGAGATGCTACCGCGGGTTTATCGCCGCTTGTTCGAGGAGCGCATCGGACCAGGCCGGTCGCCGTGAATTTCTTTTCCTTTGGGCAAGCAAAATGTGCGCGGTGCTGCGTACGCCGCCGTAATGGAAGAGGAAATAGGCCGCCCCGGAGGGGCTGCCGGCGCCCCTGTCGGTTGTCCGACTTTTTGAGCAAGCCACTGCGAAATCAGCCGAAACGCCGCTTGCGGCGAACGCGGCGCCGGTGCGGCGCGGCTGTCCCTGAGGCACTATAACTAAGGACAGGCCGCAAGCTTGGCTCAACCTTGCCATAATTGGGCGGTGAATTCCCATCCTATGAGGACAGGGGACCTCGATTTCCAATGTTCGGGTCGCGTCGGCGTGCGGGAGCGTCTTTCTGTCCGGGAGGCGGCGGATGGACTTACTTCCGAGACTGCTTGATTCACAGGGCGCAGTTCCAGCGGCCGCTTGCATGTCGTGGCAATGGTCGCATGCCGGGTTCGATGCGCTGATCGCAATATCCTTTCTATCCATCGCGAGCGTGCTCGCCGCTTTCGCATGGAAGCGGTCGGAGATGGTGTTCGGCGCAATATTCTGGAGCCTCGCAATCGTCCTGGTCGCGTGTGGCGTTGCTCATGCGTTCGGAGTGTGGACGATGTGGCAGCCCTATTACGGCGCAAGCGCCGCGGTGAAGGCGGTCGCCGCGGTGGCCGCACTGGGGACGGCGGTCGTGCTGTGGCCGCTGGTGCCGAAAGTGTTGGCGCTCCCCTCGCCGGAAGCATTGCGCCGCGCCAACGAAGCGTTGCGCCTGCAAATCCAGCAACGCGACGAAGCGCTGTCCGCGCTTGAAACCGAACGGCGCGAGCGGCGCAAGACGGAGGAAATGCTGCACCAAGCGCAGAAGATGGATGCGATTGGTCAATTGACGGCGGGCATCGCCCACGACTTCAACAATCTGATGACGGCGGTGATCGGGAATCTGGAACGAGCGCGGCGCTTGCTCCCGGCTGAAGACTCCAAACAACTGTTACGAGCAATCCGAGGCGCAGCGCTCGGGGCCGAGCGCGCCGGAGTGCTGACTCATCGTCTGCTTGCCTTCGGCCGCCGGCAGGCGCTTGCGCCGAGCGTCGTGAACGTCAATGATGTGGTCGAGCATGTGGCCGACACCCTGCGCCGCACGCTCGGGGGCAATATCCGCGTGATCACGACTCTCATGTTTGACTTGTGGCCGGCTCGCGTGGACCCGGATGCGCTCGAGAGCGCGGTCATCAATCTTGCCGTCAATGCGCGCGACGCGATGCCACAAGGGGGCAATCTTGTCATAACCACGCGGAATGTTGCGGCCGGAACTAAAGCGACGGCCGAGCTTGTGCCGTTCCTCCTGGACCAGATCGAGATCGCAGTCGCCGACACGGGAGTTGGCATGAGCGAGGAAATCGCGAGCCGCGCCTTCGAACCGTTTTTCACGACCAAGCCTATCGGCGAGGGAACGGGGCTCGGGCTCAGCCAGGCTTACGGCTTTGCGGTTCAATCGCACGGGACAGCCGTACTCGAAAGCACACGCGGCAAGGGCACGACAGTGCGGCTCTATTTGCCGCGCATTCAAATCGCAGGGGCGGCGCAGCAAGTACGCACGCTGCCTTACCGGTTCCTTTCGAAAGCGGCGGCTTTGCAATGAATCCGATAAACGCGACATTCTCCAATGGCGACGTCACCGTCCTCATCGTCGAGGACGAGCCGCTCGTGCTCGACATGATTTCGCAGGAGCTGACCGACCAGGGCTTCGCCGTTCTCGAGGCGGATACCGCCGAAGCCGCGCTGTCGATCATCGAGAGCGGGCAGACCGTTGACGTGCTGTTCACCGATATCCGGCTGCCTGGCGAAATGGATGGCTGGCGGCTCGCCGCCACGGTTCGCGAGTCCAAGCCGAAGCTGCCGGTGATCTATGCCACGGGATATACGGTCGAGCGGAATGCGCAGGTGCCGGGCAGCGTGTTCCTGAAAAAGCCGTACCGCCCTTCCACCATTGCCGAAACCATCAGGACCCTGATCGCTTCTCCCAACGGCGGCAGCAACTAGCCCGGTTGCGGCCCTCGCCGGGCGTTACCATCTTTGGCTCTCGAGCAGCGCCGCGGCGCGCACGACTGGGAAGGCGGGCCCGGGAAGTGGGTTTCTGCAAAGCACAATTGTCCATGCAATTTATGATGTAACGCCCGACAACCCCATGATATAAGCCGCGCGCTCGCTGGTTCGCGTTCTCGCAACGCTGCCCGCGGCGGGCGTGGCGGAATTGGTAGACGCGCTGGATTTAGGTTCCAGTGACGCAAGTCGTGGGGGTTCAAATCCCTCCGCCCGCACCAGCCGCCGAGAGCGGGTCGTATCAACCCATGTGCGCCGCGCGCGCCAACAACAGCTGCGAACAACCGACAGCCGACGAGACCGACATGCAGGTGACGCAAACCCTCGCCGAGGGCCTCAGGCGCGAATTTCAAGTATTCGTTCCCGCCGCCGATCTTGAATCGCGCCTGGCCGATCGCCTGGCGCAGATCAAGGACAATATCCGGTTGAACGGGTTTCGGCCCGGCAAGGTCCCGATCGCTCACCTGCGTCGTCTTTATGGACGCTCCGTGATGGCGGAAGCGATCGAGGAACTCGTCCGCGAGACAAACGCCAAGATCATTTCCGAGCACGGATTCAAGCTCGCCTTGGATCCGCAGATCAAGATGCCGGAGGACAAGGACGAACTCGAACAGGTCGTCGCCGGCAAGATCGACCTGTCGTACACCGTGTCGCTCGAAGTGGTGCCGACGATCGAACTCGCCGACTTCAAGTCGATCAAGCTCGAGCGGCTGACGGCCGATGTGACTAAGGACGAGGTGACAGCGGCGGTTCAGCGTATCGGCGAGCAGAACCGTCCCTTCCTGGGCAAAGGCGAGGGGGCGAAGGCGGAGACCGGAGATCGGGTGACCGTGTCCTTCACCGGGACCGTGGACGGCGAGACATTCGAAGGCGGATCGGGGGAAAACATCCCGATCGTCATCGGCTCAGGCACGTTCATCCCGAGCTTCGAAGAGCAGCTGGTGGGCGCTTCCGCCGGCGAGACGCGCAGCGTCACGGTGACGTTTCCCGAGAACTACCTCGCCGAGAAGCTCGCGGGGAAAGCGGCCGTGTTCGAGGTCACGGTAAGTTTGATCGAAACCCCGGGAGCGGCGCTCGCCGGCGAGGAGCTCGCAAAAGCGGTCGGTCTCGAATCGATCGATCGGCTCGAAGCCGTGGTCGAGGAACGGATGCGGCAGGAACTCGCTGCTCAGAGCAGGCTCAAGCTCAAGCGCACGCTCCTCGATAAGCTCGATGAGCTGCATCGGTTCGCCGCGCCGCCCTCCCTGGTGGAGGAGGAGTTCAAGAATATCTGGGAAGCGATTCTCGCCGATCTCAAGGCGCAGAACCACACCTTCGCCGACGAAGGAACGACCGAGGAAAAGGCGCGGGAGGAGTATCGCGGGATCGCCGACCGGCGCGTCCGTCTGGGACTGGTCCTCGCCGATATCGGAGAGAAGAACAGCATCAAGGTCACTGACGAGGAGATTGCGCGGGCTGTTCATGAGCGCGCCCGTCAGTTCCCCGGCCGCGAGCAGGAGATTTGGGAGTACTACCGCAAGACTCCCACCGCTCTGGCGGCGGTGCGCGCGCCGATCTTCGAGGACAAAGTGGTGGATTTTGTCCTTGAACTTGCCCAAGTAACGAACAAGCCGGTGACGCGCGAGGAGCTGTTCAAGGACGACGAGGCCGCGAGCCCGGCGACGTGAGCACGGCGCCGGCCAAGCGCGGAATCATGCGCGCACGGGGTGGCAGCGAGGCGAGGCTCATGACGCGATTTGGCACATGGCCTTCAGGCCGGCTTGGCGCCCGCGCGCCGGTGGCCGCCGCGGCGACTGCGCTGTTCGTTTTGTGGGCGGCGGGCCTCTGAGGTGGAGCGTCTTGTCGCCGGCGCATCCGGCTATATCTGTGATGCATGCATCGCGAAATGTGTCGCGGTCCTAGAGGAGCATGGCGGGTCGAAGCCGCACGCACCTAACCACTGACAAGGCAAATCAAATGCGCGACCCTGGCGACACCTATATGAACTACCTCGTGCCCATGGTGGTCGAACAGACCAACCGGGGCGAGCGCGCCTACGACATCTATTCCCGGCTCCTGAAGGAGCGCATCATCTTCATTACCGGGGTCGTCGAGGACAACATGGCGACTCTGGTCGTCGCCCAGCTGATGTTCCTGGAGGCGGAGAATCCGAAGAAAGAGATCGCGATGTACATCAACTCGCCCGGCGGGGTCGTCACGGCGGGGCTCGCGATCTACGATACGATGCAGTTCATTCGACCGGCGATCTCCACCCTATGCGTCGGCCAGGCCGCCTCGATGGGGTCGCTCCTGCTCGCAGGTGGCGCAAAGGACATGCGCTATGCGCTCCCGAATGCCCGAATCATGGTCCACCAGCCGTCTGGGGGCTTTCAGGGCCAGGCCAGCGACATCATGATCCATGCCCAGGAAATCCTGAACATGCGCAAGCGGCTGAACGAGATTTATGTCCACCATACGGGCCAGCCCCTGAAAAAGATCGAAGAGGCGCTCGAGCGCGACATGTTCTTTACGGCCGAGGCGGCCAAGGAATTCGGCATCGTCGACAACGTCATCGAACGCCGGCCCGAAGAGATAGAAAAGCCCTAAACGGCGCAACATCTTCTTTTTTGCGACCTGCCGCCGGGTGGGCGGGCGCACCGGCCGTTTTAGGGGCCGGAAGCTTCGATTTCGCCATGATTGCGCGTCATTCCCAAGGTGGAATGCGGCTTGCATGGGAACGGCCGCTCGGGTGACTGAGCAAGGAGGGCGCTTCAAAAATTCATTATTAGTGAATTCTTGATCAACCTAGCGCTAACGTGCTTCGATAGGCGCATCGCGCAAGGAGGCGGCGGAAATCACTGGTGGTTGTAACGAGTTTGGTAGGGTCCATGCGCGACGGGTCCTGTTCGGTTCAATCGCACGCGCCAGGCAAGGCCTGTCGGCGGCGCGGACCTGCGGAGATTGACGGATGAGCAAAGTTGGCGGGAGCGATTCGAAAAACACCCTGTACTGCTCCTTCTGCGGCAAGAGCCAGCATGAGGTGCGTAAGCTCATCGCCGGACCGACGGTGTTCATCTGCGACGAGTGCGTCGAGCTGTGCATGGACATTATCCGCGAGGAGAACAAGTCTTCGCTGGTGAAGTCGCGCGACGGGATTCCGACGCCGCGAGAGATCCGCAAGGTGCTCGACGACTACGTAATCGGCCAGGAACACGCCAAGAAGGTGCTCTCGGTCGCCGTGCACAATCACTACAAGCGACTCAATCATCAGACCAAGCACAACGATGTCGAGCTTGCCAAATCGAACATCCTGCTGATCGGACCGACCGGCTCGGGCAAGACGCTGCTGGCCCAGACGCTCGCCCGCATCCTCGACGTGCCGTTCACGATGGCGGACGCGACGACGCTCACGGAGGCGGGCTACGTCGGCGAAGACGTCGAGAACATCATTCTCAAGCTGCTGCAGTCGGCCGACTACAATGTCGAGCGGGCGCAGCGGGGCATCGTCTATATCGACGAGATCGACAAGATCAGCCGCAAGTCCGACAACCCCTCGATCACACGCGACGTGTCGGGCGAGGGCGTCCAGCAGGCGCTCTTGAAAATCATGGAAGGCACCATCGCGTCGGTGCCGCCCCAGGGCGGCCGCAAGCACCCGCAGCAGGAGTTCCTGCAGGTCGACACGACCAATATCCTGTTCGTGTGCGGGGGCGCGTTCTCAGGCCTCGAAAAGATCATTTCGGCACGCGGGCGGTCGACCTCGATCGGCTTCTCCGCCAAGGTGATGGCGCCCGAGGACCGCAAGACCGGCGAGATCTTCCGCGAGGTTGAGCCGGAGGACCTGCTCAAATACGGGCTGATTCCCGAATTCGTCGGCCGCCTGCCGGTCGTCGCCACGCTGGAGGACTTGGACGAGGCCGCCCTCAAGCGCATCCTGCTGGAGCCGAAAAACGCGCTCATCAAGCAGTATCAGCGCCTGTTCGAGATGGAGAGCATCGACCTCACCCTCGCCGAGGAAGCGCTTGGCGCGATCGCCCGCAAGGCGATCGAGCGCAAGACCGGGGCGCGCGGGTTGCGTTCGATCATGGAAGGTATACTCCTCGATACGATGTTCGATCTGCCGAGCCTCGAAGGGGTCGAGGAAGTGGTGATTTCCCGCGAGGTGGTCGAAGGCACGGCGCGGCCGCTCTACATCTATGCGGACCGGGCAGGGGACGCTGGCGCGAGCGCCTGACCCGTCACGCTCCATCCGGGCGTATTGGCGTCGCCCGCAAATAGAAGTTGATAAAAGACGGGGGAATTTGCCGTTCTTGACACGTTCCCGGCCGGTCGCCACCTATAGGCCTGCGAACGCTCAAATGTCGAGCTAGGCGTTCCAAATCGATTTCCCGGGCAGGGTCTCGTCCCTCGCCGCGGCGCGGTGTCGAAACTCCCCGGAGTTTCATCGAGTTCCGCGCTCCCTACCTGGTCCCGGGCACTCCGCTGCGACGGCGCATTCTGCGGGTCGCAGGGTGGGGCGTAGCAATAAGGATTAGACCATGACAACGACTTCGAGGCCAAGAGCGCTGCCCCAGCCGGGCGAGATGCGGGCCTACCCGGTGCTGCCGCTGCGCGACATCGTGGTATTCCCGCACATGATCGTCCCGCTCTTCGTTGGCCGCGAAAAATCGATTCGCGCCCTCGAAGAAGTCATGCGGTCCGACACGTTCATCCTGCTCGCCACGCAGAAGAACGCCTCCGACGACGACCCTGCGACCGACGCAATCTACGAGGTTGGGACGCTCGCGAGCGTCTTGCAGTTGCTCAAGCTGCCCGACAACACCGTGAAAGTGCTGGTCGAGGGCGCCGAACGGGCGCGCGTGGTCAAGTACACGGAGCGGCCCGAATACTACGAGGCGGAAGCCGTCGCGCTTGCCGACACCATGGGCGAAAAGGTGGAGGCCGAAGCGCTCGCCCGCTCGGTCGTCAACGAGTTCGAAGGCTATGTGAAGCTCAACAAGAAGATCTCGCCCGAGGTCGTCGGCGTCGTCCAGCAGATCGACGACTACGCCAAGGTGGCCGATACGGTCGCCTCGCATTTGGCTGTCAAGATTCCTGACAAGCAGGCGATTCTCGAGACGACGATCGTCACCGAGCGGCTGGAAAAGGTGCTCGGCCTGATGGAAAGCGAGATCTCGGTTCTGCAGGTGGAGAAGCGCATCCGCACCCGCGTCAAGCGGCAGATGGAGAAGACCCAGCGCGAGTACTACCTCAACGAACAGATGAAGGCGATCCAGAAGGAGCTCGGCGACGAGGAAGGCCGCGACGAGCTTACTGAGGTCGAGGACAAGATCAAGAAGACGAAGCTATCGAAAGAGGCGCGCGAAAAGGCGCAGCACGAGTTGAAGAAGCTGCGGCAGATGTCGCCGATGTCGGCCGAAGCAACCGTCGTGCGCAACTATC
This sequence comes from uncultured Alphaproteobacteria bacterium, assembly GCA_963840055.1. Taxonomy (GTDB): domain Bacteria; phylum Pseudomonadota; class Alphaproteobacteria; order Rhizobiales; family Xanthobacteraceae; genus Rhodoplanes. Next base: position 15,249 of record CAWIXM010000026.1, on the reverse strand, counting down.
TCGACTGGCTGTTGTCGATCCCGTGGAACAAGAAGACCAAGGTCAAGAAGGACCTCGTCCTCGCGCAGAACATTCTCGACAACGACCATTACGGGCTTGAGAAGGTCAAGGAGCGCATTGTCGAGTATCTCGCGGTGCAGAGCCGCGCCAACAAGCTCACCGGACCGATCCTGTGCCTGGTCGGACCTCCGGGCGTGGGCAAGACCTCGCTCGGCAAGTCGATCGCGCGCGCGACCGGCCGCGAGTTCGTGCGCGTCTCGCTCGGCGGGGTGCGCGACGAGGCGGAGATCCGCGGCCACCGGCGCACCTATATCGGCTCGATGCCCGGCAAGATCATCCAGTCGATGCGCAAGGCCAAGACCTCGAACCCGTTGTTCCTGCTCGACGAGGTCGACAAGATGGGCGCCGATTTCCGCGGCGATCCGTCCTCGGCGCTGCTCGAAGTGCTCGATCCGGAGCAGAACCACGCGTTCAACGACCACTATCTGGAGGTCGATTACGATCTGTCCAACGTGATGTTCATTACGACGGCGAACACGCTCAATATCCCGCCGCCGCTGATGGATCGCATGGAGATCATCCGCATCGCCGGCTACACCGAAGACGAAAAGGTGCAGATCGCGCGGCGGCACCTGATTCCGAACACGCTGATCAAGCATGGCCTCGACGCTAAGGAGTGGTCGATCGACGACGAAGCGTTGCTTCTGATCATCCGCCGCTACACGCGTGAGGCCGGCGTGCGCAATCTCGAACGTGAAATCGCAACGCTCGAGCGCAAGGCGGTCAAGGAATTGATGACCGTGAAGTCGGACAGCGTGCATGTCACCGCGGAAAATATCGGCGACTATCTCGGCGTGCCCAAGCACCGTTACGGCGAGATCGAGACGGAGGATCAGGTCGGCGTCGTCACCGGGCTCGCCTGGACCGATGCCGGCGGCGAGCTGCTCACCGTCGAAGGCGTCATGATGCCCGGCAAGGGCAAGATGACGGTCACCGGCAATCTGCGCGACGTGATGAAGGAGTTGATTTCGGCTGCGGCTTCCTATGTACGCTCGCGCGCGGTCGCCTTCGGCATCGAGCCGCCGCTGTTCGACAGGCGTGACATCCACGTGCACGTGCCGGAAGGCGCCACCCCCAAGGACGGGCCGTCGGCCGGCGTCGCCATGGTCACCGCGATCATCTCGGTGATGACCGGAATTCCGGTGCATCGCGACGTGGCGATGACCGGCGAGATCACGCTGCGCGGCCGCGTGCTGCCGATCGGCGGACTGAAGGAGAAGCTGCTCGCGGCGTTGCGCGGCGGCATCAAGACGGTGCTGATCCCGGAAGAGAACGCCAAGGACCTCGTCGAGATCTCCGACAGCGTCAAGACCGGGCTCGAAGTCGTTCCGGTCACCCGAATGGACGAGGTGCTCGATCGGGCGCTCACCCGCCAGCCCGAGCTGGTGGAATGGGACGAGGCGAAGGAAAAGGTGGCGGATGCGCCGGTCGAGGAGGAGTCCTCTCAGCTCACCGCGCATTGATGCACATCGCGAAAGGCGGAAGCTTTTTGAGATAAATCACCGGGCAAGAAAGGCGGCGCTGCTGCGCCGCCTTTTCTCTTGTGGCCTGCACGGACGCGCAGCGCCACCGCGTGCGTCGTAAGTCGTCAGTATTTTGCGACGACGGGCGCGCCCCAGTTGAACAGATAATTGACGCCGAGCTTGACGGCGTGAATGTCCTGCCCGATGGACAGGTTGTTGATGACTGAAAACGCCGGCGGAACGTTGAATGCGACGCTGTGACTGCCGAGGGCTAGATAATTGTATTCGAGCTTGGCGGTGACATTCGGGAACAGGACGTGTTCGACGCCGCCGCCGACTGTCCAACCAAACCGGCCGGAACTGACCTCGTAATTGGACGCGCCAACCCCGACCAGGTTGAGTTCGAACGTGTTATCGGCCCACGCGCCGCCGCCTTTGATATAGAGGAGCGTGCGGTCGAACGCATAGCCGATGCGGGCGGCTGCAGTGCCAAGCGCATTGACTTTGGCGGTGCAGTTCACGCCGCCGACCCTGGGATCGAGGCCCACAAGGCAGGTGTTGCTCCCGTCGAGATAGGCCGCGCTGGCGTCGGCTTCCAAACCCAGCACCAAGACGGCGGTCTGGTAATTGAAGCCGAGCTGGCCGCCCGCGAGCCAGCCGCCGGCGCCGATCGTGTCGCCGAATACCTGCGGGCCGAATGGGTTGCTCCAGTCGGTGTCGTAATGGGCTGCGCCAGTATGGAGGCCCATGTAAATGCCCGTCCAGGTGAAAGGCGCCTCAGGCAACGGTGCTGGGACCACCAAACCCGCCGCCGGTGCCGCATAGGCCGCGGCGGGCGCCGCCCAATTGAACCGATAGTTCGTTCCGACTTTCACCGTTTGAATGGTCTGCTTCATGTCGATGGTCGAGCTGTTGCCGACCTGATCGGTGAACGCGATCGAGTTGGTTCCGAAGTCCAGGTAATTGTATTCGATCTTCGCCGACCAGTTGGGAGTGAAGCCGTATTCGAGGCCCGATCCGACCATCCAACCCGTCCGGGTCACGTCTGCGGTGAATACGTTTCCTGTTTCGAAGGCGGCGACGACGTCATGCCTGTCCCAGGCCCACGCAGCCCCTGCTTTCGAATAGATGAGCAGATTGCCGTAGGCGTAGCCGAGGCGGCCGGCGGCCGTAGCCACGTTGTCGGTGCGCGTGTGGCAGGTGAAGAACCCTGCGCAAGGCGCATAACCATCGAGATCGGACCAGCTGAACTCGCCTTCGAGGCCGAGCACCCAATTGGCGATCTGATAGTTGGCGCCGACCTGTCCGCCGCCAACGAATCCGTCGACATCGCCCCAGCCGACGAACGGAGTGAAGTCGGGATGGGTGAAGTATCCCGAAGTCGGCGACCACTCCTTCCGTCCCCATGCGCCGCCGACGTGAGCGCCGCCATAGAGGCCGGTCCAGTCCCATACCGGCGTGATCAGCGGCGGAGCTTTGAAAATGCCTGCGGGCGCGCTCATGCCGGGCGCGGAGCCGAACCCGCCGCCGAGCTTGTATGAGGTCTGCAAGAAGCCGCCGTACCGTTCGGCGGAGAACTTCATTGGAGAATCCGGCACGCTTCCCGGGAACTGTACGCTGCCCTCGGTGGTGGTGAAGTACCAGTATCGTCCCCCGAGACCGACGCTCCACTGCGGCGTCACTGCATACGAAAGGATGGCTTCGAACTGAGCGCCCCAGCCGTGGGCGAGCTCCAGCTGCGGATTGATGTCCGGCCGGAACCAATGATTGTCGAAACCGTAGCGATTGACATAGGGCAGGATCGCGCCGTCCATTTCGAGCCGGACGCGGTCGGCAAGCTGCATTTGCGTGTTCAAGCCGACCGCCACCCCGCGCCAAGTCTCGGTCTCGCTCAGGCCGAGATAGTCCGCCGAGATCGTCGGTACGCAAACCACGTCCGTCGCGGTCTGGCGGCATCCGAAACCATTGCCGCGTTCATAGAAATAGCGGTAGCCGATATACGCTCCGAGCTTTCCCAGCGGACTGGTCAGGAAGTTGTAGCCGGCATCGGCGCTGCCATAGCGCATACGGCCGTCCTTCATATTCGAAACCGTGTTCGAATAGTAGACGAAGGCAGGAAAGTCCTCGTCGTGGAGCGTGCCGTCAACGAGATCGCCGACGCCGAGATTGGCTTTGATGAACAGGCCGTTATTATGGTCGAAGCGGCCGAACGCCTCGCCGGCATGGCTGGGCATGTCGTCGTAGCTGAGCCGTGAGTTCAGCCGCCCGGCGACATCGGTATCGAACAAGTTCTTCTGATAGCGGCCATTGCTGTACCAGTAGCGCACACCGGCTTCGACGGTCCATGCGGGGACCGCAGGCGCGAGAGCGCTGTCAGGCGAGAAGGCAGCAGCGACCACCGCCGGCGCGTTTGCCGGCGGGGCAAAACCCAGCATACTCCAGTCGAACCTGTAATTGATCCCGGCCTTCAGGCGATAAACCGTCTGGTCGATCGCAATGTTGGATTGATAGAAGGTCGGCGCTTGCGCAATGAACGTGGTGGAGCCGCTGCCGAAGTCGAGATAGTCGAATTCGAGCTTGGTCGACCACGCGGGAGTGAAGGCGTATTCGACGCCGATGCCGGCCGTCCAACCAAAACGGTTGTCGTTGGCATTGAAGACTTGGGGAAATTCGAACGCGGTCATGAGATACGTATCATGCGCGTAGGCGCCGCCGCCCTTGACGTAGAGCAGCGTGTTGCCGAACGCGTAGCCGACCCGTCCGGTCAGCGTCCCCATATAGTCGATGCGGCTGTTGCAGAGGTAAGAGGCAACCGCGCAGCGCGCGTTGCCATCGAGATCGGCGGTGCTTCCCTCGAGTTCGAGGCCCCACACGACAGGACCGTATTGGAGATTGTAACCGGCTTGCAGGCCGCCGAAGACGCCGCCGGAGGTGCCGGCCCCCGCGAATGGAGCGAAGTCTATCGCGAACGGACCCGCCGGTCCGAAGAAGCCGTCGGCGTTCTGCCAGTTCTTGCGCGCCCAGGCCTCGCCGATATGAGAGCCGAAATAGAAGCCGGTCCAGCTCCAGAGGGGAACGGCCGGCAGGGGGCTTACCGGCAGATCCGCCGCGCTCGCCGGCGCCATCGCCGCCAATGCGATCAACGAAACGCCAGCAAGGCAAAACCTTCGCATGTGACCCCCCAGCCCCAGCGCCTCGAACTCTAACATTTCCAGGTTGTTGGGCGGCCAAGCTTGTCAAAGCCTGACGCATTTGACGGGCGGGAGTTGTGATTCGGTCACACTCGCGGGCGCCCGGAAAAGCGGGCCGGACAGCTGCACGCGTGTTTCGAAACTCGGAGCTATTGCAGAGCGGCGGGGTGCCCCGTGCGCGGACCGAGATCGTCGCCGGCTTTTTCGGGCCCCCCGAACGCGCTTGCGCAATGGCGCGAAGCCGCGATAATTCGCGCGCGGGCGGTTAGCTCAGTTGGTAGAGCATCTCGTTTACACCGAGAGGGCCGGCGGTTCGAGTCCGTCACCGCCCACCATATCATGGTCCGCAACTGTCCGCTCCGGTCCGTCAGGGTACGACAATATCGCTGCCAGACAAGGATAATTTCTCCGCTCCGGTGCGATGGCGTTCGCGGTAGTCTTCTGGTATCCGGAAAAATTGTTGGTATATATGTTGGCACACTCTGTCGCGTTCCTGCCGAGATACCAACATGCCTCTCACCGATGTCCTGTGTCGCAAAGCCAAGCCGGGCGCTCGCCCGCGCAAGTTAAGTGACGGCGGCGGTCTCCACCTTCTGGTCGACCCCAGGGGCGGTTGCTATTGGCGGATGGCGTATCGGTTCGGCGGGAAACAGAAGACGCTCGCCCTCGGCGCCTACCCCGCCGTCCCCTTGGCCGATGCCCGAGCCGCGCGCGACGCGGCTAAACGGCAGCTCGCGGCGGGCATCGATCCGTCCCAGGCGCGGAAGGACGAAAGGCGCGCGGCGAAGCTCTCGGCGGATAACACGTTCGAGGCGCTGGCGCGGGAGTGGCATGCCAATCAGAAGGACGGCTGGACGCCGGGTTATGCCCGGCATGTCATGGTGCGCTTGGAGGCTGACGTGTTTCCGGCGATTGGCTCGCGTCCGATCGCCGAGATCGAGGCGCCGGAATTGCTCGACGTGTTGCCGAGGGTAGAAGGCCGCGGCGCGCTCGACATTGCCAAGCGGCTGCGGCAGACGGTCGGACAGGTGTTTCGCTATGCGATCGCGACCGGACGGGCGAGACGGGACCCGGCCGCCGACCTTAAGGGCGCACTGAAATCGGCCGGCCGGCAACAGCACCACAGGGCGATGCCGCGCGAGGAGCTTCCGGGCTTCCTGCGAGCGCTGTCAACGTACGACGGAGAGCCGCGCACCCGACTGGCGCTCCGCCTGATGACCCTCACCTTCGTGCGCACCGGTGAGTTACGCGCGGCACGGTGGGATGAGTTCGACCTTGAGGCAGGCGAGTGGCGCATCCCAGCAGAGCGCATGAAGATGCGAGCGCCGCACATCGTGCCCCTGTCGCGACAGGCGGTCGAGGTGCTGAAGGAGCTTCGGCCTCTGGCAGGCAACAGCCCGTTCCTGTTTCCGTCGAAGGGGGTCGAGGGTTTTATGAGCAACAACACGATGCTCTATGCGCTTTATCGGATGGGGTATCACGGTCGTGCGACGGTTCATGGATTCCGGGGTGTCGCCTCAACCCTGCTCAACGAAATGGGCTTCCACCAGGACTGGATCGAACGGCAGTTGGCGCATGACGAGCGCAACAAGGTCCGCGCCGCGTACAACCACGCGCAATATCTCGCCGAGCGCCGGCGCATGATGCAGCACTGGGCGGATTATCTCGACGGTTTGACGAAAGGTCGGAAGGTCGTCAGGTTCGGCGACGCGGGGGGATGATGACAAGGAACGGCGACGAATTAAGAGCCGTGCGTCCTGCGGAGTTGTCGCAGATCGCCGAATTTGCGTGATACGGTGGCGGCCATCTGCCTCAGCGCCAGCAGCTCACACGCACTATGCGTCCATGAGCTATGGCTGCCCGCCTTCATGAGTGCATTGACGTCGCCGACGGCGATGTGAATCGAGAACGACGGAATTGGCTACGCAGTGCTAAACAACAGATAGGCGCGGGGCCGGTCGGCCAACCGTCGCTGTCCGGCGTTCTATGCCGATGCGTGGGCGGTGGAGGCGGTTGCTATGGCTGAGCAACGACGGCGCCGTTATGGCGGTGAATTAGCGAAACCAATTGTTTGGCACGATCCGCCTACTTTCTGGGGGGCGGTCACGAAAAAGCGAGTGCGGCAGTTTTGGCGCGATTACAAACGACAGGAGCGGGAAACCGAGGAGAAAGTCGCCCAGACCCTGCTGCACAAAATGTCATTGTTGATGAAACACCACAACATCGCGGACGAAGATGACGCGTGGGCGCTTGCGTGGGCGCTTGCGTATGAGCATGTCCCCGGCTTCAAGATAGTGCCGGAGAAAAAAACAAAAAGAGGCCGGAAGAAGGAATGGCACGGCGGCAAACTAGAGGCCCTCAATAACGCGGTGCAGACGGTCAAGAACAAGCACAACTTCAATGATCGCCAGGCGCTGAAATTCATTTCAAATAATTCGGAATGGGCGAGCACTTGGGGGCGGCCCGCCAATCACACAGGTACTCAGAAGCAGTGGATCGAGACGTTAGAAAGCCGACTGCAAGATGCGAAGCGGTACATTGACTGGATCAACTCGTCATTCCGGAAAGCGATTGAAGATGTTCGCGCCGATGTGCTTGGCAAGAAATTCCGGAAATCATGAACGCACACTAATTCCGGAACATACCACTCGCCACTTTGGAATGGCCGATAACGGACATCGGCGCGGTCGCCGGGACCATCCCGGCCCTAAAGTGGCGGACAAAACGTGCAAACCCCAATCGCGTATTCAGTTGCGCAGGCCTGCACTGTCGCAAACATCGGACGAACGGCGCTTTACGAAGCGATCAAGTCGGGAAAGCTGCGCGCGGTCAAGCGCGGGCGCCGAACCCTTGTGCTCGCTGATGATCTGCGTGCATTCATCGATCGGCTTCCCGCGATCGAGGTCACCGGCGGGGCAGTCCGATGACCGCCTCGATGCACGGTGGTCGCGGGGCGACAGTCGCGCGAGCGAGCGCGACACAAGCTGCGAGAGCCCACCTCATCTCGGTCTCGCCGCACATCCGCTCGGACGGCGCCAAGCATCCGAATGCGTTTGAGGCCCGGTTCGCGGGCGAAGTGAAATGCGTCTCTGAGGCCCCGCTACTCGACGCGGCGCGGGCGTTGCTCGCGCAGGGCATCGCGCATCGCGACGACACGATCGTCGATGCGCTCCGGGCGCGCATCGGGGTGGCCGCCGGGCTGGCGATCGAGGACCGGCCGAGCGGCGCTCCGGGGCTGCGGCTCGGAAAGTACCGCCAGCGCTGCACGGGGCGGCCGAGGATCGCGCAAAGGCCGTCGCGACTACCGACCCAGCCCGCAGCGGACAGATCGCTTCCTGGCGCGTGCCGTGCAGCGGGGCGGGCCAAGGGGGCGGCGTAATGGCGGACGCAGCCCTGAAGGTTTGGAACGCCGGCCGGGATATCGACGATCTCGCCAGCCTGCCGCCGCGGCAATTCCTGCTCGGCGCCATCTTCTGCAAAGGGAACGCCTCAATGCTGGGCGGGCCTGGCGCGGTCGGAAAAACGTCGGTTCGCATCGCGCAATGCCTGGCGCTCGCAACCGGCAAGCCGCTGACCGGCGAGCGCGTCTTCAAGCGACGCGATCTGTCGTCGCGCGGCTGTGAGCTGGTCCGGCATGGTCAGCGGGCGCCGGTCGCGCTGCTCTGCCGCGCAGGCGGGCCGACATGACCTCACAAGCATCCGTTAGCGCCGCTCGCGTCGTCGGCAGGGCGCCCCCGCCTTTCAGCGATGATGCACTCGCGCTGGGGTTCGCAGGACAGCACGCAGGGCGTCTGCGCTACGTCGATGCCTGGGGGCGCTGGCTGCACTGGGACGGCGTTTGCTGGCGGTTCGACGAGACCCTCGTCGCCGTCAATCTCGCCCGCTCCGTCTGCCGCGATGAGGCAGCAATGTGTAATGAGCCGAGGGTCGCCAAAGCGCTGGCGAGCGGGGCGACCGTCGCCGCGGTCGAGCGGCTGGCGCGGGCCGACCGTCGGCTCGCCGCCACGACCGACCAGTGGGACGCCGACCCGTGGGCGCTCAATACGCCGGGCGGCATCGTCGATCTGCGCACTGGCGAGATGCGGCGCTCACTGGCGGGGACAGGATTAGCGCGCGGTTCATGCGGCAGGACTTCTTCCAGTTCACGCCGTCCTTCAAGCTCATGATCGCCGGCAATCACAAGCCGGGCCTACGTTCGGTGGACGAGGCGATCCGCCGCCGGCTGCACCTCGTGCCGTTCGCGGTGACGATCCCGCCCGAGGAGCGCGACCTGCAGCTCACCGAGAAGCTCGGGGCCGAATGGCCGGGCATTCTGGCCTGGATGATTGAGGGCTGCCGCGAGTGGCAGGCCAAGGGGCTGCAACCCCCGGAGGTCGTGAAGGAGGCGACCGCGTCGTACTTCGAGGCGGAGGACGCGGTCGCGGCGTGGATCGACGACTGCTGCGAGCGCGACCCGCAGGCCTGGGAAACGCGGAGCGCTCTCTACGCCAACTGGACAGCGTGGGCGATTGCGGCTGGTGAGCCGGTCGGGTCGCCGAAGACGCTCGTTCAGGCGATGGAGGCACGCGGCTTTCGCCCTCAGCGCAGACACGCGGGGCGCGGCTTCTCCGGACTCAAGGTCAAGTGATGCCGGCGCGGGCGCGTGTCACTTGTGACACTTCCTCCTATATGGACCGTACGCGCGCGTAGCACCGATAATAGGACGACGTGACACAAGTGACACGCTCGGCCGAGGCGCGCTCATCGCACGGAAGATCGGATCGCAAGAAGTACTCACCGTGCAAGGTGGTGAAGGCAAGCGCCTCACGTACCGGCAACCTCATTAAGCCAGATTTTTCCTTACACGCGAAACAGTTTTTTCGCTGGCGGCGCAGGCATTGCAAAGAGCCGAAGCGGCCGATCAAACGGATTTGGGATCGCTAGGCTTGCGCTCGGGCAGTTGGCGAGACTCCCCGTTCCGGTTCGCGATATCCTTCAGCGGCGTCGGGGAACCAGCGAAAGCGCTCGCATTATAGGCTGCATGCGCTCACGCGTTTCCTAATAGCTGAACTCATCGGTGTCGGGAGTTTTTGCCATGACCGAATCCGTAGATGACTGGCCCAAATATCCTAACTTTTATCCTGGCCCCGCGGAATGCCTTCACGCGATCGGCGTGATCTCAAGCTGCTACAACAGCTTTGAGCGCATTCTATTCGACATCTACATGCACCACCTGCGACGACAGGGATTTCCCGAGCGACTGTGCGAATTTTACTATCTTGGGCTTCCAGAAGATCGTCGGCCCGATGCCGTAAAGCAGGTCTTTGACACATTTGAGAAAAACGCAAAGGTCAAAGATCGTGTTGAAAATTTGCTCAAGTATTTTCGCTGGTGCTGGCAGGTGCGAAATGTAGTTCTACATGGCGAAGCCTACCCAACGCTCATAGTCGACAAGACTGATTTGATGCTCGTGAAGCGCAAAAGACGTTCGGCCGAACGTGAGTATCACGCCTTGCCATTCGCCAAGCTTCGCGACCTAGCGGACAAGATCGAAGCGGGGCGCACTCAAGCAGCAAAGATCAACCTACATCTTCGATATCGATCAACGCCAAGGAAGCGCCTCTCGGCAGAGCTAACCTGGATTATGCATAACGGTGAGGAATTGAGAGACGGCTGTGGCAAGAGACGAGCGATTCACGTAGCAAGTCGGTGTTTGAGCGAATTGCGATTTGGATCGGCCCTGCGCCACAGCCGCCATGAGCGACGATACGCTGCTTCCCTTCGAGCTTCCATCTGTCCGGCGTAAGAAACTCACAGTAGATTTTGCCGGCGGCAATCAGTCCTCGGCTGGCGGTCTGCTGCTGTTGCGAGAGGCGGAGCGCAAGCTCGGGGTGTGCCGACGGCTTGCGGAGGCGATGCCGGATCGCCGCGATCCGGACCGGGTGCGGCACGCGATGTTCGAGATGGTGATGGCGCGCGCGTCGGCGATTGCGTGCGGCTACGAGGACGCCATCGACCTCGACCGGCTGCGGCATGATCCTTTGATGAAGGTCGCGGTTGGCCGCTGTCCGCAGACCGGGGCGCCGCTGGCGTCGCAATCGACCATCTCTCGCCTGGAGAATGCGCCGAGCAAGACCGCGGCAGGGCGGCTGTCTGCGGCGCTGCTTGATCAGTTCGGCGCGACGGTGAAGCCGGGCAAGCTGGAGGTGCTCGACGTCGACGACACGTTCTGCGCGGCGCATGGCGGCCAGCAGCTTGCGTTCTGGAACGCGCATCACGACGAGCGCGGCTTCGCATCGATGCACATCTATCACGTGGCGAGCGGCACGCCGGTGGCGGCGATCCTGCGCCCGGCACGCACCCCCAAGGGCAGCGAGGTGTGCACCGTCATCAAGCATGTGAGCAAGCGCCTGCGCCGCCATTGGCCGAAGACCCGCCTGGTGTGGCGCGGCGACAGCCATTACGGCCGGGTCGAGGCGATGGACTGGGCGGAGGAGCACGGTGCGGACTACATTTTTGGCCTTGCCGGCAATGCCGCACTCGACGCCCTGGTGGCGGAGACCGCGGTCAATCTGCGCTTTTATCATGCGATGAGCAGCAAGCCGAAGCTGCGCACCTATGCGAGCTTCCTGCACCAGGCCGGCAGCTGGAGACGGCCGCGCAAAGTCGTGGCGCGGCTCGAGTGCTCGCTGCAGCCGGTCGCAGGGTCGACCGGCATGCGCCAGGAGGTCGACATCCGCTACGTCGTCACCTCGCTCAAGGGCTCGGCGCGGCATCTTTACGAGAACGTCTATTGCCGGCGCGGGCAGATGGAGAACCTGATCAAGCTGCACAAGGCGCAGTTGGCGTCGGATCGCATGTCGTGTCACAGCGCGACCGCCAATCAGGTGCGGCTCGTCCTCCACACCGCCGCATTCTGGCTGATGCATGGCGTGCGCGCCGCGATCCCGCGGAGCAATCCGCTCGCCAAGTGCGAGTTCGCGACGATAAGAGAGCGCCTGATCACGATCGGCGCGCGCGTGATCGAGCATCTCGCCCGCATCCGCGTTCATCTGCCGACGAGTTGCCCGGAGGGCGCGCTGTTCCGCACCGTCGCCCTCGGCCTCATGCCGTCCGGCCCATAGGCCGCGGGGCCGTGTGCCCCGTCGAGCCGCCGACATGGCAGATCAACCCAAACGCGTCGCACAGCGAGTGTCCTCACACCGATCCCGCCGGACGGAACGTCGGCGCGCGTCAGCTCGCCCGACCTGAAAAAAGCCTCGCGTCATGCATGATCCGGGCTAAAGGCTTATGGCTACGAACCATTGCCGCAAAAACTTCCGATACCAGCTCCGCTCGTAGGATCGGAACTCCCTCAAGACGATCCAGCATATCCACGCCAGCCGCGATCATCGCTGGTGAGAGTGTGAGCATCAGGATGGGTGCGTGGGCTGCTGTATCTAAATCTCGTGTCATGTGGTCTCTCAACTACGCAATTGGGAATTCTGTCGTATTTGCGAGTGTGTTATCATTTTAGGAATAAATACCCTATAATGTCAATGCCCTGCGGGGCGAACGCTTAATGATTTAGGAGCAAGCGGTGGGGGGCTGTGGCAGCGGGTGGCAGGGGCCGAAGCGCTCGACGGTGGAGGCCTCGCTGGTCCTCAGCGTCTCCGCGCTCATGCGGGCGGGGGCGCTCGTGCCCGGCGAGCGGACGGGCGGCACATGGGGGTGGACGTACGAGGGGGAAGACCGGCCGCACGCGCTCGTGAGCTATGAGGCGGACCTCACGGAGCCCGACTGTCCGTGGCTCCGGCTGCGATACCGCGTGGACGGCGAGCGGGTAAACTGCATGGTGCGGCTGGTGAGCACGCGGCCGAACTACGGTGGGCGGCGGTGGTGGTTCGTCTGTCCGCTCGTGGGGCGCCGCGCGGCGAAGCTTTACCTGCCGTCGGGCGCCAAGCTCTTCGGGAGCCGCGAGGCCTTCGGGCTGACCTATGCTTTCTGCCAAGCGAGCGGCAGCCCGCTGATCGCCTCCATCGCCGCGGATGTGGGCGCGAGCGTCCCACGAGTTCGCCGGGCAATGCGCACACTGGGCTTCCTCGGCGGGCGGCCGCGGACCGGTGCGCCCGTCAAGTACGCGCAGGCGCTCGGGCGGATGTTGCCGGGTTGACCGGGCCCCCCGCACGCCGCGGTCAAGCGCTAATTGTAATCTTGGCCACTCACGCGATCTTCAATGACATTCCAGATATTCGATCCAGGCAGTGGCAGGTGGCACCGACCAATCGAGATTCGCGATCGTCGCTGTGTAGCTCTTCTTATCGAAGGAGACAGCAATAACTGTTCCATACTTGTTGGCTTGGAGCGCCTCAATGCGGGTGGCATCTTCGCGAATGATGTCGGGGCCACAATAAGGATCGGTTATACCGACTGCCGCATCTCCCGCCTTTGACCAGCATAACTTGTTTGTTGTGCGATCGACCTTGATCGCCCAGGAGCGATCCTCCTTAGTCCCATAAAGGTTATAAGCTCTTTGTGGCACACCTTGTTTCAGGTGTTTTAGCCAGTCGAAAAAGTTTATCACTGGCCGACCGAAACGGCCGCTCATATCGGCATGGAGTTTAAGCTTGCAGGCGAGACCGCGTTCGATCGACCCAGCAAGATTGGGGTCGAGCGCCGGGGGTGCTTCGACCGAGAGGACGAACTTGTCCTGGTCCCATAGCCTGAAGGGCGGCGGATCGATGACTAGGCCGTGTTGACAGTTTTCAGCCAGAGCATTGTTGAGGCGATACATAGCATCGACAGATAGGCCCTGGCGGTTTTCTCGTAGCGAGTGGCGATGCGACGGAATTGTTTGAGGCGGTTGACGCACCGCTCGATGAGATTCCGGCGCTTGTAGGCTTCGCGGTCGTAATTGATCGGCGTCTTGCGGTTTGATCGCGGTGGGATGACGGGGTCAATGCCGCGGTCGGTCAGATCGTCGCGAATCTCATCGCTATCGTAACCCTTGTCGCCGAGAAGCCTGTCGGGATCGACATCGTGAAGCTCCATCAGCGCATCGTAGCCTTTGACTTCGTGCGCCTCGCCGGGTGTCACATCGAAAGTCAGCGGGTCCCCTTTGGCGTTGGTGCGGAGGTGGACTTTGGTCGAGAAGCCGCCCCGCGAACGGCCGAGCGCCTCCTGACTTTGATTCCCCCTTTTACGCCGGCTGCATGCTGGTGCGCCCGCACAATCGTGGAATCGATGGCATGTTCCTCGTCGGCCGGAGGCCCCAGACTCGCCAAGGTTTCGAACGCCGCGTCCCACACCCCGAGCTTGCTCCAGCGCGAGAAGCGCACGTACACAGAATTCCAATAGCCGTACCGTTCCGGCATGTCGCGCCAGGGGGCGCCGGTGCGCAGCACCCATAAAATGCCGTTGACCGTGCGTCGCTTGTCTTCGATCTCCGGGCCGCGCTCGCCACGGTCGGGGAGAAAGGGATCAAGAATCCGCCATTGCGCGTCCGTCAGATCGCCGCGACTCAATGCTGCCTCCTTCAGAAAGGCAGCCTTGAATCAAAACTCGATTCCTCTGTCAAAAACCGTCAACACGGCCTAGTATGAGGCAAAGAACGATGAGCACTAGGATCGCGAGAACGGCGCCGATAATTCGTATTGCTTTCGATAACATCATCTGGCCTCTGGATGCCAACGATCAAGGAGTGCGCCAATGGGCATGGGTGTCACAGGCAATTGATGACCCCGTTGATAGCGCAGTCGAGCCGGTGGCCGGATTACCGTACGCGGGGTCACAGAAGACCACGTCACGGCGAGCTAGCACGCCGCGCGCGCATATTGCCGACCGTCATTGGAGGATCGGGAGGGGAAGGCATTACGGCGGGCCGTAGACTGTCTTGGGGTGAGGGGGGAGGCACCGCGTCCGACGGCCCGCCGGAGAGAGTGTCGCGCAGCTCTCACGCTCGTCAAACGCAAAGCAGGTTGTCAGGTTCCCCGCCCATGCCGGTACATCTGCGGTCGCGAGCAGGGGGCGCGGCCCGAGCGACCCCGGCCGCATGCCCACAGGGGCCGCCCCGCCAATTGGCCGCGCACCGTTAGTCGGCGCCATCGGCGACTGGTTTGATATCGACCTCGATCCACACGTTGTGGCCGGCAGTCGGGTGCCGCTGCGGCGATGCGCCGATGAAAGCCTGGTAACGGCCGTGCCTACCATCGCGGGAAAGGTTATCGAGCCGTATCGTCCGGCAATAGCCGCCTTGGCCGAACTCCCGGTGCGCCAGTCTCGCTGCAAATGCTACGGCAGCCGCCAGCGGACCGTCGATGCCATGCTCGCCGTGTTTGATCGCCCGAAAGCCGTCGCTGCAATAGGTGATCATTGTTGCCTCCGAAATTTATTCGATCTACCACCAGAAACGGGTGGAGAAATTGAGCGTCCGCAAAGCGGGGTAAAAATTAACGACCAGCGGCGCGCTCCCCCGATCTTGGTCGGCTTGGGAGGAATTATCCCCGCCCTGTGTTCGTGCGCTACAACGCCGGGCGAAATTTGCAGATTGTTGCCAGGATCGTTGCCAGATGGCTAGC